>NC_012108.1:4191804-5589073 GCF_000020365.1 Desulforapulum autotrophicum HRM2 | reverse complement strand
TTAAATACCTAAGATTGGTTTATATATCAAACTTTTTTGCAATGCTTTGCCAAGTGCATAATCTATATCTTTTAAAGGTTTTTTTCAATGAAATAAAAATGAAATATTGTTCAGATGAAAATAAGTTGGTGTCATTTTTTTTGTACAGGGATTGGTATACAAATTTTTCATTGATTACCCATGTTCGAGTAATGGGTGGTTTTATTTTTTTAATATTCTATTTTAATAATAATAATTAATAAGCTGCATCTAAAAGTTTAAAAGTAGATTAAACAGCTAAAATTATAGAATATATTTATATTTTAAATTTGCAGAGTATCTCAACTCTGCCGGTTCAAAACAGGTCATTTTTGTATCTGTGTAAAAAACGTGTTCATAAAGCTGTATTTCACTAACATTTTGTTAACATTTTTGCATGGGACGGCATTTATGTGTCCATATGTTTTTATATCAATAGGTTATCTATCAAACAGCTGTTTGTTGCGAAAGGGTTATGAACCCTGATGTTAATAACTTTAATGTTGAGAAGGGTATTCTTATTAACATTTTATAAACATTGTTTTAAACAAAAAAGGCATGATGGTATCTTAAACCATCATGCCTTTCAGGTTATGTCTATTACTTTTGAGTTTTAAACATTTATTAAACCCCTGTGATATCCCAGGAATATAAAAACCGGCATGGGGTACAGGTAAAAATCATACCGGTATTCTATGCCGGTATCAGGCTGGATGGGAAATATCTCCAGGAGGTCTGCCTTAGTGATCAAAAGTAGGATGATACCTCCCTGATTTCAGAGAAGAGTTTTTGTTGGGAAGGGAAGATCTACGTACCATTCCGCCCCCTTTGGTTACCCTGACCGGATTAAATGGCAACGGTCGGCATGGACGCCGAAAGAGTTGCCATTTTCCTCGGAGCGGCCCATGGACGGGCTGCGAGAATGAGGGAAGGGCAACACCCGTTTCCGCCTGCCGATTTGAAGTGAATCTAAAAAAATTGATAATCGAGTGATAAGGTTGTGCTTTTGTCTCCACGGAATAAATGAGGTCCAAAATGGCCTCCATGTTGTCCTGTTGGGTGCCGAAAAGCATGGCGGAGGTCAGGGGTATGTTCCCGCCCAGGACCACATCGTGAATGTCACAGATTCTCTTGGCCTTGGCCAGGTCCACGTTTTCATCCACTGATATGGAGTCACTGCCGGAAAAGTATTTATATTTAGTGGCTGACCGAAAACCTGTGTTTGAACGAAAACTTACCCATATGCACGGCGCAAAAAATTCTGAAACCGGAGCGTACTACTGTACGTGAGGATTTCAGGATTTTGCAGCAACGCCGCAGATGGGTAAGTTTTCGTTCAAACACTATTTAATTATAATAATAATTAATAAGCAGTGTACGAAAGTTTAAAAAAATAGTAAGTATTTAAAAATATTAAATTATTTGTATTATAATTCTGTGGACTAATCAAATTAAATCGGTTTTATAAACGGTCATTTTTGTCTGTTTTAAAAAAAAGTGTTTATAAGTCTGGAGTTGTTGACATTTTATTGACATTATTCAATATAACAGGATTTTAGGCTGTATTATATTTTATATCAGCAGGTTATCTTTTTATATGCCATGTGTTGCGGAAGGGTTATCAACCATAGTGTTTATATCTTTCATGTCTATAAGGGGAGTCTTATAAACATTTTATAAACATTATTTTAAACAAAAAAGGCATGACGGTATTTTAAATCGTCATGCCTTTCAGGTTGTGTCTATTAACGTTGAGTTTTGAACATTTTTTTAACAGGGGTAGATTATAATTGAATCCATGCCCTCATGGCTGTAAGATCCTGGGCCGTCCAGGTATCGGATATTCGCCTTTTTATGTAAGCCGAATACAGGGCGTCTATAATTTCAAAAACATTGTTGCACAGAAAAACCTTTTCAAGAACAGCGCCTTCAACTTCATCGGGACCTTCTATTTTTCCGGAAGTAGGTGTTTTAAGGCCTGTGATATTCATGCTTTCGCCTTTGATGGTAAACCGGTACTCTGCCTCATCAATTTTAAGGTTCAGGTTAATCTCTGTGACGACACCACCTTTTTTAAGGGCCATGGTACCCTCTTCAAGACCTGCATCATCTCCCTTGATGGATATTTTTTCCTTTGCGTCATCTCCAAGTGAGTTTTCAAGTACAATACTATTTCCTATTTTTATTGATATCAGCCTGTCTTTGATCTGGGTCAATTCACCCAGGTTTATATCAGCCTCAATGACATACCACAGCCATGTCAAAAATTCGTTACCCAGAAATTTATACTTATTGTATGCAACTGCAATATCTAACATAATGTTTACCTCGAATATTTTACGGGAACAATATTGGCAATTTTATCCCTGTCATGGTCGGAAAAATCCTTGTCGCCCTCTGCCATAGTAAAGGGAAAGAGCCGGATTAATTTGAGTTTGAACGATGTTTTAAACAAGGTTTCAAGCTCTTCATTGGCAGCCTTCTGGGTGGTGAAAAACAGCAGGCTGTGATCTTCGGGTATCCAGAGCAGATCGTACATGTTTGGAATGGACGGCATCTGGCGCATGAGCTTTTCCGTGATCATGTCCTTGATGTCGGTTTTTTCGTTTTTTGACAAAAATTCACGACCGCTCTCCTTTAGTCGTTTTGTAACTTCCATGGCCACCTGTTTCTGAACAATTTTTGAAGGCACACTTTTTTTATCAATTCTTAAGGTAAAAACAAAATAGGTGCCAAATGTGAATGAAAACTTTTCAAAATCTGGGTCAAAAGGACTTTCAAAAGGGGTCCAGCCCACTGCAATTTCAGCATATTCATCTTCTATTTCACTTACGGCATTTTTTTTAAGCCCCTCTTTTATTGTTTCAACCAGGGATTCTTCAATTTCTCCTTCAACCCTGTATCTTGCAACAGACACACTCGATGATAATAAACCCATAGATACTCCGATACTGTTAATTAATGGTTGCGCTTCCTGTTTTTAAAGGACAGATTAATTTAGCACATCTTGAAAATTTAAAATAGTTTGGGATCACAATACTAATGGACACACTGTGCCATTACTCAACTGACTTGATTTGCGTTATAATCATGGAAATAAGGGAAGTTCACCCCAGGTAGATAAACCATGTTTAGCATTTACATATAAAATGGGCTGATGTATAAATATCAGCTTTAAAGGATAGTGTTATGGACTCTAATTACTTTAAAAGGTGGTTTTATGAAAAAAAATATGCAGACGATTGACGGGAACACAGCGGCGACCCATGTGGCCTATGCCATGAGTGAGGTTGCCGCCATTTACCCGATTACCCCTTCAAGTCCCCTAGGTGAAATTGCAGACTCCTGGGCTGCAAAGAACAGAAAAAATATATTCGGCCAGGTGCTTAACATCAAACAGATGCAGTCTGAAGCCGGTGCCGCCGGTGCCGTGCATGGATCCCTTGCCGCAGGTGCATTGACAACGACATTTACTGCCTCACAGGGTCTTTTATTAAAAATTCCAAATATGTACAAGATAGCAGGTGAACTTTTACCCTGTGTTTTCCATGTCACGGCAAGGGCTATTTCAGCCCATGCACTATCCATCTTCGGCGATCATCAGGATGTGATGGCAGCACGTCAGACAGGCTTTGCCATGCTTGCATCGGCCTCTGTTCAAGAGGCCATGGACCTTGCCCTGGTTGCCCACCTTGCAACCCTGGAAGGGCGGGTGCCGTTCATGCATTTTTATGACGGGTTTAGAACCTCCCACGAAATTCAGAAAATAGAGGTAATTGACTACGATGATATGCGTTCTCTGATGAACTGGGATGCCTATCGGGCGTTCAAGGCCCTTGCCCTGGACCCTGAAAATCCCAACACCCGTGGAACAGCCCAGAATCCGGATATTTATTTCCAGGGACGAGAGGCGGTCAACGCTTATTACAATAGAATTCCATTGATTGTAAAAAGTTATATGGAAAAGGTCGAGGCGCTCACCGGCCGGAGTTACAAGCTGTTTGACTATGTGGGAGATCCTGAGGCGGATCGGATCATCATCAGCATGGGTTCAAGCTGTGAAGCCATTGAAGAAACGGTGAACAAGCTCAATGACGACGGTGAAAGGGTCGGTCTTGTGAAGGTTCGGCTGTTCAGACCCTTTGATATTAAAGCCATGATGGAAGCTATCCCGGCAACGGCAGAAACCATCACGGTGCTTGACCGAACAAAGGAGCCCGGAAGCATTGGCGAACCCCTTTATATGGATGTGTGTACAGCCTTCATGGAAAAGGGTACGGGACCCAGGATCATCGGCGGTCGTTACGGGCTTGGTTCCAAAGAGTTTAACGCACCCATGATCAAGGCTGTGTTTGACAACATGAATAGTGCTGGACCCAAAAACCATTTTACAGTGGGCATCAAGGACGATGTGACCGATTATTCCCTTGATGTTGTTCCCGGATTCAACCCGGCGCCAGAAGGCACGGTGAGTGCAAAGTTCTGGGGTCTTGGATCCGATGGTACCGTTGGTGCAAACCAGAGTGCCATCAAGATCATCGGCGACAACACAGACAAGTATGCCCAGGGGTATTTTGCCTACGATTCAAAAAAATCAGGCGGTATCACCATTTCCCACCTGAGATTCGGCGATGTGCCCATCCAGTCAACCTATTTGATCAACCGGGCCGATTTTGTTGCCTGCCACAAGTCAAACTATGTTCAGATTTATGACGTACTTGAGGGGTTGAAGGAAGGGGGAACTTTTCTGCTGAACTCTGCCTGGTCCCTTGAAGACATGGAAAAAACCATTCCCGGTGACGTTAAAAAGACCCTTTTTGACAACAAGATCAAATTCTTTAACGTGGATGCCGTGAAGATCGCAGGCGAAGTGGGTCTTGGAAATCGCATCAACATGATCATGCAGACCTGTTTTTTCAAGCTTGCCAATGTCATTCCCTTTGAAAGAGCCATCGAACTTCTCAAGGCTGATATTAAAAAGACCTACGGCAAAAAGGGCGATAAGATTGTTCAGATGAACATAGACGCCGTTGACAGAACCCTGGCTAACCTTGTTGAAATCGAAGTGCCTGAATCCTGGGGTGCAGCTTCCGGTACCATGGACATCAAGGATACTGGCATTGACTATGTTGATAAGGTCATGCGGCCCATCCTCTCCCAGAAGGGTGATATGCTTCCCGTGAGTTCCTTTAGCCCGGACGGTATATTCCCCAATTCAACCAGTAAATATGAAAAACGGGGCGTTGCCATCAATGTTCCCGAGTGGATCCCTGAAAACTGCATCCAGTGCAACCAGTGCTCGTTTGTCTGTCCCCATGCGGCCATTATTCCCATCGTTGCAACCGAAGATGAGCTCAAGAACGCCCCTGGAACCTTTGAGACCGTTGAAGGCAAGGGTAAGGATCTTAAGGATTACAAGTTCAGGATGCAGATTAATCCCCTTGATTGCCAGGGATGCGGTAACTGTGCCGATATCTGTCCGGCCAAGGTCAAGGCTCTGGTCATGAAACCCCTTGCCACCCAGACGGAACGAGAGATTCCAAACCACGAATTTTCGCTGACCATTCCCTTTAAAGAGGCCCTTGGTAAGCGCGATAGCGTTAAGGGAAGCCAGTTCTTCAAACCCCTTCTTGAGTTTTCCGGCGCCTGTGCCGGATGTGGTGAGACCCCTTATGTAAAGGTGTTAACCCAGCTGTTTGGCGAAAGAATGACCGTTGCCAATGCAACGGGCTGTACGTCCATCTGGGGCGGTTCCGCACCCACGGCCCCCTACTGCACAAACAGTGAAGGGGAAGGTCCTGCCTGGGCAAGTTCCCTGTTTGAAGATGCGGCCGAATACGGCTACGGCATGATGCTCGCGTTTAACAACCGGCGAAAAACCCTTGCCGCCAAGGTTAAAGAGGCCCTTGCTTCTGACATTTCTCTGGAGATTAAGGAGAACCTTGAGGGCTGGCTCAACAACATGAACAATGCCGGAGAATCCAAGGTTTACGCAGACAAGATCAAGTCGCAACTGTCTGTTGGAACGGGCAATGCAACGCTTGACTCTATTTTTGAGGATGCTTCACTGCTGGTGAAAAAGTCCCACTGGATTTTTGGCGGGGACGGCTGGGCCTATGACATTGGTTATGGTGGCGTTGACCATGTGCTGGCATCGGGTGACGACATCAACATCCTTGTGCTGGATACGGAAGTTTATTCAAACACCGGGGGCCAGTCATCAAAGGCAACACCCACCGGGGCCATCGCAAAGTATGCGGCATCCGGCAAGAAAATCGGCAAAAAGGACCTTTGCGGGTTAATGATGCATTACGGCTATGTGTATGTGGCCTCCATTGCCATGGGCGCCAATAAACAGCAGACCATAAAGGCCCTTGTGGAGGCTGAGAGCTATCCTGGACCTTCCCTTGTCGTCTGCTATGCACCCTGCATCAACCAGGGCATCAGAAAGGGCATGGGCAAGACCCAGCAGGAGTCAAAACTTGCGGTTGAGTCCGGTTACTGGCCCCTTTATCGGTTTAATCCCCTGCTTGCCAAGGAGGGAAAAAATCCGTTTATCCTGGATTCAAAGGAGCCCGACGGAAACCTCCAGGAGTTCCTTGGCGGTGAAAACCGTTTTGCAGCCCTTGAGAAGAGTTTTCCAGACGAATCCATCCGTTTGAGGGCCAAGATTGAAAAAGAGCTCAAGGATAGGTACGAGATGTTGAAAAAACTCGCAGAGTAAATTCATATTGACATGATTCATCCAGGGTCGGGAGCGTTTTTCCCGGCCCTTTTTTGTTTAATCATTGGAGCCCAATGGAACAAGATAACGGTATTCTTGGGATACTTGCACCGGCATTTTTGTCAAGATCGATTATTAACACCGCCAACAGGTTTATCTATCCCTTTGCACCGGTGATCAGCCGGGGGATCGGGGTGCCCCTTACTGCCGTTACATCTGTAATTGCCCTGAACCAGGCGACCAATTTGCTGGGGCTCTTTGTCTCTCCCCTTGCGGATAAAACCGGTTATCGGCGAATGATGGTGACGGGTCTTCTGGCCCTGGCAGCGGGCATGCTTATGGCCGGCACCTTTCCCTTTTACTACACCCTTGTCATTGCCATGTTTTTGAGCGGGTTGTGCAAGAGTATATTTGACCCTGCAATCCAGGCCTATGTAAGCAAAAGGGTCTCCTATAAGCGCCGTGGAATGGTGGTGGGCATCCTTGAAATCAGCTGGTCTGTGGCTACCCTTCTGGGAATTCCCGGAATCGGCATCCTGATCAACTATTTTGGATGGAGATCCCCTTTTTTTGCCCTTGCTGGGGGGGCTGTTATTTCCCTTGCGCTTATTTTAAACTATGTCAAGGATGACTTTAAGCAGGGATCAGGAGCTGCAAAGACAAAGGCTCATTTTTTGGAAGGGGTCAGACATCTTCTGAAAATAAAAAGGGCCCGTGGTGCAATCGGAGTTGGATTCTGTATGGGTTTTGCCAATGATAATCTTTTTGTTATTTATGGTGCCTGGCTTGAAAGCGCCTTTGATTTAAGTGTGGTGGCCCTGGGTATGGGGACGGGTGTAATCGGGGTTGCCGAACTCATGGGTTCAAGCTTTACTGCCGCTTTTTCAGATAGAATCGGTATAAAATTATCGGTTGCCTGGGGTATAACCTTCTGTTCTGTGGCCTACCTTTTAATTCCCCTGGCCGGGGGGTCCCTGACGTTTGCCCTGGCCGCCCTGTTTGTTGTTTTTCTTTTTTATGAACAGTCTATTGTGGCGTTTATTTCCCTGTGTACGGAGCTTGTACCCGGTTCAAGGGCAACCATGATTTCCCTGCTGCTGGCCTCGTCTGGCCTTGGCAGGGTGATGGGCGCCTTTTCAGGAGGGTTAGTGTGGCAGCATTTTGGAATGGGAACCGTTTGCCTGGCATCCACCGTTTCAACCCTTATGGCCCTTGTCTTTTTGATCTGGGGAACCCGGGGGTGGGCGCCGGAATAGTGCTTTACAATGGCCAGACCGAATGGTATTTTATGAGATTAACTGCCTGTTCTCTATGGCAGTATTGAAGGAAATAGACCTCAGCATCAGGAGTCTTTTATAATGATGGAAAAAATTAAAATTCAGTTTGGCGACAATTTTGAAAGACAATGTAAATTAGAAAAACCCCTTGACGAGATGTTTCATTCCATGAATCCCATGTTCTGTCTTTCCCAGCGGATATGGAAACCCCAGATGGATATTTATGAAACACAGAAGGATATCATTATCCATGCTGAGATTGCCGGTGTTGAAAAGGATGATATAAATATAGAGGTCAACTCCAAAGCCGTTAAGATTGCCGGCGTAAGGTCCATTAAACCCCCGGGAGAATCTGCCAATTACAGGCTTGCAGAAATACAGTTCGGCAGGTTTGAAAGGGTTCTTTATCTACCTAATATTATTGATATTGAAAAAGTGTCCGCCTGTTTTTTTAACGGGTTTCTTGAAATCAAGCTTGCAAAATTTCCCATGGACAGGTCCCAGAGGATAAAGCTCTCCTACAGATGATACAGTCACAGGCATAGGAAATTCCATGAACCAACTTAACGATTCCGTCGATATAGGCCCTGATCACATCCCTGAAATTCTTCCTATTCTTCCCATTGTGGATACCAATCTTTTTCCAAAAATGGTTATTCCCCTGGTTCTCATGCAGGAGGAGGCCATAGCGCTCATTGATGAAACCATGGCAGGCTCCAGGATCCTGGGGTTACTGCTTTCCCGACGTTCGGATATTAATTCCCGCCATTCCGTAAAAGATCTCCACAGAATAGGAACGGTTGCCATGATTCTCAAGATGGCAAAATTGGAGGACAACAAGGCCCAGCTTTTGATCCAGGGGATCAGCAGGTTTAAGGTGGCCGAGTATGTTGAGGGAAAGTCCTATATGCAGGCAAAGGTGAGTGTGCTTGAAAGCCGTAACATCATACGGGACAAGGAAACCCGGGCATTGATGTCCAATATTGTCGAGCAGTACGAGAAAATTGTTGCCCTTTCTCCGGGACTACCCGCCGAGATCGGGGGTATGGTTAAATCCATACAGGAACCCGATGTCCTGGCCGACATGGTTGCTTCAACCATAAATGCACCCATCATTGATAAGCAGTCTATTCTAGAAATTCTGGACGTAAAAAAACGGCTGAAAAAGGTGACCCGGCTCGTCAATGACCAGCTTGAAATTCTTGAAATGGGATCAAAGATTCAGACCCAGGTGAAAGAAGATATGGACAAGCGCCAGCGGGAATATTATCTTCGCCAGCAGCTCAAGGCCATCCGGGAAGAGTTGGGAGAGACGGACAATGAACGGGTCGAGATTGAAGAGTATCGGGGCAAGATAACCGCCAATGGTCTTCCGGAAGCAGCCGTGAAAGAGGCGGACCGTGAGTTACAGCGCCTTTCACGGATGCACCCCTCATCGTCGGAATATATTGTGGCTTCAACCTATCTTGACTGGCTCACAACCCTTCCCTGGCAGAAGAAATCCAGGGACAGGCTGGATATAGCCGAGGCAAGAAATGTTCTTAACCAGGATCACTACGGCCTTGAAAAACCCAAGAAACGAATCCTGGAATACCTGGCCGTCCGGAAACTCAAAAAAGACAGCAAGGGTCCCATCCTCTGTTTTGCAGGACCGCCGGGAACAGGTAAGACCTCCCTGGGAAAATCCATTGCCCGGGCCCTTGGCAGGAAATTTGTCAGGATCGCCCTGGGCGGCATGCGGGACGAGGCTGAGATCAGAGGCCACAGGCGAACCTATGTGGGTGCCCTTCCTGGAAGAATCATCCAGGAGATACGACGGGCCGGAACAAACAATCCGGTTTTCATGCTCGACGAGATAGACAAGGTGAATTCCTCCTACCACGGCGATCCTTCGTCCGCCCTTCTGGAAGTACTGGATCCTGAGCAGAACTTTTCCTTTACTGACAATTATATGGACGTGCCCTTTGACCTTTCCGATGTAATTTTTCTGACCACGGCCAATGTACTTCACACCATACCCGCCCCCCTGCGGGATCGCATGGAGGTGCTGGAACTGTCTGGTTATACCGAAGACGAGAAGCTGAAAATTGCCACCCGTTACCTGATTCCAAGGCAGCGGACAGCCAATGGGCTTACCCGGTCAAACATCAACATTACCCAGGGAGCCGTCAAGGAGATCATATTCGGCTACACCAGGGAAGCGGGTCTCAGAAACCTTGAACGGGAGATCGGTTCTATCTGCCGTGGGGTTGCAGCAAGGGTGGCTGAAAGTGAGGTTGAAAGTGAAGTTGAAATGGTCAAGGTCGGGAAAAAGGACCTCCACGGCTATCTTGGCCCGGTGAGATACAAGCCGGAAAACGGTAATGAAATCATGGTTCCCGGAGTGGTGGTTGGCCTTGCCTGGACCCCCACGGGTGGTGAAATCCTCTTTGTGGAGGCAACGGCCATGAAGGGTTCCAAGGGCCTGACCCTCACGGGTCAGCTTGGGGAGGTGATGAAGGAATCGGCAACCACGGCCATGAGTTTTATCCGGTCTAATGCGGCAACACTCAACATTGCTGAAGATTTTTTTGAAACCCATGATATCCATATCCACGTGCCAGCGGGTGCCATCCCCAAGGATGGACCGTCTGCCGGGGTGACCATGCTGACAGCCTTAATTTCGCTCATTACCGGGAAACCCGTTAAAAAGGGGCTTGCCATGACCGGAGAGATCACCCTGAGGGGGGAGGTGCTTCCCGTTGGTGGCATCAAGGACAAGGTGATTGCGGCCCACAGGGCCGGTATACGGACATTGATTATTCCGAAATGGAATGAAAAGGATCTTGAAGATATTCCAGACAAGGTCAAGGAAAAAATTAAATTTAACTTTACGGACAAGATGCATGACGTCATAAAAAGGGCCCTGAATTGATGGAAAAAGCATGCAGGCTTGCCGTATTTGTTTTGTTGATGTTTGTGGTCGTTATTGCTGGATCAGGATGCGCCACCCATGAACCTGCGGGCGGTTCATATCCCGGGCCGGAAAAACCTTCCGGCACCCCGTCGGGCAAGGTTCCTGCCCATTCAAAACCCTATAAAATAGACGGTAAAACCTACCGGCCCATTGTCAGTTCAAAGGGGTTTTTACAGACGGGCAAGGCTTCCTGGTACGGTAAAAAATTCCACGGCAGAAAAACCGCCAACGGCGAAATTTACGACATGTATGCCATGACAGCGGCCCACAAGACCCTTCCCCTGGGCACCTGGGTCCGGGTTGAAAACCTTTCCAATCAGAAAAGTGTCATTGTAAGGGTCAACGACCGGGGACCCTTTGTTACGGGTAGAATCATTGATCTGTCCTATACTGCGGCAGAAAAAATCGGAGTTGTGGGACCGGGAACCGCCCCTGTAAAGGTCACGGCCCTTGGACGGGCAAGCGAGGACCCCAACCTTGCCAAGGGTCCGGTAACCTTTACCCCTGTGAATTACATCGACGGCAATTTCACCGTCCAGGTGGGTGCGTTCAAGGACATCACCAACGCCAACCGGCTTAAGACAAAACTTGAACAACGTTACGCCAATGCCCACATCGTCACGTACAGCGATTACCGGGGGGTGTTCTACCGTGTCCGGGTTGGCAAATATACCACCCTTGAAAGTGCCGAAGACTTTGAAGATCAAATGCTTCGGGAAGGTGCTTCAAATGCCTTTGCCGTGGCTGAATAGACCATGGTTTCCCAAAAATTGACCATATTCCTGGACCGGGACGGTGTCATCAATGTTGATTCTCCTTTGTACATTAAAACGCCCCGGGAGTTCCGGTTTATTTCCGGCAGTGCCGAGGCCGTGGCCCTTCTTTCCCAAAAGGGCTTTCACATCATTGTCATAACCAACCAGTCCATGATCAACCGTGGAATTTCCAACCGGGAAAACCTTGATGCCATCTTTGCAACCATGAAAGCCGGTATCCGGGAAAAGGGCGGTGAGATTCGTGACATTTTTTACTGCCCCCATGCCCCTGAAGAGGGGTGTTCATGTAGAAAACCAGGACCCGGGCTGATCGATCTTGCGTGCAAAAAATACGCGATCGATCCCCAGGCGTCGTTCATGGTCGGAGATTCAGCCAAGGACATGGAGTGTGCCCATAATGCAGGGGTTGGAAAAGCCGTTCTTGTGCTGACCGGCAACGGTCGAAAAGCCCTTAAAAGCCTTGAAGCGAAACAAATAAAACCCGATTTCATTGCCCTGGATCTCATGGATGCTGCCCGATGGATTCTGCAACAGCAGCAGGGGTCTTTAAAAGAACCATGATCGTTCTCCAGGGAACCCTTGAGCGGATCACCTTTCGCAACGAGGAAAATCACTATACCATCGCAAAAATAAAGACCCGGGAGACCCGGGACGCCGTTGTGGTGGTGGGTACCATGCCCGGGGTCAATGAAGGAGAAACCCTTAAACTTACGGGGCAGTGGGTGGCCCATCCCAAGTATGGAGATCAGTTTAAGGTCGACCGGTTTGAGGTTACACTCCCTGCAACCGTCGCAGGCATCAGACGCTATCTGGGCTCCGGGATCATCAAGGGCATTGGCATGGCCATGGCCAAACGGATTGTAGAGCAGTTTGAGGAACGTTCCCTTGAGGTCATTGAAAACGAGCCCGAACGACTCAGGGAAATTCCAGGGATTGGAAAATCAAAGGCCGACCTGATCACCAGGGCCTGGGACAAGCACCACGCCGTCAGAAAGGTGATGCGTTTTCTCCAGGACCATGACGTGGGAATTGCCCATGCATCGGCCATTCTGAAATACTATGGCACCGACAGCCTCAATATCCTCAAGCATAACCCCTACTCCGTATCAAAGGACGTTCCTGAGGCAGGTTTTGAGGTGGCGGACGCCATTGCCCTTAAGGCCGGTTTTAAACCGGATGATCCTGAACGGATCAAGGCCTGCCTCTTGTTTCTCCTGTGCAAAAAAGAGTGCGACGGCCACGTGTTTGCAGAATTTGAGGCATTGAATCTGGGCTGTGAGTCACTCACCGGGGCAGGCAGGGAAGATGTTGAAAAGGCCCTGGGGGCCCTGGCCGATGCCGGCGAGGTTGTTGTGGAACAGGATCAGGTTTATCTCAAGCGACTCCACATGGCGGAAAAGGGAATTGCTGAAAGGATACGGGCAATGCTTTGTGTGCCCATTAATCCTGTTGACCTTTCCGACGAAGCCATCACCATGGAGGTGGCCACAAGGCTTGCTGTAAAGCTTTCCCAGGAGCAGATTGATGTAGTAAAACAGGTGATGGCCCACCGGGTGGTGGTCATAACGGGTGGGCCGGGAACGGGAAAGACCACCCTGATCCGGGCTGTTTGTGCTGTTTTGAAAAAACTTCGCAAAACCGTGACCCTTGCCGCTCCCACGGGCAGGGCCGCAAGAAGGCTCTCCCAGGTGACAGATAAAAAGGCATCCACCCTCCATCGCCTGCTGCTGTGTGATCCCGACACCGGGGAGTTTGCAAGGAATCTGTCCAACCCCCTTGATTCGGACGTGGTCATCGTTGATGAGGCATCCATGGTGGACACCATGCTCATGTTTAATCTTCTTCTGGCCGTGCCTGTAAATTCAAGTCTTATTCTGGTGGGGGATATATTTCAGCTTCCTTCGGTGGGGCCGGGCAATGTGCTCTCCGACATCATTGCATCCAAGGCGGTCAAGACCTTCAGCCTGACCCGGATTTTCAGGCAGGCGGAACAGAGCCCCATTGTCATGAACGCCCACGCCATCCGGAACGGTGAAATGCCCTGCCTTGAGAACAGCTCAGACGGGCTGTCAGAGTTTTATTTCATCGAGAGCGCCTCGCCGGAACGGGTGGTGGCAACCATTGTGGAGCTGTGCAGCAACCGCATCAAAAAGGCCTTTCCCCATGTGGACGAAATCCAGGTGCTGACCCCCATGCACAAGGGCGAGGCTGGAACCATCAATCTCAACCAGAAGCTGCAGCAGGTGCTCAACAAGGCTGCCGGCGGCATTGAGGCAAGGGGATTGACCTTCAAGACCGGCGATAAGGTGATGCACCTGAAGAACAACTACCAGAAAGAGGTGTTCAACGGCGATATCGGCATTGTCCACGAGGTGGTGAAATCAGAGGGAAGGTTGTCCGTGGACTATGACGGACGGGTGGTGGACTATGACCTGCTCGAGCTTGATGAGCTGACCCTTGCCTATGCCGTGTCGGTCCACAAATCCCAGGGGTCGGAATACTCGGCCGTGGTCATTGCCATGACGGTTCAGCACTATCCCCTTCTCCAGAGAAATCTGCTGTACACGGCCATGACCCGGGGGAAAAATCTTGTCATTGTGGTGGGATCAAGAAGATCCATGGAGATTGCCCTGCACAACAACCGCACCGATTGCAGGCTTTCCGGACTCTGCAGACGGCTGGAAATGCCGGAGATGGATTCACGTGGGGTTGAATCTTGAATTAATTTCAATATATTGATTTTTTGTTTTAATTCATTTATTTTTCCTTCATATATCGGTTTTTTTAAAATGAAGGAAAAAAATGGGCCTTATAGAATTTACCGACAACCAATCCAGATTTTTTATAGATACCATCCAGTTATACGATGCATGGATAGATGCGTTCAGGAAAGGGATTGCATACCGAGGGGGGATGCACTGGAAAAAAGCGGGTGGAAAACAATACCTTTTTAAAACGACCGATCGATACGGAAACGGCAAAAGTCTCGGCCCAATGAGCCCTGGGACCCAGGAGATAAAGGCTGAATTTCAAAAAAATAAACAACAGGTCGAAAACAGAATCAAGACACTGAAAAATCGTCTCAAAGATCAGGCACGATTCTGCAAAGCGGCAAAAATATCACGTGTTCCAAGAATTGTCACCTCAGTATTGAGGGAGCTTGATAAACACGCGCTTCTGGGTAACAATATAATGCTCATAGGAACAAATGCTTTGTACGCCTATGAAACTGCTGCCGCCGTTTTTTTTGATCGCCAGCTCACTGCCACCCAGGACATGGATATCCTGTGGGATATTCGCCCTAAACTTTCCATGGTATCGGATAACAAAACAAAACAGAGCGATCTTATCAATATTTTGAAAAAAGCGGATAAAAGCTTTGAGATCATGGACAGGCAACGATTTCGAGCTGTCAACTCCCAAGGATATATGGTTGATCTGGTCAAAAGAAGCTTCTCAGGATGTTTCCAAACGACATTGTCGATTATGGTATCGATAGTATTGTTGCGTTTTGAACAGGAATGGAGAAACCATGGTTGAAATGATCTACGATATTATAGATTCCCCAATGGGGCCGATCCTGGTTGCAATGGATCAAAGGGGGGTAAGGCACCTTAGCTTTGAAGGGGGTACCCATCCCCTTGGCATCGATCCCGGCTGGACCAGGGACCCAAAAAAAGTAAAGCCGGTCATGGACCAGCTCGTTGCCTATTTTGCAGGAAAACTGACTCAATTTGAGGTTGACCTTGCCCCCCTGGGAACGGCTTTCCAGCAAAAAGTGTGGGCCGCCCTCTGCCGGATCCCCTACGGCAGGACAGCCTCATACCTTGATGTGGCAGTGGCTGTTGGCAATGAAAAGGCGTGCCGGGCTGTGGGTGGTGCCAATGGTAAAAATCCCATCCCCATCATTATTCCCTGCCACAGGGTCATTGGCAAGAGCGGGAAACTGGTGGGGTTCAGCAGCGGGCTTGACATAAAGACAAGGCTGCTGCAACTTGAATCCAGGGCTTACAGCAACGGCGAATGATCAAACAGGCGGTCCCGGGATGACAGATCAGCACAGTATTATCTTTGATATAAAAAAGTACGCCATCCACGATGGTCCGGGCATCCGTACAACGGTGTTCATGAACGGGTGTCCCCTGTCATGTCCATGGTGCCATAACCCGGAAGGGTTGTCCCTGGAATCAAGGGTCACATACAATGGTCAATCATGCATAGGGTGTGGGGAATGTGTGGCAGCCTGTCCTGAACAGGCCCTTGAACTAAACGAAAACGGTGTGGCACGTGACCTGGTAAAATGTATAAACTGCGGACATTGTGCCGAAATCTGTCCGGCCAACGCAATGGAAAAAACGGGCCGATGTCACAGCACGGACAGCCTGATGGAAATGATCAAAAAAGACCGGCTTTTCTATGAAAGTTCCGGGGGCGGCGTCACTTTTTCCGGGGGAGAGCCCCTGGTACAGTGGAGATCCCTTGATCGTCTCCTCAGAGGCTGCACCCGTCTGGGCATTCATACTGCCGTGGATACTTCGGGGTACTCAACCTGGGGGATCCTTGAAAAAATTGCTGAAAACACGGACCTTTTTCTTTTTGACCTCAAGGTGATGGATGACAGTCAACACCGGCTCTATACAGGTGTTTCCAATGGGTTCATTTTATCAAACCTGAAAAAACTTTCCCGCAGGGGGGCTGCCATTATCATCCGTTTTCCTTTGATTTCCGGTGTAAATGCAGACACTCAAAACCTGGAAAAAATGGGTCGGTTTGTCGCTGACCTGCCCCAGGTGCACCAGGTTGATATTCTACCCTACCATGATTTCCAGCGGGCCAAGTATCACAAATTCGGTCTGGCCTATCCTGGAGAAAAAATTGAACCGGTTTCAAAATTACAGATTACCAGGGCAGTGGACACATTAACGCATTTTGGCTTGAACGTCCATGTGCACTGACGCATTGGCCCTAATACCGGCCAGGGGAGAAGAAAAATGAACCCGCGAATCGCAACCCTCCGGGAACAGAGTTTTACTGCCATACCTGCCATCTCCATTGAACGGGCACTGCTGCAAACCCAGTTTTACCGGGAAAACCTGGGAAAATATGCAACCCCCATACTCAGGGCATTGAATTTTAAAAACCTGTGTGAAAAAAAGACCATTTACATCGGGGACCAGGAATTGATCGTGGGTGAACGTGGGCCCAGGCCCAAGGCAACGCCGACGTTTCCAGAATTAAACTGCCACTCTGTTGAGGATTTGGAAACCCTGCACAACCGGGAAATGACGCCCTTCAGGGTTGATCCCGGGGATATGAAAATCTACCGTGACGAGATCATTCCCTACTGGCGGGGACGAAGTATGCGTGACAGGGTGTTCGAACACCTACCCCTGCCGTGGCAGAAAGCCTATGGTGCGGGACTGTTCACGGAATTCATGGAGCAGCGGGCCCCGGGTCATACAGCCCTGGACGGCACCATTTATCAAAAGGGCATGACAGATTTCAAACAAGAGATCGCACAGGGCCTGGAAGCGCTCGATTACCTGCACGATCCCCAGGCCCAGGAACGGTCCGATGCCTTGACGGCCATGGATATCTCCTGTGATGCAGCCATCCTTTTTGCACAAAGACACGCCCGGCTGGCCGAAGAAATGGCTGCTCAGGAAACCCGGCCTGCCAGAAAAAAAGAACTCCTTGAAATTGCCCGTGTCTGCCGCCGGATTCCGGCTGAACGGCCGACAAGTCTGTGGGAGGCCATCCAGATGTACTGGTTTGTTCACCTGGGAACCATCACAGAGCTCAATGGGTGGGATGCTATGAGTCCGGGGCACCTGGATCAGCACCTTTATCCCTTTTACATGAGGGAACTGGAGCTTGGCACCATGGATGCCGATGGAGCCAAGGAGCTTATCAGTTGTCTGTGGATAAAGATAAACAACCATCCAGCCCCCCCGAAAGTAGGGGTAACGGCCAAGGAGAGCGGCACTTACAACGATTTTACCAACATCAACCTGGGGGGATTAACAAGGCAGGGTGCCGACGCTGTCAATGACCTTTCCTATATCATGCTGGACGTCATAGATGAGTTAAAGCTGCTCCAGCCCCAAAGCAATGTACAGATCAGTGAACGAACCCCCTACCATTTTTTAAAGGCGGCCTGCCGTGTTATCCGCAACGGTTATGGATACCCCTCGGTGTTTAATGCCGATCAGGTTGTTCTTGAACAGGTCCGTGTGGGCAAGCGTATTGAAGATGCCAGGGAGGGCGGCTGTTCAGGCTGTATTGAGACCGGGGCTTTTGGCAAGGAGGCCTATATTCTCACGGGTTATCTCAATCTTCCCAAGCTGCTTGAACTGACCCTGAACAACGGCAGGGATCCCCTTGGGGGTGGGATGGTTGGTCTTGAAACCGGAGATCCCAGGGGTTTTGAAACCTTTGATCAGCTTTATGACGCCTTTACCCGGCAGCTTGCCCATGTGGTGGATTTGAAAATCCGGGTCAATAATTATATTGAGCGCATGTTTGCCGCCAATGCTCCGGCACCGTTTCTATCCGTGGTGATCCAGGATTGCATTGCAAAGGGTAAAGATTATTACAACGGTGGCCCCCGGTACAATACAAACTATATCCAGTGCTGCGGGATCGGCACCATCACCGACAGTCTGTCAGCCATTAAAAAGCATGTGTTTGACGATAAAATCGTGACCATGGAACTTCTTTTAAAGGCATTGGCGGATAATTTTAAGGGCCATGAGGCCCTGCGCCTGCGCCTTTTGAACAAGACCCCTTTTTTCGGCAACGACGACGACCGTGCCGACCAGATCATGGTGCAGGTATACGATTCGTTGTTTTCTGCCATTGACGGCCAGCCCAACACTAAAAACGGGGAGTACCATCTGAACATGCTCTCCACGACCTGCCATGTCTACTTTGGTAAAAAGCTGGGGGCTTCGGCCAATGGTCGGTTTTCAGGGCTTCCCGAGTCCGACGGCACCTCCCCCTCCCATGGAGCGGATCGTAACGGTCCAACCGCTGTCATTAAATCTTTGGGTAAAATGGATCAGTCAAAATCCGGAGGAACCCTGCTGAACCAGCGATTTTTGCCCGGGGTGCTTAAAACCGAACAGGATCTGGACAAACTGGCGGGTCTGATCCGGACCTATTTTAAGTTTGGCGGTCATCACATTCAATTTAACGTGGTGGATACACAAACATTGAAAAGGGCCCAAGAACACCCGGACCAGTATCGCAATCTGCTGGTGCGTGTGGCCGGGTACAGTGATTATTTTGTTGATCTTGACAGGGATCACCAAGAGGAAATCATCAGCCGCCATGAACACCGGGGGCTGTAATCAATTGGGATACAGGGGGAGGGTGAAGTGGTGATTCCCTCCCCCTAATTTTTGCGCCTTGCATATGGGCAATTCTTTGCCCAAACACGGGCTCTCGGTCAGCCACTACTTATAATCGTGGGTGCCAATAATGACTTCAATGCCGAATTTTTCCTTGAGCATTGCTGCTTTTTCTTCGGCGGTGCTGTAGGGGCAGTCCGGTTTTGCATTGGCCATGCACGTGGAGAGATATATTTTGTCCGGCTTGATCTCGGAAAGTTTCATGGTCATTCCGGTGTTGGGAACCAGGGTGCGACCGGGGCATTCACATTTGACAAAGCCCACTACCTGGGACTCTTCGGTGAATTTCCCATCGCCAAGGGCCGCGGCCTTAAGACATCGCCATTCGCCTGGACAGCCGTAACCTGCGTCCATGTATGATCCGCATCCAACCACCAGTACTTTTTCCATTTTTCCTCCTATTCAAAAGCGTTTTTAAATGAATTCTGGGAATAAATCTCAGATTATGGGCTTTTGCTCATACCGTTAGGTATCAATCCCAATTGAAATATTCAACAGGAAAATTTTTATTTTGACAAGGTTTCGGGAAATGTCTATATCAATAGGCTCTATGGATAAACTTGGATACATCTATATTCTGGCGGCAGCCACCCTGTGGGGGGTTCTCGGACCCCTTGGGAAGATGGCCTTTCAGGAGGGGGTTGCCCCCCTTGAGGTTGCCTTCTGGCGGGCAATGCTTGCCTGGTTTTTGTTTGCGGTTCAGGCCCTTTTTCAACGGCGGGTTGCCGTGAAGCCCCGTGATCTTCCCGGTTTGGCCCTGTTCGGTTTTCTCTGTGTCACCCTGTTTTTTGGATCATACCAGATTGCCGTGGAAAAAGGCGGGGCTGCCATGGCCTCGGTGCTGCTCTATACGGCGCCGGCCTGGGTTTTTCTGCTTTCCCGCCTTTTTTTAAACGAGCGGGTGAATCTTAAAAAAACAGTGGCCCTTGTTCTTACCCTTGCAGGGGTGGTGCTGGTTTCCAGGAATCAGCAGGTTCAGCCCCTGGGAATCACCGGGGGGGCAGGCATGTCAGCCGTTCTGTTTGGACTTTTGTCGGGTTTCTGCTATTCTCTTTACTATATCTTTGGCAAGCATTTTTCAGACAAATACTCGGCATCGGTTCTTTTTCTTTACACCCTGCCTTTTGGTGCTGTCTGTCTTTTGCCCTGGTTTTCCTTTGCTGAAAAGAGTGCGACTGCCTGGGTGGCCCTTGGCTCCATAGCCGTTTTTTCCACCTTTGGGGCCTACCACTTTTACTATGCAGGTCTCAGGAGAATCGAGGCTGGCCGGGCGTCGATCATTGCCACGGCAGAGCCGGTTGTGGCTGCCCTGGTTGCCTGGTGCTGGTGGGGGGAGAGTTTCACCGTTTACGGCTATTTTGGAAGCGTGCTCATCCTTGCTGCCGTGGTTCTCATGATCCGGGACTGACCCTGGGACGGCTTGTTTGGAAGCTCTTTGCAGGACTTTAGCCAGCCAACACAGGGCACTTGCACAGGTGGAAAATTCTTTACATAAATACCAAAGATTGTTAAAGTTCTAGGCAACAGAAGTTTTTAAATATGATTAGAATTTTTAATTCTAAGGGGCTCGTTAGATGTTTATTTTCTGCTCTGAAATCAATAATTTCCATGAAATGCCTTAATTCAGTTCATGGAAACAAAGATGCTTAAAACCCCTTTTTTTAAGTTAAATATCAAAACAAAAATTATCATAGGGTTTGTTCCCCTTCTTTTGATTATGATTATAATCGCTTTTTTTTCCTTCTTCAGTTTAAAAGAAGCCGATCAAGTCAACAGAAATTTTATTGAACATGATTTGGTTTTGTTGGAAACAGCTGATAAGCTGGTGGATGAACTCCTGGCCCAGGAGTTATACGGGCGTCGGTATACTATTCTTAAAAATTCTGAAATGCTGGATGCTTTTTGGGATCAAAGTAAAGCGTTTGACAAACTGGTCACAGTGATACAACGCCTTCCTGATCCTTACAACGGTCCTGCATGCAGACTTTCAATCCTCCACGAGGAATTTAATTTATATTATCAGGTATGGTTTAAAGAAATTGAAAATTCTTCAGATATCCGGGCTGATGAGAATGATATCATCATTAAAAACAAACTGGATGAATTGATTTGTTTTGTTCAAACCGTGGTTAAGGATACCAAAAAAAGTCAAAATCATTTGGTATTGAAAACAGAAAATAAGGCACGTAAGACCATTCAAATCATTGTTCTTCTGTCGGGGATCGGGATTTTGATTGGGATAGTCATTGTCTCTTTCATAACCCGGAACATCTCCCGGTCAATTAAACAGTTAAAAATTGCAACAATGAGGATATCAAAAGGCAAATACGACCATCTTCCGCAAGTCAATACCAAAGACGAACTGGGAGAACTTGCCGGTGCATTCAAAAAAATGGCCCGGCGTCTGGCTCAGCTGGAAGAAATGTCTCTGGATGCCAGTCCTCTAACCCGGCTTCCTGGAGGGGTTGCCATTGAAAACGTTTTAAAAAAACGACTGGAAACCGATCGTCCCCTGGCATTTGCTTTAATAGATCTGGATAATTTCAAGTCCTACAATGACAAGTACGGTTATGCCAAGGGAAATGAGATCATTACATCCAGCGCAAAAATTATTGAAAGTGCTATTGTCGAACACGGCACAAAGGAAGACTTTGTTGGTCATATCGGCGGAGATGATTTTGCCGTGGTCACAACCCCTGAGAAATATATATCCATCTGCAAAGCCATTATAGATACTTTTGATAAAAAAATTGTAAACTTTTATGATTCTGAAGATATAAAAAAAGGCAGGATCATCAGTAAAAACAGGCAGGGTGAAACAATGGAATTCCCGATCATGACCATATCCATTGCTGTTATCCTAACAAGCGAAACAAAGCAGTTGAATCAATTTGAAATTGGAGAGATGGCGGCAGAATTGAAAAAGTATGCAAAATCACTTCCCGGCAGTGTATTTGTAGTAAACCGAAGAGAGACGCAATAGATGAAAGTTTTATGAATGATCCATTGAAATTATTCCATCCAGCCCGGAGCATCCGTGCAGTCATTATTTTGATATTTATTGGTTCAGGGATGAATTTATTCGGATGTACGGTAAAACAAATACCCAGCACCGCAGAACAAACACCTGTAATGAAGCCGGTTTCCCGGGATTATTTAAGTATAAAGGGTGAAAATATAGACGCTGAAATTTTCCATTTGGAGACTCAATTAAAAGATCAAACCGGAGAAGCGCATGATCCAAAGTTACTCTTTCATCTGGCTCTGCTGTATTCAAGCCCCCATAATCCTTTCCCGGATCATGGAAAAGCCCTGCAACTGATCAGGACATACATGGCACAAGCTCCGGATGAAATGAAAAACGATTTTGAACAATACGTAATGACGCTTCTTTTTGAAATCGAAAGTAGAAAAAATAAACTTAAACAATGCAAAACCAGCCTGGAAGCTCAAGATAAAACCAATCAAAAATTAAAAGTAGCCTATGATGAACTTTTTGATGAAAATAAAAATCAGGCAGAGATTATTGAAAAACTGAAAAGCCTGGGTACTCGTCTTGAAGAAAAGAGAAAAAGTATTGATTAGGCTCCTGGGCGAAATAAAATCTTCCTCCCTCTGAGCAGCCCATGGACGGGCTGCGAGAAGGCCATCGCCCCAACCCCGGTCTGAATCCATGACCCTGAATAAACAATGCTCATCCTTGCTGCTGTGCTTCTCATGATCCGGAGTTGTTCCGGTCAAGGCTGTTTACGAATTCTTGTATGATTTCATCCAGCAGCCGGTTCCATCCGCCGACAAGGGCCTGGGGGGTGCTTTCCTTGATTGCCGTCTCTTTTGAAAAGGTTTTTTCGTCGGTTGCATCAAGGGCAAGGGAGATCTCCATGACTGCCAGGGGGTGGCCTGGCTGCCTGAAATCGCCGTATAGACGATTGATCCTGCCCTGGAGCCGATGGTCTGCGGGTTTGTCCGGAAAGGCAGGAGAAAACAGTCGTGCATCAAAAAGGGCACGTTTGACCGCAGCTGTGATCATCCGCTGGGGGGGAATGATGAACTCGTTGAAGTAGTCTGTTTCAAACTGGAATTCATCCCTGCGGTAGACAAACGAATTGGCCATGTACATGGGGGCCATGTCAAACTCCTTTACCAGAAGCGTTGGCAGGGGGGCGTGCACGGAGGCAACGGTGGGAACTATTTTTGTCCCAAGGCTGTACAGTTTTTTTTCACTGATGTTTCTCTGAAAGGAGAAACATCCTGCCACCAGTACCAGGGTGCCGGCCATGGCCAGCATGACAAGCAGCCTTTTTTTTAACCCCCAAAAGCCCTGGGTAGACAATAGATTATTTTTCAAGGGTTTTCTCCTTTTCCGGGGGTGCCTCAAACAAAAGCCTTGCAGGATAACGTTTGATATCCTGGCTCATCTGTCTCAGGTTTTCCGAGGTGATCTTGAGGTTGTCAACAACGTCCTTGATGCTGTCCGTGTTCACCCATACCATATCCCCAAGGAGCCGGGAGGTTTTGTCAAGGGAACCGGCAAGGGAGTTGGCCGTGGCAGCCGCACCTCTAAACTCGTTAAGGGCCTGGGAAATGGGTGCTTTCGACGATTCAACAATATCTTTTGCCCCATTCACGGCGGCCCTGGCATCGTTCATCAGTCCCTTTGTCTGGGTTGAATCAAACAACTCTGCGAGCCGGGCATTGGTGGTTCTGATCTCTCTTAAAAGGGTGGCGGTCTGGGTGGATATTTCCTTGATGTTTGCGTTGTCAAGCTTGGCAGCGCTTAGGGCTATGACCGACTGGAGTTCAGCCAAAACCCCCTGGATGTTGATATCTTCGAGTTTTTTCATTATCCTGTCCAGGGATTCGCCCATCTGGGTTATTTTATTGGGTTTTGAGGGTATGTAGGGGTGCTTGGGTTCCCAGGGAATGGTAAGGGGAATCCTTTCGGTTTCGCCCATATAATTGGTTTCAAGATAGGCGGCCCCGGTCAGCCCCATAAAGGCCATTTGAACGGTCAGTCCTTCTGCCACGGCATGCTCGATTTTATCTTTGACTGAACCGCCGGGCTGGCCAAGGGAAACATCCTCAAACAGCGAGATGATCACCAAAACATAGTCGGATCTGACCCCGTAAACCCGTGAAGCCCCGGTGATCTCCTTGACCTTGCCAATATCCATGCCCCGGTATTTTACCGGGGAACCCACGTCAAGGCCCTGGACACTTTCGTTAAAACAGGTTTCAACAAGGGTTTCCTGCTTAAAAAAATCCCCGGCACCGAGCAGGGCAAGGGCAGTTACCAGCAGGGCAAACGAGATGATGACAAATAGACCTAATTTAAAATTGTTGGCTTGTTCGCTCATATGTTTCTCTTTTTCAGGCTATTCGGTTGAAAAAATTGTAAACCAGTGGTTTGGTTTGGTCCTGTTTCAGTTCAAGGGGCCCGCCCGTTGCAATGATACCCCTTGTGGACTTGTCTAGCATGATCACCCGATCGGCAATGGAGAAGATGCTGTCCAGCTCGTGGGTGACAATGACAAAGGTGATGCCAAGTGAAGTGCGAAGGGCCTTGATGAGTTT
This sequence comes from Desulforapulum autotrophicum HRM2, assembly GCF_000020365.1. Taxonomy (NCBI): domain Bacteria; kingdom Pseudomonadati; phylum Thermodesulfobacteriota; class Desulfobacteria; order Desulfobacterales; family Desulfobacteraceae; genus Desulforapulum; species Desulforapulum autotrophicum. Next base: position 5,564,336 of record NC_012108.1, on the reverse strand, counting down.
GTCAAGTTCGGCCGAGGTGACTGGATCAAGACCTGCAGACGGTTCGTCTAGAAACACAATGGCCGGATCAAGGGCCATGGCCCTGGCAAGGGCGGCCCTTTTCTTCATGCCCCCGCTCAAGGCATCGGGCATGAAATTCAGATACTCACCCAGCCCCACAAGGGCGAGTTTTGTTGTTGCAATGGCATCCATGGCCCCCTGGGGAAGGTCGGAAAATTCTTCCAAAGGCAGTTTGACGTTTTCAATCACGCTCATGGAACCGAACAAGGCTCCGCTCTGGAAAGCCACCCCGATTCCCCTGAGAATGGCGATCCGCTGGTCAAGATCTGCATCTGCAAGTTCCTGTCCCTGGATCAGGATGCTTCCCTTTTTGGGTTTAAAAAGCCCTGTCATCAGTTTCATTAGGGTGCTTTTTCCGCATCCTGAAGTTCCCAGGATAGCAAAGATTTCGCCTGGGTTTACCTGGAAGCTGATGTTGTCGAACAGGGTGAAATTCGTATAACCGGCGGTCAGGTTTTTTACCTCAATGATCGGATCTGTTCTGGTGTTCATGGGGTTAAATTCCAAGGCAGTAAAAGAGAACTGAAAATATGCCGTCAAACACGGCGATCAGGGTAATGCCCGTCACAACGGCGCTTGTGGTGCTTGCGCCTACGGCGCCGGGTCCGCTTTGGGTCTCTATTCCCCTGATGCATCCTGCAGCTGAGATCAGGATGCCGAACACAAAGCACTTGACCAGGCCCCCGGTGAAATCGATCCAGGTGACAAAGGAGATCACCTGGCTGTAGTAGGTGATGGCAGGATAGCCCATGGACAGAAGAACAATGGAGCCGCCCATGATACCGACAAAATTTGAAAAGATGGTCAACAGTGGGGTGATAAACACGGCGGCCAGGATTCTCGGGACCATGAGAAATCGGACAGGGTCAAGCCCCATGGTGGAAAGCGCGTCGATTTCTTCGTTGATTTTCATGGTGCCGATCTCGGCGGCAAACGCCGAGCCCGACCGGCCAGCCAGGATAATGGCCGTCATGAGGGGGCCAAGCTCCCGAACCATGGCAATGCCGATGAGGTTGGCCACATAGATCTCTGCGCCGAACATTTTCATGGGCATGGCCGCCTGAAAGGCCATGACAAGGCCCACAATAAAGCTGATAAGGGCGACGATGGGAAGGGCGTTGACACCCGAGCGTTCTGCGGTCAGCAGGGCGTCCTTCCACCGGACCGACAGGGGATGAAAAAAGGCGTGGATCAATGCCCGGGTGATCTGTCCCACAAGGGCGATGAACGAGGTTGCCTTTTCCATTTGATCTGCAAAGTTTTTCCCCCGGGTTTCGACAAATGAGGGGGGCTTTTTTTTGGGCTTTTTTTCTCCATCCCTGGTGTCAGGAATCGTTTCAGTCAGGTCCATCACCTGTTTAAATGCTGGTTTAAGCCCCAGGACCGAAATTTTTCCACCGGTTCTTTGTTTCCAGGTGGTCTTGATGAACCAGACCAGGGCCGCTCCGGCACTGTCCATGTGGTCCACCCGTTTAAGGTCAATGACCAGATCTCCTGTTCCGAAAAGGGCCTTTTCGGCCTTTTCCCACACCTTTGAAACACCGGCAATGTCCAGGCTGCCCGAAAGGGTGACCGTGGTGCCCTGGGCATTGTCATGATTTATTGACAGGGCTGCCAAAGGTCTTTTTTCCCTGTCATTCAATGCTTCGCCCCTCTTCAACTGCGTGGCAGGCCACCTGGGTGCCGTTGTCAAGTGTTACAAGTTTGGGGTTTTCCCGGGTGCACCGGTCATTGGCAAACAGACAGCGGCCGTGGAACACGCAGCCCGTTGGAAGGTGCACCGGGGTGGGCACCTCTCCCTTTAGTTTTATGTTGTTGGGCCTTGTCTGGCCCACCCGTGGAATGGCACTCAAGAGTGCCCGGGTATAGGGGTGGGACGGGGTGGCAAACAGGGTTTCAGGGGTGGCAAGTTCACACAGGGTGCCAAGGTACATCACGGCCACCCGGGTGCTGATGTGCTGGACCACGGAAAGATCGTGGGTGATAAAGAGATAGGTGAGCCCTCGTTTTTTGCCGGCATCCATGAGCAGATTGAGGATCTGGGCCTGGATGGATACGTCCAGGGCTGATACAGGCTCATCGGCCACGATGAGATCCGGATCAAGAATCAGGGCCCTTGCAATGCTGATGCGCTGGCGCTGACCGCCTGAAAACTCATGGGGATAGCGGCCGGACCAGGCCGGATCCACCCCTACCTGTTCAATCACGGATTTCACCTTGGCGTGAACCTTATCGTCGGTCATGTGGGGATTGTGGAAACGCAGGGGTTCTTCCAGGGTCTGCTTTACAGTTTTCCTCGGGTTGAGGGAGGCGTAAGGGTCCTGGAATATCATCTGCATTTTTTTGCGGAAGGGAAGCATCTCCCTGTGGGTGAGATGATCGATCCGGTCTTCTTTATAATAAATCTCCCCCGAGTTTGGCGGGTACAGGCCCAGGATCACCCGTGCAAGGGTGGATTTTCCGCATCCGGATTCACCCACCACGCTCAGGGTCTCTCCCCTGTTGATGGTGAGGCTGACGTTGTTGACCGCCTTGACCGTGGTTTTTTCCCGGACAATGCGGCTGTTTTTAAATTTAAGCTGTTCCAGAAAGCCACCGGAGATGTCAAAGTGCTTTACTATGTTTTTGATGGTCAGGATTGGGGTGTTGTTTTCCATAATCATTCTCTAAATCAAATGGCATGCAGCCATTATGCCTTTTTCGGTTTGCTTCAAAGGGGGGACCTCCCTGAGACAGATATCCTGTTTGATGGGGCAACGGGGGTTGAATGCGCATCCAGGGGGGATTTCCGTGAGGTTGGGCATCATGCCGGGTATCTGGTAAAGGGTTTCTCCAGGCTTCAACACCCCTGGCAGGGATTTGATCAGTCCCTGGGTGTAGGGGTGGGAAGGCGAATTGACAACGGTGGCGGTAGCGCCCTTTTCGATTATTTTCCCGGCATACATGACGGCGATTTTTTCCGTTACCTGGGAGACCACCCCAAGGTCGTGGGTGATGAGGATCAGCCCCATGTCATCCGTGAGGCAAAGCTCCTGGAGAAGGTCCATGATTTCGGCCTGGATGGTTACGTCCAGGGCCGTTGTGGGTTCGTCAGCAATGATGATCGAAGGGTCGGTCAACAGGGATATGGCAATGATAATCCGCTGGCGCATACCCCCGGAAAACTCGTGGGGATACTGGGAGAGTCTTTTTTCAGGCGAAGGGATGTGAACCTTTTTTAGCTTTTCCAGGGCGACCTTTTTAGCCTCGGCCGTGGTGATCTTTTGATGGGCCTTCAGGGTTTCCACCATCTGAGTGCCAATGGTAAAGACCGGGTTGAGGGTCATCATGGGATCCTGGAAAATCATGCTGATCCGGTTGCCCCGGATGGATCTCATTTTCTTTTCTGGAAATGCGCTGATTTCATCGCCGTTAAAGAGGATTCTTCCCCCGGCGATGAATCCGGGCTTGCTCAACAGGTTGATGATGGCAAAGCCTGTGACGGATTTTCCAGCCCCGCTTTCACCCACAATGCCGAGTCTTTCCCCCTTATCCAGGGTGAAACTTATGCCGTCAATGGCCGTGAGATCACCGAATCTCAGGGCAAATTTTACTTTTAGATCCTGTACTTCCAGGAGGTGGGACATGGTTGACTATCCTTTGTAGAGTTTCGGGTTGAGCACATCCCTGAGCCAGTCCCCGAGCAGATTGATCACAAGGACAAAGAGGATGAGAAAGACACCCGGAAAGATGGTTATCCACCAGATGCCGGAAAAGATATACTCAAATCCGGACTTGATCAAAGATCCCAGGGAGGGCATGGTCACGGGCATTCCAAGGCCAAGGAACGACAGGGCCGCCTCGCTCATCACGGCATTGGCCACCTGGATGGTGGAGATGACCATGACCGAAGTCAGGGTGTTGGGAAGGACATGGCGGAACATGATCACGGGCTGGGACAGTCCGATCACCCTTGCCGCCTCCACATACTCTTTGTTCTTTTCCCCCATGACCGATGCCCGTATGGTCCTTGCGTATACAGGCCATTCGGCAAGGCCGATGATGACAACGAGAAGGGGCACGGCCAGCTTTTCAAAGCTGCCGATGCCGAACATGAGCTGGAAAATGGCCGATATGAAGATGGCCACCATGAGGTAGGGAAAGGAAAACTGGATGTCTGCGATGCGCATGAGAACCGCATCCACCTTGCCGCCCATGTAGCCTGCTGTAAGACCGACGATGATGCCGATGAAAGCCTGGAGAAATACGGCCCCGAGCCCGATGAGCACCGATATCCTGAGCCCGTAGATCATGGTGGAGAGAAGATCCCTGCCCATGTTGTCCGTGCCCAGGAGAAATTCCGTGGTTCCGCCGTCCATGAAGGCCGGTGGAATCTCGGAATTCATGAGATCCGTGGTTGATGCATCATAGGGGTTGTAGGGTGAAACCAGAGGGGCCACAAGGCTCAGCAGCAGAAAAAATGTCAGAATGACAAAGCTGATCCTGGCGGTCCTGTCCCGCTTGAAACTGTAAAAAAGATAGGACGATTTAAAACGAGAGATGAAATTTTTCATTTTCTTCCTGCTATTCTTATCGTGGGGTTGATCAATCCATAGAGAATGTCCACCAGGGTATTTACAATGACAAATACGGACCCCACGACGATGAGATAGGTAATGAGAAGGGAGATGTCCGAGCGCTCCACGGCTTCAAGGAACATGTACCCCATTCCCTGCCATTGGAAAACCGTCTCGGTGAGGATGGTAAAGGCGAACATGATGCCGATCTGTACGCCAAAAACCGTAACCACAGGCAGCAGGGTGTTTTTAAATGCATGGACCAGCCATATCCGCATGGGGGGCAGTCCCTTGGCCCAGGCAAATTTAATGTATTCGGTTTCAAGCACTTCCATCATCTCAGACCGGATGAGTCGAATGAACAGGGGCAGCATGATGGATGCAAGGGAGATACAGGGAAGAATCAGATGTTTTAAACCGTCAGCGGTGAAAAAACCCGACTGCCACCACCCGTTGCCGAAAATATCCACGGTTTCTCCCCGGCCGTAGGAGGGGAGCCAGTGGAGCTGGACTCCGAAGATGTAGATGAGCATGATGGCCGTTAAAAATACGGGCATGGAGACCCCCAGGGTGGAAAATCCCATGGTGAATCTCGATAAAAAACTTTTGGGTTTCAGGGCCGTGTACATCCCAAGGGGAAGGGAGATCAGGATGATGAGCAGTCCGGCCCCAAAGACCAGCTCCATGGTGGCAGGGGCCTTTGAAATGATCACGTCAAGGGCGGGTTTCTTGTAGAAAAAAGAGAGTCCAAGGTCCCCGTGGGCCGCATTTTTAAGGAATCTCACATACTGCTCGCCAAACGAGTCGTTAAGACCGAGGCGATCCCTGATCTCAGCCCTTTCCGCCGGGGTCACCCGCTGGCCCACAAGGTCCCGGACAGGATCACCGATCTTATTTTTAATGGCAAACCCGATGAGGCTGATCACCAGCATGACAAAGACCGCCTGGGTGATTCTTCGTACGATAAATGCAAACATGGATTTATGTTCTCTGTAATGGGGTCAGACTTTGGTTGAAACAGTCTGCCCCTTTTTTTTTATATGAAACACTCGCCAAAGCATTGTCAATGAAGGCGTTTCAAAATTCGTTGGGGCCGGAACCATAACTCGATCCGGCCGTGCCGGTTTATATGAAACTCGTATCATTCCGCCGACCAGAGGGAGGTATTACCCTCCGCTCATTCTCACAGCCCGTCCTGGGCTGCTCCGAGGGAAACGGCAGCTCCTTCAGCGTCCATGCTGACCGCTGCCGTTTAATCCGCTGCGGGTAAAACCTCCCCCGGTCGCCTCTGCTGTCGAGTATCTAAGTTTCATGCTTCGTTATGGCCGGAAGCCGTGTCTGGCTCCGGCCATGCCGGTTATTTAACGACAATATCCCCAAAGTAGGGGAAATTCATGGAGTTGATCACAGGCTTGATGCCAACGTTGTTTTTGCCGGCATAGGAAAGATTCTGCCAGTGGAGGGGAATAAAGGCCGCATCGTCATACAGGATCTGCTCGATTTCCTTGAGCATGTCGGACCGCTTGGCAAGGTCCGTCTCTGACTGGGCAGCCACTGTCAGTTCATCTACCCGTTTGTTGCAGTACACGCCGCTGTTGTATGCACCGTAACCGGTCTCCTTGTTGATGCACATCATGAGGAACTCGGTGAAATTACCGGAATCTTCTGTGTCTGAATGCCATCCGATCATCTGGATGTCAGCCACCTTTGCATCAAATTCATCCCAGTACTGGGCCTTGGGCATGGTCTTGAGGTTCACCTTGATGTTGATCTTGGCAAGCATCTGGACAACGGCCTCTGCAATTTTTTCATCCTTTACATAGCGGTTGTTAGGAGCGATCATGGTGCATTCAAACCCATTCTCAAGTCCGGCCTCTTTCATGAGGGCCTTTGCCTTTTCAAGGTCAAAGCGGGGTTTGAGGTTTTCCTTGTATCCCGCATATCCTTCGGGTCCCTGCTGGGCTGCAACCGTTGCCGTTCCCTTCATCAGTTTTTTGACAATGCCGGCGTTGTTCACGGCATATACCATTGCCTGGCGAACCCTGACGTCCTTGAACTCAGGACGACGCTCCTGGTTCATCTGGAAGGTGATGATTCGGCCGCCGTTGATGGTGACAAGCTGGACATTTTTGTCGCCCTCAATGCGGTTGAAATCCTGGGGAGGAACGGGGGAGATAAAGTCAACATCGCCTGAAAGAAGGGCGGCAACCCGGGTTGCATCCTCTTTGATGGGGGTGAGGATCATTTGATCCACATTGCCTGGAGACTTGGTGTCCCAGTAATCTTTAAACCGGTCAAACACCATCTTGACGCCCTGCTCCCGGGAGGAAACCACAAAGGGGCCGGTTCCGGAGAGATGGTCCAGGGCATAGGAGGGACCAATTTTTACAATGGCGTCCTTGGGCTGGCCGGACTCATCCGTTCCTGTGTAAAATTCAGAATCCATGGCAAAGAAATAGGTGGCCATGTTTAAAAGAAGGGCATAGGGTTTTTTTGTTTTAATGTCCACGGTGTAGTCGTCAATGATGGTAACGCCTTCAAAGGGCTCAATCAAACCCTTGTAGTCTATACTTTTTCTCATGCGGTCAAAGGTCCACTTCACATCCTTTGCCGTAAAGGTGTTGCCGGAATGAAATTTAACCCCTTTTCTAAGGTAAAAACGCATGGTCAGATCATCCATCCGTTCCCACTTGGTAGCAAGGCGGGGTTCAAACTGCATATCCTGGGTCCAACGGACCAGGGGATCAAAGCACCAGTGTGACAGCTGAAGCATTCCGCCCGAGAGTTGAACATGGATGTCAAGGGAGACCGGATCAGCATCAAGACCGACTTTCATTGTTTTGGCATTGGCTGAAAAACCAAATGCCATCACCATGAAAAGGGTTAAACCAAATACAATAATTTTCTTCATCCCATTCCTCCTAAAAAGTTTAATGTGGGGCAGGCAACACCGATTTGTTCAAGGGTAATTTTGTTGTCTGCAATAGCGTATAACCGATCAAAAATACCAGACGGAAGACAGGGGGTCAAGTAAATAACCCCCTGTTTTTAATATTCGATCCTGCTGAAAGGGCCTGTCTCGACCTGTTTTCGATTTACAGCTAATGTCGAAATGTCTTAAAAACCAAAAACTTGTTGACTATCTGTCGTTCAAATGTAATGAATGATAATTCATTTATCAAACAAGGGGAAGACAGTCCGTAGCAACCGGGGTAAAGCGAGTGCTTGTTTTTATAAAACTATCTGTTTCTACTTTGTTTATTGTTTGAATTTTTGTTTTGGCATTAGGGCTATTCCTTGAACATTTGCCTTTTGAAGCCGGATTTAGAATATGAAGGGAAATTCATATCCTGTCTGGTTCAGGGCGATTGATCCAGGGGCTTTATTAATAATAAATTCATGGGGAGTTCAGCAATGGCACAGTTTATTTCCGACAGAAGGGATATTGATTTTTTACTCCACGAGATGCTTGACACGGCAGGGCTTGCAAAGAAAAGCGAAAAATTTGCAGAGTTCAACAAAAAAACCATCGACCTCATTGTTTCCGAGGCCCGCAACCTTGCGGTCAAGGAGATCCTTCCCACCCAGAAGGAGGGTGATGAGCATGGCTGTGTTCTGGAGAACGGCAAGGTAACAACGCCTCCTTCATTCAAGCGGCTCTATGACCTTTTTAACGAGGGAGAATGGCTTGCAATGACTGAAGACCCTGAATGGGGTGGACAGGGCATGCCAAGGACTATTTCTTCGGCAACCATGGAATACTTTAACGGGGCCAACTATCCTTTCATGATGTACCCCGGCCTCACCCATGGTGCAGGCAAGCTGGTCGAAGAGTTTGGCACCGACGAGCAGAAACGGGTTTTTCTTAAAAAAATGTACTCCGGCGAATGGGCAGGCACCATGCTCCTCACCGAACCTGGGGCAGGATCCGATGTGGGCGCCCTGACCACCACGGCCAAACGAAACGATGATGGCACCTTTTCCATCACAGGTGAAAAGATTTTCATCTCCGGCGGAGAGCATGACCTGACCGAGAACATCATCCACCCCGTCCTTGCCCGCATTGAAGGTGCCCCCGAGGGCACCAAGGGCATCTCCTTGTTTCTGGTTCCCAAGTTTCTCGTAAACGAGGACGGCTCCCTTGGTGAGTTCAACGATGTGGTGTGCACGGGCATCGAGCACAAACTCGGCATCCACGGCAACAGCACCTGCTCCCTGGCCCTTGGCAGTAACGGCAAGTGTGTGGGAACCCTTCTGGGTGAAGAGAACAAGGGCATGAAGGCCATGTTTGTCATGATGAACGAGGCCCGGCTCCTGGTGGGTTTCCAGGGATTTGCCTGCGCCACGGCTTCGTACATGTATGCCGTGAACTACGCAAAACAAAGAATTCAGGGCAAAAATCTTCTTGAGATGATGGATGCCAATGCAAAGGCCGTTCCCATTATCCAGCACCCGGATGTCCGTCGTCAGCTGCTCAAGATGAAGGCCCTTGTGGAAGGCATGCGAAGCATTCTCTACTATGTCAACTATTGTGCAGACATGGCAGCCATTGGAAAGGATGAGGCGGAACGGGCCAAATACCAGGGCCTTGTGGAGGTTCTCACCCCCATTGCCAAGGGTTATGTCACGGATCGTGCCTTTGAGGTGTGCAGCCAGGGCATGCAGATCTATGGCGGTTATGGATTTATCGAAGAGTATCCCATGGCCCAGCTCCTGAGGGACTGCCGCATCACCATGATCTATGAGGGCACCAATGGCATCCAGGCCATGGATCTTCTCGGCAGAAAGCTTGGTATGAACAAGGGCAAGCCCATCATGGATCTCTTTGGTGAGATGCAGAAAACCGTTGCTGGGGCAAAGGAGATTCCCGCTATCCAGGCCTATGCAGAAAAGATCGAAAAGGCCCTGAACAAGCTTGGCGAGGTTGCCATGACCATGGGACAGACAGCCATGTCACCCAAGGTGCTCAATGCCTTTGCCAATGCCCATCCCTTCCAGGATGCCGCCGGCGACGTTGCCGTGGCGTGGATGCTGCTCTGGAGAGCCTCCATCTCAGCCACCAAACTTGAAAAGGCCAAGGCAAAGGACAAACCCTTTTACAACGGTCAGATCAAGTCACTGCAGTTCTTTGTGGAGACCCTTCTTCCCATGACCATGGGTAACCTTGCTGGCCTTAAAACCGTCAGCGGTGCAGCCGTGGACATTGACGAAGCATCCTTTGCCGGTTAATCTTTTTTGAAGTAATTTCTGTAAAAACATGCCCGGGTCGTTTTGACCCGGGCTTTTCTTTTTCAGTGGATTTTACCCGTGGCTACATGGATTTCAAGTCCGCCGTGGAACAGGGGATGTAACTCCACAGCAAAGGGAAGTTCCCTGGCAAGTTCAGGTTCAGGCAGGAGGATGCCCACCCTCCATCCCTGGAAATTCCGGGCAAGCTTGTCGCCGATCCGTTTGTAAAATTCTGCGGTTTCACCCTTTTCCCCCAGGCGTTTACCATAGGGCGGATTCAGGACCACCACCCCGGCCTGGTCGGTGAAATCCTTCGGCCCAAGGTCAAAGAAGTCCTGTTTGTCTACCTGTACCAGCCCTGAAAACCCATGGTCGGAAAGGGTTTGCTCAAGACCCGCAATCAGATTCCCGGCCTGGTCAAAACCAAAGATAAGGGGCGTTTCCACGTTCCGGAAATTTTTTTCTGCCGTTTTTTTCAGGTGGTTCCACTGGGCCTGGCTGAAACAGGGGAAATGTTCAAAGGCAAACTGCCGATAAAATCCCGGGGGAATCTGGGATGCCATCATTGCCCCTTCAACGAGGAAACTGCCTGACCCGCACATGGGATCCATCAACGGTTCCCTGCCTGAAAAGCCTGTCCGGATCAGAATCGAACGGGCAAGGGTTGACCGCAGGGGGGCCATACCCACTGCGCTTGTGAGCCCCCGCTTGTGGAGAAGGTCTCCGCTGGTGTCTAAAGAGATGAAAAACCGGTCGTCCCTGACCCGGATCAGGATCTTGTAACTGGCAGGTGCGCCGGGTGATTCTGGTGCCGCCATGTCAAGGTGGTCCTGGATGATCTGAACGGCCCGCTCTTCAATGGCTCGCGTGTGATATAGCCTTGAGTGGTGGGTGGTGGCCTCCACATGGATATGGCTCCTTTTTTTAAGAAAGAGCTCCCACTCGACCTGGGCCAGTTTTTTTTCAAGGGTTCTGAAGTTTTCAGCCTTGAATTCCGCAACCTCCATGGTGATTCTGGAGGCGGTTCCAAGGTAAAGATTGGCAAGGTAGCAGGATTTCATGGGACCTGTGAATACAACCCCGCCCTCGGCCATGGTAAAATGTTCCGTTTCCAGGGGAAGGGCTGCAAATTCAGCGGCCAGGATCTGTTTGAGCCCCGGGGTTGTGGACGCAAAAAAGGTCTGCTTTCTTGCGGTTACCCGTCGTTTTATCCGTTTTTCAAATGGTGTTGGTTTCATGGTGTGATTATATCCTTTTAAATGCCCCAAGTAAACGTCGGGTTTGACACTGGTTCATAATTCCGGTAAAAGTTTTTTATGAACAGAACAGATCAGATTCCAGAATCAATGCCTTCAAACAAGCATTCACATAATTAAAACAAAATAAACAGGAGTTTATCATGGCTGGCGTTAACAAAGCGATTATTTTAGGTCATCTTGGCAGAGATCCGGAAATGACATACACCCCCTCCGGGCTTGCGGTGTGTAAATTTTCCCTTGCAACCTCAAAAAAGATGAAGGACGGACAGGAGGTCACCCAGTGGCATCGCTGCACCGCCTTTGGCAAGACAGGCGAACTGATTTCCCAGTATGTGAACAAGGGTAATCAGCTCTATGTGGAAGGCGAGATTACTTACAGCCAGTATGAAAAAGACGGCGTTACCCGTTATTCAACAGACATCATTATAAGGGAGTTCAACTTTATCGGTGGTGGCGGTGGTGGTGGTGGCGCTCAACAGGGCGGTGGCTATCAGGGTGGCCAGGGGGGCGGCGCTCCCCAGGGCGGTGGTTACCAGGGAAATGCCGGTTATCAGCAGGGTGGGGCGCCCCAGGGCGGCGGATATAAGGGCGGCGGATCTGGCGGGTCTGTGCCGCCCAAGGATGATATTCCGTTCTAACCGTTACCATTATTTAAATTGTAAACTTTTAGGGTGTAAGGCTTCGGTTTTACATCCTTTTTTTTGTATCACGGTATCTCTGTTTACCGCTTTTGGGTTTGTCCTGAATGGTCTTTTCGACCAGCCCTGCTTTTAAAGCAGGGGTTTTAAAAGATCCGTGGGGAATTTGGTTCGATTCGTTTTACCTACCAGGGTCAATAGATCTGGAACAGCCTGTTATCTCTTGCATACTGTCAATATTTCAACTTGGTCCCGACCTAGTCCCTTTGCACCATTGCATTCTTATATCGGATTCGAGTCGTATCTGCCAGGACCACCCTCCAGTATACACGTTTCCTGAAGGAGCAGTTGATGGATCCATTAGGCTGCAATCTCTTTTACTTGTGGACAGGGCAAACCGGTCACAAGATGCGAATATCTGTAAAGCGAATAACAGGTTGTTGGCTGGAAAATTCTGGGCCCAGTCCCGAGTTTTGGGTTTGTTTATCGAAAATTGATTTTTAACGAAGTTTATTTCTTTACATGGGGCGACTAGCGTATTGACTTTTTAAGCTGTCCGTACTTATTCTAAGAATCGTATGTTTTAATAAAATTTTGGAGAGATGGTAGGAGTCGATAATTTTCTAAGGTATAAAAATTGTGGCGTATGCTGTGTCTCAGAGCATTATGCTTCAAAATTATGTCCATCATCTTAAGTTGCTTTAAATTTTGTTAGACGCAAATGACATATATCATAACCAAAAGTTATAACGCATATGATAGAATATCCCAATGATCCCATATTCCAGAGGTCGTATGCCCTTGCAATCACGAAGCCTGTCTGTCAGTTGCAGCCCCATCGTGAAACATCTCCTTTTTATGTTGTCGATCATTTTTCGCTTTTTGTGAATACAATTGAGTTTTGTCTCCATTCCCTTGCCCTTGGCAGCCTTGACAGTGAGTTACAGCGGGATGACCTGAAAAATAAAGTTTTCAGTCTGATCCATTTTCAGTTTCAGGCACTTAAGAACGAAAACCCGAGAACAAAAATCCCAGGGCCAGCTGAAATTGATAAATATTCCAGCGAATTTATCAATACGCTTTTGAATGTAAAAAAAGGCAAGGAGTTTACCGATCGTATTTATTCGATTTCCGACAATAGATTCTATGAAATTCGATTCCGGCTGTTATACGAACTGGATGCATTTGACGGTTCATTCACCATTCAGCCATCGGTGGAATGTATCAATTTATACTTGCAGGCCCTTTCCCAACCCCTGATTGACAAAACCATTGCAACACAGGCCATTCTTGAACACCAGCTTAGATCAGGAAAACTGAGCCAGGCCATTCAGACCGCCGAAGAGCATTATAAAATCACGCTTCAGCAGAAACAGTATCTGATGGAACTTAAGACGAGCATCAGTATCAATCTGAAAAGTGTTCATTGGACCCGGGACATTATACCCCGGGTTGAAGGGGCAGAAGAAAATCTTGCCCTGTTTCTGGATTCGGATAAGCGTATTCTTTCTCATATTGAAAATGATCCCAACCTTGAAGGGGAGAGTGTCGAACAGCTGGCCTTCATCCGCAAAAAGGTCATGGACTGCGCCAACACCTACAGCCAATTGTTAACCGAAATTACCACCATGGGTTCCCATCTCAGGAAAGCCCAGGATGACCAGGCATTTATTGATTCATCCCGGTATGAACATCTCCCGAACATTATCAACGACATTTTCCTTCCTTTAATGGGACTTCCGAAACAATTGATCCCCACGTTGAACGAGAAACTTTTTCCAGCCATTATTCCGCCGTCCCTACCCTACGTGGATGATCTTACCTTTATCGTAAACCGTGCGCTGGTTGAAAGAAATATGGATGAAAATGCCGTCCCTGAACAAGACGAGTTCCAGGAATTCCTACGGGAGGAAGAACCGCTTGTTTCTGAACAGGATTTGTCCGAGATCCTGTCTTTGCTGGATGGTATTTGCCTAACCCGGGAGAGCGTGCTTCTTTCGAATTTGCTTGATCATCTTGTTGACGAAGGTTACTCCCAAAAAGTAGCCGCTGTTTTGCTTGCACATTTTATATTTCAGGCGCCCAGGAACTACCACGGATTTACCGCAGAGAAAACAGATACGACATTTAAATTTGAAAACTTTTCATGCGATGATGTTTTGTTGAGCCGGTCGATAATAGAAAAGGCAGAGGAAGCGTTATGAGTGATATTCAGGATGCATCATACCTTATTACATGCGGTCTCAAACCAAAGCTTGTGCCCAATAAAAATCCAAGGTACCGGGAGCTTCTGGAGCGGTATAATTTGGATGCTGAGTTTCATGGGGTGGTGGAAGAAATTACGGCGGGTCAGGGGCTCGTCATTCTTGATTCCTCACGGCTTCTGGTCCTGGGGTTGAAGGACCAGAACAGCCCATATGCTCCCACTATCCGAGATGTTTTCGGTAATGTCAAACCTGAAGAGCGGATGATGATCGGTATGTCTATCCTTGCCCTGGCAGCTTTTTGTTATCCAACCCCTGAAAGCCTTGACAACCCCCAAGTGATATATCCTTCATGTTACAATATCCGGGAAAGAATGCGAGAGTTGGTTGAAATGGCCTCTAATATTCAAACAGACGAGGAAGTGCCCGGGCTCAGGCAGGTATGGGAAATCATCAAATCCAACGAGCCGATTCAACGCAAAAACGAGAAACACACAAGGGGATCCCTGGCGTGGGCGGTCAAATTTGCTTTTTCGTTTCTTGAGTCACGAAATTTTATTTCCCAGACAAGTGATGACCAGGAAGGGACATTTGCCACCCGGGAAAAATTTCGGGTCCATGTAAAAAACATGATGCTCCATCGTTCTTTCCAGGTGGTGCAGGAGATGGCAGGCATGATGACTTCAAACTAAATAACAGAGGTGCGTTAATGCCATATTTATTGAATACATGGTTTTCAAGGGCGGGACATCCGGCTGCACGCCTCTATGATCTGAAGGTTGAATGTTGCAGCCCGGATAATGCATCAGAGTATACAGATACCATTGTCATGGCGGAAAACGGTGATGGAAAGAGTTCCATCATTCAGCTCATTATTTCAGTTTTTATTCCAAACAAGCGCATGATTACCGGTGGTAAAGGGTTTGATGATGTTCGCACCCTGGATTCATACTTTAAAGCCGGTGAGGTGGCCTGGGTTGTCCTTGAATTCACGGTTGATGACAAACAGGAGTTTTTGTTTGACGATAAGCCCACTCGCATTGTCGGGTTCATGGCATACAAATCCACCGTTCGGGATGATGCCGGCAATTTTGAATTAAAAAGGCATTTTTTCAGTTTTAAAACCGGATCCGGCTTGTCCGCTGATGATATCCCCATGAAGGAGAAAATATCGTATATTGAAGCGTGTGATTGGGCGAATGGTATTTTAAAGCAGCATCCAAAGTCAGAGCCTTTCAGCCACAAGCGCCAGTCCCAATGGGCTGATTTCCTGAAAAGTATCAATATTCATCCGGAGCTTATGAAAATGCAGCTTTTGATGAATAAAAAAGAATCCAATGCAGATGAAATCTTGAAACTGTCAAATATCAATGAATTTGTGGATCTTGTGCTGACCCCGCTGATAGACCCCGAAAGAACAAGCGCCCTTCCAGAGACCATTGAGGCCCACCGTAATGAGCTTGCCAACATTCCGAATCTGCGAAAAGAGCAAGAGTTTATGAATAAATTGGCCCGGCAGGTTTCTTTACTTCAGGGGCCGGGCAAGAATGTAAAACGCCTTGAAAAAGAGATCCATGGATCAGAAAAGAAAAGGGGAGAGATTGCAGATAAAATATCCAACACGGTTTTCCACCTCAAAGAAAAATCTTCAAAACTTCAATCAGATACGCTTGCCTCAAAAAATGAAGTAAATACGGTAACCGACCAAATAAAAAGGCTTAATGCCACCCGTCTCTGGTTTGAAATGAGGAAACTTCAGATCCTGGAGGAGAATGCCAGGATAGATGAAGCGTCGTCAAACAAAAGGTTGGAACAGGCCGAATATAAACTCAAATTGCTTAAAGCCGCTTCGTGCCTGGGGGAACTATTAAAGGTCCAAGCCACGATCCGTTCCATTGATGAAGCCATAGCCAAAGCTGATCTGCCCGCAAAGGCAACCCTTGAACAACTCCATGGGGTTGGAGCCGCCCTTTATACCTTATGCAACAAAAGAATCCAGGCGATTGATAGGGAACTGTCTGATATTCGCAAAAAACTGGCAGACGCCCGCAATGAACAAAAGACGCTGGTCCGCAGGGAGTCATGCCTGAAAAGTGACAAGGTGCATAACAGTGAAATCATTTCCAAGATTGAAGAGTGGTTATCAGAGGCAAAACTCGAACTAAATCATCTTGTGGAATCAGGCGTGATGCTGGCCCAGGAAAATTTTGTACAAGGCAAAGACCGGTGTTTAAGTGAAATATCGGACACGGAAAAATCCATTGAAGACAAGAACCGTTCCATGGGGCAATTGGAAGAGCGGCTAACGGCTCTTAACAAGGATACATTTGAGAGTAAGGTTAACAAGGAAAATTGTAAAAATAAAATTGAGAGAATCAGGGAAAAGATTAAAGATTACAGGGAAAGCCTTGCAAAAATAGAGCACAATCAGACTCTTATGGAACTCGAAGGCGTGGATGTTGTTATCCCCTATGACGCTGGACTCTGTGCACGTCTTGAAAAATATATCGACGAACAAAGGGCTGAACATCAGATATTGACAACAGCCCTAGAGTCGGATCAATTGGATCTGGAAGCCCTTGAGCAGAATTCGGTGCTTCCGCCGTCAAAGGATGTTGTCCGGGTCCTTGATTATTTTTCACACCAGGACATTGCCTGTTTTGGGTTTGGACAGTATTTTGCGCAAAACCGGGTTCTTGCGCCTGGGAAAGTAAGAGAACTTTTGTCCCAACAACCTGCCAAGTACAGCGGCATTGTTTTTCAATCCCCGGAGGAGTTTAAAAAGGCCAAGAAAGTGCCTGCCCTGGCGCATTTGCGTGGGCCGGTTGAACTGACCCTCCAGCAAGAGGGTCTTTCGGTAAATAGCAATTTTTCAGATGGTGTCCATAAGCACGTGGTGCTGCCGGATACCGATGCCTCTTTCAATGGAGACGCCGCTGAAATCTACAAACAGGAACTGAAAAAAAGACTTTATAAAAATGAATCCAGATTGTCCGAGGTCAACAGTCGAGCAAAGAGCGCTTCTAATATTTTCCATCATTTAAAGCGTCATCTGTCAATTTATGGGGTTCTGTCATTGGAAACAATGATTTCTGATTTGTCAGCTTTAAAGGAGGATTTGGGTAAAATCAAATCCCGTATCCTTCATATCAACGCACAAATAGATGACACCATCCATCTTAAAAAAACCATGGAAGTTGAAATTGTTTCTTTCCGAGAACAGCTTGGAGAAAAAAAGAATCACCTGAACGAGTTCCGTGTCTATGAAGAAACCTATCACCGCAAAATTGTTGGGCAAAAGGAGATTATCGAAGAGAAAAAGCGGAAAAACAAGGACATCGATAGGGCACTCAAAAAGATAGTGGCGGATCGGCTGCCGCTTGACAGCCTTATTGATAATCTGGAGGAAAAGAAAGAGCGGCAGGTCGGTCTGCTTGAATCAAAGAAGATAGATAAAGACAGCATCCAGTATTATGACAGGCAGGTGGGTGATGGCAAGGATTATGCCGAAGTTGATCACCATGAATTAACTGAAATGTACAAACGAACAAAAGATCAATATGAGAGCCAGTCGGACCTTACTGCCAAATTGAGGGGGGAAAGGGAAGCCACTGAAAGGCAACGCATGGGCATGGAAAAGAAATATGCCAATCTCAGGGGGAATCTTTCTGATACAGAGGTCAGGGAGGCTTTTGAGACCGACACCCCAGGCATTCAGCAGGAGAGTATTTCTGAACAGGAAACTTTTGTAAATACGTTAAGGGAGAATGCCGGCCAGAAAAAGCAGCAATACAAACAGGCAAAAGAGAACCTGTCTGAATGGCGCAGTCAATATCCTACCATTGAGGAACCGGTGGAGGCTGGGCCTGTCTCAACCGTTGAACACGCTGAAACTGTTTTGGATCGCCTTGAAAACGAGCTGGTTCAGACGAATCATCTGCTTGAAGAGAAAAAATCGACCCATGAACAGTTTAAAATAATGCACAACAACTGCCTGGGTGACATCCGAGGAATTGAGCCTGTTTTGCAGCTTTCCCTTCCCCATGCCAACCATCAGGATAATGGGGACCAGGTTTTTTCCGACATTGAAGAGGCTGGCCGTGCCTGGACGCAAATAGGACAAACAATTGCCGACATTAATGGGGAACTGGATAAATCAAAAGACGCTATCGCCGGGATTACCCAGGCGATAGACAGAATTCTCCATGATGAATCCTATCAGGATATTGCCGAGAAAATAAAAGCCCGGATTCGGAACATTAAAGACAGCCTTTACCTTCAAGCAGAGCACTATCTTTCTGAAATCATCCAGCGGGTGGATAGCATTCATGACACCATCGGCAAGATGGATAAGCGTATCGAGACAATCGTTGAAATCTACCAGCAATATGTGAACGAGGCCCTGGCAAATTTCAAAGCCCTTGAATCCTCATCGCGGTTTCCCGTGAATACCGGAACCTGGGAGATCTGGAGCAAGGAACCTTTTTTCAAGGTTCAGATGAACCCCAAGGTGAAGAATCCGGACTATGTCCGTACCCAGTTATCCTCGTTCATTGAACAGATATTGAGAAATCCCCAGGTGAAATTGAGTTCAAATTCCGTACAATTGATTCTACGGGGGGTACATGAAGTGATTGGGGGTAATTTCTCCATCCGGGCGCTCAAGGTCCAGTCAAATCCCACCAGGGAACGGGATGACATTATGCAGACACTGGCCCATTCAGGGGGAGAGAAAGCCACGGCAGCGATTTATTTATATACAACACTGGCCCGTATGGTTGGCAATAACTGCTACCAGCGCAAAAATTTCCCGTCTTTTTTGATTCTGGACAACCCGTTCGGTCAATGTAACAAGTCCTCTTTTTTGAAATTGCAGAGGGAAATGGCGCGTATATCAAATGTTCAGCTCATCTATTTTACCGGCATCAAGGACACGAGATCGTTAAGTGAATTCAACCGGTTTGTGACCTTGAAAAAAACAGAACGGACCACAAGGGGAGACCAGCGTGTCCAGGCGGTTGAAACCCGTTTTGAGTCAATCACCGCAGATTTTTCCCCAGACCCGATAACAGATCCTTTTGCCCCTGTGCTTGGCATCAAGGCCGGTGCCGATGGCAAAAACACGGAAAGAATCAATTAAAAAAGGTATTTTGGGGCATGCCATATGGATTTAACCACAACATTTTTTGAAAAATTACCCGATAAACAAAAGATTGATCTTTCAGAACTGTGGGATGTTTTTGAAAAGGTGGTGCCGGCTGATATGTGCCTGAACTCCCGGAAAAAATTATCGGAGTTGATCGACAATATGGTAAACGCCCATGGGCTGGAACTGCCAAAATCCAAGGCGCAGTTTAACCGTTCGGCACAGCCCCCATTGCCCAAATTTATCAAGCGTAAACCAAAGCATGGAAGTCACCGGGAAAAGCTAAACCCCAAGCATTCTCTGTGGCATCCTAAATTGGCGTTTCTTCCAGAATCAAGGCTGTCCTCTTTTGACAACTGGCTCAAGGTCGATGGGTGGTTAAAAAACGGCGGGCTTGAAAAAGAGGTTGTACCGGTAAACGAGCGCTCCTATGAGCTCTTTGGTGACGAAAAATATCTGGACAAACAATTTTCCCAGACGGTTCCTTTTACAAAAGGTCAGTTCTCCCTTGATGACCTTCGCTGCCGGCGTATTTATCATCCCCTTTCCTGGGAGGCAGGTCCTGAAAGCGCAAGGGGTAAACCCTGCCTTGTAATTGAAAATATGGCAACCTGGTTTTCATTGAAAACCCTTAATGATGAGCAAGGATGGTATTCGTCGGTTGTTTTCGGGTGGGGAGCAAAATTTGAGGGTAACTGGGTGAACCTTGAATTTATTATGAAAAAGTGCAGGTTTTCAGAGGTCTGTTATTTTGGGGATATAGATGAAAAGGGCTTGATGATCCCTTTTTATGTTAAAAGCCGTTTTGAAGATCAATTTGATATGCCATTTAACCTTGAACCTTTTCTGTATGAAAAACTGTTGTCTCTGGAAGTTACGCCGGGTCCCGACAAGAGCCATACCGGAAAATTCGATTTTAAAAAAATAGCGCCCATCATTCCTGAAAAGATCCGTTCAACGGTCTTGGATCTAATCCAAAATAAAAAGCGTATCCCCCAGGAAGCGCTCCAACCTTTAACGATGTTGTAATTCCGCCTTTTATTCAACCTTGTTTAGCTGTAAAGCCAACAGTCTTTGTTGGTTACTATGAAATAATAATAAGATTGCGTCCATACTCGCAAACTAAATAAATATAAATCCTTGCGAAGGATAAAAAATGTTGATACTGATGTAAAAAACGCAATGGAGATGATGCTCAATTGAAAACCATCCACGTTTCACCGCAAAAAATGGAGCAACAAGACGACTGGCGGCCGGTAGTTTATTTGTCGGGCGGTGCCATCTTGCGTGGGATGGGTGTGGGTTGGTTAACTTTGGGGGATCTTGCTGAGACTTGCGTTGAAGGGTGGCGGGTGAGTCGTAACCCGGCTGCCTTAAATTTTGATCCCATGGTAGAGACGGCCCCGGTTTATCGATTACGAAATATCCAGCCCCACATGATAGAAACAGAGCCGGATCACTTTAGTTCTCCTATGATCGCAGGCCAGCCCTTTTGTGTGGAACCCCTGGATATAATTATCCGGAAGGTTGGCAGATCCTGTGCGGCAATGGTGACCGCCTCCCATGGACGCCATCCTGTTGATGCAAATCTTGGAATTATTCGCGGGTTATCACAAGCTCAAGCCGTATGGGTCTGTTTTTGCCTGAATCAGCCCCTGTATCAGGACTATCTCAACGAATCTGATTCCATTGGTGCCCTGATTCGCCTGGGCCTTAAAAAGATTAAAGGGATGCCAATTTGCCCGGTGCCCGATTTTGTCCAGGACCTTGCCCCCCTTTATATGGGTGTTTATACACGTCTGGTGGATGCCCAGCAGATGCTTGCTTCGGTAAGGCAGCAGGTAAAGGAGTGGAGTGCTACCCAGCTTGCAGGCTTTGACAGGCTTTACTGGACATATTCGAAAAAGTGCCGGGGACAATTCTTCAACCCGCGATACATTGGTGATGCGCTTCATGTTCAGCAGATTGAGCAGGAGTACCTGCGCATTCAACTGATCGAACAATATGGCTTTAAATCCATTACTGAACTTGCTGTTTTGAATCCCATCAATGGAGAAAGGGTTATGGGTCAAGAAAGTAAGGTGCTTCAGATCGCCAACATCTCGGAACATCTTTCCCTCAAATTTCCCCTTTTGGAACGAACCCATGAAACCTGGCGCACCCAATACAGGGCGTTGTGTCAATATGATGTCCTGGTTTCCACTTTTGCAGAAAATGCCCGTGTGGCTTACATGGATACACCCCCCGTGGAGTTGATTTATCCAAGTGGCCAGATTGCGGCACTTCGGTTTCATCAATATCCGGGCGCCTTTGCCTTGCTCATGGAATCACGCCTGGTAAGGATGCAGCTTAAACGGCTTGCAGTCAACGGCGGTCTTCGATTTATACCCTTGGGACAGCTTGATAAAATCGTACTGCCTGAGCCTGATCCGGCCACCGCAAAATTCTGGCATGAAAAGGTGGTGGAACATCATGAAAAAAGTAGGGATGCCACAAAAGAGCTGAATGTGATATTGCAGCAGCTGTTGCCTGTTTTTAATGCTGCCCACGGAATCAGCCAAGGTACAAGCAAGCCACACACTATTAATCGGCTTCCAGGAAAAGGAGATTCGGGAATATGAGCGATCTTTCCCACAGGCTGAACCACATTAAACGCAGCCTTGCCAGTTCACAACACCTGTCTGAAATATGGCAGACTTCCCCCTTACTATGGCAGGAAATCGGCTGGCACCAGTCACAATTGCGGTTGTGGCTGGCGGTATTGCCGGAAATTGTGGTTCGCAAAGGTGAAAGTGATGATCCGGTTTATCAGATTCCCCAAGACCTGCAGAAAGGCGATGGTCAGGCAGATGACCTGGCAGGGGTGATCTGGCAGATTGTCAGTGCGTCAGGCCGCCCCATGCCCGTGGCACAGGTTAAAAGTAAACTGCCAACGGGGGTGGTGGCCACGGAACCCATGATTCTTGCGGCGGTCCGGGAACATCCCAAATTGACAACCATGGGGCCGGTTATTAAAGCCCTGGGCTGATAAAAATTATCGTCAACCTCCCATGGGGGCTGAAAACATAAAAGAACAGGAACACAGATGGCAAAAAATAAAGAGACCGAGCAAAATCTTGAAGTAGACTTCCAGAAAATGTGTAAACAATATCGTGATTTTCCCATCCCTGAATTGATCGAGAGCGATCTTGATTTTGTATATGCCGGGAATATCCACGGTAAACCTGCCGGTAAAGAGACCCCGCGCATTCTGGTGATTGCCCTTAAAGAGGGCAACTGGAGTTATTCAGACCCTTCCAGACTGCTGGAGCTCGTGTATCAACTGCTTGAAGGCCTTTCTGCCGAACTATGGCCTGTGTTTGCAGTCCTTGGAGACGGCAAGAATCAACGCTGCTATGAGCTCTTTACCGCCCGTGGCATTGACGCCATTGATGAAATCCCTTCCATTGAAGTTATCCATGAGTATAAACGGCTCAAGACCGATCCCACCCTGAAATGGTCATTAAAGATTTACACCAAGCTCATGCATGACCTGGACGGGTTCCATGAGCAGGTCTACCAGACTGTGAAAGATATGGTGAACGATAAGAACGATATTATCGAAGAGGTGGCCAAATTTTTGTTTCTGGAATCCTTTCGGGTCCAGCACGACGAAGAGATTACCTTTCCATATAAAGATGAGATCCTTGATTTCAGGACCGTGTTTGATTATCGATATGTGAAAGAACACGGCAGTGTTGCGGTGGACCAGATCAAGGCAGCCTTTGAAGCCTTGAAGGGCCATGAAGATTATGTGACAACCGATGATCTTGGAAAAAACCATCCCATTTTTGGTGGCCAAACCCATTTTCGTCTGGTTCAGCCCCGCAATTACGAAACGTTGTTGGAAGCCATCCAGAACCTGGGACCGGTTACCGACAACCATGGTAGGCCCATCGCGGGTAAGGATAACGGCACCCTGAAAGATGTGTCAGGGGATGTGCTGGGTCGTGTGTTCGATGTTTTTCTAAGGGCCAACTTTGAATCCAAAGGGGGGCTGGGGGTTTACCTTACCCCGAATCCGGTGAAACAGGCCATGCTCACCATGGCGTTCCACGATATTGTCCAGGATGCTGAAACAGTCGGGCAACTCACCACACGGGATGCGAACAACCGCCCGGTGTTTCGTTTCTGCGACCCCACCTGCGGTTCCTACGGGTTTGGTTCCGTGGCCTTAAGCCACCTGAAAGCGGCCCTTGACGATATTCCCATGGCTGATTCAGCAAGGGATGCCCTGTTTAATGACATGATGGAATACAGCTTTGTGGGCGCGGATTCAGCCCCCCGCATGGTGATGCTGGCAAGGGTGAATATGGCATTGCAGGGGGCCAATAAAGCCAAAATATTTTACACGGACAATTCCTTGACCACACCATCCCTTCAACCCAACAGTGTTGATCTCATCTGCACCAATCCCCCGTTTGGTACTCCCAAGTTCGGTAAGGGCAAAGCAACACAGAAGCAACATTACCAGAAAGATATGGATCTTATTCTGGACAATTTCAGGTCTGATCTGATCAATGTTTCCACCACTAAAGCGGATAAGATGGAGTGCCGACCCACCACCGGCGGTTTGGCCCTGGGTAGCAAACCCAACAACAAAGGCGAATGGAAACCGGTCAAAGGCGGTTCCATTGATCCGGCCGTGCTCTTTATAGACCGTTGTCTTCAGCTCCTCAAACCCGGTGGCCGACTGCTGATTGTGCTGCCCGACGGGGTGCTGTGCAACTCTTCGGACCGCTATGTCCGTGAGTATATGATGGGCACCAAGGATGCCGACGGCCAGTTTGTCGGGGGCAAGGCCATTATAAAGGCCGTGGTCAGCCTTCCTGCAGATACCTTCAAGTTATCGGGCACGGGTGCCAAAACCTCGGTGCTCTATCTTCAGAAGCGTAAGGCAAGCCCGGATCATCCGGAACAATTCCTGCCCGAACCCCAGACCGACGTGTTTATGGCCGTGGCCGAAACCCTGGGGTATGTGGTAAAGAATAATATCGAAGATTATGATTCTGGGGTGCCCAATGATCTGGATAAGATTGTTGGGGCGTATAGAAGGGCTGAATGATGCGTAGTTATAAAATAATGAATTCAAATCCGAGCATTGTTAACGTAGCGTCTTCTTTTGTTGAAGAAAGAGTTGATGCTTGTTACTACAAATCAATGCATTTAGAAAATTATGCTCGTGTAATTAGCTTTGGATCAAGTCCTTTAGGTCGTATTGCCGATGTGACAAAACTTTCTGGATTTGAATTTACAAAATATTTTACAGAGAATGATAATTTTTCAAGGGAAGTTCCTTGTGTAATGAGTCAAAATGTTCAAGAAAATAATCTTGATTTAACCAACACAATTTTTATCTCACGAAATACACATTTTGCCTTAAAAAGGTCGAGTCTTTCGCATGGAGAAATTGTTTTGTCATATACTGGACAGTATCGGAGAGCAGCTGTTGTTCCGGCAAACAAAGGCTTACTACATTTAGGGCCTAATGTTTGTAAGATAACAATTCATAAAGATGATCCTTTTTTTATAACGTCTTTTTTGAATTCATATTATGGTCAATCAATTCTTGATAGAGAAAAGACTATTTCAGCACAACCAACTGTCAATATGGCACGAATTAGAACAGTACCTGTAATTACCATAGAAGATTTTTCTCAAAAATACATCGGTAACAAAGTCCGTCAGGCCGAAACGTTAAGAGCGTGGGAAAGAAAATGTAAAAATAAAGCGGAAAATCTGGTTACAGGTGAGTTAAAATGGGACAATAATATTCAAAACACTTCAACTTTTAATAGAATTTCTTCAGAAGAACTTCAAATCAGACTTGACCTGAAATTTAATTCACCACAAAGGATTGCCTTATTAAGACATTTCAGAAAACATGATGTGATAAGAGAAGAACTTTCTAAGTTAGTCTCTATTTCTGCAATGATTGGTTGGAAAGGTCTTACGACAGAATATTATCAAAAAACGGGACCATGGCTTCTCCGAGGTATTGAATTTAACGATGGGGTTATTGAAACAGATAAACTTGTATGTATTGCAGAACATAAATATCTGGAGCAACCACAAATTCATGTGCGAGAAGGCGACATAGCATTTTCAAAAGATGGGACAATTGGCAAAGCGGTTGTAATACCGGCCTTAACTAATCGCATGGCTGTGGGATCAACAGTCGCAAGATTGAGGATATTAGACAATGTGGAGATAAATCCATATTATCTTCAATTTATATTAAATCATAAGTCTGTTCAAATTCAGGTAAAGAGCTTTGCTACAGGTGTTGCTCAGCCACATATTACACAAGAATGGATTGCTCAATTAATAATTCCAAGATTGCTTAAAGAAGAAAAAGTTGCTGATTTATGCTTGTCTCAGAGTATCTCAAAAAAGATTTCAAGTTCATTAATTCTGTCAGCTAAGCTGCTTGTAGAAGCCCTTATCGAAAACAAACTAACCGAACAGGAAATCATCAACGCCCAGCAGGCTTTAGAACGAGGGGACAACACCCTTGATCGTCAAATCCTAAGCCGATTAACACTAAAGGGGATTGACGATAAAGCGGGTGCTCCCCTGTTCCCTGATCTGGATCAACTCTATGAACTCCTGGAAAAGGCGGAAGAACCCTTGGAGGAAAAACCATGACCCTTGACCTTGACACCCTCCGGGAAGGCTGGGACTTTGAAGCCAAGCTGGCAACGGGCAGGGATGGTACAGGAGAGTTACCTAAATCCCTGTGGGAAACCTACAGCGCTATGGCCAATACCCATGGCGGTCTAATCCTTCTGGGCGTAAAAGAAAGGGCGGATGGCAGTTTTGAAGTCAAGGGGTTGAGCAATGTGGAAAAGGTCGAGCGAGATCTGTGGAATTGCCTTGCCAACAGGGAAAAGGTCAGCTGCGATTTGTTGACTCGTGACCGGGTGGAACATCATGAAATAGAGGGAAAAACCCTTCTGCTGTTGCGGATTCCCCGGGCCGATCGTCGACAGCGGCCGGTTTATATCAATAACAATCCCCTTCGGGGGACCTATGTCCGCACCCATGAAGGGGACCGCCATGCCACGGAAGAGAGCATCCGGCGGATGTTTTCCGACGCTTCCGAACGTCCTCCGGACAGTGAAATCCTCAAGCATTTCAGCCTCAATGACCTGGAGCTGGACAGTCTTGCCGCCTTTAGGAATCTTTTTAAAAGCAATCTGCCGGGGCATCCATTCATGGCCGGAGATGACCGGGAGATGCTGCGGCAACTCGGGGGCTGGGCCATGGACCGCTCCACGGGCGATGAAGGGCTGACCCTGGCAGGGCTGCTTATGTTCGGCCGCCAGCGAAGTATCCTTGATCATTTTCCCTACTTTCATCTTGATTATCGCCATCTTCCTTCAACTGACATATCCAATGCCCCCCGGTGGCTGGACCGGGTAACCCTTGACGGGCTTTGGGCCGGTAATCTCTTTGAGTTTTACCGCAAAGTGATCCCCAAATTGCGGGACGGTCTTCAAATTCCGTTTAAGATGGGACCGGACCTGTTTCGCAGGGACGAAACGCCCCAGCATGAGGCCTTGCGCGAGGCCACTGTCAATACCCTGATCCATGCCGATTACCAGGGGCGGGGAGGCATCAGAATTTTTCGTCTGCCCCATGGGTTTGAATTTCATAATCCCGGGCGTCTGCGTCTGCCGGCTGAACAGGTTCGTTCCGGGGGTAAAAGCGACTGCCGCAATCCTTCGCTGCAGCAGATGTTCCAGATGATCGGTGCCGGTGAAAAGGCAGGGTCCGGTTTTCCAAAAATACTTCAGGCCTGGCGGGAGCAGGATTGGCGCGCCCCGGCTTTGGAGGAAAATACCGAACAGGAAGAGGTTTGCCTGCGTCTGACAACCATCAGTCTTTTTCCACCCGAGGTGACCATTGAGATGGAACGACGATTTCCCCAGAAAATGCATTTGCTCGATGAAAATGGACGCCTGGCCATAGCTACGGCCATTCTTGAAGGAAGCGTTACCAACGACCGGCTTCAGGAACTCACGGATCAGCATCCCCGGGACCTGACCTTCCTTCTTAAAACCCTTGTTAAAAAAGGATTTCTGACGGTAAAGGAGAAAAGACGCTGGAGTTCCTATACCTTGGCACCGGAGGGGACGCATAGGGGGCGCAGCAGCTTACCCCATAAGGACGGCAGCTTACCCCATAAGGACGGCAGCTTACCCCATAAGGACGATAGCTCCCAACATAAGGCGGCCGAGACCTCACAGGGAGAGGACGTTTTGCCGCCTGAAGCTCCTGCAATTGATACTGACGCCACATTACCTGATATTGTTCGGGAGATCAGGAACCGCCAACGCAGTACCCCGGACAAAATGGAGGAGGCGATTCTGATTTTGTGTGAAAACAGGTATGTGATGCCCCAGGAGCTTGCTGATATGTTGAACCGGAAGATGAAAACCTTGAAAAATCATCTTTCAAAGCTGGTCAGTCAGGGAAAGCTTGTGTTGCGGTTCCCCGACCAGCCCACCCACCCGGCCCAGGCCTATCAGGCAGCAGTAACGGCAGACAAAGGAGAAAACCATGGGAGCTGAGGAACCATGGCTTGCGACGGTGCAGAGACTAAAACAACTGTTCATAAAAGGGGTTTGCCGTGTGGAACAGAGATCCCTTGCCGAACAGTTAAAAACACTTCTTTCTGGCATTGCGGCCCCGGCCTGTCCGGCATCCATGGAGGAAAGCCCCACCTCCCCTTTCCAGTGGATTGCAGCCAAGCCCCTGCTGGCCCTGCGTCAACGGGTGGCAACGGACAACGAGGCGGTGGCAGCCATTTTGGCAACGGCTGTTGGGATCCGGTCGCCGTGGCTGTCAATCATTGCGGCCCGTGTGAAAGAGGCCTCCGGGCTGAAAGCGTCCGAAGTTCTGGTTCAATTGGTGACCCAATTGGGTGAAGCCGCATCCTGGGTTGAAGCATCGTTACCCGGGGCAAAACTTGCTGCCACACCCTGGGGGGACCTGGAGAGACAGCTTTTGGGGTCGGTTGCAGAACTTGCTCCGGCAACGCCTGTTTTGTGCCGGGTGTTGTCTGCGGCAGCCTGGTTAAAGTCATTTCAAAGCAATCCGCTTACGGCGCTGAAACCGGTGGATCCTACGGGCCTGCGACCGGACATCAACTGGTGCAGGGGACGTTTGCTGGGATTGCCCCAGGCAGACGATGGAAATGCATTGCGTGGCGGTCCCATGCTGAATCAGATGATAGCCGGGGATTTTCTGCTCACCGGTGTTATTGAAAATAAAGGAGCTATCCAGGAAACCCATGAAATGGGAGCCCTTGCCTGGGTGCTGGCCAATCCCTGGGCGTTTCTGCTCACCTGCCTGATCTATGCCCAGGACAGTTGGGCCGCAGAACAGCAGGGGGGAATTTTGCTGGAACTTCCCGGCGGGCAGAATCCTTTTTTTCCGACCCGGATTCAGCTCCTTGTGGTGGATAAAGATGAAAATGAGGTGCTGTGCGGCACATTGGCCGGGTTGATCGTTCGTTTTCTGGAGAGCCGATCCATATATCTTTTTCCGGCAGCACCGACTGTGGATGAACTTGACACCCTTATGAGGCCTGTGGTGCAGGCACTGTTGACCCATCGGGTGTGGCGGTATTACGACGGCCTGTCCGAAGAGCAGGGGTATTATCGGATTGATCCTGATTTTGCGGATCTCTGCTACCGGCGTCTGGGAAGCAGGATTTTCCAGCGCTATGGCAGAACAATATGGCAGGAATTCAGACCCCTGGCTGAGGCGTGGCAACGGGAAAAGAGCGGTGTGGGCATGAACGAGCGAACATTAACTTTGATCCGAGGCGGTGTACTGTGAAAGAGATAAAAGAGGCTGCTGTTTCATATGAAATAATCGATCTTGCCATTAATCTGCATACCTGGGCAGCAACCGGTGTGTCGGATTATCCTCCCCGTGATCCCCTTGTGGGCCAGAGCCGTTTTTTTCATCAATACCGCCAGTTTATCCGAACGGTTGATCAGGATTCCGACAACTTTGCCCATGTCTTTGCCGTCATTGGTGAATGGGGACGGGGTAAATCCCGCCTGGGACATGAGCTTGTTTCCCAGACAAACGACTGCTCCCAGGGCTGGTATGTGCGAAACAGCCATCGGATTCTTGAAGATGCGGCCCTGTTTGACGATGACGCCGGCCGGGATGGCTATCTGGCCCTTTATATCCGATATTCACAGGTGGCTTCGGATTATCAGAACTCGGATAACTGGTTTGGTTTTGGTTTGTACAAGGCGCTTTTACCCCTTGCCACGAAAAAATTTGACGATTCCATCCAGAGTGAGATCGCAAAACAGGCCCTGCGCCGATTGAGCCCCATGGGGTTTGAGCCGGAAACCCTTGCCCATGTGATGCAACTTGATGCCGGTCATAGTGAAGAGGACCTTTACTATGATGCCAATCTGGTGACGGAACTTGTTCAGGCGGCTTACGCTTATCTCCATAAATTTGGCATAGATTATATTCTGGTGGTCCTGGATGAGCTTGAAACAGTGGCTGAAGCCGCCACCTTCGGCCTTGAGCAGGATGAAGCCAAGCGGCTGGACGGCCAGGCCATTCGCCTCATCGGCAAGGCCATCAAAGAGGAAGATCCCAGACGCAAACTGCCCTGGCTTCGTTATGTGGCCCTGTGTTCCCCCTTGCTGGGCCAGCAATTGAGGGAAATTCAGTCCACTGCAAGGCGTTTTGAACTGGTGGAGCTTGAAAACAACGCATTTGCCGATGTGGCCGATTATGTCAAAAAACTGGGGGAACAGCGGAAGCTGAGACACCGCTACCCTCCGGGATTGGTGGAAGCAGCCTATGCCATGAGCGGGGCAAATTTTGGCTGGTTCAATGTGATCATGGCCAATGTGGATGTTCTGCTGGATGATTACATCAATTCGGGCAAACCCGTGCCTGGGGTGGGTGAGTTGTTTGATGCCCTGCTCAAAAGCAGTGGACGTGTGGCCCGCTATATCCTGGATTACAAAGCCATTGAGGGCATCAACACCAGTGATCGTGCGTTGCTTGAAGCAGCCCGCAGCCTGCTGTTTGGCCAGCTTCCCCTCCCCCTGGCCAAGGCCGGTGATTTGACACGGAAACTGACCGATCATCAGAATGAATATGACGAGCCTGTGGCAAGCCTGTACCGAAAAGTCACCTGGGATCGTCTTGACTGCCGCAATGCCCTTGTGACGGCAAAATTTCAGCGGGACAAGGAGGAGTGGTTTTATCCCAGTGTGGATCAGGGTTTAAGTCTTGAAGGACTGCTTGAAAATTTGCAGACCTTTGCCATCCATGAACGGGAACCGGATGTGTTGCTGGTCCCCCTGGAACAGGGCGAATTCAAGCACCTGGTACAGCTTTTGTACAACCATCCCGCAGCAGAGTATGCGGCCGACGCCCTGTGGCAGAAGTTTTTTGGTCCTGAAAAACAGCTGGAACCCCATGAAGCCACCCATATCGGGCCAAGTGTGGCCATGCTGCTGCGTTTGGACCTGCGGTATCGCAGCCAACAGCAAAATTCAATGATTTTCAGGGATCCTGCCCATTCCGACAAACACAGCCAGGCAATGGAGGCGTATAAAAAAGAGGCTAAAAGTGTCGGTGCCAATAAAAATATGGTTTGCCGCACCCGGTTGACCGGCCTTTACCGTTTGCTGGACAGAAACTGGGAATATGCGGATCTGCCATGGCCAAACAAGGTCGGGCTGACCATTTTGACATCACCCAGGGCAAACGGTAGAACAGGCGGACTCATGCATTGTGATGGGTTGAAACTGCATCCCAAAAGGCAGGCCTGGTTTGCCTGGGTCGATACCAAGGATCAACTTGATGAACTACACGATCAGGTGGCCCAGATCAAAGGGGATGCCGGTCGTATTCCGGTCATGGCTTTTACGGCATCCATTGGTGTGAATGACTATTACGTAAAGGGGTTGAGCCATGAAACCCTCAGGGATGATATTTTACTCTACCACCTTAACAGCAGTGAAGTGGATGTGGTGGAGCGCATCGGTTTATTGCCTGAATACATGGCCGGTTTTGAGTTAAAAGAGAGTGTCTTTACAAGCAAGTTTAAAAACCGCCTGAATAACATTCGTGATTTTGCCTACAAGGCGATTCATCAATGGCGCCAGGAGTTGTCCCGGCGGGGCCTGATTGCATGGCCTTTGCGTCCCACGGCCAAAATAAATTCAAATGATCGACGGTTGCTGGCCGCTGCATGGCGGCTTTTGTGTATTGATGAGCCAAAACTTGGCGGTTTGTATGGGCTTACCGCAGATCACGGGGAACAAGGTGTGGACGTCGAGGCGTTAAGCGCATTATTGGGCCGGTTGCAGATTGATCCGACCCTGTATACCCAGGGGTATGAACAGGATGAACAGGCAGGTTTGTTCAATCATCTTGCCTCGCCCACCCAGGCCCAGGCAAGTTTTCCCACTTTTCTTGCCCGCATTGCCAATCCTGCAAAATCCCAGAGTTGGGATTATAAAAAAGCGCAACAGGAATGGTATTGGGGATATTTGTGGTCTGCAACGGGATTAAATGCAAAAAATGTATTTGATGACTGGATGTGGTTAGCCTCTGAAATCAATTTGCTGAAACCCCAGATGAACGCCGTAAAAGAAGGCGAGTGGATAACTGTTAACCGGGCAGGCCTTGAAAACGCCGTGACCGAAGCTGAGAACTGGTTGGACGGCGACAGCACCGAGGGGTATAAGGCCATTGTAAATCAACTGGAGAAGGTCTACGGCAGCAATCGAATTCGCGGGCTTTTTGCCCCCAGAGGTTCCATACAGGAAGGCACGCAGACCACCCATGCCCTTGAAGATCTGGAACGTGCACGCAAAGAGTTTGACCTGCTGAAGTGCCTGGAAGAGCAGGAACTTGGCAGTTTGTCCCCTGAGAGAGCTGCAACGCCCCTGGCCAAGGTCGTTAAAGCCCGGGGTATTGTTTTAAAATATGCAGCCGCTGTCTACAGTCGTGATTTTCCCCGGGTAACGCTTGATAACTTTAAGACGGTAAATCTGGAGGATCGCACCCAGTCACTCCACAATCGTATTGAGAAGGCACGGCTGTTTGCCCAGCGTGTCGAGCTTTGTGACCGGCGTGTGGGAGATCAGGTGCAGGCCTTGATCGAAGAGATTCACAAGGATCCTGGGGCTGCCCCGCCCTTTCCCCAACGTTTGTTTACCCTTTCCCTTGCAAGCATTACCCATATTTTTGACGGTGTATTGCGAAAATCCACAGATGGTGAGACCGCCAAAGGCGAAACCGGCTCAAGCAGTGATACCCTTTTGCACTATTTGCGTGATCTTCGTATGGATAAAGCAACCGAGCGTCTGGAACTCTTGAGCCATGAAGTCGGTTATG
Organism: Desulforapulum autotrophicum HRM2; assembly: GCF_000020365.1. Taxonomy (NCBI): domain Bacteria; kingdom Pseudomonadati; phylum Thermodesulfobacteriota; class Desulfobacteria; order Desulfobacterales; family Desulfobacteraceae; genus Desulforapulum; species Desulforapulum autotrophicum. The sequence continues at coordinate 5,531,804 of NC_012108.1, read as the reverse complement.
ATCTGGCAACCGACCAGATGAAACCGCTTTCTGAAATTGAAGGGTATGTGATCGCTTGTTTCCGGAATTTCAAGCAGCGTTACCAGGTACAGCGCTCATCCCTTGAACGGTCAAATGTTAAGGTCGGTGCACTGTTGAAAAAAGTTGATCCGCCCCCTGCAGATTATCCCTATCCGGAACAGGTGGGAGAACTGGCTGAATTAAACAACAAATTGATTTTTATTGACGACAGTTTCAAAGATCTTGATGAAAAGGTGGATGAAGAACGCAGCAGGTTTATTACCCAGGCACGGAAAGGTAATTTTTCTGCCATCAAAGATATTCCGGATCGATTGATGAAACCCATCCAGTCCACCCTGGCGGGGATATCGGGTCAGATCAACACCATTGAATTAAAGATTGATGCCTATCAAAGAAAGCAGATGAAACGGGCCAACAGCGAGTTTGTGGAACAGCTTAAACCGCTTTTCAAAGCGTCCAGAAACAGGGATATCCCATTGATGCAGGATGCTGAAACAGCCGGTTTGACGCTTCTTGAGATTGAAATGGCCGTTAATGTACGGCTGGATAACCTGCATAAACAGGCCTCTGATATTTTGAACGGTACCGGGGTCACTGTTGAACGCTGGCTGGATATCGCCCGTTTGCTGTTAAGCGGTAATGAACCTGGGTTGAGCGTTGAAGAACAAACGGCATTGGTCAATCGCGGATTTCTTCGCGTAAAAGTGGCATTTGGAGGCTGAGATGGAAGGTTCCATATATCCGATCTTATATCTGGCGGGCTCGCTTGCCACCCACCGGCGCAGTCGTATTCTTGTTCAACTGCTTGATGCTGAACTTGCCGGGGATCTCCTTCCGGAAAAAGGCATGTGTCTGATGTTCGGCCAGGAGTATCAGCAGGCAAAACACGAGAAACAGAAAAAGTGGCAGGAGTGGTGCAAACAACCCGGAAGGACGCTCTTGTTGATTCCTCCTTTCCAGGCAGGGCAAGTGGGTGAGGGGGTAGATTGGTCCCTTGCCTTTTCCGGAGATGATCTTAAGGCTGAAAAAAACAGTGTTGCCCAGATGGTGGCCAGTGAAGTGACCTTTTTGCTGCAGAGTAAATTTCCGGTTTTTGATCGGACCCCGGGCTATCATTTGAATCATCAATGGACGGATTACACGTTTAACACCCTTTTTAACAAGCGGCATTCCGGGTCGGGGGTGTTTTGTGCAACCACCTTACCCCTATGGTCCATCTCTTTAATGGACGCAGGGGATAAACTGAGAAAATGGCTGGGACGATTGCATGAACATGCCGGAAACGCCTCTGAATCCAAGGGGGGTGTTGAAGATAAGGCGGTTTTCAATATTCTGGAACCCCAGGATTACAGTGTGTTGTCATGCGTTTACGCGTGGCAGACAACAACGCCAAAAGCACTTGCCGAAAAACTGGGCAGTCAAATAGTACCATTGTTTTCTTTTGATCTGGATTGGCTGACCACAAGTTACAATCGTCTGGAAAAGGCGGGTGCCCTGCAAAAGGGAGCGCTCACCGAGCTTGGGCTGGCACAATTACAAGAATGTCCCTGGTGGGGTCATGCCCAGCAGATGAAGGAGGTTTCTTAATGAAATCGGCACAACTTGCACAAACCCTTGCCATTGAAAGTCAGATCAGAATGCCGGGAAGTGCCGGGCGGTTATTGAAACAGATCCGGGATATTGAATCCGTTGCGCCCCTGTTTAAACGGGCAGGATTGGTAAAGGGCGTTGAACGTCCTGCCATAATGGATTTAAGTGTATCCGGCATTACCACCAAATCTTCTGTTATCAAAGCATTGGGAGGCTTTATTTTTGGTTCTGCGGCGGTTCGTACGGATATGCGGATCGATCAGAATCAAGTTTCCACCTGTGGCTCGGATTCCGTATCTGAGCTGGATGATATCGACTTTGAAGCCCAACGAAAACGGCTGGACCTGGTGGAGATGCGGCATGCCTATGCCCTGGTTGAACGGATGCTGAAAAATGAGTCTCCATCCCAATTGATTCTGCTGGATACGCCCCTTTTTATCAGCCGTGAGATGATTCCGTTGAAGCGGAACATTAAGCACTGGGCCGAGTATGAGAAAACCAGGAAAACCATTGGAAATTTTTGGGATGATTATCGTGGAATGTTGTTTCCCTGGAATCCTAACGGACCCGTGCTTGCAAGTCTTCTAGCCGAGCGTTTCAGTGCCGTTGTCAGTATTGCAAGGCAGGATCTTAGAAGCGATGAAGGCCGTAAACATTTGTTGCAAAGTGACGGGTTTGATTTCGAGAAAGCTGCACCGCTGCAAAATTTAGATGAAAAACTTTCAGGAATAGGTGATACCCGATTCATTAACGGTATCTTAACGGGGTTTACCCGAACCATTGCTTTTAGAATGACGGCGAATCGTTCCCGAATGGAACCGGCAGGAGCGGTTGACCATGGGGTTGTTGGATTTCACTACAAAGGCGGGCAGAGCAGCCAGATTAAGATGGTACAGCTTGCCGGTGACGAGCCTGAATGGTCAGGTGCTTTGCTGGATAGTGTGGCCTGGAAACTGATGGTCCTGGACATGCAGAATAGAAGTAATGCACTGCCGTTGCCACAACTGTTGGGGCAACAACAGTTGAAATTGCTGAATGACTTCGTTAAGTATTATCGCCGGGGAATCACGGATGCGCTGAAAAGAAACGACATTGAAGAAACCTGGATATCGGGTTTAGATGGAGAATAGATTATGCAATATCAGGTTTTAGGTACGCTGGTCGGAAATACAGGGGACTCACATAAACTGACCATGGTCATGAAAAATTCGTTCTCCGTCCGAAGGGGTGAATTTGTAAGGATTATGCACAAGGAGCGGATTGATGAACAGAGCGTTGCCGTGCTTGGACGTGTAACAGGGATTCACCGCTCCAACATGCTTTACAATGCGGGTTTTGGAGAGGGTGTGACAGAGTTGGAACTTATGCCCGGTGCCAACGTCACGGGTGAAAACATCTTTGCACAGCTTGAGCTGGTGGGGTATCGGGATCCTGTGTCCAGACAGATCAAAATACCCCGCAGGCCCCTTGATCCGGGTGCCCGGGTTGAAACGGTGGATTATCAATTTTTATGCGATTTCTATGAATTTAATGAACACGTAAGCTTGCACCTTGGCAATCTGGTGGGGTATGAGCGTGGTGAAAATACCGTGCCTGTGTTTCTTGATGTAAATAAGATGGTCACCGAACACCTGGCCGTATTGGCCATGACCGGTTCTGGAAAATCCTATACCGTTGGCCGGATTATTGAGCGCCTGGTGGCGCTGAATAACGGGTCGGTTGTAGTTTTCGATCCCCATGGGGAATACGGAAAGGCCCTGGCCAAGGGAAAGCTTCATTTTTCCGACGAGATAGAACAGGTGGAAGATCTGCGTGATCAAAAGACATTGCCCCAGATCAAAAACATGATTGAACGATTGCAGGAGGTCGGTGCGGGGATTCAGGTTTACACGCCCCAACACGAGTCCTTCCGACACAAATATGCCGGTAAAAATCATTGTCTGGCCCTCCAGTTTGATCGTTTTGAAATGGATGATGTGGCTGAAATTTTACCGGGCTTGACAGAACCCCAGCAACGGGTCTTGGATGTTGCGATTCGTTACTGGCGCCATGCAGACAGGCAGGAACCCAGGGACATTAACCGGTTGCGTTATTTCCTGGGGGATGGTCTTGAGGAAATTAAAGGGTGGGATGATCTTTCAGATGCCGAGGCCAAAGCATTGAATGGCCGCAGTGCGGCTGTTGCTTCCATGAAATTAAGCCGGGTTTTGAACGAGGCCCAGAGTTTTTATTCTGCTACCATGGCCGAACCCACCGATATTTACCAGATGGTTGGTCGACCGGGTAATAAAAAAGGGCGATTGGCGGTGGTTGATCTTCAAGGGCTCAGTGACACCGCAAAACAGGTGGTGTGCGGGCTTTTATCCAGTGAAATACTGCGTGCAGCATCCAGTAAAACAGATCCCTTACGACCCTGCTTTCTGATTTATGAGGAAGGGCATAGCTTTGCACCTGCCGGAGGAAAGGCGGTCAGTCATCGGATCATTAAAAAAATTGCCGGGGAGGGGCGCAAATTTGGTGTTGGATTTGGTATCGTCAGCCAGCGTCCTTCAAAGCTTGATGCCGATGTAACCTCCCAATGCAATACTTTGATCACCATGCGTTTAAAGAATCCGGATGACCAGCGGTTCATAGCCAAAGCTTCTGATATGGTCAGTAAGGCGGATCTGGATGAACTGCCGAATCTGTCAACGGGGGAGGCCCTTGTTTGTGGTCGTTCCATACCGGCACCGTTATTGGTTAAAGTGGGGGTTAAAGCCCTGGTGCATGGTGGTGAATCACCTGATGTACTGAAGGTGTGGGATTGCTTTAATGAATAAAATGGCTTTGTTGATCCAAAATAAGATGTCCATTGCTAATTTTGTTTCAAACGCATTTCCCATGCTTTGTGAGTGGGGCGTTGAAGATCAGGATGTCATGGTTCACAGCCTGGGAGTGAGTGCCTGGAATACCCTGGGCCATGAATTGGGGTTTATGGCTGTGGCTGAATGTCCAGCACCGTTTGCTGCGTTTGCCGATGATATTCGCTCTGATTCGGTCTGGTTTGATAAGACTACGGGACTGCCTGTGGTTGTCATTGAGTTTGAACGTTATGACGGGACGGAAAAAGGTCGGCAAAAGATGGGTGAGAAGGCTGAACATTTACTTGAAGCCAATCAACGATGGGGAGGTCATCCCCAGGTGCTGATACTGGCATCATGGAGTAAGGGGATGGTGTCTGTTCCTGATCATAGAAACTTTTGCACAATGATTCATCAAGGGTTTAAAAATCAAAAAGGCACCAGGGTCAATGGCAACCCTGGTGCAAAGTTTCTTTTTTCACGGTTCTGTTTCCAGCAACAGCTACAAGATAAAAAACTAAAATTAGATCGCATCTTGTTTGAGGCATAATATGAATATACATTCGGCACATTACCTGCCAGGCACCAACAAAAAACTGGGGGATCGCTATTTGTTACTGGAGTGCCTTGGGGATGGCAGTCACGGCTGGGTATGGCGTGCTGAACGTCTGGCCGACGGAGCAACCGTTGCGGTTAAAATTCCCAAACAACTCGTAAAAGAAGATCGGTTGCTGGTTGAAGGTAAGGAGTTGATTGGTACAACACCCCATGAAAATCTCATTCAGATTTTCGATATGGGAAGAGTGCCACCTGAAAAAGAGTGGTTTGCCATAGAGATGGAGTATTTTCCCAGTGAAAGTCTTGCCCAGAAACTGGAACATCGGGCTCGAAATTTCAGCGGCACCTATGAACGATTGCTGAACATTTTCAGCCAGGTTTTAAATGCCGTGGGCCATCTTGCTTCGTTATCTCCACCCGTTTCCCATGGGGATATTAAACCGCACAATATCCTGATCGGCCAGGGCGATCTGATCAAATTGACGGATTTTGGCAGCTCAGCATTGCCCGAAGAGATTTATGTTCGTACCCGGGAAAACGGTGGAACCGTGCTGTATGCGGCACCTGAATTTGCTGATTGCATAAGCCGGAAAGGTAAATTTGAAGAATTGCTAAGGGGGGATATTTATAGTCTGGGGGTGCTGTTGTATCAGCTGATGACGTCACGATTGCCCCATAATACCCAAAATCAGGTCAGGACATATGCACCCTTTCCAAAACCAAAGGAGGTCAATTCAGGTCTCTGTCGGGCATTGGAAGATGTCATTCTCAAAGCGTTGGCAAAGAAGCCGGAAGATCGTTTCAACTCCATTGATGATTTTAAGGTGGCGTTTAATAGAGCCAAGTTTGCTCAGCTTGAATATTCACCAGCGCTGCAGTTTCAGTCTCTACCCCAGTCAGAAGTGGACTGGGCCACCGACATTATAAAGCAGTTGGGTAACGGGGAGTATGAAAAGGCTGTAAAGGCAGCCCGGCAGGCTTATCTGAATACCCCTGAAGTAGCGGCACTCCTGCAATTGCTGGATGCATTATATCAGGCGGAAAGGTTTTATGATTTACAGCAAGAGCTTACCAATACTCCAGATGTGTTAAACCTTGACGGCGATGATGGTAAAACGATTCGTCTCATTGCACTTAAAACCATGCTGAAACTGCACCAAGTAGATGATATACAGCCCTTGCTGGAGAAAGCTTTCGAACTTGATGGCAATGGTTTTGAATTGAATTTGATTTATGCATCAACTCTGGGAATGCAGGCCCAATATGAAAAAGCCAAGGGTGTTTTGGAGGGCATGAATAAACAGAATCCAGGTCAGATTCAGATTCTTAACAGGCTCGTTCAGGTGTGTGAGCAGCTTCGCGATTATGAAGGTGCGTCCGGTTATCTTCGGGCGGCACTGAGGTTTGTGAAAAATGATGCAAAGCTGAATGATAAAAGGGTTAGGTATGAGGCCTTGGGGCTTTGGTAATATTTAATTTTATAAGCCCCGTGAATACGGGGCTTTTGTAATCGAAAAGGTTATATTCGGTCACCTTAACCGTTTTTATAAATACCTTGGATTCCATCTTTTTATCGGCATTCAAGGATAGGGTTGCTGCCATGCCTTCTCGGTTTGATCAGGTATATTGGCTGCTGCAAGGATGATGGAACTGGAAATCCAGTCGGTGAAATTGCCGAATCAGACCTTTAAAAACGAATCAGATGTGGAAGCCTGGCTTGCAAAATCACGAAAGATTTTAATTGAAAAATTGAAAAACGGACCGGTTATGGTATGAAACATGGTGCCCCATTGAAGAAGGAGCCGTGAATGAACATAAATAAACTCGAATTAGATGAAGCACTCAAGAAGGGAGAGAGCCTGGCGCTTGAGTTTAAGAGTGATCTCAAGTCTTTGCCCGATCGTGATCTTATTGCTGCGGTGGTTTCCCTTGCAAATACCGAAGGAGGGAACCTTTTGCTGGGGGTCGAAGACGATGGTGCCGTTACAGGATTGCATCCCAACCATCAAAATACGGCAGGCCTTCCCGCATTGATTGCAAATAGAACCACTCCGTCCCTATCGGTAATGGTTGAAGCCATCGAGATCGGAGGCGTGAAAATAGCCCGGATTGTTGTTCCCAAATCAAGAGGTTTGGTTTCTACGTCTGATGGGCTTTTGTTGAGACGTCGTTTGAAACTTGATGGCACCCCTGAAGCCGTTCCTTTTTATCCCCACGAATTTATCCAGCGTCAATCTTCCATGGGGCTGTTGGACCCAAGTGCGGCAATGGTTCCTGAATTATTGGCAGAAGATTTAAATCCATTGGAGCGCCATCGGTTGCGGGAAGCCATTCGCCGGTACGGGGGGGACCAATCTTTGTTACCCCTGGCTGATAATGAGCTGGACGGGGCGCTGGGGTTGTCAACCCTTGTTGATGGTGTGGCCAGGCCAACGGTTGCAGGATTACTTTTGCTGGGAAAAGAAACGGATATACGCAGATTGCTTCCTGCCCATGAAGTGGCCTTTCAAGTTCTGCATGGCACCAATGTCCGCGTGAATGAATTTTTTCGCAAATCGCTTTTGCAGACGTTTGAAGATGTGGAACAGCTTTTTAAGGCGCGGGTTGAGGAAGAGGAGATCCAGGTTGGACTGTTCAGGGTCCCGATTCCAAACTATGATCGTCGGGCCTTTCGCGAAGCCTTTGTCAATGCGCTTGTTCATCGCGACTTTGCAAGGCTTGGTGCGGTGCATGTACGGATAGATGAGCATGGACTCTCCATCTCAAGCCCCGGCGGATTTGTCGAAGGCGTTACCCTGGAAAATCTCCTGGTTGTGGCCCCCCGTTCCCGTAATCCCCTGCTTGCAGATATCATCAAACGGGTTGGCCTGGCCGAGCGTACCGGCCGCGGTATTGATCGCATTTTTGAGGGAATGCTTCGTTACGGCAAACCTGCGCCGGATTATACCATGTCTGATTCCTTTACCGTCATGGTTCAAATGTTCAATGCAAATGCCGACCTTGATTTCTTGAAAATGATTTTGGAGCACGAAGAAAAATCCGGTGTGATGCCCATTGACAGTCTGATCATTCTTGCCCGACTTTGTGAAGAGCGGCGTCTCACCACAACGGATTTTGTGAAAGCCACTCAAAAGCCTGAAGCCGCTATTCGCAGCATCATCGAAAAACTTTGTGAGGCCGGAATGGTTGAAGCCCATGGCGTCGGCCGCGGACGCACCTATATGCTCAGTGCAAAAGTTTATCAGCAGACAGGAGATAAATCTGCCTATGTTCGTCAGGCAGGTTTCGATCGAATTCAGCAGGAGCAGATGGTGCTTAAATATATTGATGTCCATGGTTCCATAAAACGGGCGGATGTGGCGGATCTATGCAAGATCAGTCCTTTCCAGGCCAGCCGGTTGCTGAAAAAAATGTCGGAAGCCGGGACGATTCAGCCCAAAGGGCGGGGCAAGGGAACCTTTTATGAGCGGAGGTAACCAAAATACGAGCGCGCACGTATTTTGCGAGCGCTGCGTAATAAATGCGTTTTGGCTAATTTTTTATATGAAACGCGTACCGAAGCATTGCAATCAGAGACGTTTCATCATTCGTTGTGGCTATGACAGATACCATGCTCCGGCCATGCCGGTTATATGGGAATAGGATTTTAGAATACATCCTTTAGATAAAACCTTACGAAATAGACTTGAGGGTACCATAAAGAAAGCCCGTGACATTGCCGAAGTGCGGCCAGGGCGTCGCTCCAGTAGATAGGAGTTGAGAGTGCCAAGCCATTGGACTATTTAAGCGAGGATGACCGGAACCTTCGCCGCAGACTTCGTGTGTACGGCCGTCAGCTGGGGGATGTCAGAAGCGCCAAAACACAAAAACAGGAGATGGATCGGCTGGTTGAAGAGGTTGCCTACGAGCACTGGCACCGCATGCTCTTTGCCCGGTTTCTGGCAGAGAACAATCTGCTCATGTATCCCGATCCTGATGATCCGGTTGCGGTCACCTTGGAAGAGTGTGAGGCTCTTGCCGGGGACGAAGGTGCAAAAAACGGCTGGGAACTTGCGGCCCGTTATGCGGCCCGGATGTTGCCCCAGATCTTCAGGCCTGATTCTCCCTCCTTTGAGTTGATTCTGCCGCCGGAGCATCAGCAACGCTTGGAACGCCTGTTGGCAGAGCTTGAACCGGAGGTCTTCTTAGCATCTGATTCCCTGGGCTGGGTGTATCAATTATGGCAGACAAAGCGAAAAGACGAGGTGAATAGCTCCGAGGTGAAGATAGGCGCCCGGGAACTGCCCGCCGTTACCCAGCTTTTTACCGAGCCTTATATGGTCAGCTTTCTGTTGGATAACTCCCTTGGGGCATGGTGGGCAGGTAAACGGCTGACCGAAAATGATTTAAAAACGGCTGAAAGCGAAGAAGCGCTTCGTCATAAAGCATCCCTTGATGGCGTGCCCCTGGCGTATCTGCGATTTGTACAGGATGAAGATGGTGCATGGGCTCCGGCAGCAGGAACCTTTGACGCTTGGCCGAAAACTTTGGCTGAACTTAAAACCCTTGATCCCTGTTGCGGGTCGGGCCATTTTCTGGTGGCTGCCTTTTTGATGCTGGTGCCCATGCGCATGGAACTGGAAGAATTGTCAGCCAAAGCGGCTGTGGATGCGGTGTTAAGGGATAATCTCCATGGTCTTGAGCTGGATCAGCGTTGTGTGGAGTTGGCCGCCTTTGCCTTGGCACTCACCGCCTGGTCTTATCCCGATGCCGGAGGTTACAGGGTTTTTCCAGAATTAAATGTTGCCTGCTCAGGGCTTTCAATTAGTGCCAAGAAGGATGAATGGTTGGCTTTTGCTGGTGGTGACAATTGTTAAAAGCAATTGTGGATTAGCTATGAATCTTGTGTCTCAACAGGTCCTATAAGTTTTGGGCCAAAATGTAAAAAGTTTGGCTTTAATTGAAGACAATATTTACAATAAATTTTACAAATATTAGAAATTTACTGTTTGGGATGACCTATTATTGGCATATTAGTTAATTGCGGTTTGTAAGGTATTTGTAACCGTTCTGACGAACACCTGAGATCAAAATGTAAAGTTTGATGTTAAGAGCCCCTTAACTTAGGGGCTCTTTTTGTTTTAATATGTTGTTTTCCCAAACGAATTTTTTTATCAAATCTTTATACCAGGACCAGTTACCTGTAAGAAATTGATACTGCCCGGCAACAATACCAGGGCTTAAATTTAATTTTTTAGCAAATTTTTTTATTTGCACCTTGGTAGTAAGGGAAGGTATTTGGTCCCTGCAGCCATCGGGAAAGAGAATGTTTGCAGCAAACTCATCGGCTCTTTTTTCAACTGGATCATCGCTGTGATCATTTATGTAGAGAGACTTTTTATTATCATTTATCACATGGCCAGCTTCATGGAAAAAAGAAAACCAGAATTTATCTTCACTTTTCCCTCTGAGGTTAATTATTATCATTGCCTTTTTAGGGGTTAACCATTTAGTCGCGCCGCTCCACGGCACTTTTGGCATCTCCGGTACCAACGAAATTGCGACACCTGCCTGTGCACATATTTGGATCATCTGAGGGATGAACTCTCGAGGAGATTTGAGAGTTAAACTTCGTATGTTTTGTAACGCCTGTTTAAAAAGAGTCTTATCAAAGGATCTACATTCGATATCCATTGCAAGAATTTCTCCAATTCGAATCCATGTAGCTGCATGTCCAGGTCGAGATTCGAAGCATTGAGAACGCCGTGTTGCAACTTTTGGTTCAACCCATATTTCTTCCCATGAAGAAACACTACTCACTCCAAAAAATTTTAACGTTTCCCTTAATTGTAGTGTTTTTTTGTCTGATTTCTGAATCAACCCTCTCTTTGTTAGTTCAGAAACGGGTATGGATTCAAGCCAGCCAATATCTGCATTTAAACGTTTCAGCTCTTTAACTGTTTCAAGCTGTTCTCGATATTTTGATTCTAAATTATTCCAAAATCTTGCAGGAACACCTGTGACAAGCTCAAGCTTGTTCGCAGTTTCATAGTTAATCGGTTGATCACCGTTATATATTCGATTGATCGACTGAACGGTCAAGCCTGTTCTTTTGGATAATTCTTTTTGAGTCATGCCTTTGAATTCTACCGTTTCTTTCAATGTTTCCCCTGGCGAGACGGCATAATCAGGGCTAAAACCATATTGCTTTTTTGCTTTTACCATATTTTCACCTTTTTAGTGGGTGTCTTCAATTTCAGAGATTTCAATCTGGTCAATTTTTTCTTTATTCATCCCACCATCGTCCCTCATTGGAATTGATTCATTCGCTGGGATAAATAACAACCGGTATGGATGATCAAGGTCTACAGAAAATTGTCCTTTCCGATTTCCTGAAAGTTCATGAAGGCGGGGAGGTGGAAGGTAGGAAATATCACTTAATGTTATAGCTGCACTTAATTCTGACAGTCTTTGCATAAGCTTTTTGCCTCCCTTTGGTCCAAGCTCTTTAACTGCCGCTCTTTTTGTTGAGCATATTTTTTGCAACTTTTTTGTCTTAAAGAATATATCCATAAAACACCTGTGTCAATAAAAAAGTTAACATGATGTGTTAATGTTTTTATAAAAACTTCATTATGTCAACATCATAAGCTCATCATCCAGCCCATACCGGCATAAATCCATGCGTGAAGAAATAGACAGAGCCATACTGCCTGTAATTGCTTGAAAAGCAAAGGTAACGGCGGCTGGGATTTGCATTAATGAATCCTACCTGTTCCGCAACCTTTATATTATCAATCTTTCGATTGATCAGATTTCGTCAGAGGGTAAGGGACTCGGAAAAAATAAAATTTACCATATGGCTTGTCTTTTTACTCGTCTTCTTCGTTGCATCAATTGGCACATATTCCAATATGCTCCAATTGATGCGCCTTGAAGACAAGCAAAAATCCAGCGCCCTATTGGTATATTTTAAAATTTCCGAGCCCCTAAATTGGTTAAACAGCGGTGCCCTTTTTCTGTGATACGGTATCTCTGTTTGCTGCTTTTGGGCTTGTCCGGAATGGTCATTTCCACCAACCCCTGTCCAAGCAGGGGATTTAAAAGATCTGTGTGGAATTTGGTCCGACCCGTTCTACCTACCATGGTTAATAGATCTGGAATAGCCTGTTCTCTCTTGCATACGGTCAAAATTTCAACTTGGTCCCGACTTGGTCCCAAAAGGTTGTTGGCTGGATCAGCCTGGGTCCAGTTCCGAAATTTGGTTTTATTTTTGAGGGGCATATTCCAGGGGGTTAAGTAGAAAATTTATCCTCCTGAGTATCGCAAATTTTATTGATACGTTCAAGATTACCGGTAATGACCTTAATGAGGTCATTATAAATTTTAGACGCACCATATTTTTTTTCATGTTCAGTAATCAAAGGAAGATAAACTTTATTCACTGCTTGCCTTATCTCATCCATCAAGGAAATAAGTTTTTGAGGCCGGATATTGATGTCCTGGGCGAATTCTTTTAATGAATGCTCCTTTACCCTCTCAAGCCGATACGTTTTACCTATAGCCATGGCAAACTTATTGTCCAAAGGATAAACTTGCGTGGACAGTAAATCATAAAAAGGTGCGAATGTTGGGTCATTGCCATGGAGGATGGAAAAGTTTTTTGCGTGTGCATCATGATTTCCAATCAAATAGTTAAATGTCATTATTCGTGCAAAATTCGTTCGGACATCTGTTCCTTGTTTAAAAAGGAATTCATCAACAATTCTTCTGCATTGTAAAAAACCTGGCCCACCACTTTCCTGATATTTTCTATCTGCCGGTAACCCCATGGCCTGGCAAAAATCTTCCTGATGGATACGTATAACTTTTTTCTCTGTTTTTTTTCGATCGTAACGATTTATGACAAAAAGTTCATGGGCACCAATTTTAATCAGCCTCGACTCGGGAACGGGCAATCCTATTTTTTGAGCCAGGTCCATGCAGAATGTCTCATTCCTTTGAATGTCTGGGAAGCCAGCATTTGCGGGTTTTAGAATGTGGGTAGTTGCAGAGCCGGAGGTGAGTGGCAGGTAAAAGTCATTGCCCTCAAAATAAATGGGAAGCTTATCCTGCGCCCCGGCAATCGAAAGCCTGGCTTTTTTCATTTCCGGAAACAACGTAAATTTCCCTGGATCAGCCATTATCTTATCAAGGGTTTCTATCAGTTCTGTATTGATGCACTCGTATTGTCCGGGTGTAAAGTCTATATTATCTCCATCAGGAAGAATTGAAAGGGCTCCAGCACAATCCGCACCAAAGTTTTCAAGAAAGGCGAATGTATCTTTTTTGTCAAATCGATGATTGAAAGCCAGAATCGTTCTGGCATTATTTTCTGGAAGCAAGTTTTCAAAAAAAGCAGTACTGACTGCAGGTGGGTACTGCTTTTCGCTACATGGTAGGGAAAAAGAAATAGGACGGCCAGCATTATCGAGCCAACCCTGGGAATATTGGAATACAACTTTTCCCTTTTGATGCCGTTCCAATGTACCAACAATTTGTTCATCCCAGAAAATTAACAGTCTGTTTTTGTTATTCATCTGTTATCCTTTGGAAAAAACGGATCTATGGTCAAATAGATTTGAATGCCTAAAGCTCTCACCAAATCAAACACTTTATCCATTTGAGTTGTTTCTTTCCCACGTTCGACGTCACTAATAAATTTTACGCTGGTCCCGGTGATATCGGCCAGATCTCCCTGGGTCATATTTTTCTTCTTGCGGATATCTTTTATCGCTTTTCCCATATAGTTGGGTAGACGAACAAGGTAGGGATATCTTAAGTCTGTCAAAGCCTTTCCTTTTTTAACCGTTCGGTATAATTATACAAAAAACGAGTTTTTTAACTGTACGGTTAAAATAACTTTCTGTCAAACATATTTAACCGTGCGGTGAAAAGAAAGAAACGAGATAAATCACAGTATGTTATTGGTTACCGCATGCATACGCTTTCTGCAATTAATCCTTTAACCGGTCACTGTTTTCCATTGGTTTCTCTTATTGGAGCAGCCAATCATCATGATAGCCTGTTTTTAACGCCAGTGATTAAACTTGCCCAGGCATTGGGCATTGATGTGAAGTTGATCACAGCTGACCAAGCCTACCACGATAGTAATGGGTCTGTTCTTGAAAAGACCGGGGTTTATGTCGTAGCACCCCCGTCTGAAAAGGCAAAATTGCCTGACAATGGGTGTTTTCAACCGATACCAACTTTTCATGAGGAGGCTCAAAGGGCAATAGATATTCGCAAAAAAAGATTTTTGGCGATCAGGGAAAAAAGATGCTGGAGTTCGTATACATTGGCTCCGGAGGTGACTCATAAGGGGCACAGCAGCTTACCCCATAAAGATGGTAGCTTCCAACATAAGGATATGGCATTTACACAGAAAGAGGGCCTTTGGGTGGATGACGTTCCGGCCCCCGGATCGACATCGCGTGTCACTTCTGACATGCAGAAAAGCTCTTGGCACTGATACAAAAGGAATTGACATCGGCCAAGATTGGACGGAAAATATTGGAGGAAGCATTGGAATATTGATCTATCCTGAAACTGGGCGGGAAATAAAAACCCTGGTAGGACAGGCAAACAATGCAATGTACAAAGTGAGGGAGGCGGGACGAAACGGATATTGTCTTGACCGGGAAGAACCATGTTGCTTGGACAGGAACATTAACGGTTGATATTGTTGTTACCTATCCCTCATCCTAAAGGAGATTAAATGATTCGAATTGCCGTGCTTTCCCTCTCATTGCTCACAGTAATGTCCGGTGCGGCTGTGGCCCCGGCCATGGCAGACATCATTGCTTTTTTCCCGGATGCATCAGCCCTTTTGGGTAAGATGGTGCTCACCACACCGGCCTTGAGCATTATCCCGGTGGCACTGCTCACCGGCATGCTCAGCAACAGGGTTCCCCGAAAACGGCTAATCTACACCGGCATTTTCTTCTATATTGCTGGCGGGTTCGGAGGAGGCATGGCCGATTCCATTCCGTTTCTGCTATTCATGCGTGCCATTCTCGGCATCGGGGTGGGAATTCTCATGCCACTGTCCACCGGGATCATCGCGGATTTGTGGTCAGGATATGAAAAAACCAAGACCATGGGGTATGCTTCTGCATCCACCAATCTTGGCGGCGTCATCGCGACCTTGCTGTCAGGACTCCTGGCATCCATCAGCTGGCGGGCTTCGTTTTATATCTATCTACTCGGGGTGCCGGTCTGGCTACTGGTCTTTTTCTTTTTGCCGGAGCAGTATCCCAAACAAGCGCAGGAAAAGCAGCCGGGTGATCAGATTCAAATAATGTAACGGTTTTTTGAATCCTCAAATTTTGCCTGTTGAGCGATTTTTAAATAAATAGAATGAGTTAGTCTGAGTATCAAAGATAAGCAAATTTACAAAATAATGTAACGCCATAAAAAAATCTCAAAAACCACCAATAAATCAGGGTTTTGTAAAGACGTTTCGGTTAAATCTGAAATCAACGGATGGATCTGAATGAAGAGAGAACACAGACAGGCCATCCTTCGACTAATCGAAGAGATGACCTGTTTTTAATCAGACAGGTTGTGTTTAAAAATTATTGAGGAGGCAGGTCCGAGATAAATTCCAGGGCAAGATTGACGTCGACAAATTTATAACCCAGTTCTTTTGCCCTGTCTCGGCAGTCTGTACAGATTTCTTCAAACTTTCTCATGTCGCCTTTGACGGCCATATAAATTTGCTCCACGGCTTCTTGCTGGATATCTTTGCAATTTTCAATAAAATCTTCCACTACTATGGGATACAACATGAGGGTTTTCAGTCGGCTGAGTATGTCTGGGTGGTTGCGGCTCAAATAGGTTCTGACATTTGGCTGTCCGGCAAAGACCATGGGTACGCCTGCATCAATGATTCGTTTGAGATATGGCCAGACCCGGGTGTCCAGATCGCTGGCTTCATCAATGATAATAAAGCAGTTGGACAGGTTGCGAATCATTTTCAGGTATTGTGGGGTCCTGCGATAGGTGGCGGTGGTATCATAATTCAATTCTTTTAATATGGCAGCCAGGATTTCGTGTATGTTGAACAAGGACTCCACCCATACAGCATGAAGCTTTTTAGGCCGCAGCAATTGTAAAAACCGGGTTTTCCCTGCCCCGAAATCACCCTCAATGAGCACACTTTTTCCCCGGTAAATCCGGTTATAGGTGGCGCTCAGATAAGATATCCGGCGCTTATCACTGATAAAATCTTCTTTCATGTTAAATCCCCGTTGGTTGCATAAGTGACGATGTGATTCGAACCCATCGATCTTTCACAATCCAGAATGAATGCACGGAACAATGCCGTCCCTTTTTCTGTCTCCGGCTGCCTCATTCTTTTGGTGTATACCGCATAGCGTGATTGATTATGATGAAAAACCTGTTTGGCCCGGGCGAGGGTGAGGCCCTTGTGATAAACCTCAATCAAGGTGGACCGGCAAACGGCTATGTTGTGTTCTTCCAAAAGAGTGATGATTCTGTCGAGCTCATCAGGCTGCACTTTTTCCGAAAACTCGGCCGGTTTCTCAAAAGGCTGTCGGGCAAGGGCTTCCCCCAGCAGTATGCCATCCTCCCCCTGCTCAAAAATGAAAAGCTTGTCCCTGTATATGGAAATCTGTACCGGTGTACTTTTATGCCTGCTGAATATCTCCGCACCACAGGTCACATGGTAATCCCGATTTTTGTGCCGAATGGTTCTTTTTTTTGACACCGTGGCTTTGATTTTTCTGAAGCCGTATTTCACATATTCCTGTACTTGATCCGGGGTAAAGGTCAGGGGATCAGCCTGGATCACTAAAAAAGCATCTAACTTTTGAGCCGGAATCCATTCACGGATTTCAGCTTTCTCGCTAAAATAATGTTTGTTGTTGTTATGTTCGTTGCGATACTCCTCGATCAAAGGGCCCTCTTTCAACTCCTTGAGGGTGATATCAAGGAGGGTCACCGTGATCTTCTCTTTTTTCCCGCGATTAAAAATAGTGCCGGCAACTGTGTCGCAGATCCTGTCTTCAAACGCCTTGATAATTTTTATCTCAAAGTTATGCAGGCTCCGGTGGGACGACTCAAGATGGGCCTTGTCTTTGGGAGCATGCGGCCTTGCAAAATCCGATGCCATATAAAATCCGCCGGGTGTAGAATGCTTCAGATTCAGGGCATTTACGGCTCTCTTGAGATTTAAAAAACCTTTTGCCTGGTCAGGTCTGAATCGAACTTTTTGTTGGGGAAACGGTGTGCTTAATAAAAACTGGGTAAAAAGATCCACAGAATTCAGGCTGCTTTCGGTAAAATAAGCATCCAAAACAAACATATGCCGGGAGCCGGTATCAAAGATCTCTATAACCTGGGGTGTTTGCCAGTTGTTGTTTTCATTTCTGATTTTTAAATATCGGAACCGGCATCCGTCCATCTGGATCAGACAAAATACCGGTTCCGGATTAAAGGCCTTGGGTGGCCGGGGCTCATCTTGATAATCCTCTTTTTCCAGATAGAATTTGAGATTTTCCCTCTTGGCACATCGCCTGAGCGCCGGAAGGCTGATGGATTTGCCCAGCTCTTTCTCAAGCCAGTAGTGGTAATTTTTAATGGTCCTGGCCTTCCGGGTGATAAAAATAAATTCCTGGGATGATGGGTCACTGGAGGTCTTGACCATTTCGATAAATCGTTTTCTGGTTTGTTCGTCGATGGAACGGGGACGTCCGCTGCATTTTCTGCCCTCCATGATCCCTTTTTCAACCAGTAAGAGGGGAGCGGGGATGATGCCCGTTTTCTTATACTGGTCCTTGTAGTATTTTTTGCTCCTTCTTTTGGCAGATCCGGTTTTGTTCATGATTTTTCTGTGAAGCAGCAAATGAAAGCGGTCATCAATGCTCAGGTTGTCCATTATCCGTCCCCCTTTGACAGGATCTTTTCCCGCATAACCCGGTTCCACAACAAAGCCGCCTGCCTGGAAGTTTTCTGCCAATGATCATGCTGGGCTACCCGAACCTGTTCCAGCATGGCATTTACTGCGGCCAGGTATTCGTCTGTAATCCGTTCAGTCAGATCCGGTTTGCTTTGTGGTTGGGGTTTCCGGGAATCAATGAATCTTCTGATGTTCAGTGCGCTCGACTCAACACCGCTGTTTATGAAATCCTTCCAGGTCTTGCGTTGCTCATCAGGCGCCAGTTGAGCCAGGGGGCGGACTTGGGATTCATTGGCAGGCATCCTGTCCCCAATTGGCGACAAATTGTGGATGACTTCATAGGATTTAATCAGGCGGTATGCCTGGGATCTGCCCATATCCCACCTTGTCCTGGCATACGCCTCAAACGTATCGAACAGGGCCTGCCTGTACAGACGTCCATCTCTTATTGCTTTCAATGCCCGGCCAATTTGGCAAAAACGCTCCTGGTTGCGGGCAATGAGTGTCTCCAATTCAATTAATCGATCCATTGTTACCGTCCCCCTGGGATAGGGCGGCCGATACCGGCGACAATCCCGGCCAAAGCCCCTGCCGGAATATGGGGAGGCACAGGCAGTTCTTGCAGGTACAAGACACTGTCCCGGAATCCATATTTTCTGACCACCATGACAAGATCGATGGTGTTGAAATTTTTTTCACACCGGAAGCACCTGGCCAGGTTGGTGGCCGGATTTACTGCGGTTTGAAATTCGTTACACAAGGGGCATAAAAAACGAAAAAAGCCGTCCCTGATTTTCGACGGGATCTGTAAATGATCCCTGATCAGTATATCCACAGGAATGTTGTTTCGCAGTTTAAATAATTCACGGGATGAGAATCTCTTCGTCATGGTGGCACCTCACTTATTTTGAATTTTCAGATACCTTCTCTTATATCCCAGGTACGGATTGCTGTCTGTTGTCTCTTAAACAGTCAACGGTATTAGTCTGACGAAATCTCCTTTAATTCTCAATAGGTTACGCTTATGATGCCTCTTAAAATCAATAACGGATTAGTCTGTCGAGTTTTATTTATATTCCAAGGGTTTATCTCAACCATGTCTCTTGAAATGCCCCAGTGATTAGTCGGCTTTGTCAAAATCAGGATTTCACGGCATTTTATCAGATTTTTATTAATATTTATGGGGATTTATAGATTCTACCGTGGGTGATGATCTGGCTGGCCAGATATTGAATAATGACGGCAGGCTTTATCCCATACTCTGCCACAATGACATCCATCGGCAGAACAGGCTTTGTCTGTCTTTGTAATGAAATTACCGCACTTGCTGAATTAGATGTGAACTCAATCTCAGCCTTTTCAAGTTTTTTGGTCAGGTAGTTGTTTTTATAATCGGCTTTGTTTTTCCTGTTTAAATTTTCACATTGCCTCCGATGGAGTTCTTTTCGGCAGGCTGGGCTGCAAGTTTTCTGCCGTCCCTTTTGTCTCACATCCGGCTGAAACCATTTTCGGCAAATAGAACAAGGGCGTTTTCCACGGGAATTTTTTGCCATTCTATCTTCTCCAAGATTTAAGTCTGATAGAATAGAATGACAAAATTTTATTCTGTTGTGAATCGACGGCGGGATATCAGCGGGGTAAGCGGGGTATGACGAATTAATTTTATTGGCGGGGTATAGCGGCGGGGTAGCGTGATAGCGAGTTACATTTTTTCGTCATTGATCGGCGGGGTAAGCGTTACACTTTTTGAATCTTAGCAGCCGGGAAAGGCCGCTGGCAATCTTGGCTTCTATGCCCTTTGGGGAATCGGGATGTTTTTGCTCATGACGGCCTTTTACACCATTCCAGTAAACATTGCCCTGTACCTCCAGGAAAATGGCCTTGGAGACTCCCGGATGGCAGGATTTGCCATGGCCGTTATGACAGCTTCCTCGTTTTTAACCGGTCTTGCCTTTGGTCGTCTGAATAAACGTATCGGCCAATGGCTTCCGACATTAAGCTTAAGTGGATTTGCCATCTCTTTTTACGGCCTATCAGCCTATCCTTCCATTGTTTTGCTGTTTTGTTTTCTCATTTTAAATGGCATTGCTTTTGGTATTCTGGTGCCGTCTATCATGAATGGCGTAACCCGAAAAACTGCAACATCTTCAGGCACGGCTGGCACTTCGGTGGTCACCAGTTTTCTGTTTGCCGGCCAGTTTGCAAGTCCTCTGCTTACCGGTGGGGTCTCCGTACTCATTTTTGGTCCAGGCACTGCCAACATCTTTTTAACTCTGGCTTTTGGGATCGGCACAGCTGCGGTCCTGGCACTATTGGCAAAATTGATTTCCCCCAACCCATCCGAGCAGGATTAGACGTCCTTTTTTTATTTATATATTGCGAATTCAAGGCCTTCGGCCCAGCATCGGTTTTCGACAATTACATAATCATGGTAACCGGTCTCAGCTAGGGTCGGTTGACCGTTTTTATAATAAGTCCCCACCTTCAGGATGAATCCCCCAAGAAGAATCTTTCGGATACCCTTTGGAGGGGTATCAAAAAATAGGCGGTGGATTTGGGGGGACAGGGAGCTTGCCTTTTTCAAAGGAAATCGGGTATTGTTCAGGTGGCTTTTAAACCTCGTCTGATCATGGAGTTAATGGCCCTTTTCATGGTACAGGTTTGTGTCGTGGACTTTCTCGACCGGAAGCCTATTTCAATGGCCCGGTCCCAGATCCACGACCCGGCAAATCCTGGTAATGAAAAAGAAGGCGATAGGCCCAGGCTTATGGCTTGAAAGATAAGAATTTGAAATTGCATAAAATTTCGGGGAAAAAAATGGGTATTCGACAAAAAATAAATATCATTTTCATCGGCTTGTTAACCCTTGGTTTGCTATCTGGCTGCGGTTGTCTGCGGGGTGAAACAGCACTGATTCCAATGAAATCGTTTTTTAAAAATCCGGAACAGACCGGGTTCCAGCTTTCTCCGGACGGCACTTCCCTGGCATTCATGAAACCCTGGGAAAACCGGATGAATGTGTTCATCAAAAAAATAGGACAAATCGGAGAGAAAAGGGTAACCCGGTCAACGGCAAGGGATGTTGCCGGCTTTTTCTGGGCCAACAACAATCGTATTGCCTTTCTACAGGACAGGGGCGGCAATGAAAATTTTCACCTGTTTGCCGTGGACATTGATGGAAGCAACCTAAAGGAGTTGACCCCCTTTGAAGATGTCCGGGTCAATATTGTTGACGACCTGGAAGAAATCAAAGATGAGATGCTCATCGGCATGAACAGGAGAGACCCCCGTGTGTTTGATGTATACCGCATCAACATTGATACCGGAAGGATGGAGATGATTGCCGAAAATCCGGGAAACATCCAGGGATGGCTCACGGACAATGATGGCCGGCTCAGAATAGCAATGGCCACAGATGGTGTTAACCAATCTTTGCTGTACAGGGAAACAGAAAAAGAGCCGTTTAAAACCATTGTTACAACAAATTTTAAAGAGAAACTGTCCCCTTTGTTTTTCACCTATGACAACCGGTTTGTCTATATGGCATCCAACCTTGGCCGGGACAAAACCGCTGTTTACAAATATGATATTGCTGACA
This sequence comes from Desulforapulum autotrophicum HRM2, assembly GCF_000020365.1. NCBI lineage: Bacteria > Pseudomonadati > Thermodesulfobacteriota > Desulfobacteria > Desulfobacterales > Desulfobacteraceae > Desulforapulum > Desulforapulum autotrophicum. The sequence continues at coordinate 5,510,257 of NC_012108.1, read as the reverse complement.
ATAAAGCGTTGGAATTGATCTATGAACACCCAGATGTCGATGTTTCTCATCTTTTGAGAAGCAAAAAGCGCCATAAAATTACCGGGGTGGCCTATGTGACGGACAAACGCCATTATCATTTTTTTGATGACCAAAGAGGGGCGCTCCAGGCAGACCTGGAAAAACGCCTTCCCGGCTATGAAGTCAATATTGCCAGCAGCAGCCGGGATGAAACCAGAATACTGGTGAGAACTTACAGTGACAAATCTTTGGGGGCCTACTATTTTTATGATTTAATCACCAAAAAATTCATAAAGATAGCGGATGTGAGTCCATGGCTGGATGAAAAAACAATGTGCGATCAGAAACCGATCTCCTATGAATCCCGTGATGGGCTGACCATCCATGGCTACCTGACCCTTCCCAAGGGGGGAGCACAGAATCTTCCGGTGGTTGTGAATCCCCATGGTGGCCCCTGGGCAAGGGATTACTGGGGCTTTAATGCCGAAACTCAGTTTCTGGCTAACCGTGGATATGCCGTGCTGCAGATGAATTTCAGGGGCTCGACCGGCTATGGTAAGGCTTTCTGGCAGGCTGGCTTTAAAAAATGGGGAAAAGAGATGCAGGACGACATCTCTGACGGTGTGGCCTGGCTGATAGACCAGGGGATTGCCGATCCGGCCAGGATCGGCATCTATGGCGGTTCCTACGGTGGTTACGCAACCCTTGCGGGAATGGCATTTACCCCGGAGCTCTATGCCTGTGGCGTTGATTATGTGGGCGTTTCCAATATTTTTACCCTGCTTTCAACCCTGCCGCCTTACTGGGAGCCGGGCAGGCAGAAATTTTATGAAATGATTGGTGATCCGGTAAAAGACCGCGCGCTTTTAGAAGCGATATCCCCGGTATTTCATGCAGATAAAATCAAGGCGCCCCTGTTGGTGGCCCAGGGGGCAAATGACCCCAGAGTTAAGAAAGCCGAAGCCGATCAGATTGTCAACGCTTTAAAAAAACACAATATTGAGGTTCACTATATGCTCAAGGAAGATGAAGGCCATGGATTTCATAATGAGGAAAACCGGTTTGATTTCTACCGGGCCATGGAACAATTTTTGGGCAGGCATCTCCAGGGCAGGGTGGAGAAGATTGCAGGGTAAAATTTCCGTTCCCTCAATTTCCATCCCTTATGAATAAAATGTGATTGGTTTTGGTTCCATGACAGAAATAATTTCTGATGATATTAAAAAAGATCTGCACAGGGCTTGCACCCTTCACCAACGGGCAACCTCTGATTACGCACAATGTGAGGCTTTCAGCAAGCTGATGTGTGACCTGCTATCAAGGCTTGAGGATGCAGGATGTTTTGACGTTGCTGATAAAGTAATGAAAGTTCTTCTCGACTGCAATCCCAAAATCGGATCTCACTGTGAAAAAGCCACCGGTGTCAGCAAGGTGATGAAAAAACTTGATGGGATTATCCTGACAGACCCTGCCCACTTCGATGGATAAAGGACCTGAGCGATATAAACAGGGACCGTTTACTGGGTGTGTTTTTTAGGACCGCAAATGAAATAAGTTGACCAGAAATAGCGCCGACCAATCTATAAAATCTGGTGGTTCATATACAAGGCGGATTAAAGGTTCAATAGCAGGCCTATTGGGCCTTTGATGCAACGCGGTAGATGGACCAAAAGGCGAGCAATTTCGGTCAAGTTATAAAATTTGCGATCCTTAGGGTAAAGGACGGTGGATTTGGGGATGGAGCGCTGTCTTGACTAAATTTATTTCTTTGTTTATGGTACTTTTTTGTTGCAACATGTTTGCAACGTTGTATGGCTGTTTATATGATCATGGGCCTAAAAACCGATAAAAAGAACAGGACTTCTCTATGACACGAACTGTAAAATTTCTGACACTGCTTTTTGCGCTGCTTTTGATGACAACAATGACCCAGGCTGAGACAGTAAAACGCTATTCCCTGGCATCTGGGATGATTGAGTACGAGGTGACCGGTGGTGGTAATGTTATGGGTATGATTTCAGAAACCCGCGGGTATGGCACACTCTATTTTAAGAATTACGGTGATGTCACCATGGAAGAGCAAACAACCACAACCACCGTGTCGGGAATGGTGAGTAAGGAAGACAAAGCCCATACCATGAAAAAAATCGATCATGTCACTGTGTATACGGTTGATTTTGAAAGAGAAAAAATTAACAAGGGAACCGACCCCATTGCCAGTCAATATCTTGCTTCGGGTAAAAATATGAGTGTGGACAGTGAAGCGCAGCTGCAAAAAATGGGTGGCAAAAAAATAGGGACTGAAAAGGTCCTGGGCTACTCCTGTGAAGTGTGGAGCCTTATGGGGGGTAAACAATGGCTTTATAAGGGGCAGGTTCCTTTACGGATTGAATCTGAGATGATGGGAATGAAAAGTGGCATGGTCGCTGTTAAAGCAACGTTTAACAAATCCGTTCCCGACAGTAAATTTAAACTACCTGATTACAAGATAGAAGTCTCCCCCGATTATCTGTCCGAGGGGCAGGCATTGCAACAGGGTGAAGAGATGAATGAATTTGGTGCCATGATGGGGGAGATGCAGGCACAGATGAATGCCAATCCCAACATGACTGGAGCGGAACAAACCGCTATGATGATGCAGGCAATGGGTAATTTAGATCAAGATAACAGCCAATTGCAGCGGCAAAAAGAACAGATGCCTAAAATGCTGCAAGGGATGAAACAGATGGAAACCTGCTTGAGCAAAGCATCTTCCCAGGCGGATGCGGACCGCTGTGAAAAAGAATTTTCCCAGCTCACCAGGCAGCTTGGATTAGATGATGATGAGTTTAGCGATGATGAAGATCCTCTTGTGTGGAATGAAAATACGAAAGAACAGGTTCTTTCGGAATTAAAAGAAGGGATTCAAAGCATGGAACAGATGATGCCATGTATTGAAAAAGCACAGAATATGATGGATATGATGAAGTGTAATCCGGGAATGTAACAGCCTATAGGGGTGCACAAGACGTTCAGGCCGGAAAATCCAATTCAATTTCCGGCCTGAAAAAAATTGATGATTACACCCTGTCAATCCAGCCAATCAATTCAAATCTGATCATCAAAAAGCTGCTGAAAGGCAAAGCATACCCGGCCACCTCATTTTAACCGACCAGCTCACCGGCCTTTGACCCGGTCCTGGACGCCGACCTCATGGTCTCCTCGGATAAAATCTTCTTGGGGGCGGACTGCGGGACTATCTGGATTCCCATTCCGTACTCAAAAATTAGAATCATCATTAAGGGCCATGGAAACAATAAAACCAGGCAAAAAGCCTGCATTCTATTGGCGTGTTTTAATTTTTCCATGGTCCTAACCCGATGAAATGTGATGGAGGTCAACGTGTCAATCGCGTTATTTTCAGGCCGGATATATACGGCTGTTGATGAACTGCCAGCAGCAGAAGCCGTACTAATAGAAAAAAATACCATTGTTGCCGTGGGTACCAACTCGGAAATTAAAAAAAAGTGTACCCGGGGTACCCAACAGATAGATCTGGCAGGTAAATTTGTTGCACCGGGGTTTACCGATGCCCATACCCATGTCTGGTCAATGGGACGTCGTTTGTCCATGGTGGATTTAAGGGGCCTGACCTCTTTAGCTGCCTGCCAGGAAGCCATTGCCCGTTCAGCTGATAAGGCATCTCCAGGACAGTGGATCATCGGCAGAAACTGGAATCAGAACATCTGGGACAACGGCCAGGAACCCAATCGCCAGGATCTGGACCGGGTTACCCCGAACAACCCTGCCGTGATGATCCGTATCTGCGGCCATGCAAGCTGGGTGAATTCCCGCGCCCTTGAGCTTGCAGGTGTTACAGCGGATACCCCGGAACCCCAGGGGGGTAAAATTGAGAGGGAACCCGGGACCCAGATACCATCGGGCATTATCCGGGAAACAAGGCAGCTGGTGGAATACCTTTTGCCCGAACCAAGCCCTGAAATGAAAAAACAGGCCTTCTTAAAATGCCAGACATTGTTTTTCCAAAACGGGATCACCTGTGTCCACAGTTTTGAAACCCTGGAAGAATACAAGATCATCAAAGAAATTGAACGATCAGGAAAATTGAAGTTGAGGGTCTATCATTCCCTGCCGCCCGAAGATCTGGAATTATTTGACAAATGGGAAAAGACAACCACCCCCCAGTCAGACCTGCTGTGGCACGGTCATACCAAGCTGTTTGCCGATGGATCACTGGGAGCCCGGTCAGCCTGCCTCCATGGCCCCTATTTGGACACAAACGGCGACCGCGGCATTGCCTGCCTTACCCCCGACCAGATGCAGCAGGACATCGAACATTCCTACAGCATGGGCCGAAGTGTTATTGTCCATGCCATTGGAGACCGAGCCGTGACAGAAACCCTCAATGCCATTGAAGAAGCCCGTAAAAAGTATCCCGGTCCGAAACGGGATCGTATCGAACACATTCAGCTCTGCTGCCTTGAAGATCTGGTACGCATGGGCCAGATGGACATTGCCGCCAGTGTTCAGCCCATGGCTATCCAGACCGACCGGGATGTAGCCGAACGGATCTGGGGCGACCATCGATGCGGGCGGGCCTATGCATGGAAGACCATGGCGGACCAAGGCCTGCGCCTGATTTTTTCTTCTGATGCGCCCATTGAGCCCATTAATCCCATGGCAGCCATCCAGACGGCGGTTACCCGGAAAAGCTTTAACGAGCCCGACGGCCAGAGTTGGCATTCGGAACAATGCCTGTCCGTGGAAACGGCCTTAAAGGGATATTTCGAACATGCCGGCTGGGCCAGTGGCAAGGAGGCGCTTTTCGGCAGTATCCAGCCGGGAAAACGGGCGGACCTGACCATATTAAGCCGGGATCCCCGGTCTGTTGCGGCGGACAAAATCAAAGACATTGCCGTTGAAATGACCATTGTGGATGGCGAAATCGTATTTTTAGGTTTATAGTGTTTTTTCAATGGGGTACAATAAACAAAGGGGATAAAAATGGCATACAAACTGGATGTGGTGGCGCTTACACAAAAACTGGTTGGTTTTAATACGGTTAATCCGCCGGGGAATGAGGCGGAATGCGCCCTTTATCTCGGTGCTATACTTGAGAAAGCAGGTTTCAGGGTGGACTACCATGAATCCTCCCCGGGCAGGTTGGAGCTTGTTGCCCACCTTGGAAATGGGGACACAAAAAGCCCTATCTGTCTTGCCGGCCATCTGGATACGGTTCCCCTTGGACATGAACCATGGACTCTGAATCCCCTGTCTGGTGAGGTAAAGGACGGTAAGCTTTTTGGCAGGGGGTCAAGTGATATGAAGGGTGGTGTTGCAGCCATGGTGGTTGCCGCCGTTGAACTTGCTGAAAGGATCAGGCATTCCTGCGGAATTTCCCTTATTTTTGTAACGGGAGAAGAGACCGGCTGCAACGGTTCTGCCTGGTTGTCAAAAAGACCGGAACTCCTTGGTAAAGCAGGGGCTTTGATCGTTGGAGAACCAACGGATAATATGCCCTTTCTGGGGCACAAGGGGGCCTTTTGGTTAGATGCTGTTTCAAGGGGCAAAAGCGCCCACGGCTCAATGCCCCAAATGGGGGAGAATGCCATCCTCAAGGCGGCAAGGGCCATGCTCAGGCTGGCTCAATTTGATTTTAAAATCTCTGATCATCTGTATATGGGGGCACCCACCCTTAACATCGGCACGGTAAAAGGAGGGATGAATATAAATTCTGTTCCGGATCGAGCCCATTTCTCCATTGATATCAGGCCCATTCCCGGTCTTGCCATTTCCACGCTGTTCAGCCGCCTCAAAGAAGAGGTGAAAGATCTGGCGGATCTTGATATCAGGTTAGGGGTTGAGGGCATCTGGACCGATCCTTCCAATGCCTGGATAAAAGAGGTCTTCGATCTTCTCACTCCCATTCTTGGCAAAAGGCCCGATGCCGCGGCTGCAACCTATTTTACCGATGCAGGTATGCTGGTACCGGGGTTTGGGGGAATTCCTGCCATCATCATGGGACCCGGGCAGGCTGACATGGCCCATCGAACCGATGAGTTCTGCTCTGTTTTTCGTCTGAACCAGGCTGTTGATGCCTATCTTAAGATTTGTGCTGCATGGTGCGGCATATGAGTGTTCCGAAAGTTGAGTAATCAATATTAAAGGAGAAAAAAATGGGAAAATTTACAGCTGGTTTTATTTGTGCTCTGTCTGTTTTCTGGGCCGGGGCCGTTTTTGCAGGAACGGTATCCGTGGGGGCGGTGACACCGCTGACAGGAAAACTTGCAGTGTATGGCGAAGGGTTTCAACAGGCCATGCTCCTTGCCGCGGAAGAGATAAATGCTTCCGGGGGTATAAATGGCGACACCCTTGAAATTGTGTTTGAGGATAATAATTCCACCTCCAAGGGATCTGTTTCCGCCATTAGAAAACTCATCACAATTGATAAGCTCACCCTTGTATTTGGTCCGGCTGCAAGCTCAAATTTTCTTGCCATCTGCCCCATTGCCCAGAAAAACAAAACCATCCTCATTGGTGCTGAAAGTGCTGCCGCCGAAATTACCAAATGCGGATCTTATGTTTTCAGGGTATTTCCCTCGGACCTTCTCCAGGGAACAGGGGTTTCAGAGCTTGCCTCTTCCCTTGGTTACAAGGAGGTGGTACTCACCTATGTGAACAATGACTGGGGGGTGGGACTTGCCGAGGTTTTTAAGCGACAGTTTCTTGCCTCAGGTGGGAAGATCATAGATGAACTTGCCCATGCAGAGGGAAAAACAGACTACCGAAGTGAGATTCTGAGGATAAAACGTCATAATCCCAAGGTGGTTGTAAATCTCACCTATATCAAGGAAGGAGCCACCATTTTAAAACAGGCCTACGAGACCGGACTCAATACCCAGTGGCTCATGGGATCGGCGTCAAAATCTCCCAAACTGGTTGCCCTGGCAGGTAAGACCGCCGAGGGAATCATCGGTACCTATCCCACTTTTTCCCAGGAGTCCCCTGAATACCAGGCATTTAAGACCGCATGGGAGAAAAAATATTCCGGAAAGAAGACCCCTATTTTTGGTGAGTACAACTATGACATGGTGAAACTCACGGCCCTGGCCCTTAGGGATGCAGGTTCGGTTGATGCCGATACCGTCCGGGAGTCCCTCTTGAAGGTCAGCCAGGGATATATGGGTACAACCGGTGACAAGTCCTTTGATGAAAATGGGGATGTGGGTGCAACCTATGGCCGCTGGACAGTCAAGGACGGTGCCATCATTGATTATCAGGTAGAAAAATGATTGCTCGGAAACGTATCAACGGGGATGGGTGTTGATGTCAGCCTACTACCTCCAGCTTGTTGTTAATGGCATCGTTGCAGGTTCCGTCTATGCCATGTTTGCCGTGGGACTCACCATGGTCTATGGTGTGTTTAAGTTTATTAACTTTTCCCATGGCGAACTCATCACCTGGGGGGCGTACCTGGGGCTTATGTTTTCATCGCCGCCTTTTTCCCTGCCCATCTATCTGGCAGCGGTTCCAGCCCTTGGCATAACGGTGCTCCTGGGACTTGCCCAGGACTGGTTTATCTACAGACCCTTGAGGCAGAGCAACCCGGTTGCCCTTTTAATTGCATCCATTGGGCTCTCCTATTTCATGCGCAATGCCATCCGCCTCATCTGGGGGTCTGATTTTCAGACCTTTAATCTGCCTGCTGCAAGGGGGATGTCATTTGGGGGGATTTACATTACCCCGGTCCAGGTGATGATGGTGTCTGCTGCCGTGGTGTTTCTGACCATTCTTTATCTTCTTTTCACCAGGACCATTCTTGGAAAATCTTTGAGGGCGGCATCGGACAATATGGAGCTTGCCGACATCATGGGAATCAGCATGACACGGGTGACCATCACCGTGTGGGTGCTTGCCTCTCTGTTTGCCGCTACCGGTGGCATTCTCCTTGCCATGGATACCAACATGGATCCCATGATGGGCATGGCAAGCCTGATCAAAGCCTTTGCCGCCGTGCTCATCGGAGGGGCTGGAAATGTATGGGGGGCATTGCTGGGAGGGATGTTCATCGGGGTTGCAGAGAATTTAAGCGTGGCAGTTATCTCTCCGGGGTATAAGGATTTCATCTCCTTTGCCCTTATTTTCATCCTGTTGCTCGTCCGGCCCACAGGGATTTTCGGGATAAGGGGAGGGGTGCGCTGACCATGGATTATCTCTATCATATTCTCATACTTATCATGATCTATTCCATATTTGCCATCTCATTGAACCTGGAACTCGGGTTTGCAGGCCTGTACAATTTCGGCCATATTGCCTTTTTTGCCATCGGCGCATATACTTCTGCCCTTTTAAGCCTTGGCGGTATGCCCATTCCCCTGGCCGTTGTCCTGGCCCTTGTTGCATCTGGTGTGGCAGGGGCGATCCTGGCAAGGTTCACCCTTGGGCTTTCCGGGGATTATTTCGGCATTGCCACCCTTGTCTTTGCCGAGATGATCCAGCTGCTTCTCCTTAACGAGCGTGACATCACCCGGGGTCCCATGGGGTTGCCGGGCATTCCAAGGCCTGCCTGGATGGGGTCAGGACACGAAGGGCTCATCTGGTTTCTTGCTGTGGCGGTTATCGGGACGGTTCTGGTCTTTTTCCTTGTCCGCCGAATCTCCAATGCCCCCTTTGGCAGGGCTTTGAAGGTGGTCCGGGAAGATGAGTTCGTGGCACAGGCCCTTGGAAAAAATACTTTTATCCTCAAGACAAAGGCCATGGTGATGGGATCGGTACTGGCAGGATTTGCAGGTGTACTATGGGCCCATTATATCACCTATATCAGCCCCTCTGACTTTACCCTGAACGAAACCATTTTTGTCCTGCTCTGTGTGGTTGTGGGGGGCAAGGGAACCAATGTCGGCCCCCTGGTCGGTGCATTTGTCATTGTTTTTTTTGGAGAGTTTGTACGTTTTCTGCCCATTCCATCTGAGTTTTCAAGGTTTGTGGCTCCCTTACAGGGAATGGTCTATGGTGCGCTTCTCATTTTCATGATGCTCAAGCGTCCCCAGGGACTGATTTCAGAATCCAGGAGATAGGTATTTGCTGGTATTAAATAATGTTACAAAGCGTTTTGGTGGCCTTATCGCCGTTAATGATGTCTCGTTTGACCTGGGCGATGTGGGGATTTCCGGCCTGATCGGTCCCAACGGGAGTGGTAAAACCACCCTGTTCCATCTGATTTCGGGGTTTTACACCCTTGATTCAGGCACCATATCCTTCATGGAAAAAAGGATCTCGGGCCTTCCCCCCCATGCCATCAGCCAGATGGGTCTTTCACGGACCTTCCAGCAGACACGGGTGCTTCCCTTTCTCTCCACCCTGGATAATCTGATCTCTGCTGCCCCCAACCAGGCAGGAGAGAATATCCTGGCACTTTTTTTCAGGGCAAAAAAGGTGAGGCAGGAGGAGGCCTTTAATCGGGAAAAGGCAATGGATATCCTGGACCGGCTCAAGCTTTCGGATCTTGCCCATCTGCCGGCAGGAGACCTGAGTTATGGACAGCAGAAGCTCCTTGAACTTGGCCGGGTACTCATGGCTGATCCCCGGTTGATTATACTTGATGAACCCACCGCCGGAATAAACCCGACCCTTATTCGAGATCTTGTTACCACCCTTAAAGCACTCAGGGACAGGGGCATAAAAATATTTCTTGTTGAACATAATATGCCCCTTGTGGCTGAGCTGTGCGAAAGAATCCATGTCATGGATTCAGGGTCCCTGATTTTTTCCGGATCACCCCAGGAGGTTCAGGGCAACAAAAGGGTGATTGAGGCCTACCTCGGGAGGGATGACAGTGCTGCTTGAACTTGACAATATTACCGCAGGTTATGGTAAGGCCCCCATTCTCCATGATATCTGCCTGAATCTTGATAAGGGGGAGATCGTCTGCATCATTGGTCCCAACGGGGCAGGAAAATCAACCGTTCTGAGGACTGTGGCAGGCCAGCTTCAGCCCTCCAGGGGAACCATGGCGTTCAAGGGCCGGGACCTGACCTGCCTGAGCATTGCCCAGAGGGGCAGAAAAGGGCTTATCTTCATACCCCAGGGCATGAATATCTTTCCCAACCTTACAGTGATTGAAAACCTTGAGATCGCAGGTGCCCTTATGAAGGACTCCCGGGCACTCAATGCTGCTGTAAAAGAGATCCTCCAGCATTATCCCATGCTCGATAAAAAAAAGAACGCCTTTGGAAGAACGCTTTCTGGGGGCGAACGTCAGGTGCTGGCCCTGAGCCGGACCCGCATGTTAAAGCCGGACCTTGTGCTCCTGGATGAACCTTCGCTTGGGCTTGCCCCCCTTGTGGTGGACTTTATCTTTGATGAAATTAAAGAGATGGGAAAGGGCGGGTCTTCAGTGCTTCTGGTGGAACAGAACGCCCGGAAAGGGTTGTCTGTCAGCCACCGGGGGTATGTGCTTGAACTTGGCAGGAACAGGCTTACGGGTACGGGCGCAGAACTGCTCCAGAGTGATGAGGTCAGAAGGCTTTACCTGGGTGGGTGACCTGTTGTTCTTTAAGACCTGACCCTATCTTTAAAGGGATTTATCGATTGTTTGCTTTTTCACAAAATACATGGGTGGCCGTTTCCGTCGCAGGATTCTTCATGGTGATGCTTGTTATTCTGCGCCTGATGCCGGTCTTTGATAAACGGAACGGTTCTTTTTTGGCGGGTGCATGCCTTGCCGTGTGGGCGTTTGTTTTTTTCCTGGACCGGGCTGGTTATCATTCTTTAAATCTTGCCGCATATTCAAATATTCTAGGGATTCTGGGTACGTTGAATTTGATTGTGGCCGCAAGCATTCTGGGGCGCGCACTTGCCACCGGGTTGATGCGACCGGCAGAATTTGTTCCCGTATGTCTGGTTGCAGCAGCAACCGATCTTGCAAGCGTTTTGGCAGGGCCGACACAAAAGATAGCCGGCATACTGGAAAGTTACTATACCGGGCCGATGACAACGCCACCCCCGATTGTCGACTATTTTCTCATCAAGACCCCGGTGTGGGGGGCGCCCTATCTGATGCCCCTGTTTGGCGTTTCAGATCTGGTGTTTCTGGTACTTTTGTCGACAGGGGCCGAAAAATTTAAGATAAATGATAGATTTTTGAATATCCCGGTTGCCGGACTTGGTCTTTTTTTTGGTGTGTTCATGGCCCATTCAACCATGCTGTTCGTACCGGGAATGCCGTTGATGGTTCTTTTTTTTCTTCCAGTTGTTTTGTTTCAATCTCCCGGGGCAAGAAAGCTCCATCGATCCGATATCGCTTATTCCATTTTGTTTCCCGCCATTATTTTCATGGGGGTCAGGCTTTTCCAGTTTTAAACAATGAATGGTTGGAAGCCGTGCCCATAAACCCTTGACGGCGATGACGGCAAAATGATACGTCTCATCGACTATAACCCGGGGAAACCTGGAAAAAAATCAGCCTGAAACAGATGGAGCATTGCCTTGGATTTTAATCCTTGTATGAAACACCAGTTGGTCCGTAAAGCCGTGCGGGAGTTTGCCGAAAGTGAAATCAAACCCCATGTTTCCCAGATGGACAAGGAATCCAGGTTTCCCTGGGAAATTGTTGAAAAGATGAGGCCCCTGAATTATTTCGGACTCCAGGCCCCCCGGGAGTACGGGGGTGCAGGCCTTGATACCATCAGCTATGCCATTTGCGTTGAAGAGCTTTCCCGGGTATCGGCCGCCATTGGGCTCTGCGTCACCGTGCACAACAGTGTGGGCATCTATCCCATTCTGGCCTTTGGAACAAACGAACAAAAGCAGCGGTTTATACCGGCCATGGCCCAGGGGGAGAGCATCGGTGCCTTTTGCCTCACCGAAGCCAATGCAGGATCCGATGCCGGCGGGGTGGAAACCCACGCCGTTGAGACCGACCAGGGTTTTTTGCTCAACGGTACCAAGATTTTTGTCACCAATGGCGGCGTGTGCGGCACCTTGCTCGTGTTTGCCGTGACCCAGGAAGAGGACAAACCCCTCCAGGCCAATGTTTTCGTTGTTGAAAAAGATCGGCCCGGCTTCATGGTGGGTGAGATCGAAGACCTCTGCGGCATGCGTGCAAATCCTGTGTCATCCATTTTTTTAGAAGACTGCCTGATTCCGAAGAACAATCTGCTCGGCAGACCCGGTCAGGGCATGAAAATCGGACTCACTGCCCTGGATACCGGACGGATCGGGATTGCGGCCCAGGCCCTTGGTATTGCCCAGGCAGCCTTTGAAAGCGCGGTCTCCTATGCCAAAGAACGGCAGCAGTTTAACAAACCATTGTCAAAGTTTCAGACCATCCAGAATTATCTTGCTGAAATGAATACGAAAATTGACGCATCAAGGCTTCTCCTTTACAGGGCTGCCGCTGCAAAGGACAGCAAAAAGTCTTTTTCTGCCGAAGCATCCATGGCAAAGCTCTACTGCAGCGCCACGGCAAAGGAGGTGACGGACCTGGCCGTTCAGATCCATGGCGGATATGGCTACAGCAAGGAGTATGATGTGGAACGGTATTTCAGGGACGCCAAGGTGACTGAAATCTATGAGGGAACCAGTGAAATTCAGAAGATGGTGATCGCCAGAGCCATCCTGTCCCAACCCAGCTGAGGGGGAGAAAAATGTTAAATATAATTGTGTGTATCAAGCAGGTCCCCATGGTGTCCCAGCTGCCCTGGGATTCACGAACTGGAACCTTAAAGCGCGAACTTGCCCAGGCAATGATGGACCCGGCCAGCCGAAGGGGGCTTGAGGCCGCCATTCAGATCAAAGAACAACAGCCGGCCCGCATCACGGCCATCACCATGGGGCCTCCCATGGCCGAGGAAATTCTCCACCAGGCCAGGGCCCTTGGGGCAGACCAGGGGATTCTGCTGACGGACCGTAAAATGGCCGGGGCGGACACCTTTTTGACCAGCCTGATCCTGGCACGAGCCATTCAACAAGAGTGCAGGGGCTTTGACCTCATCATTTGCGGTGCCCAGACAAGCGACAGCGAGACGGGTCAGGTAGGTCCCCAGCTTGCCGAAGAGCTCGACATCCCGGCCATTGGCTTTGTCAACCATGTGGCAGTCAAACCGACAACCATTGAAGTTCAGCGTCATGTGGACGATTTTTCTGAGACCCTGGAGATGGATCTGCCGGGCCTTGTCACCGTTGATCTTACGGCATACAAACCCCGATACCTTGCCCTCGCCGGTGTGGAACAGGCCTTTGCACCTCAGGGAGTCAACCTGCCGGCGATCAGCATCGTGGATGCATCCCAGCTTGGGTTTGATGGGAAATTTAACGCATTAAAGGATTCACCCACACGGATCATTGATGTGTTTTCTCCGGCCGCCCAGAAAGAGACCCGGGTTTTAAAGGGGAGCGTCAAACAGGTGGTGGACCAGCTTTTTGACGAGTATGGCAAGATCATCGGCGGTGCCATGGGCAAAGATCTTAAAACACACGACCACGATGGGGTAAAATGAACACCACGACCACGACGGACAGAATTGACATGGCGGACACGACCAGGGATATCTGGGTATTTGGCGATTATCGAAATTATTTTCAAAACAGGGTCACCCTTCAGATCCTTGCAAGGGCAAGGGACCTTGCCTCCAAAACCGGTGGCAGGGTATGCGCGGTTGTGTTTGGCCACAAAGTGGATGAGTATGTGGCAGAATATATCGCCCATGGTGCCGAAAAAGTCTATACCATGGATGATCCGCAACTTGGGTCCTATTCCCTTGAAACCTATTCCCGGCTCATGGCACGCCTTGTGGACAAACACCGGCCAGCGACACTGCTGGTGGGTGCCACCCGGTTCGGCCAGGAGATGGCACCCAGGATCGCCAAAAAGCTCAAGACCGGCCTGACTGCGGACTGCATTGACCTTGAAATTGACGAACGAGGATTGCTGGTTCAGATTGCCCCTTCGTTTGGCGGCAATTTAATCGCAAAGATCGTCACCCCCCAGGCACGTCCCCAGATGGCAACGGTCCGGCCCGGAACCTTCCATGAGATGCCCCACGACTACGACGCAACAGGCGAGGTGATTTCAGAGCCGTTGCCCAAGGATCTTCCAAAGGATAAGATCCGGCTGATCTCGTCTGAACTCAAGCCCTCTGAAAAGCAGAAAATTGAAGATGCAGACATTGTCATCTGCGCGGGTCGGGGTATGGGCAGCAAGGGAAAATTGAAAAAGCTCTTTGATCTGGCTGAACTTATGAAGGCAGAGGTTGGGGCCACAAGGCCCCTGGTCTACGCCGAATGGATCGCCCACGAAGCCATGGTGGGCCAGGCAGGAAAGAACATCAAGCCTAAGGTCCTTTTTTCCTTTGGCATCAGTGGCGCCATCCAGCATACTGCAGCCCTGGGGGATGCTGATTTTATCGTGGCCATCAATAAAAATCCCAATGCCGCCATGATGAAAATGGCGGATGTGGCCATTGTGGCCGATGCCAACCAGGTCTGCCTTGGTATCATCAAGGCCATCAAGGAAAAAGTCCGGGATTAATTTTTAAGATATGCTTCGTTTAATTTTCATTGGTCTTTTATCCGGCCTGTTTTTCAGCGCCACCTTTGTTCTCAACCGGGCCATGAGCCTGGAAGGCGGACACTGGGTCTGGTCCGCGTCTCTTCGATATTTTTTCATGATTCTGATCCTGACAACCTTGATTTCCCTGTTTAAAGGCACCGCCACAACAAGGAGCCTTTTTCGGCTTTTCCTTGACAACTGGAAGTTCTGGACCCTGGCTGGGACCATCGGATGTGGCGGATTTTATGCGTTACTCTGCTTTGGAGCCGATCACTCTCCCGGATGGGTGATCGCTGCCACCTGGCAACTGACCATCATCGCAACCCTGATTGTACTTGCCTGTTTTGGAAGATCGTTTCCCCGAAAGGTGTGGTTTTTCTCCGGCATTGTATTTCTGGGCGTATTGATCATTAATCTGAACTATGCAGAATCCTCATCTTTTAAGGTGCTGTTCATGGGCGGTCTTCCGGTGCTTGTTGCGGCGTTTTGTTATCCCATTGGAAATCAGCTGGTATGGGAGGTCAAAACGGGCAACGCCTATCTTCCAAAAATAGACCACCCGCTTCTGGACAACCCCTTTAGCAAAGTACTACTTTTATCGCTGGGGTCTGTGCCGTTCTGGTTTATTCTTATCGCCCTTGTCGCACCACAGGCGCCCTCCCTGGGACAGATTGTCAACACGGCGTTGGTGGCCGTTTTTTCCGGAGTCATTGCCACATCCCTTTTTCTCATGGCCCGGCATTGGGCAAATAAGTCAAGTGAGCTTGCAGCTGTTGATGCAACCCAGTCGAGTGAGGTGGTCTTTGCCATGGCAGGGGAGATCGTCATCCTGAACGCCCCCCTGCCTGACATGGTTTCCCTTGTCGGCATCTTTCTTGTGTTTCTTGGATTGATGCTTTTTATCGGTTTTCAGGAGCAGTAGGCACAAAAAAAGCATACCCCTGGGGGGGGTACCGGAGGAAGTGGCCATGATTCGTTTTGAGCGATCAGAACTTATTGCATGCTTTAAAGACGCTTCAGGGAATGAGGTCAAAAGGGTCCAGGAGATCCGGACGGATCCTGTTACCCTGAAACAATGCAGGATTGTACCCTTTCGGGCCCTTGAGAAAGAAAGGGGCACGCAAAGGCTTTTTTCCCCGCCCCAGGAGGATCTGGACACAAAAAAATGCCCGTTCTGTCCGGGCAACCTTGAAGCCATGACCCCCCAGCTTCTGTCGGGGATCAGTGAGACCCCAAGGCTGTGCCATAATCGTTCGATTCTTTTTCCCAATCTTTTTCCATACACGGAATGGTCGGCTGTTTCGATCTTTGACAATAATCACCATGTTGAGATCGGCAGTGCACCATGGGAGGTCTACCAGGACAGCTTTATCAATTGTGCCGATTATTTGTCCAGGGTTGCGAAGGTGGATCCTTCGTCAATCTACATGTCCATCACCCAGAACCACCTGCCCGGGGCCGGGGGGTCCCTTGTCCATCCCCACCTCCAGGTGCATGCATCCAAAGGGATGTCAAATCATCACAGGTTGATCAACCAAAGGACTCTTGCCCATGGTCGTTGTATGTTCTCAGACCTGCTGGCGGCAGAAAAAAAGACGGGCCAGAGATATATTGGCAGCACAGGGTCATGGGAATGGATCGCTGCGTTTGCCCCGTCAGGTTTTTATGAAATATGGGGAATATCAACCGCCAGTTCGTCGCTTTTGATGCCCGACAGCGCCCAGGTCTGGCAGGACCTTGCCAAAGGGGTGGTGAATGTTCAGAAATACTATAAAAGCCTTAACCGCAATGCCTATAACCTTGCGCTGATATCCACCGAAGACAAAGAAAATAACCCCCACCTGAAGGTTTCCCTCACGGCAAGGTCGAGTTACGCGCCATGGGTCAGAAGTGATTTCACCGGTTTTGAAATCGCAACAGGGGAGATGGCCACCTTTATCCTGCCCGAAGATGTTGCTGCCATGGCAGCAGAGTACTGGC
This sequence comes from Desulforapulum autotrophicum HRM2, assembly GCF_000020365.1. Lineage (NCBI taxonomy): Bacteria > Pseudomonadati > Thermodesulfobacteriota > Desulfobacteria > Desulfobacterales > Desulfobacteraceae > Desulforapulum > Desulforapulum autotrophicum. The sequence goes on along the minus strand of NC_012108.1, from coordinate 5,493,726 downwards.
AGGAAGGGGCGGAATCAACGTTGTAACGCTTTTTTTCTGGAAGACATGGTCTCCTGGTTGATCACTACTTTATGTCCCACCGGCCCTGCCCCAGGCAGGGGAAGGGCCGGACAGATGGAAACGATTTAAATTAGCTGCATTCGTAGGTCGGTATGGCCAGGTCCGTGATATATTTCTCGACTTTAAACGAGCAGGTTGCAATGTCATATTCGTCATTCGGATTCTTATTGAAACGCACCTTGCCGCTGATGAATTGGATCTGTAACGGTACCGCAACTTTGACCGATTCAGAACATAAGCTCTCTTTTTCCATCGGCTCATATGTTTTCTGGGTTTCAAAATCAACTGTTACAATCACCCGGCTGGAGGTCGTGCATAACGCAGAAACGTGTCCTTCCTGATCAAAGCAAAGGGAATTAAGGTCGCCGGAGATGCCGTCTGGATCATTGTCAAACGCCTGCAATGTTCCGATGGAGGTTTCGACGGCGGTCGGGAGTGCCGGTTCCAGACTTTTTATCCCGCCGTCATCGTAAAAAGAAATTCCCGTTCTGGTTTCAATGTTTCCGAAGGCTGTATTGATTGAAATAATTTCACCCGGCCAAAACGTAATGCTCCGTATGTTTCCCGAATTATGAAAGCCAAGGCTGATCATTTTGGCCGTTATCTCACCCGTTGGAAGCTTCAGGGTAAGGTCCTCGGCAAGGGCAAACTCATTTTCTTCCGTCCAGAAACCGCTCAGTTTACCCGTGAGCGGGAAGAGCTTCTTCAGCGAGCCATCCTTGTAAAACAGCAGCATCTCCGCAGCAATTTTCCCATAGTTGGTATCAATATCCTGTTTCTCCTGCAGCGGCACTTTTCGCAGCGTTCCGCTTGGATAAAAAAGGACATATTTATGTTCCATTCTGCCGAAGTCTTCCACTTCATATTGGGGAACCAGTATACCGTAAGGTGTTTTGATTTCAGTGTAGCCGGTAATCATTAACGAGGCTGGCAGGCTGGAATCATGCATCTCAAGATTTAAATAATCCTTAATAACGCCGTACTCTGTTTTTACTTCTTTCATGAATTGTACCCCAGGTAGTGGTTAAGGGAATAGGGAATTGCTTTTTCAGTTATAATATTGCTCCAATGTTTAAATGTTGTTGTATGCAAGATAAACTTAATCTCTGTTAATGCATTGAATGCACCACACATGCAGAAATAATATAACATACTGATTTTAAGGTTTATTTTACTTGATGATAAAACAAGGCCCATTCTGATTAATTACAGTTTTGAATCTATTGATCGAATAAGTTTCAATTTTGTTGTTTTTTGTAACTGCTATGTCGGTTTTACTGACGCAACAAATATTAAAAAAGGGGAGGGTTGGCAGGCGTTTTTTTCTACGGTTGTGGTGGATATTTTTCAGGCACAACGTGTCTCTTTGGAAAGCTTTAACCGCAATGTCTATAACCTTGCACTGATATCCACTGAAGATAAAAAAAATAACCCTCACCTGAAGGTTTCCCTCACGGCAAGGTCGAGCTACGCACCATGGTTCAGAAGTGATTTCACCGGTTTTGAAATCGCAACAGGGGAGATGGCCACCTTTACCCTGCTGGAAGATGTTGCTGCCATGGCAGCAGAATACTGGCGGGAAGAGGGGGAAAGACCTTTGTAATACCAATGCCACAGCAGTTGAATGCAATGGGTAAAATAAATTTTGCGTGATTTATCAATGGAAATTTATTTAGTATTTCCAAAATGATCAGAGGTCCTGTATTCTTTTACGGCGTGGATCATGCCTGCTTGTTGCTGAAAATTGAATTTGCACAAAGCGCTTTACAACTTTTTGAACAAAAGGATCGATGCCATGGACTTAAAAGACAGGAAAGATCTGAACGTTGCCGTTGTTGGATCGGGTATCTCGGGCATCTGTGCGGCATATCTTCTTCAACACCGCCACAAGGTCACTCTGTTTGAAAAGAATGACTATTTTGGCGGACATACCCACACGGTTGAGATCCCCCATGGCCCGGACAAGGGGTTGCCCGTGGACACGGGTTTTATTGTACTCAACCAAAGGACCTACCCCAATTTTATTGAATTTTTAAACCAGCTGGGTGTTGAAAAATGTCCCACGGAAATGGCGTTCAGTTATTATTGCAGACATACAGGGCTTTACTATGCCAGCCGGAACCCGAACACCTTGTTTGCCCAGCGGTCAAATCTGTTTAAGCCCGTGTATCTTCGATTTGTCTATGAAATGATTCGATTTTTAAGCACACTGCGCAAGGCGTATTTAACGGATCGTCTCGACGATATTACCCTGGCCGACTATGTGAAGGCCAACGGACTGCATCAAGAGGTGATTTACCAGTTTATTTTTCCCATGGCCGCCGCCATATGGTCTGGATCAGACTTTCAGATGGGCCGGTTTCCGGTTCGCACATTTGCCCAATTTTATGAAAATCATGGTTTGCTAGGCATAAGCGGCCATCCACCATGGTATTTTGTCAAGGGCGGCAGTCACACCTATGTAAAGGCCTTTTTAAAATCGTTTAAAGGTAGGGCCCTTGCCTCGTCTAAAATTGTGTCCATCACAAGGACCGGATTTAAACCAACGCTTTACTTTGAGGATCAAGAACCCCAAACTTTTGATGCCGTTATCCTTGCAACCCATGCAGACCAGGCCCTGGACCTGCTGGATTCCCCCACCGACCTGGAAAAAAAATTGCTCGGTGTCTGGACCTACTCCCACAACCAAACCTTTCTGCACACGGACAAAGGCGTGATGCCCCCGAACCCAAGGGCCTGGGCCAGCTGGAATTACACCCGGCATACCCCATGGGATGTGACCTCCCCTGTCACTGTCAGTTATGACATGACACGGCTGCAGAAACTTGACACACAAAGGTCCTATTTTGTCACGCTCAATCCCAGGGAACCCATACCCCATGACCATGTGATCAAGGAGATGGATTATACCCACCCGCAATATTCGTTTGCCGCGTTCAACTCCCAGAAAGACCTGCCCGGGTTGAACGAAAATCAGCATACCTTTTTCTGTGGCAGCTATTTTGGATACGGGTTCCATGAAGACGGGGTAAGGTCCGCCGTCCAGGTGGCAGAAAAATTCGGGGTAGCGCTATGAATTCAAGAATTTACATCGGCACCATCGAACATCGTCGCCATCTGCCCTTGGTCCATGAGCTATCCTATCCCATTTACATGTTTGGGTTTGACCTGGACGACCTGCCCAGGTTAAATCGCAGGTACCCGTTGTTTGGGTATAACCGGGTTGGCATCACATCCATCCATGACAGGGATTACCTGTATCCGGGCACCATGGCCATGGGACAAAAAATTGCCCGCCTGCTGGACGAGCACAACATCCACGAACCCATTGCTTCGGTGATGATGATCACTTCGGCCAGATATTTTAATTATGTGTTTAATCCGGTGAATTTTTATTATTGTTTTTCAAGGGAGAATCTGCTGATCGCCATTATCGCGGAGGTTAACAATACCTTTGGCGAACGCCACCCCTATGTGTTGATCCAAAATACCAGTGCTTCAAATCAGTGGTTTGCACGTTACCAGGCAACCAAGGTGTTCCATGTGTCCCCGTTCAATACGATTGAGGGCCATTACCAGTTTTATTTTTCAGCACCTGGTGACCGCCTGGAAATCCGGATTGAACTCGTTCAGCAGGAAAAAAAAATCATGGAGGCGATATTGCGCGCCCATGCCATACCTTTGACCTGTCGCAATCATATAACGACCCTGCTCAAACACCCCTTTGCCCCCCATTTGAGTGTTCCCAGGATCTATTCCCAGGCATTTAAACTCTTTTTCCACAAAAAACTGCCATTTTACGAGAAACCCGTACCCGGCAGCCCCATGACATTAGCCAAACAGAACCCGAGTTTTTTGGAAGTCCTCTGCCAACGGCTGGTTCTTAGCCTTTTTAAAAAGATTGAAAAAGGATGCCTGCACCTGACTTTTCCGGATCATCGAACAATGATACTGGGCCAGGCAAACAGTGCCCAGACCGCTGATCTCCAGATCCGGGATTTCAATTTTTTTTTCAGAATTGTTTTTGAGGCAGAGATTGGATTGGGTGAAGCCTATACGGCAGGGGAATGGGAATCGTCTGATATTGTCAGCCTGTTAAAGCTGTTCATCGATAACAGGGACCGGTTTTCCGATGGTAACATGATCATGTCCTATCTGACCCGGATCCAGGAGCGACTGGCCCATGACCGACGCAAAAACACCGTCAAGAACACCCCCGGGAACATCGCTGCCCATTATGACCTGAGCAATGGGCTGTATGCTGTTTTTCTGGACGAGCAGATGATTTATTCGTGCGGTCTTTTTTTGGGAAAGGACGATTCCCTGGCCGATGCCCAGGCCCGCAAAATGCAGCGCATTGTCGACCAGGCAGACATCAAACCCGACCACCATGTGCTTGAAATCGGCTGCGGCTGGGGAGGGTTTGCCGTGTTTGTCGCAGGGCAGACCGGTTGCAGGGTCACGGGCATCACCGTTTCTAAAGCCCAGTATGACCTGGCATGCCAGCGGGTAAAAGCTGCAGGACTCACGGACAGGGTCACCATATTGCTCCAGGATTACCGCCACACCAGGGGCGTCTATGATCGGATTGTTTCCATTGAAATGATCGAGGCCGTGGGTCCTCAATTTCTGGGGCAGTATTTCAGGCAGTGCAACGCCCTTTTAAAACCCGGCGGCACCATGGTGTTCCAGGCCATCACCATTGCAGATGAACGATACGAACAGTATTGCAGGGAACGGGACTGGATCCAAAAACACATTTTTCCGGGCGGCCATTTGCCATGCCTGAAGATTCTTAATACGACCCTGTCCGACAAGACAGGTTTCAAGGTCACAGACATTTTCCATATGGGGCTTCATTATGCCACGACCCTTGCCCATTGGCGAAAACGGTTTGAGTCCCATGGGAAAGAGATTACCGGTATGGGGTTTGACAGGGAATTTTTCCGAAAATGGATCTATTATTTTTCAATCTGTGAGGCCGGGTTTGCCACACAAAGCACCGACGTCGTCCAGATCACCCTGGGCCGCTAACCGGTTTAAGCGTTCCCACAACACCTGCCGTTCCTCTGGCGATTCACCGGTCGTGGGAAAGACAATGGTTTCATGGGGCCGCCTGTCCAGCCAGAATCTGCCCGAGGATTTGCCTGCTTCCTTTGATGCGGCAAGCCATACAATGGTGTCAGCTCCCTGTTCCGGTGTTCTCAGGATTGGATGGACCAGCGAATGAAATTCCGGTAAAGCCGTCTTAATCCCGGGGGTATCCACCCAACCCGGGTGCATGGCGTGGACAACCCCATTGGCACCGGCCAATTGTTCGGCCCAGAGTTCGGTCAGGATAACGATTCCCCTTTTGGCCCGGGCATAGGCTCGTGTGCCATCATAGGGCTGATGGGTGTTTTGAAGATCGTCAACATCAATCTTCTGGGTGTACATTCCCCCTGAGGCAACATTGATGATCCTGGCCCCAGACCGGGTGAACGCCGTCCTTAGCAGCTGGGTGAGGTAAAAAACGCCAAGCAGATCCGTGGCAAAGGTTCGTTCAAACCCTTCGGCGGTCTCGCCACGATGGTTGAACAAGGCACCGGCATTGTTGATCAGGATATCGATGGGGCTTCTGCTGCGGATCAGGACCTCTGCCACGCGGCGAATGTCTGCCATTACGCCCAGGTCTGCCAGCAGAAAATCGACATGGGGATTTTGGGTCTGGTCGATAATCTCCTGCTGAACCTTGATCGCCTTTTCCCTGTTGCGTGCAATGAACGTCAGGTCTGCCTTTTTTTCAGCAAGCTTCATTGCTGCAGCCCGGCCGATACCCGAGGTGGCACCCGTGATAACCACCCTTTTGCCGTAGAGGATTTGATCGTTCCTGGCCCAGAACCGTTTGCCAATGGCGTATCCGAACCGGGTGAACATGAGCATGCCCAATAAAATCGTATGATCGGCCAGGTAGTCCATGATATTGGATCCCGACGCGAACCAGGTGTTGTGCCGGGCGGTCCCGTGGTCGGGATTCAGTTTTTTTCTCAGTCCCGCCATGGCCTTTTTCCCTGCGCATTTTAAAACAGGGGCGAGCAGAAATTCCATGGATTTTGAAACGCCTGAAAATTCAATGTCAGCCTGATAGTCGATTCTTGTGCCCGACAAGGTATGGACAAAGGTGATGGTGTCCGTGGCGTTAAAGTTATCTCCCTTGCCGTTTAAAACCACCCTGGCCTGGGGATCAAGTGCTGTGACCCCATACACCATTTTAGGACGGAACGGTCCAAATTTAAGGACCAGATCATAGACCGATCCGACCTGGGGATCGCCGGGGTTCGGGTTTACCGAGGATATCACCCCCGGGTCCCACTCCTGGATGTTCGCAAAATCACTGGTGTATTGGAAAACAGATTCAATGGGCCTGTTTACATGGATGGATTCTTTGAGTATGATCATTGGCCTGCCTTGGATAAGATTTTGTTTTTTATGGGTGTTAACCTTTTCAGCAGTACTTCTATAAAATGGCCATGATTTATAATACTTCAACATTAAATCAAAAACAGCTATAGTCATGATGGCGACATTGTTTAATCCCGACAGGATTGATAAAAATCCAAGGACCCTTAAGATGATAAGATTCGGCCTGTGCTGCATATTCAAAGAGCAACCCATCAAATTCCGGCGGACAACGGCGACATACCTTTCAAAAAGCTCAGATCGAGAACAGAAGCAGCGCCTGTCTGAAATCTGCCTGATCAATGCTGAAAATCTGTTAAAGGCACTCGAGTTCTGTCACCGGAACAGGATCGGCGGTTTCCGAATCAACAGCCAGATTCTGCCGCTGAAAACACACCCGGATGTGGGATATGATATCCTTGATCTGCCCGGTTCAGACGATATCGTTCAGGCATTCAAGGCCTGCGGTGAGTTCAGCCTGAAAAATGATATCAGAACCACATTTCACCCGGACCAGTTTATCATTCTTTCTTCTCCAAACCCGGATGTGGTCAAACGCTCCATTGCAGATCTTGAATACCAGGCCCAGGTCGCCCAATGGGTGAATGCCGATGTCATCAATATCCATGCCGGCGGGGTCTACGGCGATAAACCATCTGCAGTCCAGCGGCTGGTGCATACCATTGAAACCCTTTCCGACCCGGTCAGGCAGCGGCTGACCCTTGAAAATGACGACAGAAGCTATTCCCCCCGGGATCTTCTGCCCATGTGCCGGGAAATGAACATTCCCCTGGTCTACGATGTCCACCACCATCGATGTCTTAGTGACGATCTTTCCATCGAAGAGGCAACAGAACGCTGCCTTAGCACCTGGAATCGAGAGCCCCTGTTCCATATTTCATCGCCCAGGGACGGCTGGAACGCCTCGGATACGAGGAAACACCATGATTTCATTGACATCAATGACCTGCCACCCCTGTGGCTTTCAATGGATATTACCGTTGAAGTGGAGGCCAAGGCCAAGGAAGTGGCCATTCGGAAACTCATGGCAGACCTGAACATGATTTAACTGTCAATCGCCCGGATTAAACCGTCAACAGGCGGATGATCGCCTGCTTTTTTACCTGCAAAATAATACCGGACAATGCCTGAAGGGGTTATCACCACAGCACCTCCCAGCTGCATGGTGCTGCCCTGAACCGACCCCTGACGGTGACCGTTTGCCAGGGCAGACACTGCTTTGAACATTGAATTGATGCTCATAAATCCGGTAATGCTGCTGGAAAAATTTAAAACGGAAAAGGCCTCCAGGGAGGGGTCTGAAAACAGCTGGCCCCCATAACCGGTGATTTCCCGGAATTGTTTAAAATAACGGGGATCACCCGAACCAATGACCACAAGAGCGGCACCTTTGTCTTTAAACCGGTTCGCCTGTGTTGCCAGTTCAGCCACCTGCTGACGGCAGAACACTCAGCCAAAATGCCGAACAAAGACCAAGACAGCGGTTCTTTCCCGCCAGAAGTCCGATACTTTTACCGGATCATTTTGTTCGTTCAGCACAAACAGGCCACCGAGATCATCCGTTGAAAAAGGATCCTTTTCCATTTTTTTCACCGTCTCTGTCCAGGTTACTGGCCGTCGTTGTCATCCCCCACAAGGGGACGTTCTTTGACGAGTTCGAAAAAAACGAGGAACCTGTCTTCGTTCACTTCCTTTGCATATTTTCTGCGCTGGAGGGCTTCAATTTGGTCCGCGTTTTTCTCTTCCCTGACCATGCGCAGATAAAGCCGCTTTCCCTTATAACCCGGACCTTCTTCCATGAAAAGATATGCAGCATGGGGGTTGGACCCAAGGTTGCGGTGGGACAGGCGGTCCCGCATGATAAAGGCCAGTTTGTCGTCTTCTGTGAAATGGGGCCGGGAATAAACGGCTGTGTTGATATTGCCCTTGCTGTCTGCTGTTGATAGTACCCCTGTTCCAGCTGTTTTTTCAAAATAATCTTTCAGTGTCATTTTTATCTCCTCTTTGGTATGTCGTTTGATCCACGGTTTTTCTTTGGCATGTTGTTTCATACCATTTTTTTCAACGGCGCTTTGGCCGTGGATGGACCCTGTTCAGATTCATCCGGGCGGATTGAGAGAGACAATCGCCGGTGGATGGCGCAACCCGGTGATCCATCTGTTCGGCCAGCACGTAAACCCATTGGCTGCCCCCAGAATTGCACCGAGGACAGATCCTCTGCCGGCATTGTCGCCCCCGCACATGGTGTTGGCGATGAGCGCCTGTTCTGGATCCTGGCAATATTTCAGGGCCAGATAAAGGGTTGCCGGGATCGACTGGTCCATGTAGCAGGCGGAAGAAAAATGCCTTCCCACCACGATCTGGTCGGGAAAGTCAAACAAGGATTGAAGTGCCGGTTTGATTTCCCTGCCGGTTTCATTCTGGTAATGATCAAACACGGCACGCCCAAGTTCTCTTCCCTGGAGCAGATCCAGAATGATGTGGGCCATCATTTTCCCGCCATTTTCCATGGCAGGCCCACCATGGGTCAACCCCAGATGCCCTAGAGCGATTTGTTCAGCATAGGCCATATCCCGGGCAAACACAATGGCAATCGGCAGCATGAGACTCAACCCGCCAATATGATTCTCATCTTTTCTGCCGCATGCCATCGGGTCGCACCCTTGACCATATTGTGTAAAAAAATACCTGAGGTACTCTTCGACATAGGTGTCATTATGGTTGCCTGGTGTGGTCATGTAGGCGGCCAGGCGCGTCAGCCATTCTTCTGGGTCGTATGCTCCCTGGAATTGAAGCAACTTCAGCAGTTCGCCGGCCAGTTTAAGATTGAGAGTGTTTTCCCCGGCCTTGAGAAACTGATGATAATGAATACCCCGCTGTCCCCAGTATTGGGACTGATCGTGGAGGATGTCAGCGGACTTGTTCTGGGGTGAATAGGAAGAGCGCCAGAGAATGGAATCGGGATGGGGGTTGCGCGGCGCCATATAATTTTTCACCTGCCCGTAATCCCTGGCCAGCTTTCTGGTATCATAGTACCAGTGAACCGGCATTGCCAGGGCATCTCCAATGAACAAGCCATACAGTGCACCTTTTACCCGATCCTCAAATCCTGGTGTCTTGTTCATTCGGCCTCCCTTTGGGGATTGTTTTTTTGTAACCGGTTACACGGTGGTGGCCCGGATATAAAGATGCACAATGGATGCGTTTTCATCTGGTTTGCGCCGGTCTACCGCAATAAAGGGTAATGACTCAACCAGCTTGCCCAGCTTGTCATATCCATAGTTTCTTGAGTCAAAGGATGGATATTTCTTGTTTATATAGCCTCCAACGCCGGCAAGGGGCGCCCACTCATCATCCTTGGACACGGCATTAATGGCTGACACCAGTATGGCCTTTAATTCGGTCTCGTCAGACTCCCTGGGTATATTATCTTTGTTCTGTGGCCTGAGAATCTCAGTATACACGAATTTGTCACAGGCGGAAACAAATGCTTCCGGGGTTTTCTTTTCGCCGAACCCATAAACCGTTAATCCCGATTCCCGGATTCGGGTGGCAAGCCGTGTAAAGTCACTGTCAGACGAAACCAGGCAGAAACCGTCCAGCCTCTGTTCATGGAGCAGATCCATTGCATCAATAATCAGGGAGGAATCCGTTGAATTCTTGCCGATTGTGTAGCTGAACTGCTGGATGGGTTGAATGGCATGTTTATGCAGATGTTCCTTCCATCCCTTCAGGTGAGAGGTGGTCCAGTCACCATATGCCCTCTTTACACTGGCGACGCCAAACTTGGCAATCTCAGCCAGCAATTCCGAACAGATTGACGCCTGGGCGTTGTCTGCATCAATCATGACTGCAAGTTTTTGATTTTCAATGTTTGGCATAATCTGTCCTTTTTAGGTGTAAATAAAAACGTTAGAATATGACCGGGTCCATTTGTCAATTGATTTGTCATCTAAAAATTGCAAGCGTTAGTTGGCCGGGTGTTTTAGATATTGAACGTAACCTCTCCTATATCCAGAATTCAGGATACTTGCGGGTTTTGGCCATGTTGTTGACGATCAGGGCCACGGTTAACATGATGATGACACCCACTCCCACTGGAATCAATATATACCAGAAGCCCAGGGCATGGATTTTTTGGCTGCCGATGACGGCTATCAATGCTGTGGCCCCCCCGGGCGGGTGCAGTGTCTGGGTCAGATGCATGAATGCAATGGCCGTTGCTACGGAAAAGGCCGCTGCAAACCAGGGACATGGATAGAATAATTTGTATGATGCGACTCCGATGAATGCCGATAAAATGTGTCCGCCAACCAGGTTCCGGGGTTGGGCCAGGGGGCTTCTGACGGCCCCATAAATTAAAACGGCAGATGCCCCGAAAGAACCGATAATATACACAAAATCGCTTCCGGCAAACAAATTGTAATTCAGAAATGCCACAGGGGTTATTCCCAGAAATGCCCCGATCCAGGACCAGAAAATTTCACTGGGTCTTACCCTTGGCGGGCACTGGCCTCCCCCGGACATTTTTTTAAAATAAGATATCAATGTAAGTCTCCTTTTGCCATATCATCAGCACATGGCTTGAACAAGATCGGATCTGGCAATGATGCCTGCCAGTTTCGTGTTTTCATCAACCACTGGAACCCTGTTTATATTAAACCGGTCCATGGTGCTGGCCACGTCGAGAATGGATGCAGTTGTTTCAACGGTCACGGGAGGAGATGACATGATCTCTGCGGCTGAAAGGTTTTTAAAAGAAGATTCAATACAATGGCTGTTGTCAAGGCATTGCAGGAGGACACGCATGAAAGAGGGGGTTTTAAGATCGTTCATGCCCTTTAAAAAATCTTTTTCAGAGATGACACCCACCACGATCCTGTCCTTGTTCACCACGGGCAGTCCGGATATGTCATTTTCAGCCATTTGGGTCGCCACCTCAACCAGCGGGGCATCTTCGCCAACAACAATAACCTGCCTTGTCATGATTTGATTCGCCTTGATGGCTGTTTTTATCCGTGATACGGCATGGTCAAAGGCAATCTGGTAGATCTGGAGAAAATCAGACGGGGTGATGTCCAGGTAGCCGGGAATCTTTTTCATGGCCTCGAGGACATCTTCATCGGTTAAGGTTTGAACACATTCATTAAGTAGACTGAAATTCATTTTACCTCCTTTTAAAATTGGAAGTCCTGTCAAACGCCCGGTGTAAGTCCATCAATACCCACGTCCCACCGGTTGTCAATGCCAAGGCCCATTCTTTCTACAATTGCCATATAGTTTAAAACAAAATCCATGGGAAGTCTTTGATCTGGGTCAAGTTTTGGATCTTTTTTACATCGGCTTTTTTCATTACCAATATAAGGCACTTTACACTTTGATAATTCTCCTGACACAGCCCGGATATTTTTTGTTTTGCCAATATCCCCGGCGTCTCGCATCTCCAGCCAACTACCGCTTGCAATTTTTAGGTGGCATATTTTTTGCAGTTAACTATCCGGTAGAATCCATGAACAAACATTTCACCCGGAGGGTTATGGCGTGGTTAACAATAAACAAATATTCAAGAAAGGGTGGATTCTCTGGATTGCCCTGATGATAGTTACAGGGGCCATGGTCTTGTTGTGGTCCCGGAACAGGGGGTTGGAAAAACCGGATACCATTGCCTCGGGAAACGGTCGCATTGAAGCAACCGAAGTTGACATCGCAACAAAGTACCAGGGCCGTATTGCCGAAATCTTTTGCCGTGAGGGTGATTTTGTTGCGGCGGACCAGATCCTGGCCCGGATGGATACAAAAATACTTGAAGCCCAGCTCAGGCAGGCAAAAGCGTCCGTCGAACAGGTGCGTCATGGGCGAAGGTTTGCCCAGGCCCTTGTCCAGCAGCGAACCAGTGAACTGGCTGTCGCAAAAAAGGATTATCAACGTTCCCAGGCCACCTATGAGTCAAATAAATATGCCATTTCAGCCAGACAGCTTGACCATGACCGTGCAACAATGGAAACAGCAGCAGCCCTTCTTGCTGAAGCCCGGGCCCAGGTGCTTGAGTCAGAAGCCATGATCAATATTTCTATTGCAAAAACCGAAGAGATCGAGGCAACTCTCAAGGATAGTATCCTTAAAACCCCCATTCAGGGGAGGGTCCTCTATCGACTGGCTGAGCCCGGAGAAGTCCTGGGGGCTGGCGGAAAAGTTTTGACTGTGCTTGATCTGACCGATGTGTATATGTCAATTTTTTTGCCAACGGCCCAGGCCGGCAGGGTGGACATCGGGGCCGAGGCCCGGCTTGTGTTTGATGCCTTGCCGGATATTGCGGTGCCGGCCAGGGTCTCGTTTGTTGCCCCCAATGCCCAGTTTACCCCTAAGGCCGTTGAAACCAGAACGGAACGGGAAAAATTGATGTTCCGCATTAAGGTTAAAATTGCCCCTGAATTACTGATGGGGCATTTGGAAAAGGTGAAAACAGGGGTACCGGGTGTAGCCTATGTACGCCTTGATCCCCAGGCCCAATGGCCCGAGGATGTTCAGCGCAGGTCTTTGCCATGATCCCCAGGGCAGACAACCCAGCTTGTGTTGCCAATATTGACAATGTCAGCCATTATTATGGCAAAACCGTGGCCCTGGATGGTGTTGATCTTAACATTCCTGCAGGTTGCATGGCTGGACTGATCGGTCCCGACGGGGTGGGTAAGTCCAGCCTGCTGGCTTTGATTTCCGGGGTTCGGAAAATTCAGCAGGGCAGGATCTCTGTCCTGGGGGGTGACATGGGCGACAGGCATCACCGTGCCCGGGTGTGCCCGAGTATTGCCTACATGCCCCAGGGCCTCGGGCGTAACCTGTACATGACCTTGTCCGTGATAGAGAATCTGGTATTTTTCGGGCGTTTGTTCGGCCGGAATCGAGCCGAGCGAAAAAAACGCACGGACGAACTGCTTGCAGCTACAGGTTTACAACCCTTCAGGGACCGTCCTGCCGGTAAGCTTTCCGGGGGAATGAAACAGAAATTAGGCCTGTGCTGTGCCTTGATCCATGACCCGGACCTGTTGATCCTGGATGAACCGACCACGGGTGTCGATCCCTTGTCCCGCCGACAGTTCTGGCAGCTGATCGATACCATCCGTTCACGTCGCAGGGGCATGGGTGTGATTGTGTCCACCGCCTATATGGAAGAAGCCGAGGGGTTTGACTGGCTGGCAGCCATGGATGCGGGTAGAATCTTTGCCACGGGCAGTCCTGGCCAGCTGATGGAACAAACCGGCACAAGGGATCTGGACGCGGCATTTATTCGTCTGCTGCCCGAAGAAAAACGCAGGGGCCATAAACAGCTGGTGGTGCCACCGCGCATCAGTCTTGATGGTGGTCCGCCGGCAATCAAGGCCGAGGGTCTGACCCGGGTTTTTGGCGATTTCACAGCCGTGGATCATGTGAATTTTGAGATCGCCCAGGGCGAAATTTTTGGCTTTCTCGGCTCCAACGGCTGCGGCAAGACCACCACCATGAAGATGCTTACCGGTCTGTTGCCTGCCTCAGAAGGCAGGGCCATGCTGTTTAACTCCACTGTGGATGCAAATGACCTTTCAATCCGTAAACGGGTGGGATTCATGTCCCAGGGGTTTTCCCTCTACACTGAACTCACGGTTTACCAGAACCTGGAACTCCATGCCCGGTTGTTTCACCTGCCGGCGGAAAGGATTCCAGGACGGATCCAGGAGGTGATCCAGCGGTTTCACCTTGTCGATTATGAGAACGCCCTATCCAGCAGCCTGCCCCTGGGTATCCGCCAGCGTCTCTCTCTGGCCGTGGCGGTAATCCATGGCCCGGAAATGCTGATTCTGGATGAACCCACCTCCGGGGTGGATCCCGTGGCCCGGGATCAGTTCTGGGAACTTTTGATTGAACTTTCCCGCAGGGATAAGGTCACCATCTTTGTCTCCACCCATTTCATGAATGAGGCTGAGCGCTGCGACCGAATTTCCCTGATGCATGCAGGAAAGGTACTTGCCTCGGACACGCCTGCGGCGTTGATTCGTGCGCGTGGCAAAGATACCCTGCAGGATGCCTTTATTGACTATCTGGAAACGGCCGACAAAAAAATAAGCACGCTAGAGCCCCCCACGGAAGAGAGTGTATTATTTGATTCCAGGCCCCGGCCCGGCAGTGGGTTCAGCCCATTGCGTCTGTTCGGCTATGCCCATCGGGAGACCCTGGAAATCAGGCGCGATCCCATCCGGCTCACCTTTGCCCTCATGGGAACGGTTATTCTGATGTTTATCATGGGGTATGGCATCACCATGGATGTGGAAAATATCTCGTTTGCTGTGCTGGACTATGACCAGACGCCAGAGAGCTTTGATTATATCCAGAACATTTCCGGCTCCCGGTATTTTGTTGAGCGCCCATCCATTGCAGGCCAGGCTGAACTTGAACAGCGCATGCGCAGCAGTGAACTGAGCCTGGCCATGGAGATTCCGGCAGGTTTCGGTAAAGACCTTAAAAGGGGTCGCGTTCCGGAAGTGGGCGCATGGATTGATGGTGCCATGCCGTTCCGGGCAGAAACCATTGCCGGCTATCTCCAGGGCATGCACTATGCCTATTTATCAGAACTTGCCATCCGCAGCATCGGCCGGGTGCCCCGGACCACCATGGCCGATATTGAAATACGTTATCGCTATAATCAGGATTTCAAGAGTATTTACGCCATGGTGCCGGCGGTAATTCCGCTGTTGTTGATTTTCATTCCGGCAATTCTCATGGCCCTTGGTGTGGTAAGGGAAAAAGAGCTGGGCTCCATAACCAACCTTTATGCGACGCCGGTCACCCGGTTGGAGTTTCTCATTGGCAAACAGCTGCCTTATATCGGCGTCAGTATGATCAGTTTCTTCGGGTTGGTGCTGCTGGCAATTTTTGTATTCGGGGTGCCCCTTAAAGGCAGCTTCATGGCATTGACCCTGGGTGCGGTTTTTTATGTGACGGCCACCACGGGCCTGGGTCTGCTGATGTCGGCCTTTACCAATACCCAGATTGCCGCCCTAGCCGTCACGGCCATTGTCACGCTGCTGGCTGCGGTTAATTTTTCAGGCATGACCCATCCTGTGTCGTCCATGGAAGGCGTTGGAGCGGTGATGGGGAAATTTTTTCCAACCACTTATTTTTTGATTATCAGCCGGGGCGTCTTCACTAAAGCGCTGGGGTTCAGTGAGCTTTCCCGATATTTTATCGCCCTTGCCGCTTTTATTCCGGTATTAACGACCCTGAGCCTGATTTTTTTGAAAAAGCAGGAAAAATGATCATGAACAAATTTGCCAATATCTACCGTCTGGGTGTTAAGGAGCTGCGTATCCTTTTAAGGGATCCAGTGTTGATTGTTTTGATCATCTGGACTTTTTCGGGGGGAATTTACAGTATTGCAACGACCGCTTCCATGGAATTGCACAACGCCCCCATTGCTGTTGTCGATGAAGATCAGTCCCAGCTTTCACGGCGCATTATCAATGCCTTTTACGGACCTTACTTTAAAACATCTGAATCCATTGACCGTGATGGGATTGATCCGGGTATGGATGGAGGGAAATATACCTTTGTCGTTGATATACCACCCGATTTTGAGCGGGACCTGCTGGCGGATCGACAGCCGGCAATTCAGGTTAACGTGGATGCAACCATGGTCAGCCAGGCCTTTATCGGTTCCAGCTATATTCAGAACATCACCAGTGGTGAGATCAACGAATTTGTGCAGGGTTTTCGTGGCGAATCCCTACTGCCCATCGGGCTTGTTGTCCGCACCAAGTTCAATCCCAACCGGAACAGCGCCTGGTTCGGCAGCGTCATGGAGGTCATCAACAACATCACCCTGCTGTCCATTATCCTCACCGGTGCTGCGGTCATCCGGGAGAGGGAACACGGTACCCTGGAACATCTTCTGGTGATGCCGCTTACGCCGTTTGAGATAATGATGGCTAAAATATGGGCCATGGGGTTGGTTGTTTTAACGGCTGCGGCATTGTCCCTGCATTTCATGGTGCAGGGTGTGCTGGGTGTGCCTGTGGCCGGTTCCGTGGGGCTCTTTTTGTTCGGTGCCATGCTGCATCTGTTTTCAGCAGCGGCCATGGGTATTTTCATGGGCACAGTCTCCCGTTCCATGCCCCAGCTCGGCCTGCTCATGATTCTGGTCATTCTGCCCCTGCAGATGCTTTCCGGTGGTATTACCCCCCATGACAGTATGCCGAAAGTGGTCCAGGCCATCATGGCGTTGGCGCCGACCACCCATTTTGTCAGTTTTGCCCAGGCGATCCTCTACCGTGGTGCGGGGTTTGATCTGGTCTGGCCAAGCTTTCTGGCAATCATCGCCATTGGCAGTGTGTTTTTCATGGCGGCCCTGATCTTGTTTCGCAGGAGCATCAACGTAACGGCCTAATGCGCCGAAACAGAACCCTGCCTGGGGATTTTTCATAAATTTTGCATGATGGAAAACAAGAGGGATGATTAAAATGACAAGAACAAGACAGTGGCTTCCCCGGTCCCGCATGGGGCATATAAATCCGTTTTTTCCGTGTTTGAACCTCTCTGGACTCCTGCTTGGATTCCTGCTCGCCGGGTGTGCGGTTGTTGGCCCGGATTATATGGTTCCTGATCCCGGGGCTCCTAAGGGGTGGAACACGGCGTTGCCTAAAGGGCTGACAGCAGCACCTCCCGATGCCCGGACCCTGGCCGGCTGGTGGTCAACCTTTAATGACCCGGCATTAACGAAATTGATTGAACGCGCCGTTGCCGGCAATCTTGACCTGGGCCTTGGGCGGGCAAGAGTTCGTGAGGCACGGGCCCGGCGGGGGATTGCCAGGGCCGATGTTTTTCCAACCATGAACGTTTCAGGTGCTGCCGCCAGGGTCCACACCAGCAGTGAAACAGACCTTGGCACGGCAAACGACTTGTACGATGCAGGTTTTGATGCCGGGTGGGAGCTTGATCTGTTTGGCGGTGTCCGACGCTCCGTCGAGGTCGCAGAAGCCTCATTTGAGGCCAGTCAGGAGGGTCTGCACGATGTTATGGTGAGCCTGCTGGCCGAAGTTGCCCTGAACTATGTGGAAGTACGATCGTTCCAGACCCGGCTGTCCCTGGCTGAGGCCAATCAAAGGGCCCAGGAGCAGACCTACGGCATGGTCGCTACGCGCAGCCAGACCGGGATGACCAGTAACCTTGACCTGGAACAGGCCCGGTACAATCTTGAAGAGACCCGGTCACAGATACCGCTGTTGCATGCAGGGCTTGAACAGGCCAAAAACCGGCTGGCCGTGCTGGTGGGCCAGAATCCCGGTTCATTGAAAGATGAACTGGCTGAACGAAAAGCCATTCCCACGCCTCCCCCAACGGTTGCTGTGGGGGTGCCGGCGGATGCGTTGCGAAGAAGACCGGACATCCGCAAGGCCGAGCGGGAACTTGCCGCCCAGACCGCCGTGGTCGGAGTTGCCACAGCCCGGCTCTACCCCAGATTTACCCTGGCAGGTTCCATTGGTCTGGAAGCCTTATCCCTGGCCAACTTGTTTGAAAGGGAGAGCGGCACGTTTGGTCTGGGCCCGTCATTTCAATGGAACCTCTTTGATGCCGGGCGGATACGCCAGAACATCGAGGTGCAGAACGCCATCCAGGAACAGGCCTTGCTCCGCTATGAGGCCTCAGTGCTCAAAGCACTGGCCGAGGTGGAAGATACCCTGACCGGTTACGCCGAGGAGCAGACCCGGCAACGGTCTTTGACGGCGGCTTCAGGGGCGGCCCAGCGTGCCGTTGAAATTG
Organism: Desulforapulum autotrophicum HRM2; assembly: GCF_000020365.1. NCBI lineage: Bacteria > Pseudomonadati > Thermodesulfobacteriota > Desulfobacteria > Desulfobacterales > Desulfobacteraceae > Desulforapulum > Desulforapulum autotrophicum. The sequence goes on along the minus strand of NC_012108.1, from coordinate 5,475,420 downwards.
CTCAAGATCAATACCGGTCCGGTCTGACTGATTTTCAAAATGTGCTCAATGGGCAGCGGGCGCTCTTGTCCCTTCAGGATCAGCTGGCACAGAGCCAAGGGGCCGTGGCATCTGATCTCATCAGTCTGTACAAGGCCCTTGGCGGTGGGTGGACTTCCCTTGAACCGGGTATCCCTGGTAAAAATTTTCCAGAACCGTAAAATCACCGTGAATCAGGTGGAGACTGCCTCTCCCTGTTCTACCCTACTTGAGCATCTCGATGAATGCCTCTATCCGTGTTTTTAACTGCCCGGCATCCTCCATTCCATAGTCGGTCTCAATTCGCAGGCTGGGAATACCCTTTGTATCAAGGGCATTTTCAACGGGGATCGCCTCCATGGTATAGGGTTGACAGAACTGGAGCCCATAGTGGATGACGCCGTCCGCCTGGTAATCCTTTGCCATCTCCTCGATATGGTTCAGCCGGTCGCTGTTGGGGGTGAAAATGGCACAATCCACCTTGAAGTAGCGATCCGTGATAGCGTCCATGAGTTCATCCACGGTGGTGCCGGTATCGTCCGTGAGATTTCGAATACCGCGTTCACCCACGCAGGACTCTTCTCCCACGATTACGGCACCCGAGGTCTCAACAATCCAGGGCAGTTTCCAGTTGGGCACGGCCATGGGGCATCCTGCCATGAGAATCCTGGGGTTCTTTTTCGGAGACACACCCTGGTTGGCTGCGATTCTTTTTTCCAGCTCGTCACAGATTTTATTGAGGGATTCAGTGAACCTTGCCGGGTTGTCATAAAACGAGACCTGGTTTGCCAGAAGTGCGTCAAGTCCGGAAATGGGAACGGGATCCGCCTTTCTGAGCCGGGCCAGGCGGTGGAGGGCCATTCGTTTGGCATTGACCGTCTGGATTGCCTTTTTTAGAGATTCATGGGTGATGGTGACCGAAGTCAGGTCCTGGACGGCAACCTTGAATCTTTCATATTCCGACCGGAGAAGGGTGCGGCCCTGGTCGGATTTTACCTGGGGAAGATCCATGACGTAAAGGTTGTCTAGGAGTGGCCCCAGGGATTCATAGGCCTTTTTTTTGCCGTCACAGGTGTTTTCGCCCACCACCATGTCGGCACTTTCAAGGTAGGGACAGACCTTGCCGAGCTTGAACCCAAGGGCGGATTTGATCAGGGCGCAGGTGTTTCTCGGCAGATATTTTTCCACCTCCTCCATTGCAAAGTCAGCCCCGGAACAGAGTCCCACAAGGGTTGCATTGGCCGCAAGCGTAATCTCTTCGGGCACAAACACGCAATAGGAACCGATTATTTTGCGGCCCTGTTCTTTTTCATCTAAAAGTTCTTTGATCCTGAGGCCATGCACCTCGGACATCACAAAATCAAAGTAGGCCATTCCATCGGGCCGTTGTTTCTGGGCAAGATAGATATCTGTATAGGCGTCTCCAAGAACCTTCAGCAGAGCATCATGGGCCGTCAGATTCAGGCCTAAATGCTTCCACATGGACACATGTTCTTCACTCATATTAGTTTCCTTTGATTTACGATTATGGATTGGACTTATTTCTAATGGAAATCATGGGGGGAATCAAATTCATAATCTGATTCAATAAAACCATATGGATTGAGAAAAACTATGGGGGGCCACCATTTGTTGACCAGATGATGGCCATGGCAAAAAAACAGGGGCGTTCTGTAAAAAAAATAGTGTCAGCGGTGTGATTAAGGTCTTTTGTTCCGGTGGCTGGGAGCCAGGCCCTGCCACCGGAATTTACAGCTGATCAGCTGGTTTTGATTTCAATTTTTTTCCCGGAGCTCTCTTCCTTGGTTTTTTTGAGGACAAGGGTTAGAACCCCTTTCTTGTATGAGGCATTAATGGTATCAGGGTCCACCTCTGCAGGTAGTGAAATGGTGCGGCTGAAATACCCGTAGCTTCGTTCTATGCTGCGAAAAGTGCCTTTTTTTTCGTCTTTTTCCTGTTGCTTTTCACCTTTTAAGGTTAGAAGCCTTCCGTCAAGACTGGCGTTGATGTCTTTTGCTTCGCATCCGGGCAGGTCGGCCTTTACCGTGATCTCCTTATCACCCTCGTGTATATCCACCCGGGGAGTCCAGTCCTCATCGCTGAAAAAACGACGCATGGGTGTGTCCAATTCAAAGAAATTGTTGAACAGATTGTCGAGTTCACTTTTGAAACTGACCACATCCTTACCATGCCTTTTACCCTTGGAAAGTAAATCAAACATAACCTATCCTCCTTTGGTTAGGATTTGAACCATACACAGCCATGTGCCCCGGGAACGAGATCCCTGTCAGACAATGACTGTTATCCAGATTAACAGCATAATTCGTGCCTTGGAAGATGGTCCTGAAATCGTCACAGTGAGAGAATCTATCCCATTTCCTGTGTCAATTTTTTTTACAAAGTGTAAAATGACCACAGAAAAAATCTTATCGCCTGGTTTTCCCCACGACGACATAGAGGGGATCTGACAATTTTAATGTTGAAGAATAATCGTCGTGTTCCGGCCTTGGATAGCCCCGCAGGGAAACTGTTGAAAGTGCCGTGTATCGGTTGGATTCAAAAAAATACTCCAGGACCAGGCCCATGCGTTCAAAATCATGGAGATCTGTCCAGACGTTGACGGCCTTTTCAGGAAACCAGCGGTTTGAAAACGACAGGGCAAATGTGCCGCCGGGTTTGAGCACCCGGGCCACCTGATTGAACACGGTCACAGGGTCTGTCAGGTACTCCACGGACAGTGAACAGATTACTGCGTCAAAGGTGTGATCGTCAAACAACAGGATGGGATCGATATTGAGATCCTGTACCCCATATCCGGTAAGTCTTGGATTTTGCCTGAGTTCATTGGCATTAAGGCCGATGCCGTGGACCCTTGAACAGGAAAGTTCTTCGGGGATGTGGGATTCCCAGCTAGCCATGAGATCCAGTACAGCATCTCCGGGTCGGATCAGGGTTGCGTACAGCTTTGACAGATTTTTGCGTGCAGTCTGATCAATGTGGTGAACAAACCGGTCTGTTTCGTAAAAAAGAGGATCAGGCCTGGCATCTTTCCGGTGAAACCGGTTTGTACTGGAAAAACGGGTGGGGATAAGGTCGTGGCGGGACTGCATTCCCGGTCCTGTCAGGGCAAGGTCAATCCAGTCCGTGCAGCTTCCACCCCGCTCACCGGAGCCCGGAGAGCGGGTATGCACCGTCATGGTCACCTCCATGGGAATTCCTGCCATGGGATGGTTCAGGTCAACGGTCGCCAGGTCCTGGTACAAACCGATGCATCGAAAGGGGATGAGGTTGTCACTGAAGACCCCTGGGAGCCCAGATATTATGCCCTGGGGGTAAAACCGGCCAAGGTCAGGGACTTCAAGGGAAGAAAAGTTATTCAACCGGGAAAGGGGCAGGGTCAGTACCTTGTCCGGGCGGTAATCGGGTATGATGTGGCCCGGAGGAATAGGTCGAACAATGGTCTGACCGGGGGCTGCCGTCATAATTGCTTCTAACACGCTGCCGGGAAAAATGTCCCGCCAGCAGTTCATGTGGTCTGCAAAATAGCTCTCCCTATGATGGATACCGTGTCGTTCCCAGGTAATGTCAATGGAGAAATCCATTGTGTCGTAAGCGTTGTCACAGAGGGTCATGGTTTTCATGTTTTACTCCTTTGTCTTGGGGATTCAATGAAAAGGTATGACCGAATGACGGTTTTTACAACAGGGGGTGATAGGGGGGCTTGTGGGGGGGTAAAACCATCATTGTGACATGGACAATAAAAAAGACCTGAGATTGGCCTGTCTGTTTCTGATACCAAGCTTGTTGCGTAGATTCTTTCGGTGAAAACTGACGGTTGCCTCTGCAACAAAAAGGATTTCGGCTATTTCAGCGGTGGTTTTGCCGTCTTTGACCAAAGATGCGACCTGCATCTCCTGGGGGGTTAGCATCACACCGGCGTTGGAGAAATTTTGCACCATGGGTGAAATAATGTCAGTTAAATGATCTCCTACAATATTGACCAGGGTGCTCTGTCTTTCATTGAGTCGTTCCTGTTTGAGCTTATCGATATAGGGCATGATCAAGGTTTTTACATTAACGAGGAATTTTTTTTCCATGTCCGCCTTGTCCTGTTCTCTCTGGTGAAGCAGCACCTTGAGGGCTACGTTTGCCTCTTTAAGGCTTTGATTCTTATCATTAAGATGATGTTGATTTTCGGTCAATGCCTCCTGGGTAAGCTTTAGCTGGGTGATATCTTCATGGGAGACAATCACCCGTTTGGGGCCGTTTTTGTGCATTAAAACAACGCGCATGTAGAACCAGCGGGGACCCTCGGGAGAGTGACATGGATAATCGTGGAGAAACTCAGTTATTTCACCGTGCATGACCGCTCTGATGCCCTGGGCAACGGCTCGGGACTCCTCAACGTTTTCGCCCGATGCCGTTTCACACACGTTCAGATAGTTCATCTGTCTAAAATCGAAGTCTTCTGGAAGGCCATTGGCTAGGGAAAAGTTTTTCCAGGCGGCATTGGTTTCAAGGATGGTACCGCTTTCATCAAGAATGGCGATATGGGCTGACAGGGAATTAAATATTGTTTGAAGCAGTTCATTGGAAAACAAAAGTTGCCCGTCACAGGTTGAATCCTTCACTGTATGTCCATCGGTTCCAATTGGCACTTCTGTTCCTTAGATATAAAGTTAAAATATAGATTGTTAATTTAACCTTAAATCTATTCCGGTGTAAACCCTAACCTTTTTTTACGCCATGGTGCTGTTTTTGCAAAGCTAATTTGTAAAAATTGAAAATACAACAGTTGCTCTTCCAGCAACAATGCTGGGAAATGTGATAACTGTTAAAAAGCTGGAGAAAATAAATGGTTTATAGATCTCCCAGTGAAGTGGTCAGAGCTGTGAACATTGCCGGTTTGACAAAGGTTAAAATGGGGTTTGACAAGACCTTGATCATGGGGTTCATGGCCGGTGCATTCATCGCCTTTGGGGGGTTGCTCGCCATTAAGGTCGGAGGGGGCCTGCCTGGGATCAAGGCTGCGAATCCTGGGCTCCAGAGTTTTATTTTCGGGGCCGTCTTCCCAGTGGGACTCATGCTGGTTGTGATTGCCGGGGCTGAACTTTTTACGGGCAACACGGCCGTCAGCATCCCAGGGGTTCTTTCCCGAAAAATTTCCTGGATTTTATGGCTCAGGAACCTTTTTCTTTCCTATTGCGGGAACCTTCTGGGGGCGCTTTTTGTGGCATACTTTCTTGCTTACCAGACCCACCTGGTCGCACCCGAGCCCTGGCTGGGATTTACTCTGGCCGTGGCAGAAAGCAAGGTGGCGGCCAGTTTCTGGGTGTTGTTCCTAAGGGGGATCGGGTGTAACTGGCTGGTGTGTCTTTCCATCTGGCTGGCCGTGGCATCCGATGATGTAACAGGAAAAATTCTGGGCATCTGGTTTCCCATTATGGCCTTTGTGGCCCTGGGGTTTGAGCATTCCATTGCAAATATGTTTTTTATCCCCCTGGGTATTTTTCAGGGTGCCCAGGTTACCTGGACTCAATTTTTTGTTGTTAACCTGATACCCGTTACCCTGGGAAACATTGTGGGGGGAAGTTTCTTTGTCGGTTTTTTATACTGGTATGTGTATGAACACAGGGTTACAGAATAAGGCTATTTTTTTCTGGGGTGTTGTTTTCTCCAGGATCTGGGGCTTTGGTAGTTGCCGCCAAGGCCCCAGACACCCCTGTATGCCTTTTTTGCAGCAGCCTCGGCACGTCTGTATGGTTCCGGGTCAAGTCCTTTGACAAGATACCCCCTGTAACGCTCAGCCATTCCAGCTGTAAGGAGTGCCATATTTACGTTGATCCCGTCTGCAAAAACTTCGGCAAGTTGGCGGTTATAGGTGTCCATGCCATAGCACTTGAGGGTGATTGTTTTGCCTGCCACAAGGTTTGAAAGCATCTGTCGTGCCTCCTGGCTGAAGGGCTGGCCTGGCCGTCGTCTATAACTTGTTTCAGGGGCATCAATGCCGACCAGTCTGACCATGAAGGTGAGGGCCGATCCTTTGTCTGATGCTTTACCCGTCCCCTGAACCTTGATTGAATCCCCGTCATATACGGCCAGCACCTTAAACAGAGGACCTTGTGGAACGTCAATGGCAACCCTGGGATGGCTGGTTTTTTCTTCGATGGTTTTCCGGGTGGCGGCCGATGATGGGGGGGTAACATTGCTGAAGTGCCGTATGCCTTTGGTGTCGGTCCACAGGTAAATGTCCCCCATGCATGGGGCTGTCATCATGAAAAATACGAGAAAGGTGAAAATACCTTTGATCATGGGAACGGATCTCCCGGTCATGGGTGGGAATCGATATTTTCAAGTATTGAGGGTTTGTGACGGATCGTCAAGCAAAAAGAGGCTGCTCCCTTGCGGGAACAGCCTCTTGTTTAATTGTTAAACACCTTTGTCCGGGAGATTAGAATCTCTCAAAAATTCCAGCAGCACCCATACCGCCGCCAATGCACATGGAAACAATACCGTAGCGACCCTTGACTTCCTTAAGGTTGGCAAGGCAGGTTGCGGTCAATTTGGCACCTGTGCATCCCAGGGGATGACCCAGGGCAATGGCACCACCATGGATGTTGATCTTGTCCATGTATTTTTTAATGCCCAATTCCCGGATGCAGTAGATGGCCTGGGAGGCAAATGCTTCGTTGATTTCAAAGATGTCCATGTCGTCCACGGTCATATTGGCCTGTTCAAGCACCTTTGGAATGGCGTATCTGGGACCCACGCCCATTTCGTCAGCCCGGCAGCCCACGGTTGCGTAGGAGATGAGCCTTCCAATGGGTTTGAGGCCGAGTTCTTCGCATTTTTCCTTGGACACGATCAGGGAGGCAGCAGCACCGTCCGTGGTCTGGGAGGAGTTACCGGCCGTGACGCTTCCGTTTACGGCAAACACCGTGCGAAGTTTACCAAGACTCTCGGGTGTGGACTCCCGGATACCGTCGTCGGCATCCACGATGAATTGCTCTTTTTTGTAGGTCTTGTCAGCCTGCTCCACATACCGGTAGGCAGGGGTGGGAATGAGTTCGGTGAACAGTCCGTTGTCCCTTGCCCGTGCGGCCTTTGCCTGGGATTTAGAGGCAAATTCATCCTGCTCCTGGCGGGAGATCTTGTAGCGGTTTGCCACATTCTCGGCCGTGATACCCATAGAGGTGTACATTTCAGGGTCGGTCTTTGAATATTCGGGATGGGGACGGGGTACGTTGCCGCCCATGGGTACAAAGGTCATGGACTCAACCCCTGCGCCGATGACTATCTCTGACCAGCCCATGGAAACCCTTGCAGATGCAAGGGCAATGCCCTCAAGACCCGACGAGCAGAAACGGTTGACTGTGGCACCCGAAGTCTTGTCGGGAAAACCGGCCATTTTTGCGCCGATTCTGCCGATGTTGAGCCCCTGCTCTGCTTCTGGAAACGAGCACCCGCACATGACATCTTCAATGTCGTCGGGGGTGACGCCGTCTGTTTTCTCAACAAGGGTCCTGAGGATAAATGAAATCAGCTCCTCGGGCCGGGTCTCCTTGAAATGACCCCTCCTCTGCTTGCAGCCCGGGGTTCTGATTGATTGTACTATATATGCATCTTTCATCTGATTTCTCCTTTAGTTTCTGAGCGGTTTACCGGTTTTCAGCATGTGGTCGATTCTTGCCACAGTCTTTTCCTCTTTTGAAAAGTCCACAAAAGCCTCACGTTCAAGTTTGAGGATTGCTTCCTCATCAACCATGGTGTTTTTGTTGACATCACCGCCGCTCATGACATAGGCGATACGTTTGGCAAGGAAGGCATCATACTCGCTCATCATTTTGCCGCAGAGCAGGTTGAATAGTTCGCCGTTGACCATGCCCTGGCCGGCATTTCCCATCACAAGGAGACGTTGTTTGGCAGGGGGTGCATAGGCATCGTCAACCATTTTCAATACTTCTTTCTTGGCTTCGCCAATGAGATTGTCACGGTTGAATACGATTCTGTCGGCAAGTCCCAGGTAGCCGTTGCCCTTTGCCTGGGCCGCTGACATGGAAACCTTTGCCATGGCAACGTTCATGAAGGCTGGGATGAACAATTTTGCAAGATCCATGTCCTTGGCCGTTCCTGCGGGAAGGGCACTGACAAATTTTTTCCAGATGTTCATGCAGCCGCCACCTGCGGGAAGCAGTCCAACGCCGATTTCCACAAGTCCCATGAAAAGCTCCGCATGGGCCACAATCCTGTCGGCACCCAGGCAAGTCTCGCATCCGCCGCCAAGTACCATTCCATAGGGAGCGGCAACCACGGGGAAGGGGGCATATTTGGTTCTCTGGATACCATCCTGGGCCTTTTTAAGGAAGGCGTCCATTTCAGCGTATTTTTTGTCGTGGCAGAGTTTGGACACAAAGGCAAGATCGGCGCCCGCGGAAAATGCACCGGGCATTCCGCCTGCCTCGTTGCCGATGACCAGGCCGACACCATTGGCATCCACATGGTCCAGGGACTGGTCAATGGTGTCAACGATTTCACCGTTAATGGCGTTCATCTTGGTGTGGAACTCGATACAGAATACGCCGTCACCAATGTCGATGAGGCTGGCTGAACCGTTTTCAAAAACCGTCTTGTTGTTGCCCTTTGCCGCGGCAAGGGAAACCATGGTCTTGTTCACGGGAACGGCCTTATAGGATGCTGAGGCAAAGTCGTAGAACTCTTTGACGCCTTTTTCAAGCCTGTAAAAGCTCTTGTTGCCGGCGGCAAGCATGGCCATCACATTGGCAGGAACCTCAAGGTTCTCAGTCTTCATTCTCTCAACTGCGGCCTCCACCCCGTAGGTGTCCCACACTTCAAAGGGGCCCATCTCAAAGTTGTATCCCCATTTCATGGAGTTGTCGATTTCGATGATGGTGTCTGAAATCTCGGGAATCCGGTTGGCTGCGTACTGGAAGCTGTTGGCTGCCATTTTCCAGGCAAACTTGGCGCCCTTATCATCGCCCGTGAGAACGCAGACAATCTTTTCGGCAAGGGTTGCTTTTTTCTTGGCTGCATCCAGGCAGGGGAACGAAGGTCTTACAAGGTCTTCATACTCAAGGGTGGCAGGGTTGATCACCTTTCTGATTTTTTTCCACTCAGGCGTCAGATCTGTCTTGTAAAAACCTGCCCGGGTCTTGTTGCCGAGGAGTTTCTTTTCAAGCATTTTTTTGACATACTCAGGAACGACAAAGGCGTCTCGCTGTTCGTCATCAACACAGAGATCATAGGAGTTCTGGCAGACATGGGACATGGTGTCAAGACCAACAAGGTCTGTTGTCTTAAAAATGGCAGTCTTGGGTCGGCCAAGGGCCGGACCAAAAATGGCATCCACTTCGGGAACGGTCATGCCATCTTCAACCATCAGCTGCATGACCTTGCCAATACCCTGTACACCGATTCTGTTACCCACAAAGTTGGGGGTATCCTTGGCCCAGACAATTCCTTTGCCAAGGTGTTTTTCGCCAAACTTGGCGACAAAAGCCAGAACTTCGGGAAGGGTCTCAGCCCCAGGGATCAACTCAAGGAGATGCATATAGCGGACGGGGTTGAAAAAATGGGTTCCCATGAAGTGCTGTTTGAACTCAGGGGAGAGACCGGCTGACATATCCTTGAGGGGAATACCGGATGTGTTGGAACTGATGATGGCATCAGGCTTTCTGATTGCTTCGAGCCTCTTAAATAGCGCCTGTTTGATCTTCAGGTTTTCCACAACCACTTCAACGATCCAGTCGCATTCTGCAAGCTTGTCAAAATCGTCCTCAAGGTTGCCCGTGGTGATGAGTGCGGCGTCTTTTTTGGTCATGAACAGCGATGGTGCAGAGGCAAGGGCTGCGTCCATGCCTGCCTTTACGATTCTGTTTCTTGCTGCTGGGTCGCTTTTTTCTTCGTCCTTTAAATCAAACGGAACAATGTCCAAAAGCAGTACATTAACTCCAGCACCGGCAAGGAGGGCGGCGATTCCGCCACCCATTATTCCTGACCCGATCACTGCAGCCTTTCTGATCTTTCTTACCATGACTCCCTCCTGTATATAAATTAGAACCATGCAACCAACTTATGAATGAGCATTCATTTTTGATTAACAGAGTTGCCCATGGAATGTCAAGTGATTTTGTTATTTATACGATTCAGGATCATTTATCCATTCTCTTTCAATTTCAGAAAGTTAGCATTTCACACCTTTGGTTTTTAACCCCGGGTGTCTAAAAAATGACCCCGGTACCGAAAAAAATAAACAACATGAATTATAATTCATGAGTGGGCGGCCGTAACGCCTTGCCTTTAACCGGTGGTTCTGGTATTAACTCCCTATTTGATTTGCCCTTATTAATTTCAAGGACGATTACCATATGGGGAGAATGTAATGGAGTTTGATACTTTCCAGGCAAGGCAGTGCCCTTCACTGAATATTGGCTCAGTGGCGAATCTCATCGTCTCCCTGCAGAGAAATACCGGAGAAATTCCCTGGCACACGGGTGGTAAGACCGATCCATGGGACCATGTGGAATCGGCAATGGGTCTCAACATTGCAGGTTTTTATAAAGAAGCCGACCTTGCCTATCGGTGGATGGCTGAACGTCAGAACCCGGACGGGTCATGGTACTCTTCATATATCAGTGGCGAGCCTGAAGACCGGACCTGCGAAACCAATATGAGCAGCTATCTGGCAACGGGAATGTTCCACCACTGGTTGGTCCGCAAAGATTTGCCGTTCGTGGAATCCATGTGGGAAACGGTGAAACAGGGAATCAATTTTTCCGTGGGCCTTCAGACGGACCGGGGAGAGATATACTGGGCCAAGAGCCCCCAGGGAAAAATAGATCCCATGGCGCTGTTGACCGGTGCAAGTTCTATTTTCATGAGTCTCAAATGCGCCCTTGCCATTGCCGAACTTGTCGGCCAGCGTCAGCCCAGGTGGGAGCTGGCCTTTGAAAAGCTCGGTGCAACGATCCGGGATAATATTCACATTTACAATATCAGCAAATCCCGGTTTTCCATGTACTGGTTCTATCCGGTGCTGTCAGGGGCACTCAGGGGTGATGCTGCGGTCAAACGCATTGAGCGGTACTGGAAAAAATATGTGATCGAAGGTCAGGGCATTCGATGCGTGTCTGACCGGCCCTGGGTCACCATGGCTGAGACCTCGGAGTTTGTCATCGCCGTTGCTGCCATGGGCAATTTTCGGCTTGCCAGGCTGGTTTTTTCCTGGATTCAGGAGCGGGTGTTTGACGACGATACCTTCTGGTGTGGCTACACCTTTCCAGACATGACCGTCTGGCCCGAAGAAAAAATATCGTGGACCAATGCCGTGGTGTTGATGGCGGCCGACGCCCTTTACACCATAACCCCTGCATCCCGGCTTTTCAGCCACGATGCCTGGGACGGTTTCAGGTTCAAGGGGTAGAATTAGCGTGCGAAAAGATCATCGTCCCTATCTTGTTAAAAAGGCGTGGTTCAGCTTTCAGAATTTCTATCTCCACCATTTTCTGGAACCCCAGCTCGAAGGCCTTGGCCCCAATCCCTATGTGGTTAAACCCTGGCACATTGAGGTGTTTGGCGCTCCGGTCACCATTGGTGCCAATGTGACCCTGCTCGGCGCTTCAGACAAAAAGACAAGGCTCACCGTATGGACCGACAAGCCTGATGTCAGGGGGATTGAAATCGGTGACCATGTTCTCATCTCCCCTGGGGTCAGGATCAGTGCGGCCCGGGAGATTCTTATATCAGACAACTGTATGATCGCAAGCAACGCCTATATCACCGATTCTGACTGGCACGGTATCTATGATCGCAGCCTGCCCCCTGCCGAGGCATGCCCTGTGAGGCTTGAGCAAAATGTATGGATCGGCGACAGCGCCATTGTGTGCAAGGGGGTCACCATTGGAGAGAACAGCATTATAGGCGCCGGCGCCGTGGTCAGTTCCCATATCCCGGCCAACGCCATTGCCGTTGGCAATCCTGCCCGGGTGATCCGTACCCTTGATCCAGACCAGCCCATCACCACCCGTAAGGACCGGTTCTCCGATGTGGATAAAATCTCCATGCTCCTGGACAACCAGGACAGGGCCATGCTCCAGGCGAACACTTACTTTGGGTGGCTCAAGCAGCTTTTTTTCCCCTCCAGAAAAGAGTAGCCACCGGGGGTGGCGGGTGTGAAAACCAGGCATCCCAGATCTCTGTTCTTTCTGCCACCTCCCCACAGTTTTGACAAAAAATCAAACAATGTTTAAATTAGGCATTCAATCGTTGTTTTAATCGGTGGCAATTTCGGACGCTGGTTTACAAAATACGAGATACAAAAATAAAAATCCTTGACGTTGCTGAACGGCTCATCCCCTTCGTTTGGAGCTGAACTGCATTTTTATTCGGCTTAGAAAGGGGGCAAGATATTGTCAAAGGCATGGAGCCTGATAAAAGATTCAGCCTCAAAGAACACAAGCCTGACCCGATCATCAAAGTTGAAGTCCGAAAGTTGAGTAAAAAAATAAAAAGGATGAATTAAGATGAAACTCAAAAACGGGTTGATCTGGATGGTGGTGGCGGTTTCGCTCATGGTACCGGGCCTTGAAGGTGCAATGGCACATGATGGGGCGGCGTCCCCTCCGGCAAGGGTGGTCACGGCCCCTGTGATTGAACGTGTCGTTGCTGAAAGCACCAAGGTTTTGGGAACCCTTTTTTTTGATCGGGTGAGCAACCTTTCCACCGAGGTGGGCGGGCTTGTCAGTTCGGTTCATTTCAACGAGGGCGACCGGTTGAAACAGGGGGCCGTGATGTTTCGATTGAACACAGACTTCATCGACAACGAGATCGAATCTGTCCTGGCCCAGATGGACCAGGTCAGGGTTCGCCTTGCTAAGGCAGAAAAGGACCTTGGCCGTTACAAGACCCTGTTCGACCAGGAGGCGGTGAGTGAAACAGAGTATGACAATATTCTGCTTTCAAAAGAAGAGCTTGTCAAACAGACGGTCATCCTTGAAAAACAGCTTGAATTTGCCCGGCTTAAACGGGCCAAGAGTGTTATTCGGTCGCCGTTTGACGGTCTGGTCCTTGAAAAGACTGCGGAAAAGGGGGACTGGGTTTCCCAGGGTTCCAGGCTCTGCGCCATGGGTTCCATGGATGATCTTTTTGTCAAGGTCCCGGTTTCAGAAGATTTTCTTGTATTTGCCCAAAAGGGTGAACAGGTTGAGGTTTCCATTGATTCCCTTGGCAAGAGGCTGATGGGGGTCGTTGACGGGGTCATTCCCGTGGCCGATCCCCAGACCAAGAGCGTGTTTGTCAAGGTCAAGCTCCCCCAGCTTGAAAACCCGGTGCTCAATATGTCGGCCACGGTGTCCATGCCCGTGGCCTCAAAAAAGAACATGCTCCTTGTGCCAAGGGATGCCCTGGTCAACTTCAACGGCCAGAATATGGTCTACACCGTGGCCGATGGTAAAGCCACACCCATGCCCGTCACCATCCTCGCCTATGTGGGAGATCATGTGGCCATTGCCTCCGGGGGATTTAAGGCGGGTATGCCCCTGGTGGTGGATGGGAACGCCCGTTTGAGACCAGGCCAGGCCGTTACAATTATCAACTGATGTCAAACCAGGAGCAGTTGTGGTTCTAACAGTGGAAATCATTTAATTATGAATATCATTAAAAGTGCAATAGAAAGGCCCGTTACAACGGCGGTCATGGTGATTCTCATCGTTTTGTTTGGTGTGATCGGCCTTACACGACTGCCGGTTCAGCTGGCTCCAGATACGGATCTTCCCGAGATAGAGGTCCAGACGGTCTGGTCTGGGGCAAGCCCTACGGACATGGAGAGCGAGGTGGTGGAAAAACAGGAGGATAAGTTAAAGAGCCTCCAGAACCTCCAGAAGATGGAGAGTTCCTCCTACAACGACTATGCGACCATCACCCTGACCTTTGACCTTGAGACCGACATTGACACGGCGTTGTTCCGTGTTTCCAACAAACTCAATGAGGTTGACGAGTACCCGGACAATGTCATGCGGCCTGTGCTGTCAAGCTCGGGCGGTTCTTCCCAGCCCATCATCTGGATGGTCATGAAGACCATTAAGGGCAAAGACACGGCTATCCTGACACACCGGACTTTTTTTGAGAACGAAATCCGACAGTACCTGGAGCGTATTGAGGGCGTATCTTCCCTGCTGGTGTTTGGTGGAACCGAGGACCAGCTGGAGGTCATCATTGATCCTGAACGCATGACCCAGAGGGGCATCACCATCAACCAGATTATCTCCAAGATAACAACGGCCAATCGAGATGTGTCGGCAGGCGTTCTTGGTATTGACCGGAAAAATTACCGGATTAGAACCGTTGCAAAATTCCAGAATGACCAGGATCCACTGGATGTGGTGGTCTATGACGACGGCATCAAGCGGGTCTTTTTAAGGGATGTGGCAACGGCATCCATTGGCCATGAGCCCCAGTTTGTTTCGGTGATGCAGGACGGCCGGGAGGGCATTGTGGTTGGTGTCAGAAAAGAGAAGGGTGCCAACGTCATCGATATTGTAGACAGGGTCAGGGCCGAGGTGAACCGGCTTAACAACGATGTGCTGGCCAGCCGAAATCTTTTCATCGACTGGGCCCATGACGAGGCCCCCTATATCCTGACATCCATTGATAACATGAAAACAAATGTCATGATCGGCGGCGTGCTTGCCATCGTTGTCCTCCTGATCTTTCTTGGCAGTCTTCGATCCACCATCACCATCGGCCTTGCCATACCCATTTCAGCCATTGGAACCTTTATTTTCTTGTGGCTGCTCCACAGGAATCTTAACGTGGTGAGCCTTGCCGGGATTTCCTTTGCCGTTGGCATGCTGGTGGACAACTCCATTGTGGTGCTTGAAAATATTGACCGCCAGCTTCAAACGGGCAAGAAGATCTTTGACGCCGTGCTCCACGGGGCTAATGAGGTGTTTGGTGCAGTTGTCGCCTCAACCCTCACAACGGTTGCCGTGTTTCTGCCCGTTATTTTCATCAAACAGGAGGCAGGCCAGCTGTTCAAGGATATTGCCATCGCCATCACCGCATCGATTGTCCTGAGCCTTCTGGTTTCAGTCACTGTGATTCCTTCTTTCATGCATTTTCTCTACAAGAATCGTAAATTATCCTCTGGCAGTGGGAAACCTGGCCTGACAAAGGCTTTGGGCGGTTTTTTTGTGCTCCGGATCATGTCTGTGTCAAACTTTTTCCAGAAAAATGTGCTGACGCGTCTCGTCTGCATCATCGTATTCACCTCGCTTTCCATTACCAGCGCCTGGGTCCTGATGCCCAAGGCCGAGTACCTGCCCCAGGGTAACCAGAATTTTATCATGACCATACTGGTTCCACCGCCGGGTTATTCTGCCCAAAAGCGACGTGAGGTTGGTGAGTACCTGTTTGAACAGACCGATAAATACAGAAAACCCGGGGATCACAACCTTCCCTTGATTAAAAACATGTTTTACTTTTCATCGGATTTTCTTTCAGGGTTCGGGCTTTCGGCAACGGAAGAGTATGAAACCGAGGCAAAACGGTTTATCCCGGCACTCAACCGGATCATCAACTCCTTGCCGGGTATGTTCGGCATCAGCATCCAGCCGGGAATCTTTGAATCGGGCATCGGCAAGGGTCGTACTGTGGATTTGAACATTTCCGGTGAGGAGATGGACGAGATCGTCAATGCCGGAAGGGTGCTGTTTGGAGCGGTGGCCCAGGCGGTTCCAGGTTCCCAGATTAGACCGGTTCCCTCCCTTGAAATCTCCTACCCAGAGGGAAAGGTGATTGCCGACAAGCGAAAGCTTGCCGCAAGCGGCCTGACCGAGCAGGAGCTTGGCGTGTACGTGGATGTCCTGATGAACGGCAGGAAAATAAGTGAATTTGGTCCCGAAGGCAAGAACCGCATTGATCTGGTGCTCAGGGGAGCGGAAGCCCAATTCAAGACCCCCGAGGATATCCTAAATGCGCCCATTATCAATAACATTGGGCGCCAGGTGAGGGTGGGGGATGTGGCAACGATTAAGTACGACACGGGCATGACCCAGATTGACCGTTTGGAAAAAAAGCGCAATATCCGTCTTGAGATCACGCCCCCTGTTTCCGTACCCCTCCAGACGGCCATTGAAACCATTAAATCCACCTGTGACAATCTTCTGGCATCGGGTGAAATCAAAAACATATCCCTGGATCTTGGCGGTAATGCAGACAAGCTTGTGGACACCTTTGACGCCCTTAAGTGGAATCTGCTTTTGGCCCTCATGATCACCTATCTTCTGATGGCAGCCCTGTTTGAAAACTTTCTCTATCCCTTGATCATCATGTTCAGCGTTCCTTTGGCTGCCGCAGGGGGCCTTGCGGGTCTGAGGCTTGTGGATGCATACATTGCTCCCCAGCCCCTTGACGTTCTCACCATGCTGGGGTTTATTATCCTTATCGGAACGGTGGTGAACAATGCCATTCTCATTGTTCACCAGTCGTTGAACAATGTCAGAAACAGGGAGATGGACGGAATGCGGGCGATCTCTGAATCGGTCAGAACCAGGATACGCCCTATTTTCATGAGCGCATTCACCAGTATATTCGGTCTCATGCCCCTTGTCCTTGCAACGGGTTCGGGCAGCGAACTCTACCGGGGTATCGGAAGTGTATTGCTCGGCGGACTTGCCGTTTCAACGGTCTTTACCCTGTTTGTAATTCCGGCCCTGCTGGCCTTTTTCATCGGGTTTGAAAAGAGCAGGGTCGCCGTCTGATAACCATTCAACACAACGGTTAAATGGAGCATGGAATGAAAACATTTATAAAGATACCACTTCTGGTGATGGGGGCGGCACTCGTTTTTGTGGGTGTTGCCCCGGCTGCCCAAACCCTTGAAACCCTTCAGAAGAGCGCATGGGAAAACCGGGAACTTGTAAAGCGATACCAGGCCGATCTTAACCTTCGCATGGAGCGGATTAAAGAGGCCAGGGGTGAATTTCTGCCCTCCCTGGACCTTGGATATACCCTCAACCGCCTGAACCACGACACGGCAATCGGTGAAAACCGGGAGAACGACACCTTCACGGGTGGTGCTTCGTGGAATTTGTTTGCCGGGTTCAGGGATTATTATACTGTCAAAGCGGCCGAGGGGCTTACCCATGCGGGCCAGTTTAACCTTGAAGCAATCAAGCAGGACATCAGCCTGAACGTGGCCCTTGCCTTTCTTTCGGTTTACCGGGCACTTGAAAACCTGACTGTTTCTGAAAGCGAGGTCAAGCTTTACGAGGACAGACTCCGTGAGATAAGTCTCAAGGTTAAGGTGGGGGTGCTTAAAAAAACCGATCTTTTAAAGGTCAAGGTGGAGATGGACAATGCCATCCAGAACCGCCGGCGGACAGAGGCGGCCGTGGGTGCAAGTCTGAACCGTCTGCGCTTTGAAACAGGCCTTGCCATGGACAGGGAAAACCTTGATTTTTCCCTGTTTGACCAGCTGCCCCAAAGGGGGGATTATAAGACCTACGAGGGGGCACTGCTTAAAAACAGAAGCGAACTCAATGCCCTTAAAAGCGCCTTTGACGCCTCTGGTATGACTGTCCAGGCATCCAGGGCCTCCCTCTACCCCAGGGCCGACCTTTCCCTGGGCTATAGCTCCTACACAAGGGATGATTTATTCATGGGTGCCTTTGAAAATTCCGACGACGAGGTGCGCTGCCAGGCAGTGATTTCCATGAACCTGTTTGACGGCATGAAAAAATATTCCAGAACCCGCCAGGCAAGGATCGACCAGAAAAAGATCGGGTTTGACATTGCCGAACTTGAAGCAAATCTTAAAACTGAACTCAAGAACACCCTCATCAACCTGGGTGTGGCCTTTGATAACCTTGAGGTTTCCAGGGCCGGAATCCTTGAGGCCCAGGAAAACCTCCGGGTTACTGACCTTGGGTTCAGCCAGGGCATCGGTACCTCGTCGGATGTGCTCGACGCCATCTTTAACCTTTCCAGGGCAAAGTTCAACCTCATCAGCGCCTATACCGAGGTGTTTGAAAACGATTTCAGACTCAAGCGCCTGGTCGAGGCAGGTCCTGGACACAGACCCTAATAATTAACTGTCTCACCCAATTAATTGAAACATAACTGCCTCACTATTCCGAAGCACAGGTGTCTTGATTAACGGGGACACATGGGATATTTTTTTTAGTGTCAAAGTAAAAAATACACGATTTAACTGTTTGAATTAAAAGGGTTTTAAAGCTATATGTAAAATATCAAATAAATGGCCCAAGTTTTGCTTTACAGATAATCCTGACTAAATGAGCAGGAATTAAAGAAAGGAATAAACTGTGAAGAAAAAATTGTTGTTCAATTTGATATTGATATTGTTATTATTAACGGGTATCAGCAGAATGGCTAATGCCTCTTTTATTGTTGAACAGTATGACGATTTCTGGAGCAAAGACTTAAGTTTACTGGAAAATTATGCTGCAAACAATACAGCAAGCTCTACTGCTGTTTGGGATTACATCGATTTCACCGATACAACCTGGTTCTCAGGTGATATCAAAGGCAGTAATCTTTGGCCTTCGGCCGATGCTCTAAATGCCATAGGAACAGGCCATGTCTCAAATGATACTTTCTTTGTTAAAATAACCGGTGATTTCTTTATTGGCTCAGCAGGAGAGTATTCTTTTAAAACATACAGTGACGATGGCGTATTTTTGTATGTGGATGATATTCTAACGATCAATGACCCGGAGTTACATGCCTTCGAAAGAAGGACTGGAATCCAAAATCTATCCACAGGACTTCATTCTGTTGAACTGTACTTTTTTGAAAAGACAGGAGCCGCTTCCCTTGAGTTTACCCTGGCACAGGGAAGTGGAGACTATGCCCACTTCAATGATGCAGCTTATCAGGTTTTGGCATCAGAACCTGATGAGAGGATCCTTTCTGGCATTAGCAGTTTGAATGATGCAGCCTACCAAGCTCCTGTACCAGAGCCTGCAACAATGATTCTTTTTGGCATTGGCCTTTTAAGCCTTACCGGTGTGGCCAGAACAAAAGTCTCCAGAGTACAAGGTTCTTGACAGGGAATATTTTATATCATACAGGGTATGGCATATCTGTCATCTGGTTGATATTAAGAGATAATAATCTGGGGATTCTCGAAAAAGGTTTCCCCGGACAGGCTATTGCCATACCTTTTATTTAGGGGAGCTGAAATGATCTGGAATTTATTGATATTGAGTGTCGCCGTTTTTGTCGTAGCCAATTTTTTACCGGGAATCCGCATCAAGGGTCCGGGCACAGCCGTTGTCGTGGCTGTTGTCTATTCGATCATTAACTTTTTGGTGGGCTGGCTCCTTGTGTTCCTCTCCATTCCCCTGGTGATCGTCACCTTTGGTCTGTTCATGTTTGTGATCAACGCCTTTCTTCTCTGGATCACGGATCAGCTGATTGATGATTTCAAGATCAACTCGTTGGGTACCACATTGGTGGCTGCCTTTTTGATCACCGTGATTGATTCAGGTCTCCACTGGCTGTTCTGATCGGTTCGTCCATGGATGGTCAAGAAGGCGGTGGGGGTTGGAATGAAACAACGTCGTTTCCATGGATTTCGGCACGGATTACCGCAGTCCCATTGCCGGGGGTGGGCCGGAAGAAAATGAAAAAATTATCAATACTCTTTTTATTGTTTTTACTGGGATGTGCAGGAATTCCTGAAAATATAACACCCGTTGGTAATTTTAAAATAGAGAGATACCTGGGCAGGTGGTACGAAATTGCGCGGTTGGACCATTCATTTGAGCGGGGT
This sequence comes from Desulforapulum autotrophicum HRM2, assembly GCF_000020365.1. NCBI lineage: Bacteria > Pseudomonadati > Thermodesulfobacteriota > Desulfobacteria > Desulfobacterales > Desulfobacteraceae > Desulforapulum > Desulforapulum autotrophicum. Next base: position 5,455,589 of record NC_012108.1, on the reverse strand, counting down.
TTAACGCAGGTTACAGCGGATTACACGTTTCGGGATGATGGTGGTGTAAGCGTCCTGAATCGAGGATTCTCAGTTGAATTAGACTCATGGAAAGAAGCCGAAGGAAAAGCTTATTTTGTAAAGGGAGCGGATCAGGGCTATCTGAAGGTTTCTTTTTGGGGACCCTTTTATGGCTCCTATATCGTTTTTGAACTTGATCACGAAAACTACCAGTATTCCCTTGTATGCGGCCCCAGCAAATCCTATTTATGGGTTTTGGCAAGAAGTCCAATAATCCCAGAGAGGATAAAATCCACACTCCTGGAACAGGCAGCTGCATCGGGATTTGACATCAATAAATTGATATTTGTCGATCATACCGAATCGTTGGATTCTAATTCAGCCGGTGCAAGGATTCCTGCGGCTGATTCCCAGCAGTAGTTTTGTGTTCATAAAAATGTTCATAAGGTAAGCGTTATGAACATTACTTTTTCAAGGGTATAAAAAATCGTGTTTTTTCTTCAAATTTAAAGAATGCAATTTTTAGTGTGAGGGGCGACCTGAAAGTGCCATATTCTTCCTGGTTTGAAGATGTACCCTTCTTCTTTTTATTTTCTTCCTGATTTCAATTTTTTTAAACAGATTTTCTTCATCTTCTTCCCGTTTCACTGACAATCTTTTTCAGGCATAACCATATCTACATCTTGGACGATGATATGTGGAGGCTGGTTGTGAATGAAAAAGAATGAACAGCGAAAGTGCCAGAATTGCAATGAATTGTTTCCCCCCGATCCCAGGAATATCAACAAGCAAGAATATTGCCGAAAGCCTGAATGTCGAAAGGCCAGCAAGGCGGCCAGTCAGAAAAAATGGTTAACCAAGCTTGAGAACCAGGGATATTTTTCTGGTCCGGATAATGTTGAGCGGGTTCAAAAATGGCGTAAAAAGAACCCGGGGTATAGTCGACGCAAAAAACCTTCGATTGCGTTACAAGATCACTTACCTTTGCAACCTGCTGAAAACAAAGAGGATATTTTCATACAGTCATCTTATGCGTTACAAGATCACTTAACCGTACAACCAGCTGTAATAATTGGTTTAATATCCAGTTTTATCGGTTCAACGTTACAAGATGACATAGCCAGGACCCTCCTTCGTATGGAACAATTCGGGCAGGAAGTTTTATTGTTCCTACCCCAAAACAAAGGAGATAAGCATGATTGTAAAAGAACCGGTTCTGAAAAATAGAATTCGTAAAATTCCCAAAAGCTTCAGCTGGATCGATCACCGGTTGGTCCGGCAGCGGTACATTGAGTCATGCAGCCATGAACAATCGGCCTTGTATCTGTTCTTAGTCTGTGTTGCGGATGCCCGGGGGCTGAGTTACTACGCGGATAAATCAATCATGAAGCAGCTGAACATGGATATGAATACCCTGCGGCAGGCCCGGTCCGGTTTGATAAAAAACAACTTGATCGCCTGGCAGGAGCCGATATACCAGGTACTCAGTCTGGAACCCCGTGTTATTCCCCGGGGTTCGGGTCAGATGATGAGCCTGGCAGAAGTGTTGGCCGGTGCGGCAGGAGGTGGCCGATGATTGATTATGAAACGTATGTGCAGATCAGAAATTATTACACCCGAGATCATCTGAGATACAGCCAGGTGGCCGTCAAACTGGGCCTGGATCAGCGGACCGTGGCATTCTGGGCTAATGAAAAAAAGTATCATCCCAGGAAAACTGCATTCAAAACAAGCAAGCTGGATCCGTTCAAAGACCAGATCATCCGGTTGCTGGAAACCCATCCGTACAGCGCCAAGCAGATCTTTCAACGTATCAGGGAAGACGGGTTTGAAGGTGGTATCACCATTGTGGAGGATTATGTCAGGAAAATCCGTCCACCCAAAGTAAAACCCTTTTTGAAACTGGTGTTTGCACCGGGTGAATGCGCCCAGGTAGACTGGGGATCATATGGTTCGGTCCGTGTAGGGTCCACCTTTCGCAGGTTGAGCTTTTTTGTCATGGTGCTGTGTTACTGCCGGTTGATGTATCTTGAATTTACCTTATCCCAGACCATGGAGCATTTTTTGGGATGTCATCAGAATGCGTTCCGTTTTTTTGGTTTGGTTCCCGAAAAAATAATGGTGGATAATCTCAAATCCGCTGTGTTGAAGAGACCCCTCGGAACCAGTCCGGTGTTCAACCCGGGTTATCTTGATTTTGCCAGTCATTATGGATTTAAAATTGTGGCCTGCAACGTGGGCAAGGGCAATGAAAAAGGCCGGGTGGAAAACGCGGTAGGGTATGTCAAAAAAAATTTATTGAGCGGCCTGGATATACCGGACTTCAGCGTATTGGAACCGCTGGCGAAACAATGGCTGGATACGGTGGCCAATGTCAGAATTCATAAAGAAACCGGCAAGCGTCCCATAGATATGTTTGCAGATGAAAAGCCCTATCTTCGAGGTTTGCCGGTCTCACCTTACGATATTGGTCAGACCAGCCAGGTACGTGCATCTGTTCAGTACAGGGTCAGCCTTGACGACAACCGATACACGGTCCCTGCCCAACTGGCCGGTGTCAGACTCACCTTGAGAAAATATCCGGATCACCTGGGCATCTACCATGATAGTACCCTGGTGGCCCGGCATGCCAGAAGTTATGACAGGAAAAAGGATATCCAGAACCCAGATCATTCCAAAGTACTGCTGGAACAAAGGAAAAAAGCAGCAGACCAGGCTATTTATATGCGTTTTTTATCCCTGTCTGACAAGGCTTCAGAATATTATCAACAGTTGGGCCAGCGGCGGTTGACCCCCTTCCATCATATTCGCAAAATTGTTGCCCTCAGTGAGATCTATTCCAAAGAACAGGTCGCCCTGGCCATTGAAGATGCCATTAAATTCGATGCCTTTTCAAGTGAATACATCACCAATATCCTGGAACAGCGGTCCCGTCTGACCCATGAACCCGGTGCACTACATGTCACCAGAAGCAGTGATCTGTTGAACTTGACCATTGATCCACCGGATCTGTCCGTATACAAAACAGGAGGTGACCATGAATGAGTTTGAGATGCACCTGGCGTATCTGAAGCTTCCCTATATCAGGGAAAATTATGAAACTGCGGCAACAGCAGCCGCTCAAAAACAATGGACCCATGTCCATTTTTTATCAGAATTGATCAAACAGGAGGCTGGGCTGCGAAAGGACAAGGCTGTTCTACGTCGAATCCGCCTGGCCCGGTTCCCGGTTGTAAAAACAATGGATCAGTTCAACTGGTCATGGCCAAAAAAAATCAACAGGGTTCAGATTGAAAACCTATTCCGCCTGAAGTTCATCGAAGAAAAAAGCAATGTTATCCTCATTGGGCCCGTCGGGGTGGGGAAATCCCATATTTCTATAGCACTTGGATACCAGGCCTGTCTCAAAAATCAGAATGTGTTGTTCACATCTGCCATCGATGCTGTGAATAATCTTGTGGCAGCACAGCATGCAGGTCAGTTGAAGCAGGAGTTGAAAAAATACCTCAAACCCTCTTTGCTTTTGATAGACGAACTGGGGTACCTGCCTATCGATAAAACCGGTGCAGACCTACTGTTCCAGGTTATCAGTCAACGATATGAACAAGGATCGATCATTATTACCACAAATCGTGTGTTTCAGGACTGGCCTGCTATCTTCAACAATGACAGCACACTTACCTCTGCTTTGCTCGATAGATTACTGCATCATACCGAGGCGGTGGTCATCGAAGGAGCAAGTTACAGAATGCGAAAAGAAAAAACTGAATAAATCTTATGGCCGGCAGACCCAAAAAAAGGGATCCGCCGGCCGTTTTTAAACATACATTTTCAAACCGGGCATTTTATGACATTTTCACGCCGCCGCTAACATTTAGGTTATAAACGGGGTCACAATAAAGTAGATGCCTAAAAGAGCAATTGTTGAACCGGCAACTTTCCTAAACCAGTGACCCGCTCCATTCCATGTGCTGTTTTCAATTAATCTTTTTACTGCCGCTGTTGAACTGCCGGCAATCACAATTGGAAGACAATGCCCAGTTGCAAAAAGAAGAATGTAAAGTATACCGGTTACCACTTTTTCCTGGACTGTGATAATTGCCAAAATCGGAGCAATAAATCCAAAAGTACAAGACCCGGAAAGAACACCATAAGCAAGCCCAAGTACAAAGGCCCCAAACATTCCTTTTAAATTCAGCTTGTATAAAAGGCTTCCTGACAGAGAACACTTTTCGACGCCTAGCATTCCCAATGCCACCCAGATCAAAATAATACCAATCAAAATTTGCCAATAGTTCCCCACATCACCCAGCATTCTGCCAAGCAGTGCACAGATAATACCGATTAATGCAATGGTAAGAAAGAGCCCTGAAGTGAAGAGTACAGAATAAAGTCCGGCCTGGCGGGGGTGAACCATTTTTTCCTGTCCGCCAACATACCCGACAATCAGCGGAATAGATGCAAGATGGCAGGGGCTGAAAAGGACACTGATCATTCCCCAGACAAAACAGCCAACAGCTGCAAAAGCTGTCCCACCTGCGATCCATTGGTTGACTGTTAAAAAAAGAGTCTCCAGCATTTTAACTATCCTTTGCTGTCAGGTCTGGGGCTGCTACACCTATTTTTGTCAATTGTTCAACAATGGATTTTTCATCTAAAAATCCGACATGCCGGTATACCTCTTGGCCCTGTGCATTGAAAAAAATCTGTGTGGGAATCGCTTTTATTTTGAATCGTTGTGCCGGTTTTTTGTTTTCCCATACATCGATAAAAATAATCTCGGCTTTTCCCTCGTAGGCTTTTTTCATTTTTACCATGATCGGGGCCATCATTTTACAGGGGATACATTTTTTTGCCCCCAAATCAATCATGGTCACCATCCCTTTGGCCGGGATATTCAAAAATTCATCAGCTGCAGCACCCGTAGCAAAAAACAGCATCAAAATGACAATCCATACACTCAATTTTTTAAGAACCTGTTGCATCAATCCTTTTTCCTTTTAAAATAATTTAAACATGAAATGCGTTTATCACCATGAAGACGGCAGCCAGCCAATTGGTATAAGCAAACAGTTTTTTTAAAGATTTGGGTTTTGTTTTAAGTGCAAATTTACCGCCGATTACGCCCCCTGCAATGGTTATGACTGCTAGGAAAATAGCCCATGCAGGGTTAAAATCCCCTTGGACGGCATGGCCAAAAAAACCCATAAAGGCTGTGGCAGCAATAAGTGTGGATGCTGTCCCAACGGCTGTGTGCATCGGGATACTGCAGGCAATAACCATCAGGGGCACCAGAAACGATCCGCCGGAGACACCGACCATGCCGGAACCGAAGCCTGTCAGAATGGTTACAGGGATTGCAATCCACAAATTAACGCCATAGATTTGATTGTTGGATTTAATTTTAATGATACCAAACCTGTCCTCTAGGCTTCCCTTGTTTTCTTTCTTAACAGGTACAAGCATAACGGCACCAGCTGCAAACAGCATAAAGGCAAAAATCAGCTTCAGCGTAAATCCGCTGAAAAGATGGGAAAAATATCCACCACCAAGGGCAGCAAGGGATGTTGTACTACCGATTAACAATGCAAGGCTCCAGGATACGGATTTATTTTTCTGGAAAACCACCATTGCTGCAATTGAAGCGGCAAACAAAATAAATTGCCCCGTTGTTGCCGCCTGGTGCATTGGAATCCCTGCCATTACAAGGATAACAACATAAAAATTACCCCCGCCTTTGCCAACCATGGTCATCAATACGGCCACAACAAAAATAAGAGCGCCAACTATAATCTGCTCCATTTTTTCCTCTTTATTTGTTTAACAGCCAATTTTTGATGTCGTCTTTTTTCGGCACCTTACCTGTGCATTTAACTTTTCCATCCACGATAACTGATGGCGTGCCGAATACACCATATGAAGCGATTTGCATCATATCACTTACTTTTTCAACAGTTGCGTCAACACCGATTTCTTTGATGACTTCCTGAACCAGTTTCTCCGTCTTTTTGCATTTGGCACAACCAGGTCCCAAAACTTTTATGTCCACGTTACCCTCCTTTAATTAGGTTAATTTTATATGAAACACTCGCCAAATCATTGTCAATGAAGGCGTTTCAAAATTTGTTGAGGCCGGAGCCATAACTTGCTCCGGCCATGCCGGTTTATAGCGTTTTAAAGAATTATATTAAATAAATACCCTACAAACAGAATCCCGGAGGCAACAACCCCCACAAACACCCCAATCAATCTGGGTTTTAATACTTTTCTTAAAATCACCATTTCAGGTAATGACAAAGCAATGACACTCATCATGAATGCCAGAACTGAGCCCAAAGCGGCTCCTTTTCCCAAAAGCGCCTCAACAACCGGAATAACACCGGCTGCATTGGAATACATGGGAATGCCGATCACAACTGACAGGGGGACAGACCACCAGGACCCTTTGCCCATGATGGATGCCATAACCCCTTCGGGTACAAACCCATGGATCCCAGCTCCCACAGCAATTCCAAGGATGACATAAATCCACACACGGCCGATGATTTCTTTAACCGCATCCCATCCATAAATAATCCGGTCATTCCAGGTCAATTTTTCTTCTTCCATGGTCAGGTTTGCCGCGTTTGACTGTGTGACCCAGTCTTCAATATGATTTTCAAGCTTCAGACGACCGATCACCCACCCCGCTGATATGGCAATAAATAAGCCCGTTCCCATATAAATGGCGGCAACCTTCCACCCCAGAAGTCCATATAAAAGGCCAAGAGCGATCTCATTAACCATGGGGGCGGCAATTAAAAAAGAGAATGTGACGCCAAGTGGAACCCCTGCGGTCACAAAACCAATAAACAGCGGTACAGCGGAACAGGAACAAAAGGGGGTGATAATGCCTAATAATGCGGCAAAAATATTACCGACAAACTCACTTTTTCCGGAAAGAAAAGCCCGGGTTTTTTCAGGGGTGAAAAAACTTCTGATGATACCCACTCCAAAAACAACCAGGAATAAGAGCATCATGACCTTTGGGGTATCATAAAAGAAAAATTCCACAGAAGATCCCAGATGAGATCCCTTTTGGATTTGCAGCAGGTTGTAGGTAAGCCACTTTGACAGGTTCGGCAGCACCTGGTAAACAGTCCACCACAGATATACGCCAATGGTCGCCATCAATAAATTTAAGGCGATCATCTTGTTTGTTTTTCCCTCACCTTGAATGGGTTGGGTTGTTTTTGATTCCATAATTTTTTCAACTTTTCATTATATATGGTCATTTAAAGATCTAATCTTGTAACTCTTTTTATTTTTAATCATTTCCCAACAATTGCATGACGGTCAATGTCCGGAAGAATCTGGGTTAATTCTTTTATTTCAGATTCATCATCCAGCCAATGTCTCAAATTTCCAATCATGCTCGCAGAATAAGGGGAGCCGCTGCCGTCGGAAAGAGAATAGTTTACCCATAGCCCGTCTTTAAAACTCCTTACCAGTTCGGCATCTTCAAGAATTTTTAAATGTTTGCTGGCAGTGGACTGGGCAATACCAAGTGCTGTTTTAATCTCGCAAACACAAAGAGGGCGTGCCTGAAGCATTTTCATCATTTTTACCCGGTTGGGGTCGGACAATGCTTTCATCACTCGAATGAATGATTTCATAGTTTTTTATTCCTTTCTTTCCTGGTTTTCATATCGTTAAAACAGAATATATCGATATGAAATTGTTTGTCAAGCGATTGTTTCCATTTTATTCAAATTCTTTGATTATCCGTCCAGATGGATTTCATGTTTTGAAAGATTTTATTCCGATCTTGAACCCTTTTTTACTTGTGCCGGTCATCTGAATCAGCAATTTTCGCCCTGGGTCCAGACAGTGGGCCAGCCTGTATTTTGAAGCGTCAAATAAAAAACGGGAAAATGAGGTCAACCCCTTGCCTTTTTTTTAGCTCCGGGAAACATCTCACACAACAGGGTGCCGTTCCCGCAGGATTCGGTTTCAAATTGAAAAACTGGATGGTCAATGCCGAATTTATGGAAAATTGAATGCCTGATCCGTTCGGATAAGGCCCCTGTCTGGCTGACCAGTTGATCGGAAACGACCAGGTGGCAGGAAAATGAAATTCCTGAAGAACTGATCGGCCAGGCATGGAGATAGTGAACGCTTTTTATCTCTTCGATTGATAGAAGGTGGGCTTGGACATCGTCTAAATCTACACTGCTGGGAGTGGCATTCATTAATATATTGGTTGAAGACTTGAGAATTGACCAGCAGTTTTTGAGAATAAAAACGGCAATCAGGATGGACAGCGACGGGTCCAGCCAGTACCAGGGTTTATACATCATCACAAGGCCGCTGATCAATACCACCACAGAGGTCAAAAAATCCCCCAGCATGTGCAAAAAAGCGCCTTTCATATTCAGATTGTGTTTTGAATCCCGGTGGAGTAGCCAGGCGGAAAATCCGTTTCCCACGATACCCGCTAAAGCGGCCCAGATGACAATTTCTCCTGCTACTATTTCAGGTACTAAAAATCGTTGAAATGCACCATATAGGATAAAAAAACATGCCCCTGTCAAAAGGACCACATTTAACAGGGCGGCCAATATTTCCGCCCTGCGGTACCCGAAGGTATTTTTGGCAGTAGCCCCTTTCCTGCCGATTCGATAGGCAATATAGGAAATAAGAATCGCCATGAAATCGCTGAAGTTGTGGGTGGCATCGGATATCAGTGCCATGCTGTGTGCAAAAGTCCCTGCAACAACCTGAACAACAGGTATAATCAAGTTTAAAACAAGGGTTATTAAAAGTCTTGTTCCGCTGGTTTCTTCCACATTCACATGGTGGTGATGGCCTGAGTCTTTGTTGTTAGAGCTGTTTTCATCAGGGTGCAGAACCTTGAATGGCCCCCCAGTGTCTGCTGATTGGCAGCATGATTCTTGGCTGTTTTGATCGTGGCGTGGCATCGTCTCACCCCTTTAATAACGTTAAAACGCAATGTAGCGATGCAGATAGTGGATGTCAATATGTTTTTTGCTGTTTTATTTTAAAGAAGACTATAGGGGGATCAATCCTTTACCCTGAAATAAGGTTGCCTGCTCCTATGAGCAAGGAATCTTCCCCTTTCCCATTTTTTTTTATATGAAACTCGCTTCGACCGGCCGGCGGAAACGGGTGTTGCCCTTCACTCATTCTCGCAGGCTGTCCATGGCCTGCTCCGAGGGAAATGGCAACTCCTTGGACCTCGTGTCCACCGTTGCCATTTAACCCGTTCAGGGCAACACCCGTTCCCACCGGCCTACTACTGTCGAGTTTCATGCTTCGTTGTGTCCGCCAGGACATGTGGGTTATATGAAACACTCACCAAAACATTGCAAACAGAGGCGTTTCATCATTCGTTGTGGCCGGAGCAGATACCTCGCTCCGGCCGTGCCGGTTTTATATCAAACAACTGTCGAAACATCATTGTGAAAGTCTCGACTTTCGAGCCCTCTTTTGTTTCCCTGACCGGAACATTGTAAACCAAAGGGGATAGGGTTTTTGCCCTTCCAGGCGTTAAGAAGCGCAGGCTGTTTGAGGACTTTAGCCCGCAGTTCCTGCGCTTTAGTCTGGAAGGGCAAAAAGCCCCCCGACGTTTACCGTTCCGGTCAGGGAAACAAAAGGGGGCGGAATGGTACTATCGCCTGCCCTGTATCATCGTGTTTCATGCTTCGTTGTGGCTAGAGCAGATAACTTGCTCCGGCCGTGCCGGTTATATGGACTGCTGCTTCAATTATCCCATCTGCGGAGGTCATCATCCTTTCCGTTTTCGGTTGATTTTCTGCTTGACAGGCATATCATATATCGTTAAATTCTATTTTAACGATGTAATTGCGGTCTGATATATTTTATCAAGGAGATGAAAGCCCTGTCCAATCCCAACAGGATCAAGAGGGTTAAACTACTTTAGCAAAAGGTGTTGCCTGTGTGTGAGGTTCAGGCCGCATCGTCATGGGACGAAATAAATATGATGGCGACCCACGACACCACCGACCGGAACGTGAAGCCGCTGGAAAGGAGATCGAAAAATGAAAGAGCGTACTAAGCTGTTGTTAATCGTGGGTGCTTTTATAGGGGCCTATTATATTCCATGGAGCCATCCGGTGATCCGACAATCCGGGCTGGAAGCCTTTATGATGCTCCAGGAGTATGCACGGGAACATGTCCTGACCTGTCTGATTCCTGCTTTTTTTATCGCCGGGGCCATAGCTGTCTTCGTTTCCCAGGCATCGGTACTTAAATACTTTGGAGCCCAAGCCAGCAAAATTTTATCATATTCTGTGGCGTCGGTTTCGGGGACTATCCTGGCTGTATGTTCCTGCACGGTGTTGCCGTTGTTCGCAGGCATTTATACGCGGGGAGCGGGTATCGGACCCGCCACGGCTTTCCTCTACTCTGGACCTGCCATCAACGTTCTGGCCATTACCCTGACCGCTAAAATCCTGGGCTGGCAATTGGGTCTGGCCCGGGCTGTGGGTGCGGTGATCTTTGCTGTGGTGACCGGTTTGTTGATGGCCCTGATTTTCCGCAAAGACGATGCCGCGCGCACTGCCGGGCAAATTTATCTGCCCGATGCCGAAGCCAAGGAGCGCACCCTGTTGCAGGACAGCTTGTACCTCTTAACCATGGTGTTGATTTTGGTGTTTGCGGCATTCGCAAAGCCGGAGGCCGGCTCGATTGGTTTGTGGCCAGCAATCTTTGCCGCCAAATGGTACATCACCATTGTCTTGCTGATCATCCTGGGGCTGATGCTTAAAGCCTGGTTCACAAAGGATGAGTGCAAAAGCTGGGTGGAATCCACCTGGGGTTTCATGAAGCAGATCTTTCCCTTGCTGGCCGGCGGAGTGCTGGTGGCCGGTTTCATGCTGGGCCGTCCGGGCCATGCAGCCCTGATTCCCGAGCATTTCATCCAATCTTTTCTGGGGGGTAATTCGTTGTGGGCCAACCTGATTGCGTCCATGGCTGGAGCCTTGATGTATTTCGCCACATTGACCGAAGTGCCTATCCTCCAGGGGCTACTGGGGGCCGGCATGGGCAAGGGGCCAGCCCTGGCTCTTTTGCTTGCCGGTCCGGCCCTTTCGCTGCCCAACATGCTGGTGATCGGCAGTGTGATGGGCGTGAAAAAGACAGCGACCTTTTGCGGCATCATTGTGATCATGTCTACCATCGCCGGTATGCTATACGGTGCATGGGTCGTATAGATGGTAGCCGGGAACGATATTTGTTCAAGGCTGTGGGCGGGAAAACAGGCTTACCGGGTCCAGCGGTTCTCTGGGTTGCCGGCAGCCTGTTCAAGTATTTCAAGGGTGGCCGGTGTGTTTAAAAGCTGTCTGCAAAGGTCGCATTTTCTGTAGGTGATGATATCCCTTGAACGTATGCCGGAGAACAGGGCAAGACTTGAGATGCCCACAGTTCGGATGAGGTTGAACAAAGGGTTTTGCTCATTTTTTTCAAACAGGGCATCAACGCCTGTGTGGGCAAGGTTGCCAAGGAAAAAAACCCGGGTTTCTGTGAAATTACTGCCGGCATCGCAGCAGGCGTACATGTCAAGTTCAGGCGTGATATAGGGGTTCATGGCACAGCAGTTTGCCTGGAAATCCGTGTGGATCGGACCATGGTCAAACGCCTGGGCACGTCCGGACAGAATCAGGGGTTCGGGAAAGAATCGAAGCTTGTTTGCCCGGAGAAAATCCTCGAGTAAATCGTCGGCCTTTGAAAAATCCGTCACAAACGAAACAAAATAGTCCATCCGGTTCTTTTTGCAGCCCTGGGCTGCATGGACCAGGTTCTGCTGGTCTACCCCTTGCTGGTGCCATCGGCTGCAGCTCAGCCTGAGTTGATTCAGGCCGTTTTGTTTCAGCTCCTTGACCACTGTGCTGGCCCGTTCCGGGCTGCTTGCCCAGAAGCTGTTAGTGACGATGCGGGTGTAGATGTTAAGATCGTGGCACAGGCGGACAAGGGCCTTTATTTCGTTGAAAAAAATCAGGGGTTCTCCTGCCGTGAAACTGATGCCCCTGACACCGGCTGCGGCCATTTCATGGATGAGCTCCCTGGCCCGGCCAAGGTCCATGGTGGCGGTTTCAGGGATTTCACCCTTTGCAACACAATGGCCGCATTTCAGGTTGCACAGGGTTGAATATCCAAATGCGATGGTTCTCATGCGTGTGTTCCTTTGTTGTTTGGTGGTTTACAGGACATTTTGCAACGGGGTTTCCTGGCTTGTTCTATCGGATGAGGTGGGCCATCCACATGGTAATGGGCGGATAAAAGGTGATGACCATGAGATCCACGATGAGGATGAGCAGAAACGGTACCACCCGCCGGGACACGGCCCCGAGACCCTGATTTGAAATGGCGCTGGCAACGATGAGGCAGATGCCCATGGGCGGGGTGAGCATACCAATGGCAAGATTGGTCACCACAATGACGCCCAGCTGAATCATGTCAATGCCAAGGGCAGGGAGCATGGCCGTGATCATGGGAACAAGCAGAATCAGGGCCGCCGTGGTCTCCACAAAGGTGCCGGCAACCAGGAGCACGGCGTTGATGATGAGCAGCAGCAGGATGCGGTTGTCCGTGATACCGAGGATTCCGCCTGCCAGAATTTCTGGAATATCCTCAATGGCCGCAATCCAGGAAAAAACAGATGCCGTTGAAATGATGAACATCACAATGGATGCGGTGATGGATCCGTTGACCAGGATCCCATAAAGATCCCTGGGGCGGAGTTCTTTATACACCACCGTGGAGATAAACAGGGAATAGACCACGGCCACGGCAGCCGATTCCGTTGCCGTGAAGATACCCATAAGAATGCCGCCAAGGATGATGGCAGGGGCGCCCAGGGCGAGTCCTGCCCGGCAGAAGGTGGTCCATACAAGGCCAGGGGAGAACCGGTTTTCCGGTGCATATCCTTGTTTCCAGGAGATGATTGAACTGACGATAATCAGGGACAGGCCAATGAGAAGTCCGGGCAGGATGCCTGCGGCAAACAGTTGGCCAATGGAGGCCCCTGTGAGGAATCCAAAGATAATCATGGGAATGGATGGGGGGATGATCACTCCCAGGGAGCCCCCCGACGCCTGGACTGCTGCGGCAAAGTCCGGTTCATACCCCGAGCGTTTCATTGCCGGGATGAGTACGGCACCCACGGCTGCGGCATCGGCTGCGGCAGAGCCTGAAATGCCGGCAAAGAACATGGCCGAGACAATGGTGACTGCGGCAAGCCCGCCGGGCAGCCAGCCGGCCAGGGCATTGGCAAGGTCAATGAGGCGCTGGCTGATTCCCCCTTTTTCCATGATGGCCCCCACATACATGAACAGGGGAACGGCCATGAGATGAAACGAGTCCGTGCCCGAGAACATGCGCTGGACTACCATCATCAGGGAAAAATCCCCCTGGACAAGGATGGCTGTCACCGATGCCGCCCCAATGGCAATGGCAATGGGGGTGTTGATGGCAAACAGGGCTGCAAGGGCAACCATCAAGACTGTTGGGATCATTTTTTGCCCTTTGGGTCCTGTTGTTCAGGCCCGTATTTTTTGCCGATGTCCTGGGCAAGAAAGCGTACCCCATGGACCATGAAAATCACTCCACTGAGGGGAAGAATTCCCATGATGATCCACTTGGGAATGGCCAGGGCCGGGGTGATTTGGAGGCGGACAAAGGAGGCAAACTCGAAGCCATGAACAATCATGATGGAAAAAAGACCCATGGAGACCAGGTGAACCAAGGTGGTCAGAATTCGTTCCATGGTCATTGGGAGCCTTGAACCAAACATGTTGACCCCGGGATGCACCCTGTCATGGTATGCCACGGATGCCCCTAGAAAAGAGATCCACACCAGGCAGTACCGGGCAAGTTCCTCAGACCAGAACAGCGAGCTGTTGAGCACATACCGTGCAAACACCTGGGCCACCACGATCAGTGTCATGGCAAGGCCCAGGCCGAAGATGAAATGCCGCACCCATGTGTTAAGGGTGTTGCTCAAGGCGTTAAGGATATTCATGTAAATAGTCGCCTATCTGGTGGCCTGGATCATCCTGATGAGCAGATCGTGAACCTTGGGATTCTGGTAGAGTTCCATGTCCTTGAGGGCTGCCACCTTTGCCCTAAAGGCATTGATGTCCGGCTGGGTTTCGATCTCCATGCCCTTCTGGGCAAGAAGGACCAGGCGGGCCGCATCTTTTTCCCGGTTATCCCTTCGCTGGAACCGTGCTGCATCTGCCATGGCCGTCTGTATCAGCGCCTGGTTTGCCTTTGAAAGGGTGTTCCACCATTTCAGGCTGGCCACGTCAAGGTGGGGGGAGTAGACATGGCGGGTGAGGGTCATGTAGCGCTGGATTTCGTAGAATTTGTAAACCTCCATCACCCAGAGGGGGTTTTCCTGACCGTCGATCACTCCCTGCTCAAGCTCGGTGTAGATGGGCCAGGGCATGGGTGTGGGGTTTGCTCCCAGGGATTGCCAGATGGTCTTGTGCAGGGCCGAGGCCATCACCCTGATTTTGAGGCCCTTGATATCCTCCGGGGTTTTGACCGGCCTGCGGTTGTTGGTCAGATTCCTGAATCCGTTTTCGGAAAAGCAGAGGCCCTTGAACCCGGAAGATTCAAGGCTATTAAAGATCTCCCGGCCCAGGGGGCCGTCCAGAATGGCGTCTGCCTGGTCATTGTCCTTAAAGAGAAAGGGATAGTTGACCACCCGCACGATGGGGTCAAAGGTGTCAAAGGGTCCGCCCGTGATTACCCCCATTTCAATGGTTCCCATCTGGAGCTGCTGGAGGATTTCGGTCTCGTTGCCAAGGGAGGCGGAATGAAACACTTTGACCTTTATCTTGCTGCTGCTGCGTTCTTCAATGAGGGCCTTGAACTTTTCGGCCACAATGTTCTGGGCCGACCCGGGTTTTGTCACCACCCCGAGTTTAATTTTAAGGGCTGCAAAACAAGGGGTTGAAATGACTATCATCAGAACAGGAATCAGGATCATGGTTAAAACCATTGAGAATTTTTTCACAAAACGCCTCCGCTTGGAAGATTAAAAATAAATGTTCTTGCCCCATGGGGCCAGGTTAGGGACTCAGAAATAAATAATTCCTCAATCTTGCTTGTCTTTCAGCTCGTCTTCTGCGTTGCATCAAAGGGCACATATTTCAATATGCTCCCTTTGATACGCCTTGAATACGAGCTGAAATCCTGCACCATATTTGTGGAATTATTTACATCTGAGCCCCTTATTTTGTCTTTACAGTATAGGTCAGGGCGATCTGGTTTTCAGGTGGCACCTGGATCTCCCACAGGGCCTGGTGGGCTGTTTCTTTTTTGTGGGGATGGCTCTCCTTCTGGATATGCCAGTCCCCGGGCATGGATTCGTATATCTTTACCGTTACAGGAACTTTTTTGGCGTTCATTATCCTGATATCATGGGAGGATTGAAACTGAAAGGTATCCTGGCCCGTGGATGGCAGCTTCCTGAAATCGGTCTGCCGTTTTTCCACCGTGATATCAAAGGCATTGCCAAGCTTTAGATTAAGTCTGCCCCCCTCCGGTGTGTGGTCAATGTTGTCTTCGCCGGCAAATTGAAGCATTCCCCTGGTGTCGGTTTTGTACACCCGCACGGTCCCCTTTGGAAGGGGCATGCCAAGGTTGTTGTTCTTACTGTTTTCAAGGTTAAGCAGCACCTCGACCTTTGGACGCTGGATCCCGTCGCCCACGTTTCGGGCGAACCAGTAACCATTGCCGCTGAGCCTGTACTCTTTTTGGCAGGGAATGTTTTCCGCCTGGAGCAGGGCCACCTGTTTGGTCTGATTGTTTTTGAGGGTTGTTTGTCGGCCAAGTGTATATAAATGATACTCAAACATCTGCTCCTGGACAAAACCGTCCTCGGCCATGGCTGAGGCTCTCATCATAAGGGGGTTTGCCCTGTCCTGATTTTGCTGTGGGGCAAGGTGAATGTCGCCTGCCACAAGTTGGAGCCGTGCATTGGTGTAGTCTGTGCTGCTGGTGTTGGTGAGGGTGACCCAGGCGCTCAGGTTTAGACGGTCGTCGTCTGGATTGAGTTCAGCCACATAATCGGCCTTCCACGAAAGTCCGTGGGTAAGATAGGAAAGGGCCAGGTTTCGGTTTTCTGCCTTAATGCTCTGGACGGTCATGGTAAGGGTGGGGCTTGTTCTTAAATTGCCAGGAATGTGTGAAAAGACGAGCCTGCCCGGCAGTCCGGTTTCGATCCCTGAGCCTGTCTCAAGAACAATGCCGTTATGGGTGGAAAGCACCTTTGCCTCCACGGTTTTTTCCTGGCCGGTTTCCCTGTTCTCCCGGATGATTTTAATGGTTTTGCCGGTGAATTTTTTAAGGAGGGATTCGGGAGTGAGAAGATCAAATTCAAAGTTCTGTTCCAGGACCCTTATGTCGTCTGAGCTCAACAGTGCTGTTTCCGGGATGATCCTGCCGCTGACATCCCTGATGGCAAGGGTTACTTCCCCCTTTGGCAGGGTAACCGATCGCTGTTCCTTTATAAGTGCCATGTCCTGGTTGTAAATGGTGACAGAAAGGTCTGTCTGGTCTGCGGCATTGGTTTCGATTTCCCCATCCTGGGCAGAACAGGGCAGAATTGAAAAAAACATCTGAAAGGTCGCAATTTGGACTAGCATCAGTATAAAAATAATCTGTTTCATGGCACCCTCCTTTTTTTTTGCAACCATAAGCGGTCTTACCCTGTAATGCAAGATTTTTCAGTCCTCAAACAAGCGCTTTTTACCTCCTCTTTTTTCTATGGTTCTGGTATGATCCAGGTTTATTTCATCTGCCGGGTACCAGAATATTAGGAGGACAAGGGACTGCATGGATTCAATCGACCAATTCCAGAGCCTGGAAAAGATTCAATACCTTCTCACGGATATCGACGACACCATGACCTGCAATGGCAGGATACCTGCCTGTGTCTTTGCTGCCATGGAACGACTGCAACGGGTCGGTATCCGGGTGGTTCCCATTACGGGAAGACCCGGGGGGTGGTGTGATCACATTGCCAGGATGTGGCCGGTGGACGGCGTTGTGGGAGAGAACGGCGCCTTTTATTTTGCCTATGACGATCAAACCAGGCGAATGGTTCGCCGCTACTTCAGAACCCGGACCCAGAGGGCTGAAGACAGAAAGAGGCTCATGACCATACAGGCGGAGGTGCTGGCAAAGGTCCCGGGGTGCAGGGTGTCTGCGGACCAGGCCTATCGGGAGGCGGATCTTGCCATTGATTTTTGTGAGGATGTTTCTCCCCTGGACAGCGGGGAGATCAGAACCATCAAGGAGATCTTTGAAGCCCATGGTGCCGTGGCAAAGATAAGTTCTATCCATGTGAACGGCTGGTTCGGCGATTATGACAAGCTTACCATGACACGGCTGTTTTTCCAGGAGATCTTTGGGGTCGACCTTGAAACGGTCAAACACCAGGTGGTTTTTTCAGGGGATTCACCCAACGATGAGCCCATGTTTGCCTTTTTTCCTAATTCCGTGGGGGTGGCCAATCTTCTTGATTTTGAAAATGACTTGACCCACAAACCGGCCTGGATTACAAAAAAATCCGGAGGGCAGGGGTTTGCCGAGATGGTGGATCGGATTACAGGTCCCGGGCCTGAATTTCACCATGGCCAGGGATCTGTCTAAGCGCCTGGAGCATGGATCGAATCTTTTGGAAAGGGGTGTCAGGGATATAGCGCCAGAACCCCCAGGGCTCTGGCGCTGATATTGTGTTTATTCGTTTACAAGGGCCTTTGCCTGTTCAACAATATTTGCCGCTGTGAATCCATACTCTGCAAGTACCCTGTCTCCAGGTGCTGAAGCGCCAAAGGTGTTTATACCGATAACCTTGCCTGCATCCCCCACATACCGTTCCCAGCCCATGGGAATACCGGCCTCTACAGCCAGGCGTTTTTTGACTCCGGGAGGAAGGATTCGTTCCCGGTAGTAGGCGGGCGCTTTTTCAAAAAGTTCCCACGAGGGCATGCTCACCACCCTTGCCTGGATATTTTCTTTGGCCAGGAGTGCTGCCGCCTCAACGCAGATGTGAACCTCTGAGCCGGTTGCAATGAGGATGAGATCGGGTTCGCCCTTGGTCTTTTTAAGGGTGTAGGCCCCAAAGACCAGTGCTCCGTCGGCTGCTGCGTCAAGAATGGGAAGGTTCTGGCGGCTCAGGATCAAGGCCGTGGGCCCGTTGTGGGTGTTCAGGGCCTTTTTCCAGGCCTCTGCGGTTTCATTGGCGTCCGCCGGCCGGATAACGGTAAGGCCGGGAATGGCCCGCAACGATGCCAGGTGCTCCACGGGCTGATGGGTGGGGCCGTCTTCTCCCACGGCAACACTGTCATGGGTCAGCACATAGATCATGGGAAGCCCCATGAGGGACGCCACCCGGATGGCCGGTCTCATGTAATCGGCAAACACGAGGAAGGTGCCGCCAAAGGGTCGGACACCGCTGTGGAGATACATGCCCGTCATGATGGCGGTCATGGCATGCTCACGCACCCCGAACCGGATGTTTCTTCCCTGGGGGGTGTCGGCCTGGAACACCTCCATATCGTTCAAGAAGGTGTTGTTGGAGGGGGCAAGGTCGGCTGATCCGCCCATGAGGGAGGGCAGGTTCTTTGCAATGGCGTTGAGCACCTTGCCCGAGGCAGACCGGGTGGCCATGGGTTTGTCTCCAGGTGTAAAAACAGGGATTTCATCATCCCACCCGGCTGTCAGGAATCCGGAAATGGCATCCACAAAGTTGTCGGCAAGCTCGGGCGTCTCGGACCTGTAGGTGTCAAAGATTTCCTGCCATGCCTGCTCCTTTTCCTTTCCAATATCAATGGCTTTCCGGCACTCGGCAAGGACCTCGTCGGGCACATAAAAATCCTTGTCCTCAGGCACGCCGTAGAATTTTTTTACCAGCTTGATCTCGTCCACTCCCAGGGGGGCACCATGGGCTCCGGATGAATCCTGCTTGTTCGGACTGCCATAGGCGATGTGGGTCTTGAGCTTGATCATGGTGGGGCGGGATGTTTCGTCTTTTCCCGCCTGAATGGCGGCCCTGATTTTTTCAAGGTCGTTGCCGTCGTCCACCACGATGACCTGCCAGTTCATACTTTCAAACCTTGCCTTTACATCCTCGGTAAAGGCAATGGCTGTCGTGCCCTCGATGGTGATTGAATTGTCGTCATAGATGCAGATGAGTTTTCCAAGGACCAGGTGGCCGGCAAGGGAGGCAGCCTCCTGGGTCACGCCTTCCATGAGGTCGCCGTCTCCGCAGATGACATAGGTATGATGATCAATGAGGGTTTTTCCATCCTGGTTGAATCTTGCCCCGAGATGGCGTTCGGCCATGGCCATACCAACGGCATTTGCAACACCCTGGCCCAGGGGACCCGTGGTGGTTTCAACCCCGGCCGTGTGCCCGTACTCAGGATGTCCCGGCGTTTTGCTGCCCCACTGGCGGAAGTTCTTGATGTCGTCAAGGGTGGTTCCGTAGCCGTTCAGGTAGAGCAGGCTGTACAGGAGCATGGATGCATGGCCGCCGGACAGAACAAATCTGTCCCGGTCAATCCAGGCGGGATTTTTGGGGTTGTGTTTTAGAAAATCCTTCCAAAGGACAAAGGCCGCGGGCGCAAGTCCCATGGGGGCGCCGGGATGGCCGGAGTTTGCCTTTTGAATGGCGTCCATGGCAAGGGTTCTGATGGTGGTGATACATTGCTGATCAAGGTCTTTGTTGGCGCAAGCCATTGTGTTTCTCCTGTTTGGGGGACTTACCTTCAAATGGATCCCCTGTTATTCTGTTTTAATGGGGACAGATGTCGACTCTGTCCCCTGATTTACAATGCTCTCATGAACTCTGGTTTGAGTTCTATTTTACCCTCCAGGGCTTTTGCAATATGGGCAAGGGTTCGTTCCTTGTCCCGGGGAAGCTCTGCCCTGATGGGAAGATAGTTGGATGCATGGTTGGCATGGAAAAGACCATTGGTGAGATGGGTGGCCGATATCATGGCGCCAAGCTCCAAAAGGATCTCGTCCGGGTTGATAAGCTCAAACTCTCCCTTTGCATGGCTGTCGTACATTGGGGTTCCAGGGATGAGCATCAGGCTCAAGGCCCCTACATACTCGGGGTCAATGGCCGTAAGTACCCGGCCTGTCTCGTTTGCATGGATCATGGATCGTTTGCGGCCGGCAATGCCGTTGAGGACGGTGATGGACAGCTTGATGCCTGCCCCACGGATTTTCCGGCCCATTTCGATCATGCGCTGGGCGTCGGCTCCCTTGTTGATCGCCTTCAGGGTGACGTCGTCCCCGGTTTCAAGGCCCATATAGGCGATTTTGACCCCAAGGGAACGAAGTTGTTCCAGTTCCTGGTCAGACTTCATGCGGATACTCTTGGTGTTGGCATATAGCCCGATACGTTCAATCCAGGGCAGTCGCTGGTTTATTTGTTCAAGGATCGGGACCAGCCGCCTCTGGGGAATGATCAGGGCATCACCGTCACAGATGAACAGCCGGTTCTGGCGACGGCAGTGCCGGGCTGCAAACTCAATATCTTCCATGATAACAGGGTCTTTCTTGATCTTGAACCGCTCTCCCTTGTAGGCGCCGCAAAAGGTGCATTTGTTGTGGGAACACCCCACGGTCACCTGGAGAAGAATAGAGTTTGCCTCGCTTGGGGGACGTATGATGTTGCCTTCATAATGCATGTGACGGTCTCCATTCGTGTAAATGCCATGGCCCATGGGGGCCTGTAACCATCGGCCCGGGGGCTGCAATCCGGTCCCTGCGACGACCCAGGATAATTAACAGGTTTTGCCGTAAAAATCAATATAATCAAATATAATCAATGGATTGATCTTTTAGCGCACTTTGCCGGTCCAGGTGTCTTAAGAGTTCAGGTATTTAGACCCCTGGCCGGTCGATTTTTAAGGGTTGAAACTTGACAATCTTGAATTTAAACCAATTATTTAGATGAAAAAACGACTGACAACCACAGGCTTTAAGCATGTAACAGAAACATTCAGGAGATACCATGGGTACAAAAAAAGAGACGTGTGAATTTAAAACCGAAGTGCAGCAGCTGTTGCACCTTATCATTAATTCCCTTTATTCCAACAAGGAAATTTTTATCCGGGAGCTCGTGTCAAACGCTTCGGACGCAATCGACAAGGCAAGGTTCAAGGAGCAGACAGAGCCGGAACTGTTCGAGGGGAGTAATGATTTCAAGATCAGGATTGCCACGGACCCGGAAAAGCGGACATTTGAAATTTCAGACAACGGCATCGGCATGACCTTTGACGAGGTCAACGAGAACATCGGTACCATCGCCAGGAGCGGCACCGCAGCCTTTGTCGAGGCATTGGAAAAATCAAAGGATGCGAATGTCCTCTCTCCTGAATTGATCGGACAGTTTGGTGTCGGTTTTTATTCAGCATTCATTGCCGCAGACAAGATCACCCTTGTGACAAAGGCCGCAGGGGCCGACAAGGGCGTGCGCTGGGAATCAGACGGCAAGGGTTCATACACCATTGAAGAGACGGAAAAAAAGGACCGGGGAACCACAATCACCCTTGAACTCAAGAAGGTTGAAGAGGGAGACCAGGACTTCACCGAAGAGTACACCATCCGCCATATCATTAAAAAGCACTCTGATTTTGTTACCTACCCCGTTGTGATGAACGTGGAAAAGAGCGAGCCCATCCCCGAGGAGGCCATTGTCAAGGATGCCGACGGCAAGCCCATTGGAGAGACCTATCGAAAGGTGAGGGCCGATGAAACCCTGAACTCCATGAAGGCAATCTGGACCAAGAGCCAGGAGGATGTAACCCCGGAAGAGTATGAGGAGTTTTACAGGCACATCAGCCACAACTGGGATAAACCCATGGAGATCCTTCACAAGCGGTTTGAAGGTATCACCGAGTACGATGCACTCCTGTTTATTCCGTCCAAGGCCCCCTTTGACATGTTCAGGCCCGAACGGAAAAACGGCATGCAGCTCTACTGCAAGCGCATCTTTATCATGGACGACTGTAAGGAACTGCTTCCCGAATATCTGGGATTTGTCCAGGGCGTTGTGGATGCCCCCGATCTTAACTTGAACGTCAGCCGGGAGATCCTCCAGGAGGACCGCCTGGTTCGCAACATCAAAAAGAACCTGGTCAAGAAAATTTTTGCCCTGCTCGAAGAGATGGACAAGGAGAAGTACGAGGCGTTTTTTGATGAATTCGGCCAGGCCCTGAAAGCGGGCCTTCCCACGGATTTTGCCAACAAAGAGCGGATCGCTTCGCTTTTAAGGTACAAGACCACCAAATCCGACGGCAAGTATGTCTCCCTTGACCAGTACATTGAAAACATGAAAGACGATCAAAAGGAGATCTACTACATCACGGGCGAGAATATGAAGTCGCTTCTTAACTCCCCGTTGCTCGAGTCCCTAAAGGCAAAGGATTATGAGGTTCTTCTCATGGTGGATCCCGTGGATGAGTGGGTTACCCAGAGCCTTCCCGAGTACAAGGAGAAAAAACTCAAGAGTGCTGAAAAGGGAGACCTTGACCTTGACGCCGTGGATGACAAGAAAAAGGACGAGTACACACCCCTGTTTGACTTTCTCAAGGAAAAACTTGAGGGTAAGGTCAAGGATGTCCAGATTTCAAAGCGCCTCAAGGAGTCCGTTGCCTGCCTTTCCGGTGACGATCATGGCATGAGCGCCTACATGGAGAAGATCCTCAAGGCATCAGGCCAGGAAGCCCCGGAACAGAAACGTTCCCTTGAGCTCAACGTCGGCCATCCGGTCATGGAAAAGATCAAGGGTGTTTTTGAGACAGACACAACCAATCCTGTGCTCAAGGATTATGCAGATCTTCTGTTTGACCTTGCCGTGATCAGCGAGGGGGGCAAGATCGAAAATCCCTCACGCTTTTCAAAGCTCATGGGTGAAATGATGACAAAAGCCCTATGATGATTTTTCTCGAAAGCCTGGGGTGCTGCCGCAACCAGGTGGACAGCGAAGTAATGCTCGGCCGCCTTGCGTCAGCGGGCCATGGCATCGTCCATGACCCGTCCCAGGCAGACGTGATCATCGTCAATACCTGCGGGTTCATATCAGCAGCCTCGGCAGAGGCTGTTGATACGATCCTGGACATGGCTGTGTACAAACGCGATGGCAGGTGCAAACGGCTGGTGGTGACCGGCTGTCTGCCCGAACGATTTAAGCATGACGACCTCGGTGGCGAGCTTCCAGAGGTCGATGTGTTTCTGGGAACAGGGGCCTGTGATGAAATTGTCCGGGTGGTTGAATCCACCGGGTCCATGGTGCTGGTTCCAGACGTTCTGGCTCGGCAGATGCAGGGTCACCCCCTTCCCAGGTGTCTCACCCTTGATTACCTTGCCCATGTGAAAATTTCAGAAGGGTGCGACCGCCACTGTACCTATTGCATCATCCCCAGACTCAGGGGCATCCAGAGAAGCCGTGGGGTGGATGCCGTGGTAACCGAGAGCGAACTTCTTGTTAAAAACGGGGTAAAGGAGATCGTTCTTGTGGGAGAAAACACCTCTGATTATGGGGTGGACCTTGACGGGGAAGTTAACCTGGCAGGCCTTTTAACCACCCTTTCCCAGCGAATTAAGGCCCTGGACCCGGATGTCTGGATCCGGCTTCTCTATACCCACCCCTCATCCCTTGACTTTGATGTTATCAGGGTTATTGCAGGGCTTGACAATGTGTGTACCTATTTTGACGTGCCCATCCAGCATGCGAGCTCCAGAATATTGCGTCGCATGGGTAGAAATTACACAAGGGAGGATCTTGACCGGCTGATTGCCTTTATCCGCAAAACAGCGCCGGATGCAGCGCTCAGGACCACTCTTATAACGGGATTTCCCGGTGAAACAGAGGCGGACTTCAACGAATTGCTTGCCTTTGTCAAAGAAATCCGGTTTGATCAGCTTGGTGTGTTTGCCTATTCAGATTCTGACGATCTTGCATCCCACGGTCTGAAAGACCATGTGGATGAGGAAACCGGAGAAGCCCGCCGGGATGCGATCATGGCGGCCCAGGCTGAAATTTCCGAATCCCTGAATGAAGCGTACCTTGGTAAAACCTTTACCGTTCTTGTGGAAGAGAACCCGGACGAGGGAATTTTTCTGGGACGGACGAACTTCCAGGCGCCTGAAGTCGACGGCATCACCTTTATTTACGGTGAAAACATTGACATTGGCACCTTTGTAAGGGTAAAAATCACTGAAACCCATGCCTATGACCTTGTTGGAGAGCTTGTATGAAAGATGCGCTCAAGCAGCGAATCCTGGCGTCGGTCAGCGAGGATCTGACTGCCATTGAAGGGGCCCTGGCGACAAATTTAAGGCCCAACCTCGACCTTGTCAGACAGATTGCAGGCCATCTGCTGTTCAGCGGCGGAAAAAGGCTTCGACCCCTGTTGTTTTTATTGAGTTCAAGGCTGTGCAACTATGGTGGGGATCTTGCCCTGGATGTATCCACCCTTTTTGAATATCTCCATGCCGCCACTTTACTCCATGACGATGTGGTGGATGAAGCAGAGATGCGACGGGGCAGAAAGACCGCCCACTCAACCTGGGGCGCTGCCCAAGTGGTGCTGACCGGTGATTTCCTCCTGGCCCGGTCCCTTTGCCTTGCCGCTCGAACCGGGCGTCCTGAAATTATCAATGTCATTTCCGGCATCACTGAAGAGATGTCCCAGGGTGAGATCGATCAGCTCGATAAAAAAGGGAAATTGAACCTCAGCGAGGCCGAATATATGGCCATCATCAAGGGTAAAACCGCCGTACTGATCCAGGGGGCGTGCAGGAGCGGTGCTATCCTTTCCAGGGCGCCAGCAGACAGGGAACAGGCCCTTGCAGACTATGGTTACCATCTGGGCATGGCCTTTCAAATGGCGGACGATCTGCTGGACTATACGGCAGATGCCGCAACCCTTGGGAAAAACCCCGGAGCAGACCTGAGGGAGGGAAAACTGACCCTGCCCCTGATTCTTGCCCTGGAGCGGGCCGATGGGCCGGATCGATCCTGGATGGAAAGTGTGATTTCAACCCAGGGATTCAACGATGACGACTTCTACAAGCTGGTGGAAAAACTTCATCTTTACAAGGGGATAGACGATACGCAGTCAAGGGCTGAACACCATGTTGACCAGGCAAAAAAATGCCTTGAACCCTTTGACGATTGTGGGGCAAAAGATACCATGATCATGCTTTCAGATTACGCCATTGCAAGAAAGGCTTAGGAGAATTTGATGATGAGACGAATGGTTACAGGCCTGGCAGGGCTGATGGTTCTTTTTGTTCTGTTGGGAATGGTAACAACGGATGGGGTTGCGGCCCCGGAAAAGAAAAAATTGATTTCCCTTGGAAAACAGACAATCGTTAACGACAAACTTCCCCAGGCCAAAAAGGCCGCAATTTCAGACGCCCTGTACCGTTCGGTTGAACGGGTTGTGCTGGACACACTCTCCCAGGCCGACATCACCGGTAACCTCGACCTTATTTACGGCCAGGTACTTTCAGACGCTGAACGCTACGTTGAAACCTACCGGGTACTTGCCGAGGTTGAACGAGAGGGTCAATACCTGGTTGCTGTGGAATCTGCTGTCAACACCCCGGCCCTGGAAGAGGTCTTTACACGGACCGGTATTGTTAATACTGAAAAAATGAACCCTTCGGTTTTGCTGCTGATCAGCGAACAGTCCTATAACGAAGTGCTCTCCCGGTACTGGTGGGGCAAGAACCCGTTGCCCTATACTTCCTTTGCAGAGGGTTCCCTGATTGATATCCTTGAAAAAAAGGGTTTCACCCTTGTGGGAAAAGGGCCTGACCGGCCGAACCTTGAAGCCCTTGGTATCGCCTTTGATTTTGTCCACGATTCCGTGGGGGCACTCAAGCTTGCCGGAGCACTCAAGGCAGATATTCTTGTCATGGGAAGGGCCAGGGCTGACGAACCATCCAACCGCATGGGCGATGAACGATCCTACCCGGCGACGGTTGACCTGGAGGTCTTTGTCGTGGAAACGGGTGAACCCATGGGCACCATTGATCAATCTGCCGTTGCCAAGAGCAGTGTGGAATCAGAGGGGCCAAACCAGGCCCTGGCCCAGGCCGGAGATCTTGCGGCAGAGGCCCTTTCGGCAAGGGTCAGCGATTTCTGGTCGGCCCGTCCGCAGACCGTTCACGCCATTGAAACCCGGGTGGAGGGGACCGACTACCTGTCTAGTTTTATCCTGCTCCGAAAGGTGCTGAATGACATGCCCGGCATCCAGGATGTCAAGACCAAGGAGCTTGGATCAGATCGGGCCATGGTGGAGATCATGTTCAAGGGCAATGCCGAAACCCTTGCCAACAACCTCATGCTCAAGACCTTTGACTTGTTTACCATTGAGATTTCAGAGGTGACGCCTTCGTCAATGGTCCTTCGGTTTGTCACCCAAAAGGATGTGGCGCCGGTTCCTGAATCTGAAATAAAAAAGGCATATATTTCAGAATAGCCGTTGTAATATTCTTGACAAAACCTTGCCGGGATGGTAATTAGTTTTCCGAATCATATAGGCGCGTAGCTCAGTTGGTAGAGCGCTACCTCGACACGGTAGAAGTCAGCAGTTCAAGCCTGCTCGTGCCTACCATAAAATCAAGGGTTTACAGTCAAACGGCTGTAAACCCTTTTTGATTTTGCTACCATTTTGCTACCACTATTTTAAAACCGCATCCTCTAACCTGCAAGCTGCCTCCCGGTTTGTTCCCTTCATCAAATGAGCATAAACATTCAGTGTCACTGTCGGGTTGCTGTGGCCCAACTGTGCTTGAATATATTTGATATTTTCCCCCTGGTCAATTAATAAGCTGGCATATGTGTGCCGCATATCGTGAAAGCGGATCCTCTCCAGCTTGGCCGCCTTGAGCCCTGGCAAAAAATATCTGTTAACCATGTTGTTATGATTCATCGGGTTGCCCTTCGCCGTGGGGAATACCAAATCGAGCCCCCCAGGGGGACAAGCAAGCCGCCATTTTTTTAATTTCTTGAGCATGACCGGCCCGATATCTATCTTGCGGTTTGAGCCCTTTGTTTTGGTATCATAAAACCGCTGGTTGTTAAAACTGCGCTGTATGTGGATCTGACTGTCCCCCCATAATATATCTGACCACTTGAGCCCCAAAAGTTCCCCCTGCCTGGCGCCACTGAAAATAGCCAATGAAAACAGTACATGGTATTTCTGTTCTGTGACCACCTCCAGGAAAGCGGTTATCTGGTCATGGGTAAGAATCTGTATCTTGTCGGCCCCGTCTGTTTCCTCTCCCTGGCTTTTTGGCATGTCTGCATAGTCCAGGGGGTTCCTGGGGCAATAGCCCCTTTTCACCGCAAGGTTGAATATTTGCCGCAATGAAACAAGAATTTTCCTCAGGGTCGATAGGTTCATCCCGGCCGCCTGTCGGTCGGTGATAAATTTTTCCACCCGTTGAATTGTGATCTGGTGGATTTTTAAATTCTTGAACTCAGGAAAATGATTTTTTGTATGGCCCTCGTAAACGGCCCAGGTGGATGCACGGATGTTCATTTTTTTATGATCAAGCCATTCTTGCGCCACCTGGTCAAAGGTCGGTGTCTTTTTGGGGGAAATATAATTACCTGTGGCAAGGTCATCCTCTACCTTTCGGAGTTCTTCCTTGGCGGCTTTAAGGGTTGTTCCCTTGGGCATGGTGATCCATTTTCTCTTGCCCTCCAGGTCGTAAAAATCAAGCACGTACCTGTCACGCCTTTTTGCTATTTTCGCCATGCTATCCCCCTTTTAATTCTGTGTCCCCACTTTCCTATCACCACCCCGACAAAAAAACCAGCCCCCGGATAAAGGAGCTGGTTTCCGGTGATCTCATTTTTTTAGAACAATGGCGGTTCTGGTGCTTCGATGCTCCCCACCACCCTGCCCAAACTCTGATTGAACATGCGGACCACCTCCACAGCTCCCCGGATGTTGTCAATGAGAATATCCCTCTTTATGATATCAACGCCGGGATTGCCAAGGGCCTTAATGGAGTTTTTAAAATATTGGTCTATTGAATGCCTGAATACGACTGTTTCAATCTCAACTGTGCTTTCGGTCTTATCCATGGTTGGCCTCCTTTTCCTCCCGGATTACCTCACGGATAATTTCAATGACACGATCCCGGCCAAAATCCTCAACGGCTGCCCGGATCTCCTTAAGCTCCTGGTGGGAAAAATTATCCCACGGTGGAGTTTTTTCAATCGGTGTCTGGATTTCTTGATTTTCTGTAGGATTGCTGGTAGGAATGGATTTAGCCATGATTCATCTCCTTGATAGATGTTTTGTGGTTAGGCCCTGCCGGGTGGTGAGTCACCTGGTGGGGCTGTTTTATTGGTTCTTCAAATTTTTAACAGCCATTCTGATATTGGCATCCGTCCAGGGCTTGCCTTTGGCCGTCTTAATTCCCTGGTCATTCAATCGGTCGGCTTTATCCTTCCAGGTGCCGGGTTGGTTGGCAACGTCCAGCAGGAGTTTTTCCAGGGGCATAGGCTCAATGGGTATTGGCTCCGGCTCAGGCGAACCATAAGCCACATCAATGGCCCGTTCAACTATTTCCGGTGTAGTTGCCCCGGTCTTTTCCCGTTGCTCGGCAATTAGATCCATGGTTCCCTGGTGAACCATTACATTCAGGTGCTTTAATCCCTGGTCTCGTTGCTTTTGCTGCCAGCGTTTAGCCCTGGCGTTTGCCGTTGCTCTTAGTTCTTCGATTGTTTTGGTCGGTCTTGCCATGTTAAAATCCTCTAAAATTACCGTTTATAATTCACGGTAAACCCATTAAATGAGCTTGTCAACTATTTTTTTAATTACCGTTAATGTTTTGCGTTAAGTAATGGGGTATCATGCAAGAAAAATTACAGGTGGGACAAATGTCCCACCCACCGCAACCACCTGTAATGATGAGGAAAAAGGTGGCAACACTGGCAACAAATCAAACCCCGTTCATCATCCCATAGCCCGTAAATTTTTTCTTTCGCCGGATCATTTCTTTGGCATCCAGGGCCTTGGTGTGCCGCAACTTCGGCTGAAAAATTGCCGTCAACAACGCAATGCACATATCAAGGTCGGAATTCAGGTCCGGGCCTTGTGGCTTCAAGGTTTCATCATTCACATAGGGGCAACCCTGGCAGGTAAACGGCTTATTATCGACCGTGGCCTTGTCCAGGCATTCAGAATATTTTTTACACCAAATTTGACGCATAGAGCCCTCCAGGGGTAAGAAATTAGAAAGGCCCCGTATCTCGACCAGGAGTGGGGCCTTTCCAACTTTACAAACAGAAAACACTTTGAAGATCACACTAAGGAGCAGAAACCTGTAGTGTCTACCTTTTGTTTAATGTGGCAGGTTAGAGCGCCACATACTGCTTATTCGTCCCTTGCGCCCAGGGTGATAAATGGGCTCAGGGTCACAGTTCCGTTCAGGGGTGTTACAGGGGCAGACCATGTGCTCATACCGTCCACCCGGACAATCAGGCGGTAGTCGGTCATGTCCTCGGTCCAGCCTGGCGCATTGCTGATATCAAGGGAAAGGTCTTTCCGCAGTCCTACGGCATACTGGGTGAAGTCAACCAGGTTAATATCTCCCTGGGCTCCCAGGCTGGCGCAATGTTCTGTGAAAATCACGGGGATTCCAAAAATGGAGAACGTGCCGTTGGACTCGTTCAGCAGGGGGGCATGTGTCCCGTATGTTTCACCAATGGGTACATAAATTTCAAGCAATGACTGCATACAATCTTGATTGCATAACCAGACTGCATTCTTGTATGATCCAGGGGCAAGCCGGGCATACATCTTTGACAAATTCCGGTAAACAATGGTTCCCTCTGTCTGGCTGGTTTCTTTTGCAACGGTGATCAAGGCCGGGTTCGCAGTCGTCAGAACCCCGGCTGGTTTTGCCACGCCATCGCCGTTTATAAAATTTGAGTCCAGACCAAACCCAACGGACGTTTTAAGGGCAAATTCAAGCTGTTGGGCAAAAGACATGCCGTCATCTTTCAGCTCGTTGCTGATCTGGGCAAAAATGGCACCCTTACGGGCCTTTAGGGTCAAGACTTCCATTTTGCCGGTCTGCCGGGTCCCGGTCTGGGCCTCACCTAACCACTGCATTTTAAAACCGCCGAACAGGGTGCCGCCGCTGTGATCCTTGCCGGACCAACCAGGAACAACACGTTCAGAGCTTTTCATTGGCCAAACCTGCGCCCTGGTTCGTACAATTTCAGCAGGAAGGGAAGAGTCAAGCCACTTGGCCGCAAACTCTGTGGGGACTGAAAAACCGCCATCCTCAGAAACGCCCTCGATCATGGATCTCTTTTCACTCCGGGTGCGTTTCAGGCGCTCGTCATGCCGTCCAGAAAGTAGGACATTAAGAAATTCGTCCGGGTCTTTCCAGCTATCACGGGAAAGGGGCTCACCTACGGCAAACATGCCACGATAGGAACGATCTTCTGTGGGCCTGGTGTGGTCCCTTGTGGAAAACTGGCCGCCGAGCTGACCGCCAGCCGGTGGGGTTACATAGGATTTGTCAAGGTCATCAAGGAGCTGCCGTTCCTCGGCCCCTTGCTCGATATCGGTTTTAAGGTCCTGGCACTCGCTCAGGAGGGTGCGCTTTTCGGTCTTTTCTTTGTCCGAAAGACGATCCTGTCCAACAAGGTCCTTTAGTCTCTGTGCTTTTTTTGCAAGGGCCGCTTTCATTTCTTCTAAGTTCATTTTTTTTAAGCCTTTTTTTGAAGATTGAATTTTAAAATCGTTTCAGTTTTTGGCTTAAAACAGTGATTCGGTCTCGAATATGGTTTAAGGTCTGTTTTGTTGCGGATCTTCACAAAAAGGGCAAATCGGTCTCGATGATTCTTGTTCGGGTCCAGTTATGGTTTATTTTACTAAAGTACTGAAATAAAGCAAGCAATTTAAATCATTATTTTGTAATTA
This sequence comes from Desulforapulum autotrophicum HRM2, assembly GCF_000020365.1. NCBI lineage: Bacteria > Pseudomonadati > Thermodesulfobacteriota > Desulfobacteria > Desulfobacterales > Desulfobacteraceae > Desulforapulum > Desulforapulum autotrophicum. The sequence continues at coordinate 5,424,573 of NC_012108.1, read as the reverse complement.
TTTCAGTACTTTACTTTGTTTTACTTGTTGGTACTTTTAAGCCTGAAAGCTCATTATTAATAAATACTCCCTGACCATATGTGGTCGTGCTGAATGCCCAGGAGTTTAAACGCCTTGAGCATGGCCGCCTGACTCTCTTTCTCGATTTTCAAGCCTGGGTGTGCGTGTGATACCCCGGATCTCTCGGTTTTCTGGATCATGCCTTCCTTGGCCACGAGCTGCCGGGCCTGTTTTGCTCGGTCCATTGCCTCAAGGCCCGATTGAAACAGGGCAAGCCGGGCAGGGGATTTGATAATGGTCCCTGCATACTCAAGCCATATGGATTCTGCCGATTCTGATAGGTGTGCTGGCGCTTCGATTGCTTCTGATTTCTTTTTCATGGTTTTTGCTCCTGATAACTTTTATGTTTTTGACCCCTGGTGTTTATTTTGGCATGGGGAAAGTTTTCCTGCCATATATCGGTCTACGTGTTAAGACTGTGGTCTTTGAATGGCCCCCTGGGGGTAGCTGGTGCCGTTGGCCGGTGCCGCTGTGCAACTTTTAATAAAAAATGCTTTAGGTACGTTTTTTACAACTTACTAATCAAAAGACTGCCCATTCGGTGGGCAGATATAAATTAACGATATGACTTTTTACCCCCATACCCCCTGGCCATCATCGCCCACCATCCGGCACCCATCCAACCATCACCGATCCATTGCGCACCATCCGCAGCGTGACCGTGCCGCCGTCACCCCATGCCCTCGTCTGCTTCTCGCTGATCCGTACTCCATCGGGTATGCCTTCCAGAAGGGAACGAAGATCCTTCATGGTGCGCATCCTGTTGGGCCTGTCTGCCTTGTCCATCAATCACACCCTCCGTCTGTCTGTCGTCCCTGCATCCTCCACCCGATCCAGCCACGCCCTAAAGTCAAGGCACCGAAGCTGAATCAATCCCAGGTGACGCCTGATCTGTTTCGGGTCGTTGGCCTGGCGGATCTGGTCCAGGTCGCCGGATAATAATTTTAGCCGGGTGTTCTTCTCGTGTTGGTCGGTGCTGTTCATGGTCTTAATCCTGTTTGGTTTTTATGCTGTGCAGTTCTGGTTGCCTTCTCGTCTCCCTGACCACAATCAGGGTGACGATTACAACAGAATCGTCCCCCCTGTAAGGGGTAGGTTTTTGTAATCGTCAAGACGCTTGATTGACGCGGTTCTCGACGATTATGAGGCCCATTTATAATCGTGGCCGTTGTAATCGTCAAGACCGTTGTCAATAGGGGCTTTGACGATTACAAGTGGTTTTTTATAACCGTCAACAATCGTCACTTTTATAATCGTCAACAATGAAAACCAACCTTTTTGACGATTACAAATCCACTTTTATAATCGTCAACACAAAAACCGTTAAAAGCCTTGTCAATAGGGGGTCTGACGATTACAAATGGTTTTTTATAATCGTCAATAATCGTCAAGACCTTTCACCCGTAACCGGAACCAAAACCTCCTTGGCATTCCTGCCCGGATTGGTAAATTCCTTCCTTAAAAGTCCCTCGTCCATCAGCCACTTGATAACCGGCTCCATGTCTTTGGATCTTGCAAAATTGGAATGGTTTGTTTTTATATCCTGGCAAATATCTTTTCCAGCCGGTGTCGCAACCAACTCTGAATAGGTATATCTTTTGGGGTCATCAACAAGCAGATCGAACAGGGTTCCCCCCAGGAGCTCAAGTCTCCCTTGTTTAAAATCGACGTATTCAAGCACCCCAGAATTGCCACGCTTAAAATAGATTTGCCCGTTCATGTCTGCCGCATAATTTGACTTGGGAACATCAAGCGCCACATAACCCCTGGGGTTGTCAATTCCGTACCTGTCAGCCGTCTCCTGGTCCATCCGCACCATACCTGCTTGCCACCGGCAACCATCGACAATGGCCGACGCCCCTCTGCTCATATTTTGGGATATTTTGCCTCCATCCTGTTTGGATGTATGGTGTGCAAATAGAATATTAAGATTGTATTCCTTGGAAAGGTATTCCAGGCATTGAATCCATTGAGTCGCATGGTCATTATTATTTTCATCGAGTCCATAAAAACGGCTTTTGGGGTCAATGATCAAGACTTCCAGCCCATCATATAAGCGGATTGTTTCTTCCAGCCATTTAAAGCCTGGTGCTCTCCTGGGGCGGTTTCCGTCAAGCTCCATCAATGGCCCGACCTCACCAACTGTTGACGCACCATAAAGAAGCTCAGGGAAATTACCCCCGGTGATATTCCACATGCGCCGGTTTATCTCGTCCTGGTCATCTTCGCCGCAGATGATCAACGTTTTGGTCGGCCTTGGGGCTTTAATCGGCCCGAGACTCCCCCCTGCGGCTAATGTGGCCCCCAGGGAAAATAAAAAGAAGGTTTTACCAGTCCCGCCGGTGGCAGTGATTACCCCAACAGTTTTCTTTGGTAAAAATCCAACCCCATTACAGGTTAAAATAAATTCCCTGCTTGGTGGGCAAGCAATGACATTCTTTTTGAATGATGTTGATCCGGGCCCCTGTGGTGGGAAGTTTAGAGCATCCCGTAAACAGTTTTTCCGTATTCCCTCAACGTGCTCTGTCAAAGCGTCGATATCCACACCCTTTGACGCTGCATCTACAAGACGTTGCGCTCGTGAAAGGATCTCCCGTCTTGTGGCACAATCAGAAATAATCCTGGCATATGCGCCGGCATTCATGGCCATCGGTGCGGAGTCGGCAATTTCAACGAGATACGCTGCCCCACCAATGGCATCCAGTTCCCCGGATGTTTTAAGCCATGAGGCAACAGTTGTTAAGTCAATAGGCTCATTCTTATGGAATAAAGCGACCATGGCCCGATAAATCTTTTGATGGGGACTTGAATAAAAAGATTTTGGGGATAGGTCGGCGCATTCAGCAAAGGCCTTATCGTCAATCAGACAAGCACTGATCAATGACTTTTCGGCATCCTCGTCGCTGTCTCCAGGTTTCAAGGTTGTGATCCCAGGCAATGCCGCCTTGAGCTGGTCAACCTTGCTCCCGTTCGCTGCTCCCCATGGCTGTGGGGCTGCCGGTGCTGCCGGTGACGTATAGTCCTGGCCCTGGTCCGGTTTTTGCAATTTTGATTCGCTAAAATCAAACATAGGCCCCCTTAATACCAATTCGGGTTAAGCTGTAAATTGACAATCCCATTGTCACAGCTCGCCCAAAGGTTGCAACTGGACACACCGCTTTCAACCTCAAATTTGACGCTTGAATAGGACAACCCTGTTGCCTGTGAAAGGTCTTTAATGGTTGTTGGGCTGAAAGGGAAAGGTTCATATCCCATCATTAATTCAATTCGCTTATACATGGCCTTGCGTTGAAGACCTCTAAACCTGTGCTGGTCATAGCTCATGCCTGGCCCCCTATTTCACCCGTTGTTCTAAAAACCACGCTTCCACCTCAGATTTGCGGAAACGTAAATCCCTACCAATTTTGAAACGTGGGATTGATCCCGGCCCCGTTTGCATGGTAAGGGCATAACCCTTTGTCTTTGGGAGTTTATACTCTTTGCAAAGGTCCTTGAATGTCCATGTTTCGTCATCGGCTGGCTGTGGGGCTGGTGCTGCCTGGTTGTTTAGAAGAGCATGGAAAAGGGCTTCAAAGTCTTCTGGAATGTCGATTTTTAATGTGATTTGCTTCATGGTGTTCTCCAGGTTTGAAGTCACCACCATTGACCTTAATCCGTCCTTAGGATAGAATAGAAGGGTCTAAACGATGACTTCTTGGTAGGGGTTTGTCGTGCTGACAATCGCCCCCCGGAGAACGCCAATTCTCTTGGGGGGCAACTCTTTTTTTATTTCTTCAAAATCTCTTTCATCTGCTCATAATGGTAAAGATCGTTAAGCAAGACCTGAATCACACCATTAGAAATCGTAGCCTCGATCTTGAACCCACCACGTTGTTCATAATCAAAATTCTGATCTTGAAAAAACAAAGTGATATGTTTTTCTGTGGGCAGATCGTCTTGATAAAGTCGGAAAGTGATTTCTGCCTCAGGAACAGACCGGTTAACCGTTATTGATTCTGGCCTCCTGTCTTCGCTGTCCTCTACCCCCATTCGATGAAAGTATTTCATGAAAGCATCCCCAAGGGTAAAGCCGTCTTTTGTCTCCAAACTCATTAACCGGGTTACCGCTTCTGGTGCATCTTTCGGCATCTCGGCCCCGAGCACGGCGAAAACGATACTTCGAATGTCTTCTTTCTCCATCTCGGCCCCGCCACGGCCCCGCCCCTTTGTGTCAATAATCCCGGCTTTCCGTAATTCTGCCACATACCCAACAATCCGGCTTTTAGGAACCCTGGTTAAACTTGCCAAAACTTCAGTTACTATTGTGCTGCTTACCATTTTGAACTCCTCAAAATAAAAAAATTGATCCGATGAAAAGGATTGTATGATTTTAAAAAACAGGTGTCAAGTAAAAATAATAGAATTGTGTTTTTAATTTATGGATTCATTTTTTAAAAGGGAAAATTGCCCAACTGAAGGATATATAGCAGGGCATCAAAACTGCTACCAGATTGCTACCAATTTAAAAAATATTAGGGTGGAACAAGAAGGATTAAAAAAGAATAGAAATTTAAAAACGGCTGAAAATAAAGGGTTGCAGACACTAAACAAGAAAATAATATATAATAAAAACAAGCCTTTATCAGATCGACACGGTAGAAGTCAGCAGTTCAAGCCTGCTCGTGCCTACCATAAAAAATTAAGGGTTTACGGAATTTTTCGTAGACCCTTTTTTGATTCTGGTCCCTGTTTTAAAAATAATCTTTTCAAGTCTGCCTGTTTTTGTCGTTCAATCCCTTGATTGTGTCCTAAACTTTCACATCCCTTGACGCCATATGGGTAAAGAATCCTGCAGTCAAGCGCCACTGTAAAGATTGACATGGAACGGTAAATGTGATTGTGTATTGCCTCTTTGATTCTATATGAAACAGTCACTGGGGTTTCACAAACAGTGGTGTTTCATGGTTGGTTGTGGCCCGAGTCATCAACCACCCTAAGGGAATCTCTTGTGGTAAAGTGTAACGAGGAATAAAACGTGTCGTTGTTTTCAAATTCAGTGTTCTTATTGGTATTTATCATCATCACCGGATATCTTCTGGGAAAAATCACGGTGATGACATTTTCATTTGGTTCCTCTGCTGTCATTTTCATTGCACTCATATTCGGATATTTCGGTTACCAGCTGCCAACGGATTTTCAGACCCTTGGGCTTGTACTCTTCATCTACTCCATCGGCATTCAGGCAGGTCCCGGTTTTCTCTCTTCGTTCAGGGCCAATGGGGTCGCATTGAGTATTGGTGCTGGGGTGATCGTCGTTTCCGGTTTTGCAGCCTCTCTCCTCTGCTCCTGGTTTTTCGGGTTCAATGAAAGTATCTGTGCCGGTCTTTTTACAGGAGCCCTTACCAGTACGCCGGGGCTTGCTGTGGCTGTGGAAATGGTAACTGGAACCCATGTTGCGGCAGCCTACGGTCTGACATATACCTTTGGTGTCATTGGTGTGATTGTTTTTGTAAAGGTTGTCTCCCGGATCATGCAGGTTGATGTTGTTGTTGAAGAAAATAAAATCGCAGACGAGCTTAGAAAGTCCCATCGTCCCATGACGTTCAGACATATTGAGGTGACCAATCCGAATCTGTTTGGTAAATGCATAAAGGAAATTTTTCTGGATAAGATAGCACCGGTTACCATCACACGGCTTTTGAGGGCCGGAGAAAAAGAGCCTGTGCTGGTCGACGGAGAAACCGTTCTCATGAAAGGGGACCATCTCAGGGTGGTCGGTCTTGAAGAAAATCTGAGCAGCATCATGCTCTATATCGGGAAGAAAATTGAAGGGGAAATAGAGTTTAATTCTGTTTTGAAAAAACGAAGAATCAGTGTTACGAAAAAGGAAATTCTTGGTAAAACATTGGGGTCCTTGAATTTAAGGGAAATCTTTAATGTTCAGGTGTCGAGGATCACAAGAAATGGTATGGATATCCCTGCCCAGGCAAACATGCGGGTTAATATGGGCGATATCTTTCATGTGGTCGGTCAGGATAAAACCTTGAATAACGTCCAGAAGTACCTGGGAAATAATATTTCCGAGCTTTATACGGTCAATGTGATATCCATTTTTACAGGAATTCTTGCCGGGTTTGTCATCGGGCAGATTCCCCTGACCATTCCAGGGCTCGGTATTTTAAAGCTGGGTGTCACCGGGGGCGTTCTTGTCGCTGGCCTGGTGCTAAGTGCCCTTAAAAAGACCGGGGTGGTGATATGGTTTGTGCCGTCGGCCACCAATTCCCTGATCCGGGATATCGGACTGTATCTGTTTCTTGCTGTGATCGGAACCACTGCGGGTTCGACCATTGTCAGCACCATCAAGGAATTCGGTATGCCGCTTTTAATTTCCGGAATTATCGTTACCCTGTTTCCGCTGATTGTTTCAAGTTTTGTCTGTACCAAAATTCTTAAAATTTCATTTTTAAGAATGCTGGGGGTGCTCACCGGGGGCATGACAAGCACGCCCGGGCTTGCTGCAGCAACCACCATAAGCAATACTCCCTATGCCTCTACGGCATATGCCACGGTATACCCTGTTGCCCTCATTGGAATGATTCTCTGTACAAAATTAATTGTTTTTTTGATCTGATACCCAGGTCCCCAGCCCTGTGCCAACTTGTGACATTCCCGAAGTTTCTTGATGATGGACAGTATTTGCAGTCTGGAACCCGTGTATTCCTGGAAATGGGCTTGCAAGCTGTCTGAAATCGGCTTAAGCTCATGATCGCAATAAATAAAGAGAAACTTGTTCATAACAGAGCCATCAGGGTATGGGACCCGGATAAATGATTAAAAATTCTTTGCCTGAACCCATTTTTATTCATGGTAAAAGTAACAGCCAAATTGCGTTATATCGGTACGCGAATCCGTCCAGCACATTTTTTCCCGTGATATTAACCCACGGCACATTTTCCAACGCATTGATTTGTGCAAAAATAGCAGAATTTTTGAATGACAATGGATTTGAGTGCTGGATTTATGAATGGGTCGGCCATGGACGCAGCAAATACGGAGCCCTTTATCCCGATGTTGAAGACTTTGCCATTAATGATGTTCCTGCCGTGGTTCAAGCGATTTTAGCCAAAACAGATAAACCCTCGTGCATTTGGGTTGCCCACAGTGGCGGTGGTTTTTTACCGCTTATTTATATGGCAAGAAATGTTCATCAGCAGCATAAAATTGAAGCAATTGTGGGGCTGGGTTCTCAAACAAGCGGGGCGGGAAAAACATGGACAGGTAAGCTTGCTACAAGAATCGTCCCCATGATAATTGGAATGATCGGTAAAGTTCCCGGCCCGCTGTTTGGATTGGGACCGGAAGATGAGATTTCAGGATTTCTAAGGCAATGGTGTCAATGGAACCGTTCAGGACAGTGGATCGGAAAAGATGGGTTCAATTATTACAATGCAATGAAACAGATTCAGATCCCAACCCTTTTGATTGCAGGAGGCAGCGATTCCATTGCTCCTCCCAATGGATGTCAGCAATTGCTGCAGTCCCTGGGCAGCACCCGAAAGAAATTTGTTTTATGCTCAAAGGCTAGGGGATACATGGAAGATTATAATCATCCAAGACTCATTGCCAGCAGAAATTCTAAAACCGAAATATGGCCGGTTGTGCTGGAATTTATTCGTTAATAGACGGGTTTAAAAAGGCGTTTTTTGAAAGGTGTAAGGCTGGGAAAAGATCCAGGTCAAGTGTGCACTTCAGATGGGAGGCAGACCAGATCGCTGAACACATAGGTGCAAGGTGAGAAGACATCCAGGTCAAGAGTGCACCGATTCAGAGGAATCCACCCATTTTTTCAGCAGCATGGGAGCATCGCAGAAGATGGATGATTTCAAGGGACATTTGGCGTCCAGCACCCCGCCGTCCATCATGACCGAGACAGGAGAATCCGAAGAGACCACGATGACAATGACATTTTCATGTTCAGCCGTGAATCGCAGGGCTGAGTTAAACCGTGCACCCCGGGCCCTGTGCTCATTCGGGATATGATGACCGTCCAGGAGACAGGCAAATTCGTGAAGTTTCAGATCAGCCGTGATATGGAGGGCACCGTCCACCCGGGACAGGGATTTGGCCAATTCGAATTCGTCATGGTTTTTAAGATCAAGGGGGTGTTCAAGACATTGGCTTGAGATAAAAACAGGGGGGGTATTCAGATCAACCACAATGGCGCAGCCATGGCGAAGATTTGCGGCATTGTGAACAATTTCGGAAATCATTTTAAACAGGGTGGCTACATCTTTAGAATCCATGTTTGAATCCAGCAATGCCTCTTCCACCTGTACAAGTTTTGCTTTGCGGGTGGTTGACTGGAAGCATCCATCTGAAAAAGAGCAGACTTTATCGTTGTTCAGCGCTAAAAATCCGTATGACCCCTTAAATTTGGCAGAAATGGAAAAAACAGGACAGTCACCCTTGATTATACCAATGATTGTTTTTTCATCTGCAACAAGTTTCCGATCTGAGTTTTCAACGCTCTGGAGCAGCTTCCTGATATGTTTGATTTTTCCCAGTTCAGGCCGTTCTGCTTTGGGAAACTTTGCAATGAACTGCAGTTTGGCTAGAGAGCGCTTTTCCACGAAGATCAGCTTGCCTTTTGGCCATGAACCCTCTTCCGGGGTTCTGGATATTTTGAGTACGGCTTCTAAAATGGGATAGATCCTCATCCGTGTGTCCCATCCGATCAATACATTCATTTCATCCACGATATAGTCCCGGACTGCATGGGTGGCATACTCTTTCAAAAAATTGCCCGAGATCCCTGTATACAGGTCTTCTTCATTGGCCACATCATGGGATAACCGCCAGACGGTTTGTTCGAGCCAACGTTCGGTGGGGCCGATGGAGCACATGTCTGGATGGTGTTCGGTAAACCACATCTGGTAAACAACCGAGCTGGATCGTCCCCCGTAGGAAATCAGTCCGGCCAGCTCCAGATTTTTTTCCAGAATCAGATTGCTGAATTTTTTTTTGTCATACCCGATGGCAGTTTTTTTTTGCCATGCATCTGAATCAATGTACAACTCCTTGAACTTGGGCTCATGACCGAGCAGCAGGTTTTGTGGATCATAAATGTAGATGGGATCTTCGGGTTTAATCGAATAAATTATTGCAGTCCTGCTCGGCCCGGAAAAATGGGTCAGTCCATCCCGCAACCCCTCTGCGGTTTGCTTAATACACATGTGTGAAAAGGTAAACTCATCCATACGCAGATTCTCCTTGTGTTGCCGAGGCTCCTAGGATTTGGAGCATGAACTTTACCGGATACCAATGGAGATCAGGACGCCATGGCCGGAAAGTAGATCTCAAAGGTAGCGCCTTTTCCCACCTGGCTCTTGACAACAATGAATCCCCGGTGGCTCTTGACGATGCCATAGGCAGATGCAAGTCCGAGACCTGCTCTTTCCTGGTCAGTCTGCTTTTTTGTCGTAAAAAAGGGTTCAAACACCCGTTCTTGAACTTCGGGGGGCATGCCCACGCCCGTGTCCCTGACCGAGATGCAGACATACCGTCCCGGTTTTACGTCAAACGGATAGTTATGGTTCCGTTTGATCACCGTTTTTTTCATACCCACGTAGAGGTCACCTCCCTGGGGCATTGCCTGGCTTGCATTTACAAACAGGTTAAGCATTACCTGTTCAATCTGGGAGGGATCTGCCTTAACCTTCCATAGGGGCTTTTCATGGGTTGTATGGATGGTTATTTCTTGCCTGCTGCTGGCAAAAAGCTCAAGGGTCTTGATCACAATCTCACCTGGATCAAGGTGCTGAGGTTCATGATTTCCCTTTCTTGCAAATCCGAGAATTCTGCCGGTTAATGATGATGCGCTGGCAAGATGGGCCTCAATGGATGTGGTGTGGGCGATCAGGGGGTGGTCAGGGGAAAGGTTTGATTTAAGGATGGAGATGTGACCCTGTATGCCCATGAGGATATTGTTGAAGTTATGGGCAATCCCCCCGGCCAGGACGCCCAGTGCCTCCATTTTCTGGGCCTGGCGTAGCTGCTGTTGCAGATTGTGCAGTTCCGAGGCATCGGTCAGGTTGACAATATACCCCATGGATAAATCGTCCGGGTTAAAGGGAGATGCACATATGATGCATGCCAGGGATGTGCCGTCCCCCCGGATCAGTTCGGCTTCAATGGTGGCCCTGCCGTGTTGGTTGATCTGGTGTTCCATGCTGGCTTTTTCCCGCTTATAGGTTTCTATGTTAGCAAAGAGGACACTTCCCTTTTTTCCCACAAGCTCTTTTTCTTTGTAACCCAGCATGGCGTAAAACGCCTGATTGACCCATGAAAAGCCGTTTTTTCCGATTCTGCCGATTCCCACTGGGGAGGTCTCAAGGATGGTTTTAAGCCGTGTTTCATCCTGCTGCACCGCTTTTTGATGGAGGGCTTCAAGTTGCCTGAGGGAGTGAATTTCCGCCTCCAACTCCTGGCGGCTCATCTGTTCAACGGCTTTTTTTTTTCTTTTGTCGTCTTTTAACGGCATAGGGCCTGCCCCTGATCCAGAGAGGGTGAATGATAAAAAAATAATCATCTAAGATTTATCAAACACCCTGCGTTTGTCAATTGCTTTTATCGTTGTGCTTTTTTTAGCGCAGGAAAAGGGAAACAGGGTTTTTCTGGAAAAGTGTTTGAATAGTTGTTTTAAAAGTGTTGAGACGAAAACGATCTTGACAATCTCCGTCCGAAGTTAGTAGTTTCCAAGATTTTAAATCGATCACGTTGAGACCATTTTAAAAAAGTAATTTACTAGGAGAAATGAATGTCTTTTCCAAAACAGGCGCCATTCAGCAGGATCTTTTTTCTTTTTGTCTTCTTAATGCTTGTTTGTAGTTGTGGCGGTGGTAGCTCAAGCGATGGCGATCCAGATAGTAAAGCTTCTGTTGCTCTGCAGGATCCGGATGGCATTTTAGCCTCAGTCGACATTTCCACCATGGATGAACTCAAAGAAAAAATTTCCACAAAGGGGGCCCTTGCTCTGACTGTGGAAATAGGGAATGCAGAGCAGGATGTGTCCACTGAAAAAATCATCAGGCTTCTTAGAGACAATAATCAAAATCTTGAGTACCAGAAACTCCTTGATGAAGGTCTTAGCGCTGAGGTGGTTGATAAATTAAAACAACTGCATTATGCTCCGGTTGCGGTTGAACAATTTGTCGAACTTCCTGACCCTGATATTTTCCCGATGCAGGCAACCGATGAAGCTCTGGCCATACTGAATCGGGAAAAATTAAAAAAATTAAACCGAAAATTAAAATTAAGTGGCCAGACTGCCCTGAATCTGGACGATTTTCTTGCCTTGCAAAATGCCTTTCGCCAGGTAGATATTGTTGATAATTTTGGCAACCTTGATCAGCAATTTCAAAATGTTCCTGTTCTGGATACCAGTCTTGCAGCAACTCTTAGCGTCAATACAGTTGGCATGTATGACGTTAAGGCTGTTGGCATGTCTGCAGTCAAGGCTGCTGGCTTGTCTGAATCTTTGGAAGACGCCACACCGCAAGGTTACGTACTGGTCAATGCCGTAGATGAACTGAAACAAAGTGGTGGTATCGGCGAAACTCCTGCTGGTGAAAATGTCTGTTTTATTTCAAGATTGCCCAATCTGCCCATGCAGATTGCCAATCCCTGGGAACCCATAGATACGACGCTGGTCGGTTCGGATGGAAATGATGCCCTGGTTTCTTTTCCTGAAACCGGCATCGCCGTTATTGTAGCAAGCCGGCAGACCACCATTGTTGACAGTGACGGTGTGACGCTGAGTTCCGGAGACTCAACTGATACCCTGGTTTATTACCTGCCCATAACAAACAGTAACCGTTGCATGCCCTATCGATTTGTGGGTGCCAGTGCGTCATACAGTATCACGCTGGTGGATATGATAAAACCTGAGCGTATGACCGACCATGTTATTTCAGACGGCATGGAATACCTGAGCAATGGCCCGGCAGCCGAACTGTTAAATTCAAATACCATATTTAATGCAAAATCCTATACATTCAGTACCCTCAACTCCCATTTGTCTGATTTGACGGTAACCTTTGATCTGGATTCCAATGATGCGGCCCATGCATTGTTTAATTTTATCTTATATTCCCCATCCGGCACTGTTTATTCGGGCACTGAAAGGGATATGCCTGAAAGGTTTGACAGGGATTCGGGCATCTGGCGGTTGGATATTTTGCCGCCTGGCAGCATTTCCATCGTTTCCAACAAGATAGCGGGTCTGCCCCCCGCGGCTGTTGATGTTTTTAATAAAAAAACACTCGAAATGACAATCCTTGTCAATACCGACCCCCAGGTTCAAACCAAAGAATTCATGCTCGGTATTGTTAAAAATATTTCTTTAAAAACCCAGGGTGAAAACGGCACCTTTAATGAAGGTGAAGTGACTATTGATCTGAATACCAACATGGCACCCGAACTCCTGATCCCATCCTATATTGATGATATCGTCAATAGTGGTGATAAAATGAATGATACCATTGCCCTGTGGCAATGCTGGAGAAATTCGGAACAAACCGGTCTTGAGTTTGAACCCGACGGCAGTTGTTTCAGCTTTAGAGCGGAATTTCTGCGCCGCCAGGAGCTCTATGAAAGTGCTCACACCTATGATTATCAGAATGACCCTGAGATATACCAGTGCCGGGACCAGAATGGGGAAGAGGCGGTGTGTGTCCGTGGGGAGCTTGGGCCTTACAATATGCCTGAACCGATCTCCGAGGCGTCTAAGGTCCAGGTGGTCATGAACGATTTCTCAAAAGGAATGCAGCGCCAGTATCAGGATATCGAGTATTTAAACCTATTGTCCAATTACTATGACTTGTATCAAAACTGGAAAGACCGGACCGTTCAGGTGGACACGGCCCAGTTTCCCTATGATGGGTTGCCCTATAAAACACATGAATTTACAGGTTGTGCGGCCGGAGACACTGCCTGCCTGGCATCGGCACTGCAGGGGAATTATCCCCGCATACCTGTGGTTATGCAGACCGATCGGCCCATATTTGGTGTTCCCCTGGACCGGCTGAAAGAGAGCACCTTACCCATCACCTTTGATTATACGGCCAGTGACCAGGATGTATATGATATCAATGCCGCGAACTGGGCTTTTTTAAGTTATCTGGCCAGCCAGACATTCAATGTTGTGACGGGTAATTTTGTCGGCCTGATATGTGACAGTGTTGATCTGGTGGATGATCTTCATGATGTGGAACTGGCGGCACAGGATGATCCCCTGGGAAGTGCCAGAGCCAGCATTAACCGCTACTCCAGCAGTGATCCTTTCTATGGCTTGCACAGCCAGGACGCATTTGAATTTTTCATATCGGGTGTTCCTGAGCAGAATACCCAGGTGGACACCTATGGTCAAAAATTGAATTATGCCCAGATTGCCTGTAATTTAGCAAATCTCTCAAGTTCAGGGCTGACGTTTGCACAGAATGCAGATTCAGTTTTAAATCTGGATTATGAGGAGTTGGGAACGGCTGCAGATGTGTACAAAATCATCGGGGGAACCTCGACTGCCATTGGCGGTGCGCTGATTATGGCGGAAGCTGAAGAAATTGTTCAAAAAATCAAAGCGGGCGATATTGACGGGGCAAGAGACCTGATGAAAACAAGCAGCAATATTGATGCGCTGAATCAGGGACAGGACCTTTTTGATGATCTTGACAGTCTGCTATCCGGATATACGGGTGCGGGCTCTGCTGGAAATGGAAACAATGTTTTAAAATCAAGTGCCGGCTATTTGCTGGGCACCGATAAAAAAACCCGGGCCGAAGTGGCATTTGAACGCGTCAGTTCTGTTCCGGTTTCCAGCATATCCGTTATGCTCGACCGGGTTAAGATTTTGTCCAATTATGAGGAAGATGATGAGGCGGAGATCCGTTTGATTCCTTTTGTTGGGGTTATCAGCGACAAACCCAGGGTGGGAGATGAATTACAGACGCTTTTTACCGACAGTGAAGAGATCAGCGACGGCGACCACCCATGGAATTATCTTCGCTTTAACGATGTGGCGGACGGCCAGACACTTGAAACCCCTAATACCGTTCTCTATTCAGGTGGCGGGTATAATACGGCCGCACTCTATGTCGAACTTGTTGTCATGGAAGATGATTCCTTGAGTGTCGAAGATGATGACATGGTTGGTATCTTCAGCCAGACCATCAAACTTGAAGAGATCTTTAACCAGAATGCCGAATTCAAATGGACATTTTTAGGGGGCAGTGATTACGAACTGACGATCAGTGAATATCCGATCTACAACTCAAGCAACCAGCTCTGCCTGGAAAACCCCCTGAGTGATGATTTTGAACGTCAGAAAGCACACAATCAAAACAGAACGCCATCTGCCCTGGTCTCCATGACCATTAAGCTGACCATGGGTGATATCAGTGTCCTTCATCCAGTGGTGGATACCTCCCTTGATGTCGGCGTCATGGGGGCTGGCCGGGATACCTACTCCATGGAGATGAAAACGGTCAGTGAAATCGAAACCAGTGGGTTTAACCGTATTTTTGATGTATTCCAGGGTAACGCCATTGTGGGTAGCATTTATGATCAATTGTTGACAGCGGCGATTGTATCCTATGGGGTGGACCCCTATTATTTAACAAACCGGTTTACATATAATGTAAATGATTTTTCAGGAGACTTATTGCCCATAAAAGAGGGCATGACAGCATCAAGTTCTTTGGCAACGAGTTTTCGTAATGCTGGTAATGAAACGGTCAAGGAGTTGCCACTGGTCCAACTGCTCCCGGATAATCGACTGCTCTTTGTCATCTCCCATGATCAAGGTGCCAGAATAATGATTGTCAGTTATACCATCACCGGCGATATGACCCTTGAAACCAGCGTTTTGGTTAAAGATGCAGCGGATAATCCGGTCTACAGTCTGTTGAATGCAGCACTGTCACCGGATCGAACGCGCCTGATGGTGCCCTATGTACCAACGGATTACGCCGGCACTGACAAAACCATCCCCGCCTATCCAAAATTGAATTTATATGCGATTGATGGTGATACCATAACCCTTCAGTCGGCCAGTTCCTTTGGAAATGGCGTTCCCTTGACCAATGTCGAATTTATAGATGAATCCCATGTGGCCATGCTCACCCGAACACTCGTATTCGGCAGTAATGGTGATGCCTGGTGGCCGGACTGGGAAACCGTTCAAGATAATTGCAGCTGTGGCGATTTAGATTGTCTGTTCGAAACAGTGGGCCGGAATATATTATTGTTTACCATCAATGCCAGTAACCGGCTGGAGTTGACCGATTCCCAGGACATTTTCTATACACCGCCCTATGAAATATATCTAAAGGATTTCATTCCGCTTAGAACGCTGCTCTCCATGGATGACAGCAACAATGACCTGCAGCTTGTCTCAACCATTGAGGGCTACTCATCCATATTGCGGTTGGGACAGAAAATTTACCAGTTGAATCTTGAACCGTCTACAGGTGATTATTATTTTGGAAACAGTTCTTCCTATCAGAATACAAAATCACTGAGATATAATGCCGATGGTAACTATTACTGCGCCGATGGTATCACCTGTTCCGGTTATCTCCGGTCGGCATTGAATCCGTCAAGGGACGATACAAATGTTTTTAGAAGCGAAGATAAGATATGGTCGTTTGAATTTGCCGATACGGACCGGGACCTGGTCCTGGGAATATATGGCAACAATCTTCAACTCGTGAGTTTATACGATGGGGCCGCCTATAAAGGTCCTCAAATCAGCAGTGATATGTTTGATACAACAATAGAAATTGATGATTCAGGTGTCATCGACTTTTCTTTCACCGTGACGGACCGGGACACACCGGCGGACCAGTTGACAATGACGGTTACCGCCATAACGGAAGAGGCACCCGACGGCTACAGTGGAACCCATGTTTCGAACATAAATTCCACCACAGACAGTGATGGCGTTATTCATTGCGCAGGTACCATTACAATAGATGATATTACTAATATCAATCTTAGCCAGAAAATTCTGGTCAGTGTCACTGACGGCGTCTATACCTCACAACAATGGTTCTGGATAACCCATGAGGTAAAAACGATTATCGTTCCATTTGCAGATCATGATCACGGCACGGAACCGTGGGTCACCGATGGCACCCCATCTGGGACCCGCATGGTGGGCGATGTGAACGAGGGAACGGGAAGTTCTGTCTATTTTGATTTGGGTGGATTTTATCGACTCAAGGATGCCTACTATTACAGCTTCTGGTATGTGCCGCCCGGTGAGGACAGCTGGAACGGGTATGGAAAATTCTACAGGGTCACCCAGGACGGTGTCCATTTGGTTAAAGATTATTTTTCTGTAGAGCCCCGCTTGGCAGACAGTTTTACAACGTTAAACGATACGCTTTATTTCAAAGGCCACACAGATCCCTGGATGGACAGTGACGGCACCCTTTTGTGGACCAGCGACGGCACTGCCGCCGGAACGAAAATAGTGAAGGATATGGTTGCCGGTACGCGCCTTGATCAGATCTCAAGCCGGCTTTTTACCCTTGATAACCAGATATTTTATTCCGCAGCAACCAATAATGGCGACAATGACAACGCCCTCTGGAAGAGCGACGGCACAGAGGGGGGCACGGATAAATTACTCGATATTTACGGATGGAGCCCCTTTGGAGACGGGGGTGAAATAACCGATATGGTGCCCATGGGCAGTCATCTATACTTCCAGGGAACCGATCAGAACTATAACGACAGTCTCTGGATAAGTGACGGCACCAGTGCCGGCACACAGAAATTGAAAACCATCTTTGCCGATGGCTGTGATATCCGCAATCTCACCGCGGTTAACGATACCCTGTTTTTTGATACCCATACCCTGAAGGAGCTTTGGAAATCAGACGGCACAGAGGCCGGGACCGTAAAGATCCCCCTTACAGCAGCCGGTACCGTTGATAACTTAATTGCCTGTAACGGCAAACTGTACCTAACCATTAGCAATTACCTGTACACCAGTGACGGAACAACGGCCGGGACGGTCAGGGTAGATGGCTTTGGCGGTATTATCGGGTATTTTACCCCGGGTCCCAATATCTTTGTCCACAGTATGTTCTCCTTGAATGATATTCTTTACATTAAAACCGTTAATATGGGCACCAACCAATACTCGCTTTATGCCTTGAACCCGGCAACAGGCAATGATGCCATCATCGTGAACAGTTTGCCATATAACTCACTGAATGTGGTACAGTACCCGTTGGAGGATGCTTTGATCTACATCACTGATGACGGCATAAATACCGAATTGTGGAAATACAGTATCACCGATGGCAATGTTTTGATTCAATCAAACCCCAAGTAACCGGCATGGCCGGAGCGAGGTATGGCTCCGGCCTCAACGAATTTTGAAACGCCTTCATTGACAATGCTTTGGCGAGTGTTTCATATAAACCCACATGTCCTGGCGGACACAACGAAGCATGAAACTCGATAGCAGTAGGTAGGCGGGAACGGGTGTTACCCTGAACGGGTTAAATGGCAACGGTGGGCATGGACGCCCAAGGAGTTGCCATTTTCCTCGGAGCAGCCCACGGACGGGCTGCGAGAATGAGAGAAGGGTAACACCCGTTTACGGCTGCCGGTTTGAAGTGCGTTTCTTATAAAACCGGCATAGCCGGAGCAGGGTATCTGCCCTGGCCACAACGAATAATGAAAATGGTATTATGCCGCCGGGGGCTCTGCTGTCGACAATTTGAGGCTGCCTTTTCTTATCCCCGGGGACTATACCTTGCCCCAGGCATTTACTGTTTGCTGGAATATTTTATATATGGAGAACTGGGTACAATGGTGACGAAAAAATCAGATGACCTGCCCTTTAAAGGGCTGTATGCAATGGCTCCGGAATCCGAATTTACCTTTCAGGTGAGATCTTGAATCAACAACCGGCCGGTGCAAATCATCTGCTGTCGGGCGCTTTCTCGGCGGCTTTAAGTGCAATCCTTCTGACCCTTGCCTTTCCCGGACCGGGTCTTGACTGGGTCGCCTGGGTTGCCCTGGTGCCCCTCATGGTCGCTGTCCAGGGCATGGCCCCGAAACAGGGGTTTTATCTGGGGCTTGGGGCCGGTGTGGTCCATTTTGTATCCCTTTTGTACTGGATTGTGCCGACCATCCAGACCTATGGGGGTATCTCCCTGGTGCTTGCCATTTCAGTGCTTGTTCTGTTGGCCTTTTATCTTGCCCTGTATGTGGGGCTTTTCTGTGCCGGCATGACCCTTTTTTCCAGGCACTCGATCTGGATGCCCCTTGGGGCAGGAGCCCTGTGGGTCGGGGGTGAATACCTCAGGGCTTCGCTGTTTACCGGATTTCCCTGGGGGCTTCTGGGCAGTTGCCTTTACACGCAAACAACCCTGATCCAGGTGGCTGATCTGACAGGTGTTTACGGGGTTTCCTTTGTCATTGTCATGGTGAACGCCTCCCTTGCCAGGGCCTGGGTGCTCCATGGAACGAAAAACAGCCTGGGCAGAGTTGCTGTTTCCATGATTCCCTGTGTTGTGGCCCTGGTTCTGGTGGTTGCCTACGGCAGAATGCGGGTGGCGGAAATGGACCTTGCCATGGATGGTGCCGAAAAGACGAGGGTTTCTGTGGTCCAGGGCAATATCAGCCAGGCGGAAAAGTGGGACCTTCAATACCAGGAGTCAACCGTTGACACCTATTGTGATCTTTCCCGACAGGCAGCAACGGAAAAACCGGACCTCATCGTATGGCCGGAAACGGCCCTTCCTTTTTACTACGGCCTGGACCAGGCCCTGTCAGATCGGGTGGATCAATGCATTCGCCAGGTAAAAACCTGGTTTCTTGTGGGCAGTCCGGCCCTTGGGGAAAACAGCCAGGGATACACCTACTACAACCGGGCCCATATGATCAATCGATTCTCCGTTACCACGGACCGTTACGACAAGGTGCACCTGGTTCCCTTTGGGGAGTATGTGCCCCTGGGCCGCTATCTCTCTTTTCTTGGCAAGCTGACGGCCCAGGCAGGGGATTTCACACCCGGGAAAAAACAATCCCTTCCCCTCAGGTATGACAGGGGGTCGGCAGGCGTTCTTATCTGCTTTGAGGTGATTTTTCCAGGGCTTGCCCGGAATATGGTAAACAACGGAGCTAAAATACTTGTGACCATTACCAACGATGCCTGGTTTGGGCGGACATCAGCCCCGGCGCAACATTTCTCCATGGCCGTTTTCAGGGCTATTGAAAACAGACGGGCCGTGGCAAGGGCTGCAAATACAGGCATCAGCGGATTCATCGACCCCCTGGGAAGGATTATGGCAACCACCGACCTTTACACCCGAACGACCCTGACCCGATCCCTGCCCATGGTGAATACGGTCACCCTTTATTCCATTGCCGGGGATTGGTTTGCCATGATCTGCCTGGTTGCAATGGCCCTGGTGTTTATGGTAAAAAGAGGGTTTAGAAAAGTTTTTTAGTTAATAACGATCAGGAGAAACATCATGTCCACAGAACTCAAACAGGCGATAGCAGGATTTTACGAAAAAGCAGAACAGTTAAAGGAGTATCTTTGACCTTCCAGTCAAGAGAAACCGCCTAAGGGAGCTTGAGGGCATGATCGCCCAGGAAGATTTCTGGAACGACCCGGACACTGCCACGGCCAAGCTGAAAGAACGAACCCGGATATCTGATCTCATCGAGACCTGGGACAAGATTTTTGCCGAAATTGAGGATGCAGAAACCCTGCTTGAGCTTGCCCATGAAGAGGAGGACAAGGAGGTCGAAAGGGAAGTGGAACTCCAACTGAACCGGCTCGGGCAAAAGGTCAAGAAATTTTCCGTGGCCATCATGCTCGACGGTGAGGATGATACCAAGAGCGCCATTGTATCCATTAATGCAGGTGCCGGGGGAACCGACTCCCAGGACTGGACTGAGATGCTGTTTCGCATGTACACCCGGTGGATCGACAAAAAGGGGCTGAAACTTCAGATGATCGATTATCAGCCGGGGGATGAAGCAGGTATCAAGGGGGTCACCTTCAGTGTATCCGGAGAGTACAGCTATGGGCTGCTCAAGGTTGAGTCCGGGGTTCACAGGCTGGTCCGCATTTCACCGTTCAATGCCGGTGGTAAGCGCCAGACCTCGTTTGCGTCTGTGTTTGTCTACCCCGAATTAAAGGATGAGATCCGGGTGGAGATCGACGAGGGGGATTTGAGGATTGATGTTTACCGGGCAAGCGGTGCCGGCGGCCAGCACGTCAACAAGACGAGCAGTGCCGTGCGCATCACCCATCTTCCCACGGGGGTGGTGGTCCAGTGCCAGCAGGAACCGTCCCAGCACCGGAACAAGGAGATTGCCATGAAGGTGCTCCAGTCAAGACTCTATCAGCTCGAAAAGGAGAAGCAGAACAGGAAGATGCAGGACCTCCATGACACTAAGGATGATATCGCCTGGGGAAGCCAGATCCGTTCCTATGTGCTCCATCCCTACCGAATGGTCAAGGACCACAGGACCGATTACGAAGTCGGTGATGTGGACAGGGTCCTGGACGGAGATCTTGATCAGTTCATTGAAGAGACCCTGCTGTCGGGAAAGGTGAAATAGAGTGACCATGAATCCAAGGGATATTATCCATGAATTCTATCCCCCCGGATCCAAGGCCTGTGAAATTCTTTTAAGGCACGGGGAGCAGGTGGCCCAAAAGAGCATTGAGATCGCAGCCCTAACTTCCCATCCAGACCTGGATCTTGTTTTTCTTGAACAGGCCGCCATGCTCCACGACATCGGGATTTTCATGACAGAGGCCCCGGGTCTGGGATGCTTTGGCAGCCGTCCTTACCTGTGTCACGGTTTCCTTGGCAGGGAACTCCTTGACAAACTTGGCTTTCCCGCCCACGGTCTTGTGGCGGAACGCCACACCGGTGCCGGTATAACTGAGGTGAACATACGGGAAAACGGGCTGCCCCTTCCCCGGCGGGATATGATTCCTTTGACCACGGAGGAGATCATCATCTGTGTTGCGGACAAGTTTTTTTCAAAATCCCCCGGAAACAACATACGAGAAAAGTCCATGGAGACCATCATCAACGGGCTTGAATCCATTGATCCCAGCCATGCGGCCCGTTTTTCTGCCTGGGTCAATGAACTGATTCCCCTGGCAGTAAAGGGGTGACCCTTTTACAAAGGGGAAAAAATGTTGACACTTTTTTTCGTTCCTGAGCCCTTACCTGGTTCATGTACCACTTTCAGGGGTATTCAAGCCCATGGGATTTAGAATAAGGGGCTTTCGGGTTCTGTTGGCATGGTGTTTGCTGTTTTTCTATTGTGGTCAGGGCAGGTATTCTGCTCCGGTCATGCCGGTGGGTTCTATTTGAAAAAATTTTAACGGAGGGTTCGCCATGGACTATTGCGAGGATGAAGCCCTGTTTTCAGGGAAGATAGAAGGTCGAGTGGCTGTGGTTAAATTCAAGGAGGATCTTCTCCGGAACCTGACCTGCCTGATGGCCAAGGAGCGATTGTTCCAGTTTCTCGACCAGATTGAAAAGGATAAAAAGGTCAGGGTCCTCCTGATCTTTGGTGCAGCCAAACGTATAGACCAGGAGGAGTGCCAGGGGTTTTATACCAAATTTGCAACGGGAGAGGCAGGCCTTGACGATCTTGAACGGCTCAACAATGCTGTGAATCAGTTTGTTCTCAGGATGTCGGCCTTTGACAAGATGGTCATCCATGCCGGAAAGGGGCCGGTGGCACCTGTGTTCTTTAATATGGGGCTTGCCTGTGACTGGCGGATCGTTGGCGATGATACGATTTTCCAGAATCCCTGCCTGGACATGGGGCTGATACCAAAGGGGGGCGGGGTCTTTTTTTTCCAGAGGCTCATGGGAAGAGGGGTTACTGCAGATCTTCTCTATTCCGGACGGACCATTGATGCCCGTGAGGCATTGACACTCGGGCTTGTGAACCGGGTGGTACCATTGGATACCCTTGAGGCGGAAGCGTTGTGTGCCGCTCAGGATTTTTCCCAAAAACCCCTTCGAGCCATCATGGGAATTAAGCGACTGCTGAATTACCCCATAAAAGAGCTTGCCGATTTTCTTGAGCATGAGGATGAGGTGATCCGAAATTCTTTTATAAAGGCCCTTGCCCAGAAACGATGAGGGTGTCCACCTTGTAACCGGTGTTTTTATTGACCTTTCAGACCTGATTCAGGGTATAAAAAGCAGCTGATAACAGAAGATTGAGATTCCTGGGTAAAAGGGTTGAATGGGGTCAACCCATGTTTGCTTTTTTCCATGGGTTGACCTCTATGATTGCAAATTTTATAATCTGAACGAAACGGTCGGCCTTTTGGCCCATTCATCGTGTTGAACCATCAGTTTTTTATCTCTTCATCCCTGAGCACCCGGCGCAATACCTTGCCCACGTTGGATACCGGGATATCGTCCCTGAATTCGATTTTTCTGGGCTTCTTATAGGGGGCCATGTTCTCCTTGCAGAACTGGATCATCTCCTCCTGGGTCATGCTTTCGCCGGGTTTGAGCTTGATGAAAGCCTTGACGCTCTCGCCGCTTTTCGGGTCGGGAATGCCCACAACGGCCACCAGTTCGACCTTGGGATGGGTATATATGATATCCTCCACATCCCTTGGGTAGACGTTGAATCCGCCTACGATGATCATGTCTTTTTTCCGGTCCGTGATGACCACGTATCCGTCCTCATCAATGTGGGCGATGTCGCCGGTGCGAAAGTAGCGTTGTCCGTTGATGGTTTTGAACACTTCGTCATTGGCGTCCGGACGTTTCCAGTATCCCTTCATCACCTGGGGACCGCACACGGCAAGCTCGCCGTCCTCTCCCCTGGCAAGTTCGTGTTCTCCTGTCTCAATGTCCAGGATCTTGACGTCTGTTCCGGGCAGGGGAAAACCGATGGAGCCGATTTTGCGGGTCTCCTTGAACGAGGGGTTGATGCATACGGCAGGGGCCGTTTCCGTGAGGCCATAGGCCTCGAATATGATGGCACCTGTGGCCTCTTCAAATTGCCGGCACACCTCGGGGGGCAAAGGTGCTCCGCCGGAGAGACATCCCATGAGGGACGAGATGTCATATTTTTTCAGCAGGGGATGGTTGGTAAAGGCCACAAAAATGGTCGGAACCGCCGTCATAAAGGTGGGGCGATATTTTTCAACGGCCTTAAGAACGTCTGTAAACGGTGGTTTGCCAGATCTCGGGTCTGGAATGCAGACGAGCCTGCTTGCCGAAAGCACACTAAAGAGCAGGGCGCTGGTGATGCCGAAGCTGTGGTACCAGGGAAGGATTCCAAGGAAGGTGTGATAGCCGCCGTGGCGAATTTTGTCAGGCTTTTCATTTTTCTTGTGCACGAACCTGAAGTACTCTTCACAGGCCTGGATATTGTAGGTAAAGTTGGCGTGGGTGAGCTCGGCTCCCTTGGGAACTCCCGTGGTGCCCCCCGTGTAGAGCATGACGGCTGTATCCTTTTCTGGATCTATCTCAACGGCCGGGGGGGTGGGACGTGCGGCCTTGACAATGTCGTCAAACATGAGGTGGCCGGGTTCATGACGGTCGGCCTTGGGAATCTTTCCAAGCAGCGAGCCGATAAATGCTTTTGATTTTGGAAGGTAAGACTTGATGTTGCAGATCACAACCGTTTCCACATCACTGTCAACTATGGCCTTGACCGTGTTCTTGTAAAATTCAGGGTGATCCATGCAGAACACCATCTTTGCTTCAGAGTCGCACAGCTGGTGGTTGAGTTCCGTTGGCGTGTAGACCGGGTTGCAGTTGACGCAAACGGCCCCGGCCTTGAGGATGCCAAAGAAGATTTCGGGAAACTGGGGGATGTTGGGCAGAAAAAGGGCAACCTTGTCCCCCTTTTTAATGCCCTTTTCAACGAGGAAGTTTGCCACCCTGTCCGCCGTATCCTTGACCTGGGCATAGGTTTTGGTGGCACCGTTGAAAATGGTGAAGACATTCTCAGGATAGCGTCGGGCAGCGTTGTCAAGAACCTGGGAAAGGGGGTAGTGGAAGTTTGATATGTTGTGTGCTACGCCTTCCGGCCAGAACGGGGTTTCCCATTTTGATACGTTCATTTTTGCTCCTTAAAGTCGTTTCAAAGCCCGTCAGCAATAAACCTGTATTGCTGACGGGCTTTTTTCAATATATACAAACCTGTCCCGGTGGGGTCAGGCCTTGATCTCTTCATCCCTGAGCACCCGGCGCAGGACCTTACCCACGTTGGATACGGGTATTTCGTCCCTGAACTCGATACTCCTGGGCCGCTTGTAACCGGCCATGTTCTGTTTGCAGAACTCCTTCATATCATCCTCGGTGACGGTTTCACCTGGTTTGAGTTTAACAAAGGCCTTTACGCTCTCTCCGCTTCTCTTGTCTGGAATGCCTACCACTGCGGCAAGTTCCACACTGGGGTGGGTGTACAGGATATCTTCCACATCCCTGGGGTAGACGTTGAATCCGCCTACAATGATCATATCCTTTTTCCGGTCCGTGATCAGGATGTAACCGTCCTCGTCAATGTGGGCGATGTCGCCGGTGAGAAAATAACGGAGGCCGTCAATGGTTCTGAACACTTCGTCGTTGGCATCGGGGCGGTTCCAATACCCCTTCATCACCTGGGGACCGCATACGGCAAGTTCGCCGTCTTCTCCCTGGGCAAGTTCGGTTTCCCCGGTGGCAAGGTCCACGATCTTGACATTGGTTCCAGGCAGGGGAAATCCGATGGAACCGATTTTTCGCTGCTTCTTGTTGGTGGGATTGG
Source organism: Desulforapulum autotrophicum HRM2 (assembly GCF_000020365.1). NCBI lineage: Bacteria > Pseudomonadati > Thermodesulfobacteriota > Desulfobacteria > Desulfobacterales > Desulfobacteraceae > Desulforapulum > Desulforapulum autotrophicum. The sequence goes on along the minus strand of NC_012108.1, from coordinate 5,399,691 downwards.
CACTGACCACGGGCGTGGTCTCGGTCAGTCCGTATCCTTCGAAAATGGTGGCCCCGGTTTTATCTTCAAACTGTTTGCATACCTCAGGGGGCAGGGGAGCCCCGCCTGAAAAGCATCCTATAATGGAGGTGAGGTCGTATTTATCGATGTCCCTGTGATTGGTAAAGGCAACAAAGATCGTGGGAACAGCCGGCATGATGGTGGGTTTGTAGGTCTGAACGGTCTTGAGAACATCTGTAAACGGGGGCTTACCGGCCCTGGGGTCAGCGATGCAGACAAGCTTGCTTCCTGAAAGTGTGGCTGAAAGCATGGCACAGGTGATGCCGAAGCTGTGATACCAGGGCAGCACCCCAAGGAAGGTGTGAAATCCGTTTTGTCTGAGTTTTTCCGCAGGCTTGCCCGGTTCGTGGACATAGCGCCCGTATTCGTTCAGGGCCGTGACGTCGTAGGTGAAATTCGTGTGGGTCAGCTCCGCACCCTTTGGAACACCCGTGGTGCCACCCGTGTAAAGCATGACGGCCGTATCATTTTCAGGATCAATGGAAATCTTTGGAGGATTCGGGCTTGAAGCGGCAACCATGTCGTCAAACATGATATGGCCGGGTTCATGGCTGTCAGCCTTTGGGAGCTTTCCCAGAAGGGAGCCCAGGAATCCTTTGAGTTTTGGCAGATAGGATTTGATGTTACAGACCACCACTGTCTCCACACCTGTACCCTTGATGGCATTGACCGTATTTTTGTAAAACTCAGGGTGGTCCATGCAGAAAACCATCTTTGACTCGGAGTCGTTGAGCTGGTGGTTGAGTTCGCTTGCTGTGTATATCGGGTTGCAGTTGACACAGCAGGCCCCGGCCTTGAGGATGCCAAAGAAAATTTCGGGAAAATGGGGGATGTTTGGCAGAAACAGGGCAACTTTGTCTCCTTTTTTAATGCCCTTTTTTATAAGAAAGTTAGCGATCCTGTCAGCGGTATCCTTTGCCTGGGCGTAGGTCCTGGTGCCCCCGTTAAAAATGGTAAAGACATTGTCTGGGTTTTTTGCGGCAGCGTCATCAAAAATTTTGAACAGCGGAAACTTGTAATCAGGGACAGTCTTGGCAACTCCTTCGGGCCAGAAAGGGGTGTTCCAGGTTGGTACGTCCATCATTTTTCTCCTTTTGTTCAGGTCCTTAGAAATAGTGATGTTCCCCAAGGTTTAATTCCTGGTGGATCTCTATATTGCCAAAGCCTTGGTTTATAAAAGGATCTTCTCGTACAGGGCGAAGACCCACTCTTTGATTTTGAAAAAATGATCTGACAGCCGTGTCTCTTCTTCCTCCTTAAGGTTAAGTCTGTGAATGGCTCTTCGCTGGACAAGATATGCCTGCTTGATCTGTTCAGCCTCGGTATCGGTTAAGATCTTCTCAAGGGCCAGGGTCTCAATAATGCGTACATTGTCTGTCCATCGGGTGAGTGCCGGGTGGTCATGGCTGTACCGCAGAACCAGGTATTGGACTAAAAATTCAATGTCCACAATGCCTCCCTTACCCTGCTTGAGATCCACAACCCCGGATTTGAGATGTTTTTTTCGGAGACGCTCCCGCATCTCTTTTACCTCTCGTTTAAGGGTCAGCGGGTCTCTTTGTTTCCTGAGCACACGATCCCTTACCCTGGTAAATCGGTCCTGGAGCTCAGGGTCGCCGGCAATGGGTCTTGCCCTGACAATGGCTTGAATTTCCCAGGTCCATGCCTCTTCGTTTATGTAGGTTTCAAAGGCGTTGATTTCGCTGACGATCATTCCAGACTGGCCAGACGGTCTCAGGCGCATGTCTGTTTCGTATAGGGTTCCGGCAGGGGTGTGAACGGTGAGGGCGTGGATGATTCGTTGGCCGAGCATTGAGTAAAAGCGTGTGATTTCTATATCCTTTTTGCCCCCCCGGGTGGTGCCTTCCCCTCCAGAATGGATAAAAACAAGGTCAAGGTCCGATTTGTATCCAAGTTCAATTCCTCCAAGTTTTCCATAGGCAATGGCGGCAAACCCGGGGGACTCCCCCCTTTTCCTGTCCATACCCGAGGGGGTGCCGTATTTTTCTGCAATGTGGTCCCAGGCAATGTCAATGACCCGTTCAAGAACGGTTTCAGCAACATAAGTGAGACTATCACTCACCTTCATCAGGGGATAGTCCTGGTTCACGTCTGCCACGGCGATCCCCAGGGTGTTTGTATGTTTGAAGAGGCAGAGCTCTTCGATTTGAAATTCTTGATCCGAAGGGGGGATCTGGGACATTCTGCGCTCAAGTTCGGCTCTAAGCTCGTCCCGGGTGGGCAGGACAGGGTTTTTGCCCGGCCCCAGGAGCTCGTCCAGAAGGGCGGGATGCTTTGAGAGAAAGCCGATGATCCAGGGGCTTTTGGCGGCAAGCCCTGCAATCTGATCAAGGACATCGGGCTTTTCAAGGAGAAGCGAAAGGTAGCAGGTGCGTTGCTCAATGGTGACGACAAGGTCCACAAGCCTGGCAAGGACAGTTTCAGCATGGGGCTGTTCCCCGGCCTTCTGGATGATCTTGGGAACAAGGCGGTTAAGGCGGTTGCGTCCGTTGGCCGTGAGTCGTCGGGTGCTGGGGTTTGCCTCCAGGGATTTGAGCAGCCGGATTACCGTTTTCTTGTCTTTAAAACCAGGGATGTTATTGACCATGGTACAGCCGGCCTCGGCGTCATCAAACTGTGGATCGGTGAGATTCTGCCACAGGTAGCTCAACGGGTTGGTATCGCTGGGTGTCGGCTGTTTTTTTTCCACAAGCAGATGATTGAAATGGGTGTGTACGATGGAGAGGTGCCGGTTGAGCACATGGGCAAACATGGGCCAGGTGTCAAATCCCATGGACAGGGCAAGCCTTGATTGTTCTGTTGGATCTTCTGGAAGATCGTGGGTCTGGAGATCCCCGTACTCCTGGAGCCTGTGTTCAACCCTTCTGAGGAAGACATAGGCGTCTGACAGATCCGCCAGGGTCTGGTCGTCAATATAGGCCCGCTGGTTGAGCAGGGTCAGAATTTTCAGAATTTCCCTTGCCTGGAATTCGGGCTCCACGCCTCCCCGGATCAGCTGGAACAGCTGACCAAAGAATTCAATCTCCCGGATGCCGCCAGGTCCTATCTTGATATTGTTTCTGAATTTTTTGTCTTTGACCTGGAGGGAAATTCTTTTTTTCATGTCCCGGAAGGATTCAAAACTGCCATAGTCCAGGTAGCGCCGGTAGACAAAGGGGTTGAGGGATTTCAGTAGTCGGTTTCCTGCCGGAATGTCCCCGGCAATGGGTCTTGCCTTGATCAGGGCATAGCGTTCCCACTCCCTGCCCTGGGTTTGGTAATAGTCCACCATGGCACCAAAGCTTGCCACCAGGGGGCCGCTTGACCCAAAGGGCCGCAGCCTTGTATCCACTCTGAATATGGTTGTTTCAGCCATGGTTGAATCAAACACCCGTAAAAAATTCCTGCACAGTTTTGTGAAAAATTCTTCGTTGGTACTGCTTTTCCCATTACCATTAATAATGCCGTCCCATGGATAGGCAAAGATGAGGTCAATGTCAGACGAAAAATTCAGTTCTCTGGCACCGAGTTTCCCCATGCCGATAACAGCAATTTCCTGTTTTGATCCCTGCCGGTCTAAGGGCGTTCCGTGCGTGAAACAGAGTTTATCATAGAGAAGCGTAAATGTTTTGTCAACACAAGCCTCAGCAAGGGCGGACAAATCTGTTGTGGTACGCTCAAGTGTCGCTGTTCCGGTTAAATCCTGCCATGCGATTCTCACCATTTCACGCTGGCGCAGACGGGTGAGAATTGCCTTGAAATCCGTCTCGTCCGTGGTGGGGGTGAGATCCTTTTCAAGTCTGTCACCAAAGGTGTTGGGACCATAGGCCTGCTCAAGGTCCTTTGATTCAATCAGGTCAACAAGAATTTCAGGGGTACGGGTGACGGTGGATGCGATGAATTCGCTGAAGAGAAGTGCCCTGTCAAGATCGGTCTTAAAGGATTGCGTCTGTGGCAGGACGATTCCCCGTTGGCTGAGTTGTTCGTCAAGGTTGGCATGTCTGTCCCTGAGCTGTTTGGCCAGGGGGTCGGAAAGGTTTTTAAGTTCCATTTTTGTATCTTGCCCCCATCCGGGTTAAAATTGTTCACTATTTTAAGGCCCAGGGCGGATTTGCTGTGCTGCTTTACCCAAAAATGCCTATAGTGGATGGGAAAAAAACAAAACTATTGAAAAAACCGGTATTTTTCCCTATAGTATTGGATTTATATATTGCTCAAACCATTGAAAATAACAAGGAGAAAAAGAGAATGTGCCGTCTGTTTGCACTTACAAGCAAAGATCCAGTCTCTCCCATGGAAGCCATCAATGCCCTTAATGTTATGAAAGAGGGGCATGATGGTTCGGGGGTTGGGCTTCTGCTTAAAGATCTTGGGGGACCCTTTGAAGAGATGAAAGAGGCACCCATCCTCAGTGGTATTTTTACTGAGGAGGGAATCCGCCGTCTGGATCTGTTCATGATGAACCAGGGGTTCATGACCAAGTACAAGGTGAGCATCAAGGTGCCCAAGACAAAAATGTTTGGAATCCCCCGGCGCGGTCTCTATCTGATCAGGGCATATGAATACCCTGAAACCTGGGATGGTCTTGCCAAGGAAGAGATTGAGGAACGACTCATGGACACAAGGCTCAAGATCCGTGAGATGGGAGAAGAGAACAGGGACATGATCGTGTTCTCGTTCTGGCCGGATACCATTATGATTAAAGAGCTGGGCGATCCCATGGATGTAGCCCATTATCTGGGACTTGACCGAAAGGACCTCAAGGCCAGGATAATCATGGCCCAGGGCCGTCAAAACACCAACTACGCCATAAACCTCTACGCCTGTCACCCCTTTTTCATCAAGGGCTTCAGTACCATGACCAACGGTGAGAACACGGCTTTTATTCCCATCAAGAATTTTCTTTTGTCCAGGGAATATCCAGGATACACGGGGTACCAGTCTGATTCTGAGGTGTTTGCCCATATTCTTCACTACACCATGGAGACCCTTGGGCTGGGGATTGATGCCTATAAGCATGTCATTACCCCCCTTCAGGAGAATGATCTGAAGCAACACCCGGATGTGGCTTTCTTAACCCATCTGAAACGATCCTGCCGCCAGCTGATCATTGATGGTCCCAATTGTGTCATTGGTACCCTTCCGGACAATACCCTTTTCATGGCCCAGGACAGAAAAAAGCTTCGTCCGGGCGTAGTGGGTGGACGTCCGGGTCTGTTTGCCTTTTCTTCGGAGGTGTGCGGACTTGACGCCATCATTCCAGACCGGGACAAATCCTTTGACATTCAACCCATGCACCTTGATACCGCAATTGTAAGCCCTGACCGCCAGGAGGTAAAAATATGTCGTCAAACAGAACCATTAAACCTTCCTCTCTAAGTCTTAAGGATCTGCCCTGGCAGATCGACTGGAAAAAGGATAGATGCACCCTGTGTGGTCAGTGTACGGCTGTCTGCCCTGTCCAGGCCATTGAGCTTGCGGTGTTTCGAAAGAGAAATCTTGTCACCTCCATTCACAGGGTCGAGGACAACAGATCAACCTTTGATACCTTTTATGGCATCAAACAGAAAACAACCATAGCCGAGGCGTGCATCGGGTGTGCCATGTGTTCCATGGTCTGCCCCAACGACGCCATTGAACCCAACCCCCATCCCGGGACTCCCAAGCTTAAGTTCCATGTGAACCAGGGTGGGGAACCCAGGAAGCGGGGCGGTCGCCGAAATTCGACTGAATCACTGCTGGACCGGATCAAATTCATCCGGATCTCCATGCTCACGGACCCTGCCCTGGATGCCGGACGCCATGAGTTTGAGATGCGCACTCTTTTGGGTCGAGTGCTGCCGCCCAAGGAGAACATGGCCCGTCTTAAAACCCATGGCTGGATACCGCCGGTTCGGGAAATTTATCCCTTGATCATCGGCGGCATGAGCTTTGGGGCGCTCTCTCCCACTATGTGGGAAGGGTTGCAGATGGGGGTGGCCTATTTAAATGAAGAGCTCAACATGCCGGTCAGGATCTCCACGGGTGAGGGTGGCTGCCCGCCAAGGCTGCTGCGCAGCCGGTTCCTCAAATATGTGATTCTCCAGATTGCATCGGGCTATTTTGGATGGGATGAGATCATCCATGCCATTCCCCACATGAAAGAAGATCCCTGCGCCATTGAGATCAAGTACGGCCAGGGGGCCAAGCCCGGTGACGGGGGACTGCTCATGTGGCACAAGGTGAACAAGCTCATCGCAGCCATCCGTGGGGTTCCCCAGGGGATCAGCCTGCCGAGCCCTCCTACCCACCAGACCCAGTATTCCATTGAGGAGTCTGTGGCAAAGATGATCCAGTCCATGTCCATGGCCTGGGGATTCAGGGTGCCGGTCTATCCCAAGATTTCGGCCTCTTCCACCTCCCTTGCGGTGCTCAACAACCTGACAAGGAACGAGTTTGCGGCCGGTCTTGCCATTGACGGTGAAGACGGAGGCACCGGGGCTGCCTATGCCGTGTCCGTTGATCACATGGGGCATCCCATTGCATCCTGCATCCGGGACAACTACCTGAACCTGGTCAAGATCGGCAAGCAGAACGAGATCCCCATTTTTGCAGGCGGCGGCATCGGGAAAAACGGCAACATTGCCGCCAATGCAGCAGCTCTGATCATGCTCGGGGCCAGCGGTGTCCAGATTGGAAAGTATGTGATGCAGGCCGCAGCCGGTTGCATCGGCACGGAAAATGACCGGTGTAACGTGTGTAATCTCGGCATCTGCCCCAAGGGCATCACCTCCCAGGACCCCAGGCTTTACAGAAGGCTTGATCCAGAGGCCGTGGCCCAGCGTGTGGTGGATTTATTTGTCAGCTTTGACACGGAGCTTAAAAAGATCGTGGCACCCCTGGGACGCTCCACATCCCTTCCCATAGGGATGTCAGACGCCCTTGGCATTGATGATCGCGACGTGGCCGAGCGGTTGAACATCAAGTACGTGGTTTAGGAGACGAGGTGAGATGAAGGAAACAGAGTACTACAAAATTGCAGGTAAAAAAGAAGGCGAGCGCCTCTCCTCCAGAATACTTGAAGAGGTGATTCAAAGGGAGGTCAAGAACGGGCACCGGTACATTGAGGTCGATGCATTTGGCCAGCACGGCATAGGCGGCCGTCTCTGGAAGGCGGACGATGAGCCGGTTAAAATAAGAGTCATGGGTCACTCCGGCCAGCGGACAGGTTCCCTGGGATGCCCGAATACCCAGATCGAGATTATGGGGCCGGCATCGGATGATATTGGATGGCTCAATGCCGGGGCTGAAATCACGGTCCACGGCAACGCCTCCAACGGCGCCATGAATGCAGCGGCCCAGGGTAAGGTCTACATTGGTGGTAACATCGGTGCCCGGGGTATGACCATGACCAAGCAGAACCCACGGTTTGATCCGCCGGAAATGTGGATTCTCGGGTCTGCCGGGGATTATTTCGGCGAATTCATGGCCGGTGGAATTGCCGTGATCTGCGGCTATAAGGCCCAGAATCCTGATAACATTCTGGGCTACCGACCCTTTGTGGGCATGGTGGGCGGCAAGGCTTTTTTCAGGGGTGATGCCAATGGCTACTCCCGGGCAGATGCCGTGGTCGCTCCCATTGAAGACGAAGAATGGGCCTGGCTGTTGACCAATATGGAGACCTTCCTTTCAAGGATCGGCCAGATGGAGTTGTTTGATACCCTGTCCAAACGGTCTGAGTGGCAGCTTCTCCGGGCAAAGACCCCCCGGGAAAAGATGTCAAAGAGCAGCCGGTTAGGCATGTCAGCCTTTCGCCAGGATGTGTGGAACCGGGAACTTGGACGGGGCGGTCTCATCGGTGATCTCCAGGAGATAGAACCCGGTGCCATTCCCCTGGTCACCCGGGGAGAGCTGAGGCGGTACGTGCCTGTGTGGGAAAATCAAAAATACAAGGCCCCCTGTCAGACGGCCTGCCCCACGGGGATTCCCGTCCAGGAACGCTGGCATTTGATCCGGAATGGCCTTGTGGACGAAGCCCTGGAACTGGGACTCAAGTATACCCCGTTCCCGGCAACCGTGTGCGGCAGTCTCTGCCCCAGTCCCTGCATGGCCTCGTGCACAAAAAATACCCAGTATATGACTCCGGTGAATGTTCGGCTTCTTGGCAGGGCCGGACTGGAAACGGAACTTCCCGAACGCAAACCTGCCAGCGGTAAACGGGTTGCCGTGATGGGGGCTGGCCCCGGTGGCATATCAACGGCGTGGAACCTGGCCCTTAAGGGCCATGAGGCGGTCATCTTTGATGCATCGGATAAGATCGGCGGTAAGATTTCCGCACTGATCCCCGAGTCAAGGATCGCCAGGGAGACCCTTGAAACCGAGCTTGACCGGGTCCGGAAGATGGTTCCCGATATCCGGCTTAACCAGGATATCACGGCCCAGGAGTTCAAGCGCATCACCCGGGAGTTTGACTTTACCGTGGTGGCAACCGGTGCCAAAAAGCCGAGGATGCTGCCCGTTCCCGGCATTGAACGGGCCGTTTCTGCCAACGAATTCCTGGCTGCGGCTAAACAGGAGGGTGCTGTCTGCGGCCGACGGGTGGTCATTATCGGGGCGGGTAACGTGGGATGTGATGTTGCCACTGAAGCCAGTCGACTTGGTGCGGAAACCATCTCCATGATTGACGTGCAGAAGCCTGCGGCCTTTGGAAAAGAACGGGAGGATGCTGAAGCCTGCGGTGCCACATTTGCCTGGCCCTGCTTTACCCATGAGATAACGGACCAGGGGGTTGTGCTCAACAGCGGAGAGCTCATTGAGGCTGACACCGTGGTGGTTTCCATTGGAGACGTGCCTGAGGTCGATTTTCTGGGTCAGGAGGTTGCCACAAGAAACGGTTTCATTGTAGTGGACGGGTTTAACCGAACGTCGAACAAGCGCATTTTTGCCATTGGAGACACGGTTGCCCCGGGACTTATCACCGACGCCATTGGTGCCGGGAAAAGGGCCGCAGACGCCATTGATGCCGTGATTGCGGGTCGAGAGCCTGAAATGGCCGACACCCGGCTGCCCATTGACAAGTCAAGGATTTCCCTTGAGTATTTTGACCCGTCAATCAAAAGTTATGACAGCCTGGACATGTGCGGCGGGGAGTGTGCTTCCTGCGGGCGGTGCAGGGACTGCCACATCTGTGAAACCGTGTGCCCTGAAGGGGCCATCAGCCGGGTTGAACTCGTTCCGGACGGTTATGAGTACAGGGCTGATCCGGAACTATGCATCGGCTGCGGGTTTTGTGCCGGGGCCTGTCCCTGTGGCATCTGGGCCCTTGTTCCCAATGTGCCCCTGTAAATTTTTAAAACCTAGGCGGAAAAGAGAAAACTATGAAAGCATTACTGGCACTTGAGGACGGCAGGACATTCCCCTGCCGCAGCTTTACCGGTCCGGGGGAAGCGTCGGGCGAGGTGGTTTTTAACACCAGCATGACCGGATACCAGGAAATCTTGACCGATCCTTCGTATTTCGGGCAGATGGTCACCATGACCTATCCCATGATCGGAAACTACGGGGTCTGCCCCGAGGATATGGAGTCGGAAAAAATTCAGGCAGGCGCACTCATTGTACGGGAATATGTGGATTTTCCCAGCAACTGGCGGTCCACCGGAACCCTGGCCGATTTTCTCAAAAAAGAGGGGGTTCTGGGTATTGAGGATCTTGATACCCGGGCCCTGACCCGCCATATCCGAAACAAGGGTGCCATGGGAGCGGTCATCTCCACCAGTGACCTTGATCCGGCAAGCCTGGTCGCAAGGGCAAAGGGCGTTCCCCCCATGATGGGATGCGATCTTGTGCAGAAGGTGACGACCCGGTTTCCCTATTTCTGGCGGGACAACAGGCCCGTCCATGTTGCCAAGAACGCCCTGCTTGATGCCTCGATCTGGCGCAATGGCCCGGATAAAAAACGGGTGGTTGCCCTTGATTTCGGCATCAAGTACAACATCATCCGCTGCCTTGAGGCTGTGGGATGTGAGGTGCTGGTGATGCCTGCCACAACTGACCCGGCCGATGTTAAAGCCCTTGAGCCCGATGGTATCTTTCTCTCCAACGGTCCCGGGGATCCAGAGCCGGTGACCTATGCCGTTGAGACCATCCGGGCGCTTCTGGGATTTAAACCCATGTTCGGTATCTGTCTGGGCATGCAGCTCATGGGGCTTGCCATGGGAGCCAGAACCCACAAGATCAAGTTCGGCCACAGGGGTGGAAACCAGCCTGTGAAAAATTTTGCCACCAACCGGGTGGAGATCACAGCCCAGAACCACGGGTTTGCAGTTGATCTAACGACCCTCGGGGAGAAGGAGGGTATCATGACCCATATCAACCTCAACGAGCGTTCCCTTGAGGGAATCAAGAATGAATCACTCAAGGCATTTGCCGTTCAGTACCACCCTGAAGCTTCCCCCGGCCCCCATGACGCAGCCTATCTTTTTAACCAGTTTGCATCAATGATGGACAAAAGAGCATAATGCCAAAACGAACCGACATACACAAGATTTTGATTATCGGAGCCGGCCCCATCATCATCAGCCAGGGGTGCGAGTTTGACTATTCAGGCACCCAGGCGTGCAAGGCCCTCAAGGAAGAAGGATATGAGGTGATCCTGGTCAACTCCAATCCCGCCACCATTATGACCGATCCTGAAACAGCCGATCGGACCTATATTGAGCCGGTCACCCCGGAAACCCTTGCCAAGATCATTGAAAAAGAGCGGCCCGACGCCCTGCTGCCCACCCTGGGCGGTCAGACCGGGCTTAACACGGCTGTGGAAGCCGCCAACATGGGGGTGCTTGAGCGTTACAATGTAGAGATGATCGGAGCTTCCCTTGAGGCCATCAATAAGGCTGAGGATCGGGAGCTGTTCCGGGATGCCATGAACAAAATCGGGCTGCGGATTCCAGAAAGCGGGTTTGCCCACAATATGGCCGAGGTCGAGACCATTTCTGCGAGGATAGGCTTTCCCATCATTGTCCGACCCAGTTTCACCCTGGGCGGCACCGGGGGTGGTGTGGCCTACAACCCTGAGGAACTTGCAGACCTTGCCAAGAGCGGCCTTGACGCAAGCATGATCACCCAGGTGATGCTTGAGGAGTCGGTTCTCGGCTGGAAAGAGTACGAGCTTGAGGTGATGCGGGACCATGCCGGTAACGTGGTGATCGTCTGTTCCATCGAGAACATTGACGCCATGGGGGTTCACACGGGCGACAGCCTGACCGTAGCCCCTGCCCAGACCCTGTCGGACAAGGAGTACCAGGTCTTGAGGGACGCCTCCATCGCCATCATGCAGGAGATCGGCGTTGACACGGGTGGCTCCAATGTCCAGTTTGCCATCAACCCTGAAAACGGGGAGATGATCATCGTGGAGATGAATCCCAGGGTATCGAGAAGTTCTGCCCTGGCCTCCAAGGCCACAGGGTTTCCCATTGCTAAAATTGCGGCAAAGCTTGCCGTGGGATACACCCTGGATGAGATCACCAACGACATCACCGGCGAAACCCTGGCCTGTTTTGAACCCTCCATTGATTACTGCGTGGTGAAAATTCCCCGCTGGACCTTTGAGAAGTTTCCCGAGACCGAAGATATCCTTTCCACGGCCATGAAGAGCGTGGGCGAGACCATGAGCATCGGCCGGACCTTTAAGGAGGCCTTTCAAAAGGGGCTTCGATCCCTTGAGATCGGCCGGTTCGGATTCGGGGCAGACGGCAAGGATCCGGCCCCCGGATCGATTTCCCGCACCGAGCTTGAGTACAAGCTTGCTACCCCTAACTCCCAGCGGATTTTCTTTATCAGGCACGCCCTTGAAAACGGCATGGACATTGAGACCATCAACGCACTCACCTCCATTGATCCCTGGTTCCTCTTTCAGATGAAGCAGCTGGTGGAGTTTGACAAGACAATCACCCTTGCCGGTCGTGAACTTCCCAAAGAGATGCTGAAAAAGGCCAAACGGTGGGGCTATTCCGATCGCCAGCTTGCCCATCTCACAGGAAACAGCGAAGAAAAGATTGAACGACAGCGCAAACGCCTTGGCATCGTGCCCGTTTATAAGCTTGTGGACACCTGTGCCGCCGAGTTCAGGGCTGCCACCCCCTACTACTACTCCACCTACGAGGAGGAGTGTGAAGCAAGGGTTTCGGATCGAAAAAAGGTGATCATCCTTGGCGGTGGACCCAACCGCATCGGCCAGGGCATCGAGTTTGACTATTGCTGCGTCCATGCATCGTTTGCCCTCAGGGAAGAGGGGGTTGAAAGCATCATGGTCAACTCCAACCCCGAAACCGTGAGTACGGACTACGACACCTCGGACAAGCTCTATTTTGAGCCGTTGACACGGGAAGATGTGCTCCACATCGTGGAAAAGGAAAAACCCTTTGGTGTCATTGTCCAGTTCGGCGGCCAGACCCCGCTGAACCTTGCCATGGACCTTGAACGGGCAGGGGTTCCCATCATCGGCACCAGCCCGGACAGCATTGACCGGGCAGAGGACAGGGACCGGTTCCAGGAGATGCTTGATAAGCTCGGCATTGCCCAGCCGGCCAATGGCATTGCCGTGAACATTGAGGAGGCCTATGCCGTTGCTGAAAAGATCGGCTATCCCGTGATGGTCCGGCCGTCGTTTGTTCTCGGGGGCAGGGCCATGAAGATCGTGTATGACCGTTCAGCCCTTGAGGAGTATTTCAACCTTGCCGTGCTCGCCTCCCCGGATCATCCGGTGCTCATTGATCAGTTCCTCGAGGATGCGTTTGAGCTTGACGTGGACGCCATCTCCGACGGTGAGAACACGGTGATCGGTGGCATGATGGAGCACATTGAAGAGGCTGGTATCCACTCGGGTGATTCCGCCTGTGTGCTTCCTCCCTACTCCATATCAAAGGTCCACATCGACGAGATGACCGAGGCGGCAAAGGCCCTGGCAAAGGAGCTCAAGGTCAAAGGGCTGATGAACATTCAGTTTGGCATCATGGATGACAAGGTTTACGTGATTGAGGTCAATCCCAGGGCGTCCCGGACCATTCCCTTTGTGAGCAAGGCCACGGGCGTTCCCCTGGCAAAGCTTGCCACCAAGGTGATGCTGGGAAAAACCCTGGCCGAACTTGGACTGACCGAGCAGAAGATTCCGGCCCATTTTTCGGTAAAAGAGGCTGTCATGCCCTTTGACCGGTTTTCCAAAGTGGACCCGGTGCTCGGCCCTGAGATGAAGTCCACGGGTGAGGTCATGGGCATTGACATGGACCTTGGGGCCGCCGTTGCAAAGGCCCAGCTGGGGGCGGGTCAGAACCTGCCCACCCAGGGTACGGTGTTCATCAGCGTCCAGGACAGCGATAAGAATGCGGCCCTGTCCGTTGCAAAGGATTTTTACGACATGGGTTTTACCCTTATTGCCACAAGGGGTACGGCCATGTTTCTCGGTGAAAATTCCATCCCGGCTAAGGTTATTGAAAAGGTTTCCACGGGTCGGCCGAATGTGGTGGATGCCATCAAGAACAAGGAGATTCAGCTTATTCTCAACACCGGGGCCAGCAGTCAGACCAAGGCCGACGGCTATGCCATCCGCAGGTCGGCCATTCGGTACAAGGTTCCCTATGCAACCACAACTGACGGCACACGTGCCATCTGTAAGGCCATCCAGGCCCTTAAAAGAGAGAGCCTTACGGTTAAGGCGATCCAGGAATATCACAAAAAGGTGAATTAAGATGTTTGAAAATGAAAGACCCAGGGATGAATGCGGTGTATTTGGCCTTTATCGACACTCTGAGGCGGCAACGCTTACCTATTTTGGACTCTACGCCCTGCAGCACCGGGGTCAGGAAAGTGCAGGCATCTGTGTCTCCAGGAAAAACAATAAGATGGTTTCCCACAAGGGCATGGGGCTGGTCCACGATGTCTTTAAAATGGAGGACCTGGCGCGTATTGAGGGAGGAAGCGCCATCGGTCATGTGCGCTATTCCACCACCGGAGATTCTGTCCTAGCCAATGCCCAGCCCTTTGTGGCCCAGCACAAGGGCCGTGCCTATGCAGTGGCCCACAATGGGAACCTTGTGAATGCCCATAAACTAAAACAGGAGCTTGAGGAGAGTGGGTCGATTTTCCAGACCACCATGGACTCGGAAGTCTTTCTTCATCTTTTTGTTAAGAACCTCAAGGATGGGAATGTGGTAAGGGCGATCCAGCGCTCAGTTGCAAAGATTGAGGGGGCCTATTCGTTTGTGATTCTGACCTGTAAAGGTGAGGTTATCGGTGTAAAAGATCCCAATAGTTTCAGGCCCTTGGCCCTTGGTAAAATCAATGGCAGCTATGTGCTCTCCTCGGAGACCTGTGCCTTTGACCTGGTCCAGGCCGAGTTTGTAAGGGAGCTTGATCCCGGCGAGATCGTCATCATCAATGAGGACGGTGTTACGAGTATCAAGGCTGATCCGGAGCCGAAAACCGCTTCCCTGTGTATTTTTGAGTACATCTATTTTGCAAGGCCTGATTCCACCATTTTCGGCAAGAACGTCTACCAGATGCGAAAGGCCCATGGAAAGCGCCTTGCCCAGGAAGCCCCTGTGGATGCTGACTTTGTCATGCCCTTTCCGGATTCGGGCAACTACGCGGCCATCGGCTATGCCGAGGAGTCGGGCATTCCCTTTGAGATGGGCATGATCCGCAACCACTATGTGGGCCGAAGCTTTATCCAGCCCACCCAGAGCATGCGGGATTTTGCCGTGCGGGTCAAGCTCAACCCCGTCAGGGAGCTGATCCGGAACAAGGAGATCATCATCATTGAGGATTCCATCATCCGGGGAACCACGGCCATGACCAGGGTCAAGGCCCTGAGGGATTTAGGGGCTAAAAAGGTCCATATGCGCATCTCGTGTCCCCCCCACCGTTTCCCCTGCTACTACGGTATTGACTTTTCCTCCAAGGGTGAGCTGATTGCAGCCTCCAAGACCGAGGAAGAGCTGACCCGGTATCTTGGGCTTGACACCCTGCATTATCTCTCCATCGAGGGAATGCTCGAGGCAAGCGGGGTGGAAAATCCAGAAGATCATTTTTGCAAGGCATGCTTTGACGGATCCTATCCCGTGGCCTTTGATCCTGCTGTCACCAAATGCTGCATGGGTTAGGAGGAGGGATGATGCAGCGAAGAACAGTGGCCTTTTCAAAGGATTCGTCTAATCTTTTTTTTCACATTCTCACCAAATGTAATCTCCGGTGCAAGCACTGCTACATCAACCGGGACGAGCACGGCAGAGAAACCCTGGACATTGGCACCATCAAAGCCTGGCTGGCCCTGTTTCTGGATCGAGCCCCAGACACCAACCTCATTTTTCTCGGGGGTGAGCCCACCCTTCACCCCGACCTTGCCCCTGCCGTTCGAGCGGCAAGGCAGATGGGATTTTCATCCATCACCATTGATACCAACGGATATCTTTTCCATGATATCCTGGAAAAGATCACCCCTGAGGATGTGGATTTCATCAGTTTTTCCCTGGACGGGGCAACCCCTGCCACCAATGACGCCATCCGGGGCAAGGGGTGCTATGACGCCTGTATCGCAGGCGTTAAACGGGCCGTTGCCAAGGGTTTTTCTACTTCCATGATCTACACGGTGAGTGGTGCCAATATCCATGAACTCCATCTGATGCCTGCCATGGTAAAAGACCTGGGCATTGATCGATTCTTTATCCAGGTGGTGGGTATCAGGGGAGAATCTGCAGGGGCGAACAACGATCTCCAGGTCACCCGGGAACGCTGGCTTGAAACTGTTCCTTTGGTAGCCGAACAAATTGCAGAGACCGGCATCACGGTCACCTGGCCCAAAGTGTTCCTCAATCCGGGTGAGGTGTTTGAGTGCGCAGGCATTGTGGCGGACAACTATTTTGTCTTTCCCAACGGCAGGGTCTACCGCTGTCCGTTGTGCGAAGACTATCCCGTCCACGGCCTTGAAATCAGGGACAACCAGCTCATCCCCACCACCACCCTGAACGAGACCGCCTTTTTTAAACTCACCATTCCCGAAGGCTGCGTCATGAACAAGCTGGTACAGCCCGGCAACATCACCTATGGACCGGATGGCAGGCCTGAACAGAAAATTGCCTGCTGCATGCTCAAACAGGAGATTGTTCCGGATTAGCCATGGGTATACCCCAAACGCCATGGTCCTCACCGGCTGAATGGCTTGAAGCCAACCAGAGTCTGGATTATCTGATCCGCCTCCACGGGAGGGATCTTAAAAAAGCAAGGTCCCTTGCCCAAAAGCTTGCAACCCGGCTTGGGGCGATCTTTCCCCTTGTTGAGGAACTCTGTCTTGTCACCTGTCCGTTCTGCCCGGACCCCTGCTGTCTGGTGGCCAAGGTCTATTTTGATTTTTCCGATCTGCTGTTTCTCCACCTGACCCATCAGCCAATACCCCAAGATCAGCTGCGCCACAACCGCCAGGACATCTGCCGATTCCTGGGTCCTAAGGGCTGCACCCTTTCCAGGATTGTCCGGCCCTGGGCGTGCACAAGGTATATGTGTCCGCCGCAAATGGGGGTTCTTCGCAAACGAGATCCTGGAACACAGGCGTTTTTCAATGACTCCATCCTGGCAATCAAGGTGTTGCGCCAGGATATGGAATCTGAATTTATTTGTAATACAATTTTGGAGATGCCATGAACATTCTTTTTGCTGCGTCAGAAAATGCATGGGGTGGATTTCTCGAGAGAATCCGTTCCAAACTTCCTGGTCACCATTTCAGGGCCGCGGGCAGTTTCCACATCGACTCGTTAAAAGGTGTGGACGTGCTCATCCCTGCCATGACCTGGATCACCCGGGAAATGATGGAAACAGGGGACAGGCTGCGGCTCATCCAGCAATGCGGGTCAGGCCTTGAAGGCGTGGACATCAAGGCTGCCACGGATCAAGGTGTGTCGGTGGCCAATGTGCCTGCCGGTACGTCTGGAAATGCCGACTCTGTTGCAGAGCTTGGCATCTACATGATGATCGGTCTGTCCAGGAACATCCAGGGCATGGCCCAGAGCCTCAGGAACAAAAAAATGGGAGAGCCTCTGGGAATGGCACTTCCCGGCAAGACCGTGGGCATCATCGGGCTTGGCGGCATTGGCCAGGCCCTTGTACAAAGGTTGAAACCCTTTGGCGTCAAGCTCATGGGCATCAAGCGCACCAATCCCCAGCAGGCAAAGGACACACTGGGCCTTGACTGGGCCGGTACCCCGGCAGATCTGCCCTTTTTGCTGGAAAATTGCGATTATGTGCTGGTCTGTGTTCCGGCCACCCCGGAGAGCAGCAATATGATTGATGGCCGTGCATTTGCCCGGATGAAGAAAACCGCTTTTCTGATCAACCTCTCCCGGGGGGCCCTCGTGAACCGGGATGCCCTGGAACATGCCCTTGAATCGGGTGCCATTGCAGGGGTGGGCCTGGATGTGTTCTGGCAGGAACCCCCAGACCCCAGTGATCCGATTTTTAACTACAATGTAATGGCCACCCCCCATATCGCAGGGGCCACCGACATCTCCATGGAACGAACGGCCGATGGTGTGGCAGAAAACATCCGCAGGCTGGCGGAAAACAGGCCGCTCCTCCACCTGCACCAATAACGATTATACAGAGAAAAGGGATCAAAGGGTTTAAGATGGAAAGCAGCAAAATGGAAGATATGACACAAAGGGCGAAGGGCCTTGCTTTTGTCTTTGATAAGGACCGTCTGGTCCTCCTGGTAGATGGCCCGCTACTGCGCCTCCCCCTTGTGGGAGAACTTTCATTGCCGAGACAGGGACGCTGGTTTGGGACCCATCAACGCCTGGACTGCTTTGTCAGCGAGCTTCCCAAGGGGTTCCCCCTTCCCCTATCTGCACAGCTTCTGGGCCTTCGCCAGCTCTTTGGCCAGATTGATGATTCCCTCTACGTCCTGGCCGGTCGGGCCGTTCAGATTCTGACCTGGGACCTGGGTCATCGATTCTGCAGCGCCTGCGCAACTCCCCTGGTGGACAAACAACGGGAGGTCGCCAAGATCTGCCCCGCATGCAGTGTCATCAGTTACCCCAGGCTCTCTCCTGCCGTGATCATGACCGTTGAACGGGGCCATGAGATTCTCCTGGGCCGTTCCCCCCGTTTTCCCAGGGGGATGTACTCCACCCTGGCAGGCTTTGTGGAACCGGGGGAGACCCTGGAGCAGGCGGTTCGGCGGGAGGTTAAAGAGGAGGTGGGTGTCCTTTTGGAAGAGGTCAGGTACTTTGGCAGCCAGCCCTGGCCCTTTCCCCACTCGCTGATGGTGGGCTTCAATGCAGAATATGCCGGGGGCGAAATCGTCCCGGATCCCACGGAGATCGAGGATGCCCGCTGGTTTTCAAGGGATGCCCTGCCAAAACTGCCCTCCCGCATCAGCATTGCCAGAAAACTCATCGACAACTTTCTGGCACGAACCCGACCGGACTGATCCAGAATCTGCGGCACCTATGCCATGAATCGCCGAAGGGTTTTGAACAGACGGTTTTCCATGGGTGCCTTGAAACTAAAACTTTCGACCTGTGCGGTTAGCTTTCCGACTGGCACGACAAAAATAAAATCCGATAACAGAGGTGAACGGGAACAGGTATTGCCCGAAGCGGATTAAATGGCAGCGGTCAGTATGGACGCTGAAGGAGCTGTCATTTCCCTCGCAGCAGCCCATGGACGGGCTGCGAGAATGAGCGTAGGGTAATACCTGTTTCCGTTCGCCGGCTTTATACTCTTTTCGTGTAAAAAAGGCTAACCGCACAGGTCGAAAACTTTTAGGTTGAACGTTTCGTGGGCGGATGATGTGGATGTTGATGTGACGTGGATGGTAAACGGGAAGCGTCGGATTCCCCAACGGAATCCGAAACGCTTCCCATCAGGGGTGATGTCAATGGGTATATTTTTCTATAAATTGATTTCGTTTTGCATAGAAGGAATAAATATTGTCATAGGTTTCCCGGAAGATCGCATACAGATCTTTATAAATCGGCGTAATTTCCTTGTTCGGATAAAAAGTCTTATCTATGCCGATTTTTGCGGTGGCCGCTCCATAGCTGTCCCACAGGCCGATGCCGACCCCGCCGATCATTGCTGCGCCCAGTGCGGTGGACTGTTGCGGGGAGTTCAGGCGGCTGAATGCCATATCATTGACATCGGCATATATCTGCATCCATAAATCATTCAACACACCCCCGCCAATGGCACGAATGGTATCCAGACCATAAATGGTAAACCCCAGCTCTTCATACAGGTCATAGAGCCAGCGCATATTAAGACACACCCCCTCGTAGATGGCGCGAAGCATATGGGAACGGGTATGGGAAATATCCAAGCCGATAAAGCTGCCCCGGGCGTTGATATCGAAATGCGGAGCGCCGCCGCCGCGAATATAGGGATAAAACAGAAGCCCTTCAGCACCGGGAGAGATGCTTTTTGTATCTTCTGTCATTCGTTTGTACAGTTCTGCCTCGTATTCATCCACGCTCTTTGTTCCTTTTTCGGAGGAATAGAACCCCTTTTTGAACCAGTCTTGTGCGATTCCCCCGGCCGCCGTGATCATGACCAGATTGTAACCTCCTGTGGGCTGCATGGTGTTGCAGTTCATTTTATATCTCGGATTCAAGGAGGGCGTGTCGGAAAACACGGCAGACCAGTTCGCAGATCCGATACAGGTGTATCCTACCCCTTTTTGGGTAATACCGGCCCCAAGGTTTGCACAGATGACATCTCCGGATCCCAGGGTGACGGGAGTCCCCTCTGGTATGCCAAATTCCCGGGCCGCAGCCATTGTCACATGTCCTATGATTTCGTCGGAGTTCCTGATTTCCGGGATCTTTGACGGATCCACATTGGCCGCTTTGAAGATGCTCTCCGATAGTCTTTTCTTGGCGCAGTTCATCATCCCGTTCATGGACATGTCCCCGTATTCGGTGGCCATTATCCCGGTCATCCGATAGGCAACAATCTCTTTGTATTGTAAAAATTTATAGGTGCTGTCATAAATGTCCTTTGCATGATCCTTGTACCACATGATTTTACAAATGGGTGCCAGATCAGGTGCCCAGCCGACGCCGGTGATTTTGTAATATTCATCATTTCCGCCAAGCTGTTTCATCAACCGATCCGCCTGCTCATGTTGCCTCATATCACACCAGATACCGACTTCGTCCATCAAGACTTGTCCATCCCGATCTACCGGTACCATTGTCATCATTTGATTGCTGAATGAAACCACGGCGATGGTTTTGGGGTCAATGCCGCTTTGTTCAATAACTTCCTTTGTACATGAAATGACGACCTTATATACTTCGGAAATTTTCTGTGTCGACCAGTTCGGCTTTGGATAGTAAGTTTCATAGGTTTTGCTTACTGAAGCCACTACCTCAAGTGTTTCGTCGAGCAACGCCGCTTTGTTGCCTGTGGTTCCCATGTCGTTGACTAAAATATAGTGCTTTATCATTGAACCCCCCCTTGGTTTAAAGGTTTACCGATTCTGGTCAGCCATGATTTAACTGATTGGCCTGTCTCCACTCATCTATCCATAGGGTCATGGCTTGCAAAAAGGCTTTCCGGGCCTGTTCCAATTCTTTTGGCATCATAGCCGTTAATTCTTTTTTCTTTTCAAAGCCTGAATCGCCGCAATCCCACACCTTGTGGCTTCCGACAAAACACAGGGGCATATCTGCTTTTCCATCCCAATTTTCGACCACATGAAATCCCAATGCTTTTAAAGGGGCATCAATGGTGACGTCTAACTGCACCCAGCGACCGTCAACCTCAATTTTGACAAAATTGTGAAAATCGATGATTTCATTGTTTTCAAAATGTGCCATTAAATGATCGGGTAATTTGACGATGTTGTATTCATCATCTGGAAACCAGGTCAGGTCTTTCCAGCGTTGCATACAGATCATGTCTTTTGTTTTGACCCCGATTGCCTTAAAAAGTTCTTTGATTAAAAAATTCTTACCCGAACAGGTCCCCTTGTTGGCTTGATAGACGTCGAGGGGATCCCTGGATCCGATACTCCCAAAGGGAATATCCCTCACCTTTTCGTAAAGGGTGATGATCTGATCATTAACAGGGAGTGTGTTAATGGCCCATTTTTTCAATATGTCCTGTCGTTGTTTTTTTGATAGTGTTTTTCCCATTGAGATCATCCTTAAAATATGAAAATTTCAGCCTTTTCAGAGTTCCATATTTCCATGTTTAGTTGTGGCGAACGGTTTGCCACTGTGCCGTGGCCGGTCCTTATCCAATCAATGATAAATTCTATAGGTTTCGCCGCATGAATATTCACCCATTCCCGATAACCAGAGATGTAAAGCCCATGTGAGCTTGGGCAGCACATCGTTGCTGATGTGATCGTAGGCGATCCCATTGACCGACCATCCCTTGGGAATGAGACTGCGGGCAATGGAGGTCATCATGCCGGTCACCCCCCCGGAGCAAGCCGCCTCATGAAGGGAGGCCTCGAGGGAGCTGATTTCTCCTTCTCCTTCGCCCTCTCCTGTATATCCGCGCAAAGAGTGGAAGTAGACAATGCGTCGATTTTTTTGGTCGCTAAATCGTTCGGCCGCCTCTTTGAGAACAATAAATTGGTTGATGCACCAGTCTCTTAGCAGCCCAGACCATTTAATGGGATTCATGTCATCGTCTTGGATGCGTTCTCGAAACCCCTCTAAATCATAGGTGCAAAGAATGAAATCGATATCCCCATGGGGGTGTATGCCTTGATCGAAAAGCCGTTTCACCGATTCTGGATTGCCAGTCTCAAAGCGTTGTTCAGCGAGATCTTCTTTGTCCGCCGGATCCATTGGAATGATCTGCATGCCTTTTTCCGTGCAGAACTGTTTTAAATATCCACCGATGGCTCCGGTTGAGCCAAGTAACAGACATCGTTTGTCCGTATAGTCGTAAAATTTATCGTTCATCTGTTTTTTCCCCTTATCTCATGTATGTAATGCCGCCGTCGGACAACAAAGAGACGCTCGACACTTCCGAGTCTTCGGCAACGGCAAACCATGCATATAATTTCGCAATTTCCCGGGGCGTGATCATTCGCCCGGTCAGGGAATGGGCATGCATTTTTTTGAGGCCCTCTTCCACATTAATCCCTTTTGATGCGATTACCCGGCGGATCATGGGCGTTTCCGTATGCCTGAGTGCGAGAACAAGGGTTTTGATCCCCTCTTTGTCGTAACGGGCAGATAGGTGTTTGGCCATGCTGATAAACCCTGATTTTCCGGCCAGATACGGACAGGGAACTCCCGAAGAAGATCGAGGTGCTGCCGTAAAAAGCACCCTGCCGGATTTTTTTTCTCTCATGCCGGGCAGGACCAGAAGCGTCAGCCATACTGCCGCTGATAAATCAATGTCGATTGTTTTTTTGAAATTTTCCAGGCTCATCTCTGGAAAAGAATTTTTCGTTCCGCAGCCGTCCACGGCAGCGTTGTTGATCAAGAGGTCTACGCCACCATGGTCGGCGGTTATTTCTTGCACCATTTCTTTGACCTGCTCGTATTCGGAAATATCGCATGCATAGGGAAATGGTCGGTTTGGGACGCCCTTTGACGCGATTTGGTCGGCCAGTTCACGGCTGTCGTTGATATCGCACATACACACTGTTGAACCAAGGCGGGCAAATTCATAACTTATTGCACTGCCGATACCGCCGGCAGCCCCTGTGATCAGGGTCACCTTTCCCTGCAGAGGCAGATAATCATTTTTCACAGCATTCCTCCTCTTTATAATGCCTGTTTTGTCGTCGCCTGTCTTTAACACTTTTTAAGCGATTGCTCACATGCTGTTAAATTCATTACCACCCCAAAAAGAAAACAACAATGAACTTTTGACATTTTTTTTGCTCCGATTGACGTGGATGCGTTTTTAGATTGGCTAAAAGGCAGGCAATTTTGTTCAGGTTATAAAATTTCTGGTCCCAGGGTTCTTTAAGGTTCTCTTTGGAGCTCCAATAAAAAAGCTTGCTTTTTTATCTGTTTCGTAATAACTGAAATTCATTGATTTCGCTTCATAAATTCATTTTCGTTCAAAAGGCGCAGTATATTAGGTCCACTGCATGAATATCGCCTGATATCGCTCTCATCTTGGTTTTAATCTGATTTTTATTGCAGCTCTGCCAATCATGCCCGGGCCCCCTGTCCAAGGGGACCCGGGACATATCCGTGGTAGACTCCGGGCCGAACAGCACAAATCCGGCCCGGAGTTCAGGATGGATAATATTTCAATTCCTGCCATGATAATTGTAAATTTAAAAGAGGAGGTAACATGAAGCGTTTTTATTCGGTGCTGCTTGTATTGTGTTTGATTATAGTATGTTCCCCAAGTGTTTTTGCGGCAGACAGGGAAGCAATCCAAAAAAATGTGGATGGTATTGTCGACGAAATCAATAAGGGAAAAACAGCTGATTCGTTTAAGGCAAATGACTATAATCCCTATGCCTTTATCATGGAAAAAAACGGTGTTCTTGTGGTGCACCCCTCCCTGACCGGTGACAGCCTCAAGGAAAAAGCCCCCCCGGTTTATGAGGCCCTGCTTAAGTCAACATCCACAGGAGCCTGGGTGGATTATGTCTGGAAAGAAAAACAGAAGCATTCCTATGTTCGTACAACCACAAGTGGCCTGATCGTGGGCAGCGGCTACTCAGAATAAAAAATTTTCCCCGGCAATATTTTTGAGTCCCTTGATTTGCCGGGGAATCGCTAAAAAGATTTGTGTATCCCTGTCGTCAGGTGATTTTGTATTTAAGGAGCTTGGCGTAAAGGGTGTTGCGGCCGATTCCCAGAGCTTTTGCCGTGTGGCTGATATTGCCGGAAAATCGGGCGTATGCAAGTTGGATGGTTTCTTTTTCAACCCGCATGAGGTTGAGCCTCTCCTTGTCTGGAACAGAAAGAGCCGTCTCCTGAAGATTTCCAGGGCTGTCACAAAGCGCATCGCCGAAAAGGGTATCGCCGGACATCAATGCAATGGCTCCTTCAATTGCGTGTTTTAATTCACGTACATTGCCGGGCCAGGTGTGGTTGTGCAGGGATCGGTAAAAACTTGGATCTACTCTTTTGACGGTCTGGTTCAATTCTTTTGACAACTGATTGATGAAATGCTCTGCCAGTAAATCCATATCCCGACCCCGTTGCCTGAGGGGAGGGAGATCTATTTTTACGACCTTGAGCCGGTAATAAAGGTCCTCACGGAATGTTTTTTGAAGGATGAGTTCCTTTAAATTTTTGCTGGTGGCAGAGAGGATGCGCACGTCGACCGGGATGGGGTGATTTCCGCCCACCCGGGTGACAGAATTTTCTTCCAGAACTCTCAGGAGGTTCACCTGGAGATCCAGTGGCATTTCAGCAATCTCATCCAGAAACAGTGTCCCTTCATTTGCCTGCTCAAATTTGCCTGGGTTTCCACCTCGGTTGGCACCGGTAAAGGCTCCCTGGGCGTATCCAAAAAGTTCACTTTGAATCAGTTCATGGGGGATGGCCCCGCAATTGATGGCTACAAATGGCTTTTGGGCCCGGGGGCTTGCCCTGTGCAGCGCTTTGGCCATGATTTCCTTACCTGTGCCGCTCTCGCCGGTAATAAGGATGGAGGTCATCTGGGGGGCGACCTGTTTGGCGGTTTCAACTGCGCTCAATATGGCGCTGCTGACGCCGATGACTGCATTAAACGGGTCATGAGTCTTTGTCTCCATGGGTAGTGCCATATGTGGCCGGTTTTGGGATTCGTAAAGCACCAGCAAAAGGCAGCCCAGGGAGCCGTTGGGGGTGGTGATGGGATAAACTCTGGCGTTAGCCGATGCCCTCTGTTTCCATTTAACTGTGACACCCATGGTGGCGTGAATTTCCGGTGATTTTTTGAGACGCTCCAGTGCGGTCTCGATTTCGAAGCAGATCTGAGCAGAACATCCGATGAGTGATTCCTGGCTCATATTTAAAAGAACCGCAGCCGTTGGGTTGACTGTTTTGATGATGCCGTTGGGATCCAGAACCATCATTCCCGTTGCCACGGCATTAAAGGCAGATGTGACAAGGTTGACAGATTGCTGTTTTAATTCATTGGCCTGTTTTTTGAGCAGTTGGGATTCAATAATCCTGGCGCCATTGATGGCCAGGGGCAGGGGTATGTTGTGAATTGACGTTGTGGGACCGGAAATATCGATGCAGCCGATCATCGTACCGGACAGATCAAATATCGGCGCAGCTGAACAGATCCATGACTGGTGACCTTCACAGAAATGTTCCAGACCGGATACAGTAAGGGCAACGCCTGAGGCCAGGGCCGTTCCAATGGCGTTGGTGCCGACACTTGCTTCGGACCAGTTGGCGCCGGGGCCGAAGTTGAGTTTTTCTGCGCAAATAAGTGCGCGGTAGTCCCCGAACATATTTATCAGATATCCCTGGGGGTTGCTGATGGTGACAATAAGCCCCCGTTTTCGGATCAGATTATTTATATGGGGCTGGGCTTCGGTCACAAGGTCGCACAGCAGTCGAGTTTCCGGTGCAAGTTTTTTGATATCACAAATGTCCTGGCACTTGCCAAAGGCTGGATCAACCCCCAGGTTGTGGCACCTCTGCCATGAATCTCTGATGGGTTTTTTTATACACGACAGATCAGCCTTGCCAAAGTTGACGAAATTTTTCCACAATTCTCTGTCTATGGGTTTTGACTTTGGCCTGGTGGGTGATATTGTTTTTTCCGTTGGTGCAGGTGGAGGACCGGGGTCTGTCAACGGCTTTTCGCCCCTGACAATCTGAAATCCGGTGCTGTTCCAGACCAGTTCGTGCATGGTACCCCCTGGGTTTTTTTCAAAAAACTATCATATCCTAATGAATCCCCAAACACATGACAAGTCTTTTTCATAATAGTGTTCGAAAATAGAACGTTTTGATTCTATCATGTATGTATCTATTTGATATCATATCTAAAATAAGCTGGCATTGTTTTTGCTAACTTTCATTTTAAGGGCCGCTTGGAATAACTGATTAGGACCGCAGATAAAATAAAATAAACCGAAATTGCGCAGAACTTTGGCTCATTACAAGGCGAACCAAAGGCGCAATAGCAGGCCTATTGGGCCTCTGGTGCAACGCGGTAGATGGGCCAAAGAGCAAGAAATTTCGTTCACTTTATAAAATTTGTGGTCCTTACTCGCAGACAGGGAGGAGATAGCGTGGCTACTGAAATTTTGATGCCCAAATGGGGATTGACCATGAAGGAAGGCAAGGTGTCCAAATGGATCAAAAACGAAGGCGAAGCAGTCACAAAAGGCGAACCGCTGTTGGAGGTTGAGACGAGTAAAATCACCAACAATGTGGAGTCACCCGATGACGGAATACTCTTCCAGATTGTTGTCAAGGCCGGTGAAACCGTTCCGGTTCAGACGGTACTGGCTGTTCTGGCAAAAGAGGGTGAGACGCCCGATCGAAGAGAGGCCGTGGTCAGGGGCGGGGACGATCAACCTTCGGGTGATGCAGAAAATACTGTCAGGGATGGGAAAAAAGAGGGTAAGGCTGAATTTGTACCGGCCACCCCGGTTGCCCGGCGACTGGCCAGGGAATGGGGGATTGATCTTGCCAGGGTACCAGGCAGCGGACCCGGCAACAGGGTGACAGAGAGTGATGTTCGCGATTTTAAGGAAAAAGGGGGCGATACCCTTCCCGGGAAAACGGTCAATGCTGCAGATAGCGCCCTTGCAGCTGCCAAAAAGGCCGGCATTGATATCACACTCGTCACCGGAAGCGGGCCTGACGGGCGTATCACCAAGGCCGATGTCCTGCGAGCCGTCAGCCCGGCAGTCCAGACAAAGACCACCACAGCCTCTTCCCCTGGGCCGTTGGTTGCAGGCACCATCATCCCCCTGGAGGGGATGCGGCGGATTATTGGTGACAATATGATGGCCAGCCTTCAAAACGCAGCCCAGTTATCGGTGTTTGTGGAGTTTGACGCCACCCGGATGGTATCGTTTCGGGACAAGGTAAGGAAAAAATATGAATCTCAATCCCTGCCAAGGATTTCGTTTAACGATATTATCGCCATGGTGGTTTGTCGGGCACTGGCAAAGCATCCGCTGATGAACAGCAGACTCACCGATCAGGGGATTGAGCTTTGCAAAGGCGTTAATCTGGGAATCGCCGTGGCCCTTGACAATGGTCTTGTGGTGCCGAACATCAAGTCTGCCGACACCCTTGGTCTTGTGGAAATGGCCATGAAAATTCGCGAACTTGCTCAAAAGGCAAAGGAAAACAAGCTGACCATGGACGAAATCCAGGGCGGCACCTTTACCATCAGTAATGTCAGTATGCTTGGGGTGGACGGGTTCACCCCCATATTGAACCCGCCGGAAACCGGGATTCTGGGGGTTGGCCGGGCAAAGGATAAGCCGGCAGTCCACCAGGGAAAGATAGCAGTGCGTACCTTGATGACCCTGAGCCTCACCTTTGATCACCGGGTGGTTGATGGGGTTCCGGCCATGCAATTTTTAAGGACCTTGGCCGATTACCTGGAAGATCCGGTCATGATGATGGTGTAGACTTAAGGGCGGCGGTTATAACGGGGGTATGGTTCAGAGGAGGTGGTATGGGACTAAAGAGGTATGTGGTCGAGTTGGGAACCGGTGCGGACCTCCATGGCAACGATGTTACCAAGGCGGCCTGCCGGGCCGTCAGGGACGCAATTTCAAGAAGCTGTTTGTGCGGAATCATGGAGATCCTTGATCTTAAACAGTTCCAGGGCGTTCATGTGGAGGTACTGGTTGCCTCACCTTTTCCGGATAAAGTGGATTCCATGGCGGTCATGGAAGTGATTCCCATGGGAACCAAAAACATCCGGTCGGTTATGGGCGGCATGATTGCCCAGGGAATCTGCGTGGATTGTTTTGGTCGTAACTGCGACAGCATCCTGGTGGCAAATGCGGCAGTGACTGTTTTTGTGGATGTCGATGAACGCATCGGCGGCCCAGGGATAAAACACAGCAACAGATAAGGAGGCGTTGAGATGAGTTTGTCCAACGAACAGATGGTTGGGATGTACACCACCATGGTTAAAATACGGCAGTTTGAAACCCGGGTACAAGGCTTTTTTGCTGAGGGTAAAATCCCTGGGTTTGTTCACCTGTACATTGGCGAAGAAGCTGTGGCCACAGGGGCTTGCGCGGGTTTGAGGATTACAGATTATATTACAAGCACCCACAGGGGGCACGGTCACCTCATCGCCAAGGGTGGGGATCTGAAACAAATGATGGGTGAAATATTTGGTAGGACCACGGGTTACTGCAAGGGTAAGGGCGGGTCCATGCACATTGCGGATATCGATCTGGGGATTTTAGGGGCCAACGGCATTGTCGGCGGCGGCGGTCCCCTGGCCAATGGTGCGGGCCTTGCCATTAAGGCCCGTAAGGAGGACAACGTAGCTGTCTGCTTTTTCGGGGATGGTGCCTCCAACCAGGGAACAACCCAGGAAGCGTTGAATCTGGCCAGCGCCTGGAAGCTTCCCGTTGTTTTTGTAAATGAAAATAATGGTTACGGTATCTCCTGTCCCACCAGCAAATCAATGGCAGTAACCGATATTGCAGACCGGGCTGCAGCCTATGACATACCGGGCGTTGTGGTGGACGGCAATAATGTCCTTGATGTTTTCGAAGCCGTGTCTGAAGCCGTTAAAAGGGCGCGTAGTGGCGACGGACCCTCGTTGATTGAATGCAAGACCTATCGATGGCGGGGGCATTTTGAGGGCGATGCCTGTGTTTACCGTGAACCCGGGGAGCTGGAACGCTGGGTCGAAAAGGATCCTATTCCACGATTTGAGAACAAGCTTTTGGCAGAGGGGATTTTAACCCCTGAAACGGTGGCGGAAATAAAGACTGCCGTGGAAAAAGAGCTTGAGACGGCTGTCACCTTTGCCCTGGACAGCCCCCTTCCCGACCCGTCAGACTTGACCCGGGACGTCTATGCCTGAAGGCGGCGCCAGCCACATTAACATCAAGGAGGAAAGATCATGGCGACCAAAACATATTTACAGGCCATAAACGACGGCCTTCGGCAGGAAATGGAACGCGATTCCAATATCATTCTTCTGGGTGAGGACATCGGACGGTTTGGCGGCTGTTTCGGTGTTACCCAGGGACTTTTTGATCAGTTTGGGGAGGACCGCGTCAAGGACACCCCCATCACGGAAAGTGCCATCATCGGTGCCGCCACGGGTGCTGCAGCAGCAGGTCTGAGGCCAGTGGCAGAACTTATGTTTGTTGATTTCATCGGCGTGGCCATGGACCAGCTGTTCAACCAGGCAGCCAAGATGCATTTTATGTTTGGGGGTAAGATCAAAATCCCCATGGTTGTTCGAATGCCCCAGGGGGCGGGCCTTGGGGCCGCAGCCCAGCATTCTCAATCCCTTGAGGCCTGGTTCATGCACGTGCCCGGTCTCAAGGTGGTGATGCCGGCGACCCCCTATGACGCCAAAGGGCTTTTGATTTCAGCCATAAGGGATGACAACCCCGTGGTGTTCCTGGAGCACAAGCTGCTTTACGGCACCACAGGCGAGGTGCCGGATGACCCCTATACCATTGATTTTGGTAAGGCCAATATTTGTAGAAAAGGGGAAAATCTGACCATCGTAGCCACATCGCAGATGGTTTTGACTGCCCTGGATGCGGCGGAACAACTGGCCAAAGAGGGCATCAGCTGCGAAGTCATCGACCCACGCACCATTTCTCCCCTGGATATGGGCACCATTATTGAATCGGTTAAAAAGACCCATGCATTGCTGGTGGTCCACGAAGCAGTCAAGATCGGAGGGGCAGGTGCAGAGATTGCGGCCCAGGTGGCAGAGGAGGCGTTTGATTACCTTGATGCTCCCATTGTTCGGGTGGGAGCACCCTTTACGCCGGTTCCTTTTTCAACGCCCCTGGAGCAGGCGTTTATTCCAAATGCCGGCCGCATTATAGAAGCAGTCAGAAAGATGAGGGGATAGTTTTTCAACTTGCGGGGGCCTGATGACCTGTTTGCAGGCCCCTGTTTCCAGATTCTTTTTAAAAGGAATAACCGTTTTGACTACAGTCGGCATCATAGCCAACCCGGTATCGGGCAAAGACATCCGGCGTCTGGTCGCCCATGGCAGTGTTTTTGATAATCAGGAAAAGGTGCGTATGGTGCGGCGGATTCTGACCGGCCTTGCTGCCACAGGTGTTAAAAAGGTTTTTTACATGCCTGATGGCTATGCAATCGTACCCCGGGCGGTCCGGGGCGTATCCGTTCCCATGGAAATAGTGCCCATCCCCATGGAACTTCAAGATTGCCAGATGGACTCCACCAATGCCAGCCGGCATATGGCTGAAGCCGGGGTCAGGGTTATCATTGTCTTGGGCGGGGACGGCACCTGCCGGGCAGTGTCCAAGGGCAATGATACGGTTCCCATGCTTCCCTTGTCCACCGGCACCAACAACGTGTTTCCCTATATGATCGAGGCAACCGTGGGCGGACTTGCCGCCGGGTTTGTCGCCACAGGGCAGGTTCCCCTTGATCCCTGTGTTTATCGTTCCAGTCGGCTGGAGATCATCAAGGATGAAAAGATCATTGATATCGCCCTGGTTGATGTGGCGGTTTACAATGATCGTTTTATCGCATCCCGGGCCATATGGGACATGGACAAGGTGTTGCAGATTTTTCTGACCCGGGCCCGCCCGGATTCCATTGGCCTGTCGGCCCTGGGAGGACAGTTGACAACGATTACCCCCCATGACCACCGTGGGTTGCACCTTTTGCTGGGCAATGGGGGAGATAAAAGGGTGACAGCCGCCATTGCACCAGGCCTTTTGGGGTCAGTATGGGTGAAAAAGGAGGAGATCATGCAGGTCAAGGATGCCCTGCCAGTGGAAACCATCCCCTGTGTTCTGGCCCTGGACGGGGAAAGGGAGGTGGAAGTCAAAAAAGGGGACACCCTGACGGTGTGGCTTTCAGATCAGGGGCCCCTGGTAATTGACCTTGCTGAAACCATGGCATTTTCCCAGAAAAAAAGATTGATGGTAAAAACGTCGTTTTCGTAATATAAAATTGTGCAGGAAAAATACTGTTTTTTTATCCAGGAAATTAAACACTTTACCGGTATTATTAATTTTAAAGGGAGAAATAAAATGGGTGATATCTTAAAGGCCGCTTTTATCTTTGTGGCGCCGGATGCGGATCCTGCAACCCACCGCCAGTGGGTGAAAACGCCAAAGGTCCATCTTCTGGCCATTGGGGTCAAAGATTACGCCGGGGCGGTTGACGCTGCACGAAAAATCGTCGCAGAGGACGGCGTCATGGCCATTGAGCTTTGCGGCGGGTTTGGCGCCCGGGGTACCGCCATGGTATCAGAGGCGGTGGGAGCTAGGATTCCTGTGGGTGTGGTGCGTTTTGACATTCATCCGGGGCTGGGCAATGCCAGCGGTGATACGCTTTTTTGAGAAAGTCTTTTCAGGAAGTGGCAGGGGGACAGCCCTTCATACCAAAGGGCTGGTCTCCCTTTGTTTTTTTTAAAGGTTCAAATCTCATGCTTTGTTGTGGCCGAGAACCCATGCCATGCTCCGGCCCTGCCGGTTAGTCGAACAGGTCTTCAAGGGCTTCAAATACATAGCTCATGTACATCAGTTTTGGGGATCCGCCCATGGCAACCGACATGAACGCCGCCTGGAGGATATCCTCCCGGGATGCGCCCAGGGATGCAGCGTTTTCAATATGAAGGGTGATGCACATATCGCACTGACTCATCACGGCAAGGGCCACCAGAATCAACTCCAGGGTTATTGGGGATAATCCGCCTTTTCCCCCCAGGGTCTGGGTGAATTCAAGATATTTTCCATATTCCCTGGGTGCATACTTCTGCAGGTAGTTCATGGCTTCGGCGGTTTTCTCTGCTGTGTTCATGGGGTTCTCCTTTCTATCTTTGCGTGTACGGGTATTGCCGATTCATTAGGGGGCTGAGCTCCCCCCTCGGGCACTATCTATCTTTCAGATATAGCAAAACCCGTGCCGGGCGAACCCTGGTTTTATCTGTTAAATTCATGGAGAATTTCTGTGCCCAGGTTTTAACAACACCCCTGTTTGTTCAATTATTCAGCACTTGTTGTTGATGGTGTTCGATTTTAGAACAGTTCTGGTGCAAGGGGTCGGTATGATCTATCTGAACATCTGTCATTGATTAAAACCCGGTCAAGAGCTTCTGCCACATGGGCAGGGGTATGGCGTCGACCCATGAGGGCCGACGCAAGTTCCAAAGCCTTTTGGGCGGTCAGGCGTTTTCCGTTGAAGCGGGCGTTCTGGATAATTCCCCTTTGAACCTGCAATTGAATTTTCAGCTGGTCGGTCATTGATTCCAGGACGGTTTCAAAACGGTAGTCTGGTGAACGGGCAAAATTCCATTCCCATGAGTTGTATTTGCCCTGGGCAGTGCCATTGATTATGCCCTGTTCTGCCATGGACAATGCCGTTTGAAAGGCCCCTGGATTTTTTTTCTGAAAAAAGGTCAGGAATCGCCGCATGAACGTCCCAGCACTGAGGTCTGTTTTAAGGAGGGGGCGCAGGTTGGTCACCTGTTTTCGGATTGAGTCCACAGACCTGTCAATGTATTTACCAGAACCTTTTGAGAGTGCATGGGAGAGCGTCCCAAGGTCTGTGTCATACAGGAGCGTGCCATGGTGTAATCCCCGACTTTTGTGAAGGTGCTGGGCATTTCCTGATATTTTGCCGCCAGGGACCGCAAGATCGCTCTGGCCTTCCAGGTGGACGGCAACCCCCATTTGATCCAGAAATTCAATGACGGGTCCCAGCAAATGATTAAAATTGATGGCATAGGGGTTCTGTATGGTGCGGATCATGGTGAAATTGACATTTCCCAGGTCGTGGTACACGGACCCTCCGCCGGTAATGCGCCGGAAAACAGGGATGTGGTGGCGTTGCACATAATCATGGTTTATCTGGGCAAAGGGATTCTGGTTCCGGCCCACAATGATGGATGGCCTATTTTGCCACACCATGAAAAAATCTTCACACCTGCGGGTCAGGAGGTATTCCTCAAGGGCCAGATTCCGGGCCGGATCGATACAGGGATTGAGCAAAAGGATCATAACTGCATTTCCCTTATGGCCTGGCGATGAAATGGGGCAGAGGTGTGTCGATTTTTTTAATTATGGATTTGATATCAGTCATAAGAGGAACCCCACAATCTTTGGATAGCGGTGAGAATAAACAGGGGACTCACCTTAACTGTTCTTTCCAGGTAGACCTCTGGGTTTTAATCGTTTATCCATTCAAGTATACCGGCTTTTTTAAGGTTTAAAAACCCTGGTCTTACGTTACGTTAGACTATGTTCAAAAATCAGCTGAAATATGTGCCCTTTGATGCAACGCAGAAGACGAGCTGAAAGACAAGCAAGATTGAGGAATTATTTGTTTCTGAGTCCCTTAGTTGTCCATGATGTCCAGGGGAAAGTCGTGTCCAATGTTTTTTCGTATTCTGCCGGCAACAAGAATAAGGCTGATACCAATAAGCATCATTGTTGCGGGTACACCGGCCGTGCCAGTGATGGTGCTTTCTGTCACGCTTGCTTCTACTAGCTCTATCTGTGCTTCCTGGGAAACGCCAACCGGAGCCGGAAAGATCAGTAAAAAGAACACTATTAAAATGAGGGAATGCTTTGTATGGGGTATCATAACATCTTTTTTTATCCTGCATCCATAGGTTATGAATAATGCACAAAGTGGAGAATTAAGCCTTTCCTTTATCTGTTCATTATGGCCTCGATGCCAGGATCACATCCATCTGGGCTTTAAAGGTCCCTTTAGTTTTTCCAGGTCCCCCCTTTTCCGGAGAACTGCCGCCACCGCCAGAGGGGCCGCCACCGCCAGAGGGGCTGCCACCGCCAGAGGGGCCGCCACCGCCAGAGGGGCCACCACCGCCAGAGGGGCCGCCACTGTCGTGCATCCCCTTTCCGGAATGTTCAGAATCGTTGCCGGGAAGCCCATTGTCCTGGGATGACAAGGTCAGCATCAGCCGGGTGGGGGGGGCAATTTCTCCATGGGAAACAAGGACATCCCGGCGGATAACCGCCTCAATGACAAGGGGGCCGTTTTTCGAATTTCCCATGCCCAGTTCAATTCCATTTTCCCTGGCTTTGGAAAGGGTCATGGTCATGGGTACGGGTGACTGGGGACAGGTGACCACAAGGGTTCCCGGCAGTTTTATCGATCCCTTTTCCATGTCCCGTCCCGGGCGATCCGGTCTGTCCAGGGGGGCAGACCCCCCTTGATCGGGATCTGAATTTGATTCAAACGTCTTTTTTCTACCAGGTTGGTCAGGGGATTTTTGCCCCTTTACCGAGATGGAAAACGGGACGGCTTCTCCCTCCTTTCCCGGGGCCAGGCTCAGCGTAAACCCGGCCAGCATCAATTCCTGCTTTACATCCTGGTCTCCAATAGTGGCATATATGCAAAACGCCCCTTGATCGTTCATTACACGAATACTTGTCCGGGTCTCTTGATCATGGTACTGGGGTGGGGTTTCAGGCCACTCCCGGCCCTGGCCGTCCGCCGTTATCCGGACCGTCTGCCAATGGCTTTCACCCTGGGGTATTTTTGTGCTGCACCCCCCGGCCACGGCCAATACTGCAGAACAAAGCACGACCGCCAACACTCTTTTTTTCTTTGCCTTCATGGATACATTTTCCTTTTTTATACATCGGCTCGCTCAGTAATATAAAAATCAGGATAAAGTTTACCTGTAAAATATGATGAAAAACAGAGGAAATTAAACGGTTTTGAAGTGTTTAAATCCCGAAAATCTGCCATAGGTTACAACGTATCCAGGTTGTGCCGGTTAGAAATTAAGACCCAGGGTCGCCCCAAAAGTCCGGTCTGTCATGGGATATCCCTGACTGTTTGAATACGTTTCATCAAACAGATTATTGACGTAAAGTTTCAAGGTGCCCTTTTTAAGGTGATACCAATCGTGGAACAACTGCTGCTCCACGGCAAAGTCAAACACATGGTAGCTGTCTATGCTGACCTCGTTCACATACAGGTCGCTTGGATCATCATCAACCATGCTGATCACCTGCTGAACCTGTTTGTCCTGGAATTTGTAGTCCAGAAGCAGCAATGTGTTTTCAAAGAGATTGTACTGAAGCCCGGCGTTCAAACGGTGTTTGGCCCGGTCACCCAAATCCTGGTCTGCCCATTCTTCCGGTCCTCCGTTGTGGGGGCCTTTGTCTTTCCACTCATTAAACGAGTAACTCAGATAAAAGTAAAGGTTGTCCAGAATATTGCCGTTGAGTTCCACATCCACGCCCTCTTTGTGGACATCTTCAAGTTCCACCATTCGTCGTCCCCAAATGGCCTGTTTGAAATAATCCGTGGCCGCATTTGCCCAGATGCCATAATCCTGAAATTCATAATGGGAAACATCGATGTTAAGGGAAATATTACGCCACAATCTTCTGGTGAAAACCACATCATATCCAATACCATGGGTGGGATCAATCTCAACACCGGATCCCCAGCTGCAAACTTCGCAGTAATCCCTGGGCGTCCATATTTTACTGATCCCAAGGGAGACTGAGGTATCCCTGAGCCATGGGGCAAGCTCGTCCATCTCATATGTGAGAAAGGATTTGGGTGCCAGTTGATCATAGTTTCGTCGCACATGGGTTGAACTATGGGAGGGATCTTTAAAGGCCCCGTCAGGATAAGTTGTGGAGGGCTCCCACCAGTTGTCCCACCAGATATCGATGTTTTCGTACCTCAGGCCTGCTGTCCAGGAGAGACAGGGAATGATCTGCCATTTGTCCTGGAGGTATCCGGCCCAGGTTTCAACTATCTTTTCCGAGTATTTCTGGTACAGGTGGGCCGTGTCCATGCCCATGGTGATTTGATGATTGTCTGATATGTTAAATTCGTTTTTTACCAGGGCACCATAGGAAACATAATTGGTGGCATATTCGCTGTAATCAAAACCGTCACGGTGAAAGGCCTGGCTTTCGTCCGTATAATATGTCCCCAGGGACCATTTTCCCATGGCTGACGGCTGCACAAAATCAAAGCGAAGGGAATGACCTTCATAATCTCTCCTGCTGTCATCATCCGGGTTCAGCCACCTGGGAGAGACATCCTTTGCCTTGACCACTGGATAATTATTATCATAATCCTTCCTGGAAGGATCATTTGCACAGGGAATTTCCCGTTCAAGGTCGCTGTATGTTCCGGTCAGACGGATATATCCCCCCGATGGAAGTTTGTAACCCAGCCGTCCGGTTACAGTCGCCATGTCGGCCTCGTTGTTTCTTAAATATCCATCGGTGTGATATTTTTCATAACTGAAACCTAAATTCAAGCCGCCTTTTCCACCATTAAGGTCTACCTTTTGGCTCTGGGTACCATAACTTCTAAAACTTGTGGAAATACTGCCTTCCAATTGTGGGGTTTCAAAAAAAGTCGGTTCCCTGGTTTTTAGATTAAGGACACCGCCAAAACTTTTACCATCATAAAGTGCGGAATGGGGGCCTGAAAGAATTTCAATGCTATCCACAAGGGAAAGGGGGATCATGCCGAAGTCCACATAATGGTCACCCCACCAGCCACCGGTTTTTTGAATGACCAGACCATCCACTGATACCAGAAACTGACGGGTGTCAAACCCTCTCATCTGGATACTGTCGGACTCGGGAACCAGATCGCTTTCTCCTCTGAAATCAATGATTGCCCGATCCTTGAGGATATCCAGCACATTTGTGGGCTGTCCTGCAATATTGTAATCGTCCATAAAAACTTCGGTTTTGTTGGGGCTGAGTTTGACGTTCTGGGCTGTTACTCTTATTTCATCCATTACAAAAGCATTGTCCGATGGATTATCCGAAGATTTGTCGGAAATTTTGTTTTCTTCGGACAGGGCTGTCCCGGCCATTAACAACATTAAAAATATCGTCAAAATAAACGTTTTTTTCATCTGTGCAATTCTCCTTTTTATGGGCTTTTCAAAGGGGTTTCAGCCTGAACGATTAAATCCCAGAACGACAAAAGCCCGAAAGCCTTCCATGGATATATTTCTTATCCTAAGGA
The DNA here is from genome assembly GCF_000020365.1 of Desulforapulum autotrophicum HRM2. Taxonomy (NCBI): domain Bacteria; kingdom Pseudomonadati; phylum Thermodesulfobacteriota; class Desulfobacteria; order Desulfobacterales; family Desulfobacteraceae; genus Desulforapulum; species Desulforapulum autotrophicum. The sequence continues at coordinate 5,362,522 of NC_012108.1, read as the reverse complement.
AGCCTTCCAGGCTTCATTGAGTCTGATATAACAATTTTTTTTGGGCCGGAATAATCCTTCCGGCATTTTGGATTACGAACTTTTAAACGGTTTTCCAACCTGGAAATATCCCAGGGTCACCCTTCCTTCGCCAACGGCTTCTGCCGCCACTGTTACTGGCAAATGCTAACTAATATCCATCAATAAAAAAGTCAAGTCTTATTCGGCATCGACAACTTGCTTGACGAAGAGATCACCAACCATCTCTCCACATCCCGGTGTGAGGAGCTGATACTATCTTTGTGTTTGGAAAATATAGATTTAACTGGTAGGATATCGCCAGGTATTGGTAATCGGCATGGAGCGGGGCCGCCATAGGAATTTTTTTGGCATTTCAAGCTGACAGCCAATAGCGGACAGTTTAAACCTCTGTTACAGACAGGAGATAGCCAATGGCCGATGGAACTTTTGAGAAGGTGACCCATTCTGACAGGCCCTTTTACGGTGCCCGAAAACTGCTGATTTGTGGATTTAGTTCCAAAGCGCAGGTCAAGTTTAAAAATTTGCTTCAAATGGTCAATATCACAGACCTTCCGATTGTCTGGGCCACATCCGGGGAGGATGAGACGTGTCTGTCCGACCTGTTTGCCCAACCCGACAATACCGGCAGCGGCGTATCTTCAACGCTGCCCAGGGCTATTGTCCTTTCCGGTATTACCAACAATGAGCTTCACCGGCTCATGGACATGGCCCGTAAAACCGGCATGAAGCCGGTTTTGTGGGCTGTTTTAACCCCCACATCCGAAACATGGACCCTTAAATCGCTGCTGGGTGAGTTGGCAGCGGAACGCAGGGCCATGCAGCAGAAGAAATAGCATTGTCAGAGGGTTTCATTGGTCACCGCTGAAAATATATCCCGGGTTTCAATGAAACCTTCACTGGCATCAGGAATCTTGTTTTCACTCAGGGGTTGGTATTTATATTGAATCCGCATTTAAACGGATCGTCATCTTCGACTACAAATTGATGGATCCCGGTAATGTGGGCCCGGCCCGTAATTTCTGGAACGATAGCGCTCTTGTCTCCAACCTGTAAAGTATCAACAATACGTCCACGAAAGGCCGTGCCGAAAATGCTTTGGTACTCATAGGGCTCTCCAATTTTCAGCTGGCCCCTAGAATGAAGCAGTGCCATCTTTGCACTTGTTCCTGTTCCGCAAGGGGAGCGATCTATTTGCCCTGAACCAAAAACAACGATATTTCTCGGCGGCACTGTTTTTTCATATATTTCAACAAGTTTTACCTGTGCAGGATTGCCTGTGCCGGGATGAAAGATCTTTGTGATCTGATTTACCTGATCTCGAATCGTCAATCCCCATTGTCGCAATTGATCAATGTTTTTTGGTTCCACGGTTGTTTGTAAATGCTCTGCTGCCACCAGAGCAAAGAAATTTCCGCCATAGGAGATATCAATGGGTGTTCGGCCGATTTCCGGAAGATCCAACTCCACCGTATCATAAAAAAAAGCCGGCACATTTCTGATTGTGACATCGGTCACCTTTTTATTTTCAATGACGGCACGAGCCAATATCTTTCCAGCAGGCGTATCAATGATAACCGTTTTTTCGTTGACTCCGGTTTTTGAATCCATGGTAACCATTCCGGTTTCCAGCAAAACCGTGACAGCGCCAATGGAGCCGTGACCGCACATATCCAGATAACCGCCGCCATCCATGAAAATAACACCGGCATCGGCATCCGGGGAAACAGGTGATGTGATAACGGCACCAAACATGTCCTGATGTCCCCTTGGTTCCCACATAAGCATCCTGCGCAGGTCGTCCATATTTTGCTGCATCCACTCTTTTTTCGCCGGCATATCTTTTCCGGAAATATGGGGCAGGCCACCGGTTATAATCCGTGTGGGTTCTCCGGCTGTGTGCGAGTCGACGGTCGTAATCATCTTTGAAAAATGCATAATCTCACTTTTTTTTATTGATGGAAACCAAACATACGTGGGAACCACAAAACGGCCGATTCCCAGTACGTCACAATCATAAGCACCATGATTACCGCAATCAGGAAGGGAATCAGGGCGCGTGAAACTTTTTCAATAGAAATTCTGGCAATATTGGCACCCACAAACAGGCACATTCCCACCGGCGGTGTGGCCAGGCCAATGACCAGGTTAAGAACGCAAATAACACCGTAGTGCAAAGGATCTACGCCTACCATTTTGACCAAGGGAAGAAACACCGGCGTCAAGACCAGCAGGGCTGGCACAACATCCAAAAACATGCCAAAAACCAGAAGAACGATGTTGACCAGTATCAGGATAAAGATTTTGTTGTGGGTCAACGAAAGCACGGTTTCTGCAAGCATTTGGGGAAAGAGTTCAGTGGTTAAAATAAAGGAGAATATGGCCGCCGTGCCCATCAAAATCATGACCCCTCCGGTGGTAATACCTGTTTCCACGAGGACGTTGATCAAAATTTTGAGTGTGACAGTTCTACGGATGATGACACCCACAATGAAGGCATAGAAGGCGGCAATCGCGGCGACTTCGGTGGGAGTGGCTATACCACCGACGATACCTCCCAGGATGACCACCGGCATAATCATTGCCAGCATGGCATCTTTGCTGATCTTGATTTTTTTTTGCAGGGAATATTTTTCCTCCAGTCTGGGTAGATTTTCCCGACACGATGTTATGAAAATAACCGCCATCATGGAAAGTCCAAGGAGCACACCTGGAACAATACCCGCCAAAAACAAGGCGCCAATTGAAATGCCTGTGATTGAACCGTACACAATAAATGGAATGCTGGGAGGGATAACAGGTCCTATTGTCGAAGAAATGGCTGTAACCGCAGTGGAAAAGTCCTTACGGTAATTGTCCTTGACCATGCCGGGTATCATGATGGAGCCCACCGCTGCTGTGTCGGAAACACCGGCACCAGTCATGCCGGCAAAAATCATTGATATAAGGACATTAACATATGCCAGCCCGCCTCGAACCCGTCCGACAAAAATCTTGGTGAATTCGATCAATTCTTCGGTCAGTCCCGCAGCATTCATCAAGTTTCCGGCAAGAATAAACAGTGGAATAGCCGTCAGCAAAAATGAGTCCATCCCGGTAAACATTTTCTGGGCCACCAGAATAAAAGATACGTGGTTGTAAAACACATAACCCAGTGAAGCGACACCCAGTGAAAAGGCAATGGGTATACCACAAATAGCAAAAAATATGAAAAGCAGAAATAGTAAATAGACCATGTTACCCTCTTAATGACAATAGTTGAGTCAGGCTGTCAAGAATGTTCATTAAAACATAGAATAGCATGGAAATACCCCCAATAGGTATCGCCAGGTATGGATAAAACATGGGAATTTGCAATCCCAGAGAAATTTGTTTTAAATTGCGTACAGCAATTTCAAAACCGCCGATGATCATGACAACCAGAAAGACTCCCAGGAGAATATTGCCTGCGATGCGAAGCCAGGTGGCACTTCGTTTTGTAAGGCGGTCTTGTAAGATATTGACAGCAATGTGCCCCTCTGACCCAAAAGCAACGGCAGCCCCAAGCAGGGCAACCCAGATCATTGTGTATCTGACCAACTCCATGGTTCCCATGTAGGTTTTGCCGAAGAAATAACGTCCCACCACATGGAACACAACTGCAAACATAATTAAAGCGATGCCCAGGGCAAGAATCCACCGGAGGAGGCGCTCCCAGTAGCCCACCAAAGTCCGCATTCTGGCAGTCCACCTCTCAAAAACAGCCAGGGTATTTGTTTCAGTATTGTGCATTGAAAATCCTCATTACGATGAATATGGGTAAGCGCTTTGAATCTGAAGGGATTCGGCATTCTGTGTTGGAAAAACGTATTGATTGCTGTTATCTTTTTCCGTGTGCCGGGTTGACGTACAATGCCAACCCGGCAATGATTAAAATAGACTGCTTTTTTTAAATATTAAAATTTTTCACCAAGGGTCTTGATCTGCTCAATAATCGGCTTCCAATCAGGATGTTTGGCATAAATATCGGTGTAGACCGACTCGGTTGCCTTTCGCATGGAAGTCAGGTCTGGATTTCTCTCCACAATCATGTTGTGATCAATGGCTGTCTGGAGGTGTTTTTCTTCTGAATCACGGCCCAGTTTGCGGCCATACTGGCTGGCCGCAATACCGGCATCCATAACGACTTTCTGATCTTCTTTTGACAATTTTTGAAATTTATCAAGGTTGACAAGCAACACCGCACCACCCCAGATGTGCTGGGTGATGCTGATATATTTCTGGACTTCCCAAAGACTTCGTGCGGTGATCACCCAGTTCGGGTTGGACTGACCATCAACCACGCCGGTCTGCAGTGCGGTATAGAGCTCGCTATAAGCGATGGGGATGGGATTGGCGCCCAGCGCCTTTGTTGTGGCGATTCGGACAGGGGCTTCAATGCATCGCATTTGAAGACCTTTGTAATCGGCTACACCCTTGATGGGATGTTTGGAATTGGTGGTATTGTTAATGCCGTCATCAAAAAATGCCAGGGCTTTAAATCCGGCGCTGTCCAGTTTGTTGAGAATTTCTCTTCCAATGGGGCCGTCAAGGACGGCATCCAGGTGGTTTGTGTTGCGAAAAAGGAAAGGGAGTTCCAACAGGTCTCCCGTCGGCTCAAAGGCTGACACCGGGCCAAGGGTTGCTGCAGAAGCGTCGATTATGCCACCCTGGATACCTTCCAGAATTTCCCGGTCGTTCCCCAGTTGGCGCTGGGGGAAAATTTGAATTTTGAGTCGCCCTTCCGTACCTTTTTCAACAAGTTCTTTGAACTTTAGTGATGTTGCATGATATGGATTGTCTGGTTCAGCTACGCACACATGTGCCAATTTCCACGTCTGCGCGGCCATTCCATTGCCTAAAAATGCCAGTGAGAAGACCATCACAAGAACCGTCATCGCAAATAGTTTAAATACTTTGTTCATCGGTTTGTTCCTTTGTTTAAGGGTTTACAACATATTTACTCAACTTTCGGACTTTAACTTTGATGATCGGGGGCAGGCTTGTGTTATTGGAGGCTGAATTTTTTATCAGGCTCCATGCTTTTGAACAATATCTTGTCTGCTTTCTAAACCGAACAAAAGTGCAATAATGCAAGCCTGACCCCCACCTAAACAGCCAATCCAAAAGTTGAGTTTAAATTTTATACTAAAATAGCAGGGCAATTGAGCCTTTGATGCAACGTTGCAGATGGGCCAAAAGACAAGCAAGTCAGTTCAAGTTATAAAATTTATGGTCCTTAACCTCTTTACAGGAACTTAAACCTGAGTTCAATAAAAATAATATCATTCCTAGGATTTTGAAGCACTGGTTCAGTTCATTTGGCCTCCCAGGTGTAGAGGGATCTGGGCTTTTTGGTGTTGTGAATCTGGAGGGGGGCAGTCGTTCCAATACTGAGTTATTGTCATGGCAGTATGCAGCCGTATTTAAAAAAATGCTTAAGTTTTGACATTTGGCTTATGAGGCGCTATATAGAATATCGGTTCTAGTTGATATCATGAAATTATTTAGTATATGTGGGCGCATCCAAACGGAGGTACCCGTTACATGATTTGGAAACATTTAGATCTTAAAGGCTTAGACTTAAGGAGTGAATGATGCTGCTGCTGAATCCCAAGAACTACCAGGAAAGAAACTACCCCGACGAAAGATCCAGAGAAATTATGCTCAAGACCATTGAGTGGTTTGAGAATAAGGGACACAAGAAGATGAAGGAAGATTTCTTGACGCCGGAATTCACCTATGATTTTGCCGATTTCATCAAACGAGAAAAAATTTTTGAGACCCTTTTTCTTCCTGAGGGATACGGCGACAAGGGCCAGTACTACAGCACCTACAGGATGTTCGAGTTCTCGGAAATCTGCGGATTCTACGGCAGCGCTTACTGGTACATGTACCATGTCTCTACCCTGGGCCTTGATCCGGTATTTCTGGGGGACAATGAAGCGCTTAAACACAGGGCCGTGGAAGTTCTCAAGGGCAACCCGCTTTGTGCCTTTGGTCTTTCCGAAAAAGAACATGGGGCTGACATCTATTCCTCGGATATGAAGCTGTATCGCCAGGCAGACGGGACCTACCTGGCAAAGGGCTCGAAGTATTACATCGGCAATGCCAATGAAGCCAGCACCATTACGGTTTTTGGCAAGATCGCCGACACGGATGAGTATGTGTTCTTTGTTGTTGATTCAAAACATGAAAAATTCGAATGCATCAAAAACGTCATCCATGCCCAGAACTTTGTGGCCGAATTTGCCCTCCACGACTACCCCATCACCGATGCTGACATCAGCTCCCGGGGCCCCAAGGCATGGGACGACATGCTCAACACCATCAATATCTGCAAATTCAACATCGGTTCCGGCGCCATCGGAATTGTAACCCACTCTTTTTACGAAGCCCTGAACCATGCATCCAAGCGAAACCTCTACGGGAAATACGTCACTGAATTCCCCCATGTAAAACAGCTGTTCGTGGATTCCTTCTGCCGCCTGGGCGCCATGAAGCTCTTTGGCCTCAGGGCCACTGACTATATGAGGGCGGCGTCGGCAGATGACAAGCGCTACCTCCTCTATAATCCGATTATGAAGATGAAGGTCGCCATCCAGGGCGAAGTGGTCCATGAGCTTCTCTGGGATATCATTGCCGCCAAGGGGTTTGAAAAAGACACCTACTTCAGCCAGGCGGTTTTCGAGCTCAAGGGGTTTCCGAAACTTGAAGGGACAAGACATGTCAACATGGCCCTGATTGCCAAACTGATTCCGAACTACATGTTTAACCCCAAAGAGTATCCCGAGATTCCCAGGCTCACCGGCAACGAAAATGACGACTATCTATTCAATCAGGGCCCCACAAGGGGATATGCAAAAATCCAGTTCCATGACTTCCGTAAGACATATGCAACAAAAGAGCTGCCCAATATCGAGATTTTTAAAGATCAGATCAAGGCCTATGAGGAGTTCCTCATCGGCTCAGGCATGGCCCTTGGTGAACAGATGATGAATGATTTTGCCTTTCTTCTGGGTGTGGGTGAAATTTTTACCCTGATCGCATACGGACAGCTGATCATTGAGAGTGCTGCCATGGAGAATATAGATGATGATCTCCTGGACCAGATGTTTGATTTCATGGTCAGGGATTTTTCCGCATACGGCGTGGATCTTCTCGGCATGCCCACCACCACCGAGGTCCAGCAGTCTGCATGCCAGAAAATGATCAAGCGACCTTTTGCCAATGCAGCGCGTTTTGAAAAGGTATTGAAAGATCATGTATACTCCCTGGTTGATACCTACGCGATGACGGAATAGATATTCAGATATCTCCTGAAAAACAAGGCGGGGGGCCTTCTCCGCCTTCACCTATTAGAAAGGCTTGTACGATGATTATTTCCGTCCGTGATTGGGTAAAAAAAAATATTTCGGACCCAAAATTATTCTATCTGTTCTTATCGATTTCTTTTGGTCTGGCTGTGATTTATCTCTTTGGAGAGATGCTTACACCGGTGCTGGTTGCCGTTATTATTTCCTATCTTCTGGAGGGGCTCATCCTGCAGTTGATGCGGCTTAAAGTTCCCCGAATCGTTTCTGTGACCATGGTTTTCATGGTATACCTGATCGCTTTCACCATTACCGTCATCTGGTTTATTCCTTTGATTTCCAGGGAGATCATTCAATTGTTCCAGCAACTTCCTTCAATGCTGGCCAGGGCACAAGGGCAGCTGGAGTCGCTGCCGGAGCACTACCCCGAACTGGTAACGGTTTCACAGGTTCAGGAGCTTTACGCCTTTATTTCTTCCTCTTTGTCGGCCATCGGCAAACAGGTGCTTGCCTTCTCCTTCTCATCAGTGAAGGAGCTTGCAACATTCACAGTCTACCTTGTGCTTGTTCCGTTTCTAGTGTTTTTTCTTCTCAAAGATAAGGAAATGCTCATCGGGTGGATCAATCGATATTCACCGCCTGCAAACGACCTTGTAACCACCGTCCTTACCGCGGTCAATCTTCAGATTGCAAATTACATCCGCGGAAAAGGGTGGGAAGTCCTTATTATCTGGGCCGGGACATGGGTATGCTATCATCTGATAGGGGTACAGTACGCCCTGTTGCTTTCATTTCTTTCGGGGATTTCGGTGATCCTGCCCTATATCGGGGTTACCGTCGTTTTTTTACCGACGATTCTGATTGGCTATTTCCAGTTTGGATGGGATGTCCGGTTCTTGTATACTGTTTCCGCCTACTCGGCTGTTCAGCTCCTGGATGGCTTCATTCTTGCGCCGCTCCTGCTCGCCGGGGTGGTAGACCTGCACCCTGTTGTCATCGTCATTGCTATTCTCTTTTTTGGGAATCTTTGGGGGCTATGGGGATTATTTTTTGCGATCCCCCTGGCAACGCTGGTGAAGGCACTCCTTGATATCTGGATGGTGCGGCAGAGGGAGAGAGGCAGTCTATAAATCACGGGTGCGAATTTTGCCCCTGAGTTTTTTAAGCTGGGCCCTTTGGGTTTTGCCTTCCAGGCGGCGTCGCTTAGACCCGGCCGTGGGTCGTGTTTTGCGTCGTTTTTTAGGGGTGACCATGCATTGGTGTATCAGGGCGACAAGCCTTGCAAGGGCCGCCTCCCGGTTCATCTCCTGGCTGCGGTGTTCCTGGGACTTGATGATGACGACGCCGTCGTTGGTAATCCTCTGGTCGTTGAGTCCCAAAAGCTTTTCCTTGTAGTACTCAGGCAGGGACGAAGCCCGGATGTTGAACCGCAGGTGAATTGCGGATGAAACCTTGTTGACGTTCTGCCCGCCTGCGCCCTGGGCACGGACGGCCGTCATTTCGATTTCTGCATCTGGGATGGTGATCTTGTTTGAAATTTTAAGCAAAATACCCCTTGGAAAAAATCATAATCATGGCCCGGGTATACCCCGGGGTCCATGGCGTTTTTAATTGTCCTGATTCCAAATGGACGATAACATTTGAGGCATAGGTTTACAATTGTTATTGCCCGCCAATACCCCATGGTCGACAGGGGCATTTTTTTGATTTTGCAATTGTTAAATTAAATGAGCATGTGGTAATAAACAGATGCAGCTGAGATTTCCATATTTGAGCTGCGTCTGGCGAAAAAACTGTAAAAAAAAATAAGGAGAAAACCGTGGGCAAAAAATCGCTGTTCGGGATATTGATCCCATTGGCTGTCATCTGTTCATTCATGGGCTGTGGCGATAAGATCGAACCTGGTACCACCCCAGCAGCTGCGACAACAGTCATTAAAACCCCTGTGGCCGTTGCAACCATAACTACTCAGCCTTTTGTCTACGAAGCCCTTGGTACAGTAACAGCCCAGAACGCCACCACCCTGTCGGCCAAGATCATGGGAACCGTGCGGGGGGTGAACGTCAAGGAGGGTGATCGTGTTCGCCAGGGGGACGTGCTGGTGGTGCTTGATAAACGACAGGTGGCCTCAGGGCTTCGCCAGAGTGAAGCCGGTCTGGCCGAGGCTGGAAAAACCGAAAATGCCGCCGTTTCAGCCCGGAATGCGGCCCGGGCAGGGGCGGACCTGGCAGAGGCCACCTACAGGCGTTATCAGAAACTCTTCCAGGAAGACTCCGCCACCCGCCAGGAATTTGAAGAAGCCGAAGCCCGTCATCTCCAGGCCCGGGCGGCCCTGGCCCAGGCCGAGGCCATGGTGGCCGCGGCCCGATCCCGTGTCGAACAGGCCCAGGCAGCGGTGTCCGGGGCTGGAGTCTCCCAAAAGGATGCCACCATCCTTGCCCCCTATGACGGTATTGTCACTGCCAAGATGATCAACCTAGGTGATCTGGCATCCCCCGGGACTCCCCTTGTTACCCTGGAAAAGTCAGGCGGATTCCAGGTGGAATTCCTGCTGCCCGAACATCATATCCAGGCAGTGGAGACGGGCCAGGTCATACAGGTCACTATTCCGGCACTGGAAAAGGCCCCGGGGATTACCGGTACTGTTAAAACCATTGCACCGGGAGCGGATGCAAAGAGCCGATCGTTTACCGTCAAAGTCGTGCTTCCGGAAAACACCCTGCTTCGTTCGGGCATGTTTGCCAGGGTCACCATTCCGGTGGGTCAGGGCGGCATGCTCCTGATGCCCCAGTCCGCCCAGGTGGTCCAGGGTCAACTCACTGGATATTTCATGGTGGATGACAAGAACAATGCTCATTTCCGCCTCATGAGAATCGGCAGGCAATTCAAGGATACGGTTGAAGTCATTTCAGGCATAAAACCCGGTACCCGTTACCTGGTGTCCCCCCCGGCCGGATTAAAGGACGGGGTTAAAGTGGAGGGGGCATCATGACCATCAAACAAGGCCCGGCTGGTAAAATCGCCGCATTTTTTATTGACTCCAAACTCACGCCCCTGATCATCATTGCCTCCATTCTTCTGGGTATTGCAGCGGTGATCGCCCTGCCCAGGGAGGAAGAACCCCAGATTATTGTTCCCATGATTGATGTATTTGTAAAAATGCCCGGGGCCAGCGTTAAAGAGGTTGAACAGCGGGTGACCAAACCCATGGAAAAACTGCTCTGGGAGATCCCCGGGGTGGAGTATATCTATTCCACATCCATGCCCGGCATGTCCATGGCCGTGGTGCGTTTTCTGGTGGGACAGGACGAGGAGGCGTCGATTGTCCGGCTGCAATCCAAGCTCATGGCCAACTATGACCGGATTCCAACCGGAGTGAGCCCTCCCCTTATCCGTCCCAGATACATTGATGATGTGCCCATTCTGGCCCTTACTTTCTGGAGCGAAGAGGTTGACCATTACCAGCTCAGACGACTCACCGCCGAGGTCGAGGATTTGGTGAAACGAGAGCCCAATGTCTCCATCACCAGTATCATCGGTGGACAATCGCGCCAGGTCAGTGTCCGCCTGGACCCCACCCGTCTGGCCGCCTATGGCCTGGATGTGGAACAGGTATCAGCCCTTGTGTCTGTGGCCAACCAGGCCTCTGATTCCGGCAGTTTTCCGTCACGCCAGGGTCAGATTGTCATCCACACCGGTGGTCTGCTTAAGGATGCAGAAGAGGTGGGCCGGGTGGTGATCAACGTCTCCAACGGCCATCCTGTATATCTCAGGGATGTTGCTGAGATTGAAGACGGTCCATCTGATCCAGAACAATATGTTTTTTTCGGTACCGGCCCTGCTGCCGGGGAAAAAGAGATTCCTGAAGTCCATGCCTCCCGGGGTGTGTTCCCGGCCGTTACCCTGACCGTGGCCAAAAGAAAGGGTACCAATGCCATCAGCGTGGCGGAAAAGGTGCTGGAACGGGTCGAGGATGCCCGGGGGAGGATCATACCGGATAACATCCACATGACCATCACCCGCCATTACGGCGAAACCGCTGAAGAAAAATCCAACGAACTGCTGTTTCACATGCTCATTGCCGTGGTGTCCGTGACCATTCTTATCTGGTTTACCCTGGGCCACAGGGAATCCGGCGTGGTGGCCTTTGCCATTCCCGTCACCCTGGCCCTGACCCTGACCACCTTTTATCTTTATGGATACACCCTGAACCGCATCACCCTGTTTGCCCTGATCTTTTCCATCGGTATTCTGGTGGATGATGCCATTGTGGTGGTGGAGAATGTGGTGCGCCATTACCGCCTTGTTGAAAATCAGGGCCGCTCAAAATTCAAGGTGGCCATTGAAGCCGTGGATGAGGTGGGCAATCCCACCATCCTTGCCACCCTTGCCGTTATTGCCGCCATTCTTCCCATGGCCTTTGTGGGTGGCCTCATGGGGCCCTACATGCGCCCCATCCCCATGGGGGCATCGGCGGCCATGTTCTTTTCCCTGCTGGTGGCATTTATTGTCACCCCCTGGGCTTCAGTACGAATGATTAAATTTGAATCTGGTCAGGGTCATACCGGGCACAATGACCATGACGGTGATGACTGGTCCATAAGGTTATATCGGAAAATCATGGACCCCCTGCTCCATAAACCCTTTTGGCGATGGAGTTTTCTTCTTACAGTAACACTTCTTTTGATCCTGGCCTGCGCCATGGTTGGGGTGGGGCTGGTCCGGGTAAAGATGCTGCCCTTTGACAACAAGAGCGAATTTCAGGTGATTCTGGACATGCCGGAAACCGCCACCCTGGAAGCGACAACGTCAGCGGCCATGGATATGGGGGAATACCTGAAAACCGTCAATGAGGTGGTGGATTACCAGATTTACAGCGGGACATCGGGCCCCTTTAATTTCAACGGCCTGGTGCGTCACTATGACCTGAGAAAGGGGCCCAACATGGCCGACATCCAGGTGAACCTTGCCGAGAAAGGTCATCGAAAGGATCAGAGCCACGCCATTGCAAGAAGGGTGAGACCTTCTTTGAAAGCCATTGCTGACCGGTATGGGGCACGGGTGAAGATTGCAGAGGTACCCCCGGGACCCCCGGTGTTATCCACCCTGGTGGCGGAAATTTATGGGCCTGACTACCCAGGGCAAAAGGATCTGGCCCTTAAGGTTAAACATATATTTGAGACCACCGAAGGGGTGGTGGATGTGGACTGGTACATGGAAGAGGATCAGGTGCGGTTTCAGCTGGATATTGACCAGGAAAAGGCGGCTGTCAATGGCATCAGTGTCGGAAGGATTGCCCGAACCCTCAAGCTTGTCCTGGAGGGTCAGCAGGCAGGGCTTCTCCATCAACCCCTGGAGAAGGAGGATGTGCCCATTGTGCTCCAGCCGACCCTTGCCAACCGGGCCGGGGTGGACCGGCTGGGAGCGGTTATGCTGCCCGCTGGTGACGGCACCCTTGTTGCCCTGACCTCCCTGATCCGAATCACCGAAACCGAACCTGACCGGAGCATTTATCACAAGAACCTGATGCCCGTGGTCTATGTCACCGGCGATGTGGCCGGCGCCAAGGAGAGTCCGGTGTACGCCATCCTGGAGATGTGGAAGAAAATCGACGCCATTACCACGGAACAGGGATACAAAATTGTCCAACATACGGCTGCCCTTCCGGAAAGTGACCGACAACTGTCCATGAAATGGGACGGGGAATGGCACATCACCTATGAGGTGTTCCGGGATCTTGGCCTGGCCTTTGGTGTGGTTTTGGTCCTGATCTTTGTCCTGGTGGTGGGGTGGTTTCAGTCGTTTTCAACGCCCTTTGTAATCATGGTGGCCATTCCCTTTTCCCTGATCGGGATTCTGCCTGCCCACTGGGCCATGGGTGCCTTTTTTTCCGCCACCTCCATGATCGGCTTCATTGCCGGGGCCGGTATTGTGGTACGAAATTCCATTATTCTGGTGGATTTCATTGAGCTTAGAATCGAACAGGGCATGCCCCTTGACAAGGCAGTGATCGATGCCGGAGCCGTGCGGTTCCGGCCTATGATGTTGACGGCGGCCGCCGTGGTGGTTGGGGCATCGGTGATTTTGTTTGACCCTATTTTCCAGGGACTTGCCATTTCCCTCATGGCAGGGGAAGTGGCATCGTTGGTCTTTTCCCGCATGACGGTGCCGGTGCTCTATTTCTTGGATAAACGCTGGGAGTCGGCCCATATCAAGGCGGCTGATACGCCCACGGAATGATTATCTTGTCGATTATTCAAAGGCCCAGGAATGGGGGGGCAGGGTTTTTGGTGATGGGTCCATGGAATGATTATAGTGCCGTTGATGCCCCAGGGCATTTTTGCTTGCAAGGAGGAATAGATGATGCAACTTTTTAAAACGAACAAGGGGCTGCCCTGGTTAATATGGCTGATACTGGCAGGGTTCATGGTCTTTCCCCCCCAGAATCTGGCAGCGGATCTTACCCTTGCCCAGGCCGTGGACACGGCCATTTCCCTGAACCCTGGACTCCAGGCCGCCCAGTTCAGGACCCATTCCGCCGGGGAGAAGGTTGTCCAGGCCCGTTCCGGAGCGCTTCCCCAGGTGCAGTTTATGGAGCAGGTGAACCGAACCACCAACCCCATGTGGGCCTTTGGTACCCGCCTCAACCAGGAAGTCATCACGACCCAGGATTTTTATCCCGACAGCCTTAATGATCCGGATGCCATTACCAACTACGCAACCCGCGTTGCCGTTGACTGGCCGGTGTATGACAGCGGTCAGACCTGGTACGGGGTGCAGCAGGCGAACCTCAACCAGGAGGCTACAGCTTTTTTACAGGAACGTATCCGCCAGCAGGTCATTGCCAATACCATAACTGCCTATCTTCGTACCCTGCTTGTCCGGGAAAATCACATTGTCGTTGGTCAAATTCTGGAAACGGCCCGGGCCCACCTCAAGATGGTACAATCCCGGTATGACGGGGGTTTTGTGGCCAAAAGTGACCTGCTCCGGGCCCAGGTACACATTGCCGATCTGGAGCAGCAGCTGGCTGAAAGCAGAAGCCAGACCGACATTGCCAGATGCATGCTCAACATTGCCATGGGAGGCGCCGGGAACCTGGACAAAACTCTGACAACCCCCCTGGAAGCCGGAGCCCCCATGCCCGGCACCCTGGACGACTGGATCAGTAAAGCCCTGTCCCACAGGCCGGACCTGAAACAGCTCATGGCCCAGAAGCGCATTGCCGAAAAAGAGATCGATAAATCCAGGGCGGCCCGTCTGCCCTCGGTGCGTCTTTCCGGAAACTATGAAATCAACACCGAGGATTTCAGTGATTCCGGCAACAACTACACCGTGGGTGCCGTGGCATCCCTTACCCTGTTCACCGGTGGCCGAATTTCGTCAGCCATCCGGGAAGCAGATCTGAATCTGAAACAGATCAACGCCACAATCCAGGCCATGGACCAGCGTATCTGCGGTGAGACCCGCCAGGCCTTTTTCAGTGCACAAAGTGCCTGGAAACGCATCCAGGTGGCCCAGGCGGCCATTGGTCAGTCCAGGGAATCGCTTCGAATCGTTAAAAATAGGTATAACAACGGTCTTTTCACCATCACAGATCTCCTGGACGCTGATGTTCTGGTACAACAGAGCCTGACCCATCATCTTAAGGCCATCCACGACTATCGGGCTGCCATGGCACACCTTGAACTGGCAGCGGGCACAATCGATAAACAATAAATAAGGGTCAACAGAAGGCAGGTTCGTAAAATTTTTCTTCCACCAATGCTTAAGTCTGAAAGTTGAGTTAAGAATAATTTGACCGGCAGCAGGAGATTCCCCTGCCGGTTCTGATCTTCCATGGATCTGGGAATTCCATTGTAAATCCCCTGGGTTTTTGATAAAAATATCTATGATTTTAACCTGGAAATTGACCATCATTTTTCAAAGGTTTCATCCAGATTGGGTTGCAGGATATAAATATTATTTTCGTGCAAAGCCACAAAGGCTATGATCCTTTTTGTGGCTTTGTGCGAATTTTTAAATGGACATGCACAGGAAGGCCTTTAGTCATATAGATCACCAGAGTGATTGATTTAAAGGGTACGGTATTCGTATCCGGCAAATGAGGTGATGGGCACTCCCATTGCCGGACCACACGAATGAGAGGAAGAGGTACGAGCGGCTGACCATGAAAACCGTAATTCCCCAGCTGGCCTATTTTTTCGGCAACAACACCTCCAGAAGAAATGTATTTCTGCTGGTGAGATTTTTTCTGGTTCTTGTGGTGATTGTCACTGTTTACAGTGTGATGTTCCACGTCCTCATGCTGCTGGAGGGCAAGGAGTACTCATGGATCACCGGATTTTACTGGTCGCTGACCGTCATGTCCACCCTGGGGTTTGGGGACATCACCTTTACCAGTGATATCGGCCTGGTCTTTTCCATTATTGTGCTGCTCACCGGGATCGTCTACCTGCTGGTCATGCTCCCCTTTACCTTTATCCAGTTTTTCTACGCCCCCTGGCTGGAGGCCCAGTCCCGGGCAAAAACCCCCAGGGAGCTTCCGCCGGAGACCAAAAATCATATCATTTTGACAGCCCTGGATCCCATCACCACCAACCTTATCAAAAAACTGATTTTCCATAAATATGAGTATGTGATTCTGGTGGATGACCTGCAACAAGCCCTGGAACTGCACAACCTGGGGTATAAAACCGTGTTTGGGGATTATGGGGACCCTGACACCTATCGCCGGCTTCAGGTGCAGAATGCCGCCATGGTGGTGGCCACCCATGATGACATGGTCAATACAGGGATTGCTTTTACCATCCGGGAGATCTGCAGGGAAATTCCCATTGTCACCTCTGCCGACAAGGCGCACTCCCTGGATATTCTGGAATTTGCCGGCAGCAACCATATTTTCCAATTCAGCAAGATGCTGGGAAAATCACTGGGGCGTAGGGTACTGGGGGTGAACATGGGGGCCAACATCCTGTGGCGGCACGAACAGCTTCTCATTGCCGAGGCCCCTGCCATGAGAACCGCTTTGGAAGGGAAAACTCTGGTTGCGACACGGCTTCGGGAAAAAACCGGGGTGACGGTGGTCGGTATGTGGGAGAGGGGGAAGTTTGAAGCCACGGGTCCCAATACCCTGATCACCGCCTCCACCGTCCTGGTGCTGGCCGGGTCTGCCGAGCAGCTGGAAGCATTTGACCACCATTTTTCCATCAGCAGTAAAAAGTTCTCCCATGAGTTTCCGGCCCTGATTCTCGGCGGGGGCCGGGTGGGGAAGGCAGCGGCAGGTGCCCTTAAAGAGCAGAAGATTCCCTACAAAATTGTGGAAAAAAGTCCCACACGGACCCTGGAGAGGGAGAACTACATCCATGGAAATGCCGCCGATATAGATATCCTGCAAAAAGCAGGTATAGGCAAAGCCCGATCCGTCATCATCACCACCCACAATGACGACATGAATGTCTATCTGACCATTTACTGCCGCCAGCTGCGGCCGGACGTCCAGATCATCAGCCGGGCCAACAGTGAACGGTCCGTGGCCAAGCTTCACCGGGCCGGGGCAGATCTTGTCATGTCTTTTGCCTCCATGGCCGCCAATACCATCGTTAATCTGCTCAGCAAGGAGCAGGTGCTCATGATGGTGGAAGGGCTCAGCATCTTCAAGGCCACAGCACAAAACCTCGGGGGAAAGTCCCTGGTCGAGAACCAGGTGCGGGAGAAGACCGGGTGCTCTGTGGTGGCCATCACCCGGGAGGAGGGGTTGATCCTCAACCCAGATCCGTTCACCCCCCTTGAAAAAACAGATGCGCTCATTCTCGTCGGTACGGTGGAGGCTGAAAAAACCTTTATGGAAAGATATGGAACATAGTCTGCTCTTGGCGAAAGTGCCCCATGGAGATGCTGCCCTCTAATGGGTCTTTTTTCCTTAAAACATGGAAAACATGGGGTAAATCGAATTAATATATCAAAAAGATTCCAAAACAGGTTAATTACGTCTAAAGAAATTCGGAATTTTCGAGTTTCAGCAAAAAGCCCCGAATTTCTACAATCCTGATTTGTCTGATGCAGTCCACACCAGATTATAGAGATCGGTTCGTCGGCTTTCCATGTTCCGGACACTTCCCTTGGCTCGCAGTTCTTTGATCAGATCCAGATCCAGATCTGTTATCAGTGTGGTTTCAACACCGGGGGTTGCTTCGGCAGCGATGGCATCGTGGGGAAAGGAAAAGTCGGACGGAGTAAAGATGGCGGCCTGGGAATACTGAATTCCCATGGTTTCAACCTTTGGGATATTGCCGACACTGCCGGAAATGGCCACATAGCACTCATTTTCAATGGCCCGTGCCTGGGCGCAGCGGCGCACCCTGAGGTAGCCGTTTCGGGTATCGGTCCAGAACGGTACCAGTAAAATTTTCATACCTTTTTCGGTTTGAAGCCTTGCCAGTTCCGGAAACTCCACATCATAACAGATTAAAATGCCGATTTTTCCAACATCGGTTTCAAATACCTTGAGTTTATTTCCACCGGTAAAATTCCAGTGAATCTCCTCATCAGGGGTGATATGCAGTTTTTCTTGACAGTCCCAGGTGCCGTCACGTCGGCACAGATAGGCCACATTCATCAGATCCCCGCTGGTGCTGATGGCAGGCACGCTGCCAGTCACAATGTTGATATTGTAGCTCAGTGCCATCTCCACCATGGCTGTCCGCATATTTTCAGTATGTTCAGCCAGCATCATCATGGCCTCTGATGGACTTTTTTCTTTGTACGTATGGATCAACGGGGCATTGAACAATTCTGGAAAAAGGACAATGTCAGATTTATAATCTGATACGGTATCTACAAAAAATTCCACCTGCTGCATGAAATCGTCAAAGGATACAAACCGGCGCATCTGCCATTGGACCACGCTCACCCTGGCAATGGATTTGGTTCCTCCGATGAGGCGTGTTTTTTTTTGATAATAAATATTCAGCCATTCAAGCAGCACGGCATTTCCCCGGGAATGACGGTCTTCAAGCCAGTAGTTGTCAAGAAGATTGAGCACATGAAAGTCATTGGAAAGTTGAAAGGTGAGTACATTATCCACCACTTCCCTGTTTTGAACCTTTAAAATATATGCCTGTGCTGACATGTGATGGGCGTATTCCTTATACCCGGGAATCCTGCCGCCAAGAAGAATCCCTTTGAGGTTCAGGCTGACGGCCAACTCTTTTCGAGCATCATACAGTCGCCGTCCCAGTCGCATACCACGATAATCTGGATCCACAAAAACCTCGATTCCATAGAGGTAGTCTCCCTCCGGGTCATGGGATCTGAACGTCCCCTTTCCGGTAATCTGGTCATAGGTGTGGTGTTTTCCAAACAGGCTGAAGGTAATTGTGATGGATAATGCCACCGCCACCGCTTTTCCTTTGTCTTCAATGCAGATCTGACCTTCACCGAAGCGGTTGATAAGGTTGTTGATCTCCTTTTCCGTCCACGGAGCAGATAATCCTTTGTAGACCTTGGCGCTGATTTGACGGACAGCATCATAATCCTCTATTGTCAGGTTCCGCAGATTCAGTTTGTGGGTTGTTTCAGTGCTCATATTACTGTTCATACTCCTTTGATGGGAAGGCTATCGGATGGATAGAGCATGGTTCTTCCAGGTGGAAACCATCTTATTTAAATGGTCGCCGGCCGGGCCGTCCAGCACCACCCCCCTGGGATGATTTCGGGCAAGGGTACGAAAGGGGTTGTCCGTTATATTGATGTCCACCAGAATCGCCCGGGGGTTTTTAAAAATCATATGGCCGATGTGCATGGGCAGAGTGGTGGCTCCGGCGGTACCCACCACCACCAGCAGATCCGTGGTAATGGCCCATTGAAAGGCTGTTTCCGCCTGGAACAGGGCTTCATCATAGTATTCGTCAAACCACAACACATGGGGACGGGCAAGACCCCGGCACCGGGGACAGCGCAACAGCTCTTTTTCCACCGGGGTGACCGCCTGATTTTTCTTCTTATATTCCACCTGATCGGGAAAGGGAAAAAGCGTGTTGCAACAGCCCTGGGCGCATCTCATGAAATTGAGGTTCCCGTGAATCTGAAAGGTTCTGGACGGACTGTTGCCCGCATTAAGATGCAGTCCGTCCACGTTCTGGGTCACCAGGCGGAATCGATCGCCCAACAAAGCCTCCATTTCCACAATGGCCCGGTGTCCGTGGTTGGGAGCAGCACTGGCACAGACGGTTCGTCGATAAAGATACCATGCCCACACCTCCCAGGGGTCCCGGGAGAACATGGCGTGGGTGGCCATCTCTTCTGGCCGATATTCCCGGGAACCAATGGTCCAGTAACCTTCAGGGCCTCTGAAGGTGGGGATGCCGCTCTCGGCGGATATCCCGGCACCGCTCAGCACCGTCAATCGGCCATTGCCATCCATGAACGCTTTCAAAAGATTTTCAAATGTCATTGTCACCCCTAGGATGAACGTCTTTCAAAACTTCATCGTTAATTCTTCTACCAATCTAACGGAAATCTTTGGGTCCCATTGTGAGCCTTTTCGTAATTTTGACATGATTCTTTAACCTCCCCCCCTTGTAATCTTCTCTCTTTTAATTCATATCTGCCACGATATTGTCATCTTAAGCTTTAAAGCAGTTTTACACCCAGTGCAGGGTACAAATAGCCTGGAGAATAGATATCCGAATTCCCATGGATAAAATATCATAAAATGAGAAAGATAAAAATCCCTACTTGGCGAAGAGCTATTCAGTCAGATGTTTACCCAGGGAGGGAGACCGGAACCCGACGTGACCAGGCCCGATACCGGTATTCTGTACCGGTATCAGGCTGGGGGCTTTTTCTCAACCAATGGTAACTTTTTAGAGAAAGCCCAGTTCGAACTGCAGGTTCTGGTCATGGGTGATGACCACCAGGCCCGGATCCATATGGCGCGGGGGCTTGCGCATCTCAATACCGGCTGAGGTTCCGTCAAAAAAGAGGGAACCGCGGTCGGTGGTTTCCACCTCTCCCTTGATACGGTAGAGTCTGCCCAGGTAAGGTGTCAGGCTTTGGTGCATTTCCCTGGCCGTTCTCCGGTGGGGGGTTATGACAAAGGATGTGGGCCGCCCTTTCTTGCCCCATCCGTTGAACCGGTCGGTGTCCAGGGAGAGGTAAGCATCACGGCGTTTGGCGAGGAGGTCAAGAAGATCGCCGTCGAATTTTCCACGGGTTGAGAAGAGAATCTCCTTGAAGGGGTAACGTTGGGTCAGATGGAGGAACAGTTCATCCCTGGCAGGTGTCTCCAGGAGGTCTGCCTTGGTGATCAAAAGTACGTCGCTGGCCTCCATCTGCTCGGTGAGTACCATGAGGCTTTGTTCCATCTGCATGTGGCGCTCCCCGTCCACGAGGCAGACCATCCCGCCGCAGGTGAATTCTCCCGGGGCTTCGAGGTCTATGGCCCGCGTGATATCCCTGAGGCCGGAGGGCTTGGCCAGGCCGGAGCACTCCACGATGAGCAGTTCGGGTTTTATTTCCCTGTAGGCCAGGACCGATTTTACAAAGGAGCCGGAGAGGCAGGAGCAGAAGATTTGTCCAGCCTTGAGTTCCTGGATTTCTTCTTCCAGGTCAAAGGTGTCAATGAGGGATGTGTCTATTCCCATTTCGCCGAAGTCGTTCACGATGACCCCGATCCTCATTCCTTTGTAGGTTTTGAGAAGGGTGTTGAGAAGGGTGGTCTTTCCTGATCCGAGAAATCCGCTGAGAAAAATATAGAGTGTCATAATACCTCCCTGATTTCAGTGAAGAGTTCTTGCTGGGAGGGGATGATCGACGAGTGCTTGAGTTCACCATTGATATAGATGGAGGGCAGCTGCTTGACACCCATGATGCGACAGCGGGCAATGTTTTCGGGAAGGGTGTACTTGTGCTCCACCACATCGATCTCTTCACCGAATTCCGCCTGGGCGTCCATGCCCACGGCCAGCATGTAAGTGCAGGCAGCGCAGGCCACAGAATCCAGGGTAAAGACTTCGACCAGGGGTTTGTCCAGGTTGTCGTAATCCGGCAGTTCCCCAGTGAACTCTGCTTCGGTGACTTCGTAGTTTTTCACCATCTCCCGTACCGATGCCGTGTTGTGTACGGCCTGTTCCGCGGCGAGCACATTCTCTATGGGGGTGGCGTAGGGCATGTCGCACCCGGGAGCGATGATAAGGTTGTGCTTTGTCTCCACGGAGTCGATGAGATCCACCACGGCCTTCATGTTGTCCTGCTGGGTACCGAAGAGCATGGCGGTGGTCAAAGGGATGTTTCCGCCCAGTACCACATCGTGGATGTCACAGATCCTCTTGGCCTTGGCCAGGTCCACGTTTTCGTCCACCGATATGGAGTCACAGCCGGTGCGGCACATGGCATCCAACTTTTGTGTGGCGTTTCCGCAGACAAAAAACGAGGATTTGGCGCCCCGCTCCCGGATATAATCAAAGACCCGCTTGAAGGGCAGGGCCATGTACTCCTCAAAATGGGCCGGCGAGATCTGAGAGATCATCGGGTCCACCAGCGCCACCACATCCATTCCCGTGTCAAGGGTATATCCGGCAATGGTGACAGCCACCTCTGCACAGTAGTTAAGGAGTCTGTGCATGTAACCGGCATCGGTCATCATGTCCATGAAGATGTTGGTTCCCCGCAGGTGGAGGGCCAGGGTGAAGGGACCGGTGATCAGACCGTAAAGAGCGGTAGTTTCTCCGAACTCCGCCTTCATGCGTCGCATGACGTCGAGCTCCATGGGCAGCCTTCCCTCAGCCGGTGACGGGATCTTGGTGGGGATTTCCTTGGTGTCTGCCAGGGGATGAGTGATGACTGTGGGGGGCGAATCTTTGGCCCAGAGCAGTTCACATCCCAGGATTTCCGCCTCCAGCTGGAGATCAAATATGATGGGCTGGCCATCGGGTTTGTAGAGCTGGTTGACTTTCTTGAGAGACTCGAAACATTTGTCGCTGTCCTGGTAGACTTCGTCTGCATCGTACCCGGTCAGAAACCCTGAATGGACACCTGCGAAGGGGACCCAGGGCAGGGAGTCTGCTTTCTTTCTGTTTAAAACTGTCATGATTCGTTCTCTGCCTGTCATTTTCTGCATTTTATTTCTCCTTAAGCATTTTTCTGTTCTTTTTCATCTGGTCCGCTGTTTTGCTTCCAGAGAATTGTCCGGTTTCTGCTTCCCATCCGGTGTTCCGGTTTTGTGCCGGAATGCTCCACTCGGAATTGAAGACGTTTCCTGTATAGCATATCTTGTGCCAATGCCTTCATGCAGGGGGTGGAGCGTATGCAGATCCGGACTGCGGAGGATACGCATGGGATCTGGGACCGCCATTGATTTTGTGTTTGTGTGGAAAAAGAAAAAACGGATTATCTTTTTGTATCAGGAGATATTTTCTAAATTATTTTATAATTGTTTTTATAAAATATAACGTTTTTGAAATATAGGGATCGTATAATTACATTTTTGTCGAAAATAATAAATGGGCAGCTGAAATTAAACAGCTAAAATCATAGTGTTATGTACTTGTTTGTTCTGCAGGACCTTCTGGTTGCATTGGTTTTAAAACCGGTTGTTTATCCATGCTTTTGAAAAAAATGTTTATAAGTATGGTCTTATCAACATTTTATCGGCATTGTTTTCAACAAAAAAAGCATGATGGCCTTTTAAATCACCATGTTTTTTAACCTGTGTTCATAAATCTTGAGTTTTGAACATTTTTTAAACAGGTGGGAATTATAGTTGAACCCAGTCCTCCATGGCCTGAAGATTCTGGAATGTCCAGATGTCTGATATCTGTCGTTTGATATAGGCCGAATACTGCCCCTATAATTTCAAAAACAGTGCTGCACAGAAAGACCGTGTTCAAAACGTGCGGTTGAGGAGTGGGCATCCAAGGATGTGCACCTGGATTTCAGGCTCGTTGGCAAACGGATGCTGGGCACAATCGACACGCAATAACCAAGGCTCAGATACCGAGTTCCTGGTTGATTTTCTGCATCCATTCCGGGAACCTGAGACCCTCTTTTTGCATATAGTGGGCGCTGTAGGGTTTGATATCAATAACCGGGCTCTGGTCAACGGCTTCAAAGCCCTTGACGATCAATGTGTTTGCTTTTCGCCCCACCAACGGCACGGCAGACACCAGAATTGGATTGGGCCGGGCCGGGCTGCAGGTGGCAAATATGCCCTGGAGGGGGATCTCCTGTCTGCCCATGGGATGAACCTGCTGGAGCTTTCTTCGTTCAGGATCAATCAGGTGGGGCCAGTAGAGAACCAGAATGTGGGAAAAGGCTTCGATCCCCTTGAGAAGCGGCTCCCATGGCTTGAATACCTGGATTTCAACCAGGGTGTTTTCAAGTTCCTGGTGCTTTTTTTTAAAGTCTTCCATTGAATGGGCATTTTCAAGATTCTCATCGTTGGCCCTCATGGTCGGTGTTTTCAGGGGGCTGTTGACTATGCCCACGGGTACAAGGTTCATCGCCGGCCAGTTAAACTGTTTGGGGTCGTAGGATTCCTGGTCATTCATTTTTATTGCTCCTTTGCATCGTTTCTGGGTTTGTCTGGGTACAAAAATCAGGCGGCCTGCTCAACCATTGCCGGCATCACCCTCTTTGTCCGGGAATCGTGATGGTCGTCCATGGGGATCACAATGGGAAGGCCCCTGTGGTGGGTGATTTCAACCTTGACACCGTATACTGCCTCGACCATTTCCGGGGTGATGTCAAGGATATTTCCGGCCGAATAAATGGTGGCCTCCTTCAGAAAAATATATTTGTCCGCATACCGCATGGCCGCGTTCAGGTCGTGCATGGTCATGATTGCGGCCATCTGATGATCCTTGATGATGTGGCGGATCAGGCCCAGAATCTGGGTCTGGTTCTTCAGATCCAGGCTGGCCGTGGGTTCGTCAAGGAGCAGCAGGTCGGTCTGCTGAACCAGTGCCCTTGCAATGCACACCTTCTGGAGTTCGCCGCCGCTCATTTGATCCAGGTATTTGAGGCTGAACTTTGAGAGGTTCAGATGGCGGATGACCGCATCCACCTTGATCAGGTCCTGTTTGGAAACCCGGTAGTTGATATGGGGCCTTCTACCCATGAGAACGGCGTCAAACACCGTTATTCTGGCGGGTTCGCTTTGTTGGGCCACATAGGCGATCTCCCTTGCGATCTGCCGGGGTGTCATCTCCTGGGTGTTTTGTTGCTTGATGAGAATATTACCCTTTTGGGGAGACAGGATGTTGTTCAGGCATTTGAGCAGGGTGGTTTTTCCCACACCGTTGGGACCGAGGATCACGGTGAGTTCCCCGGGCTGAATGGAAAAATGGATGCCTTTCAGGGTTTCGCAGCTCCTGTAGGTAAAGGTCAGGTCGTTCACGGTAAGTATCATTTTCTGCTTCCTTTCATGATCAGGTAAATAAACACGGGTGCCCCCAGAAACGAGGTAAATATGGATACGGGTAGCACATGGGGCAGCAGCACCAATCTTGCCGCGATATCGGCTGCCAGCAGGATCAGGGCGCCGGCCAGGATGGATGCGGGCATGAGGAAACGGTGATCGTCGCCAATGACCCGTCGGACGATGTGGGGGGCCACAAGCCCTATGAATCCGATGATCCCGGCAAAAGAGATGATCACCGAGGTGACAAGGCAGGCTGCCATCATTCCTGTCAGCCTTACCCGTTCCACCCGGACCCCCAGACCCCTGGCAGTTTCGTCTCCAACGTCCATGGCGTTGTAATTCCAGGCGTTGGCCAGAAAATAAACCAGAACAACGCCTGTGACCAACGATAAAAAGGCCAGGTCATGCCAGTCGGTCCTGGCAACATCCCCAAAGGTCCAGAACACCATGGCGGCAAGCTCCACATCATCTGCAAAAAACTGGAGCAGCATGGTGCCGGCCGTGAACAAGGCTCCCAGGGCCACCCCGGTAAGCACCATGACTTCCGGGGCAGATCCCCTGATCTTGGCAATGTAGGAGATCAGGCAGGCGGTGCCCATGGAAAAAGTAAAGGCAGAGATCAGGGTCAGCATGGGGCTGGAGATGGTCACGGCGTCCCCCAGGGTGCTTGCCATGGTGCCCGACCCCAGGACCATGACGGAAAAGGCTGCGCCAAATGCGGCGGCATGGGCGATGCCAAGGGTAAAGGGTGAGGCCAGGGGGTTTCTCAACACCGACTGCATCACGGTTCCGGCCCCGGCAAGGCCGGCTCCAGCCACCACTGCCGTTAAGGTCTGGGGCAGGCGGATGTTCCAGATGATCAGATCGAATTGTCGTATGGCCTGATGGGTAAAAAGGGTTTTGAACACATCCGCAAACCGGATGTGAACTGCCCCGGATGAAATGCTTGCCATAATGGTCAGGATAAGGGCTGCAAGGGTAAGGGTGATAAACAAAGACTTGCCCAGGGTATAGCGTTTGTAGTCACCTGGCACCACCCCATGGTCAAAATGCATGGATTCTCCTTAATTCGGGCTCAATTGAGGTTGATTCGTTTGAATACCTTCTGGTCAAAGGATTGGTTCATCCGCTGGAACACAGGTTTTGACAGTAGAAAGGTGTAGATCTCGTCGGCTTTTTGTTCAGGTTCAATATCGGTAAATTGTTCAGGGTAAAGGATTTTACCGATAAACCAGCTGTCGGCAAGTATGGAGCCAAAATTCTGGGCATACCAGTTATAGGGCAGCACCCCGAACACTGCCCCGGCTTTGACCGCTGACAGCCCCTGATAGACAGGGTCTTTTTGGAGTTCATAAAGCCCGCCCTGGTCAGACCCCATCTGGAGGGTGGAAAGATCCAGAAAAAGAACCCGGGGGTCCAGGGTCAGAATTTTTTCCCTGGAAAAGTTGCTCTGGCCGGGTGCTGTGCCATGGTCGGCAGGCCGGGCAATATTGCGGGCATTGACAAATTCAAACGGGGGATACCGGGGCTCTGTGGACTGGAATCCATGGGGACCCTTAAAGGCGATTCCACCGACAAAGCAGGTCTTTTTTTCAGCCCCGGGAACGTTACGGGTGCGATCTTCAAGGGCCTGGATTTCGGCGTCAAAAAAATGGATCACCTCTTGGGCCCGGGCCTGCCTGTCCAGGGCCTGGCCAAGGATGGTCAAGGCATTGTAAAAATCCTGGCGGCTGTGGACCAGGTCTCCATATTTAAGGGTGACCACGGGAATGCCTGTTTTCCTGGAAAGCTTTCCGGGGTCATCACCGGCCACCCCATGGATTTTGAAAATCACCTGGGGCAGAACTGGAAGGCCGAGGATTTTTTCAGGGATGTCCCGGCCCCTGAACCCACCAAAAACAGGAAGCGTCTTAAACTGAGGGTTGGCAAGGGCGTAAGGCCGTGCGTCAAATCTGTTATTGCGACGTTCAATGTCGTCAACCCCCACCACAAGATTCTGGGCCCCCAGGTAGGTCACAAGCCTGAGGCATCCGGAACCCGAGCAGATGATGTGGTCGACCTTGTCCGGAAGAACAACAATCTTGCCTGCTGCATCTGTAATTTTTTGGGTTGCCCCAGCCTGGGCGGCCACTGTGAATATAAAGACGAGCACACAAAGTCCCAGGCCAGCCCCCATAATTGCTATAGATCGATCCATCTTTCCTCCAAAAATAAAAAAAGCCACCAAAGATCCGTTTCCAAAAAATGGAAAATTGGGGCCTTCGTGGCTTGATTATCAATATGGCAGTCTGATCTTGTTCGCTGCCTTCAGGCAGACGTTGTTATATCCCTATTCGATTCATCGCGGTCTGTCAAGGAAATTTCCAGGGCCGGAAGATAGAGAGATACCGCGGTTCCACCGGTTTTGCCTGGTTTTATGGTTGTACAGCCGCCATGCTTTTCCATGATGGAATGGACAACGGTCAGTCCCAGTCCCATGCCTTTTCCCGAGCCCCTTGTTTTAGTTGAGAAATAGGGGTCAAAGACATTGTCAATGTCAGTCAGGTCAATTCCCGGTCCCTGGTCTTCAATGGTTATCTTTACGTATTGCTTGTCAGGCAAAAGAGGTAAAAAATCTTTTGCCGGGGAAATGGGGGCATCCTTGTCAATGGTAATCTTTAAACGTCCCCCAGGGGGCATGGCTTCCCTGGCGTTGGTGATGATGTTGTCAAGGACCTGGAAGAACTGTCCCGTGTCCAGTTCGACTTTACAGGAACAAGGGGGAAGGGTGGTTTCAAGGTTCATGCCGGTCCCGGCTATAATGGACGAAGCTGTCTTTTTAACAAAATGGACGATATCCACGGGTCGTTTGATGGGTGTTCCGCCCCGTGAAAGGGTGATGAATTTTGATGTAAGATTTCGTGCGCCCAGGGTTGACTGGTAAGCGTTCTGCAGAAACGAATATGTTTTTCCCTCAACGTCAAGGTTTGACTTTGCAAGTTCAATATTGCCCAGGATTGAAGCGAGCAGATTGTTGAAATCATGGGCGATGCCGCCCATAAGTGTTGCCGTTGCCTCAAGTTTTTTTGCGTTGATCAGCTTTTCTTCCAATTTTTTTTGATCTGTAATGTCCCGGTTACATGCCCTGCGCCCGAGAAAGGTCCCATCTTTTTTAAAAATGGGTTGGCAGATGTGATTAATCCAGTGTTTTTTTCCATCCTTTCCCAGAATTTCAAAATCAATGGATGTTGGGGGGGTGATTTGTATATCTTTTCCGTGGACGTGACAGGCAACTTCGTTTGAATCCAGGGATGTGCAGATTTCAGCCAGCAGGTTATTGTTCTTGAGAAAATCTTCAGGGGTATACCCGGTAATCCTTTCACACGAAGGAGAGATGTACAAGAGTTGATTATCAGGTCCTATCCAGTATTCCCAGTCATGGGAGAAATCCGCCACCGTTCGGAAACGCTCTTCACTGGTTTTTAATTGTTCATCAATAATCCTGAGGGAGATAATGTCCCGTTCAAGCTGAATGGCCATTTCCTTTAATATTTCAAGCGCTCTGGCCATTTCACCGAATTCATTTTGTTTTCCAATCAATGGAATCGCCACGTCGAGATCTTTATTTGCAAGTTTGTGAACCGTGGATGTTATCTGGAGGATGGGTTTTATCACCCGGAAATGCACATAAAAGAAAATTAGCAGAATCATTCCAAGGGATCCGGCAGCCCCGCAGCAATGGATGAGTATATGTCTTTTATTTTGGGTGAGCCGTGTCTGTGCATACGCCTTTGTTTCTGACACAATCTGTTCCATGAAAACGGCGATCTGTTTCAATGCTCCCACACCGTGGTCAAGAAATTCTGCCTGGGAAAAGGGGTAGGGCCTTCCACCATGGGCAAGGGGGAGGACCGCATTTCTGTAAGGCAGGTAATTTAAAAAATAGGAATCTTTTAACTTTGCCAGGGCCTGGGAAATCCCAGGGGATGACAGGGGCTGGCATAAACGGGTAAGGGTTTGAAAATGCAAGAGTGTAATCGTGTGGAGGGCGGCTATCTTTTCAGAAAGTTCTGATTCCATGGGGCTATTGGCGGCCATGGTTGCTGAAAGAATTGATATTTCCGGGCCTGCGGTATTACGCAGGGCCAAGGTTGCATGTTTCAGGGAGGAATAACGGCTGATAATACCGTCTGCATCGCTGATGTCGCTTGAGATGGTTACCAGAAGCGCCTCAATGGTTTCAATATATGCGGTCATGGCAGAAAACCATTCTTTTGCCAGTCCTGCCTGCCGTTGATCTTTGGGAACGACAAGATCTTTCCCGGTCTGTTCCCGTAATTCATGGATGCCCTGTTCCAAGGTCTTTATCCTGAAAAGCTCATCGGTTGTGCCTGGAATATCCATTGAATCCAGTTTTTTCAGGGCCTTGACCAGGGCTCTGTCCCCGTCGGAACGGTGGGCCTGGATGAATCGCCGGTTGGCTTCCATTTTTTCAACAGGGCCGTTATCATTTAACACCACGTTAACCCGGCCCCGTTCAAATCCAAAATTGCCCACAGCAGTAAACAGGTCATCACCCACATCGTTCAAGTACTGAACCTGCCTTGCCTGTTGGTATGATTCTATTGCGCTGTATATGGCCGGTAGGGATGAAAGAAAACTCAGCAGGAGAATTGCAACCAGAGCCAAAAAGATAATCGACTTGACATGGAAAAATTTTTTGTAAGCCTCTTTTAAAGCCCCATGCATGGCGTTGAATTCTCCTGGAGTTTGTTGGTCAGTTGGATTTTTTGACAAATTTTGTCAAAATAACAATGAGTTGGCCATTGACACGGCCTTCAATCTGTTCGTTGTTTGCCGGATCCAGGCTGATTCCCCGCACCATGGTGCCGCGCTTGGCCGTAAAACCGCCGCCCTTGACATTTAAATCTTTGATAATGGTGACCGAATCTCCGGCCGAAAGAGCTACGCCGTTGCTGTCAATGTATTGAAGTACATCTTCTTTGCCTTTCTCTCTGTCCATTGCCTTGGCCCAGGCCTGGGTCTCTTCGTCAAGGTAGAGCATTTCCAGAAGATCCTGGGGCCAGCCTTCATGCCTCAGCCGTGTCAACATGCGCCAGGCCATGACCTGGACGGCAGGGACCTGGCTCCACATGCTGTCGTTAAGGCACCGCCAATGATGGATATCCATTTTTTCGGGGTTTTCAATCTGGGCCAGACAGGTGTCACATACCAGTATGCACTGATCCGGGCTGCCGTTTGAATCCGGGG
Organism: Desulforapulum autotrophicum HRM2; assembly: GCF_000020365.1. NCBI lineage: Bacteria > Pseudomonadati > Thermodesulfobacteriota > Desulfobacteria > Desulfobacterales > Desulfobacteraceae > Desulforapulum > Desulforapulum autotrophicum. Next base: position 5,332,501 of record NC_012108.1, on the reverse strand, counting down.
GAACTTCATACACTTCCAGGGCCTGGGTTGCCCCGCAAAGCTCACATTTGGATTCGCTGCGCATATGTAATTCTTGTTTTGTAGTCATTAATTCATTTTTCCTATGCGTTTAAGATCTCTATTGTGCCAAAAACAATTGGCATTGTATCCTGCTTAATAGTATATTTTTGTTTTTTTTCCAATACCCTGCCCTGGAAAATTCGTTACACAGGCTTTGGGTGGATACAAATTAGATTTGACGCAGGCAGCCTTCAACGGCTTGTGAAAAGCTCCAGAATCGTGTACGTTCACGGACCATGAAAAAATCATCAAAAAACAGGCTCACCCCCCGGCAGCAGTCGTTGTTTCCCGGCAACACCCTTTTTGATAAAATTGCAAGGGCGGTCTGCCGGGCCGGCACCCTGCCAAGAAAAGAGCTCCATGAAGCATGGGAGATGGCTCGACGGGTGCGGCGACGATACCGGGGCGGCCGGATTCTGGATCTTGCCTGTGGCCATGGTCTGCTGGCCCACATCATGCTGATCCTTGATGACAGTTCAGAATCGGCCATTGCCGTGGACCGGCGCATTCCTCCGAGTGCGACACGATTATCCGACACATTGGTGGAATCCTGGCCCAGGCTGACGAACAGGGTGGTGTTCAAGGAGATGGATATCCGTGACATCATCGTTCGTCCGGATGACATTGTGGTGTCTGCCCATGCCTGTGGATCGTTGACCGATCTTGTCATGGACAAGGCCATTGGAAGTCATGCCAGGATGGCTGTTCTGCCCTGCTGCCATGATCTGAAAACAGCATCCACCGCCGGCCTTGATGGCTGGATGGAAAGCACCCTTGCCGTTGATACGGTAAGGGCCGTCAGGCTTCAATCAGAGGGATACAAGATCGTCACCCAGGCCATCCCCTGTGAGATTACCCCCAAGAACAGGCTGCTCATGGGCGAATATCAAGGGGATACTGCCCATCCATCTTGACCCTCCCCGTGGTTTTTTATCCTGTGGCGCCTGCTGAATGGGCTAAATTGTACAAACGGAGCTTTTAAAATCCGTCAATAAATTCTTCTGGTGTCATGGCCGTTGTCGTTTGTTGAAAGTGGATGCTGAGGCGAACGACTTGTGGAGGTAACAATCGGCAACTTGAAAGAAGTTCATGGTTTGAAAAGAGTTCTCTGGAACTGCCGTCAAAAACTTTTTTTCCGTTTTGGAGGCAAATGGTTCGGGGGATGTTTTCCGCAACAAAATCCATGTCATGGGTGATGATCAGAACGGTTTTTCCTCGATCCTTCAGTCTTTGCAGGGTGGTGATGAACAGCCTTATTTCATATGGGTCAAGTCCTGCAGTGGGCTCGTCAAAAACAATAATGGGGGTATCCATTGACAGGATGGATGCCATTGCCACTCTTTTACGTTCACTCAACCCCAAATCATGGGGATTTGTTCTTTGGAATGGTAATAAATCAAAATCAGATAAAGCCCAGTTTACCAGCCGGTCTGTTTTTTCTTTGGGATACCCTAAATTCCGGGGACCAAATGCAACCTCATCCCTGACCACACGCTTGCAAATCTGATCGTCTGGATTTTGAAATAAAAGGGCCACTTTTTTTGCCAGTTGGGAGACCCTTTGGGTTGATGAATCAATGCCCTGTATCCATAATTTGCCTGAGAAAGGGTATAGTAACCCGTTGAGGTGCCTGGCAAGGGTGGTTTTTCCTGACCCATTGTGACCAATCAGAGCGACTCGTTCTCCGGCAATTATCTTGAGAAAGATGTTTTGTAATGCAATTATTTCGCTGGAATATTTAAAAGTCAGGTTGTCGGCATGAACTTGAATTTCTTTTGGGTTCATTTTTTTGTTAGTCCCTTGATCGTGGTGGAAAACGATGCGGATAAGGGTTCGCCAGCAGTCCAAAGGCCTTTTGTTCGGGCCAGTGCTGCCACCCGTGTAAACCGTGTCCATTCCATATTTACCTCTTTTAAGACCGGTGAGGTCAATATCTCCTGGGCGCTGCCGTCCAAAACCGTTGCCCCGTCTTTGAGAACGATGACCCGGCCTGCATATTCTGCTATGAACTCCAGTCGTTGCTCTGCAATGATAATGGTTGTGCCTTTTTTGTTGAGTTTGTGCAGGAGGTTAAATACCTCTTTTGCTCCCATGGGGTCCAGGAAGGTGGTGGGTTCATCCAGCACCAGAAAGGAGGGTTCTAGCGCAATGGCAACGGCTAAAATCAACCGCTGCTGCTGGCCACCGGATAGTTGATGGGGTGATCTTTGGGCTAAATCTTCAAGGCCTGTCATCCCCAGGACTCGTTGAACCCGGTGTATGATTTTCTCCTTTTGCAACCCTTGATTTTCAAGACCCAAGGCCACTTCCTCAAATACCGTATAACAAAAACCGGATAATTGATTCCTGGGTATCTGCATGACCATCCCGACATCCTGGGCGATCTCACCCATGTCCATGGTGGAGATATCTGTCCCGTTTACCCTGATTCTCCCCTGTATCCTGCCGTGATATAAATGGGGAACAATGCCCGAAATGGCATGGCAAAGGGTGGATTTTCCTGAATTGTTTCCACCGATGATGGCAGCAAATTCTCCGTTTGAAATTTTAAGGGACACATTTTTCAGTGAGGCATTGGCCGTTCCGGGGTAGTGATAGCTTAGATTTTCAATCTCGATTCCGGACTGTGTCACCCGACTACCCCATAAATGATAATGCATATTGTAAGGATCAGCATCAGCCATCTCATTCGTCTTTGCAGCATTGAATCGGAAATCGTTCTGACATGGGTTTTTGGGTTTTTTGACTTAAATCCACGTAATTCAAGGGCAACGGATCGCTGTTCCACTTCCATGAGTGATCCGATAACCAGGGGGATAAAAAGTGGTGGCAATCCCAAAAAGCGTTTGAGAAGATTTCCCTCTGTGTCAAGTCCCCTTGACCGCTGGGCAGATTGAATTGCCACAATACGTTCACCCATGGCTGGAAGTAAAAGCAGCGGGCTGCCGATCAGATAGGCAAGGGTGGGTGACCCGGCTGTCTGGGATAGGGTGCTGATCAAATCTGCCGGGTGGGTTGTGAGAACAAAAAGCAGCGAAGCCGTCAATAGAATCACTAATCTTAAAATTGTGTTAACTGCGAACACCAATCCTTCCTGGTAGAAATTGAACCATTGAAGGTCAAGGAGTATGGTATGGTTTTCTGGATAAAGAACCCCGTGGATCAATACCATGAAAAAGGCCAGGGGCAGCATGGTTTTCCAGACAACTTTCCAGGACGTCTTGAATATCCCGGCACTTAACGAAAAGCCCAGGTTGATCAACAGCAAGGCAACATTCGTCAACCATCCCCCGGGAAGTAAATAAACAGAGACCCCGGTTAAAAGCATATAGCCTAGTTTATTAAACGGGTGGGTTTGGTGAAGCCATGAATTCCCATCAATAAAAAGTGTGGGAAAGGATGTACGGGGTCGCATATTATAGCAACAACAGGAGAGCGTGCATTAATTTTTGGGCGTGACTGCATTGACTTGTGGCAAACGGTCTGCAGTTCTTTTTGGCAATGCATTGACAATTATCCAGGACAATACAGCCGTTACGATTTTATCAATAAGATTGGAGGTAAAAACAGTGACAACCACGGACCCAAACAGATCGTTACCCAGGGCAAGCATATAGGAAGTGACAAAATCAGCACCAGAACCGGTAATTCCGCCAAACATATACAGTCTGATCGGCACAGCAACCAGGGCATTGAAAACGGTAATGATGATACCGCTGAGGATTGCCAGCCACCAGGTCCTGAAGAGTCCATATCTTGCGCATAGGCCGGCGGCGATGCCGATGGCCATGGCTACGGGGGAAAAGGCTGCAGCCACGGGCGAGGAGATCATTCCCCAGATAAGATTCGTCAGCAATCCTGTTAAACCGCCTGCCCAGGGGCCGGCCATTATACCCACGAGAACAGTGCCTATGGAATCCAGAAAAATGGGAAGTTTAAGCAGGGATACCAATTGCCCGGCAGCAATATTGATAACAATGGCCGCACCCATGAGAACCATAACCGTGGTGGTAAAATTTTCTTTAATATTTTCAGAAAAACCCATTGTCATTCTCCTTTAACAATTTCAAGCTCAGGATATCCGGTCTGGGGATCAAAGGTTCTAAGAAAGCTGCAATCGGGAAGAATGCCAATGACAATCTCTGCCGTCGTATATATTTTGCAGCCTTCCATCAAGTGGGCACCCAACGTTGTACCTTGTTCATCTGAAACAGCCATGTGGCAGTGGGAGCCCTTGTCCGACAGTACGCCTGTAAGGGAAACGATTTCAAAATGTCCGGTAAGGATTTCAGAATTTTTCTGGTTGGCAAAACGCAGCACCGCCCGGGTTAAACTGCCAACGCAGGTTAATATACATGCCGCTTTAATTTGTCTGGCTTCCATAAGCCGATCAATCTCTCGTTTAAGATCCTGACCGGGATGCAAGCGAAGGGCGATCTGTTCCATTTTTTATCCCTGTTTCCTAATTGTTTGAACGAAAACTCACCCATCTGCCGCGTTGCTGCACAAACCTGCCAAATTATAAATCGGGCCCCATGTACTCCAGTACACTCCGGTTTCAGCTTTGCTTGCGCCTTGCATATGGGCAAGTTTGTGAGCATAGCTCCTCTTCGAGCCATCCAAACACAGGTTTTCAGTCAACCACTATCTATGGGCAAATGATACCCATGTCAAAGAGATTATACGGATAGGCAAACCGCATCTGGATTGAGATGTTCAATAAATACTTACAACGCAGATATTGAAACGCTTCAAATTGATGGGGTTCCTGTTCAACGAGTTTAAAAGTTAGGCATGGGTTCATAAATAAATCGTTCGAGCAAAAAAGTCGAACAATAGTAATCGTTTGAATTTCGGATTATTGCTTTCCTTGGGCATCTTCCAGGGCGATTTCAAGCAGAGCAACCCCTGTTTCAGAGATGCCCAGTATATCCGCCTCTTTTGAGCCGATAATAAATGTCAGGTCCTGGTCAGGGTCATTTTTTTCCATTTTATTACAGACCATATTTACCAGTCTGACAATGGTCAGGAGAATATCAGAAGAATCATATTCCTCGTTATGGTGCTCCTTTGCAATATCGCAATACTGGGCTGGCAGATGCCACCTGGTTAACAATTCATATCCCTGCTGGGTATGGAGATTGTCCAGGATTTTATCCACAAGATTTGGGGTGGGATTGAATCCCGAAATCTCTGTAACAAGCATTTTTTCCAAGGCTGAAAGAAGACACAGCTTTCCCATGTCATGGAGCAGGCCAGAGATAAAGGCTTTGGGAATAAGATCTTCCATTTTAAGATATCGGGTTGTCCACAGGGTTCCAATGGCACAGGCCACAGAATGATTCCACAGCCGCTTCTGGAATTCCTTGATCATGGGATTAGCAGATGAAAAGTTCTGTTTATGGATCACCCGCATGACAATATTTATCAGTTCATTCTGTCCCAGCCTTACCAGGGCATCCCGGATCGTTTCTACCTCACCCAGTCCTTTGTAAAAGGGTGAGTTTGCAATCTTTAAAATTTCACTGGTCAGGGTCGGATCTGTGCGGATAAGTTTTTTTACAGCATCAAAATCAGGGTCGTTTTTTATGATTTCATTTTGGAGTTTAATGGCCTGGGGGTTTAATACGGGGAAAGAATTTTCACTGGCAATATACTGCTGAACGATATCTATTATTTTTAGTTCCTTGTTCATCTAAACTACACTCCTAACAAACGATTTATTTCCGGGACCGGTCTTGGCAAGATCAACCTTGGCACGCACCTGAAAATTTCATCCAGGGTGGTTATTCCTACAACTGCTTTGGAAACGGCATCTTCCATTAATGTGACAAGATTTGTGGTATCAATACTTATTTTCCTGATTTCATAACTGGACTTATGGTTGAGAATTGCTTCCCTGACATACTCGTTGAGAACCAGCATTTCAAAGACAGGGATCCTGCCCTTATATCCGGTGTAATTACAGGCCGGGCATCCAGTGCCTTTCATGAATTTATACCGGGCAATGTCCTGGGGAGCATACCCCAGAAGCTTAAGTTCCAGGGAAGATGGTTTATAGGGCTGTGCGCAATGCCTGCACACTTTTCGCAATAGCCTCTGGGACAGGACGCACACCACGGTTGATGAGATCAAAAACGCTTCAATCTCCATATTCATCAACCGGATAAGCCCACTTATACTGTCTTCAGTATGAAATGAGGTCAGAACCTTATGCCCGGTAAGGGCGGCATGGACAGCCACATCAGCAGAATAGTTGTCCCTGATTTCACCGATTACGATGATATCCGGGTCTTGGCGCACCACGTGGCGAAGGGTCTCTTCATAGGTCAGGTTGATATTGGGGTCAATGGAACACTGGGTAATGCCCTCCATCACATATTCCACGGGGTCTTCCGCTGTGATAATGCTCAATTCCGGTTTTTTAATATAATTGAGACAAGAGTACAGGGTGGTTGTTTTTCCAGATCCTGTGGGGCCGGTAATAATCAGGACACCGCTGGGTACACTCAGAACATCCCGCAGGTAGCACTCCAGCATTTTGGGCTGCATACCGATGTCCTCAATGTGAATGATCTGATCAATCCGGTTCAGAACCCTCAGGACAATTTTTTCACCAAATATGGCCACATAGATGGAAACCCGGAGATCATAGGTGTTTCCCCGGTCTTCAAAGGACATCCGGCCATCCTGGTGACGTCTTTTTTCAGCAATATTTGCTTTGCTCATCACCTTTATGCGTGCCGTAACCATGGCCATAACATCCCGGGGAAACTCCTTGTAGATCACCAGAATACCGTCTATTCTGAATTTTACCTGGAGCTTGTTCTTCATGGGCTCCATATGTATATCGCTGGCCCCCTGCTGAATGGCGGCGCTGATGATGGTGTTCACGATACCAATGGCTGTATTTTCATCAATTACAGGCCTGGATTTTGTTTTTCCCTCTATTAATTGATCCAGATATTTTTCAATGGAGCCTGGGGAGGAAATGGCAATAATCAGGTTCTCTCCGTACAATTTCCTGGCGCTATCAATGGATGCCTTGTCAAAGGGATCGGCAAATGCCACAATCACTTTATCCTCTTTGCTGCGCACGGGCAAAAAATGATTGGACCTGCACCATTGTATGGGTGCCTGGTTGAGAAGTTCCGTATCAAGGTCTTCAACCGAAAGATTGACGTAGGGAAATCCCAGTTGGACGGATAAAGCATCAAGAAAATCGCTCTCGCTCATGAATTGATGCTCAATGATAATCTGGCCAAGCTGCTTTTTGATGTCAGTTTTCTGAATATCCAGGGCAGAACGAAGTCTTTCAGGAGTAAGATACCCGAATTCCACAAGGATATCCCCGATCCTCAGGGAGAGGTGGCTTGATCGAAAAACCTCTTTGAGCTGTTCAGAAGTCGCATATTTAAGATCCTTAACAACATCAACAATGGTTTTTCCCGGAGACAGCTTGGATTTTACCCGCAGGGCGGTCTTAGCCTTTACAGGGCTTAAAATACCGGTCTTTACAAAGGCCGCTAATATTTGATCTGATACCTGTTTTCCAGTATCCTTATTGTCCATACGCTTCCCTTTTCTTCCTGAATTTCTTGATCTCCATGTCTGCAGACAATTCAATATAGTATTTATGACATTTCAAAAGGTTTATCAAGCTTTCAAAGGGGTGGTTGATGATATCACCGTGGTAAATCGGGCAGACAAAGAATTATACCTTAAAATTCAAGTCCGAAAGTTGAGATAAAAATATTGAAATGATGATTCTTTTATGAAACTATGATGCTCAGTTAATACAATATTCAATTGACCTTCCTTATCACTAAAGCGCTTAATTTTATTTATAATTGTTATTAGACGAAATGAATGCCAGCACTCCACAGGAGCAGAGAAAAATGGGTTGGCAAACGATAACGAAAACAAAGGGGCATCACCGGGTTCAACCCAATCTCCTTGATTATGATGCCGCCTGTGCTGATTTTTCCTGGGAAAATATTTCCAGCGAGTTGAGTGGGTTGCCAGATGGCAGGGGATTTAATATTGCCCATGAAGCGGTAGATCGCCATGCAAACGGACCGCTTCGGAACCATCTGGCCATCCGGTGGCTGGGAGACAACGGCACGGTCCTGGATTTTACATACAGGGATCTGCAGGAGCAAAGCAATCGTTTCGCCAATCTTCTGTGCCGGCTCGGGCTGGACAAGGGCGAGTGTGTATCCGTGCTCACAGGGCGCATACCCCAGTTGTATATTGCTGTGTTCGGAACTTTAAAAGCATTGGGAGTTGTCTGTCCTCTGTTTGCCGCCTTTGGTCCGGAACCGATCTTCCAGCGGCTGGAACGAGGAAAGGTGAAGATTCTGGTGACCACCTGGGACTTATATCGAAAAAAAGTGGCAGGCTTAAGCGCCCGGCTGCCGGAATTACAGCATATTCTCATCGTTGATCAGGCGGATGACCCGGGAGACGGTCTCTGGTCAATGCCCAGGCTAATGAACGAAGCCTCCAGCGAATTCACGATTCCGGCAACGGATCTTGAGGACAGGGCTGTCCTGCATTTTACAAGCGGCACCACCGGCATGGCCAAGGGGGCCATCCACGTGCACAATGCAGTCCTTATCCACTATATGACAGGCAGGTATGTGATGGATTTTCACCCCGGGGATATCTTCTGGTGTACAGCAGATCCCGGGTGGGTAACCGGAACATCCTACGGCATTATCGCCCCGCTGCTCCATGGGATTACCAATATTGTTGACGAAGCCGACTTTGATGCCGGGCGCTGGTATCGAATTTTAGACCGGGAACGAGTAAGCGTCTGGTACACGGCGCCCACGGCAATCCGAAGGCTGATGCGCATGGGCACGGAACCCCGCGAGCAATTTAATCTGACCCACCTTCGATTGATCCACAGCGTGGGTGAGCCCCTTAATCCGGAAGCCGTTGTATGGGGTCGGGATGTTCTGGGGCTGCCTGTCCATGATAACTGGTGGCAGACTGAAACCGGAGGGATCATGATTGCCAATTTTGCCTCCATGGACATTTATCCGGGCTCCATGGGTCGGCCACTGCCGGGGATCGAGGTGGCCATCGTTTCCAGGGTGGCTGAAAACAGGGTCCAGGTCCTGGGGGTTCGGAATGTGGAAGGGGAACTGGCCATTAAGCCTGGCTGGCCATCCATGTTCAGGGGGTATATCAATGATGAGGAACGCTACCATAAATGTTTCCTGGACGGGTGGTATCTCACCGGTGATCTGGCAAAATGCGATGACCATGGTTATTACTGGTTTATCGGTCGAGGGGACGACATCATCAAGACATCCGGTCACATGGTTGGCCCCTTTGAAGTGGAAAGCGCCCTGATGGAACATCCTGCTGTGGCCGAAGCCGGGGTGATCGGTAAACCTGACCCGCTGACTGGAGAAATGGTCAAGGCCTTTGTCTGCCTCAAACCCGGGTTCGAACCCAATGACGAACTTTGCAGACAACTGATCGGGTTCGCCCGACGCCTGCTCGGGCCGACCATTGCCCCCAGGGAAATTGAGTTTAACAACCATCTTCCCAAAAACAGGGCTGGCAAAATCATGCGGCGCCTTCTCAAGGCACGCGAACTTGGCCTGCCTGAAGGGGATATTTCCACGTTGGAGACAGAAAACGAGGAATAATGGCCATTTAAAATAGAACAAAAGACACAACAGGGAGAATCTAACATGACAATCAGAAATCTGAAATATCTCTTTGCCCCTTGTTCGGTGGCCCTGATTGGTGCAAGTCAGACACCCGGAACCATTGGGAGGGTGGTGGCTGGTAATTTGTTCAGCGCCGGTTTCAAGGGAGAAATTTTTCCTGTAAGCACAGAGTTCAAAACCATTGAAGGTGTAAAAACCTATCCGGATGTTGCAAGTCTGCCCAGGGCACCTGATCTGGCAGTGATTGTAACACCACCTGATACCATTCCGGAAATGATTGCCCAACTTGGCAAACGGGGCACCCGGGCCGCGGTGGTCCTCACTGACGGATTTACCAACGATACTGACCCCCATCACCAGGAATTAAACATGGCCATGCTGGCAGCTGCCAGGCCCCACCTGTTTCGCATTGTTGGTCCAAGTTCCCTGGGGGTTATGGTTCCTGGAATCGGCCTCAACGCAAGTTTTGGACATGCTCCCCCTTTGTCTGGGAATCTTGCCCTTGTGGCCCAGTCTGGAACCGTCCTGACAGCGGTTCTGGACTGGGGAACCTCCCAGGGAATCGGATTCTCCAAGTGTGTTGCTCTGGGAGAGATGGCTGATGGGGATTTCGGCGATATGCTGGATTACCTGGCCTATGATTATTCAACCCAGGCAATCCTGCTTTACATTGAAGAAATTACCGGCGCTCGAAAATTTATTTCTGCGGCCCGGGCTGTCGCCCGTATTAAACCAGTGATTGTCGTCAAGGCCGGCCGGCATGGAGAAAATGTTCTGGCCCCAGCGTCACACACTGGTTTCCCAACCGGTTCTGATGCCTTTTATGACGCTGCCTTTAGACGGACAGGAATGCTGCGGGTCAAGGATATGCAGGCCTTGTTTAATGCGGTCCAGACCCTGGCAGTGGCCCGCCGGGTTTCAGGGAATCGCCTGGCAATTTTAACCAATGGAAGGAGCATGGGGGTGATGGCCACCGACACGCTGATTGATCGTGGCGGCCAGCTGGCAGTGCTTGGGCCTGATACCCTTGACCGTTTCAACCAGATTCTTCCGTCTGCCTGGTCCCATGGCAATCCAGTCAATATCATGAATGATGCCCCGGGCAGCCGGTATGGTGACGCCCTGGAGGCCCTTGCTAATGATACGGGGACAGATGCTGTTCTAGTGATCAATTGTCCCTCGGCCGTGGCTTCATCCACTGAGGCCTCAAACGCTGTGATCAATACCCTTCAAGACAAAATATCGACGTACAACCGCAAGCTGGTACTCACCTGCTGGATCGGTAATGAATCGGCCCTGGAGGCCCGGCGCATTTTTACTGAGAACCGTATTCCCACTTACACCACACCTGCCGAAGCCGTAAGGGGCTTCATGCAGATCGTCCGTTACCATAAGAGTCAGGAAATGTTGATGGAAACCCCACCCAACATTCCTGAGGTCTTCACCCCGGATTCAGCCACGGCCCAAAAAATTATTGATGGGGCATTGGCTGAAAATCGTTCATGGCTGACGGTATCAGAAGCCATGGCAGTCCTGGCAGCCTACGCCATTCCTGTGGTGGCAACCCATGAAGCCTCCTCTCCGGAAGCTGCCGCTGGGCTGGCTGAAACAATCGGCGGACCAACGGCCTTGAAAATTGTTTCACCAGATATTATTCACAAGTCTGATGTCAGCGGTGTCAGCCTCAACCTTGAAACCCCGGACGTGGTATGTAAAAACGCAGCTGCCATGCTGGAGCGTGTACGTCATCTGCGGCCTGATGCTCATTTCCAGGGATTTACGGTGCAGCCAATGGTTCACCGCCCCCATGCCCATGAACTGATTATCGGGATGGCTGATGATGCGCTTTTTGGCCCGGTGCTCATGGTCGGTCATGGTGGCATGGCCGTGGAAGTGATCGGGGACAAGGCCCTGGCACTTCCCCCGCTCAATATGAAACTGGCCCATGAAGTGATGGCCCGTACCAGGGTTTATCGTCTTTTGCAGGGCTATCCTGGAATGCCGGGGGCAAATCTGGACAGTATCGCCCTTACCCTGGTGAAAATCTCCCAGCTGGTTTGTGATATTGCCGATATTGCCGAGTTGGAGATCAACCCACTGCTGGCAGATGCGCATGGGGTGCTGGTTCTGGATGCCCGTATCAAACTGGTCAAGGCCATCTGTCCGGCAATCGATCGACTGGCAATTCATCCCTATCCCAAAGAATTAGAAGAAATCCTGAATCTGCCGGACGGGCAAACATTGCTCATCCGCCCGATCCGCCCGGAAGATGAGCCAGATTTTCAAAAGATCTTTGCCAGCCTGTCTCCGGAAGAGATTCGCCTGCGTTTTTTACATCCCATGAACACCATGCCCCATACCCTGGCTGCCCGGCTCACCCAGATCGACTATGACCGGGAGATGGCCTTGGTGGTGGAAGGTAAAAACAAAGAAGGAGCAACGGAACTTTATGGATTAGTGCAACTCAGTGCAGACCCGGACAAAGAGCGTGCAGAATTTGCCATTTTGCTGCGTGGCGACATGACGGGTCTGGGGCTCGGGCCCATGCTTCTTCGCCGCATCATCGATTATGCCGGCAGTCAGGGAATCGGTGAAGTCTTTGGCGATGTCCTCAGTGAGAATAAATCCATGCTCAAACTGTGCCGTGTATTTGGCTTTCAAGTCACATCGGACGGGGAAGACCCCGGCAATAAGCTGGTATCCCTTAAGCTTTAACTACCCCCATGGCTGGAGCGGAGTCTGGTATCAGGTATTCGGTATTTATCCCACGGTTGTCAAACACCTGGTAGGCCTGCTTAAGGGTTTGTTCTTCGGGAGGCTCTACCCATTTTTCAACAGGCGGCTGTGTTGGAATGCTCAAGTATGCTGTGGCGCAATTGATGCCCCGGATAAAATCAGCTGTTTTTTCAATGTCTATCATGTCGTCATTCAGCCCTTTGATCAGCATGGTTTCCGTTACAATCTGTCCGGTAAATTTTTTGGCAAAAGAACAGATGCCATCCAGCATGACATCAAATTTAATGATGTTATGGGGGCGATTGATTTTCCGCCATGTCTTTTCATCCAGTGTATCAATTTTAAATGATACTAGGTCTGCCTTGCCCAGGGCATATTGAACGTCAGCCCTGTGCAGGAGGGACGAGTTGGTGATGACGGCAATTTTGATACCCAGCGGACGCAGTCGGTCAATTAACAGTCCCAGTTTTACATCAAGTGTTGGTTCGCCATCTGAAACAATGGTCAAGTATTCAATGGATTCATTATTGGCTTGCGCATTGATTAATTTTATTTTCGTCTCTTCCACCAATGTGTTCGAATCATGAAAGACACACCTGTACATGATTATTTTTGGAGGTTTATCCAGGTGGCAGTATACGCAGGAATACGTGCATATTCGAGGGGAAATATTGTTGATTATGATACTTTTTCCCAGTTGTCTGAATGGCACAGGGCCAGATACATTTTTTGAACTCATGTGTGCTCCCTTGCAGTTTCGGTGGTGATAATCAATCTTTACAAACTTACCTGATGCAAGGTATCACATTATTCTTTTTAAAACTTATAATCTATTATTGACTTAAATTTTGCATTATACTTAAAACTCAACTTTCAAGATTGGCTGTTACATGGGGTCAAGCTTGCATTATTGCACTTTTGTTCGGCTTAGAACGGGGGCAAGATATTGTCAAAAGCACAATAAGGGCCATGGAAACAATAAAATGTACCATCCAACTTGTCTTTTTACCTGTTTTCTGCGTTACGTCAATGGGCACATATTCCAATATGCTCCAATTGATACTGCCCCATTTGAGATATCCAGATGTGGCAGGGAAAGGTTAAGCAGTCATGGCTGAACCTGTCTTGGATACAGATCTTCCGGGTAAGGATGTCAAACCGGTTGAGGAGTGGGTCAGCCGGATCTTCGGGAAGTTTAAGCACGTCCTTATCATCGATTTTGAAGCGGTTCCCAAAGGGGATGTATTCCATGTTGGTGCAGTCTTTAACGGCAGCACCTTTGAAAGAAAAGGCATCAAGGATACCCGGGCTGCCCTGGGGCAATTGTCAGAGTTTTCATCCGGGGCCGACTATATCCTGGGGCACAATATCATCAATCATGACCTTGTGCTTGCAAAAGAAGCGTTCCCGGACGCGCCGATTTTGCGTCTGCCGGTCATTGATACCCTTTATCTGTCCCCCCTGGCATTTCCGGAAAATCCCTATCACAAACTGATAAAAGATTACAAATTGATCAAGAACAGCAAGAATAACCCGGTGGCAGACGCCCATCTGACCTGGGCTGTGTTTGAAGATCAGGTGACGGCCTTTTCTGTGTTAAACCAGGAAGATCCTGGATTGATCTCATTTTATGCCTTTGCTTTTGAACCATTTTGTTCCAAAAATCCAGGCATGGGGATGACTGGCATTTTTGATCTGTTCCACGCCTTGTCCGAATCTGTTCCAGACACGGACAGGGCCAGACAGATATTCCTGGCGATATGCCGGGAAAAAATATGTTCAACCGCCTTTGAAACGGTCTGGGAGGAATTCTGCCATGATCCCCAAAAGAGACCTGTTCTTGCCTATGTCCTGTCCTGGCTCAGGGTGTCCGGCGGCAATTCCATCATCCCTCCCTGGGTGCGACACGAATTTCCTGGGATTTCCGACATCATCACCCGGCTTCGGTATGCCTGTGGCAGCAGCAACTGCGCCTGTTGCAGGGCGAATAATGACGCTGAAAAGCTCCTAAAGCGTTACTTTGGGTTTGACCAATACCGCAGGCTGCCCGACGGTCGGAAACTCCAGCAGGAAATCATTGAGGCAAACCTTGGGGGTCACCCTTTGCTGGGCATTCTGCCCACGGGCGGCGGGAAATCCATCTGCTATCAGATTCCAGCCCTTCACCGGTACCACAGGACCGGTGAACTCAGCGTTGTGATCTCACCGCTCAAGGCGCTGATGAAAGATCAGGTGGACAACCTGAACAAGACCTGCGGCATGGAGGTGGCCGGTGCCATCAACGGCAGCCTTACCCTTCCTGAACGGGGGGATGTCATGGAAAAGGTAAGGCTGGGTGATATCGGTATCTTATATATTTCTCCTGAGCAATTGCGCAATTTCAGCGTGGCAGAATTGATCAGTTCAAGGGAGGTGGGATGCTGGATCTTTGATGAGGCCCACTGCCTTTCCAAATGGGGCCATGATTTCAGGCCGGATTATCTCAATGTTGCCGATTTTATTGTGGAACACAACAAACAGGCCCAATGCCCTCCCCTTATTGCTGCATTTACGGCAACCGCAAAAAAGGATGTGGTTGAAGAAATCTCTACCCATTTTGCTGAAAAGCTTGGCATTGATATGGTTTGCTTTATCAGTGAAGTCCAGAGGGAGAACTTGAATTTTCAGGTATGGCCGGTGACAACGGCTGAAAAGCATGATGTGATTTTCAATTGTCTTAAAGAGAGTCTCTCTGACACGAGCAGTGGTGCCATTGTATATTGTGCCAGCAGAAAAAAAACAGAAGTGCTCAGTCGTTTTTTAAATGAAAGAGGAATTGAATCTTACCCATTCCATGCAGGGCGAAGCGAGCCGGACAAACGAAATACCCAGGATGATTTTGTAGCCGGGAAGATTTCTGTGATTTGTGCGACCAATGCCTTTGGCATGGGCATCGACAAAAAGGATATTCGCCTGGTCATCCATGCCGATATTCCCGGATCCCTTGAAAACTACCTCCAGGAGGCGGGTCGGGCCGGGAGGGATACAGCCCCTGCAGACTGCATTCTCCTGTACGAACAGGAAGATATTGAAAACCAGTTTTCATTAAATGCCTATTCAAAACTTTCGTTAAAGGACATCAAAAAAATCCTGGCTGTGCTGAAAAAAAGAGGGGCAAAAACCCCGGAGATAGTCATCACTCCCGGGGAAATCATGCGCCTGATCGGTTATTCCGACTCTGTCGAGGATGACGGCCGGGCAAGAATCGGCGTCAGCTGGCTAGAGCGAAAGGGCTTTTTAAAGCGCTCGTTCAACCAGACACTCTTTTTCAACGGCAAACCCCTTGTCAGGGACATGGAGGCAGCTGAAGAGAAGATCGCGGCATTGAACCTCTCCCAAATGACGGCAAGTGTGTTCCGAACGATTCTGCTTACCCTGTTCAATGCAGACAAGGACTCCATATTATCTGCCGATGTTATCTGTGCAAATCTGGGAAAAATCGAAAATCTGCCCGAAGAATATTTGGATCCACGGTTTGTGATCGGGCTTTTATCCCAGATGGCGGACGTTGGACTGATCAAGGAAGGGGCCCTCATGACCGCCTTTGTCCGGCCTAGGGGACAGGGCAGCTCATCCAGACTGCTCGAGGCCGTTATGGAGATTGAAACCCAGATGCTCGCGCTGATGGCTGAACTCTCTCCTGATGCAGGAATCTCTCCTGACACGGCCGATGTCATTCATCTCAGGCTGATGTCCCAGCGACTCAAGGACAAGGGGTTTGACCAGGTAAATACCGATGTTGTGGGCAGACTATTAAAGGCCCTTGCCGGTGACCGGGGAGAAAGTCAGGCAAAGAGTTTAAAAATAGCCGGCAGAAAAGGGGCTGAGCAGCAGATGGTGTATGTGAAATTTCCCTGGCAGGAGATCCGACAACGAATGCAGCTGCGCCACAATTGTTCAAGACTCTGCCTTGCAACAATTATTTCAGCCCTGGAAAAACCGCTGCAGCATGGCCAGGCCCAGGTGATGTCCGAATTTTTTCTTTCCCACATCACCCGGGAGATGCAGTCCGATGTTTTTCTTTCCGGATACAGGGGCGATCACAGGACGCTGATTGAACAAAGTCTTTTGTTCATGCATGACATGAAGGTGATTACCCTGCAGAACGGCCTGGGGGTGTTCCGCCAGGCCATGAACCTGACCCTTCTTCCTGAAAGCCTTAAAAGACAATATACCCAGGGCGATTATGAACCCCTGTCCCACCACTATGCCCAGAAAAACGTGCAGGTTCATGTGATGGAAAAATATGCCCGCCTGGGCCTTGAAAAGATCAAAACCGCCCTGGGGTTTGTCAGTGATTATTTTTCATCCTCCTATGATACCTTTATCCAGCAATATTTCCCCAGGGAGAAAACCCTGATTCAAACGGCCATGACCGCAGAGGCGTATAAAAAAATCATCCAGTCCCTTGAAGATCATACCCAGGAAGCCATTGTTGCAGCGTCCCCTGAAAAAAATATACTGGTCCTGGCCGGACCCGGCTCGGGCAAGACCCGAACCATTGTTCATCGTTGTGCCTGGCTGATCAAGGCCAAATCCATTGACCCCGCTTCCATCCTTGTGCTCTGTTTCAACCACCAGGCCATGATTGAGCTTCGAAAAAGAATCCGGGCCCTGACCGGCAGGAGCGCAAATGCGGTAACGGCAATGACCTACCACGGGTTTGCCATGCGCCTGACCGGCCGGTCTTTCCTGGCCAAACAGACAGGCCCTGCATCAGGGAAAAAAACCATGGGTTTTGATGCCATCATTGACGAAGCGGTTGAGATGTTAAACGGAGAGCGGGAAATCGTTGGAATTGATCAATCTGAGACAAGGCAGATTCTGCTGGCACAATACCGCTATCTCCTTGTGGATGAATACCAGGAAATTGATGATCGACAATACCGGTTTATCTCGGCCTTGACCGGCCGTCTTGAACAGGACCGGGATACGAGAATTTCCATCATGGCGGTGGGGGATGATGACCAGAGCATTTATGGATTTAGAAATGCCAACCTGCGTTTCATCAAGCAATTCCAGCAGGACTATGGGGCAAAAACCGTTTATCTGGTGGAAAATTACAGGTCTGCCTATCCGATCGTTCAGGCCTCAAACGCATTTATCGCTTTAAATAAAAACCGGATGAAAACAGACTGGCCCTGCCGGATCAATGGAAAAAGAAGATCCCAAGAACACGAAGCCCACACGATCAAAACCCATGAACTGGTCCAGGTGGTCCAGGTTAAAGATATCGCCTCCCAGGCGGTGTTTGTTGCCCAAAAGATCAAGCAACTCATGGCGGACAATCCTGAAATGGATTACAATGATGTCGCAGTTGTCGCCCGTAAGGGCATGGCCTATCCGTCGTTGGTGTCCCTCAGGATGGCCCTTGCCAGAGAAGGGATACCCTTTTGCCATTCGATCAAAAGTGGTGCGGGATTTCCATTATTCAGAATAAGAGAGATCCAGGTGTTTCTCCAATACCTGGAGAATCATAAAAACGAGAGCAGGACACCCCTTGACCTCAGGCAGGCGGTTCTGGATCAGTTCAAACAGAAAAATCCATGGACGGATCAGATCGGGCAGATTCTCGAATCATGGTGCGCTGTCAATTCGGACATGGAAATATCCATTGACCGCGCCAGGGCTTTTTTCCTTGAAACCCTTTTGGAAGAAAAGCGGGAGCACAAGACCGGGACCGGTGTTTTCCTGGGTACGGCCCACAGTGTAAAGGGTATGGAATTTCCCTTTGTATTTATTCTGGACGGCGATTGGACACAAAAGAATATTGAAGAAGAGCGGCGATTGTTTTACGTGGCCATGACACGGGCCATGAAGGCCGTCCATGTCACAAGGATTCAAGGCTCCCCAAATCCCCATGTGTCGTTTCTGGAACAACATGACTTTGCCCATGTCACAAGGGCAGAACCGTTGGCGATCCCTGGATTTAACGAATATTTAACCGTTTCGATCCTGGGGATGGAAGATCTTTTCCTGTCCTATGCCGGTTTGTTCGCCCGGAACCATCCGATCCATGGGGCGCTTTCGGCCCTCACCCCCATGGAAAGCGTCATTCTCAAAGAAAAAAACGATCAGGTTTTTATTGAAAACACCCGCCATCAAACCATTGCAAGGCTTTCGAACAGGGGAACGGCCAAATGGCAGGGGCGCACCCAAACCATCCTCCATGCCCGGGTGCTTGGCATTATCAATCGCAAACAGACAGATGGGCAGGATTATGATGGCAAACATGAAAAAATCGATTCATGGGAACTTCCGATTATTGAGATCCTTCACAAAAAACATATATAGACTGACCGGAAAATACTCCTCATACTGTTAAGGGACTCAGAAATAAATAATTCCCTTGATTACATTGCTTCCCGGTTCTTTCTATCCAGATAGGCAATGCCGCCGTTCAGGGTCGCCAGTTGGGGGTAGTCGGTCTCTGGAATTTTGATCTGGAAACGTTCCTGGAGCTGATCAATGAAATTGACAAAGTCTACTGAATCAAAATCAAACTGATCGCGAAAGCGAAGGTCTGGATTCAGGTTTTCAAGACTCGACTCGGGAGCGATTTTTTCAATGGTTTGCAGGATAATCGTTCCTATTTCCGTTGTTATCATGGCTTTTGCTCCTTGTTCGCATTAGTTGCCAGGGGAAATGCACCAGGGCCGCCCTTTACTGCCATGGGCGGCCCTGGTGTTGTTCCATGTGAACCGGCATGGCCGGTGCATTTTTCTTATCCGTTAATAGAGACCGTTCGGATGGCAGGCCGAGGTGGCGCAGCCGGTCATGTCTGGATCATCGCCGAACTCACGGGTGTGACAGGCAATGCACGAGGGCCGAAAGTTCTTCTTGATCATGTGCATGGCCTTGAAGTAGGGCTTGTAGCCCTTGGTTTCATTGATGTCCGTCCCGGTGTGGCAGGTGGCACAGCTCCTTGGGGGCTCGCCCTCCTTGAGCAGTTTCATCTTGTGGTGACATTCGGAACAGTCATAACTTTCATGGCTTGAGTGGTTGAACATCACCGACAGGTCACGCTCGCTGTTGCCCTCAATATGATTGATCTCAAGGCCGTCGTCCGGTGCCTCAAATTCCCCTTCGGCCCATACGGTAAGGCCGGTGCCCGCCATGATGGCAATGAAAAGCAGGAACACAGCAGATATGTTTTTCATGTTTACTCTCCAGTAAGGTTTGGGTTAAGCCTTGTTGGTCGTGTGACCAAACTTACCCGTGATAAATTCCCTTCGGGTTTTTTTTGTATCAGCAGCCGCCTTTGCAATCATCCGATTTTTTGTCTCTGTGGAGGCAATCAGGGAATCATGGTAATTTTCAGGGGCAGCCTCGCAAAGATAAATGACCCGGACGGATTCGGGATCGGCAAGATAGGCGTCGGGCTTGGTTTTTTGAACCTCGGCCAGCCGTTCTTTGGCAAGGGCGAGCATATCAGCCCTGTCGCCAAAGTTCATGGTTCCCGTGGGGCAGCTCTGGACGCAGGCCGGCAGCATACCCGCCTGGACCCGGTCAATGCACATATCACATTTACTCCACAGACCTGTTTCCTCATCCATGCGGGGTACATTGTAGGGACAGAGCTGCCAGCTTTCAAGGTGGTAACCCTTGGGCAGGATGGCCTTGTCGGTCATGACCACGGCGCCTGTTTCCGGGTCCTGGACCACGGCCCCGGGAGTGTACATGTTTAAAATATGCTTGCACGGCGGTTCGATGCAGTGACGGCATTGTTCCGGGAAAAAGAACCAGTTGAGCTTGCCCTTGTCGTTACGGGCCTCGTTGAAGCGAACCAGACGAATGGTCTTGGATGAAAGATCCTGGGGGTTCTGGTGGGAACCCACATTCCGGGTCTTTTCTGCAGGCAGTTTTTTCCACTGTTTGCAGGCCACCTGACAACCCCTGCAGGCCGTGCAAAGGGTGAGATCAACAAAAAAACTTTTACCTTTCATTATTTTTCACCCTCCCTTAGTTTGCGTACGTTCACCATGAACGCCTTGTATTCCGGGATGCCCGTGTTGGGATCTCCCACATTGGGTGTTACAATGTTGGCTGAATCGCCGCCGTCAACTGGAGTTACCCAGCCGTAGTGCCAGGGCATGCCGACCATATGTATCCGGGCGCCGTCAATGGTGAAGGTCTGAATTCGTTCGGTTACCATGGCAATGGCCCACAGGGCGCCCCGGACGCTTTCGACCATCACCCGTTCGCCGTTTTCTATCCCTCTTAATTTTGCAAGCTCAGGGCTGATTTCCACAAACATCTGGGGTTCGGCCTCCACGAGCCAGGACTGCCAGCGGGTCATGGAACCGGTCTGCCAGTGTTCGGTCACCCGGTAGGTGGTTCCCACAAAGGGAAATCTGGGATCGCAAACGGCCTTTTCTTCGCTCGAAATCTGAACCGAGGTGGGGTTGCTCAACCGGGAGGAAAAGGGGTGGGATTCCACCGGGCATTCCAGGGGCTCATAGTGCTCAGGAAGGGGTCCGTCGGCCCGGCCCGGCCCGAACAGCTGGCCAAACCCTTCTTTTTGCATGATGAATGGATGGCGGGTGCCTGGAGCCCATCCACCGTCCGGTACATCTCCCTGCCATTTTTCACCGTCCCAGCGGATGACGGATTTTTCAGGATTCCAGGGGTTGCCCTTCATGTCCACCGAGGCCCGGTTGTAGATGATGCGGCGGTTCACCGGCCAGCACCAGGTCCAGTTGGGAAACAGCCCGATCCGTTCCTGTTCAGGGGTCTGGGTGCGGTCACGGCGCTCGGCCTTGTTACCCTCGTCGGTGACTGAGTTGCAGTAGAGCCAGTTCCCCGAAGTGGTTGATCCGTCGGCCTGGAGATAGGCAAAGCTTGGCACCTGTTGGCCCTTTTTAAAAGTTTTGTCCTTGATGGTGACATCCCTAGTAAACCAGCCATTGGCAAGTTTCGCCGTCTGCTGGGCGCTGAAGTGATAATGACCTTTTTCATCCTTTTCACACATGTTGTTGAAGCTCAGCCGGGTGATGGGGTCAGGATAGGCACCGCCTTCTTTCTCATAGAGGCGGACAAGTTCTTCCCAGATTTCGTGGAAGTAGTGACCGTCGCTTTTGACTCCGCCAAGGGGGTCTGGGCCCTGGTAGCGCCACTGCATCCAGCGGCCGGAGTTGGCCACGGAGCCTTCTTTTTCAATGGCTGAAGCGCAGGGAATATAAAAGGTCTCGGTTTTGATCTTTTTGGGATCCATGCCCGGCCCCTTCCAGAAATCACTGGTTTCACACTGGAACAGGTTGACGTTGACCATCCAGTCAAGCTTGGACAATGCCTCCCTGGTCTTGACGGAGTCCGGGCTTGAGCAGGCAGGGTTCATGCCCCAGATCAGACCGCCGGTGAACTTTCCTTTGTGCATGCGGTCAACCAGGGGAATCCAGGAATACTGGTCTGCTCTGTGGGAATCAAGTCGGGGTAAATAGTTGTAGCCCGCCTCGGGTGTGTCGTCTGAATACATGGCCTTGATAAGGCTTGCCGAATACTTGGGATAGTTCTGCCACCAGTTGGCGCTCGCAGGATCCTGGCTCTTCGGGGTATAGGTGTTGTTGTATATCTCAAGGGTGTCCTGGCCGGCCAGGGGGGTTTTGAGGTAACCGGGCAGAATATGGTAGAGAAGGGCATAGTCCGTGGAGCCCTGGACGTTGCACTCGCCGCGAAGGGCATTGACCCCGCCGCCTGCAATACCGATGTTGCCGAGCATGAGCTGGATCATGGCCATGGCCCGGATGTTCTGGACTCCGACGGAATGCTGGGTCCAGCCCATGGCGTACATGATTGTTCCGGCCTTATCCCTTTTGCCCGTGGCTGCATAGGTCTGGTACAGGGTTTTGAGATCCTGGACCGAAAGGCCTGAAATCGACGAGACCTTGTCAAGGGTGTAACGCTCATAGTGCTGTTTAAGGAGCTGGAACACGCAGCGGGGATCTTTCAGGGTCATGTCCCTGAGGGGGACACCCTGTTTGTCCATCTGAAAGGCCCACTTGGACTTGTCGTAGGTGTTGGTTTCAGGATCATAACCTGAAAAGATGCCGTCTTCAAACCCGTAGTCCTCGCCCACGAGAAACGAAGCATTGGTGTAGTCCCGCATGTACTCGTAGAAATAGCTTTTATTCTCAATAATGTAGTTGATCATGCCACCAAGCACGGCAATGTCGGTTCCCGAGCGAAGGGCCATGTATATGTCGGACCTTGCCGAGGTTCTTGTGAATCTTGGGTCCACATGGATGATTTTTGCCCCGTTCTGCTGGGCCTTGACTGCCCATTTAAAGGAAATGGGGTGGTTTTCTGCCGCATTGCTGCCCATGATCAGTATGCAATCGCTGTTTTTAATGTCATTCCAGTGATTGGTCATTGCACCGCGTCCAAACGACTCTCCCAGAGCCGCAACTGTAGCGCTGTGTCAAATACGGGCCTGGTGTTCCACATAGACGAGGCCCAGGGAGCGCATGAAGCAATGCATGGCATAGCACTCTTCGTTGTCAATGGCCGCAGACCCCAAGGAGGCGATACCCATGGTTCGGTTGACCACCTTGCCGTCGGCGTTTTTTTCTTCAAAGGATTTGTCCCGGGAATCTTTGATCAGCCGGGCGATTCTTTGTTTGCACCAGTCCCAGTCCTTTTCGACAAAGGTGTCGCTGAAAGGCTCCCTGTGTAGACATTTGGTGGTCCGTTTGGGGTTTTCTGTCATCTGGATGGTGGCAGCGCCCTTTGCACAAAGGGCCCCTTCGTTGATAGGATGATCCGGGTCCCCCTCCACATTGATGGCCCGTTTGGTCTCAAGGGAGGTGTGAACCAAAAGACCGCAACCCACGGAACAAAAGGCGCAGATCGATGTGGTTTGTTTACTCCATTGGGGGGTGAGCAATTTGGCCCGGTCCTGAACCGGGGCAAGTGAGGCGTGCCCAAGTCCCCTGAACACGGGTGCTGCTGCAATACTTGCAGCTGCCGCAGATGCAAGCTTTACAAAATTTCTGCGGGTAATTTTCATTTGCTTCTCCTTAACGCTTTTGTGGTTATCAAATATATGTTTCCCACCCGGGAGATCACTTCACCCCTGGCGGTTTCATATCAATACCCGGAAAACCTTTGTGGACACAGCCTCCATATGCGGGTTGCAAGTGGCACGGGGTTTCCATATCAACACCGGACAGTCCGGCGGAGGTTTTTAAAATAATAGGTTTAAAATAAAAAAAAGGAGGTCTGAAGCTACATCCCCCAAACCGAAAGGGTTGCCCGGCTATACCCCTGATCCTGTGCTATAAAATCCAGAGCAAGGGATTCCAGGTCGTTGAGGGAGGGAAGAGATTCCCTGTCAAAGGCTCTGAAATCAATGGTCTTGATGTAGCTCTTGCAGATGTCACAGGTCTCCACGCGGAATCCCGGCTCTTCAGGAACGGTGAAGAATTTAAGCTTGTCCGTGTCGGTATTGTCACATACGGGGCAGGCCAGCCGCCGGATGCGGAAGTCATGCTGGCAGATTGAGCAAAAGGCAAATCGAAAGCCCTCTTTTTCCCTGAGTTCGAGCATATGGGGAAGGCTGCCGCAAATGGGGCAGGTGCCTGTCTGTCGAATCTCCTGATTTGACGGGTGTTGCTGTTTCTTGAGCCACTCTGCAAGGGCCGTGACCCCTGCCGTAAGCGAAGGTTCAATGGCTGCCCGGACCAGAAAATTCAGGGTTGCCGGGGCTTTAGGTGTTCGTTCGGCCCAATGGGCCATGATCGGTCCCGATCCCTGGAGACATTCGTCAATACACCTGTCAAGGTCGATTTCTTTATTGTTATAGGCGGTTTCAATCAGCTTTGCCGCCGCCACCATGGGACCTGGGAATCGGTTTTGCGGGTCAGTGGTTGCATGTTTTGTAATTTTTTCAATGAGGTGGGAAAAAAAGGCTGCAATGTGATCTCTGTCCAGGGGAAGGGTTCCAGGGGTGAGAATTCCTTTTTCATCATCTTTTTGTTTGTCCAGACTGGACAGTGTCAGGTCTGGGAGGTCAATTGAAATATTCTGGGCTGAATCTAATTGAAGGGTTGCTGTCTCGCCCAGAAGGGTGATGAGATCCTTGGGAATATGGTCTTTTTTTCTCAACTGCTTCAGGGTCTTTGCCAGCAGACGCTGCTGTTTTTCTATTGTATTCAAACGTACTCCTCATCTATACAGGAAACGCAATCCAGATTCACCATTCGTGGCGTTTCACATATTGTTGGGGTCGGAACCCAATATCATGCTCCGACCATGTCGGCTCTGGTATAAATCAATTAACTTTAATTAAAATATTTGAAAAAAGCTTAAATGTCAAAGATTTAGATGGGCCTTTTTTTTGTAAAAGCGAATTCCTGGTCTTATGAAAAAGATAAAATAATTTTTTTGTAGTTCTTCAAGGTAGCTTTTGGTTTGTTTTTTCTTATTATTTTTTTTAAAAAGACCATAATTCCCATGAATATCTGTTTTCGCCAGATCTATTAGGGGTTGACAGACTGTTGACGCCATCATAATTAAATAAAGCCTATTAATAAAAAATTAAAGGAATTGTACCATGACAGGGGATTTAATGTTTTTGGCAGGCCACAGGGCCCATGAACGGATCAAGACTAACGGCCTTTGTTCCGACGATGTCGCCATGGTGGTGGGGGCCTCGGGTGCCGCCAAGTGGCTCATTCTCAAGGAGCTTGAAACAGCGCTTTTTGGATTATGGTTCAGAAACCGGACAAAGCCACTGAACCTCTTTGGGACATCCATTGGTTCATGGAAGTCGGCGGCTGCGGCCCAGAATGATCCGGCCGCGGCCTTTGATCGACTGGCCCATGCCTATATCCATCAGTTTTATCGCAATAGTGCTTCTCCTGCACGCATAGACCGGGAATCCTGGCGTATCCTGGACGCCTATCTTGGCCGGGATAAGGTTGAACAAATTCTGGCCCACCCCTATTGCCGTCTGAATTTTTCAGCGGTTCGATGCACAGGGGCCTTTTCGTCGGATCATCCCATGGCCCAGATAACAAGTCTTTTAAAGGCCTGGGCCGTAAATCGGGTGTCCAGACGCCTGCTTCAGAAACAATACCTGCCAACCCTGTTCCATGATTCAAGATCGACCCCTCCTTTTGCCCTGAACGGTGAATTTCCCGGGGGGCAGGTTCCCCTTGATGGCGAAAACCTTCGAACCGCCCTTCTGGCGAGCGGGTCCATTCCCTATGTGATGAAAGGGGTTGAGGATATCCCCGGAGCACCCCCGGGCATCTACCGGGACGGGGGGATGTTTCACTACCATCCGGCCTTTGATTTTTTGAACGGCCGGGACGGGATCATTCTTTACCCCCATTTTTACAGCCAGGTGACCCTTGGGTGGTTTGATAAGAACAGACCTTCCAGAATTGCAGACGGTCATCGCCTGGCCGATGTGTTGCTTGTTGCACCGTCACCCGCCTTTGTGTCGCAGCTGCCCTTTGGCAGGATTCCCGACCGCAGGGATTTTGTAAGCCTCCATGGCCGGGACAACGAGCGTATTGATTTCTGGGAAACGGCTGTTGCCATGGGCAAACGACTTGGAACGGCTTTTCTTGAGGCCGTGGATTCCGGCCGCATCAAGACCCTTGTCCAGCGGATTCCATGAGATCGTTAACTTACCGTAAACTGCCAGGCTGAAATCCACAGCGGCATGGCCAGGATGCAGATGAGATACTGAATGAGCATCATGGAGCTGATGGACGGGGTGTCTCCCCCATAGTTTTCCACAATGATAATCAAGTTGGTTGCCGGGGGGGATGCCGCCTGTATCATCATCAAACTGCAGAAAAGCGGTATTGAGGCATAAACTTTTCCATAATAGAGGATGGCAAAAACCGCTGAAGGCACCAGAACGAATTTTACCCCGGCTACAATCAGGATGTCTTTTAATGAAGGCAGGCTTTTGAGTGTAATGGTTCCGATGGTGGCGCCCAGAATAAAAACAGCCAGGGGAACCGTCGCCTGGCCGAGTAAATCCAGGGATGCAACTACCGATTCAGGTATGAAAGACGATACACGGGTAAAAACAGCGGCAACTGAAATGAAAATGGCAATCAGCGGAGGCGTGATAAAATCCTTCCACTGAATTCTGCCCTGGGCCTGCCCTGAAATCATCACCTTTCCCACACTCCACATCACCGGATTCAAACCCATGACCATGAGAAAGCAATACAGGGCAAATCGATCAAACTGATCGGCAAAAAGAACCTGGCCAATGGGCAGAACGATATAGATGGCATTCTGCATGCTGGCCAGGGTCATGAACGGTCTCTTTCCAGGATTGAACCGGAACAAAAGTCCGCTGAAAACAAGCCCGCAGCCGATCATTAAAACCCCTGACACCGGCAGAATCCACCATAGTGTAAACGCTTCAGGGTGGAACTGGGCCAATGTCTTTGCCATGATCAGGCAGGGAAGAAAAACATTTACAGTAACGGCGGACAGGACCTGGATCTGTGGCTTTGAGACAAAATTTCTTCGTACCAGAATGCCTGCCGCAAGGGAAATAAGAAATAGCTGAAAGATAGCACTGAAAACCGTTAGGCCTGTTTGTATAAGCATTTAAACGCCTGTTTGTCTTTGGTTTTTGTTAGGGCAGCCACTGTATCATAACCGGCATCTTTCCCACAACCCGGATCAGCCCACAAAATAGCCAAACTGGGCCAGCCGTTTTTTTACCTTGGAAAGATGGGTTTTTTCAACAACCATGTGATGGTTTTCGGCCCGCATGACGTACTTTTTAAGCAGGCTGTCGCTGGTGAGCAGTGACAGGAGTTCCCTGTCTGGTTTGATCTTGAATACGGACAGGGCCGGAACCGGTTTAATGGGGTTTAATCTGTTAAGGAGATTCTCAAAAAAACGTTCCCACACGGCCGGTGGGTGTTCAGCAATGTTTTCCCGGAAAAAAGTAATCTTGTTTTTCACCTCTGTGGCCGTGGTGCATTCTTGGAGAAACGAGTTAAAGTCCACCCGGTAGCTCGACTGGTTGATGGGTTCGCCCACAGCCTCCAGGATCATTCTTTTTATGGGGTCTTGGCCCTGGATGGAGAGAAGGGTATTGTTTGCATCCACCTCGATTTCACCCGAAGGGGCGGTGATATCTGTGGTAAAGCGTTGGGTTCGGTCCAGTGCATACCGTCCAAATTCGGTGAGTCGCACATATTTAAGGCCATCAAAGGGGCTCAGATAGGGCTTTTTGTACTCCCTGTAAATGGGGTTTGTGGGCTTGGAATAGGCCAGATCCAGAATGCCCAGGGCGCCAAAGAGAAACATCATCCTTCGGATAAAGGGCAGGGTGGTCGTGTCAAGACAATAGAGACTGGTGTACCCCACCTGGTCCCGTTTTCTATGGGTGGTGGTGGTGTCCATGGGGATGTAGAGATCGCCCAGTTCAAATCCATTTGAAAAAGGACTGAAATTTAATTCTGCGTGTTCGCCGATCCGGGCAAGATTGCATACAGAGGCCCACTCCTTGTCCGGCAGTAATTCCAGGATCTTTTTAAGGTGGCTCCTTATTTGTTTTTCATGATTATCTGAATTGTAGTCGTAGGATTGCCGTTTAATATATTCAAAGGTGTCCCGGCATCGGTGGCTTTTAAACTCTTTAAATGCGAAATAGTCGTTGAGGCCTGTTTTGATAAATCCGGGCAGATCGCTCAGTTCGCTGGGTTTCCAGGTCGACCTGCTGGTGAAAAAATCGGCAATCAGCCTTGTCTTGAGGGAACGAACATCCTTGTCTCCCTCGGTATAAAATTCAGTTATTTTGCAGGTTTCAGCCATTCGTTTAAGGGAGCCAGCAAGTATTTTATCGCTATTTTTTGCATACTTGATCTTGTCCTGGGCGATGAAGCTTAGAATAATGGGAAGGGTCTTAAAAATCTCCTGGTTGTCCATAAAAAGGTGGTCCACCTTTTTTTCCACCTCCTGGACCTGGGCCAGCAGGGGCGGGTCTGGGTCAGGAAGAACCTTGAGGATATAGGGGAGCAACCCCGGGTTGATACCGATTTCAAATTTATTGGTCCTATAGCCACTATAGGACCTTCTTGTGTTGAACACGAAGAAAAAAAAGTCTGGATCTTTTGACCACTTTTTGTACAATGCACCTTCATCAATTGCCGGGGGAAACGCTTCTTCCATGGCCTGGATGCGTTTCAGTTCGGCCATATAAAGGTCAAGGCCATAGGTCTTGTCCTTGCAGATATAGAGCAGATCCCTGGCCCGTTTGGGCAGACGTTCAACGATGCCTGCAAAAAGCATCTTGTTACCAAGGGCCTGCCCAAGCAGATGCACCAGGGACTCTTGTGTGTTTTTCTTTAAATCCTCGATCTCCCCGGGGGCGTATTGCTTGGGATCGAGCAGATCGGGAATGTGGGCAAGATAGCGTTCATATATCTTTTCAAGGCTTGGAAAGGTAAGAGACCGCTTTATCCTGTTCTCGATGGGGTTGTGGGGCCGGGTCTTCTTTTTTGGGGGGGCTTTGGAGTTTGAACCGACTCTGGTTTTCTTTTTTGTATTGTTATCGTTTTTCGTGAATGCGTTCATGGTGTCAAAGCTTGTCGTTTTTTTCAGGCAGGCCTCCCTGACCAATGGATTTTTGTCCCTGGAAAGCTCCTCAAAAAGAGACCTTGCCCAGCCATTTGTATCGTTTTGTATGATATCGGCCACATGGGCTCGAACATTTGGACTTACGTCCTTTGCAATTCGGATCACAAGGCTCTTGACCCTGGCCATTGTCGGTGCCAGGCAATAGGCGGCCCGGGCAATATTTGCCTTTTGCTGCCATGTGGTATATTTTTTATGATTTAAAAGTGGACGGAGCATTCTATCCCTGTCCTTAAATGTGCAGCAGGCGTCAAAGGCTTTTTGCCGCACAAGGTTTGAAAGGGGGTGGTCGGTTTCAAAACCAAGGTTGTCCACAAGCAGTTTGGGAAGTTTAGCCATGCCCTGGAAATGGTTGAAGTGGACCAGGGCCATGAGACGGTCCGCCATACTGGCCTGGGATGAAAGGGCAAAGGTAAAACGTTCCCAGGTCCAGTCGGGTTTTCCAGCGGCCATGAGCTGCTTTTGAAGTGCTTGTGCAATACACTCCCGGCAGCCAAGCACCCCTTTGGATGTGGCATAAAAATAAGTCTTTTTTTTTCTGCACATGGGGCATGGTACGTTACCCAAATGCATGAAATTCATTTGACTGATTTTATCGAGTAAATTCAAGGCTACTCTCCCAGCACATAGTCGATATCGGCCTCGTCCATCTGTTTGATGGAAGCATTGTCCGCTGCGATCAGCGAGTCAAACAGCGCCTTTTTTTTGGCCTGGAGCTTGAGGATTTTTTCTTCAATGGTATTTCTGGCGATCAGCCGATAGCTGAACACCGTATTCTTCTGCCCCATCCTGTGGGCCCGGTCAATGGCCTGGTTTTCTGCGGCAACGTTCCACCACGGGTCAAACAGAAACACATAATCCGCTGCGGTAAGATTCAGGCCAAGGCCTCCTGTTTTCAGGGTCATCATCAGGGCGGCGCAGGAGTTGTCGGTCTGGAACCGCTCGACAATGGCGCTTCTGTCCCGGGTTGCCCCGGTCATGACCAGGTGGTCAAGGCCTGCCTTTTCCATGTCAAGGGAGATGCAGTCAAGGGAATGGAGGAAATTGGCAAAGATGAGCACCTTGTGGTTACCGGCAACGGCTTCTGTCACATGCTCCATGAGCACCTCCCGCTTGGGCGAGATGATTTGGTTGTCGCTTTTGATTTCTGGAATGGAGGCAATCTGGCGAAGTTCGCCCAGGGCCTGGAGAACGAACAATTGGGATTGTTTCAGTCCCTTTTTTGCGATCTCTTCTTTGATGGCGTTTTTGTACATCAAACGCCGCTGGTGGTAGAGTCTTTCCTGGTCAGCGGTCATATCCACATAAAGGGTCTGCTCCATCTTGTCGGGCAGTTCCTTGAGCACCTCACCCTTGAGCCTTCGCAGGATAAACGGGTAGATCTTTTTTTTCAGCTCTTTGACAGCGGTTTTGTTGTCATCCTTCTGGATGGGGGTCAGGTAGTTGCGGGAAAAATCGGCGGTGGTGCCGAACATGGAGGGGTTCAGGAACCGAAACAGGGCGTAGAGCTCACCAAGATTGTTCTCTATGGGTGTCCCGCTCAGGGCCAGTCGGTGGTCGGCGTTCAGCAGCATCACCGCCTTGGATATCTTTGAGTTAAGATTTTTAATCTGCTGGGATTCGTCCAGGACAACGGCGTGGAAGGTCTCATCCTTCAGGGTTTCGATGTCGTTTCTCACCACGGCATAGGTGGTGAGGATGATGTTGTTTTTTCGGGCATGGGATATATCCCGTAGCGGGCCGTAGTAGGTTATAAAGGTGAGGTTCGGTGTAAATCGTTCAAGTTCGCTTGCCCAGTTGAACAGCAGGGTCTTGGGCATCACCACCAGGGTCGGGTGTCGTTCCCTGGGGTATATGGAGGCAAAAAGGGCGATGGTCTGGATGGTTTTTCCAAGGCCCATGTCATCTGCAAGGCAACCGCCAAGTTTATGTTTGTACAGGTAGGAGGCCCATCTCACCCCCTGCTTCTGATACCCCCTGAGGGTGGCGTTTATTTTTGGCAGTCGTTTTTTTGATGTTTTAAGCCGGTTGAATCCAAGGAAAATATCCCTGGAACGCTTGAATGTTTTTTGGGCGACCTTTTCCCCGATCAGTTCTTCGACCACTGGAAGATCGAAAAAAGAGACCTTGATCCCGGATTTCTGTCGCTTGAATATCCGGGAAAGGGTTCGCATGTATTCCGGGTTGATAAGGGCGCTGGTTCCGTCGCTCAACCGCACATAGGTGCTTTTCTGGTATTGTTTCAGAACATCGTTAATGGAAAATTTCTCTCCGGCAAGCTCCAGGGTGCCCTCCCCCTCAAGGAAATCAATTCCGTGGGAGAGCTTTAACCCAAGGGTTGGCTGAACATATTTTACCCGGTAGGACTTGAGCTTTTCAGCACCCAGAACCATGTAGCGGGCGAGCAGGCCTGCAAGTTCCTGGGTGATAAATGTTTCGGCAAGGGCCGGTTCAACCACCATGAAATTGTCCTCAACATAGAGGCCGTTGTCCTGTTTCAAAGATCGGGAGTGCTTTTTGAGCATGGTCTGGATCTCCCGGAAACAGTCGGAAATCTCCCCGTGGACCAGGGGGCTTACGGTGATGGTTCGTTCCATTTCATTGACGGACACGATTTTGTCCAGATCAAAATTGTCAAAGAAATCAGGGGAGAACCCGGAATAGGTGGCCGACACCCTCAGATGAAGGGTCTTGTCCGGGGTGACATTATCAAAGATCAGGGCAGGCCTTGTCGTCTTGGGGCTTCCCTGTTTGAGTTTAAATCCTGAATAGTCGATCTCCACGTTGGACAGGTTGGAAAAGAGCATGGTCAGGTATTGTTCAAGCAGCTCCGGGCCCAGGGTGGTTTCAAACAGGGTAAGGGTGTTGAAATGTCTGCCCAGGGGGGTGACCTGGTAGATGGTTGTGCCGGACAGGATATGGGTTTCGGTCACCGGGATGATGGGATGGATCTGTTTTGCCCCCAGCCACAGGCCCATGGATGCCTCCAACACTGTTTCCTGGGGTGTATCGGTTGTTAAGGACTTTTCCTTGTCTGGGGATTTTCCGTGAATGGATAACTTTACCCTGGCCTTTTCCAGAGAAAGTTCAATTTTTTGATCCTCACCATCCACAAGGCAGCCCGATGCAAGCAGCATGGAGACCAGGTATTCGTTGCCGTCAATATAAAAACTTCTGTCCCCGGGTTTGGCCTCCCACTCAATGGTGAAGGCCTCTTGTTCTTTTATCCTGCTGATCTCCTTGAGGATGCTTCTTTTGCTGCCCGAGTAAAATTCATACTCCGGGTCAACCTCTTTTCCTTCACCGTCAATGACGGTAAGGCAGACGCCCTGGACTTCAGAGGTGATTCTGAAGGCGATGGCGTCTGGAATCTTGGCGTTGCGGATGATGGGGCGTGTCTTTTTCAGAGATTCAAACAGGGTTTCGATTTTCAGGGCCATGGGGGGTAGCGCATCTCCTTGGGCGTGGGTTGCAGCAAAAGTATGACCCGCATTTATATCGTGGTTTCCCTTAAGAATCAATAAAATTTAGCCAAAGGCAACTGCCCTGAGTGCCTCCACCTGTTTTACGCTCCTGGGCTTGGGTTTGCCAAGGAGGCGATAACCCGTGTCTGTGATCAAATAGTTCTCTTCGTTTCTGATGCCGCCAAAGTCCCGGTAGGCCTCCAGGCGGTCATAGTCGATGAAATCCATGAACCGGTTTTCTTTTTTCCACAGGTCCATGAGTTCGGGAATAAAGTAAACCCCGGGCTCCACGGTGAGCACAAACCCGGGCTCAAGGGGTCTTGCAAGGCGCAGGGATTTCAGTCCGAACTGGTCGCTTTTGGGATGGCCGTCGTATCCCACCCAGGTTTCGCCCAGGTTTTCCATGTCGTGGACATCAAGCCCCATCATATGGCCCAGACCACAGGGGAAGAACATGGCATGGGCCCCTGCTTCAACGGCATCTTCCAAGTTGCCCTTCATCAAACCCAGGTCTTTCATGCCATGGGCAATCTCAAGGCTTGCCGCAAGGTGGATCTCTTTGAACGTAATCTTTGGGGCAAGCATGGATACGGCCTTGTCATGGGCTGCAAGAACAATTTCATAAACCTGACGCTGTTTCGGGGTAAAGGTTGGGGACACGGGAAAGGTGCTTGTCAGATCCCCGTTATACCCCATGGCTGTTTGAGCTCCGGCATCCAGCAGGAACAGCCGACCCTCCTTGAGGATGTTGCCGTGGTAGTGGTTGTGGAGGGTCTGGCCATTGACGGTGGCGATGATGGGAAAGGCCAGATCGTGGTCAAAGGCCTTTGCCACCCGTTCCACATCGGCTGCCACCCGGGCCTCGGTCATGCCTGGCTGGGCTGATGTCATGGCGGTTGCGTGCATGCCCACGCTTGTATTGACGGCCCTTTCGATTTCAGCCACCTCAAGGTCGGATTTGTAGATGCGCTGGGCAATCACTGCTCGGATCAGGGCAAGGGAGGCCATGCTTTCCATGGCGCACAGGGGAGCACCCATGAGTTCCATCAGGCAAATCCTGTGGTGATCCCGATAGGGTGGCAGAAAATGAACCGGTCGCCCCTGGTAGACGGCGGCATTCAGGGTCTGTTTGAGGTTGGCAAGGGGCTGGACATCGGAAATGCTGGTCCTGGCGGCCCTTGTGCCAAGGGAAGGCTGGGGACCCATCCACACAATCTGGTCCATGGTACCGTCGTCACCAAAAAGGATTTCATGGCCCGTGTCGCAGTCCATCACAAGGGCAAGGTCTGGATGGCTGATGCCTGCATAGTATAGAAATGTGCTGTCCTGGCGAAATGAATAGCAGTTGTCTTTAAAATTAATGGGGCTTTCTGAGTTCCCCAGAAGCAGGATGATGCCCCTGCCAACCTTGGTTTTAAGCAGGTTCCTTCGATCCTGATAAATCTCTTTATTGAACATTTTTATCCTTTTTATCCTTTATCGGTTTGTCCATTTGGGGGTTGTTTTTTCGAGAAAGGCAGTGATGCCGTTCTGTGCATCGTCCGAGCAGTTGTTCATGACGATGGTCTGCTTGGCATAGTGGAACGCCTGGTCGTCGGTCATGTCCGCCTGGGCATAAAAGCCCTGTTTGCCGATGGACAGGGCAAATCCGCTGGCTTCGGCAATGCCATGGGCAAGCTCAGAGGTTGTGCCATCAAGGGCCTCAAGGGAAACCACCCGGTTGACAAGGCCGAGGTCCTTGGCCTCTGATGCCGGAAATTCCCGGCCGGTCAACAGCATCTCCATGGCAGCCTTGCGGCCAATGGCCCGGGTGATGGCCACCATGGGTGTGGTACAGAAGAGTCCGATTTTAACCCCAGGGGTTGAAAACCGTGCATTGTCAGCCGCTATCACAAGATCGCACCAGGCCGCAAGCTGGCAGCCAGCTGCCGTTGCAATGCCCTGGACCTGTGCGATGACCGGCTGGGGGATCTCGTGGAGCATCATCATCATGCGGGTGCACTGGTCAAAGATGGTCCTGTACTCTTTTACCCCGGAATCCACCATTTCGGCAAGATAGTGGCCGGCGCAGAAATGGTTGCCCGCCGCCTTGATTATCAGCACCTTGATGGTTTCGTCCGTGGATATTTCGGTGAGGACATGGGTGATTTCCCGGATCATTCGACGTGACAGGGCATTTATTTTGGAAGGGTTATTTAAAGTCAGGCAGCCAACTGCCTGGTCTTGGGTGAACAAAATTTCTTGATACTCCATGGGTGATACCTCCTAAATATGAATGGGCTTGATACCCATAATGATGCCCGAATCCATGGGGCCTTTGTAGGGAGTGCGTTTGATTTTTTCAATTCCTGCATTTGTCATCAGGGTCATGATTTCAGCCTCGGAATAGGACTGGCCTCCCTCGGTTCTGACCAGCATGTTTAATGAAAACAGGGCGGGAAAGAGCGGGCGGTCCCTGGTATTGTCCAGGATAAAATCGTGAATGATGAGGGTTCCGCCCGGTTCCAGGGCCGAAGCGGCCTTTTGAACGATTCGATCACAGTCTTCGGGGGCGTCTCCATGGAGGATGTGGGAGAGCCACACCACATCATAGGAGCCGGGAATGGGATCTTCAAGGAAATTGCCCCCCTTGAATTCAATGGTGTCGTCCAGATTGAACCTGGCAATGGTTTTTTCGGCAAAGGGTCGGGTGGCGTGCTGGTCAAAGATGGTCGCCCTGAGCCCGGGGTTGTGCTTGCAGAAGTGGATGGCATAGGTGCCGGGTCCACCGCCCAGGTCCAGAAGATGCTTTCTCCGTGAGATATCAATGGTCAGGACAAGGGAGGGGGCCGTTGCCATGGCAATGTTGAACATTCCCATGAGAAAACTCTCCCGTTGTGCCTCGTTGCTTGCGGGTCTTAATTCCTCAACAGCCTTGCCGGTTCTGACCGATTCGTCAAGTCTTGACCAGGATTCCACCAGGTGGTGGTGGTGCATGATCATGAACCCAATGTACCGTGGAGACCTCTTTGATAGGAACGTGGCGGCCATGGGGGTATTGATATAGGTGTTATTTTCTTTTCTCAGAAGGTCCATGGCACACAGGGCATTGAGCAGCATGGCAGCAGCACGTGGTTCAAGACCAAGACCAGAGGCGACTGCTGTTGCAGTTGCTGCACCCTGATCAATGGTGGTGAACAGATCAAGCTTTACAGCGGCATGCAGGGTAAAGGTCTGCCAGTAGGCTCCGGACAGTTGAAGCAGTTTTCCAGGATTGAGTACTGGTGCAGTCATGGATGGTCTCCTTATTAATGATCTCCTTATTAGGGGCGAGCATTCCCTGGTTGTTAGTATAGGGAGCTCCAGGGGTCAAGAAAAATAATGAAGGTTTGAGGGTTTGTGCGGTCGTCAATTGTGCAATTCTATCTTTTACCTTGGATTTTTACCTTTTTTTTTGGGAAAGATAAAATTGATCCATTGAAAATTGATATTATAGTTAAATTAGGTCTTTGTAGCGCTTTCCATGGCCGTCAAAGTCCGGGGTGGTTAAAAAAAATGGGGTAATTGAAAAATATCCTTTGACAGGCAGGATAAATTCACGTAGAACGCTTGAGTCTTTGTGAGACGCGAACATTTTTCACAACGCTTCTTACAAAGACTTTTTTGTGTTCAGGATCTGGAATACAGTTCCTGGAAGTTGATCTTTGAAAACTGGTTAGTGACAAAAGAGACGAAGCGTGTCTTTTGAGTGCTGTGAAAGCACACAAAAGATATTCAAAGAATTTAACTGGAGAGTTTGATTCTGGCTCAGAATGAACGCTGGCGGCGTGCTTAACACATGCAAGTCGAACGAGAAAGGGATTGCTTGCAATCCTGAGTAGAGTGGCGCACGGGTGAGTAACACGTGGATAATCTACCTTTGAATCCGGGATAACTGTTCGAAAGAATCGCTAATACCGGATGAAGTCAGTCTTTCCTTGGAAGGATTGATGAAAGACAGCCTCTTCTTGAAAGCTGTTGTTTGAAGATGAGTCCGCGCACCATTAGTTAGTTGGTGGGGTAACGGCCTACCAAGACATTGATGGTTAGCTGGTCTGAGAGGATGATCAGCCACACTGGAACTGACACACGGTCCAGACTCCTACGGGAGGCAGCAGTGAGGAATTTTGCGCAATGGGGGCAACCCTGACGCAGCAACGCCGCGTGAGTGAAGAAGGCCTTTGGGTCGTAAAACTCTGTCAATGGGGAAGAAGTTATTGCATATTAATAGTATGTCGTATTGACGGTACCCATGAAGGAAGCACCGGCTAACTCCGTGCCAGCAGCCGCGGTAATACGGGGGGTGCAAGCGTTATTCGGAATTATTGGGCGTAAAGGGCACGCAGGCGGTCTTGCCAGTCAGATGTGAAAGCCCGGGGCTCAACCCTGGAAGTGCATTTGAAACTACAAGACTTGAGTACGGTAGAGGAAAGGGGAATTCCTGGTGTAGAGGTGAAATTCGTAGATATCAGGAGGAACACCGGTGGCGAAGGCGCCTTTCTGGACCGAAACTGACGCTGAGGTGCGAAGGCGTGGGTAGCGAACAGGATTAGATACCCTGGTAGTCCACGCAGTAAACGTTGTATACTAGGTGTAGCGGGTATTGACCCCTGCTGTGCCGGAGCTAACGCATTAAGTATACCGCCTGGGAAGTACGGTCGCAAGACTAAAACTCAAAGAAATTGACGGGGGCCCGCACAAGCGGTGGAGCATGTGGTTTAATTCGACGCAACGCGCAGAACCTTACCCAGACTTGACATCCTGAGAATCTGTTAGAGATATTAGAGTGCCTTCGGGAACTCAGAGACAGGTGCTGCATGGCTGTCGTCAGCTCGTGTCGTGAGATGTTCGGTTAAGTCCGGCAACGAGCGCAACCCCTATCTTCAGTTGCCAGCACATCATGGTGGGAACTCTGAAGAGACTGCCCCGGTTAACGGGGAGGAAGGTGGGGATGACGTCAAGTCCTCATGGCCCTTATGTCTGGGGCTACACACGTGCTACAATGGTATGTACAACGGGCAGCGAACCTGCGAAGGTGAGCGAATCCCTGAAAGCATATCCCAGTCCGGATTGGAGTCTGCAACTCGACTCCATGAAGTTGGAATCGCTAGTAATCGTGGATCAGCATGCCACGGTGAATACGTTCCCGGGCCTTGTACACACCGCCCGTCACACCATGAGAGTTGATTGTACCCGACGTCATTGGGCCAACCCTTCGGGGGGGCAGGTGCCTAAGGTATGGTTGATAATTAGGGTGAAGTCGTAACAAGGTAGCCGTTGGGGAACCAGCGGCTGGATCACCTCCTTTCTAAGGAAAGAAATACAATACAGAAGATACGTTTTATCTCGTCACTAACCGGTTTTGAGGGATCAATTTAATTGATTCTTTGTTCTTTGACAATCTGTTGAAAGTTAAAATGAAACAACATGACCCAGAGGAATGGTCGCGTTCGGATAATATCTGGACAAGGGATTCCAATGGTGTTGTATCGTATAACAAACAGGAATAGAAGCTTTTGTAATTTTTTTTACAGGGGTGAAATTTTCTGTGACGTTGTATCTGTATATTTGCATTAAAGCGTTTAAACTTAATTTGTGGTTTTATAGTGGCTAAGCTATAAAGGGCAAACGGTGGATGCCTTGGTGCCGGGAGGCGATGAAAGACGTGGAAAGCTGCGATAAGCTTCGGGGAGTTGCTTAACAAACTTTGATCCGGAGATTTCTGAATGGGGAAACCTGTCATGGTAAATACTGTGACATGTTCAGGTGAATACATAGCCTGATCAGGCCAACGGGGAGAACTGAAACATCTTAGTACCCCCAGGAAGAGAAAGTAAAAACGATTTTCCTAGTAGCGGCGAGCGAACGGGAAACAGCCCAAACCTGCCATGTGTGATAGCCCGAAGGCGTTGCATGTCAGGGGTCGTGGGATCTGAATTGTACCTGTTTCGGAAGGTGCGGAGAGTTACAAAGGTGATGTGTAGTCGAACGGACTGGAAAGTCCGGCCATAGCAGGTGACAGCCCTGTAGACGAAATGTATCGCTCTCTCTTTTCAGACACCCAAGTACTGCGGAACACGAGAAATTCTGTGGGAATTTGTGAGGACCATCTCATAAGGCTAAATACTACCCGGCAACCGATAGTGAACCAGTACCGTGAGGGAAAGGTGAAAAGTACCCCTGTGAGGGGAGTGAAATAGTACCTGAAACCGTTTGCCTACAAGCAGTGGGGGCTATGGCATTAGCCATAGTGACCGCGTGCCTTTTGCATAATGAGTCAGCGAGTTACTTAATGTAGCAAGGTTAAGCCGTGAGGTGTAGCCGCAGGGAAACCGAGTCTTAACAGGGCGGCAAGTTGCATTGAGTAGACCCGAAACCAGGTGATCTAGCCATGGCCAGGTTGAAGCGCGAGTAAAATCGCGTGGAGGACCGAACCCATATAGGTTAAAAACTATTGGGATGAGCTGTGGTTAGGGGTGAAAGGCCAAACAAACCTGGAAATAGCTGGTTCTCTCCGAAATATATTTAGGTATAGCCTCACATGTTTCTCATCGGGGGTAGAGCACTGGATGGGCTAGGGGTCTCACCAGATTACCAAACCTAACCAAACTCCGAATACCGATGATGTAAAGTGTGGGAGTCAGCCCGCGGGAGCTAAGTTCCGCGGACGAGAGGGAAACAACCCAGACCGCCAGCTAAGGTCCCCAAGTCTATGTTAAGTGGGGAAGGATGTGGAAATGCCCAGACAATCAGGAGGTTGGCTTAGAAGCAGCCATCCTTTAAAGAAAGCGTAATAGCTCACTGATCGAGTGGTTCTGCGCCGAAAATGTAACGGGGCTCAAACATAGCACCGAAGCTGCGGATAGAAATTTATTTCTATGGTAGGAGAGCGTTGTGTAAGTATTGAAGCGTGACTGTAAGGTCATGTGGAGTTTACACAAGAGACCATGCTGACATGAGTAGCGATAAAGGGGGTGAGAAACCCCCTCGCCGATAGCCCAAGGATTCCTGAGTAAAGCTAATCTTCTCAGGGTTAGTCGATCCCTAAGCCGAGGCCGAAAGGCGTAGGCGATGGAAAACAGGTTAATATTCCTGTACCACCGAGTTATCGTTTGAGAGAAGGGGGGACGCAGGAGGGCAAGTCATCCGTCTGCTGGAATAGGCGGTTCAAGCTGGTAGGCTTAAGGAGCAGGCAAATCCGTTCCTTTTTAAGGCCGAGAAGCGATGAGGAGGGATCTGATCCCATAAACTGACTGCACCCATGCTGCCAAGAAAAGCCTCTATCGAGATAACAGGTGATCGTACCAAAACCGACACAGGTAGGCAGGGAGAGTATCCCGAGGCGCTTGAGAGAACCCTGGTTAAGGAACTCGGCAAAATGATACCGTAACTTCGGGATAAGGTATGCCCCCCCGTGTTAGAAGACTTGCTCTTCAAAGCGTGGGAGGGTCGCAGAGAAACGGCGGTAGCGACTGTTTACTAAAAACATAGGACTCTGCAAAGTCGTAAGACGAGGTATAGGGTCTGACGCCTGCCCGGTGCCGGAAGGTTAAGGGGATTTGTTAGCGCAAGCGAAGCTTTGAACCGAAGCCCCGGTAAACGGCGGCCGTAACTATAACGGTCCTAAGGTAGCGAAATTCCTTGTCGGGTAAGTTCCGACCTGCACGAATGGCGTAACGACTTCCGCACTGTCTCAACCAGGGACTCAGCGAAATTGGAATGGCGGTGAAGATACCGTCTACCCGCGAAAAGACGGAAAGACCCCGGCACCTTTACTACAGCTTGACATTGGATTTTGGTACATGATGTGCAGGATAGGTGGGAGACTTTGAAGCGGGCACGCAAGTGTTCGTGGAGTTACCCTTGAAATACCACCCTTCATGTACTATGGTTCTAACGTGGGTCCCTTACCGGGATTACGGACAGTGTCTGGCGGGTAGTTTGACTGGGGCGGTCGCCTCCCAAAGAGTAACGGAGGCGCGCGAAGGTTCCCTCAGGCTGATTGGAAACCAGCTTAAGAGTGTAAAGGCATAAGGGAGCTTGACTGCGAGAGAGACATTTCGAGCAGGTAGGAAACTAGGTCTTAGTGATCCGGCGGTTCTGTATGGAAGGGCCGTCGCTCAACGGATAAAAGGTACGCCGGGGATAACAGGCTTATCGCCCCCAAGAGTTCACATCGACGGGGCGGTTTGGCACCTCGATGTCGGCTCATCACATCCTGGGGCTGGAGCAGGTCCCAAGGGTTTGGCTGTTCGCCAATTAAAGTGGTACGTGAGCTGGGTTTAAAACGTCGTGAGACAGTTTGGTCCCTATCTTTCGTGGGCGTAGGATATTTGAGGAGATCTGTTCCTAGTACGAGAGGACCGGAATGGACGAACCAATGGTGTTCCTGTTGTCGTGCCAACGGCATTGCAGGGTAGCTAAGTTCGGAACGGATAACCGCTGAAAGCATCTAAGCGGGAAGCCAACTTCAAGATTAGATATCCCATCACATAAAGTGACTAAAGACCCCTTGAAGACTACAAGGTTGATAGGCCGGGTGTGTAAGCACAGTAATGTGTTCAGCTAACCGGTACTAACAGGTCGTGAGGCTTAGCCACTAACTACAAACCCTTTTAGGTTTGAACGCTTTAATGCGGATATACAGAAAATACTTTCAACAGATTATAGATTGCCAAGTTTAATCCGGTGGCAATGGCAGAGGTGCCACACCCGTTCCCATCTCGAACACGGAAGTTAAGACCTCTAGCGCCGATGGTACTGCAGGGGAGGCCCTGTGGGAGAGTAGGACGCCGCCGGGTTATTTTTATATAAGTCCTGATCATCATTTATGATGGTCAGGACTTTTTTTGTTTGGAAAAAGGCCTCTGCCTTTTTGGGGTTTCCTCCGTGGATGACTTCTGTGCTTTGTCTTACAAAGGCATGATTGTGACATAAGGAATTTTTATAATAAGGATTAAAGCGTTTGCAGTCTTGTACCCAAGCTAAGAAAGGCTTTTTAGAATTGGCGTATTGAAAATACACCTTGAATAAAATACTCGTTTATGCATAAGCTTTTTCAGCAAAAATTAATGATTGTTAATTCCCAAATGGCTTTTTGGAGTCTTTGAATTATATCCGGTTCGTATATCATGAATATTGCAATGATATACAGTTAGAATTTTGCAAATTTCACCTGTATATCACCACCAAAGTATGGATAGCATGAATGATCCCCAGATCTGTTCATGTACTTGTTGTTATCCGCCTCATTACAATCGACTTAAGTAGTACTAACGGGGTTAATTACCTATGAATGGAATGGAACGTGATACGATGGTCTCAAAGCAAAAGCTTGCTTGGTGTCTGTTAATTCTGAGAATGGGCATTGCGACTGTTTTCACGATGTGGACCATTGACAAATTCATCAACCCTTCTCACGCTGCCGCCGTGTTTGAAAGGTTCTATCAACTTTCAGGCCTGACGTCTGAAATCACCTATGCAATCGGTGTTGCCCAATCCGTTTTAATTCTCGCCTTCCTATTGGGACTGTTTCGGACATTTTCCTATGGAGCGATTTTGATTCTTCATGCGATATCAACGGTCAGTTCGTACATGAAATACATAGACCCGTGGACTTATCCCAACCTATTGTTTTTCGCCGCCATACCTATGCTTTCTGCATGCATAGTACTGTGGGTGCTGCGAACATATGACACCTACACCCTCGACGTGTGGCGAACGACAGCAAAAATAGACCAGGGGGCGGACTGATGTTGTTGACGGTGTATAACAGATAAATACAGGGGACGCAAAAAGACGCACCCCTGATTTCAGCGTTGATCAATCAGCGAATTAATTGATAATTCACACTCAAGAAGAATTATCCTATGGGTAATTGAAACAAAACATCAAAAGGATCAATGATACCAGATCAAACCTTGATAACATTTTAGGCATAGACTACTGGCTATAGTCCTGCCTTTTGAGATTTCAATAAAAGGCGTGGACTTTCCCTGTTAGTCCTTACTTTATTCAAATTCATTCAAATTTCAAGAGTCAAGGATTCTTACATGAACCGTTTTATTATTCAAGGCAAGTATTTGTTTGTTTTGGTCTCCTTAATAATTTGAGTCCCTCGATACTCTGGACTTGGATAATAATACTTGAGTGCTGTTTTCAACAACCGATCATGTTCATATAACCAGCACGGCCGGAGTGAGGTATGGCTCCGGCCACAACGAATATTGAAACGACGCCAATGGCAATGCTTCGGAACGAGTTTCTTATAAAACACCGCTATTCAACCGCGTTGTTTTTTGCGTCGGC
This sequence comes from Desulforapulum autotrophicum HRM2, assembly GCF_000020365.1. NCBI lineage: Bacteria > Pseudomonadati > Thermodesulfobacteriota > Desulfobacteria > Desulfobacterales > Desulfobacteraceae > Desulforapulum > Desulforapulum autotrophicum. The sequence goes on along the minus strand of NC_012108.1, from coordinate 5,289,567 downwards.
TGAAATAGTCTTGTTTAAGAGTTCTGTTTTTGTGGCTCAATCTCGTAACGATTCTTTTTGTACCAAACATGAAAATATCCCGGATCTTTAAGCAATGCTTACACTATCAGCTCTATCTACCCTTTAGATAAACGGGTATGATTCCCAACTTTTCACTTCACACATTCATGCAATATTGCTTGTAATTCAGGCCAACAAAATGGGCTTTTACTTAGTGCATACGAAGTATCAATTTCTGATGAGCAGCTCTTGTCTTTCATAGCTTTATTTACACTTAACCATTTATTCAATGGTTTTAAACATTTCCTTGGGTGCGCCGCAGACTGGACATTCGTTGGGAACTTTTTTGTGGGTTACATAACCGCACACCTGACAAACGTGGTAAGCGTTAACTTTGTCCTTAATCACGTCCATCATTGCCCGTTCATAGAGCTTGGCATGATAGCTTTCCGCGTCCCGGGCAAAAGTGAACACTTTGGCCGCGGCGGTTTCGTCTTCTTCTAAGGCTTCTTTGATAAAGTCCGGGTAAACATTTTCACTGACGGTTTTTTCGTTCTGGAAAGATTTTTCCAGGTTAGTCTCCGTATCTTTGACAATGAGGTCTTTAAGCAACCCTAGCTGACGGGTGGCATGGATGCGCTCTGCCTCGGCAATGGCCCGAAACAGCATCGCCACCTGAGGCAGCTCTTCTTCCTCAGCTTTTTCGGCAAAGGCCAGCAGTCGAAAATAGGCTTTGGCTTCACCGATAAATGCTGTATCAATGTTTTTCCTGGTTTTTTCTTTCATCAGTATCCCTCCTTCTAACCCGAACATTTTATAATTTATTTTGACGTTACTTTGCTTTTTTTTAACAAGTGCGTGAATAGATCTGGGAATCATTCATGCTATCCATTCTTGGTGGTGATATACAGGTGGAATTTGCAAAAATCTATCTGCATATCATTACAATATTCATGATATACGACTCGGATATCATTCAAAGACTCCAAAAAGCCGGTTAGGAATTAACAATTATTCCTTTTTGCTGAGAAACTTACGCATAAACGAAAATTTTATTCAAGGTGTATTTTCAAAACGCCAATTTTAAAAATCTTTTCTTAGCTTGGATATAATACAGAAAACTCTTTAATCCTTATTATGGAATTTCCTTATGTCACAGCTATGCCTTTTTGAACCTTCAAAAGGAAACCGGACTATCCCTTTCTGTCCACACTCGGTACTGTATGAAAGGGCCATCGCTCAACGGATAAAAGGTACGCCGGGGGTAACAGGCTTATCCCTCCCAAAAGTCCACATCGACGGTGCGGTTTGGCACATAGATATCGGTCCATCACATCCTGGGGCTGGAGCAGGTCCCAAGGGTTTGGCTGTTTGCCAATTAAAAAGCTCCGTGGGTTAGGTCTATGTGATTTTTCCATAAGGTTTTAACGATAATTTGTGATACTGTCCTTGACAATAAGCAATGGCGTGTCCTAAATATTGCCGGGATGTAAACGACCATATCCTTCATAATTAAGGTGGCCTGAATTCAATTTTCAATGAGGAATAAAAATAAATAAATGGTGACCAGCATGCAGTTCTCCCCAATAAAGAGTGTCACAGAAGCAACAGCTTGCCGGTTACGTGAGCAAATTGTCACCGGGGGAATTTTGCCGGGTACCAAGCTTAATGAAATTGAACTGGCCGAATCATATGGCGTCAGCCGTCCGCCGTTGCGTGAGGCATTCAGAAAATTGGAGCAAGAACAACTCGTTGTCAGCATTCCACGCAGAGGATCCTATGTAACGAAAATTTCCGTTAAGGATTGTACTGAACTTTACTTCACACGGTGCGTACTTGAAAGCGGTGCCATCGACGCCATTGCTGAAAAAAAAATAAAGAATTTCGCAGCCACAGAAAAACACCTTAATGACTTGAAGAATATTATAGTTTATAGAGAAGGGGAACCATCAAATCTGTTTAATTCCATATACGGTATCACTGCATTTCATTTGGAATTGTTCGAAGCAAGTGGCAATCAATGGCTGCTGCACTGCTATAAAAATATTATTTCTACCCTGAATCGTTACCAGTATATCTATTTCTCCGTGCCAGGGACGCAACTGCCGTCAATTGTTGATCACACAAAGGTTTTAAACTTTTTGAAGAAAAAACAATACCAGGACGCTAAGATCGTTATTCTTGAACACATTAATAATTCATTTAGTAAATTGATCGAAACCATCAAAGAATCGTCAATCATGGCCTGACCCCACCATCCCCCATCTCCCCCCAAGCAAATTTTATTTTCTTCGCCCTAGTGCACCGGATAAAAAAAATATTAAAAAAGATTATTATCCCCTTGACATTTGTTTTTGTAGACAATAGACAATAGACACTCGTGAGGCATTTCCGGTTTTCATTTTGTTGCCTTGATGAACCGTAACGGAATGTATGGCCCCACAGGTAAAACCTGCAGGTTTTTGTAGACCATGTACAGAATTTCCATGCGCTTTCCATCTGCAATCGCATGGAGCGTCTGTGTAATATGTAGTTATTCATTAAATGCATAGGAGTTTACAAATGTCTAAAGAAGAAAAGGGTTGGGCAAATGCTGCACCAGCTGGATTGGTTGGGTTGGCAGTGGCATGTTTTTGTTTTTTCGCACTTTTGGGTGGCAGGGTTGAACACAGCTGTTTACCACTGCTTGGATGCTGGCTGATTGGCGGTGCATTGGTCCAGTATACGGTGGCAATTGTCGAGTACAAAGAAGGGGCGATTACTGGAGGAAATATCTTTCTTGTGTTTGCTGCCTTTTTTATGATGGTCAGCGGTTTGGAAATGATTTTCAAATACCTGGCCCTTGCACAGGGATGGCCCGCCATTGATTCTCGCATTGATGGATATGCGTGGATGTCCCTCTGGATATGTATCTGGCTTATGACCCCCGCCTATTTCAAAAGCCCGGTTCTTATGACCGTATTAATTGTTGGTATAGATATTGGTGTCCCCATTGTAAGTCTGCACGATCTGGGGTTGATCAGTAATGATTATCTTGGAATTGCATCTTATGCATTCCTCGGTGCAGGCATTTGTGGCCTGTACATATCTGGAGCAACGGTCCTCAATGCAGAGTACGGCAAAACAGTGCTGCCTCTTCCTGGACCACTGTTCAGGGAAAAGACAATTGTTGTCCAGTCCGGCCCCATAAAGGAATCTCTCATTTAAGCGCAACAAGCGAATGTGTTTTTTAAGCATATCATTTAACTGAAGGGTGAAAACAATGGCAATTTATTCAGAGTACGATCCCAAAATAGTCCAGGATGAATTAAAGGCGCTTTTGCCAGAAGCGGCATTATCCACAAGTTATTTCGAAAGGATTAACAACGCGCTTGATCCATACACCTCATCGGATGTCATTACCCAGGATCAGGTCCCATATGCTGTGGTTCGGCCCGGTTCAACTGCTGAAGTCAGCCAGGTGATGAAGTACGCCAACGATAAAAAAATTCCTGTCTTCGTGCGGGGGTCTGGAACCAGCCTGCACGGGGCTTCCAAGTATCGCCATGCAGGCATTGTGATCAGCACTCGCCGCCTGAACCATCTCAATATTGATAAAGAGAACGGCTATGCCGAATTTGGTCCGGGGCACAGGGTTCTGGAACTTAAGACAGCCCTGGAAAAGGAAGGATACTTTCTCCCCCTGGTTCCGGGCAGTATAAGGGTGGCCAGTGTGGGCGGAATGATCAACAATAACAGTAGCGCCCACGCCGTGGATACCTGTATGGGCAAGCCCCGGGATTACATCCTGGGATTGGAAGTCGTTCTGCCCACCGGAGAAGTCATAGAAACGGGAACAAAAGGGCTGCGTCGTCCGGCTGGCACAGATCTGACCCAGTATTTTGTGGGCGGAGATGGTCTTTTAGGGGTCATTACCGGCATCCGCATGCAGACGGTTCCCATGTTCTGCAGCGCTTATGGCGTAGCATACTTTTCCGATGAGATCACGGCAGCAAAAGCTGTTCAGCGGATTTACCTGGAAAAGGCGCCCGTTCCTCTGTTCCTGGAATACCTGGACAGTCGTGTGGCCAAAATTGCATATCAAATCCAGGATCTGCCCGAACCTGAGGGTTCCCTGATCATGTTCCACGCCATCGGCCAGACTAATGATGAGGCCACCCACAAGATCAACCGGCTGGTTGAGACCATTCAAAAAGAATCCATCATTGAAGCACATCGCATTGAAGACCTTGATGAATGGCACAAGATATGGCTGGCCAGAGAATCTGCACTGCCATATATCTGCCAGGGAGGAAAAGGGGTGTTCGGTCTTTCCGAAGTCGTTTCCACGGTCAAGGATCTTGATAAATGCATGGAAGATACCAAAAACATGCACAAGGGAATGCCTACACTCGAAAAATTGGGAGAACCCTATATCATGGGCCACATCGGTGCCCTGACCTTCCATCCTGTATACATTTTCCCCGCAGACTGGTCTGAGGAAGAAAAGGCTAAAGGCATTGAAGAAATGTTTTTCAAAGAAGCCGAAATCAATACCAGGTATGGAACCGTCGGCGGAGAATGGGGACAGTTTGCCAAAAGAACGCCGTTTTATCTTCAAAGGTACGGCAAAGAGATGTACCGGCTGGTTAAGGAAATCAAAAAGGTCTTTGATCCCAATGGCATCTTAAACCCGGATATTTTTAGAGACTGACATCCTGTTCTGTTGGCCAATGTCTATAAATATCTATAAAGGAGCGGATTATGCTAAATAACGCTGTTCAAAATAATTTGGAAGAAGAATTAAAAACGGGAATACTGGATACCCTGAAATATTGTATCAATTGCCGGTTCTGCTTGCCCAGCTGTCCTCTTTTCAACATCACTTCAGGCGAAATAAGCCATGGCGGTTCAGGTATTACACGGTCGCTGTACTATGCTGTTCAATGGGGCTTGGAAGATAAAGAGACCCTCCATGAATTGAGAGATATCCTTTACGAGTGTACCACATGCGGCAGTTGCGAGTTGGCCTGCAAGAATTTGAGTACCGGCACCAAGCTTGTGGATGCCATTATGAAGGGAAGGGAGCTGATGATTGAGAAGCAGATCGGTCCCATGCCGGAACAAAAGCGGGTTCTTGAATCCCTGTATAAAAATGGTAACCCTTATATGATAACTGCCAAGAAAAGAAAAGCGGTCGTAAACGAGTTGAACCTCAGGACCTTTGATGAAAAGGCCGATGTGCTTCTCTACCTCGGGTGCTCCACCTCAATTGATCAGGATGTTCAGCAAACAGCTGTGGCATTGGGACAAATTCTTGACAATTCAAATGTTCGTTATGGTGTACTGGAAGACGAGTCCTGCTGCGGAGAACCATCTCTTAAGATGGGTGAAACTGGATTATTTGAAGAGATGATTGAAAAGAATCTAACCTTTTTTAAAAAGCACAACATTAAAAAAATAGTGACTCTCTCTCCCCATTGTTATGATACCTTTACAAAAAAGTATCCCCAGGGGCAGATGCAGGGTCTCCAAGTGCAGCATTATACGCAATTACTGGCCGAGTTGACCGCAAACAAAATGCTTAACTTTTCCACGGCAATTGAAAAACGGGTCATTTATCATGATCCATGCTATCTGTCCAAGTCCAACACCATTTGGGAAGAACCGCGCGATGTTATCAAAAGCATCCCCGGAATTGATCTGGTGGAGTTTGCCGACAACCGTTCCGACAGCCTTTGCTGCGGAGGTGGCGGTGGGCGTATGTGGACGGATTTCACTGCAGAAAACAATCGCCTGGCCAATATCCGTGTCAAGGAAGCAGTGGAAAAAGAAGCGCAAGTGTTGGTGACTACCTGCCCCTGGTGTTTCATCAACATGAGTGACGGAGTAAAAGCGGTGAACGTTGAAGGCAGACTTGAAGTCTTGAGCCTTGCTGAACTTTGTGCCCAGGCGCTTTAATATAATCATAAATAGGAAGTTAAGAAATCCAGTACCAATGGTCTGCAGGGGAGGCCCTGTGGGCGAACACTAAATAAGCCCTGATCATGGAAACCTGGTCAGGGCTTAGCAATTAATCTGTCAAGATGCCCATTTATAGACACAATATCATTCTAACGTTTTTTGTTTTCAAAAGAACTGGAGCGTGAATCCGAATTGTTTTAAAATGGCTTAAGTTTATGAAAAATAAGGGTTTAATTTGGTTTCCCCGGCGGATATTCCACAGGTTTTGAAGAAGATATATATGTTTTTTAAAAAAACATTTGACAGGCAGGATAAATTCACGTAAAACGCTTGGGTCTTTGTGAGACGCGAACATTTTTCACAACGCTTCTTACAAAGACTTTTTTGTGTTCAGGATCTGGAATACAGTTCCTGGAAGTTGATCTTTGAAAACTGGTTAGTGACAAAAGAGACGAAGCGTGTCTTTTGAGTGCTGTGAAAGCACACAAAAGATATTCAAAGAATTTAACTGGAGAGTTTGATTCTGGCTCAGAATGAACGCTGGCGGCGTGCTTAACACATGCAAGTCGAACGAGAAAGGGATTGCTTGCAGTCCTGAGTAGAGTGGCGCACGGGTGAGTAACACGTGGATAATCTACCTTTGAATCCGGGATAACTGTTCGAAAGAATCGCTAATACCGGATGAAGTCAGTCTTTCCTTGGAAGGATTGATGAAAGACAGCCTCTTCTTGAAAGCTGTTGTTTGAAGATGAGTCCGCGCACCATTAGTTAGTTGGTGGGGTAACGGCCTACCAAGACATTGATGGTTAGCTGGTCTGAGAGGATGATCAGCCACACTGGAACTGACACACGGTCCAGACTCCTACGGGAGGCAGCAGTGAGGAATTTTGCGCAATGGGGGCAACCCTGACGCAGCAACGCCGCGTGAGTGAAGAAGGCCTTTGGGTCGTAAAACTCTGTCAATGGGGAAGAAGTTATTGCATATTAATAGTATGTCGTATTGACGGTACCCATGAAGGAAGCACCGGCTAACTCCGTGCCAGCAGCCGCGGTAATACGGGGGGTGCAAGCGTTATTCGGAATTATTGGGCGTAAAGGGCACGCAGGCGGTCTTGCCAGTCAGATGTGAAAGCCCGGGGCTCAACCCTGGAAGTGCATTTGAAACTACAAGACTTGAGTACGGTAGAGGAAAGGGGAATTCCTGGTGTAGAGGTGAAATTCGTAGATATCAGGAGGAACACCGGTGGCGAAGGCGCCTTTCTGGACCGAAACTGACGCTGAGGTGCGAAGGCGTGGGTAGCGAACAGGATTAGATACCCTGGTAGTCCACGCAGTAAACGTTGTATACTAGGTGTAGCGGGTATTGACCCCTGCTGTGCCGGAGCTAACGCATTAAGTATACCGCCTGGGAAGTACGGTCGCAAGACTAAAACTCAAAGAAATTGACGGGGGCCCGCACAAGCGGTGGAGCATGTGGTTTAATTCGACGCAACGCGCAGAACCTTACCCAGACTTGACATCCTGAGAATCTGTTAGAGATATTAGAGTGCCTTCGGGAACTCAGAGACAGGTGCTGCATGGCTGTCGTCAGCTCGTGTCGTGAGATGTTCGGTTAAGTCCGGCAACGAGCGCAACCCCTATCTTCAGTTGCCAGCACATCATGGTGGGAACTCTGAAGAGACTGCCCCGGTTAACGGGGAGGAAGGTGGGGATGACGTCAAGTCCTCATGGCCCTTATGTCTGGGGCTACACACGTGCTACAATGGTATGTACAACGGGCAGCGAACCTGCGAAGGTGAGCGAATCCCTGAAAGCATATCCCAGTCCGGATTGGAGTCTGCAACTCGACTCCATGAAGTTGGAATCGCTAGTAATCGTGGATCAGCATGCCACGGTGAATACGTTCCCGGGCCTTGTACACACCGCCCGTCACACCATGAGAGTTGATTGTACCCGACGTCATTGGGCCAACCCTTCGGGGGGGCAGGTGCCTAAGGTATGGTTGATAATTAGGGTGAAGTCGTAACAAGGTAGCCGTTGGGGAACCAGCGGCTGGATCACCTCCTTTCTAAGGAAAGAAATACAATACAGAAGATACGTTTTATCTCGTCACTAACCGGTTTTGAGGGATCAATTTAATTGATTCTTTGTTCTTTGACAATCTGTTGAAAGTTAAAATGAAACAACATGACCCAGAGGAATGGTCGCGTTCGGATAATATCTGGACAAGGGATTCCAATGGTGTTGTATCGTATAACAAACAGGAATAGAAGCTTTTGTAATTTTTTTTACAGGGGTGAAATTTTCTGTGACGTTGTATCTGTATATTTGCATTAAAGCGTTTAAACTTAATTTGTGGTTTTATAGTGGCTAAGCTATAAAGGGCAAACGGTGGATGCCTTGGTGCCGGGAGGCGATGAAAGACGTGGAAAGCTGCGATAAGCTTCGGGGAGTTGCTTAACAAACTTTGATCCGGAGATTTCTGAATGGGGAAACCTGTCATGGTAAATACTGTGACATGTTCAGGTGAATACATAGCCTGATCAGGCCAACGGGGAGAACTGAAACATCTTAGTACCCCCAGGAAGAGAAAGTAAAAACGATTTTCCTAGTAGCGGCGAGCGAACGGGAAACAGCCCAAACCTGCCATGTGTGATAGCCCGAAGGCGTTGCATGTCAGGGGTCGTGGGATCTGAATTGTACCTGTTTCGGAAGGTGCGGAGAGTTACAAAGGTGATGTGTAGTCGAACGGACTGGAAAGTCCGGCCATAGCAGGTGACAGCCCTGTAGACGAAATGTATCGCTCTCTCTTTTCAGACACCCAAGTACTGCGGAACACGAGAAATTCTGTGGGAATTTGTGAGGACCATCTCATAAGGCTAAATACTACCCGGCAACCGATAGTGAACCAGTACCGTGAGGGAAAGGTGAAAAGTACCCCTGTGAGGGGAGTGAAATAGTACCTGAAACCGTTTGCCTACAAGCAGTGGGGGCTATGGCATTAGCCATAGTGACCGCGTGCCTTTTGCATAATGAGTCAGCGAGTTACTTAATGTAGCAAGGTTAAGCCGTGAGGTGTAGCCGCAGGGAAACCGAGTCTTAACAGGGCGGCAAGTTGCATTGAGTAGACCCGAAACCAGGTGATCTAGCCATGGCCAGGTTGAAGCGCGAGTAAAATCGCGTGGAGGACCGAACCCATATAGGTTAAAAACTATTGGGATGAGCTGTGGTTAGGGGTGAAAGGCCAAACAAACCTGGAAATAGCTGGTTCTCTCCGAAATATATTTAGGTATAGCCTCACATGTTTCTCATCGGGGGTAGAGCACTGGATGGGCTAGGGGTCTCACCAGATTACCAAACCTAACCAAACTCCGAATACCGATGATGTAAAGTGTGGGAGTCAGCCCGCGGGAGCTAAGTTCCGCGGACGAGAGGGAAACAACCCAGACCGCCAGCTAAGGTCCCCAAGTCTATGTTAAGTGGGGAAGGATGTGGAAATGCCCAGACAATCAGGAGGTTGGCTTAGAAGCAGCCATCCTTTAAAGAAAGCGTAATAGCTCACTGATCGAGTGGTTCTGCGCCGAAAATGTAACGGGGCTCAAACATAGCACCGAAGCTGCGGATAGAAATTTATTTCTATGGTAGGAGAGCGTTGTGTAAGTATTGAAGCGTGACTGTAAGGTCATGTGGAGTTTACACAAGAGACCATGCTGACATGAGTAGCGATAAAGGGGGTGAGAAACCCCCTCGCCGATAGCCCAAGGATTCCTGAGTAAAGCTAATCTTCTCAGGGTTAGTCGATCCCTAAGCCGAGGCCGAAAGGCGTAGGCGATGGAAAACAGGTTAATATTCCTGTACCACCGAGTTATCGTTTGAGAGAAGGGGGGACGCAGGAGGGCAAGTCATCCGTCTGCTGGAATAGGCGGTTCAAGCTGGTAGGCTTAAGGAGCAGGCAAATCCGTTCCTTTTTAAGGCCGAGAAGCGATGAGGAGGGATCTGATCCCATAAACTGACTGCACCCATGCTGCCAAGAAAAGCCTCTATCGAGATAACAGGTGATCGTACCAAAACCGACACAGGTAGGCAGGGAGAGTATCCCGAGGCGCTTGAGAGAACCCTGGTTAAGGAACTCGGCAAAATGATACCGTAACTTCGGGATAAGGTATGCCCCCCCGTGTTAGAAGACTTGCTCTTCAAAGCGTGGGAGGGTCGCAGAGAAACGGCGGTAGCGACTGTTTACTAAAAACATAGGACTCTGCAAAGTCGTAAGACGAGGTATAGGGTCTGACGCCTGCCCGGTGCCGGAAGGTTAAGGGGATTTGTTAGCGCAAGCGAAGCTTTGAACCGAAGCCCCGGTAAACGGCGGCCGTAACTATAACGGTCCTAAGGTAGCGAAATTCCTTGTCGGGTAAGTTCCGACCTGCACGAATGGCGTAACGACTTCCGCACTGTCTCAACCAGGGACTCAGCGAAATTGGAATGGCGGTGAAGATACCGTCTACCCGCGAAAAGACGGAAAGACCCCGGCACCTTTACTACAGCTTGACATTGGATTTTGGTACATGATGTGCAGGATAGGTGGGAGACTTTGAAGCGGGCACGCAAGTGTTCGTGGAGTTACCCTTGAAATACCACCCTTCATGTACTATGGTTCTAACGTGGGTCCCTTACCGGGATTACGGACAGTGTCTGGCGGGTAGTTTGACTGGGGCGGTCGCCTCCCAAAGAGTAACGGAGGCGCGCGAAGGTTCCCTCAGGCTGATTGGAAACCAGCTTAAGAGTGTAAAGGCATAAGGGAGCTTGACTGCGAGAGAGACATTTCGAGCAGGTAGGAAACTAGGTCTTAGTGATCCGGCGGTTCTGTATGGAAGGGCCGTCGCTCAACGGATAAAAGGTACGCCGGGGATAACAGGCTTATCGCCCCCAAGAGTTCACATCGACGGGGCGGTTTGGCACCTCGATGTCGGCTCATCACATCCTGGGGCTGGAGCAGGTCCCAAGGGTTTGGCTGTTCGCCAATTAAAGTGGTACGTGAGCTGGGTTTAAAACGTCGTGAGACAGTTTGGTCCCTATCTTTCGTGGGCGTAGGATATTTGAGGAGATCTGTTCCTAGTACGAGAGGACCGGAATGGACGAACCAATGGTGTTCCTGTTGTCGTGCCAACGGCATTGCAGGGTAGCTAAGTTCGGAACGGATAACCGCTGAAAGCATCTAAGCGGGAAGCCAACTTCAAGATTAGATATCCCATCACGCAAGTGACTAAAGACCCCTTGAAGACTACAAGGTTGATAGGCCGGGTGTGTAAGCACAGTAATGTGTTCAGCTAACCGGTACTAACAGGTCGTGAGGCTTAGCCACTAACTACAAACCCTTTTAGGTTTGAACGCTTTAATGCGGATATACAGAAAATACTTTCAACAGATTATAGATTGCCAAGTTTAATCCGGTGGCAATGGCAGAGGTGCCACACCCGTTCCCATCTCGAACACGGAAGTTAAGACCTCTAGCGCCGATGGTACTGCAGGGGAGGCCCTGTGGGAGAGTAGGACGCCGCCGGGTTATTTTTATATAGGGGCACCCTGAAGTTTTATGCTTCAGGGTGTCCTGTTCTTTTTCAGACTTTATTTTTAATTCGGTGGCAATGGCCAAGAGGCCACACCCGTCTCCATTTCGAACACGGAAGTTAAGTTCTTGAGCGCTGATGATACTGCAGGGGCAGCCCTGTGGGAGAGTAAGACGCCGCCGAATTATTTTTATATAGCCCTGGTCATCTTTATTGATGGCCAGGGCTTTTTGGGTTTGGGGGACAGATTTAAATTGCATGGTCAATATGTCTGACAAATTTGTACCCCGGGATCAACATTTCTAATTATTGTGGTTGGAAGGCTTTCTTCAAAAGCGATACATACAATAATCGTCGCTGCCCCCCAATTGTGAAATTCTGAGTCTTTCTTCTGGAAGTTGTCACCGTATTAGAGATATTGTTCGTCTTTGATTGTAGCATTTGTGAATACGAGCAAATTAAATTGTTTTAAACAAAAAAAAATGTTAAGTAAGTAGCTCATTTTTTTAAAAAAACCGTAAAATCATAACTTGGATGGACAAAATGTTAAATCTTTTTTCTGTTAAACAACGCATGTTTTTTATCCTTTCCCTGTTTTTTATTCTATTTGTATGCATGATCCGGAAATATGACTAATGTGGCCCAAAACACATCAGATCAGGCCGATAGCGTAGCCTCTGCCTCTGAAGAGATGAGTTCCAGTCTCAACAGCGTTGCTGCCGCCATGGAAGAGTCCTCCCAGAATGTAAATCTTGTAGCCTCTGCTGCAGAGGAAATGAACTCTACGATAAATGAAATAGCAGGCAATGCAGAAAAGACCAGGGTAACCTCAGAAGAGGCATCTGTAAAAGCGACAGAGGCCGGGGAAATGATGAAAGAACTAAGTGAAGCTGCAAGATCAATAGGGCAGATCACAGAAACAATAACAGACATTTCCAATCAGACAAACCTTTTGGCTCTCAATGCAACGATTGAAGCAGCCAGAGCGGGAGAAGCCGGTAAGGGCTTTGCCGTTGTTGCGAATGAAATCAAAGACCTGGCGAAGCAGACAGCAGATCCAACACTTAATATTAAAACCCAGATTGAGAATGTCCAGAGCGTTTCAACGTCCACAATAACATCCATAAAAGAAGTTACGGAAGTCATCAACACAGCTAAAGAGATGATTGCTACTATTGCTGCAGCGGTGACACAACAATCTTCTGCCACCCAGGAAATCTCCAGCAATATCGAACAACTCTCTTTGGGAATACAGGAAGTGAATGAGAATGTAAGCCAAAGTTCAGTGGTCGCAGCCCAAATTTCAGAAGATATTTCAAATGTTAATTCTGCCTCAACTGAAATGACTTTCAATAGTAAGACAGTAAAAGATAGCGCCGCCAAGCTAAAGGAAATGGCTGAACAACTTAAAATTATTGTGGATACCTTTAAAGTTGAATAGGGAAAGCCAAACGGTTTTATTTTACACTCTATATATCTTCAGCCATTGATTTGTTTTTTAATGGCTGCAGGCCCTTCTAACAGCACTTAAACGATATAAATAAGAATAAAGTCCAGTTTTGCCGTTAAAAGAACACCTTTCTTTCTAACGGGCTCAGAGGCAAAATTAGAAATTTTTTACCTACAACTGTCGAACACGAGATAGGGAGAACGTCTGGCCAACGAGTAAATGTCATGTCCCGATTTTTAAATAAAATATATGTGAAATACATACGCCCTAAAGATCCGGGCTTTTTCATTGCCAGATATGCCGGTAAGGCCGCGATATGCTGTCTTGCGGCATTTGTTACAGCCCTTGTGGCCGGGATTGAAGAAAGATATCTTTTCTGGTGGATGGTGGGGGCGGTCTGTACTGTTTTGTTTCGTACCGGAAGCACGCTTGAGCGGCGTAAGGGATATACGCTGATTCTCCTGGCTGTGGCATCTCTGTCCGTTCCGGCTGCTGCCCTTGCCGGGAATCATGCCTGGCTGAGTCTTGGTTATGTTTTTATTTTGTCCTTTGCCTGTTTTTTTGTATCTTCCATGGGAGTGTCAGCCTCTACCCTGGGAATCGGATGTCTGGTCGTCTCTTTGATTTCAATCTCTTCACCAACCAGTCCTTACCAGGGGGTGTTACGGTCGGCATGTATACTGTCTGGAGGGGGGATCTCCTTTCTGGTCAATTTTTACCTGTGGCCGTTTGATCCGGAAAGAGTGCTGCTCTCGTCTGCAAAACTTGCGGTTGAAGACATGGGACTTTTTTTTGACAGCCTGTGCGTCCGGATTAAAAATCCAAGGGTGACAGATGAGGCATTGGCATATTTGAGCAAAGAGGCCATCGGTTCTGTCCGTCGTTACCGTTCATTTATGGAAAGTTTTAACATCGATCCCCTCAAAGGCAGCTCCACCAGAGGTGGTCCCGGCCTTTTTTATTTTGCCCTTATCCGGCTTTTTGAATCCATTGTGGGCCTGTTCAACCACATTCATTTTTCAGACAACCATCCTGAGTTTGAGGTTGTGCGGGATCTTTTCCATGGTACGGCGACTGATGTTTCCCAGGGATTTGATGCGTTTTCCCGAATCAAGGCAGGTCATTACGACAGGCCTGATTTCGACAGGATGTTCCTTGATATTGAACGGATTCACGAAGCGCTGTTGAATATGGGGGCCTACAAGCGGGGAGATGAAGTTCGGGATAAATTTCTGGATGCCTGGGGTGCTGTTTATGAGCTTAAGAATGTGGTGCAGGGGTTGAAGGATATGATGGCACTGGCAAATGAGCGGTTTCGGCTGGGAAAACCCTGATGGAGTTAAAAAAAAGCCCCCTCTTTTTGGGTGAATTCAAAGTCTCATCCCCGGTCTTCAGACATGCGCTGCGGGCTGCCCTTGCCATTACCGCAGCAATAGCTCTGGCAAGGGTTCTTAACCTCAGCCATTCCGTCTGGGTTCCCATCAGCGTGATGGTGGTCATGCGCCCCTCCCTAGGCGGGACCCTCCATATCAGCTGGAAACGGTTGGTCGGAACTGCCATCGGCGCCTTGGCCGGGGTCCTTATTGCATGTCTTCACCTGCCTGTCCCGGCCATAGTTGCCATTGTGCTTTTAATGTTGTTTTTTATTTTTTATTTTAAGGGACAAAATTATATCGTTTTCACGGCCATCCTGACCACGGACCTTGTGTTGATTCTGGGAACGGTTTTTTCACATTCCTGGCAGGGTGGGGTGGAACGAATGCTGGATACCTTTTTGGGTATATCCATTGGTCTTATTGCTTCTTTTCTCATCTGGCCCAACTTTGCCCGGAAAAATCTGCGGCAGGAAATGGGGGATCTGATTGCTGCCCAGCGCCTGCATTTTAGTCAGTTGCGCAGGGCTTATTTCAGCGACAACCCCGAAATGGCAACGGTTCTGGCAGGGCGGATCAAAGCCCTTACCCAGCTTGAGTCCTGTACTGAAAAGTTCAGAGATGCGTCCATTGAACCAGGATTGATATCCGGCCAGCGCCAGGGCCTGGTCAACCTTGTGGATATTTTTGCAAGGATCCACCGTACCCTTACGGCATTGTCCTCCATCGTAAGCAAATCCAAAGGGGTGTTCCACGGCCGTATCCGTCCTGAATTTGAGGTCCTGATGGATAGTATTGAATCTAGGTTTTCAGAATTGGAAAATTGTGCAAGAACAGGGGAAGAGGAACAAAGTGCACAGCGCTTTAATATCGAATTCAGCAAATTCATGTTTTTTTTAGGTGAAATGCGTTCCCAGGGGGAATTTGAACGATTCTCCCTGGACAGCAGGAACAACTCTTCAGCTTTTATTCAGCAGATAAACCGGCTTGGAATGGAGCTGGAAAGGGCAGCAAGCAGGATTCATACACTAAGAATGGACCGGTGAGCAAATCCGAGTTTAGCTGATTTTCAGCAAAGGAACTTAATCTCAGGGGGTTGGCACGGGAGACGCCGGAAGGGGGTTCCCCGTATCCTGCCGGAAGAGGTATAGGTGAATAAAAGCGAGGGCGTATGATGGGCAGCCCCCGCTTTTTTTGATTATTTAAGGAATGGTCTTGATCGATGCAAATTCAGGTTCGTGGAGGGGCAGAAGAATGTCGGCCATGTCCCTGATTTTGATCATGATATCATAGGCGTCCCAGGTGTTGACTACCGTTCCTGGAGGAATCACCTCCATCTCCATGGCCCGTATCTCCTTTGGCGGGTCAAAGTTTTCTTTGATTACACAGAACCCCGTGATAACGGCCTTGCCCTTTTCCGTGTCAACAACAACGCTCATGCCGCCATCGGTGTGAACCGGTGTGTGAATGCATTTGATTCCGGGAACGATTTGTGTATCGTCCGTAAGAATCTTGATCTGGCCGTTATCCTCCACATCCTCGATATAATCTTCAAGATAGCGAAAATCCAGGGGATGGGGATTGTGTATCCTTTGCATCTCCTTTTCATGGACATAAAAGGTGGCATTGGTGCACTTGTAATCATTTTCACAGTGGTCGGTGTGCAGGTGGGTGTGGATGACGATATCAATGTCTTCGGGTTTTAGATTAAAACGGGCAAGTCCCTGTTCAAAGTTGTAAATCTTTCCGTTGATGGCAGTCTCCCGCTCCAAAGACTGGATGGGGTTCATCTCACCCGTGTCCACGAGGATGGTCTTGTCACCGCCTTCCAGGTACCAGCAGTAGATGGGGATGGTAAATGGCGTTCCTGCACCGTGCTGGTAGGTCATCATGCTTTTGTCAAAGACTTTGGTTCCCATGACAATGGGATGTATCTTATAGGCGCCCATGGTTGTTATTCCCAGACCTTGGCGGTGTAATCCTTGGGCAGATGGGCCGACCCTTTTACGCAGGGTAATCCCGTGGCTTCATGGACCTTGGCAATGAGGGTGTCGATGGATTTGCAGAACCCGCCCTTTTCCTGGCTCCACCCCTGGTCTGTCTTTGTGGCAAAGGTGCAGGTGCAGAAATGGATCACGTCCGCCCCTTTGGATTTTATGATTTTTGCAAGATCAACGGCATTGTCCCCTGGACAGCGGCAGGTGAATACCCCTGCCGGCATGCATTCGTCATAACCTGCAAATCCCTCTTTTGTTTCCACAAGGCACTTGAAGCAGTTTGTCAGGGGGCATCTGGTTTCATTTTTTTCACATCGGATAATTGCAGCCTTTATCATTAGGAACTCCCGGTTTATTGAATTAAAATTGCGGGTTAAGGGTACTATTACCTTCTGCCGCCCATACCCATTCCGCCGCCGCCGCCCATACCCCGGCCGCCGCCTCCGCCCATGCCTCTTCCACCACCGCCGCCCATGCCCCGGCCGCCGCCGCATCTTCCCATGCCGCCGCCGCAACGGCCCATGCCTTGACCTGTGCCCATGCCCATGCCCATACCCATACCCGTGCCCGTGCCCATGCCCATGGCGGATTGTGATTGGAGGCCTTGTTTTTCCGGTACGTTTGCCGTCATGGTTGATGTGATCTGATTGTTCTGAAACCGTTCCACAGCCTCTTTGACCGTTCCAGTCTGGCCTGTGAATACCTTTACTCCGGCTTCGTTAAAGGCCTGCATGGCCTTGGGGCCGCAATTGCCTGTCAGGACGGCCTCTACACCTTTGGATGCCACAAAACTTGCCGCCTGAATGCCTGCGCCGCTGTTGAGGTTCATGCTTTCGTTGTCAAACACCTGGAGATCCATGGTGACGGTGTCGACGATTGCCAAAAAGGAACATCTGCCAAAACGGGGGTCGATCTGTGCATTTAAATCCCGGCCCGTGGAACTGATAGCTAATTTCATTTTTTTCCTTACTATTTGGGTTGTTTGTATTCTTTACTGCAAAATTAAAAATAAAGCAAACCATGTGCCAGGAGGATTGCTTCTTGTCGTATAACAATAAAATCGTTTTATTGCAAATGGTTGTCGAGTTTATATTGTTGGTAAAAATATAGAGGGGAATCAAGACAGTCTCGTTATGGCAACACTATTCAGTCTTAAATATGCGACTCTCCATGGTACGGCTGAACCATAATTCAAGGTTCCGTCCCATGAAACTATGTCAACCTGTCGTGTTCATGGGCGGTTGCATCCACATGGTTGATGAAACAAAGGGTCAGGTTTTCCGGGTACGTCCATCCTTTGCCGGCAGGATGATGTTCAGGCGGTTGATCCGCCTGAAAAAGGTGCTTTTGTGCATACCGAGCATTTTTGCCGCTGCTGTACGGTTATAGTTGTTTTGCCTCAGGGCATCCAGGATTAGCTCTTTTTCTGCCGATTTCAGCCGGTCCTTTGGGGGGAATGCCCTGGAAAAATTTTCTTTTACCAGGGACAGCGGAAGTCGATCCGCCGTTATCATGCCCGATGAACAAAGGACTGAAGCGTGCTCGATGATATTTTCAAGCTCCCGTATGTTGCCTGGAAAATTATGATTCATGAGAATCTCCATTACCCTGGGGTCAACCCCTTGGATTTCCTTACCCCTGAGGGTATTGAGCCGTGTAATAAAATGAGCGACCAGCAGGGGGATATCTTCCATGCGGTCCCTCAGGGGTGGAAGTTCGATCTGGATGACGTTGATTCGATAGAAGAGGTCCTCACGGAAATCGCCGGTCTTGACCAGTTCCACAAGGTTTTTGTTGGTGGCGGCAATGATTCTGACATCCATGGGCTCTGTTTTGACTGCACCCAGGGGTTGAAACAGGTGTGCCTCAACAACCCGGAGAAGTTTTACCTGGAAGGCCGGGCTTGTTTCAGAGATTTCGTCCAACAGAATGCTGCCCCCCTTGGCTGCGGAAAACAGTCCGGGCTTGTCTTTGACGGCACTGGTAAATGCCCCGGCTTTGTATCCAAAGAGTTCAGATTCCAGGAGTGAGTCGGGAAGGGCTCCGCAGTTGATGGAAACCAGTGGTTTGGCGGCCCTGGCGCTCAGATTGTGAATGGCCCTTGCCATGAGCTCCTTGCCCGTTCCAGTCTCGCCTTTGATGAGAACTGTGCTGTCACTTTGGGCAATCTGGGGCAGGATCTTGAAGATCTGCTGCATGGCAGGGCTTGAACTTACCATGTCGTTGCGGTGAAATTTGCCTGAAATTTTGTTCCTGAGCTCCTCCACCAGGGTGTGGTCCCTGAATGTTTCAACCCCGCCGACCACCTCTCCTTCGGCATTCTTTAAAAGGGAGGTGGACACGGTGATCGATCTTTGTCTGTTGCGGTTATCCAGGATGTGGGTGGAGGAATTGATAACATCTTTGCCCTGTGCCATGGTGCGTTTGAGGGCACAGTCTGATTTGCACATGTCGGACCGGAACACCTCCCAGCAAAAACGACCAATGGCTTTTTTGCGTGGAATGCCGGTGATTTTTTCCGCGGCCCGGTTGAACGAGGTGATCCGCCAGTCAAGATCAACGGTAAAGACCCCATCTGAAATACTTTCAAGGATGATTTGTGTGACGTCTGTCTGGTCTATATGATTCTCCCTGTCTCTGGCTGGCAAGGTTTCCATGGTTGAAAGTCTTGCCCTTTAAATATTCAATGAAACATCCTTTGAATCATTGCAATTAGAGGCGTGTATTATTTGTTGGACCGGAGCAGATAACCTGCTCCGGCCATGTCGTTTATTTTATTTTCACGCTGGGAAAGAGGCGCATCTCCGTGTGGGGCAGAAACTGGGCCTTGATGAATTCGTCCATGAAGCGTGTGGACGAAGAAAAATCTATATAGGTCATGTTGTTTGAGATGGTAAGGGCCTCCTGTCTGAAATCCCTTGAAAGAAGTGCCATATAAGCGCCAGCAATGGAAGAGTTGCCCTTGTAGTGGAATTTGTTTCGCTCAATGTCGGGTAAAAGCCCCATGATCACGGCCTTTCCAATGTCAAGGTGCTGGCCGAATCCGCCGGTGATGATCATTTGGTCCACCATGGAAAAATCCATACCCACCTCGTCAAGAAGCACGGTGAATCCGGCATAGATAGCGGCCTTGGACAGCACAAGGCTCCGGATGTCCGACTCGGTAAAGATAATATCTTCCTCAGAGGCAAGATTTTTGCCATATTCGAGAATAAAGGCAAGTTCATCCTTGAACAGGGTCATGCGGTCATGGGTGGCGTCGAGTCTGAACTTTCCGTCCTGGCCGATCACCTTTTTGAGCAGCATCTCTGATATGAGGTCAATCATGCCTGAGCCGCAGATTCCCCTTGCCGGTTTATTCTCAACGGTCGCATAGGTAGGAACAAAGGTGACGGGATCAAGGGTGATTTTTTCAATGGCGCCGTCTTCGGCCCGCATGCCCCAGCGGATGCCGCCTCCCTCAAAGGCCGGGCCTGCTGAACAGGCTGCGGTCATGAGGAACTCGTTGTTGCCAAGGACAATCTCCCCGTTGGTTCCCACGTCGATGAACAGGGTCAGGGCTTCGTCCATGTGGAATCCTGTGTAAAGCAGTCCTGATACGATGTCTCCACCCACATAACTTGCAGGCCCCGGCATGATGAAAACCCCTGCATGGGTGGCGGCTCTGAGCCCCATCTCCCCGGCCTTGATAATGGGAAATTCCGATACGGTAGGAATATAGGGCTCCCTTCGTATGTATTTGGATTCCAGCCCTAAAAGGAGGTGAACCATGGTGGTATTACCCGATATGACCACGTTTTCAATGGCAGACTGGTCCTGCTCAAGGGTTGCAAGGGCCTGTTTAGTCAGATTGTTGATGGTGGAAAGTGCCATGAGCTTGAGCTTTTTTACCCCGTCTTTTTCGGCGCAGACCATCCGGTTGATCACATCGTCGCCACAGGCCGCCTGGCTATTGTGCCCCGATGCTGCGGACAGGATTTTGCCGGTCTCCATCTCCACAATGTAAACAACGATGGAGGTGGTTCCAAGATCAATGGCAAGGCCAAGGCTCACAGATTCATCGTAGGCCGGAACCACCTTGACAATTTCGCTGGAACATTTTTTATGGAGCACTGACACGCATATTTTCCAGTCCCCCTTGTGGGAAGCCTCGGTGATCTGCTGCATGACCTTGAGGCTGGTACTCAGCTTTGATGTGTCGATGCCATTTTTTTTCAATCCCCGGATGACCCTGTCAAGGTCACTCACCGTATCCTCCATGGTCGGGGCAGGAAGATGGAGAATGGTTTTGCTTACCATGGGGGTGATCACTTCCACAAGTCCATGGAGTTTTTCCGTTGCCTCTTTTCCCATACCCTCGGCTCGGAGCTTTTTTTCTATGGTCTCTTCGGGTATCCTGACTTTGACCTCGGAGCCAAAGATCCGGGTCTGGCAGGCCAGGAGATATCCCTTGCTTTTTTCCTTGTCACTTAAAAGGGCGGTGGGCGTGCTTTCCACCTTTCCTGCTTCAAGGATTAATCTGCATTTGCCGCAGGAGCCTTTGCCGTTGCAGGAGGCGTTGATGTAAATATCAGCTTTTTCTGCGGCCCGTAAAAGGGTTGATCCTTCGGGAACGGTGACGGAAATATTTCCAGGAGAGAAGGTGACGGTGCAGGGCTCAAATTCGGTCTCGCGTCCAACGGGCAGGGCCTCCTGCTCCTCGACATCAAATCCCTTTTTTGACATAAAATAAATTGGGCAGGATGTTCTGAACTTGCAGTAGATATCTGGATCCGGGCATTCAAGGCAATGTTCGCACTGGTAGATGTTGTGTTTCATGCATTTGTAGGGTGTTTCGGTATCGGGGTGATTTATGCATTTGCCCATGGTCTCTCCTTTTTTAATGCAGGTTCTGCAGTTTTCAAATTGAGTTCGCTGGAAAACATACCTAACTGATCAATAAAAAACAAGAAAATACGGCTGTTTCTTGGGGTGGATCAAATAGTCCTTAAACCTGCTTTTTTTATCCAAAGGATTGTGGTATCTTTTTTTAATACATCTGCCATTTCCCAGGATGGATTTTCAATGCGTTAACCGATACAGTTGAATTTGGGGGAACCATGGAAAATATTTCCCAAAAGCCCCATGAAGTGCTGGATTTTAATATCGCCATTGTCGGGGGCGGAAGGGCCTGCCGGTTTTTCCTTGAACTCTTGAAACGTGAGTCCTTTCCCTATCTGCACATCCATATTGTCGGTGTCTGTGATATCAATCCCATGGCCGAGGGCATTACCATGGCCAAGGCCATGGGTATATACACCACGAATGATTTTAAGAATTTGTTCAAGATTGTAAATCTTGACGCCGTGATTGAACTGACCAACTCAAAAACCCTTCCCGAGTTGATCGCATCCCGGCCCAAAGGGGTCGGGGTGATCGAGCACAATGTGGGCAGACTGTTGCGCCATCTGTTTGAAACCAGCCAGCGGCTTGCCTCTGCCCGGGAAGAGGTGCTGGTGGAAAAAACGTCCACGGATATTCTTTTCCAGCAGATTAACCTCGGGGTGGTGGTGCTCAACGTTGATTTCACCATCATTGACGCCAACGAGATGTACTTAAAGGCAGTTCGAAAGACCAAAGACGAAGTGATCGGCAGGTACTGCTACAATGTGGTCAAGGGCTTTTACGCCCCCTGCCATGCCCAGGAAGAGGGGTTTGATTGTCCGTTGGAGCGCACAGTCAAAACCGGGAAATCCTATCACATCATCCATGAACACCCCCTTGCCAATGGCGAGACCGCATATTTCAACATTGCCACCTATCCTGTTAAGGACTCCCAGGGCCGGGTGATCCGCATCGTGGAACTGTGGCGGGAAATTACTTCCCAGATCAAGGACCGGTGGCGGCATAAGGTGAGGCAGATTGAGGCGGACATGAAAAAGGTGGTCCAGGAGGACAGGCTCGTTTCCCTGGGCAAGCTTGTTGCCTCAAGCGTCCATGAGATCAACAACCCTATCCAGGGACTGCTCACCTTCAGCCATATCATGGCCGACATGGTCCGGGACGGTGAAACAGGGCCCGAGGATATGGAGCGTTTCAAGGAGTTCCTCTCCCACATGACCCGGGAGCTCGAACGGTGCGGCAATATCGTGTCCGGGCTGTTGACCTTTTCCAGGGAGGCCCCCCAGGCCTTTGTCCAGGTGGATGTGAACGAGGTGCTCAGATCGGTCCTTGCCCTCACCGGGCACAAGCTTGAACTGACACAGATTACCCTTGAAAAGCGTCTTTCCAATAATCCCCTGGTGGTCCAGGGTAACAACAACCAGCTCCAGCAGTGTTTTCTCAACCTGATCTTCAACGCCATCGAAGCCATGCCCCAGGGGGGCAGACTCATGATTGTGTCAAGAAAAGAGACAGACGACCTTGCCTGTGTGGAAATAAATGACAATGGGTGCGGCATCAGCCAGGAAAATATGGAGCATATCTTTGATCCTTTTTTTACCACAAAGGAGGCTGGCCATGGAACGGGGCTCGGGCTCTCCATTGTTTACGGCATTGTCAAGGACCACGGGGGAACCATAAAGGCAACAAACCAAGCGGCAGGGGGAAGTTCGTTCAAGATGACCTTTCCCCTGGTTTCGGACCTATAGGCAGGAGGTAAACAGATGAAACAGAAGATCAGCGTTTTAATCGTGGACGACGAACTCATCGTCCGGGAGTCCCTGTTTCACTGGTTTAAAAAGGAAGGATACACGGCGGACACGGCACCGTCCGGTGAGGCGGCCCTTGGGATGCTGGAAAAGCAGAGCTTTGACGTTCTGTTTGTGGACATGAAGATGCCGGGAATGGACGGCCTGGAGCTTGTGCGGCAAACCAGGGAGCGCTATCCTGATTCGTCCGTTGTTATCATCACGGCCTACGGTTCCATTGACACGGCCGTCACGGCCATGAAAAAGGGGGCTGCCGACTATCTTTTAAAGCCGTTCAAGCCGGATCAGCTTGCCCTGGTCATGGAAAAGATTCTGCACCAGAAACGCATGGACAATGAATGTCGGTTTTTAAAGGGTGAGCTGAGCAAGAGGACCCGGTTTGACAACATCATCGGCGAATCCGCCGGTATGCAGCAGCTTTATACCATGATAACCGATGTGGCTGAAACCGATGCTCCTGTGCTGATTCTCGGAGAGACGGGAACGGGCAAGGAGCTTGTGGCAAAGGCCATACATGCCAAGAGTTCCCGGAAAAATTCGCCGTTTATTCCCATCAATTGCGGCTCGCTTCCCGACACCCTCATGGAGAGCGAGCTCTTTGGTTTTACCCGGGGGGCGTTCACCGGCGCCCATACCGGCCGTAAGGGGTATTTTGAGGTGGTCGAGGGTGGGACTCTTTTTCTTGACGAAATCGGCGAAGTGAGCCAGAGGATGCAGGTGGATCTTTTGAGGGTGCTGGAGGATAAAAAGATAACAAAGATCGGCGAGACAACCCCCAGGGAGGTTGACTTCAGGCTGATATCCGCCACACGTCAGAAGCTTGACCAGATGATCCGGACCGGTGCCTTTCGTCAGGATCTCTTTTTCCGGATAAACGTAATCACCCTTGAGGTGCCTGCCCTGAGAAACAGGGCGTCGGATATTCCCCTGCTGGTGGACCATTTTCTTGAACGATACAGCAGTGAAACCAATCGCCAGGTGGACCGGGTAAATCCGGCCGCCATGGAGGCCCTGATCTGCTATGACTGGCCCGGTAACGTCCGGGAGCTTGAGAATGCCGTTGAAAGAGCCGTGGTGCTTTCAAAATCAAGGACCCTGACCCTTGCCGATTTTAGATTCCTGTTCCAGGGGGAGGGTTCGACACCTGCCCAAGGATCAATGGGCACGCTCAAGCAGGTGGAAAAGGATCATGTGACAGGGATTCTGAACCGTACGGGGTGGAACATCACCCGGACAGCCAAGATACTTGATGTGAGCAGAACCACCCTCCACAGGATTATCCGGCGAAATGAACTTGAAAAACCGTGATCGATTCCGGGGCACATCCCCTTGGGATACTTCCCCTGGGAGGGGTGGATCAACGGATGGTCAGTGCTGTGGCAGTTGCCTTTGCCGACGAACTCGGCATTGAGGTGAAGGTCTTCGCCCCTGCACCATCACCAGTCCATGCCTTTGACCGGCACAGGATTCAGTATGATGCGGCCCTTATCATCAAAAGCCTTGAATCCACGGATTTCGAACCCTGTCTGCGGGTGGTAGCCCTGGTGGATGTGGACCTTTTTGTACCCGTGTTCACCTTTGTGTTTGGCGAGGCAAGAAAGGGGGGGCGGGTTGCCGTGGCCTCAGCTTTTCGCCTCAAAGATCAACCTGAAAGGCTTGCCAAGATCAGCCTGCACGAGTTCGGCCACCTGTGCATGCTCGACCACTGCCATTGGGATGATGGGTGTGTCATGAATTTTTCCTGTGACATCAAGGCACTTGACCGGATTCCAGACCGTTTTTGCCGCTATTGCCTGGAACAGGTGAAATTCATGGCCCGGTCGCCGATTTCGCAGTTTGAACCATGAGTTGGTTTGCATCGTTGATAATTACTATTTGCTTTACATAATAACTCTCTATTTGATATGGATTTCCACAGTGCGGTCCTGAGATAATCGTGCTGAACCCTTGGCTCTTATCAATCCTTAATATCAAAATCTCCATGGGAGTTGTTCATGAAAACCATCTTAAAGCAAACGATCATGATTGTTGCCATGACAGGAATGGTCGTATGTGGATCTGTCGTTGCTGTATCTGCCGATGATATCACCGATTCAATCACGGAAGGCCTGGAATCTTACAAAAAAGGGGACGCATCGGCGGCCATCCAGAGCTTGAATTACGCCACCCAGCTGATGATGCAGAACAAGGCCCAGGGCCTGGAGGCTTTTCTGCCCGCACCCCTGAATGGGTGGCGCTCGGAAACCGCGAGTTCCAGTGCCTCTGGTGCTGCCATATTCGGAGGCGGCGCATCTGCAGAGCGCGCCTATTCCAGGGGTGATAAACAGATAAACATTCAAATCATCACGGATTCGCCCATGATGCAGGGCGTGATGATGATGTTTTCCAACCCCATGTTCGCCACCGCTGATGGTGGAAAACTTGAAAAAATCGGAAAACAGAAGGCCATTGTAACATACGATGAAAATGCCGGAGAGGGAGATGTCAAACTTGTCATTGCCGGCCGTTTTTTTATTACCATTGATGGTAGCGGCATCACCAGGCAAGACCTGACCGATTATGCTAAAACGATAGACTATGATAAACTGGCAGCCATGCCTTGATCCTTGCAGTCTGTCCGTGGATGGGCATATAACCCACATGTCCTGGCGGACACAACGAAGCATGAAACTCGACAGTAGTAGGCCGGTGGGAACGGGTGTTGCCCTGAACGGGTTAAATGGCAACGGTGGACACGAGGTCCAAGGAGTTGCCATTTTCCTCGGAGCAGGCCATGGACGGCCTGCGAGAATGAGTGAAGGGCAACACCCGTTTCCGCCAGCCGGTCGAAGCGAGTTTCATATAAAACCGGCACGGCCGGAGCGAGGGATGGCATCCGGCCACAACGAATATGGAAACTCCGCCAATGTTAATGCTTTGGTGAGTGTTTCATATAAAAAAACATTGGGAGAGAATACCATGAAATGGAAACAGTTTTTTACCTCGGTTGATTCCCTGGATGCCGTGCAGGCAGAGACGTATATTACCCAGCATCCTGGAGATGAGATTACTATTCTGGATGTCAGGCAGCCCTCGGAGTATAAGGAGAGTCATATCCCCGGGGCACAGTTGATCCCCCTTGGCCAGCTCACGGATCGGTTATCCGAGCTGGATCCTGAGAAACCAACCCTGGTCTATTGTGCCATTGGCGGGCGCAGCCGTGTTGCTGCCCAGATGTTGTCAGGCAAGGAATTCAAAAAGGTCATCAATGTTTCCGGGGGTATCAAGGCATGGCATTCAAAAACAGCCATTGGCGCCCCGGACCTTGGCATGGAACTTTTTACGGGCAAGGAATCGCCCAGGGATGTTCTGACGACGGCCTATTCCCTGGAACAGGGATTGCGTGAATTTTACCTTACCATGGAAAAAAAGGCTGTTCTTAAAGAGGTGAAAGACCTCTTTGGCAAGCTTGCGGAAATTGAGCTTCATCACCAGACGTCGATCTTAGATGCATACAATCGGCTCGGGGACGCATCCATGGACCAGGAGGGGTTTGAACGGTTGGTTGAAACCGATGCCCTGGAAGGCGGACTTTCCACCCAGGAATACCTGGATCTGTTCAAGCCGGATCTCAATTCTCCAGTTGAGGTAATCTCCCTTGCCATGTCCATTGAAGCCCAGGCCCTGGACCTGTACCAGCGGGCCAGCCTGTCGTTCAAGGATCCCGAATCAAAGGCCATTGTCCAGAAGATCGCAAATGAAGAAAAAACTCATATCGCAAGTCTGGGAAAGCTATTGGATCGACTTTAACGGAGGGTTGAAAAATGGGAAAGCACCTTGTAGTGGCAGGGGGCGGACATGCCCACATGCTCCTGCTTGAAAATATCGGCCCCATTGTGGCAAAGGGCCACAAGGTTACAGTCATCGGGCCGTCGGAATATCATTTTTATTCAGGTATGGGACCGGGTATGCTGGGAGGCACCTACACCCCCGACGATATTCGGTTTGCCACGGCAGATGTGGTGAAAAAACAGGGGGGCGTTTTTGTCCGGGACAAGGTGATGACCATTGATCCTGTGAAAAAAAGTATTCTCACGGAAAAAGGTGAGACTTTTTTTTATGATGTCATTTCGTTCAATGCCGGCAGTTATGTCCCCATGGGCGGGTTCACCGGGGAAGGCGGCAATATTTACAGTGTCAAACCCATTGAAAAACTCATGGAGGCGGGGGAAAAGCTTAAACGCCTGTTCCAGGAGAGGGAAATAAAGATTGCCATTGTCGGTGGCGGGCCGTCGTCGGCCGAAGTGGCGGGAAATGTCTGGCAACTGGCAAAAAAGATCAACCGTCATATGCCGGAAATTCAGGTTTTTGCAGGCAAAAAATTCATGTCAAGATTCCCCCGGTCCATACGGGTGAGAATTCTTTCCATTCTCAAGGCCCGGGGGATTGAAATTATTGAAAAGGGGTATGCTCAAAAGATTGAGACAGATAAAATTACCCTTGATTCCGGGGAGAGTTTTAAAACCGATTTTATTTTCATGGCCCTTGGGGTAAAACCGTCGGCCATATTTGAAAATTCCGGGCTTCCCCTGGGACCGGACAAGGGGCTTCTTGTCAACCAATACCTCCAGTCGACCCAATACCCGGAAATCTTTGGCGGCGGGGATTGCATCCATTTCCAGGACCGGCCCCTTGACAAGGTCGGGGTGTATGCGGTGCGCCAGAATCCGATCCTGGTTCACAATCTCATGGCATCCCTTGAAGGAGAGCCCCTGATTCCCTTTGACCCGGGACCCGACTATCTGTTGATCTTCAACCTGGGCAACGGCCAGGGGGTGTTGAAAAAGAAAGGAATTGTCTTTGGCGGTAAAATAGCCTTTATGATTAAGGACTATATTGACCGCAGGTTCATGCGGCGATTCCAGGCCATAGAGAAGAAATAGCCTTAACTCTTGTCCGGTTCCCGGGGAGTGAGGAAGGTGTTGACCAGCCTGTCCCAGCCAACCCCGGGGTTCAGGCCGAAAAAGTCGCTGACCGGTTCCCCGCCGGTTGCAGCCAGTCCTTCGTATTCCGCTCCCATGAGCCTGTTGAGTTGCGAAAATGCGTCGTTTATAAAGTCGATTCCCCTGTCACCGTAGAAGAGATCGTTGTATCCCTTTACCGGGGAGGTGGTGTTGACAAGGAGGAGCCATCCATTGTCATAGGGGTGGGTGTGCATCATCTCCGGGTGATTCTGGACCTGCTGATTCACTGCAACCACTGTTCCAGTGACCGGCGAAAGTATCGGTGCCAGGTTGCCCTGCTGTGCCAGGGTCAATGCCGGACGGTCTTTGGTAATCCGTGTACCGACCCTGGGTAGAGCGTTTATGGTTGCCGTTCCAAAGAGGTGCATGACAAAATCGTCAATCCCGATTCTTGCAAGTCCGCCATGCTCCACCCTTACCCAGGTATGGCCGGTGTGGTAGTAGTAGTCGTCGGCCACGGTGAACCCGGAGGCTTTGTGGTAGCTGACCCCGGTTCTGAGCTGGGTTGCTTCAACATCGTCTAGCATCTGGTCAAATTCGCACCGCCCGCAGTCATAGTTGTTAGTGCAGATTTTAGGCTGCTGGATTCTTCCGGTGGCAAGGTGGCGGCAGGGTCGAGAAGCGCCGTCATGGTTTTCTTTCATGGCGTCGGCCCAGTCTTGTTTTTTGTTGCCGGATCGCCCCATGGCCTTGGACATGGCCTTGTCAAAGGCACAGTCGTAGCAGTTGTAAGCCTTGTCGCACAGCCTGAAGTTCACAACACCGCTTAACATCCAGATGCATTGGTCCTCAAGGACCTGGAATCCTTTTACCCTGAATTTTGTGGATGATGGTTTCATTTTGTGCCTCCTTTTTGTGGGGTTTTTTCTTTGGCCTTGTCAGTTAAAGATTGCAAGAGTGGTGCCCCCGGGCCAAAAAATGGAGGGGATGACTCTAACATGCTGATTTTTAATCCTAAATTCTTTCTAACTGTGGGGAAATAAGCGGCTGAAGAAAGGGCTGAGGACTCCCCGGGGTGTATTGTTTTGAAACAAGGTGTATCGTTTCAGGTCGGTGCCATGGAAGATGCTTGTTGGAGATGAATCATTCTTCTGGTATAGTCCGTCTCCATGGAGAAAAATGAAAAAAAACAAAGCGGCATGGAGAATATCCGGAACGTCCGGGTGATTGCCTTTGATGCCGATGACACTCTCTGGGTGAATGAGCCCATGTTCCGCAGGGTCGAACAGGAGTGTCTGGAGATGCTTGGAGGCTATGCTGACCCGGCATCCATACGGGCGCAGCTCTTTGCCGTGGAGCAGAAGAATATTCAATTTTTTGGCTATGGGGTCAAGGGGTTTATCCTCTCACTGCTCGAGACGGCCCTGGCCGTGGGAAGGGGCAGGGTGAGTCACATCGATCTCCAGCGGATCATGGATTATGGGCAACAGATGCTGGCTGCCCCCGTGGTGCTTTTGGACGGAATTGAAGGGGTGCTTGAGGCCCTTTGCCTGCAATACCGGCTCATGGTTATCACCAAGGGGGATCTGGTGGATCAGGAAAGCAAGATGACGCGTTCCAACCTGGTCCCCTTTTTTGACCATGTGGAGATATTGAGCGAAAAGGATGAGGCCGCCTATAACCGAGTGCTACGAAAACATGGGATTGCAGCCCATGAGTTCATGATGGTGGGCAACTCGTTGCGGTCGGATATTCTGCCCGTGGTCAACATCGGCGCAACCGCCGTTCATGTTCCCTTTGAGACCACCTGGGAGCATGAGGATGTATGCCTTTCAGCCATTGACCCGTCTGAATGGGTTACCCTTTCGACCCTGGCTGAGCTGCCCGATTTCCTTTGTTCGCCCAAGGTTTGGGACCATGGAGAAAAAAGGCCGAAACAGGCAGACCCGGTCGCCATGGACTGCCCGTTTCAGGCATACTGACCGGCCACCCAACCTGAAGACCAGGCCCATTGGAGGTTGTATCCCCCGAGCCATCCGGTCACATCCAGCACTTCACCGATGAAGTATAGCCCTTTTTTTTGGGTGGCCTCCATGGTTTTGGAGGAAATTGCATCACAGTCCACTCCGCCCTTTGTTACCTCTGCGGTTCTGTACCCTTCGGTTCCGCCGGGTTTGACCTCCCATTGTTTCAGGCTTGCTGCAATCTGTTCAAAACGGGTGTGGGAGACTGAACCCAGGGGGGCCTCTGCAAGTTCTGCCGGGACCATGGCCTGGACAAGGCGTCTGGGCAGAAGATCGGTCAGCATGGATTTTACCTGTTGTCTGGGGCGTTCGCTCTGTGCCTGTTTGAGCTGTGATAAAAGGTCAACCCCCGGCAGCAGGTCCACCACAAGGCTTTGTCCGGGCTCCCAATGGACCGAGATCTGCAGGATTACAGGTCCGCTCAGTCCCCGGTGGGTAAAGAGAAGGTTTTCCCTGAAACATGTTTGTCCACAGCTGACCACGGCATCTACGCTCATGCCCGACAGTCCTGCCAGGCGTTGTTTCTCCTGGGGTTGGAGGGTAAAGGGAACAAGGCCAGGGGACGGGGGCCATACCTTGATGTTGAACGATTCGGCGATTTTATAACCCAGGGGGGTTGCACCCACCCCGGGGATGGAGAGCCCGCCCGTTGCCACCACAAGGGACGATGCTGTGAATTCACCCTTGTCCGTTGAGACCTGGAACATCTGGTCGTTTTTTCTGTCCACGCTTTTTATCTGTGTTTCAAACATGAAGTTCACCTTTGCCTGCCTGCATTCAGCCTCCAGCATCTCCAGGATATCCCTTGCACTGTTATCGCAAAACAGCTGGCCGTGGTCCCTTTCATGGAAGGGGATCTTGTGATTGTCCAGTTTTGCGATGAAATCCCACTGGGTAAACCGGCTCAGGGCTGACTTGCAGAAGTGGGGATTTCTTGAGATGTAGTTGGAAGCCTCCACACAAAGGTTGGTGAAGTTGCACCGGCCCCCGCCGGACATGAGGATTTTTTGTCCGGGGTGTTTCTGGTGGTCAAGCACAAGGACACGCCTGCCCCTTTTGCCAGCTTCGATTGCACACACAAGGCCTGAAGCACCTGCCCCGATGATGATGACGTCTGTTGTTGCCATTGATGGTTATTTACCTTTAATATCTTCGTGGTTTTATGGCCATGGTCCTGAATTCTCATTTCTCCTATACCATGGAATCGGCTCTGTTTAAAAGGCGTATCCCCTTAAAATAACACTTGACACAATGAAAACCTTCTTCTATATTCGAACGAATAATTTTATTATACGGGGAAATATGAACAACAGCGCTTTCTTATTTTTTAGGTTTACCTTTTTTGGTGGCTTCTTTATGAAGTCTGGCCATGGAGGAATCTTTTAGAGAGCCTGAAGGATACCACGAGAGTCGAAACCATGGACAGACTGAACCAGTCAGGAAATCCATGGTTTTTTTGTTTTCAGGAGACCGGATTTCCAACTGCCGGCCGCCTGGTTTGACTCCTGAACATTAACGCACACGTTTATCAGGAGAAATTGTCCCATGTCCATCAATTGTATGAAGCGAATCGTTCAACTTGTCATCGTCCTCACCCTTGCGGTGGGTCCCCTGTCAATCCTCCATGCTGCATCGGTCTACAAGATCGGCGGTATTTTTTCATCCACGGGACGGGCATCGTTCCTGGGCGATCCTGAAAAAAAGACCATGGAGATGATGGTCGATAAGATCAATGCTGCCGGCGGCATTGACGGCCATATGCTCGAAGCCGTGATCTACGACTCAGAAGGTGATCCTGCAAAGGCGGTGAGCGCAGTAAACAAGCTCATTCACAGGGACGGGGTTATCGCCATTGTGGGACCGAGCACTACCCCTACCACCCTTGCCATTGTCAACTTTGTCGAACGGGCCAAAATTCCCCTGATCAGCTGTGCCGCAGGCATCAAGATCACTTCGCCCGTGAAACCCTGGGTGTTCAAGACGGCCCAGAGCGACCGTCTCGCCGTTTCTGCCCTGTATGAACATATGCAGGCCAAATCTATTAAAAAGGTGGGGATCATCACCGTTTCCAATTCGTTTGGCGAAAGTGGCCAGGAGCAGCTTGTCTCCCTTGCCGGGGATTATGGTATCACCATTGTTGCTAAAGAAAGCTTTGGCGCAAAGGACACGGACACCACCCCCCAGTTGACAAAATTAAAGGGGGCCTCTCCCGATGCCATCATCTGCTGGGGAACCAATCCCGGACCTGCCGTTGTTGCAAAGAACCTGAAACAGCTCAAAATAAATATCCCCCTGTTCCAGAGCCATGGTGTGGCATCAGCCAAGTTCATCAGCCTTGCGGGTGAGGCTGCAGAAAACATTGTGCTGCCGTCGGGCAAAATCCTTGTCATGGACCAGCTCCCGGCGGATGATCCCCAGAAGCAGATCCTTAAAGACTATGAAACCATGTATGTGTCTAAGTACGGTGGGGCCGTGTCTGGATTCGGCGGGTATGCCCACGATGCCATGACCCTGGTTGCCGAGGCGTTAAAGGCAAGCGACGGTGACCGGCAGAAGGTGCGCAACGCCCTTGAAAATATCAAAGACCATGTGGGTGTGACGGGTCGTTTTTCCTTTTCCCCCGAAGACCACAACGGTCTCACATCAAGCGCCTTTGTCATGGTTGAGATCAAAAATCAAACCTGGAACCTGTTGACCGATTAGGAGATTTTTTGTGGAGGATCTGCTTCAATACCTTTTTTCAGGCATCACCATCGGCGCCGTGTATGCAGTGGTGGCCATCGGACTTTCCATGCTTTACCGGTCCACCGAGTTGATCAATTTTGCCCATGGTGAGTTTGCCATGTTCGGTGCCCTGGGGCTTGTGACCCTGTGGGGGCAGCTGCACCTGCCCCTGCCCCTGGCCTTTGTCCTGTCCGTTACCGGTGTGGCCTGCGTGGGAATGGTGTTTGAGCGTTTTGCCCTTCGGCCCGTAAAGGACCCAAATCCCATCACCCTTGTGATCATAACCGTTGGTGCATCCATTGTCTTTCGGGGAATTGCCATGAACGTGTGGGGAAAGGATCCGGTGTCTCTGCCGCCATTTTCAGACCTTGAGTCCATTGAAATTGCCGGTGCAGTCATCGTTCCCCAGAGCCTTTATATTGTGGGTGCGGCCCTGGTGCTTGCCGGAACCCTCCACCTGTTCTTCAGGTACACCATCCAGGGAAAGGCCATGACAGCCTGTGCCGTCAATAAAAAAGCGGCCTGGCTCACGGGTATCCCTTCCGAGCGCATGGGATTGTTTGCCGTTCTCATCAGTGCAGTGTCAGGGGCCGTTGCAGGAATTTTTATCGCACCGGTTACCATGAACACCTATGACATGGGAACCATGCTCGGTCTCAAGGGGTTTTGTGCGGCCATGATCGGCGGTCTTGGAAGTCTGTGGGGGGCGTTTGCAGGCGGGATTCTCCTTGGGGTTCTTGAATCATTGGGAGCGGGGCTTATCTCGTCAGGTTCCAAGGACGCCATTGCCTTTGTACTGCTGCTGTTAATTCTTTATCTTTGTCCGGGTGGACTGTTTGCCCAGAAACAGGCTGAACGGTTTTGAAGGGGACGGGCAGTATAATCAACAAAGGCCTGGTTCAGAACACATTGTTTGTCCTGGCAGTGATTCTCATGGGGGCTATGGTTGAAAACACCTATCTGCTTCAGATCATGACCTTTATCGGAATCAACACCCTGCTTGCCCTGGGGCTTAACATGCTCATGGGGTATGCAGGACAGGTTTCCCTTGGCCAGGGAGCTTTTTACGGCATTGGGGCCTATGCAACGGCCATTCTTTCGGGAACCCATGGCGTTTCTCCCTGGCTTGCCCTGGTTTTCGCCATTGCCCTTGCCGTGGGTGTTGCCTGGGTGGTGGGCCGTCCGACTCTACGACTGTCCGGTTATTATCTGGGCATGGGTACCCTTGGATTCGGCATGATTGTCCACATTTTCTTTCGCGAGGCAGGCAGCCTCACGGGCGGGGCCTCCGGGTTTGTGGGCATCCCAATGCTTGGTATTGGATCGTTCATGTTTGAGGGGGGGCGCAGCTATTTTTACCTTGTTTGGGCCGTTGTCTTTGGGACCATGCTGGTTTGCAGGCGAATCATTGATTCCAAGACCGGCCGGGCCCTTGCCGCCATCCATGGAAGGGAAAATGCAGCGGTTGCCCTTGGGGTGGACGCCCACAGCGTTAAGCTTACCATCTTTATGTTCAGTGCGGCCCTTGGGGCTATGGCCGGCTTTTTTTACGCCCATTTTGTCCTGTTTATCAGTCCGGATTCCTTTGGGTTCATGGCCTCGATCAAGATGGTGACCATGGTGGTGATCGGCGGCATGGCCAGCGTGTGGGGGGCCGTTCTCGGTGCTGCTGTGATTACGCTTTTGCCCGAAGTGCTCCACGGATTTGCAGACTATGAGATGATTGTTTTTGGAGTGATATTGATGGGGGTGATGATCGTCATGCCCCAGGGGTTGACACAGGGGGTGGTGGATCAGTATGACCGTTATCGAAAAAAAAGGGCATGATGACCGCCTTTTAAAGGTGCAGGGGCTGACCAAGAATTTTGGTGGAGTCAGGGCCCAGGACAACGTCTCGTTCGAGGTTGAAACGGGCAGTGTCCTCGGTCTCATCGGACCCAACGGTGCGGGTAAGACCACCCTTTTTAACCTGATCACAGGGGTTTATGCTCCGGACCGGGGCGATATTGTTTTTAATGGACAATCCATTGCTCAATTGCCCGTTCACCAACGGGTGGCCCGGGGGATCACCCGGACCTTCCAGAACGTGGAGCTCTTCTCGGGCATGAGCGTTCTTGAAAATGTGATGGTTGGCATGCACGTTCGACTCACGGGCGGGTTCTGGAGCGCCGTGATCCGGCCGTCATCCTTTGTCCTCCAGGAGCAGGCCGCAAGGGACAAGGCCATTGAAATCCTTGAGTTCACAGGGCTTGCATCCTATGCCGCAAGGCCAGCCGGAGATCTTCCCGTGGGCCGTCAGAAGACGGCCGAGATCGCACGGGCTCTTGCCTCGGATCCGTTGCTCATGTTGCTGGACGAACCTGCCGCCGGATTGAACCGGGTGGAAACCAGCGCCCTTGGCGATTTGATCAATCGGATCAAACAGCGGGGGATCACCCTCATGCTGGTCGAGCACGACATGGGGCTGACCATGGAGGTGAGCGACAATGTGCTGGTGCTGGACCAGGGCGGGGTCATTGCCTTTGATACGCCCCGGGAGATCATGAACAACACCCTGGTCATGGAAGCCTACCTTGGGGTCGAGGAATAACCACTAAGTCCAAGCTATCCGACGCCGTTTTTGGCAAATTCACCCCTGCCGCTGGCGGTTGAGGGAAAAATTTATTGTTTTGAATAATCGACATGCCGGAATGATATTCGTTTCATAAAAATCCCTTTGCCGGATCAATGGAAAGAATGTAGTATCTTTGATTGATAGCTTAAAAACAAAATATGAGGAAATACCACCATGCAATTCATCGTTACAGGTTATGATGGGACAGATGACAAGGCCCTTGACAGAAGAATGGCGGCAAGGCAGGCCCATCTTGCCATGGCAAAAGAGATGCACGAATCCGGTCACTGGCTCTATGCAGCCGCCATCCTGGACCAGGGGGGCAAAATGACCGGCTCCATGATTGTGTGCGAATTTGAGTCAAGGCAGGCCCTTGATAAAGAGTGGCTGGACAAAGAACCCTATGTGCTGGGAAAGGTGTGGGAAAAGATTGAGATTACAGGGGCCAAGGTTGCGCCCTTCTGGGATAAATAAAGGATGACGGCTTATGGCGCTTTCAGTTGTTGATCTGTACCGGGATGTGCTGCCGAAAACCAATTGCAGGGATTGCGGGTTCTCCACCTGTCTTGCCTTTGCCGGTATGGTGGTGTCAGAAAAACATCCCCTGAAGAACTGCCCCCACCTTGATCCGGCCGTTGTCGAACAATGTAATATTGAACTCAACGAGCAGTATCGAGCCGGAAAATGGCTTAAACGGGACATGGCCGATGATGCCCTTGCCTGGGCAAAAGAGCGGATGGCCTCCATGAAACTTACGGACCTTCCCGACCGGATTGGTGGAACCCTTGAGAACCAGGCCGGAGGAACTGTTCTTGTGCTGCCCTATTTTAACACCACCGTATTGATATCGGACCACACAATAACAAGGGGTGACGGCTCTGCCCTGACCCGGTGGGAGCAGGTGTTCTTGTACAATCATATGGCCCAGGGCGGCAGCCGGATGCCCACCGGGAAATGGAAGGGACTGGTGGAGTTTCCCAACACGGTGTCCAAGATAAAGAGCATGGTGGATAAGGTTGAAATTCCACTGATGCAGGCGTTCAAGGGGCGGGGTGAAGCACTCAGGGCTGCAGCTGAAAAATACGGTGCCATAGTGGTCCCCAAGGATCAACATTCCGCAGATATTGCCCTGTATTTCAAGGCGTTGCCAAAGGTGCCGGTCATGCTGATGTTCACGGACCAAGACCTGGACGACGGGTTTCCCGGAAGCGTCAAGCTTCTGTTTGACGAAACCATCATCACCCACCTGGATATTGAGTCAATCATGTTTTTAAGTGAACGGATCAAGCAGATGCTCTGTGATTGACAGTCCCTTTACACAAGGCCGATATCAATGGCCTTGATCACCTGCCTGGCTTCATCAAATCCATGGTCCTTGTCCAGGGCCGCCTGGAAATAGAATTTGGCTTTTGTCGTATTTTTCATGTCCAGGTAGATCCGGCCGATATTGTAGTAAATATAGGGTTCGTCCGGGTGGATTTTCAATGCTTTTTGGTACTGGCGGAGAGCCTGTTCCTTATTGCCCTTTTTTCGATGGATAACCCCAAGGGAGTTGAAAACGTTCAGGGAGGTTGATCCGGCTTCAAGGATTTCATTGAGCAGGCCTTCGGCTGAACCCAGTTTATCAGAATCCAGGTAAATATCTGCTGCTATCTGCAGGCATTCTTCTGATTGCTGATGATTTCCAAGGGCCATGTGTGCCCGTCCCATGGCTTCATAGGCCTTGACAAAAAGTCGGTCGAGCTGGGTGGCCTTGGAAAAGGCTTCAATGGCCTCACTGTGTTTTCCCTGGGATGTCTTGATATATCCGATGTTAAAATAGTACTCAGGGTTTTCTCCCTGCGTAACAAGGGTTTCAAACAGTTCCAGGGCCCTGACGTATTCCTTTCTTTCAATGAGATAAATTCCTTGTTCCAGGCTCTTTTCTACCTCGGTGATGACTGGGGAACAGATGTTTCCAATGGCCAGGGAAAGTTTGTCTTTTATTCCATTCCGGTCATAGGGGATCACAAAAAGACCGGTCACACCGATTTGTCCGGCGCGCAGCACCTTGATTTTGTTAAAGGCGTTGTCCGTAAGGAAAAAGGGCAGGGTGGCCAACGATTCTTCTTTTCGAAGAATTGTCAGCAGGGACAGGCCGGACATTTCTGTCATTTCATAGGAAGAAATGACACAGTCAATCTTTTTTGATTTTAGATAAGCCCAGGCATTACCTCCGCTCTGGGTGGTGAAGATTTTATCATACCCGATTTTTTTTAAAATCCGGATCAGGTCGATCTGCTCTTCTTTCTTTTCACTGACAATCAGTATGGATTTATCTTCCATCTGTTTTCCTATATTAAAATTGAATTGATAATCAAACCCATAACGTCTAAGATGAATTTTAAATCATAATGGATAATTATCATTGATTACAAGGTTGTTTTTTTGAATGGAGTTTAAATGTCTGGACCAGACATCTCCCATGCCGGGATAGAATTAGATGCAATCTGCCTGCCTTGCCTGGGGGGAGAAACAGGGAGCAGCGATACGGGGCAAATCCAGTCAGATCCTTCTGACCGCCGTGTGTTTGTCAATGCCCTGTTCAAAAAAATGATGGATCAGAATTCTTTTTTATCCTTTTACAGGCAGGTCAGTGATCTCAATCAAATTTTGACAATGAAATATTCCTCGGCCACTGATATTGCCCGGGTGATTCTAAAGGATATGGCACTGACCACAAAGGTGCTTAAACTGGTAAATGCTCCTTTTTATCGGCATTTTTCAAACAGGGGGATCTCAACAATTTCAGAGGCCATGATTATCCTGGGGACAGACGAGGTCCGACTGGCGGCTGCGGGTATGAAAATATATGAAATGATGAGTAGCCTTGGTAATGTTGCAATTCTTAAACAAAAGACATTAAAAGGCCTTCAACGGAGCATCATGGCAAGGCAGATTGTCCGGGAGGGTGAATTCAAAGAGGCAGACGCCATTCAAATTGCTGCAATGCTTTATGACCTGGGGGAATACATGGTGGCATTGTTTGCTCCGGAAAAATATATCAGGATTGAGCTGGCCATGGATGAACACTTTTTTTCCCGTGCAAAGGCGTCAAAATCGATACTTGGACTTTCCTATAGCGATCTGGGAATGATCGTGGCTTTAAAACTCCATCTGCCGAAAAATATTGTTAATGATATGCGACCGGTGACGGATTTTTGTGTGAATTGGGAGGGGCTAATTGAGGGCGATCGACATCGATATGTTTGCGCCTTTGTCAATGAAATGTGTAATATCCCCCTGGATGATGAGGGTTGTCAAGATATTGAACAGGCCCAGCTTGTTGTAGAAAAATACAATGATATATTGAACCTTGACATGTCAACGTCATTGGCAATTTTTACAAACTCATGGGATAAAATGATAAAACATGAAGCCCTTCTGAACATATCTCCTTCCCTGGATTTGAACAATGCAGGGCCAGGGATTTCCGGGGTAAAAAATCAGGAAAGGCTCAATGCCGGGTTGAAACAGTTAGAGCAAAATCTGGATAAGCAGCTCAGTATTCATGAGATCTTTACCAGTATAGTAGAGACCCTTTTTAAAAGTTTTTATTTTACCCAGGTTTGCATTGCCATTAAGAAAAATGAGACCCAGATGATGGATGCCCGGTTT
The DNA here is from genome assembly GCF_000020365.1 of Desulforapulum autotrophicum HRM2. Lineage (NCBI taxonomy): Bacteria > Pseudomonadati > Thermodesulfobacteriota > Desulfobacteria > Desulfobacterales > Desulfobacteraceae > Desulforapulum > Desulforapulum autotrophicum. Next base: position 5,250,589 of record NC_012108.1, on the reverse strand, counting down.
GCAAAAGGGGATCGCTCAAAGGAATTCCTGAAGTGGTTTTCGTATAAAATAGAAAACAGCCAGGATCTATTTAACGAGGCCATCATGGACCATAAAGATATTATTATCACGGAGATCACCAGGCCGGAATACGAGAAAAAGATTCCCGCCTGGTACAGGGATCGGTTAGCGGGAGATGAGATATCTTCAGCCATCGCTGTTTTTCCCGTATTTGTGGATCAGAAGATTATTGCAATGATTTGTGTAAACTGGAATAACAGTCTTTATCCAATGAACCAGAGAATAGTTGATTATATCAATAATTTCAGGTCTGTTATGGTAAAAATATTTACACTCCATGGTCGAGAACCTGACAACTTGACCGCTTATTCTCAATGAAGAAATTTTATCCATGGACGTTGTGGCTTTGCCTGTTCGTTCAAACACTAAATGAAAAGAACCTTGCTTGACTGAGCAACATATTGTGTGTATATACCCTATGGTCACACGATAGGGTATACTTAACCGGGAGGCACCACCATGACAGAAGCGGTATTGGCCATTGAGCCTGAAATATCAGAAGCAACATTAACCGTCCTGAAAAGACGCTATCTCCAGAAGGATAAAAGGGGGAGGGTCGTTGAAACACCGGGTCAGATGTTTATGCGGGTGGCGTCCTACATCGCCGCTGCAGAAAAGGCCCATGGCAATGACCCCGGGGTCTATCGGGATCTGTTTTACGGCATCATGGCAAGGCTGGAGTTTCTGCCTAACTCCCCGACGCTCATGAACGCTGGTACGGATCTGGGACAACTTGCCGCCTGCTTTGTGCTCCCGGTCGAAGATTCCATTTCCGGTATTTTTGAAACGGTGAAAAATGCGGCGTTGATCCATAAATCCGGGGGAGGTACGGGGTTTTCCTTTTCACGGTTGAGGCCCAAGGATTCCAGGGTGGGAAGCACAGGCGGTGTTGCCTCTGGACCGGTTTCGTTCATGAAAATTTTTAACGTTGCAACCGAGCAGGTCAAACAGGGCGGCACCCGAAGGGGGGCCAACATGGCTGTTCTCAGGGTGGATCACCCGGATATCATGGAGTTCATCCTCTGCAAGCAGGCCAGTGCTGATCTGAACAATTTCAACATCTCCGTGGGGGTGACCGATGAGTTCATGGTAAAGGCCAGAACGGGGTTACCCTACAACCTTGTGGATCCAAGGGATGGCCGGGTGGTCGGTACCCTGAATGCCACGGATGTGTTTGAGGCCATGGTTAAGCAGGCATGGCACAACGGTGATCCTGGCATCATTTTTCTGGACCGCATCAACCAGGACAACCCTACGCCGCTTCTCGGGGAGATTGAATCCACCAACCCCTGCGGTGAACAGCCCCTGTTGCCCATGGAGGCGTGTAACCTCGGCTCCGTCAATCTGGCAAAGTTTGTTGTCGAAAAAAAGGGCAAACCCACCATTGACTATGCCTCCCTTGGAAAAACCATCGCCCTTGCTGTTCGGTTCCTGGACGACACCATTGACCGATCCATCTATCCCCTTGACGAGATCACAGCCATGGTACGGGGCAATAGAAAGATCGGCCTGGGCGTGATGGGGTTTGCAGATCTCCTTTTTGCCCTTGAACTTCCCTACAACTCCGACCGGGCCGTGGCACTGGCCGAAGAGGTCATGGCCTTTGTCCAGAGTGAGGCACGCAAGGCATCCCGGGCCCTTGCCCAGGAGAGGGGAGTGTTTGAAAATTTTGACAAGAGTGTTTTTAGAAACGATAAAGACCGGCGTTTCAGAAATGCCACGGTCACCACCATTGCGCCCACTGGCACCCTGAGCATCATTGCCGGCAGCTCAAGCGGGATTGAGCCCCTGTTTGCCCTGAGTTTTATCCGAACCATCATGGATAATGAAACCTTTCTGGAGGTTAACCCCCATTTCATGGCCGTGGCCCAGGCCCAGGGGTTTTACAGCGAAGCCCTTATGGAGAAAATTGCCAAAACAGGCACCATCAAGGGAATGACCGAGATTCCGGAGAGCGTCAGAAAGGTTTTTGTCACGGCCCACGATGTTTCGCCTGCCTGGCATGTGAAGATGCAGGCCGCCTTTCAGAAGCATACGGACAACGCCGTGTCAAAGACGGTGAATCTTCCCAGGGATGCCACAGAGCACGATGTGGCTGAAATATACACCTCAGCCTTTGACTTTGGCTGCAAGGGGGTCACCATCTACCGGGACGGAAGTAAGGCAAACCAGGTGTTGTCCATTTCAGGAGCCACTGCCCCCCAGGATCGATTTTCAAAGAGCGTTCGCCAGCGGCCGGAAACCCTGGAGGGCTTTACCACACGGATGAAGACCGGCATGGGCCAGCTCTATGTCACTGTTACCGAGCTTGACGGCCGGCCGTTTGAGGTGTTTGCCACCATCGGCAAATCCGGCAAATCCACAACTGCAAAAACCGAGGCCATTGGCCGGCTGATTTCCCTTGCCCTCAGGGCCGGGGTGGATGTTCGGGACATCATCGACCAGGTTGCGGGCATTGGCGGTGAGCACGCCGTATTCCAGGAGGGTGGAAGGGTGTTGTCCATTCCTGATGCCATTGGTCGGGTCCTTGAAAAACGCTATGGTCGGAATGGCAAAAAAAAGGTCAACAATACCCTTACAGAGGATCTGTGTCCCGAGTGTGGTCATGTGATCAGCCATGAAGAAGGGTGTGTCACCTGTCATTCCTGCGGCTATACCCGGTGTGGTTGATGGTTAAGGACCGGACCGCAGATAAAATAAGTTATAAAATTTGTGGTCCTAAGTGACAGCAGACATGGTTTTCAAGGGTATTTCGTCTGGATTTTCCAGCAGGGGAATGAATTTGAGATTGGCCTTGGGAAAGGGGTATTGACGGATCTCATGGGGGAAAATCCAGCGATGGTCCACAGGTCCGTTGAGCCTGACATTGCCGGAAATATATTGGCAATTGAAAATGTCCATTTCAATTTTAAAATGGGTATAGGCATGCTTGACCCGGGCCAGATGGGAGGTCACCGCCACCCTGAGGCCCGTTTCTTCGGCAAGTTCCCGGACACAGGCCGAAGAGGCCTGCTCGCCGGTTTTTACCTTGCCGCCGGGAAATTCCCATAACCCGCCCAGAAGTCCTTCCGGCTTTCTCAGGGTGATCAAAAGTTTATCTCCTTTTTTTACCACTCCTGCGGCAATGTGAACCGTTGGCACCGGTTTAGTCTTGTTGCGAAGTGGGTATTTATCCACACTGTCCGATTCCAGGGCCCGGCAGTACTGCCCAAGGGGACAGATCGTGCAACCGGGGTTGCGCGGGCTGCAAACCAGGGCCCCCAGCTCCATGACGGCCTGGTTGAAGGCTCCCGGGCAGGAGCGATCCAGAATAAGATCGGCCTTTGCCTGGAATTTTTTGTGGGACGGACCGTGGTTCACCGGGTCGTCCATGGTGAACACCCGGGCCAGCACCCGTTTGACATTGCCGTCCACAACGGCCAGGGGGATATTAAATGCGATACTGAGAACGGCTGCGGCAATGTAGTCCCCCACACCGGGCAGGGCCTTGAATCCCTTAAGATCCCGGGGAATGATTCCCTTGAGATCCGTTGTCACGGTCTGGCATGCCTTGTGGAAATTTCTTGCCCTGGCATAGTATCCAAGCCCTTCCCAGAGTTTGAGCACCTGTTCAAGATCTGCCCGGGCAAGGGACGCAACCGTGGGAAAGGCTTCCATGAATCGGCCGTAATAGGGCACCACGGTCTTTACCTGGGTCTGCTGGAGCATCACCTCGGAAACCCAGATACTGTAGGGGTTTGCCGTTTTCCTCCAGGGAAGTTCCCGGTGGTGGGTGTGGTACCATTTCAAGAGAGCGGTTTGAATTTCCATCATTTAACTTGTTTCCCGGCCATCGGCATCTGTTGTTGTTTATTGAACCATTTTTTCCGGCAGGTAAAAGACAATGTCGGGAAAGAGAGTGATCATAACAACCATCAAGACCATGATGATGAAGAATGGCAGGGTGGCCCTTAAGATGGTGCCCACTGTTTCCGTTGATATGCCCTGAATTACAAAAATGCTGAATCCCACGGGTGGGGTTATCTGGGAGAGTTCGACCATGAACACCAGGAAGATGCCGAACCACAGGGGTTGAAATCCGGCTGCAACAACAATTGGCAGCACAATGGGAAGGGTCATGACAACGATGGAAATGCCGTCCAGCATCATGCCAAGGACAATGTACATCAGGCCGACCACAAGGATCAGCATATAGGGCGAAAGTCCCAGGCCTGTGATGTAGACACTCAAGGCCCGGGCAATTCCCACAAAACCCACCACCTGGGAGAGAAACGAGGCTGAAAGAATGATAAAGCAGATCATGCAGTTGGTCTTGACAGCATTGATCAGGGCGTCCTTGAAGTTCGCCCAGGTGAGGTTTTTAAAGGCAAAGGCAAGAACAATGGAGCCGATCACACCAATGGCCGCGGCCTCGGTGGGGGTGGTGATGCCCATGTATATTCCCCCGAGGACGGCAAATATCAGCCCGAGTATGGGCGTCAGATCCTTGAGGGCTGTGAGCTTCTGGGCCAGGGTGAAAGTCTCGTTCTCATGGGGAACCACATCGGGATTAACCAGGGCCACCAGGATAATATAAATGGAGTAGGCCCCTGCCAGCATCATTCCCGGGATCACGCCGCCCATGAAGAGCTTGCCAATGGAGGTGTCGGATAGAATGCCGAATATGATCATGATCAGGCTGGGGGGGATGAGAAATCCCAGGGTGCCGGCACCGGCAAGGGAGCCGATGGCCAGGCGCTTGTCATACCCCCTCCGGGAGAGCTCGTCCAGGGTGATCTTACCCACCGTTGCCGTGGTGGCGGCGCTGGAACCAGACACGGCGGCAAACAGCGAGCAGGCAAACACATTGATGTGCAAAAGCCTTCCAGGGATGTTTGCAAGCCAGGGCAGAAGCCCGTTGAGCAGTTTGGTGGAAATTTCGGTGCGGTAGAGAATTTCGCCCATGAGGATGAACAGGGGAAGGGCCGTCAACGACCAGGAGTTGGTGCTGTTGTAAATGGAGTTGGCCAGGAGACCACCGATCTTGTCCCACACGGAAATGACCGGTGGCAGGTTAAGATTAAAGACCAGCATACCGAATATGCCGGTTCCCAGCAGGGAAAAACCGATCCAGAGCCCGGAAAAGAGGCACAAAAACATGAATCCGAACAATACAAGGGACATTAACAACGGATCGGAAATCATAGAAACCTCTTTAAAAAGTTTGCCGCAAGCTGCAGGTCAAACATGGCAAGACCTGCGGGTATGACCATCTGGGAAAGAAAGATCGGGGTTTCGCTGATGGTGTCGGCGGTCATGTCGAGCTGCCACGACTCAAACACCATTATAGAAGTGTGATAAAGGGCAAAAGTGGTGATGGCAATGGCTGCAAGTGTAGACATAATGTTCAGAACCTGGTTGGCACGCTCGCCCACCAGGGAGGTGACCAGGGTGATGCGAATGTGGGCACCCTCCTTGAGAGTGAACCCAAGCCCCAGGAGCACCACTCCCACAAAGAAGTAGGCGCTGTACTCGTCTGCGATCAGTGTGGATGTATTGAACACCGATCTTAACACAATCTCAACGGCAATGATAAGAACAATGAGGGACAGGAACACTGCGGACAAAGAGGCTCCCCAAAGTGAGAGCCTCTCTATGAATTGAATGGTCCGTCTCATTTTGTGTGCTTTTTAAGGATGGCCTTGGTTGCGGCATCTGCATTGGATGCAAACTCGTCGACGATTTTAGCCGCAGCTTTGTCCATCTCAAGGGAGAAGGCCGGGGATGGTTCTGAAATAGTGAAACCGTTCTCCTTTATGACGGCAAGAGCTTCCATGGTTTTTGTTTCAGACTGACTCCACTGATTGGTTTCCGTTTCAGCCGCAGCCTTGAGCATGGCCGTTTTCTGATCCTTTGATAAAGATTTCCAGTAGTCCAGGTTGATGGTAACCATGTTCAGGGGAAAGGCGTAGTTGATGTTGGAAAAATGGGCGAGCACCTCCCAGAATTTTCCATTTTTAGTGGATTCAGCCGAGGTGAGCACGGAATCAATCATGCCGGTTCTAAGGGACGAGTAAACCTCACCCCAGGGCAGAGAAAGGGGTGATCCGCCAAGCTCTCTGAGGAAGTTGGCGCCGTTTTTGTCGTAGGTCCTTGTCTTTAGACCCTTGATGTCGGCGGCGGTATTGACGGCTTCTTTTGTGACAAGCCCACTGGGAGGCCAGGGTGCTGCATAGAGGAACTTCTGGTTCCATTTCATTGCTGCTTTTTCATACAGGGGTTTGCAATCGTCGTACAGGGCCTTTGCCTCGCTGAACGAACCGGCAAGCCGGGGAAGGGAGCTTAAACCAAACACGTTCTCGCTGCCGGCAACAACCCCCATGAGAATGTCGCTCATGGGCAACTGGGCGTCTTTTACGGATTTTAAGAGCTCAGGCCCTTTGAATCCAAGACTGCCGCCCGGGTGAACGGTGATGTCGATACTACCCTTTGAATAGTCCCGGGCAAGTTTTGCAAAATCCATGGCACCCATGGTGTGAAAGCTTGTTGCCCCGTATATGGCGTTAAGATCGAGCTTAACAGTTTTTTCGGCCCAGCCAAGGGTTGCCGAAAAGAGAACAAGGGTGAATATGATGAGACCTTTTTTAAATGACTGCATTTTTTCTCCTCTTCATTTGAATGAAATGCTCTTTCTCCGGTCGGTTCCCAAACGAACCGGATAGATTTGTTAAGGTATACTACTCGATATCCGGCGTCAATTTTTTTCGGTTTAAAGCGTTGCTTCGTTCCGGCCAAATCTTAAAACCAGCCATAAGGCAGGCAGCCCCATCGTACAAAGTAATCCCCCGCAATAAAAGGGTAAGGACCGCAAATTTTATAACTTGACCGAAATTGCTTGCCTTTTGGTCCGCCTACCTCGTTGCATCAAAGGCCAAATAGGCCTGTTATTGAACCTTTAATGCGCCTTGTATATGAACTACCCAATTTTATAGATTGGTCGGCGCTATTTCTGGTCAACTTATTTCATTTGCGGTCCTAAGCAGCTAAGGGACAAAGAGAGTTAACCTTTTTATATGCAAATTGTTTGAATTTAGATATAGCAGTACCCGGGTTGCCTGGGGCGTTGCAGAAATCGAACTCCCTGGGCCGGCAATTGAAGTGTCTCTTAAGAACAAGGACAATGATTTATAAAAAAAGTTTAAAGGGCGGGAGCAAGATGTGGAAATTATCTGATATTAATGAAGTCAATGGAGGTGACGGGCCCCTGATTCAAAGGGTTGAATCCTATATCACGGACAAGAATCTTAACTTTATCGTGGCCGGGGCAGAACTTGTCAATCAGCGGCAGGTGGTCCTGGGGCAGGAGAAAGTCAAGGCCCACCTCAACGCCTATGCCGGGTGCGATTTCTCCATGATCAGTATCTTCAACGGGCGTCCCTCAGCACCGTTCATTGCAGCAGACACGGATCCTGGGAACAAGATTGCCAGGGTCCAGTATCTCATTGATTTTAACGAAGAGGCAAAACAGGGAGCAGCATCACCCTTTTACAGTAAGGTGCTTGGTGCCTTTGCCACCCATTTTTTTTCGGTTCAGCCCAAGGTGGACCGGCTCTGGTTTCCCTTTGTCATTCACGATATTGTGGGCAGTAAGATGGGGGTTCAGCCCGAGGATTCCGGCACCTCGATTCTTCGGTTTCAAGGGCTTTAATTTCTCCAGGCACCAGCGGTGCAGCAGCCATTTGGCAAAAGATATTCAATACAGTCATCCCCGGATCGATAAGTGCCATTTATTAAAAAATAAAATACACCACCCAACTTGTTCTTTTACCCGCTTTCAGCGTTGCGTCAATGGGCACATATTTCAATATGCTCCCATTGCCGCGCCTTGAAATCAGATAAAAATCCGGCGTTGGTCTGGTGTGTTTTAAAATTTTCATGACCCTAAAACCCAGGTTTTTAAGCAGTTGAGCAGCTACAATGAACTTTTAGATCCTTGCTGTGGGGAGTATGTTATGGGTAGTGATGGCCTGTAACAGGCATCAATTCAAAATTATAATTTTGGGTGATACTTGTTATCAAGTTTAAACAACAAAAATTCAAGCAGATCTGGATGCTTTTTATCCATGTGTACTTCAATCTCTTTCCATGAGGTTGCATAGGGTGTTCGTTTCCCATGATATTCTACTGGATTTCCAACCTGTCTGAAAACAAAACCGAATTTATAAAGGGCATGAAAAAGCTTGTCTTCTGTAATCATGTACATGTGGGTAATGCCGAGTTCTTTGCATTTGTGATAGACTGCCCGGTAAAGCCCCAGGATAATGGCAGGGCGCTGCCTTTTTTCCTTAAATGATTCATCTTCTTTTCTTGGAATGTCTGAAACGCCTCCCTGGGATTTGGGGATATACGATTCCACACCGTGCATCCCGTCTTCAGGCCTTCTGCGCAGTTTTTTGGAAACAGCCAAGCGGGACACCTCAGTTATCATCTCAGGTGACGGCTTGTCATCAAAATCGTTAATTTCCGAGGCCTGTTCAACAGGAAAGCCTTTTTCAGAATTAAGAATCATCCGGACTGTTCCTATGATGTCGTTGTCTTCGTTCAAAGCTATGAAGTGAACGGAATGGGGATCATACGGGTCTTTCTCTAATTTATCGGGAAAGTCATAGGGGTTTTCAAAGCCAAACTCCAGAGCATAGACCTCATATCTTAAGCGGTATATCTCTCTTCTTTGTTCTTCTGTGATGGCTTCGCAGAATTTGAATTTTCCGTATGTTAAATATTCAGACATTGGTTATCCCATATAATTAATTTGACATGGTCATAGAATAAAAGCATTATTCGGACAAAGTAAATAGGTTGTGCTTCAGAAGTCAAGAAGAATGTTTAATGTGGAAGCGTGATGAATCAGATCATTGAGATGGTATCTGGACCATGGGTCCTTGTGGAGGAAATTGATCAGCCGGAAGGGATAAATAACAGTCTTTCGCAACTTGGTCTTTCATTCACAAGACTGCACACAACAAAACATTATAGAATTTAAGCTAGTTGCATGATGTTTTCATGAAAACCAATATACGAGGGATCAAAAATGCCAATAAAATCATATCTGGAAAAACTTCAAGAGTATGGCATATCTTCCCAAAAAGAATATCATATTGAAGCCTTTTCAAGGAATATTGGTTTGCTCACCCCTGAAGAACAGGAAATCCTTGCCAAGAGTAAAATAGCCATCCCCGGCATGGGTGGTGTAGGCAGCGCCCACCTTATTACCATGGTCAGGACCGGAATCGGCAGGTTTAATATTGCAGATTTTGATATCTATGAGCCAGCCAATGTAAACCGGCAGTTTGGGGCCCGGGTGCCTGATTTCGGCCGTCCGAAGCTGGACGTCATGAAGGAACAGGCCCTGAGTATCAATCCGTTTCTGGAGATCACTGAATTTCCCGATGGTATTAATGCAGAAAATATGGACTTGTTTTTAGATGGGGTCTCTGTTGTTATCGACTCCCTGGATTTTTTTGCGTTTGATATCCGCAGGCAGCTTTTTAATCGGGCCAGGGAGAAAGGGATTTATGTGATCACGGCAGGTCCTCTGGGATTTGGCTCAGCCATGCTGGTTTTTGCCCCGGATCGGGGCATTGCATTTGACGATTATTTCAACATTATCGAGGATATGAAACCCGAGGACCAATATCTTGCCTTTGCCATGGGACTGGCTCCAAAGGCCCTTCAATTCAAATATATGGACACCTCAAAGCTTAGTTTCAAATCCAGAAAAGGTCCGTCCTTGAATATTGCCTGTCAGCTTTGCACGGGCATGGCTGGAACCGAGGCCGTCAGGATTATTCTGGGGAAAGGGATGATTAAACCGGTTCCCTACTATTCTCAGTTTGATCCCTATCTCAGGAAGTATTGTATAAAAAAGCTGAATATGGGCAATAAGCATCCCTGGCAGCGTATCAAAACCGTACTCGTAAAAAAAATGCTGACCAGAAATACCCCCATCGGGCCGGAAGAGCCAGAGAAACCTGTGAGCCTGTGCCGGGATGGAAAAATTTCGGGAGAATTACTGGACTATATCATTAAGGCCGGTATCCAGGCACCCTCAGGGGACAATGTCCAGCCATGGAAATTTGCCAAAACCAACAATCGGATCACCCTGTATTTAGACAAAGCGGCTGACGAGTCCTTTTTCAATGTTCATCAGATGGCCTCTGTGATTTCCTGTGGTGCTGTGATTGAAAATATGAAAATCACCGCCACCGGATTCGGGCTTAAGGCAGATCTCAGTTATGGAGAGGGTGATACCATGGCACAGGTGGATCTATCCATAAATGATGCCGTTGAAAAAGATTTGCTGGCCGATTATATCTGGAAACGAAAGACCAACCGAAAGTTATTTGAGAAACGAAAAGCCTCCCAGGGTTTGCTGGTTGAGTTGAGGGATTCAATCCAAAATATTCAGGGTACCGGTATCCATTTTATAACGGATACGGATTCTCTTGAAAAATTGGCCCGGGTGGTAAGTAAAGCAGACAGAATCAGGACAGAACGGCAGGATCTCCACGAACACTTCTTTAAGATGATTCGATTTTCACCTGAAGAAACCCTGGATAAAAGGGACGGATTTTATATCAAGAATCTTGAGGCCGGTGTGGACGGTGAAGCCTTTTTGCGGACCACCAGGTCCTGGCCGGTGATGAATATAGCCAATAAACTTGGATTTGGCAAGATTGTTGCTAAGGCTGCCTACGATGCCCTTATCCATTCATCCGGGGCCGCCCTGGTGGTTGTCCGGGGTATAAACACAGAATCTTATCTCAATGGGGGACGGGCCCTTGAACGGGTCTGGCTTACCCTCTCCCGGTATGGGTTTGAACTTCAACCAATGACGGCTATCACCTTGTTTCTTTTGCGAAAACAGTTGGATGGCGATGGGGCGTTTGACTCCAAACACAGAAAACTGCTCAATGAAATTCGGGGTGAGTATGGCGCATTGTTTCCTGACTGCGATTTTACTCAGGACGGGCAGGTCATGCTGTTCAGGTTTGGGAAAGCATCTCAAATCAAATATCAGACTCTGAGGAAGTATAACTCGCATTTTGCACCTATGGGGAAGTGTGTTTTGAATTAATAACATGTTTTTTTTATAAGAAACTCTTGTCGAAACATCATTGTGAAAGTCTCGACTTTAGAGCCCTCTTTGGTTTCCCTGACTGGAACATTGTAAACCAAAGGGGTTAGGATTTTTGCCCTTCCAGGCGTTAAGAAGCGCAGGCTGTTTGAGGACTTTAGCCCGCAGTTCCTGCGCTTTAGTCTGGAAGGGCAGAAATTCCCCCGACGTTTACCGTTCCGGTCAGGGTAACCAAAGAGGGCGGAATGGTACTATCGCCTGCCCGGTATTATCGTGTTTCATGCTTCGTTGTGTCGACAGGCCGACATGGCCGTTATATGAAACACCCACCAAAGCATCACCGATGGAGGCGTTTCCAATTTCGTTGTGGCCAGGGCAGATACCATGCTCCGGCCATGCCGGTTTTTTATAAGAAACACTCACCGAAGCATTGCAAACAGGGGCGTTTCATTGTTCGTTGTGGCTGGAGCCATACCACGCTCCGGCCGTGCCGGTTTATATGTAACACTCCCCTCGAAAAAGGGAATAGTATCCTGTTGGTTTTTGGGTCTTGTCCCAAGAACACTTTGATTGACGCTACAGATTGAAAATATCAAATCGATAGAATTCTTCCTGTCGGGTTAATAATTCAGGCACGGAAGACAAGTTTTTAAATCATCAGTAGTGGTCGGTTTATTTTAGATAAGTTTTATATGCGTAGTTCCCCCGATGGAGGACTAACAGTTTGTTGTGCAAAAAACCGACCCGTCATGTTATATTCGCGCTCTAAGGCTTCATTTGATCATCCGACGTTTGTTTACCGAATCAATAATTTCTTTGTCTGCTGTCCTTCTCTAAACAACACCTGTTAAAAGCGTGCTGTCAATTCGATTAATTTCCACAAGGCACAAGTTTCATGCCTAATTCATCAGCCTTTTTTGCTAAATTTTTTAATACTCTTTGCTTGTTGGGCTTGCTCAGGTACTCTTCGCCAAGATCTTTATACGTGTCTGCATTTTTAATGATGCTGTAAATGGCTTTTGCAATTCTATGGGCTATAGCAACAATGGCCTTTCTGGCACCTCTCCTGGATTTCAGTTTGTAATATTTGGCCTTGTAATAAGAGCCTTTTTTCTTGATTGCTGCCCATGCAACCTGGACTAAAATCGTTTTGAATGGATGATTTCTAACTGCATTTCTGCCACTTTTCCGTTTTCCTGCACTTTCATTATTCCCGGGGCACAGGCCTGCCCATGAAACAAATGCTGACATAGTTTTGAATTCATTTAGCGTAACCCCGACTTCTCCTATAATGGATTGTGCCGATTTTTTATCAACACCTGGAATTTCGTCTAAACGCTCCAATAAATCTTTGTGCTCACGTGTAAGAGATTCCAATCGAGTATTAACTTGTTCAATCATTTTTTTAAAAATATTGATAATTTCCATCATCTCAACAAGTTGAAAACGATGGTGATCTTTGAAATATCCATTAAGGCTTTTATGCAGTTCCTGCGTTTTTTTCTTAAGGCCGCCTTTGGTGCACTCCTGGACCTTTTCCAAGCTTAGTTCACTATTATTGCATAATAAATTGATCAGGTTCGTGCCTGTCAAACCAAACAAATCCGAAACTATTGAATCAATTTTTATATTTGCAGTAATGAACAGCTTGTGAACACGTCTTTTATAATCGGCAAGGGATTCGGTGTATGTTTTTCTCAATCGGCTTAATTCTCGCCATTCCCGGACATTCCCCGGAGGGATGAAACTACCTCTTACTAAACCGTGTCGAAGCAGTCCGGCAAGCCACTTGCTGTCACAGATATCAGTTTTTCGGCCAGGAACGTTTTTAATATGTCTGGCATTTACCAAAACGACTTCAATTTTATCTTCAATGGTATTATAAACCGGATGCCAGTATACCCCGGTACTTTCCATTGCTATAATTGGGCAATTATTATCAAGCAGCCATTTTTTCATTTCTTGCAGATCGTGAGTGAATGTTGAAAACTCTCGAATCTCATGGTGCTCACCTCCTGCATTATTCAAAGTGATTAAACAAGCTGAAATTTTGTCTTTATGAACATCCAAACCACAACAAATAGGGTGAACGATTTGGATTAATGTGCTATTTGATCTCTTGGTCATGACTATCCTTTCGCTTTTGTTTGGGAAGATAAAAAAAATTGGATAGTTATGACCATTTTTCATTTTTTGCAAGTGTTTCATGCTTCGTTGTGTCCGCTAGGACATGTGGGTTATATGAAACTCTTTTCGGGCCGGCAGACGGAAACGGGTAGTACCCTCCACTCATTCTCGCAGCCCGTCCTGGGCTGCTCCGAGGGAAACGGCAGCTCCTTCAGCGTCCATGCTGACCGCTGCCGTTTAATCCGCTGCGGGCAATACCCGTTCCCGCCCGCCTATGCTGTTGAGTTTCTATCTTCGTTGTGTCCGCAGGACATGTGGGTTTTTTTATAAGAAATTCCTGTCGAAACATCATTGTGAAAGTCTCGACTTTCGAGCCCTCTTTGGTCGCCCTGACCGGAACATTGTAAACCAAAGGGGATAGGATTTTTGCCCTTCCAGGCGTTAAGAAGCGCAGGCTGTTTGAGGACTTTAGCCCGCAGTTCCTGCGCTTTAGTCTGGAAGGGCAGAAATCCCCCCGACGTTTACCGTTCCGGTCAGGGTAACCAAAGGGGGCGGAATGGTACTATCGCCTGCCCTGTATCATCGTGTTCCATATTCGTTGTGGCCGGATGCCATCCCTCGCTCCGGTCGTGCCGGTTATTAAAAACGAAAATTTAAAGTAACCCTCGGAGACGATAGCGTGCAGATGCGGATTAAAATTTAGAAAATCGCCATAACCTTACTTGCGCAGATTGACAATTTTGCCAACAGTTTTTAATCATAAGGAAAATAGATCTGTAACCGTTTGGGAATACTCAAAACCCACGACTATCTTGACAGCCTCTGTGGCGTGGCCGGTCAGGATATTGTCCGTGCCTATAACAAGCGCTTTAATCAGACCCTGGCCCCCAAGTTTGTAGCAGGCTGCAGGAGCTAATGAGTGAAAACTTGCGGTCACCCGGGAGGTGGATGTGGACATATCTCCTTGCCCAAGGGTTACAAGATGCAAAAGGAGCTGACACCCCCATGATAGGGTTGAACCCTGACATCGTTTCCATGTGATGACATGCCAGACAATGGTTGACCGGCGTCAGGCCCTTTTAACTGCCATTGAACGTCCCCACACCTCGTGTGGTATGGTTGTTGCTATGAAATAAATTAAAACTGGTAGTAAGGTTTTAATTTAATCTCTTAAAAGGGAGGCAGGGATGTATAAAACAATACTTGTTCCCGTGGATGGTTCCAAGCGGGCAGAGGTAATCTTGAGCCATGTGGAACACCTGGTCAAAGATAATAATACCAAAGTAATCTTTCTCAAGGTAGAGGAAGAGGCTCTTTTGCTGGAACGTGACGAGGTCGTTAATATCGAAAAATATCGAGAGGCCCATGCAGCCCGGATTGAAATTTCGAATGCCTATCTTAACACCCTCAAAGACAAGTTCCTTGGGCAGGGAATCAATGCTGTCACACAGATTGTATCTGGCTCTGTTGTTAAGGCAATCTTAAGCGTGGCCGCGGAGACTGGCGCTGATCTGATTGCCCTGGCCACCCACGGTTTTGGCGGTCTTGCCCGGGTTTCCTATGGGAGTGTGGCTGCAGGGGTGTTGCAGGCGGCCAGGATTCCTATTTTATTGATCAGATCCTTTCCTGATTAACCGGCATGGCCGGAGCATGGTCTCTGCTCTGGCCACAATGAAGTTTGAAATGCCTCTGGTGGTAATTTTTTTCAGTGGCTGTTTTCATGGGCACTGCCAGGTCCAGACTGTTCTGATATGCTGAAGAGAAAAGCTTTTTCGGCGCAAACTTTTTACATGCTTCCAGCAGTTTCGGGCCGGCAGTCCTGGGAATCACTCCATTCACCCGCCATTGCCGAGCATTTGGAAATTGGCAGCATTGACAATGACATCTACAGCCGCCAGGGTGATATCTCCCTGTACCAGTTTTATGGTATCCATATCATTATATTTCCTGGGTTTGCCCTCCCGGATAAATTTTTTACTGGCCGAAACTATGATCAAGGCCAAAAATAAGCAAGGGGTCGCTCCCACTTTAAAACCAGATGAAGGACAATCACCCCGGCCCGCTATCCATTGGCCGGACAATTGAACTAATGACCGGCTCAAGCATTTTGCTGATTTTAGTGGTTCGGCCCAGCACCGTAACAAAAAGTATGCCAACCGCCAGTCCTGCAAAAGAACATCCAATGGCTGTGGTGGTTTCAGACACGCCCAGGGTTTCTGAAACATATATTCCTAACAATATCCCCAGCAACAGGGTGAATACGGGCAGCAGGTAAAACATTCCTGCTGCGGTATACAGTTTTTGGGCAGATATGTGGATTTTAACCGTATCACCGACCCGGGCGCCAACAGGATTGGCCACCCTGCCGATGACTTTGGGGTTCAGCAGACAGCTGTAGCACACAATCTTGTTGTGATAGCACTCTCCGCAAACATTTTTCCGTTCTGTCATCACCTGGGCATATCCACCCGGTTCGGTTGCCTTGACGATCCCAATTCTGTAACCCATAGGGTTTACCTCCCTTTTTTAACCGTATCAATAAAAACATAATCATTCTAATGCAGGGGGTAAACCGGCAAATTACATAGGGGGGCAGTTATTCTCAAAATTAAATCTGGATCATGTAGCGTTCCAGGAGGCTGGTGAAGCGGGCAAGGTCGGATGTTGACCATTTCTGTGCCCCCCATGGTCGGTGATTCTTGGCATCCATGGCCATATCCAGGCTAAGGTCCATGGCTTTAAGGGCCTTGAAAAAACGGTGCCTTGATTTGTAGGCTTCATGGGCCTGTTCCAGGGTGACAGGGGTAAACCGAATGGTGTCGCCGGGAAGGGCCTGGGCAAGCTTTGGGAGGTCAGTTGAGATTACCGTTGCGATCTTGGTGTAGCCGCCAACTGTCTGTTCGCCCAGGAGAACAATGGGCTGGCCGTCAGGGGGAACCTGAATGCCTCCGGCAACACTGGGTTCAGAGATGATGGTTGCAGGCATGGACGGTTTCTGGCGGATCACCGGTCCTGTGAGTCTGTATCCCATGCGGTTGGCCTGGGGGGAGACGGTAAATACGGCATTGAAAAACAGGGTCAGCCCCTGATCAAAGTAATGGTCCTGGGGACCGGGAACGGCCCTAAGGGTGATCTCATGTTCCTGGGATGGAATAAATTCAGGGGCAATGGTCCTGGTGCGTTCGAGAAGGGCGCCGTCCCTGCGGGAAAGAATGTCCCCTGATTTAAGAGCCCGTCCATCAAGGCCCCCGATGCCGGCACCTGTATAGCAGGAGCGGCTTCCCATGATTTCGGGTACATCAATTCCCCCTGTGACGGCAAGGTAACTCCTACATCCCGTCGTTGCCTGGTCAAAGGCAAGGATGTCGTTTTTTTCCACCCGATGGGATCGATGGTTCTCAATTTTTCTGCCGTTCAGGGTTGGGTTCATCAAAGCCCCTGTGACGGCGATGTCGGCCGAACAGAGCACTTCCAGGACCGGGCCGAAAAAGGTGATTTCCAGGACAGCGTCGTTGGCCTGGTTGTTTACCAGAAGATTTGCAAACTTTGCTGCATCCGGGTCCAGGGCACCGCAGGGAGGAACCCCGAAGCGCTGGAACCCGAAACGGCCAAGGTCCTGGACCAGGGTGTGGCCGCCAGGCTCAATGGTTCTGAAGGTCTGCATCGTCTGCCTCTCTTTTTTTGATCGTTTCGTACTCGTCAAGGTCAATGGCCTTGAATTTCAGCAGATTACCGGCCTTGAGAAGAATCGGGTTCTTCTTCTGGGGATTAAACAGCTTGATTGGGCAGCGTCCGATGAGTTGCCATCCCCCGGGGCTTTCGATGGGGTAGATGCCTGTCTGGTTGTTTGCGATGCCCACCGAGCCTGCAGGCACTTTTTTTCTGGGTGAGTCAAGCCTTGGGGTGTAAAGTTTTTCTGAGAGCCCTCCGAGGTAGGGAAATCCCGGGGTGAACCCGATCATATAGATGGGGTACAGGGGCTCTGTGTGGATGCGGATCACCTCGTCCACGGTGAGGTTGTGGCGTTTTGCCAAGTCCTCCAGGTCTGGTCCCAAAGCGGGGTGGTAACAGACGGGCAATACCGTGGTTTCAGGCTCTGGGATTTCCATTGTTTCAAGGGCCTTGTCCATGGCAGACAGGATCGGGGTGAGGGTTGCAGGATCGGTGTGACAGGGGTCATACACCACGATGATCGCACAATAGGTGGGTATCACCTCCACAATGCCCCTGGGCGGTTTGCCGTCAATGGCCATGGCCATGGCTCTTATTCTATGATTGATGTCGGGGTCCACGGCATCGCCAAATTCCATGAGAAGTCCCCGGTCTCCTGCAATTCGGAAAATGGGGGCAGGATATAGTCCCTTTGCCACGGTTGCTCTTTTTTTTTGTGTCATCCCAGGGCAGGGGCCAGTAAAATTCCCCTGGTCCCAAGGGTTGTTCTGATTCCCTTGATCAGGTCCACGGCCCCTTGATTGTCCCCGTGGATGCACAGGGTTTGGGCTTCAAGTTTTATCCGGGAGCCGTCAATGGCCGTGATGGCTCCCTCCTCTGCCATCATGAGGGCCCGTTGTGCAACCGTGTGGGGATCACTGATCACGGCGCCGGCCATGGATCTCGGTGCCAGGGTGCCCTCAGGAGTATAGGCCCGATCTGGAAAGGCCTCAAAGATCACCTTTAATCCCAAGGTGCGGGCGAGTCTTTCCATGTTTTTTCCCTTTTTTCCGGCAAGGGCGATGTAGGCCATTTCCGGGTCCACATCCAGGATGGCCCGGGCAATGGTTTCAGCTGTTTCAGGGTCCTCCACGGCCTTGAGGTAGAGGCTGCCGTGGGGTTTGACATGGGTCACACGGGTGCCATGGGCCGCTGCAAAGGCCCTGAGGGCACCGATCTGGTAAATCATGGTGCTTCTGAGCTCTTTGGGGGAGAGTTCCATCTTTCTTCTGCCAAAGCCTTCAAGATCAGGATAGCCCGGGTGGGCGCCGATGTTCACCTTGTTGACTTTGGCCAGGATCACGGTTTTTTCCATCACCCAGGGATCTCCCCCATGGAAGCCGCAGGCAATGTTTGCCGAGGTGATCAAAGGCATCACAGCTTCGTCCATGCCAATGGTGTAGGTGCCAAAGCTTTCCCCCATGTCGCAGTTAAGATCCATTGTCCCGGTCACTTTTTTCTCCTTGTGTTTTGTATGGCCTTTCCCGGGTTTGATCATAATGGTGGTCTTCTGTCAATACAACAGACCTGACCGTGCTTAAAAATCTGCTTTATATCTTGTCCATGACAGGGTAAGATTACCCGGCACAATGAATAGACTGGAGATCTGATGGAAAAAAAGAACATTTCCGACCCCCGCATTTCCGACACCCGGGTGAATCAGGAAAGTAGTGTAAAGGATGGTCGGACCGACAATGGATCGGCTGATCAGCAATTCTTCACCTTTGCCGGACCTGGAGAGGAGATGACCCTTGAGGTTGGCTCTTGTCTGGGTCCCATCACCATTGCCTATGAAACCTGGGGGCATCTGAACGCGGACAAGAGCAATGCCGTTCTGGTCTGCCATGCCCTGAGCGGAGACGCCCACGCGGCAGCCACCCAGGGCGGGCAGAAATCCAGACCCGGGTGGTGGGATTTCATGGTGGGCCCGGGCAAGGCCATTGACACGGATCGCTATTTTGTCGTGTGTTCAAATGTGCTGGGCAGCTGTGCCGGCACCACCGGCCCTTCGTCCCTGAACCCTGCAACCCATAGGCCCTATGGCAGCGATTTTCCCATGATCACCATCACGGATATGGTCCGGGCCCAGGGGCGGCTCATGGATCATCTTGGCATTGACAGGCTTTTGAGCGTTGTGGGGGGGTCTGTGGGGGGGATGCAGGTCCTTGAATGGTGCGCCCGGTATCCGGACCGCATGGTGTCGGCCATTGCCCTTGCCACCACCACCCGCCATTCAGCCCAGGCCATTGCCTTTAACGAGGTGGCCCGCCAGGCCATCATGGCCGATGCCAACTGGAACCTGGGCAACTACTATTCAAGCGATACACCGGACATGGGGCTTGCCGTTGCACGGATGATCGGCCACATTACCTATCTTTCCGATGAGGCCATGGGCACGAAGTTCGGCAGAAGGCTCCAGAACCCGGCCACCCTTTCCCTTGAGTTGGGCAATGATTTCCAGGTGGAGAGCTACCTGCGTCACCAGGGCAGAAAGTTTGTTGAACGGTTTGACGCCAATTCCTTTCTCTACATCACCAAGGCCGCCGATTATTTTGATCTTGCCAGGGAGTATGGTTCAGGATCGCTTGAGCAGGCTGTTTCAAGGTTTAAGGCCCGATTCCTGGTGGTGTCGTTCACCTCTGACTGGCTCTATCCCACCTACCAGTCCAGGGAACTTTTAAAGGCCATGAAGCAAAACCGCATTGATGCAAGTTTTTGTGAAATCAAGGCCAAGTGGGGACATGACGCCTTTCTTTTGCCTGGCACAGGTCTTGACCGGCTGGTTGCAGGTTTTCTTGGGGGGGTATGCCATGGCAGATGATGGACCACGGATGCGGTTTGACCTTAAACTGATTTCCTCATGGATCAAGCCCGGATCAACGGTTCTCGGGCTCGGATGCGGTAATGGGGATCTTATGGTCCACCTTAAAGAGGAAAAGCAGGTAAAGGCTTCGGGTATTGAGATCAAGGAGTCAAGGGTGGCCGCATGCATTGACCAGGGGTTGTCGGTCATCCAGGGAGACATCAACGAGGAGGTCAGGGATTATCCGGACAACGCCTTTGACTATGCCGTCCTTTCCCAGACCCTGCAGCAGGTGTATGCCCCTGACGACCTCATTCGTTCCATGCTCAGGATTGCCCGGAAGGGGATAGTCAGTTTTCCCAATTTCAGCCACTGGCGGGTGCGCATGCAGCTTCTGGGTACGGGTCATGTGCCCAAGACAGGTGAACTGCCCTATGAATGGTACAACACCCCGAATATAAGGGTCTTGAGTCTTAAGGATTTTCAAGGTTTTGCCCGGAAGGTGGGGTTTGAGATCCTGAAAGAGGCGGCCGTAAGAACCTGTGAAAACGGGACCCGGGGAAGGCTTGTAAATTTTATGCCCAATCTTTTTGCCACCTATGGTATCTTTATGATCGGTCAGAAAACACAGAAACAGGAAAAATAGACAGCGATAAGGAAAATATATGAACGCCAGGATAACACTCAAGGATGCCTTTAAAACCCATACCCTGGACCAGGACAAGATCATCTCCCCGGAAGAGACGGTAAAACGCTTCAGGGAGCGAACCCGGCTTTTAGATCTCAAAATTTTGAAAAAAACTGAGCGGATCGATAATGGCAGGCTCGATATTCCCGTATTTTTCAGTGAGTGCGGCACGGATGCAAAGGATGTAATCGGAACAAACAAGCAGATGGGCAAGGGGGCAGACCCGGCCCAGTCTGAGGCCAGCGCTGTTATGGAGCTTGCCGAACGATACAGCTTTTTCAGTTTTAAGAACGACCCTGAAAATTTTATTGTTGACACCTATACGAAGGTTAAAGCCGGGGCTATCCCCTTTGAAACCATTCTCCAGAGCGTCCATGACCGGGGCGGGGATGAGGGGGCAAAGGAGAAGCTGTTTGAAGATCTCCCACTCCAGTGGACAAAGGGGTTTAACATGACCCGGGACAAAGAGGTGCTGATTCCCTTCAACTGGTTCTACATGATCAACGAGTTTAACGGTCCCGCAGCCGGTAACTGTGTTGAAGAGGCCATCTGTCAGGGCTTGTCTGAGCTTGTCGAACGTCACACCTCTTCCCTTGTGAGCCACAAACAGCTTTCGGTTCCAGCCATTGACCCGGACTCTGCCACGGATCCTGCAGTCAGGGAGATGGTGGAAAAATACCGCCGGGCCGGGATTCAATTTTATATCTCGGATTTCACCCTGGACATGGGCATTCCCACGGTGGGGGTGCTGGCCTATGATCCAACCACCTTTCCTGGGGCAAGCGAAATTGTCTGGACCGCAGGAACTGCCCCGAATCCGGAAAAGGCCCTGAGCCGGGCCTTGACCGAGACGGCCCAGCTTTCCGGCGATTTTAACACCTGCTCCAATTATGTGGCAAGCGGGTTGCCAAAGTTTACTACCATTGAACAGGCGGCCTATATCATTGGTCAGCAGCCCCTGACGCCCATTTCACTGCTGCCCAACCTTAGTGACAACAACATTCGCATTGAGGTGGAACGCTATGTTGCGGCCCTTGAAAAAAGGGGAATGGACGCGCTTTTGATCAACACCACACACCCGGGGCTCCAGATCCCTGCCTTTTATACGATTCTTCCGGGCGCCCATTTCCGGGAACGGGCTGCCGAGGCAAGTCTGGGCATGTTTGCTGCCCGCTTGATTACCGAGAGTTTTGATCCCAAGGAGGCTGTGGCACGCCTTGACCACATGGAAACACTCCTACCCAGCCGTTATTATACCCGGTTTTACCAGGGGCTCACACATCTTTCCCTGGGGGACCCCCAAACGGCTGAAATCTATCTCCAGGCGGCCCTTGACCTTGACCCTGCAACCGGGAATATTCCGGACATCTGTTCCTACCTCGGGGTAAGCCTCAAGGAGATGGAGATGTACGATCGGGCCCTGGAGGTCCTTGAAAGGGGTGAGGCCATTGATCCCGATCGCACCGATATTCACAACCTCAAGGGGTTCTGTCATTTTAAGATGAAAAATCATGAACAGGCCGTCGCCTGTTTCAAGCGGGTCATTGAGATCGATCCCTCGTCGGGCATAGACTATGCCAATGTGGCTGCCAATTTAAGGGAGCTTGGCCAGAGGGGCGACGCCATCCATTATTATGAACAGGCCCTCAGGATTGACCCTTCCCTTGATTTTGCAAGGGATGATCTGGATCGATTAAAGGGGATTTAATGCCCGAAGATATACGTAAAACAGGTGACGTTGTGGTGGGCAAGCGCCTGGAACTGGAACTTGATAATGTAATCCCATCTACACCAACGAGGTCAGAGCCTTACTGAATATATCAGTGGGAATTGTTTTAAGCGATTAACCGGGGGGCATGAATATGAATTACAGGGACCAATTTTTTTTGAAACTCCTTGTCCTTTGTTTTATTGGGCTTGGACTGTCTTCAGCCCGGATATTTGCCATGGAACATGTTGGAATGGTGAAAAATATATCCGGTGATGTTCAAATTCAAAGGGGAGGTGTTTTGATCCCGGCCCACCCGGGAGTGAAACTCATGAATGCGGATATTTTGATCACCCGAGCAAAAGGGGCGGCAGGTGTTGTGTTCATAGATGGAAGCACCCTTGCCATTGGGCCGGATACGCAATTTAATATCAAGGGTTACCAGTTTGAACCGGATATCAAGGCCTATGATTTTTCAATGTACCTCACGCAGGGATCAGCCCTTTACACCTCAGGAAAAATTGGAAAGCTCTCACCAGATTCTGTGAAAATTTCTACACCAAGGGCCACTGTGGGTGTCAGGGGCACACGATTTATTGTAAAAGTTCAATAGCAGGAGTTTGATATGGTTCGATATTCGGTTCTTTTTTTCTGTTTGTTCTTTGTGTGTGCCTGCGGCTCAAAAACTACGGTTATTCTTCTGCCCCAGGCGGATGGCAAAACAGGTTCGGTTGTTGTAAAATCCCGGTCTGACTCAATTGTTCTTGATAAACCCTATACGTACACAATGGTCAGCAACGACCGGCTTGATACGTCTGAAAATTCCATTGCAAAAGAAAGGGTGGCCAGTGAATATCAAAATCTTCTGGCATCGGAACCTGTCGCACCTGTATCGTTTATTTTTTATTTTAATACGGGTGATACCAGTCTTACAAAGGAGTCCCTGGACCTTATTCCTGAGGTGTTGAACAGTGTAAAAGAGCGTGCACCCTCAGAAATAAGCATTATCGGTCATACAGACACAAAGGGGGCGTCAGTCTACAATAATAAATTATCCCTGGAGCGGGCAAACAAAGTTGCAAAAATTATAACCCACATTGATGCAAATCTGAAAAATATTTATATCCAGTTCCATGGGGAAAATGATCCCCTTGTTATAACGGGTGACAATGTTTCTGAAAAAAGAAATCGGCGTGTTGAAATAATGGTTCGTTAATAATTAACGATTGAGTGGCCTTTGAAAATTGCTTTCCAAAGAGAGAATAGTTCAAAAAAAGCGAGTCTGCTTGTTGCAGGCCTTGTGATCTTTTTGTCTGCTATCTTTGCCTTTGGGCTGTATCTTAAAAATCCCTTTTTTACGGGCATGGAGTTTTTCTTTTACGATCAGTTTATGAAGTCCTCTGCTTCCAAGGGGACGTCAGGCCCGATTACCATAATTGATATTGACGAAAAAACCCTCTCTGCAGTAGGTCAGTGGCCCTGGCCTCGATATCGGTTGGCCCAGCTGGTTGGCACTCTTGCTGAAATGAAGCCCAAGGCGATTGCGCTTGATATTATTCTGCCAGAACCGGACCGGACATCCTTGATTAATATTCAGAAACAATTTGAACGGGATTTTAAGTTAAACCTTGGGTTCACAGGTGTTCCCTCTTCTTTAAGAGACAATGACGGATATGTGTCCCATGTTTTTAAACAAGCCAAAGCGGTGGGTGCAAGATACTTTTATTTTGATCATTTTAACCAAAAAAAGAGTCACCCCCATAACCCTTTTCAAATAACAGATACCACCGGCCTTTTGGACCTGCACCGGGCAACGGGAGTGATGTGCAATACCCCTGAGGTTGAGAAAGGACTTGAATTTACGGGGTTTATAAACAATCAGCATGATGGGGACGGCCTTCTCAGGCAGACCCCTTTGTTGATTGAGTTCCAGGGGACTATTTTTGCCAACCTTGCCCTTTCAGCCCTTATGAAGGCCCAGGGAATACAAGGGGCACAGGTTTTTAGAAATGTATATGGATTCTACCTGAAGGTCGGTAACTACAAAATACCCGTCACACAAAAGGGGGGAATTCTCCTGCGATTTGAAGGCCCTTCAGGAAAATACGAATTTGTTTCTGCCGTGGATATTTTAAATCACAATGTCCAGCCAGCTGATTTTAAGGGAAAAATTGTTTTTATTGGTTCTTCAGCAGTCGGGTTAAATGACGTTCACCACACCCTTTTTGATTCACAGTTCCCAGGAGTTGAGGCACACACCGTTATTGTTGATAATATCTATAACAATGAACATATCATACGGCCCCTCTGGTCTGATCAAGTTATTTTTGCCGTCACGGTTTTAACGGGCCTGATCATGATCTTTCTGTTTCTCACCCTTCCTGCGCCGGCACCATTTTTTGTCGCCTCCCTTGCATGGATCTGTCTGATTCTTTTCTTAAGTTATTTCTTTTACCTTAAACTATCGATCTTTGTTTCCCCAGGGAGCCCTGTTCTGTTGGCTGTGGTTCTGTTTGTTTGTCTGGCCTATGCCCGGTTTGCCCTTGCCAGGCGAGCCTCTTTTTTGTGGTATGAAAGACTGGCAGGTTCACAGCAATTAACCATGGAAGCCATGGTCAACATTGTAGAAACCCGTGATCCTGAGACGGGTCAGCATGTCCAGCGAACCCAGTATTACGCAAGAGCCCTGGCCCAGGCGCTTAAAAAAAAGGGGCAATATTCAAACATTTTAACGGATCCTTTTATTAAGGATCTTTTTTTGTCAGCACCCTTGCACGACATTGGAAAGGTGGGGGTTCCGGACAGCATTCTGTTGAAACCCGGGAAATTGACGGATGAAGAATTTGCCATCATGAAAACCCATTCAATCCATGGAGAAAGAACTCTCCAAAAGGTGGCAAAAAAAATCCAAGGGGATAATTACCTTGTGATGGGTGCTGAGATTGCAGGTTCCCACCATGAACGATGGGATGGAAATGGCTACCCCAGGGGACTCTCCCTGGAAGAGATTCCCCTGTCTGGCAGAATAATGGCCATATCAGATGTGTATGATGCGCTGATCAGCAGGCGGTGTTATAAACCGCCCTTTTCCCATGAAAAATCCATGGCCATTATCGTTGAGGGCAAAGGCTCTTTCTTTGATCCTGTGGTTGTGGATGCCTTTGTCACAATTGAACATGAAATAAAAGCCATCGCTGCAAGGTATACAGATTCCCTGGAACTATAGTCCCTCAAAGGCCCGTTCTCCGTGGATGGAATTGTCCAACCCTGTGATTTCTTCATCCCGGGTTACCCTGAGGCCTGAGGTAAGATATTTTACCATGAATATAACGGCAAGTGTGGCAACCGCACTGTAGGCGGCTGTGCCAAGAACAGAGATCAACTGGATCATAAACTGCCCGGGATTGCCGAAAAAGAGCCCGGCTGCACCCGGAGTGATTGAAGGGTCGGCAAAGAGGCCGGTTGCCAGCGCGCCCCAGATTCCGCATACCCCGTGAACCCCAAAGGCGTCAAGGGAATCATCATAGCCTAATTTTTTCTTGAGAAGTCCCACGCTGAAATACCCAAGGGCACCTCCCACAGCTCCCATGATCAACGAACAGGGCAGGTTGACAAAACCGGCCCCAGGCGTAATGGCAACCAGGCCTGCCACAACCCCTGAAGCAATGCCGAGCAGGGTGGGGCGCTGGCTGTGATACCACTCCACGGCCATCCAGGCAAGGCCGCCAGCTGCAGCCGAGGTATTGGTGACAAGAAAGGCAGATCCGGCAATGCCGTCTGCTGCAAGTTGACTGCCCGCATTGAATCCGAACCAGCCAAACCACAGAAGGGCAGCACCCAGGGAGGTGAGGGCAATACTTGAAGGAAACATGGCTTCGCGCCCGTAACCCTCCCGTTTTCCAACCACAAGGCAGAGTACAAGACCTGCAACACCGGCATTGATGTGGACCACGTTACCCCCTGCAAAATCAAGGGCTCCCATGGCGTGCATCCATCCGCCGCCCCAGGCCCAGTGGGCAACCGGCGCATATACAAAGGTGATCCAGACAACGGTAAAGAGAATCCAGGATGAAAATTTCATCCGGTCCACTACGGCACCCAATACCAGGGCTGCTGTAATGCAGGCAAAGGTCATTTGAAAAACGACAAACACGAGGGTTGGAATGGTTCCCGTGAGGCTTGTATGGTCTATCCCCATGAGAAAAAGATATTCCAGGGTCCCGAAAATGCCACCCACATCACTGCCAAAGGCAATGGTGTAACCCCATATAACCCATACCACGCTTGCCAGACAGTAGGCCGTAAAGGTCATGGCAACGGTGTTTAAAAAATTTTTTGATCTGGACATACCCCCGTAAAAAAGAGCCAGTCCCGCCGGTGTCATCACCATAACAAGGGCCGTTGCCACAATGACCCATGCCGTATCGCCCGAATTCAGAGTCGCGTCTCCGGCAAAGGCCATTGTTGACGATGCCGTCACCATGGCCCCGGTCATGAATAAATTTTTCAGTTTCATTTCCCCTCCCTCAAAAAATTATAAGTTAGCAAACGTGTTTTAATTTCGTAAACCTATCAATAAAATGCAAAGAGGATGCCATGGGAATCTGGAATAAGTTATCCAACTGAAAGCATTCGTCTTTTTGTTTTTTGAACCGGGCAGCAGGTGTTGACTAATAACAGATTTGTAATAATAAAAACAACATAATTACGTTTTTGCACGATCAAATGAGGGGGGTAAAATAGTGCTTGCAAACATCATGGTTCAGGCGTATATTCCTCCGCTATCATGAATCAGACCGTGAGGATTTCGTGAGGATTTCGTGAGGTTTTTGATTGTCCCTATTAACACATATCAACGTATGAGGCATGCTCAAAATGGAATCTCTATCAAGCAGAGTTTTCAAATTAACCTTTATCTTATGTATCGCATTTTCAGGAATGATGATTGGTCTTAGGGGCGCCACGCCATGGACAAGAATTTCCTGGCCCCAGGCATTTACGATTCATCCTGCCATGTGTTTCGGGTCATTGCTTTTGACCCTTGTTGTTGTAGAACTTGTCTGGCGGATTGTTCTGGCTGTTCGATACCGGCCGATATCCGACTGCGAAACATCCCAGTTACCCCATTGCACGGTCATAGTTCCTGCGTTCAACGAAGGCGTTCAAGTTTACAAAACCCTGAAAAGTCTTGTCGCGAGTGACTATCCAAAGAAAAAACTACAGCTCATTGCCGTTGATGACGGCAGCCAGGATGACACCTGGGACTGGATTAAAAAGGCCAAACAGGAGTTGGGCAAGGGCCTGAAAATCATCCGGCTGCAGCAGAATCAGGGGAAACGCCATGCCCTTTATTCGGGCTTCGTGAAAAGTACGGGCAGTATTCTCATTACCGTGGACAGTGATTCCATGGTTGAACCGCTGACCATCAGACATATGGTGGCCCCTTTTGTAAAGGATGCCAGGGTCGGTGCCGTTGCCGGAAATGTCCGGGTGCTTAACCGGGAAAAAGGAATGATTCCCAGGATGCTGGATGTGGCTTTTGTCTACGGTTTTGATTTTATGAGGGCAAGCCAGAGCATGGTCAATACGGTGATGTGTACCCCGGGTGCCCTTTCCGCCTACCGAAAAAGCGTTGTCATACAGGTGCTGCCCGAATGGCTGCATCAGACATACTGCGGTCGTCCAGCCAATATCGGCGAAGACAGGGCCATGACCAATCTCATTCTCCGGGAGGGGAATCACGTCCTTTTCCAGCAGAATGCCATGGTTTACACGGAAATTCCTGTCACCTACACCAAGCTTTGCAAGATGTACCTGCGCTGGGGCAGGAGCAATGTGAGAGAGACCATTGCCATGAGCCGGTTTGCCTTTAGAAAATTCCGTAAAGGCTCCATGGTTGGCGCACGGATTAACCTGCTTTCCGGATGGCTCTCCCTGATCAAAACGCCCTTGTTCGTGATTACCCTTGTCAAGATCATGCCACAAAATTTCTCCTCCTTTGGGATCTCCATTGTGGCAGGAATCCTTGTCTTTCAGAGTCTTGCCGCCGGAATCTATGCCTGGAAATACAATCGCACCAGTGCCCTATGGGCCTATACATACGGGTTTTACGGGTTTCTGGCGCTTTCCTGGATTAAGCCCTATGCCCTGATGACCTCCCATCGATCCGGCTGGCTTACCCGTGATATTGCTCCAAAACAGGCCCAGTCTCTGTCGTTGATGGGCGAACAGCCCCGCTTGATAACGGACGCCCTGCACCCAGCCCACATCATCTGATTTGTGGTGTAATTTTCGGCAGCAATACCATTCCGGTATTGCTGCCGCTGCAAATGCTGCCTTGACAAGATGTAAGCCGTTGTCCTAAATACAGTCTGATCGTACTGTTTTTTTATGGATCAAATTTGAGCTTTTTACATTTTGGAAAGGAGAAATTATGCTGAAAAAGTTATTGGGTCTTTTGACCATGATTTTTATCATGATGGGGGCTTTCCCATGTACTGGACCATGGGCCGGAACCCTGGAGGATGTCAGGGCCAAGGATGTTTTAACCTGCGGTATCAGCGAAGGTATTCCCGGATTTTCAATTCCCGATTCCACGGGGAAATGGGTGGGCTTTGATGTGGACATGGCAAGGGCTGTTGCAGCCGCTGTCCTGTCGGATCCCCAAAAGATTAAGTTTGTTCCCCTGGCGTCCAAGCAGAAGATCATTGCCGTCTCTTCTGGTCAGGTGGATCTGACCTCCAGGACCACCACCTGGACCTTGAAACGGGATGGAAAACAAGGGGTTGATTTTACAAAAATTGTTTTTTACGACGGTCAGGGATTCATGGTCAAAAAGGCTTTGGGCGTTGACTCTGCAACCAAGATTGACGGCGCAACGGTATGCGTCACGGCCGGCACCACATCGGAATTGAATCTGGCCGATTTTGCCAGGGCCAACGGCCTTAAAATTGAGGCCCTTGTTTTTGATGGCAAAAAAGAAGCCCTCAATGCCTATGCCACGGGCCGGTGCGATTGTTTTACCACGGATGTAAGCCAGTTGGCCTCTTTAAGAACCACCCTGCCCAATCCCAATGATCATGAAATCATGCCTGAAGTCATTTCCAAGGAGCCCCTGGCACCCCTGGTTCGCCATGGGGACAACCAGTGGAAAGACATTGTCACCTGGGTTCTCAACGGACTGGTTGCTGCTGAAGAGTATGGCATCACATCGGCCAATGTCCTTGAAATGAAAGAAAAATCTGAAAATCCCGTTGTCCAGCGCATGCTGGGTAAGTCCGGTGATACGGGCAGCTATATCGGCCTTGACAAGGACTGGATGGTACGGGTAATACAGGCTGTTGGCAACTATGGCGAGATTTATGACCGCCACTTTGGACCTGCCACCGCATTGAATATTCCCAGGGGAGTGAATCGGCTGTGGACCAAAGGCGGACTTCAGTACGCCCTGCCCATCCGGTAATTTGAAACCATTGGCGTTTTTTCGTTCAAAGACAAGTGTCACAACGGTGGTGCTCCAGGCGGCAGTTCTGGGCATTATCTTCTATGCTGCCCATGGACTTCTGGTCAATACTCAGGCAAATCTTGAAGCCCGGAATATTGCGTCGGGCTTTGGGTTCCTGTCCCTTGAATCGGGCATGCCCATCAGCAACTCCCTGTTGCCTTACACACCTGCGGATTCCTATGGGTATGCCTTTCTCATGGGAATCCTCAACACCCTTTATGTGGCTTTTATGGGAATCGTCCTGGCCACCATTATGGGCATTTTAATTGGTGTTGCACGGGTGTCCAGCAACTGGCTCATCTCAAAACTGGCAGAGATATATGTGGAGGTTTTGAGAAACATTCCCCTGCTTTTGATCTTGTTTTTCACCTATTCCATTGCCCTTGCTGCGTTGCCCTCTCCCCAAAAAAGCTTGATTCCTTTTTCCGGTTTTTTCTTGAATAACCGGGGCATCTACCTTCCAAGACCCATGCCAGAGCCAGGGTTCTGGTTTGTGGGCATGGCTTTTCTGGCTGGAATCCTGGTTGCTGTTTTAATCAATCGATATGGGGCAAAGCGCCACAGGGAGACGGGCCGGATCATCCCCTCGTTTTTTCTGGGGATGATTGCCGTTGTTACACTTCCCACCATTGCATGGTTCCTGGCCAGCACCCCATTATCCTGGGAGTTTGCCGTTTTAAGGGGGTTTAATTTCAAGGGGGGGCTTGTGATTCGTCCTGAATTCTCAGCCCTGATGACAGGTCTTGTCCTGTACACGGCCGCCTTTATCGGTGAAAATGTCCGAAGCGGCATCCAGTCGGTGAACATTGGGCAGATCAATTCATCCAAGGCCCTGGGGTTGCCACCGGGCCTGACCATGAGAAAAGTCATTCTGCCCCAGGCCCTGCGGGTAATTATCCCCGCCACTACCAATGATTACACAAGCCTGGTTAAAAACTCTTCCCTGGCCGTTGCCATCGGGTACCCGGACATGGTCTCCATCGGGGGCACCATTATCGGTCAGAACGATCAGGCCATTGAAGTGATTGCCATCTGGATGGGGGTTTACATGACCATCAATCTGATCGTCTCCATGATCATGAACTGGCTGAATGGTAAAGTTCAGCTCATTGGAAGATAACCATGACAGCCCTGCTCGATAAACATGAACTCGATAGACCTGAGCCGGATGTCCACGACGGGCTGCTCGTGTTCAAACCCAGCCCGGCCCTTCCGGCTCCTTTGGAGTCTGTGGGCGTCATTGGCTGGCTCAAACAGAACCTTTTCAGCAGTCCGCTCAACGCCATGCTCACCCTTGCAGCCCTTGCCCTCCTGTGGAAAATTTTTCCACCCCTGATTTCCTGGGCAATCCTTGATGCTAACTTTAGCCTGTCAGCACTGCCCCAAGGTGCAGATCCGGGTACCATTGAACGAACAGGTGCTTGCTGGACATTTATTTTTGTCAAATTCCGGGTGCTCATGACCGGTCTTTACCCTGAACAGCTGTTGTGGCGACCGGTTATGGCCTTTGTCATTTTTGCTGCGGTGTGCGCCGTGACGGCCCTCCGGTTGCTGGGGGTAAGGATGATAATGGGAATGTGGTTGTTTTTGCCCCTGCCCCTCTATTTCCTGATCAATGGGGGAATGGGGTTAACGGTGGTGGACCAGTCCCTGTGGGGTGGCCTCATGCTGAGTACAGGGCTTGCCGCCATCGGGATCATCATGTCTATTCCATTGGGTATCCTGCTGGCCCTGGGCAGGCGGTCGGAATGGGTGGTGATCAGATCCCTGTCCATTGGCATGATCGAATCCATACGGGGGGTTCCTCTGATTACGATTTTATTCATGGCCTCGGTCATGCTGCCTATTTTTCTTCCCAGGGAGATGAATATCAACAACCTTCTGAGGGTGCAGATCGGTATCATACTGTTTTCTGCAGCCTATATTGCCGAGGTGGTCAGGGGGGGGCTTCAGGCCATTCCCCAAGGCCAGATTGAGGCGGCAACCTCCCTGGGGCTGCCAGGCTGGGTGGTCACGGCCTTTGTGGTGCTGCCCCAGGCCCTTCGTCATGTGGTTCCCTCTCTTATTGGCCGTTGTGTGGCCCTGTTCAAGGATACCTCCCTTGTGATTATTGTGGGGCTGCTTGATTTTCTTGGAATGATCAAAGCCTCTGCCCAGGACCCTGACTGGTTGGGCTATGATGCCGAAGCCTATGTGTTTTGCGCCCTGGTTTACTGGATCATCTGTTTTTCCATGAGCCGGTATGGTCGATCCATTGAGCATCGAAACAAATGGTAGTTCCAGGAGATATGCCATGAAGCCTGAATCCATGATTGAAATTATCAACTTAAATAAATGGTTTGGCAATTTCCATGTGCTTAAAAACATAAACATGCGTGTGGACAAGGGCGAGATTATTGTGATCTGCGGCCCTTCAGGATCGGGAAAATCAACCCTTATCCGCTGTATCAACAGAATTGAATACCATCAAAAGGGTAAAATTGTTGTTGCCGGCACCCCATTGACAAACCGGATGAAGAATATTTCCATGGTGCGCAGGGAGGTTGGGATGGTGTTTCAGGACTTTGATCTTTTTCCCCACCTGACCATTCTGGAAAATCTCATCCTGGCCCCCACCTGGATTTTAAAACTACCCAGGAAAACGGCCATGGCAACGGCCATGGCATTACTTGAACGGGTGAGAATCTCAGACCAGGCCCAGAAAATGCCGGGTCAGCTTTCCGGGGGCCAGCAGCAGCGGGCAGCCATTGCAAGGGCCCTGTGCATGAACCCCAAGGTCATGCTCTTTGACGAACCCACATCGGCCCTGGACCCGGAAATGGTAAAAGAGGTGCTGGATGTGATTCAGGATCTTGCCCAGGATGGCATGACCATGATCTGTGTGACCCATGAAATGGGGTTTGCACGGCAGGTGGCCAACCGAATCATATTCATGGACGAGGGTGAAATCGTGGAGGAAAATGATCCGGATAATTTTTTTTCCCACCCCAGGTGGGACCGCACCCAGAAATTTTTAAGCCAGATTCTTTGATCTGATAAGGACGCCTGCTGAATGTCTCCCCTTGTCATGTTGACTGTCTTGATTGCAGCCCTGCTCCACGCCTCATGGAATTTTCTAATCAAACAGGAACAGGACAAGCATATCAGCATGACCGCAGTGGTCCTGGGCCATGTGCCTTTCGGCCTTGCAGCCTTTATCTTCTCCCCGTTGCCCCAAATTGAATCCCTGCCCTACGTGGTCATTGGCGCTTTGTTGCATACGGGGTATCAGCTGTTTCTGCTCTATTCCTATCGTATTGGTGATCTAAGCCAGGTGTATCCCCTGGCACGGGGCGTAGCCCCTCTGGTTGTAACGGGTGTCTCAGTTGCATTCCTTGGCGTAACCCTGGGCCGGATGGCGATGGTTTCCATCGTGATCATCTGCACCGGAATCATGAGCCTGGTCCTGGTCCGGCGAAGCAATGGTTTAAGAAATCATCGGGCGGCAATACTGTCAATTGTAACCGGTGGGTTTATTGCGGCCTATTCCCTGATGGACGGTATGGGGGCCCGGGTTGCTGAAACCTCTTTGGGGTTTTACGGGAGTCTCTCCCTTTTGA
This sequence comes from Desulforapulum autotrophicum HRM2, assembly GCF_000020365.1. NCBI lineage: Bacteria > Pseudomonadati > Thermodesulfobacteriota > Desulfobacteria > Desulfobacterales > Desulfobacteraceae > Desulforapulum > Desulforapulum autotrophicum. The sequence goes on along the minus strand of NC_012108.1, from coordinate 5,217,273 downwards.
ATACCTTGTTTTTCACCTCGGTCATGCACCTTATCCGACCGGGTGTTGTCAAGGACGTTTTTTGTAATCATCACAGGTTGGCTGTGGCTGGTGGTGGTGCCTCGTTCTCGGCGTATGCCCTGGTCATCTGGGCCTTTACCATTGCGCCCATACCAATGGTGACGGCTTTGAGAGAGACAAGCATTGTCTTTGCACTTTTACTGGGTGTGATTGTACTCAAGGAGCGGCTTGATTTAGTCAAAGTCGTGGCGACCCTGGCTACGATTGTCGGTGCCGGTCTGATGCGCTTTAATTTTTGATCAGGCGGGAACTTTTTCTCCTGATGTGCCGGTCCAAACTAAACGGGATACTCAATTTTGGGGGCATCATATCCTTTTTTCCATACTGTGGCAAACCATTCCAGAAGATTGAAGCGCTATATTTACCTTGCAAGCCCATAAAGCAAACGATATAAATCGGGATCGTACTATACACGAATCATAACTGTCCTTCCTTGAGCCATGGGAATGGGCTGGAGAAAGATTAAAAATGAGTGAACAACGTCTGGTGGACATTGAAATTAAAATTGCATTTCAGGAAAAAAGTATTAAAGACCTGAATGATGTGATTTACGAACAACAGCGGGAAATAGACAGGCTCAGGGGAATCTGTGACCTTTTGGTGAGTCGGGTGAAAGACCTCTCGGATTTCATCCCGGGAAGCGATGCGCCGGCAAATGAAAAGCCGCCCCACTATTAATACTTAAGGCCAAGGTTCGCCTGGAAAACGCTTTTGTGGGGCGGGTGAAAATCATTCACGCCAGATTCTGCACTGCTGGAGCTTCGGGCTGACATGGTGAAAACTATTTGCGAATAATGAACAAGTTCCCCCGGCATGGAGGCGGCAAAACCATGGATTCCCAAAAAGCCAAAGAGATCATCAAGCAGACCCAGGCCTATGCCAGGACGATTCTCAACTCCCTGTCGGCCCATATCGCCATCATTGATGAAAACGGCAGGATCCTCGAGACCAACCAGGCCTGGAACGAATTTGCCCGGTCAAACCAGATCAAGCTCCGGCCGAGTTCCCCGGACATCAACTACCTGGACATCTGCGAAAGTGCCCGGGGGAATTCGGCAAAAAATGCAGCTGTGGTGGCCCGGGGCATCCGGCAGGTGATCAACGGCGAGATCCACGAATTTTCCATTGATTATCCCTGTCATTTGATAAGATGCAAATACTCTAACGCTTTTTATCTGCCCTGTTTTTATAAAAAAGGCCTCAATAACATTTATAATCAGCTACTTGCATAGCATTGGCCCTAATCGTGTTTTCGCAAAATACTCTAACGCTTCAAATAAACATCATTTTTTACAGTAGGTTAATGCTATTTTATAGCAGTGTTGCACGGAATGTGTATTTCAAAAATCAGTCAATGAAGTTTGAGAAGTTGTAAACAAAAATAGACCATTCGCTAAAAAAGCGTAATGGTCTATCCTGATTTAATTATCTTGTCCGAGGTATCTAATCTGGACGATCTAAAGTTTTAGAACAGCAAAATCAGTCCTTTCTGGCCTCACATTATTTCTTGGTGAAATTTTTCCATGTGCCTTATGTTCGTTATTGAGGAGGAAGATCAGAGAGAAATTCCAAGGCAAGATTGATGTCAACAAAGGTGTATTTCAACTCCTTTGCTCTGTCCCTGCAGTCTGTACAAATTTCTCTGAATTTTCTCATATCGCCTTTGGTCGTCATATAAATCTGTTCAATGGCCTCCTGTTCAATATCCTTGTACTCGACAATGAAATCTTCTACCACAATCGGGTATAGAATAAGCGTTTTCAAGCGGCTGAGGATGTCTGGATGCTCGCGGGTTAAAAAGGTCCTCACCTTTGGTAATCCTGCAAATACAATGGGAACACCGGCATCGATAACCCTTTTGAGGTAGGGCCAGACCCGGGGATCAAGATCGTTTGCCTCGTCGATTAAAATAAAGCAGTTGGACAGACTGCATATCATTTCCAAATATTGAGGGGTTCGCCGGTAGGTGGCGATTGTGTCGTAATTTAGCTTCTTTAAAATCGATGCCAGGGTTTCATGTATGTTGAACAGTGACTCCACCCAGACGGCATGAAGTTTTTTCGGTTGCAGCAATTTCAAGAAACGGGTTTTACCCACGCCATAATCACCCTCGATCAAGACGCTCTGCCTACGATAGATTCGGTTATATGTGGCCCCCAGATAAGAAATGCGGCGTTTGTCATTTATAAAATCTTCTTTTCGTTTCATGTCATATTTCTCCAGAAAACGCATACGGTGCCACATGGATTCTTCGATAATGGCTTTCACAATCGAGAATAAAAGCATTGAACAGCACTGCCCCTTTTATATTCGTGGGTTGCTGCATCTTTTTTATATAGGTGGTGTATCTTTTCTGGTTATGCTGAAGGATTTGCTTTGCCATGGGCATGGAAAGACCTTTTTCATAATTTTTGATCAGGAGGGGTCGATCGACGACCATGCTGTTGTGCTCCAAAAAGTCGATGATCTGGTCCAGTTCATTTTTTTCCGGCAATATGGTCAATACTTTTAACGGCTTTTCAAAGGGCTTCCGGGCAAGGGCTTCTCCCCAAAAAATACCATCCTCCCTGGGCTCAAAAAGGAAAAGCTTGTCATTGTATCTGGATATCTGAACGGGTGTACTTTTATGGGAGCTGAACTTGTCTGCACCCATGGTCACATAGTAATCCTGATTTTCAAATCTGATGGTCTTCTGCTTTGATACCGTGGCTTTTGTTTTCCTAAATCCATATTTCATGTGCTCCTTAACCTGATCAGGACAAAAGGTCAGTGTGCTGGTAAATGTTTCAAAAAAGTCTGTAAGCTTTTTATCCGGCACCCAGGCATTGACTTTTCCTTTTTCAGAGAAATAGTGGCGTGTGCAGTTGTGTTCATGGCGATATTCCTCCATAAGTGAGCTTGTTTTTAACTCATCCAAATTTATGTCAAGGAGGGTAACGGTGATTTTTTCTTGTTTTCCTTTTTTGAAGATATACCCGGGCTCTGTCTTTACGATCCTTTTTTCAAACGCTTTGATGATTCGGATTTCAAAATTATGAAGGCTGCGGTGGGATGATTCCAGGTGGGCCTTATCCTTGGGAGCATGTATCCTTGAGAAATCAGGTTCCATATAAAACCCGTTCGGGGTGGAATGTTTCAAATTCAAGTCGTTGATGGGGCGCTTAAGATTCAAAAAACCCTTGGCATTATCGGGCCGGATACGAATCTTCTTTTGGGGAAATGGCCTGGCCAGTAAAAATTTGGTGAACAGGTTCACGGAGTTCCAACTGCTTTCGGAAAAATACGCATCCAGGATAAACATATAACGAGAGCCCGTATCATAAAATTCTATGACTTGGGGCTTTTGCCAATGACCCTTGTCGTTTCTGATCTTAAAATATCTAAAAACACAGCCATCCATCTGAATCAGGTCAAACACCGGCTCTGGTTTAAAACTGTTTTGGACCGGGACATCGTCCTCGAAATCTGGTTTGTTTAAATATGATTTGAGGTTTTCACGGTAGACACAGTGCCTGAGGGCATGGATGGAGATTTTTTTTTTGAACTCTTTTTCAAGCCAGTGGTGATAATTTTTAATGGTTCTTGCCTTATGGGTAATAAAGATGAACTGTTGGCTTGATGGATCACACGACTCTTTTACCATTTCTATAAAACGTCTGCGGACCTGTTCGGAGAAAGAGCGGGGACGTCCACTGCATTTGCGGCCTTCCATGACTTTCTTTTCCACAAGTAGGAGTGGCCCCGGAATAATGCCGGTTTTTTGATATTGATCTTTGTAATATTTTTTACTTGCTCGTTTGGCTGAGCCTTTTTTGTTCATGATCTTTTTATGGAGCAGAAGATTGAAACGGTCATCAAGCGTCAGATTAGGTATGACCTTCAGGTTATCCGTGTCCATTGTCGTTCTCCTTTGACAAGATTCTTTCCCGAATGACCCGGTTCCACAGCAGCCCAGCCTGGCGTGATGTCTTTTGCCAGTGATCCTGTTGGGCCAGTTGAACCTGGTCAAGCATTACCTGAACAGCATCCATATAGGCTTTGCTGACCTGATCGGTTAAATCCACAGGTTCGTCTTTACTGCCGGTGTCGTTTTTTTTTGCGGAATCAATGAACTGTTTGATGTTTGGTGCGGTTATCTCCATGGCGGTTTTTAAAAACGCCTTCCATATTTTACGCTGTTCGATGGGACCCAATGGGGCCAGGGGGCGCACCTGGGATTCATTGCTGGGGAGAATGTCTCCAATTGGAGACAAATTGCTGATAACCTTATAGGATTCTATCAGGCGATAGGCTTGGGCTCTGCCCATATCCCAGCGTACTCTGGCATAAGTTTCAAAGCTACTGAAAAGATTGAGTTTATACAGCCGGGTATCTTTTATCTCTTTCAGAGCTTTGCCTATTTCATGGAAACGACCCTGATTACGGGCAATAAGATTCTCCAGACGGGTCAACCGATCCTGTTCCATTATCCTAATCCTCCCGGCATGGTCTGGCCGATGCCTCCGACAAGATTTTGCAACCCCTGTCTGGCATCTTTGTTCTGATCCGGAACTTTGCCCATCAGGCGTTTTAAGAACAGAACGCTCTCTTTAAAACCGATTCTTTGAACTGTCATCACAAGATCAATGGTGTTGAAGTTTCTTTCACATCGAAAGCACCGGGCCAGGTTGGTGGCTGGGTTTATGGCTGTCTGGAATTCATTACAGATCGGGCATAGAAAACGGAAAAAGCCTTCACTGATTTTTGACGGCATTTCCAGTTGCTCCCTTATCAACATCTCCACAGGGATAAAATTTCTTAATTCAAACAACTCTTGGGATGAAAATTTTTTTGGCATGAGTCCTCACATTTGTCGGGGTTATCAAGGCACTTTGCCTTAAGCTCAAGGCAAGGTGTAAAAATCCTATTTTTAAACTACTATAATAGCCCCATCCTTGTCTGTTGTGTCTTAAACACCCTTATGTATTAGTCTGTTCGTATCTCCTTTATTTACAGAGGTTTAGGTTAATGATGCGTCTTAAAACCCTAAGTCGATTACTTTGTTGGGATATCAATGAATTACAGTTGGTTAAGTCTATGATGCGTCTTGAAACTCCGATTCGATTAGTCGAGGTTTTTATCCATAAACACCCCCCCCCTATCTGAACGCAGTTTTTGAATCGTATGACTGATTCAGAATCTGCCAAGCTACATATTGGATGACGATCATATTTCTTGTTCCATACTCGTTTTCTAAAATTTCATATGGCAATACGGGCTTTGCCAGGCAGTTGGGCGGGGGGTGTCCATGGGGAGGTATGCTGGATTTAAATTCCTTAGAAGATTCTTCCTCAATCTTTTCTAATTTTTTACCCAGATAGTTATTTTTAAAATATTCACCGTTTTTTTTGTTCCATTTTTGACAGTTTCTTCGGTGCTGTTCAGTTTTGCAGGCAGACCTTCCACATGTTGTCTGTCGTCCTTTTTGGCGGACATCCGGCTTAAACCATTTGCGGCAAATACAGCAGGGGCGTTTTCCACTTGAACTTTTTGCCATTATATTTTCTCCAAATTTAAATCTGGATGAAAATATAGCCCTAAAAATTGATTTTGTCGTAAAAGCGGCGGGGTAAGCGGGGTATGATTTATTTTCTATTTGGCGGGGTATTCGCGGCGGGCTGCCCTAATCATAGCGTTATAGTATTTTGCGAACGATTTTGGGGGTAGGCGTTAGAGTATTCGCATCTTAACAGTCATTCCCCCGGAGAGAAGCGGTGGTTTTACATGAGGGTCACAAAAGCGGCGGATTCCGTTCCCGTAAAAGTGGTGATCAGTCATGAGAATATCACGGCCCTGAAACTTGCCCAGGAAAAGCTCACGCATCGGGAAAGAGAACTTGAACAAAAGTCGAAACGCCTGGAGGAGGCCAATGCTGCCCTGGGTGCCATCCTCAGACAGCGGGACAAGGATCGAAAGCAGTTGGAGCAGACGGTTCTCCAGAATCATAGGGTGAAGGTTCTGCCCAATATTCAACGGCTGAAATCGATTTCCCAAACAGCTGAAACCGCCGGGCTCCTGGTTCTCATTGAAAAAGGGCTCCAGGAAATCGCATCTCCTTTTTTGCAGCATCTCACAAGTCTTGGGACGACTCTCACCCCCCAGGAACTCCAGATAGCCGCCCTGATCAGGGAAGGCAAAACCACCAAGGAGATCGCAGGACTTTTGAACCTGTCCGCCTTTACCATCAATTTCCATCGTCGAAATTTGAGGAAAAAACTGGGACTGACAAACACAGAAACCAACCTGAGAACATTTCTGCTCTCCCTGACAGATTGACTGTTTTTACCCGTTATTATACAGTTATTCTTCCCCCATTGTCCCATCATAATCTATTCCCTATAATAGAAGAATCGGAGTCCTTCGACTCAAGGAGAAAACCCAAACCTAGGGAGGAATCACCATGATCTGTTCTTTGAGCAACGTTAAAAATGTCGATCTCGACAAGATCAAGGCAATAGAAAAAGAGCTGGGCGTAACGCTTCTGGCCTTTTCATGCCACGACACAACCATTGCACCCGTGGATGCAGAGGTGCTGAAAAAGATCCAGGCAGTTGAAAAGGATCTTGGCGTCTCCCTCGTGGCCGTCAAAGGGTAAAAATAGACAGGGCCCTGCATGCCGGTCGTGGCATTCAGGGCTTTTTTCCCGCACCCATCTTTTTTCCAGGGTGTTTTAACCGGTGGCATTCAGGTTGAAATTTGGTACTGAAAGGCCTTCTCCATAAGTCACTGGCAATCATTTGTCCCAAATCCTTTCCTAATCAAATTCCCACGCAATCAGCGTATTTAATCCCTGGATTTTTTTAAAAACACGGGGTCACCTGTTTCAGATTCAGGTCAGAGAAAGCTTGTTGTCCTGAAAAACGCCCTTTTGTTTTCAACGGGATTGCTATAGGATACCCCTTAAATTTCAACTGATGTGTTAACTCTTATCGAGGGATCCGTGGCATTAAAACCGACTATTTATAAATTAAGAATTACCCTGGCTGATATTGACCGGGATCATTATGATAGCCTTGGCTTGACGATTGCCCGGCACCCTTCTGAGACCCTTGAGCGAATGATGGCAAGGGTTCTGGCTTTTTGTATGAATGCCCGGGAAACGCTTTTGTTTACCAAGGGCCTTGCTGCCGTGGAAGAACCCGATATCTGGGCCCGCACCCTGGATGATCGCATCTCATTGTGGATCGATGTGGGAGAGCCCCTGGTCGACAGAATAAAAAAAGCATCACGGGTGTCGCCTGTGGTTAAGGTGTACAGTTTTAATTCAAAATCAGATGCATGGTGGTCCCAGGCACGGGAGAAATTTAACGGGCTTGGTGGGGTATCCGTGTTTCAATTTCACTGGCAAAGCGTGCAGGCACTGGCTGCGCTGGCCAAACGGACCATGGATCTTTCCGTCACCATTACAGACGGTACGGCCTATGTTGCTGCTGGAACCGGGGAGTGTGAGGTCGTCTGGTCGGTCTTGCAGGAATCCGGACTGGAGGAAAATTAAAAATGAGTGACGGAACCAGAAGGGCTGATATCAAGGCCGGTCAGAGCGTTTCCATTGTATTGAAGCAGGACCAGAGAACCAATAAGCTTACCCAGGGCATTGTCCGGGATTTGCTGACTAAATCGCCTCGCCATCCCCATGGGATCAAGGTCCGCCTGGAAAACGGACTTGTGGGAAGGGTCAAAATCATTCATTGTGATTAATATCATTTCTGGTTGGCAGTTTTTCTTCTTCCTTTCCCCCAATCGCCCAAGGATTTTTTTTCAAGCCCCACTGCGGGCTGTTCAACAAAAACAATGTTGCCTGACTGATTCCGGGCATGGTCGGGAATCCTTGTTTCTGCGGTTTCAAGAACAGGCTATGGTACAAATATGTAATTTTAACCCCGCTGAAATCACAAAAAAGTCAGTGTGGTTTGGGTCGAAATCTCCGGGTATTAAAAAAAATGGAAAAAAAGGTAGCTTTCACCCTCCCCTCTGAAATGGTGACTTTAAAGGGTATGTTTATTGCTTCTGTGGATCCCGATGAAGCAGACAACCAAGGGCCCTCCCCCTTTTTTATTAACCCTGTTTATTGAGAAGGATTTTTTATGATGCGTTTATCCGTTATTGCCAGTACCCTGTTCTTTTGCATGGCTCTTTTTGCCGGCAGTGCTGCAGCCTCACCAAAAATCAAAGTGGCTGGTATTTACACCCAGCCCATCCAGCAGAAATGGGACGCCTGCCTTCACAAGGCACTCCAGAAGGCGTCTGATCAGGGAAAAATTGACTATGTGTACTCAGAAAAGGTATCCAACACCGATTATATCCGTGTGCTTCGGGAATACGCTGAAAAGGGGGTCGACCTTGTTGTGGGGGAAGCCTTTGGCATATCCCGTGATGTAAGAAAGGTGGCCCGTGACTATCCTGGGGTGGCCTATCTCATGGGTGACACCTTTGGGCCGGAAAATCCTAACCTGTCTGTTTTTGACAATTATATCCATGAGCCCTGTTATCTGATGGGCATGCTTGCCGGAACCATGACCCAGACCAACAAAATCGGCATGGTAGGGGGATATCCCATTGGTGAGGTAAACCGGCTGTTCAATGCATTCATGGCCGGTGCAAAATCCGTAAACCCCGGGGTTGAGTTCAAGGTGTCATTCATCGGTTCCTGGTATGATCCACCCAAGGCAAAGGAGTTTGCCTATGCCCAGGTTGAATCGGGTGTTGATATCCTCTATGCCGAGCGTGCAGGTGTAGTGGACGCGGCCCGGGAAAAGGGCATTCTTGCCTTTGGCAATGTGAATGATATGAACAAGGAAGAAAACGGTGAAGGTGTGGTCGTGGCCTCTGCCCTCTGGCATATGGACCCGGCTGTGAACCGGGCGATCTCCCTTGTTAAAGAGGGTAAGTTCAAGGCAGAGGACTACAGGGCGTGGACCATGATGGCCAAGGGTGGTGCAGCTCTTTCAGGATTTTATGAATTTGAAGAAAAAATTTCGGCCCCCATCAAATCCAAGATTGCTGAAACTGAAAAGGCGATAAAAGCAGGCGACCTGATTGTTGAAATCAATGACACAGAACCCAAATCAACCTTCTAGGCCTTGGGGACCGATTCTAAAAAGGTCCCCATTGTCGTGTAATTATGAATGACACCATACTCAAGCTGTCCGGGATTACCAAGCATTTTGGATCTGTTGCCGCCAATGAGGATGTCTCTTTTTCCCTTAAACAGGGGGAAATTGTCGCCCTTCTGGGTGAAAACGGTGCGGGAAAAACCACACTCATGTCCATCCTGTTTGGTCATTATGTTGCCGATCAGGGCTCGATTGAGGTGTTCGGAAAAAAACTTGCCCAGGGCTCTCCACGGGCAGCCCTGGACGCCGGGGTCGGTATGGTGCATCAGCATTTTACCCTTGCCGGAAATATGACTGTTCTCGAGAATATCATGGTGGGCACGGCTTCCCTTTTTGGGGTTGGAAACAAGGCTGGACGGGCGGCAGGAAAATTGACCGCCCTTATGGCACGGTTCGGGCTTACCGTGGATCCCAATGCCCTGGTCCGGGATCTTTCCGTGGGAGAACAGCAGCGGGTGGAGATTCTGAAGGTCTTGTACCGGGATGCCAGGATTTTGATCCTTGATGAACCCACCGCCGTGCTGACTCCCCCGGAGTCGGATGCCCTTTTCAAGACCTTGAAACAGTTGGTCCGTGAAGGGTTAAGCGTTGTCTTTATCACCCATAAAATGCGTGAAGTCATGGCCGCAAGCCATCGGTGTATTGTCCTTCGCCAGGGCCGGGTGGTTTTTGAGTCCCGAACCGAACAAACTGACCCGGAGGCCCTTGCAAGGGCCATGGTTGGGGCTGATATTCCAAGGGTTGTTAGAAAAAAACGTTCGCCCGGACGAGAGGTGCTCTGCTTAAAAGATATTTTTATTGGGGCCAGGGACGGAAAAAATGCTGTAAAAAGGCTTGATCTAAGGCTCAGATCCAATGAAATCATTGGTATTGCAGGTGTTTCAGGCAATGGCCAGTCCGAGCTTGCCGATATGATATCCGGGCTTATCACCCCTTGCCGTGGCCGGATTTTTCTGGGTTCAGGGGAATTAAAAAAAATAAGCCCCAGGATCATGATTGAACGGGGGGTGGGGCGGATTCCCGATGATCGAAATGGAACCGGCCTTATCGGTGACATGTCCATCATGGAGAACCTTGCCAGCAAAAACTATGGTGATCCCGAATCTTCAAGAAAGGGGTTTCTACGGTTCAACGCCATGGCCAGGCAGGCAGAAAAGCTTGTACGGCAGTTTGATGTGCGATGTCCTGGAATTAACAGTCCGGTTAGACAGCTGTCCGGCGGCAATATGCAGAAATTAATACTTGCAAGGGAACTTTCCGGAGCTCCTGGAATCATTCTTGCCAACCAGCCCACCTGGGGACTGGATGTGGGGGCTGCGGCCCATGTCCACACCCAGCTGATCCAGGCGGCAAAACAGGGTGCAGGTGTGATCATAATCTCCGAAGATCTGGATGAGCTTTTCCAGGTCTCCGACCGGATCCAGGTCATGTACCATGGACAACTCTCCGCTGCCGAGGATGTTGATACCCTGGACAGGGCAAGGATAGGATTGATGATGTCCGGGCAGGGGACCGACCTGGGATCTGGGCGGAGCTTTGGTCCCAAAGGCCAATCCAATGGAGGCAATAAAAATCATGCGGCTTGAAATTCGAGAAAACAGGTCTTTTTTGAGATTGATTGCAGCCCTTTTTATCGCCGTGGGATTTGCCATGGCCGTCTGCTCTGTTCTTATCCTCTGGGGAGGTGCGTCCCCAGTTGAAGGCTGGATGCTCATGTTCAAGGGCGCCCTGGGGTCCAGGTTTGCCGTGAGTGAAACCCTCACCCGGGCCACCCCACTGATCTTTACCGGGCTGGCAGCCGCTGTGGCCTTCAGGGCAAAGCTGTGGAATATCGGGGGGGAAGGCCAGTTCTACGTTGGCGCATGCATGGCTGTTTTTCTGGGAACCCGGGGCGAAACCCTTCCCGCCATTGTGATGATCCCCTGGCTCTTTACGGCCGGTGCCCTTGCCGGCGGGCTTTTTCTTCTGGTGCCCACCTTTCTTAAAACAAGGCTCAATGTGGACGAGGTGGTCACCACCCTTTTGCTCAATTTTGTTGTGCTTTTGTTTGTAAACTGGCTTGTTTTCGGCCCCTGGAAGGACCCCATGGCCATGGGGTGGCCCCAATCAGCGCCTGTGGTTGATACGGCAATGCTGCCGGTCCTCATGGCAAAGACGCGGTTTCACCTTGGTTTCATAATCGCTGTTGTGTCTGCCGTGTTTGTCTGGTGGTTCATGGCGTACACCACCTGGGGGTTTGAAATAAGGGCCGTTGGGTCAAGCATCACGGCCAGCACCTTTGCCGGCATGCCCGTGGGTGCCACGATTGTCCGCACGGCCCTTATCAGCGGGGGACTTGCCGCAATGGCAGGGGTCAGTGAACTCTGCGGGGTCAAGGGGTATTTGACCACGGATCTTTCTCCGGGGTTCGGCTATACGGGCATTGTGGTTGCCATGCTCGGTGCGCTGAATCCTTTGGGGGTGATTGCAGGCGCCCTCTTTGTTGCAATGATTTATATCGGTGCTGATTCCATGAGCCGGGCCATCAACATTTCAAACTATATTGCTGATGTAACCACTGCCGTGTCGCTTTTGTCCGTGCTTGTTGCCCTTTTTTTGACAACCTACAGGATACGAAGGGGGTAGGCCGTATGGATATCATTGGTTTTCTTGTTGAAACAGGGTTCTGGATGGCCACCATCCGCATGGCTACTCCGCTTGTTTTTGGCACCCTGGGTGAACTTGTCTGTGAACGGGCAGGGGTTTTAAACCTCGGTATTGAGGGCATCATGGCTGCAGGCTGCATGGGCGGCTGGATGTGGGTCTACCAGGGGGGATCCCTCTGGGGAGGGGTTGTTTTTGCCGCAGTTATCGGCGTTATATTCGGCCTTGTTCACTCTCTTTTTACGGTTTACCTGGGACTTTCCCAGCATGTGACAGGGCTTGGCATCACCATGCTCGGCTCAAGCCTGAGTGCCTTTGTATTCAGAATGCTGCTGCCCAAGGCAACAACGCCGCCTAAAATCATACCCTTTCACTCCCTGGATATCCCCTTGCTCAGGGATATTCCTTTCCTGGGAGAGGTGCTCTTCAGCCAGAGTGCCCTGACCTTTGTTGCCCTTGCCGCAGTGGTCCTGGTGGCTTTTGTTCTGTTCAAGACCCCCCTGGGTCTTGCCCTTCGCATGGTCGGTGAAAATCCCCTGGCCGTTGAAGCCCAGGGTCTGGACGTCTTTTTGCTCCGGACCCTTGCCGTATGTGCAGGCAGTGCAATGATGGCCGTTGGCGGTGCCTTTCTGACACTGTCTGCTTTTGATGCCTATTATATCGGCATGGTCAACGGCCGGGGCTGGATCTGCATTGCCCTTGTGGTGTTTTCCTCTTGGAAACCCTACAAGGCCCTTGCCGGCTGCCTTCTTTTTGCCGCCTTTGATGCCGTCCAGATGCGGGTTCAGCAACAGGCCGGCATGGCCATCCCCTACCAGTTTTATCTGATGCTGCCCTATGTCTGTTCCATTGTTGCCCTGATCATCATGTCCAGAAAGGCAGCCTATCCCAAAGCCCTGCTCATCCCATTTCGAAAAGGAGAACGATAATCATGCTTGATCTTCTGGTGGTAAACGCACACCTCCACGGAGGTAAAACACCCGTTCAAATCGGCTGCAGGGACGGCAAAATAGTTGAGATTGCCCCTGTCATCCAATCAAAATTTCTGAATACAATTGATGCCGGTGGATATCTGGTCACCCCTCCCTTTGTGGAGAGCCATATTCACCTGGATGCTACCCTTTCCATGGGCATGCCACGGTTGAACCGGACAGGAACCCTGCTTGAAGGAATCAAGATCTGGGGGGAGTTAAAGCCGGAGCTTACCTTTGAAGCGGTCAAGGCCAGGGCCAAAAAACTACTGATGTGGTCCATTGCAAAGGGCAACCTTGTTGTCAGGAGCCATGTGGACACCACAGATCCCACCCTCATGGCCGTGGATGCCCTGCTTGAACTGCGCCGGGAGATGAAGGCCTTCATGGATATTCAGCTGGTTGCCTTTCCCCAGGATGGGGTTCTTCGGTCCAAAAACGGCATGGCCCTTTTGACCCGGGCTCTTGATCGGGGGGTGGATGTTGTCGGCGGCATTCCCCATTTTGAAAGAACCATGGCAGAGGGCAGAGAATCGGTTCGTCTGTTGTGCGAGCTTGCCGCACAACGCGGATGCATGGTTGACATGCACTGTGATGAATCAGATGATCCCCTTTCCCGCCACATTGAAAGCCTCAGCTTTGAGACCCAGCGCCTCGGGCTCCAGGGCAGGGTGGCAGGCTCCCACCTCACCAGCATGCACTCCATGGACAACTACTATGTGTCAAAGCTTGTACCCCTGATGGCAGAGGCACGGCTGAACTGCATCTGTAATCCCCTGGTGAACATGAATCTCCAGGGCCGCCATGACACCTACCCCAAAAGAAGGGGACTCATGCGGGTTCCCGAACTCCTTGATGCTGGCATAAACGTAAGTCTCGGCCATGATGATGTCATGGATCCCTGGTATCCCATGGGCACCCACGACATGCTGGAGGTGGTCCACATGGGTGCCCATGCCCTTCATATGACAGGGGTTGACCAGCAGGCGGCCCTGTTTGACGGGGTCACTGAAAATGGTGCTAAGACGTTGAATCTTGAGAATTACGGGCTTAAACCGGGCTGCAATGCAGACATGGTCATCCTCCAGGCCAGGTCTAAACAGGAGGCCATCCGCCTTCGCCCGGCAAGACTTTTTGTTGTCCGCAGGGGCCGGGTGATCAGCCGCATGCCAGAAGCGGCTGCCACGGTGAACCTGGGGGCAGGGGATATGACGGTTGATTTTTGCCTTTAATCTAGGGCTATTTACTCAACTTTCGGGATTGGCTGGTTAAAGAAATGCGTGGCAACCCGAAAAGGGAAATTGACAACACCCACCCCATTGCGCTGATCGCAAGGAATCAGCCTCTGGAAGCATATCGCTGTGAAAGCTATGCCGGGAGTGCATGTGTGAAAGAGACTACTGCATATTCAGCCAACGACCGTTTGCAAATTTTAGGTGTCAATTCACCCCGCCTGGGAATGTGCGGCTATGACAGTCTGGCAACGCCGCCTTATTCATCCTGTTTTTTGAGAAATCAAAGAACGGAAAGACCTGCTTGTTTCCAGCCCTTAATGCCATTTTCCAGAACCTTGACGTTGGTGTAGCCGTTTTCGGCATATTTTGCGGCAAGCCTTGCCGCAGATGAATCATTGACTCACCCTCAGTAGAAAATGATTTCCTGGGCTTTGGAAAGGGAGGGCTTTTTCAATTCAAATTCGCTCATGGGAATGGCACCGTCCAGATGGGCTGTGGCATTGAATTTTGCATCGGCATAAATACATACCAGCAAGGCTTTTCCTGCATCCACCCTTGATTTGGCTTCAATGGGAGAGATCTTTTTGACCATTTGAACACCTCCGGGTTATCTGTTCATGGTTGGTACAGCCAATTGATACATTTAATATGATAGGCACGATAAAGTAATGTTGCAATGTTCTGTAATTTTAAATAGGGTTCCAACTGGTTTCGATCACAATTGTGGTTTTTTTTACAGTGATGTATATATGCTCCCATGGAAATATCGACTGCATATATCAATACCATACTCCGGATATTAAAAAGGCAGTATCCAACGGTAAAGACCCAGTTGGCACACAAGACACCGTTTCAACTGCTGGTTGCCACGATTCTGTCTGCCCAGTGTACGGATGTTCAGGTCAACCGGGTGACGCCTGTGCTGTTTGACCGTTTCCCAACCCCTGATAAACTG
The DNA here is from genome assembly GCF_000020365.1 of Desulforapulum autotrophicum HRM2. Taxonomy (NCBI): domain Bacteria; kingdom Pseudomonadati; phylum Thermodesulfobacteriota; class Desulfobacteria; order Desulfobacterales; family Desulfobacteraceae; genus Desulforapulum; species Desulforapulum autotrophicum. The sequence continues at coordinate 5,202,257 of NC_012108.1, read as the reverse complement.
GCCGGGGCAAGTCTGGATGAAATTAAACCCATTGTTTTTTCCACCGGGTTCTACAACAACAAGGCTAAAAATATCAAGGCCTGTGCCCAATCGATCATGACGGTCCATGGCGGCATTGTCCCAACATCCATGACCGCATTGACCGGTTTGCCCGGTGTGGGACGGAAAACCGCCAACCTTGTACGGTCTGTTGCCTTTGGCATGGACACCATTGTGGTGGATACCCACGTTTATCGCGTTTCGCGGCGGCTGGGTCTGAGTAAGGGGCTTAATCCCGCCAAAGTTGAATCTGATCTCATGGCGATCATTCCCCAGAAGTCCTGGAACGATTTGTGTCTGCAGATGATTTATCTGGGGCGAGAGTTCTGTGACGCCAGAAAGCCCCTATGCCGCAAATGCCCTCTGCAGGAAATTTGCCCCTCAAATATGAAAAACAGTTAATACCGGACCACAACGCCCACCAGATATGGTTGCCTGCCAGACCGGCAGGCTGTTTTTTATTTGCCTCACTTGCCGCAGAGTGAACCTTCCTTCTGTGCTTTTTCAGCCCCCCTGGCGATCCATGTAAGAAATTTTGTAATAAGTCCCTGCTTTTTTGCTGGCGACTGAACTGTTTTGTCGGTTGATCCCGGTTGCTGGGGTGCGCTGTTATGCTTTTCCATCTCTGTTTCCTTTTTTGTTGTTTATTGCTGCGTCAGGCCCTGGTCAAGGTCAGGGGGATCAGAAACAAATAATCCCTGTATTTTGCCTGTCTTTCAGCTCGTATTCTGGGTTGCATCAAAGGGCACATATTTCAGACCCTTTTTAAGTTTACCATCAACACCCCCTGCAACAAAGTAAAATTAGGATTTCATCAGCAGGAGGTCTTAAATCCGCCGTCCATGGCGGCAAACAGATGGAAATGACTTCTCCAACATCCATGGGTTGTTCAGTATAAACCTCGTTCTATGATGGATTTTCCCTGTGGAGATGGGTCCTTGAATGTGTTATGGTGACAGGATAATATATGGTTGTAAATAAACGATGATAAAAGGAGCAAGGTTGTCAATGTCAGATACCAGCACCGAATACGGATGGGACGCGTCAATGGGGATTTCCCTTTACGATAAGATCCGTCAGGATATGAAGCATGCCATGGTCAAAAAGGATATAGCAGTACGGGATACCATGCGACTCATCATGGGGGCCTTTCCCTCCCTTACCGTTTCCATTACCCTGGAGAGCGGGAAAAAAACCACCCGGGTCAAGAAGCCCGAAGAGATTACCGATGAAGACCTCCATGACATCATCCGTAAATTTGTTAAATCGGAAAAGACCATGCTCGAGATTAAAAAAGAGACCACCTCGGATTACCTGGAGCTGTTGAACCGTTATCTTCCAAAGATGGCAACGTCAGAAGAGATCGAACAATGGATACGGAACACGGTGGATTTGTCTCAGTTCAACAGTCCCATGCAGGCCATGGGAACCGTGATGAAACATTTTGGAAAACTTGCCAACGGCAACCAGGTAAAAGAAATCCTCAAGAACATGGGCCCATCCTGAAACGGGTGGATATTAAAAATAAAAACATGCCGTTGCCTTGATTCCGTCCAGGGACGGTGTTACCTTTCAAAGATCCATCTGAATCATCATGCCAGCGTTATCAGGTTTTTTCAATGTCGCAACCAAAGGGGGAACCATGGGTAAATTGATCAAAGAAGAAGATGAAAAAGGGAGACTCCATATTGATACCCCGATGATGGGAGAGTCCCTGGTCAGTAAAACATTCCTCAAGAAGACCGAATCCAGCGAATATTTTCGCATGCACCCGGATGTCAATGTCTTGAAGATCGGGGGGCAGAGCATCATGGACCGGGGAGGCAAGGCCGTTTTTCCCATCATTGATGAATTGATCAAGCTCAAGGAAGAGTATAAGATTCTGCTCATGACAGGGGGAGGAACCCGGGCGCGTCATGTCTACAATATCGGTGTGGACCTTGGTATGCCCACCGGTATTCTTTCCAAGCTTGGGGACAAGGTCTCCTGGCAGAATGCAGAGATGCTTGCCGCCCTTCTGGCAAAGCATGGCGGGGTTAAGATCGGCCACGGTGATCACCTGGAACAGCTGACCATGTTCTGCCGGCAGGGATATCTGCCAATCACCTACGGCATTCCTCCCTATGGTTTTTTTGAACATCCGGCAGAGTTCGGATCCATTCCTCCCCATCGGACAGACTGTGGAGCCTTTTTGCTGGCCGAGAACATCGGTGCCCGCTCGCTGATCTACCTCAAGGATGAAAAGGGATTGTACGGCAAGGACCCCAAAAAGGCCGAGGATCTTGAAAAACTGATGTTCTACGACAGGATTTCGGTTGATGAACTCCTGGCACTTGACCTTGACGATCTTATCATTGAACGCCCGATTCTAACCTTTATGAAGCGGGCTAAATGTCTTAAAGAGTTCCAGATCATTGATGCCCTCAACCACCCCGAATACATCGGTGCAGCCCTCAAGGGTGAACATGTGGGCACTATCATCTACAAATAGTCGCACCTGTGATCCCCCCGGCTTGTAAAAGGGCCGGGGGGATTTTTATTTTCCAGAACCGTCTTTTTTGCCGCTGTCATGGGTGGGAAGATAAACAACATCCGCCCCCGTGTCGCCGGCAATCTGTGTAAGTTCGTTTCTGCGGATATGCTTTACATAAAGTTTGATATCTCCACCGCTCACGCCCACCACACGGAATCTGGGCTTTTTTTCCCCTTCTTCTACTTTACGTCGTTCCCTGACAAAAATTTTTGCCATGACCTGCCTCCCTTGGTTGCTGTTTTTGGGGGGATATACTACTATGGTGCAGTATGTCTAATAAATATTATATGTCCTTGTAGGATATATGTCAAGGAAGGGATTTATGAAAGACAAGGAAAAAAAGAGTACGCTGTCCGGACGTCAGGAGCGATATATTCAGCCGTCTATCCTCATGGGCCTTCTCTCAAAACCCTGCTATGGGTATGAGTTGATAAACACGATTCACCTTTACGGGTTTGTCGAGGGGCAGGCCCCTCCGGGAATGATTTATCGCCACCTTCGCCGGCTGGAGGAAGACGGACTTGTGGTCTCTGAATGGGATACCACTGAGGCTGGGGCTGCCAAGCGAATGTACACCATTACCCATGAGGGACGGGAGGTGCTTGCCATCTGGGTAGACTATATGGCGGCCCAGGCTGAAAAGCTTCAGCGATTTGTGGCCATGTATGGAAAAAACCAGAAGTAAATTCCGTTGGTTTTAGTTGTTTCCCATTGGGTGCTTCTTTAATTTACAGATAAGATTGACACATTGTACGGAAGGATTTATAAAAACCGTTTGTCGGAAAAACAGTGGTGGCACTGTCGGGTTTTTAAATTTTAAGCGGGAGAAGGTGTGTGAAGGTACTGGTTTGTGTTGATGATACAGATAATCTTGAGAGCATGGGAACGGGAAAGCTCTCCCAGATCATGGCTGAAAAAATAGAGTGCAAACGATGGGGAAGCTGTTCCGCAGTTTCCAGGCATCAACTCTTTGTGCATGAGGATATCCCCTACACCTCCCATAACAGTTCCATGTGCTTTTGCATCGATTTCAGCGCAGATCTGGAGGGATTGATCGATTTTGGAGCAGGCTTTCTTGAAGAGCGATCTGCAACCGGTTCCGATCCCGGATTCTGCGTGGTTCCCCTTGACCGGGACCTTGACTGGGGGCAGTTGATTGATTTTGGAAAAAGGGCAAAAACAGAGGTGTTGTCAAAGCGTCTTGCCTACGATCTTGCAAAGGATATAGGGGTTCATCTTTCCGAACATGGCGGTACCGGGGACGGTGTGGTGGGTGCCCTGGCCGGCATAGGGCTGAGGCTTTCCGGCAATGATGGCCGATTCCGGGGATGGAACCATTTCGGGGCCATGGGAACCGTATCAACGGTGCAGACCCTGTGTTCAGAGGGCTACGTTGACGGGGTTCAAACCGTTGACGGGGTTGATCTGGATTCCGCAACCCGGATATTGATGGGAGCAGACAAGGTAAAGACCATGCTCTCATTCAACCGACGGGTGGTCCTAGTGGACCGGATCGCTTCTGCCGAAGGCGACGGCAGCGTCCATTGGCGAACATTGACCAAGCCGGAGATCCGGGAATACTGAACATCCAGCTGCTGTTTAACGCTGTCCTGGATATCTTCAAGCCGTTTTTATTTGATGAAATCATGGGCAATGGTAAGCTCCCAACCCCCCACCAACCGACCTGGGGGGTGTTTCTTCGCCCAATGCGGCCCCATGAAAATCCACGCTTGCATCCAGGTTTATCCAAACTTTTGACGAAAAAAAACCCCCTCATCTTGTTTGCTGTATCAGAGCCTATCCCTTAATCGACCTGCTAACTTTTTAAGAATTGGCCGTATCCCACCATTTTTGACAATGCCACTACTGCCCGGTCCGGGGTGGGATAAAAGAGACCTTTATAAATACCATCACCCACCGGATATATGGTGCGGTCTTTTTCTTCATCGTAGAGGGTAACACCGAAGATCGGCTTTTGGTATCGTTCAATCAGCCCCACCAGATCCGCAATATATTTTTCTTCCGATTTAAGCGCCGTTTCCAGTAAAAAGTCTTGTTCCTGGGTGGAAATTGCCCCCCGGGTGCTGGCGGCTGAGATCACCCGCTTGATGAAAAATTTCTTTCCCAGAATACCCAGGTTGATCACGGCGTCGCATCCATCCCATTTGAGCAGCTCCTCCAGTATCAGGGTCGGGGTTTCCAGGCCCAGGGTGCCAACAATATCGACGGGGTTTCCACGGCTCCAGAAATCGGGCAGCAACCCATCAATCGTCTGGATGATGCCGGGTGTTAAGCAGGGGACCTCCAGGCCTGAATTGCTGCACAGATCTGCTGTCAGAACCCCCCATCCTCCGCCCAGGGTCAAAATGGCGACCCGGTTTCCCTTGGGAACTGGTTGCGAGGCAAAAGCGGCCACCACATCCAGAAGGGTTCTTGATTTTGAAACTTGGACAATTCCTGCCTGACGGCATGCGGCATTAAAGACACGTGAGTCTGATGCAATGGCTCCGGTGTGGCTTGTGGCGGCCTTTCTGCCTGCATCGCTCTGTCCGCCCTTGAGTAGAACGATGGGTTTTTTACGACTGACCCTCAGGGCTGAATCAAAGAAACGACGTCCGTCTTTGATACTTTCGATATATAGCATGACAATTCGGGTCAGGGGGTCCATTTCAAATGCATCCAGATAGTCGGGAATGGTAACCATGGCTTCATTGCCTGATCCGCAAAATCCACGGATGCCAATACACTGCTGTTCTGCAAAGGCCAGGAATTGGAGTCCCATATTACCAGACTGGCACACCAGGGCTGTGGAGCCAGCCCGGGGTGTTACCGGGAACGGCAGGCAGGTTAAACCGATGTGGGGATTGCAAAGCCCCATGGTATTGGGACCGATGACCAGAATGCCCGCCTCTGAAGCCTCCTTGATCAGGGTTTTTTCCAGATCGAGCCCGGATTCTCCAATTTCCCTGAAACCTGAGGTGATGAGCAGCATGTTTTTTATCCCCTTGGCCTTGAACTGGGGAATTAAATCCAGCACCCGGGCCGCAGGGATGGTAACGACTGCCAGGTCAACCGGACCTGGAATATCCGTGACTTTTGGATAGCCCGTTTGGTCAAAGAGGGTGGCACCAGTGGGATTGACCATATAAACCTTTCCCTTGTAATCCCAGGACAAGGTGCTCAAAGGAAGCAGATAACCCCATTTGCCAAAGGTTGAAGAGGCCCCGACAAAGGCAATGGATTCGGGGTAAAAGAATCGATTGATCCGGCGGTAATCCACGGGTGATGTTATCCCGGTGTTTTTTTCTTTTTCCCGGAAACAGACCAGTGCATCCACTGCGGTAATTCTGCCTGTGGCATCTGCAATCAGTGGGTTGATGTCTATTTCTGCAATGTCGGGTTTTTCCATGGCCAGCCGGGATAATCCCATGAGGATATCTTTTATTGAATTCCGGTCAACCCCTGCCTCGCCCCTGAATCTTCCCAGCATGGCCTGGGCATTTATTTCGTTGAGCATCTCCCCGGCATCAATCAGACTGAGGGGGGCCAGACGAAGGGAGACATCATGTACCGCCTCTGTAAAGACTCCTCCCAGTCCGAACATGACAACCGGTCCGAACAGTTGATCTCGAAACATGCCTGCCACAAATTCCCTTTGTCCGGTCAGGCAGGGCTGAATCAGCAGTCCTTCAAGCTCCGAACCTGCCTCGGTCATGATCGAAGTTGCCGCCATTCTAACGCTTTCGGCATCGCACAGGTTCAAGTGAACCAGTCCCCGTTCGGTTTTATGCTGGAGGGTGGTTCCATATCCTTTTAGTACCACTGGATATCCCATCTTCTGGGCCGCTGCCAGGGCAGTTTCAATATCACTGGCTGTCATTTCCATGACCATGGGTACACCATATGATTTTAAAAGTTGTTTTGCATCCCTTTCATTCAACGTTTGAGGATCCTGTGTTTTTGTTTTTTCAAGTAAGTTCTGTTTCTTCATAGATTCAACTCCTGTTTTTTTAGGGTATATTTTCTTATACCTGACATCCATTCTGTTTAAGTACTTGCCGAACCTTCATTTTCAGCCTGGGGTCTAATTTCTCAAATAGAATATTCAGCTATCTATCAGCAAATTGTGTACCGAAACCTTTATTAAAAAACAGGGGTTTTAACTGTCTAAAATAATGAGATGAAATGGTTTTAAAGTTCGAAGGGCAAGCCTTTTTTCGTGATGTCCGTGCCTGTCAGATGCTTTTACATAGTGGAAAAAAGGCTGAATGAAATCAGTTTCAGTTTGCTGTTGGCCTGGACAGGTCTTTTGCCCCCATGATTCCATGGCTTTGGGTAAGTTGCCAAAAACAAAAAATTCGCCATTGCCTTAGGTTATAACCATAAATTTGCAGGCAATGAAGATTAAGGATTGATAATTCCCTCCCAAATGTTTATGATCCCTGCAATCTTCGGGACTGTTTCCTGATAAATGGTTTCGATAAATTTTAAACTCAAACAGTGAGACAGGACATAACACCTAAATTATACAGACAAATGTTGCCTTCTGCATTTTTTAAATGTTTCATCTGTGTCTTTTCTTTTATGGTCATCACCGTGCAGGGCTCCCAGGCAACCGATTTCGAAGGTCGGACTGCTTCGTCATTGTCCTCCCTTAATCTCACTGCCCGCCAGTTTGAACAAAAAGTTAAAAAATATCTTGGAATTCCCTATCTACGGGGGGGGACATCCAGAAAAGGCATGGATTGCTCAAGCTTTGTCAGGACGGTTTATAGCAAGTTCTTTGGTATTAACCTGCCCTACACCGCCGGTGCTCAATTTGATTCTTCTAAGTTTAAAAAAATCAGTACCCATGAGATACAACCGGGTGATTTGATCTTTTTTGCCACGAACAAGAGAAAGAGGATCAGCCATGTTGGCATGTACGTCTCGGACGGTCAGTTTATTCATGCCTCCAGCAGTCTGGGAATAACCATGTCAAGCCTGGATGATCGTTACTGGAAAAAACGTTTTGTGGGGTCCAAGCGTCACAAGGCCTTGAATATTTTTCAACCCGATTTTGATCAATACCAGCTTGAAGGCAGTCTGACTATCCCTGTCAATCAAAACGGAGAGATCCAAATCCTTGCCGGGAATGATTTCCGTTTCAACAACCTTGCACTGGAAAATGATTTTAACCCCGTTGATGACACAGCCTTTGAAAGCCATGATGTAAATGTGCTTTTATTGCCCTTTTATGAAATTGACTATGGCCATACCTTGTTCGATGGTTTAGATATGCATTTGAGCGCCATACATGAAAAATTTGACCTGCTGACCACCAATTCCCAGACCCCTGGGGCTCTGCCTGATACCGCAGAACGCATGGGGATTAAATTGTCCGGTGATTTTTGGCCTGGTAATGGGTTCAACATCAAACCATCCATTACCTATTTTGATTATTCCAAAGAAAACGAGACGCTTTTGAATGTTCCTGAATGGTCATTCGGGCTCAATACTCTTTTGTCCCCGATTCATAAACAATGGGCGTTGTACATGCAGTTGGAGTATTCAAAAGGTGAAGAGTTGGCCAGTAACACCTCCTCCCACAGCGCTTTCAGTTCGATGGATATGGAGATCAAACTGCGGATCAATCTAAGGGATAATCTGGAGTTTTCCATCACAGGTCAGCATGATATACAAAATTCAGCAGATGAGGCTTCGGATGATTCCTTGTTGATGCAATCCGGAAGCAGCAATGTGTTAATGATGTTCAATTGTTTTTATTAACATGTGAACATTAAAATCTTTCTGTTTACAAGGAGAATCCCCATGGCATGCACCATTGATAAAATTAAGATCGACAAAACCATTGAATTCCACGGCCACTCATGTCCGGGGCTTGCCATAGGCATCCGTGTGTCAGAGCTTGCCATGGAACGGCTTGACATCAGTGAATGTATATCTCCGGTGTGCGTTGCCGAGACGGACATGTGCGCCCTTGATGCCGTTCAGTTTCTCACCGGATGCACCTATGGCAAGGGAAATCTGGTGCACAAAGATTATGGCAAGGCCGCATTTACCTTTTTTGACAGGAGCAGCCAGAGGGGATTTCGGGCCGTGCTGGTCAATCGACCCAATGTAACAGATGGAGCCGCAAGAAAGGATGCCATTGAAATGATCATGGCAGCCGACCTTGATGAGCTGTTCAGGGTGCAGGAGATTAATACGCCCCCCGTGAAACCGGCCAGGATACTTGAGAGCATCCAGTGTGAGGCCTGTGGTGAGATGGTCATGGAGTCGCGGATACGCCGCTTTGCCGGCAGGAATCTGTGTATTCCCTGTTTTACCGGTCAGGAACAGAAGATCTGATACCACTCGGATACCGATCCCAAGGCGTTGAAAAATTAAATGTCCTTTCCAATGTTCGGCATGAGTGTCCAGGAGATAAACCAGCCGTTTTCGTCCTTATCCAGGCAGACAATTCCCGAGTTCTGGAATTTGAATATCCGTTTTTCAGGGTTTCCTGCCACAAGATAGCCCACAAGCCGTTCCATGAACGGCAGATGGCCGACCACCATGCTGTTTTCCTTTGTATCAAGGGTGATTGCAAAGGTTTCCACATCGTCCATGGGATCAATTCCGTCAATCTCTTCGATTCCCCGTTCCGGCGTTAAAAACTGGGCAAAGATTCTTGCTGTTTCAAAGGCCCGTTCCTTGCGGCTGTGGCGGATGATCGATACAGGGACCCTGTAACCCTCGGCCACCTGGGCGATTCGCCGTGTGTCAGCCCTTCCCAAGTCCGATAGCCGCTGTTTTGAATCCTCCGCTTTGGAGCGGCTTTTTCCGTGCTGTATCAGGTAAAGTGCCATGGAAAATCTCCCTTAATTAAAAGATGTTGAAATACTCGCTGTTACTGTTACCACCTGCTTCCACTCTTTTCAACGAAAAAGGACGTTGAAAAAAGATCCTTTTCAGCGTATTTAAAACTTTTACCCCATCCAAAGAGGAGACAAATATGAAAGGCCCATTTTACGCAGATTTGCACAACCATACCACTGCTTCTGACGGAGATTATTCGCCACAGGACCTTGTTGCTGCAGCTAAAAAGGCGGGTCTGTCGGCCCTGGGAGTGACCGATCACGACACCATTGACGCCGTCGGGGAGGCCATTGTGGCAGGAGACCGCCATGGGCTGGAGGTCGTTCCCGGGGTGGAGATCTCGGTCCGGTTCAAGCGTCCGTTTTTTACAGGGACCCTGCATCTTCTGTGTTATTTTTCAAAAAACCTGGTGGCGGATTCAACCTTCCAGCAAATTATTTCAGACACCCTTGCCAACGGCCGGGGGCCGTTGCTTGTGGCCCAGCGGGTCAGGGAGATCAATCGGTTTTTCGGCCCCCAGGGCAGCACTCCCATGCTCGAGCGTGCCCTTACATGCGAAGAGATTGCCCGTTTTGCTAAAAATGCGTCAAGGCGACATTTTGCCCTGGCTTTGAGTGAAAATCACGGCATTCGATCCCCGGAACAGGTGAATGCAATCATCGGAAATCACAGCCCGGCCTATCTTCCTTCGGGGATTGACCTTGACACTGTAACCGGTTTTGTCAGACAATTTCCCATGCTCAGTGTGCTTGCCCACCCTGCTGCAGGATCCTTTCCAGGTAAAGGCCATTACAGGGAGGTGCTGCCGCCCTTGGAGATTGTGGAACAGCTTTTGCCGGAATTCCTGGCTGCGGGGCTTGGGGGGATTGAAATCGATTATCCAGGCCATATTCCGGCACACCGGGACATTCTCAGGACCTGGGCAAAAAAATACAACCTGGTTGTTACGGGCGGGTCTGACTGCCATGATGCCGTGGCTCGACCCATCGGGGTTTGCGGCATTTCCCGGGAGGCGTTTGAGACGTTCAAAGACCACATTCCCATGAAGGGAAATCTGTAATGCTGCTTGAAATAAATGGGCTGGTAAAACGCTATAAGAACATCACGGCTGTTGACGGGATTTCTTTTTCCATTGAGGAGGGGATCTGTTTCGGGCTCCTGGGGCAGAACGGGGCCGGTAAAACCACCACTGTGGAAATGCTCGAGGATATCATCACGCCAACCCGGGGCACCATTCTCTTTAAGGGACGAGAGAGGGATCGAAATTTTCGCGAAAAAATAGGTATCCAGTTTCAGCATACAGAGCTTTTGTCATTTCTAACGGTGGACGATACCCTCAGAACCTTTGGCCGGTTTTATAAAAATTCTCTTCCCATGGAAGAGGTGAGACGACTGTGTATGCTTGAAGCCATTGGAAAACAGATGAACGACCGGATATCCGGTGGACAGAAGCAGCGACTTCTTCTTGGACTTGCCCTGATAAATGACCCGGATCTTCTTTTTCTTGACGAACCTTCCACAGGTCTTGATCCCCTGGCCCGCCAGCATATGTGGAAAATCATCCGGGGGGTGAAGGCCCAGGGTAAATCCATCGTTTTGACAACCCATTACATGGAAGAGGCTCAAACCCTGTGCGACGACATTATCATCATGGACCAGGGCCGCATAATTGCCCAGGGATCTCCTGAAACCCTCATGGCCCAGCATTGCAAGGATGACGGTGAGCCTCGAAATCTTGAGACTGTGTTTTTAAATCTCACCGGACGACACCTCAGGGCATAAGGGACTCAGAAATTAATAATTCCTCAATCTTGCTTGTCTTTCAGCTCGTCTTCTGCGTTGCATCAAAGGGCACATATTTCAATATGCTCCCTTTGATACGCCTTGAATACGAGCTGAAATTCTGCACCATCTTTGTGGAATTATTTACATCTGAGCCCCTAAATGGAAAAATCAATGGAATCTGGATCAAGACCCCAGGCGTTTATTGATCCATTGGTTGATCTTTTCTGTCTGTTCCATTATCCTGGAATGGCGTTATTTAAATCTTAAATCAGGAGATCTGCAAATGATTGTTGGAATTTTACGGGAGATCAAAGTTGCTGAGAAAAGAGTGGCCATGACCCCTGCAGGGGTTGTTGCCATGGCTGAAAACGGGCACACGGTCCTGGTGGAAAAAGAGGCGGGTGTTGGCAGCGGATACCCTGATGCCGCATATTTAGAAGCCGGCGCAACCCTGGTTGACACCCCTGCCGAGATATATAAGGCCTCGGATCTGGTCATGCATGTCAAAGAGCCCCAACCCTCCGAGTACGATATCATCCGGGAAGATCAGATCGTGTTTACCTATCTCCACCTTGCCGCTGATGAACCCCAGACAAAGGCACTTGTGAAGAGCAAGGCGGTCTGCATTGCCTATGAGACCATTGAAAAGAAAAACGGATCCCTTCCCCTGCTCGTTCCAATGAGCGAGGTTGCCGGCCGCATGTCGGTCCAGGAAGCGGCAAAGTACCTGGAAATGCCCGAAGGCGGAATGGGGATTCTCCTGGGTGGGGTCACCGGTGTCGAGCCTGCCACGGTAGTTGTTCTCGGCGGTGGCATTGTCGGCCTCAATGCCGCTAAAATGGCCTGCGGCCTGGGTGCAAAGGTTTATATCCTTGATACCAACCTTGAACGTTTGAGGTATCTGGATGATATTATGCCTGCCAATTGTTTCCCGGTGATGTCAAACCCTGCTGTTCTAAGGGATCTTGTCCTCAGGGCCGATGTTGTCATCGGTGCGGTTCTGATTGCCGGTGCAAAAGCGCCCAAACTGCTGACCCGGGATATGCTCAAGGAGATGAAAAACGGTTCGGTCATTGTGGATGTCGCCATTGACCAGGGCGGTTGTTTTGAAACATCCAGACCCACCACCCATGCGGATCCAACCTTTGTCATTGACGGCGTCACCCACTATTGTGTTGCCAACATGCCAGGAGCCGTTGCAAGGACCTCTACCCTTGCCCTGACCAATGCAACCCTTCCCTATGCCCTTGCCATCGCCAACAAGGGCTGGAAACGAGCAATGCAGGAGAGCGATGAGATCAAGCTCGGGGCCAATGTTGTCAAAGGCAACATTACCTTTAAGGCGGTGGCCGATGCCTTTGGAATGGCCTACACACCGGTGGAAACATTCCTATAGCTATGAACCTGAAACGAATGTGGGCAGTGTTTGTCTCGAGAAACTACGAGTTCTTAAGGGACAGGGCCGCCTTTGGCTGGAACTTTCTCTTTCCCTTTCTCATTGTGGCGGGCTTTGTCGTGGTGTTCGGCAACGATAACCGTGCCCAGTTCAAGGTGGGCGTATTTCCAGTTGTCCCGGACACGGCTGTTGAAAGCCTTGACCTGCCCCATCGGTTCAAGCAGACAAAGTACCTGGATCTGGTCTGCTTTGACGATTTTGACCAGGGAATGGACAGGCTGAGCCACCACAAGATCGACATCCTCATCAAAAACGCATCCCGGCCCTGGCAATACTGGGTCAGCGACACCTCTCCCAAGGGGTATGTGGTGGAGAAAATTTTCAGGGAGAGCACCATAGCGCCTGAAGCTGTTGACGCCCTTGTCAGGAAAGAGGCGATAACCACGGTCCAGATCCGCTATATTGACTGGCTGTTTCCCGGAATTCTCGGGATGAACATGATGTTTTCGGCCCTTTACGGGGTGGGGTTTGTCATTGTCCGATATCGGAAAAACGGTGTGCTCAAGCGCCTCAAGGCGACCCCGGTGACTGCCCTTGAGTATCTGACGGCCCAGATGCTCTCCAGGGTGTTTCTCCTTCTTTTCACCGTTGCCATTGTCTGGGCGGGGTGCGATTTTGCCTTCGCCTTTCACACCCAGGGGTCTGTAGCGGATGCGGCCGTTGTCTTTGTCATGGGCAGTATTGCCCTGACATCCATGGGGCTTTTAGTGGCCGCAAGGGGCACCAGTGAAGAGGTGGCCAACGGAGTCATAAACTTCATTTCCTGGCCCATGATGTTTTTGTCCGAGGTGTGGTTCTCCATGGAGGGTGCCCCCCACTGGATACAGACTGTGGCCAGTTTTCTGCCGTTGACAAGGATGCTTGCCGCCCTTCGAGAAATTCTGAACGACGGGGCCACCCTTGCCCAGGTGACACCGGATCTCCTGTTCCTTGGCGCTGTCAGCCTGGTCTGTCTTTTGGTGGCCTCCTGGCTTTTTTCATGGACCCGGTGACAGCACAAGGGTTTCCATGGCCGACGGGGTGTTGAGGTCGGGGGTGTCCAGGACTTGGTCAAACAAAACGTCCATGATCTGTCCCACCTTCGGCCCCGGGTTAAGGTTTAAAAGCGCCATGATGCGGTTTCCGTTAATGGCGAGGTCCGCCCCCATTTTCCCCTCATTAATACAGCATGAACCAAGAAGATAATTTTCATGATGACCATACCCTATAGGTTTGATCATGTTCACCGGTGTTTATTTCTTTGATTAAACGGGAGTCATTTATGATGTTGCACCTTATACTGGTTCCCATAGGGCCTGCTATTGGTGATATCTCCCTCGGATTGGAAGAGGTGTCTCTTGTAATGCATGATAACGCACCGCTATCGAATATGTATTGACAAACTACCACATTGTGGTATTTTTTAATAAAAAGACAATCATCACTCAGCGCACACCTCTTTACACTATGCTTTTGGTTTGTAACTGTTTACATCCCATTGTCTAAAACTTTTAAATTTGATTGCATCGAACAGTTTCATGATGGCGCAATTTGAGATGAAGATAGCGTGGTTCTTTAACTGTTTTTTATATGAAACACTCGCCAAAGCATTGCAAACAGAGGCGTTTCATTGTTCGTTGTGGCCAGAGCAGATATCATGCTCCGGCCATGCCGGTTTATATGAAACACTTGCCAAAGCATTGTCAATGACGGCGTTTCAAAATTCGTTGAGGCCGGAGCCATACCTCGCTCCGGCCGTGCCGGTTATATAAAATGTTGTCATTACATTTGTACCTGATTGTAGAATTCTAATTTATAAGATTTTCTCACTGCCTCTGTAGTTCAAAATTGGCATGGTTCTTCCTGTAAAACCTCACAAAGGTGATGATCAACAGTTTTCACAATAACCATTTAGATCTTACCAAGTTTATTTTTTTTGTCGTCAACGGTTCTTTGAAAAATGTACCCAAAGCACAATCATCTGGATCAAATAGTCGAATTATCTGAAATATAAATTTTTATGCACGAGCCATTGATAATTCTGAGGAGGGAAAATGATTAAAAAAAATAATATAGTATCGGATAAACATATCAGTATTAAAGAAATAAAATCCATCCGCACCCTTAAAGGTCTGGATGAAATGCAATTAAAGAGCCTGGAGGCCACAGGGATACAGACTGTGCTGGACTTGGCTACCTCAGTCATATTCAGGACAGCCACGACATTATTACGGTTGTCTCAAAATCCTCAAAGTGACGCATCAAATATTGCATTTCTCCTTGACCCAAATTATACTAATCGGCCTTTAAATGACTGTATGCAGTGGCCGGTCTCTTCCATCAAAGGCGTTGGCAAGGTTCAGCAGGAGGCCATGGAAAAAGCCGGTATGCTGACCGTGGCAGATCTGGCACAATTTCCAGGATATCATGAAGCCACAAAAATTCTGGGGTATTACCGGCGGGATGAAGATCCAGACACAGTCTTTTTTGAACCGCCGTCTGCACCACAGTCTCTGCTGCCGGACATTGTGGGTGCCACTGATTCATCTGCCCGGTTTTCTCATTTTGTGACCGAGCGGGACATCCGGGATGCACTGATTCTCGTGGATAATCAGTGCGGTCCCATATCCCCTGTCAGCAGAATTTTTACTGAAAATCACTGCCCGCTGATTTCTCTGGGATACGTGTCCATGCTCCGTCAGACCTGGACCAATGTCGGAACCAGTCTGGGGGAAGTGGTTCACAGCCTGGCCCTGGCGCCGGGAGAATCCCGAAATATTGTCACCATTGACTGGAAACGGACCCACCTGAGTGTCAGGGATGAAAAAACCAAAGTCACGGAACAGGTCAACAGCGTACAGGTCCACAAGCGGGCGCTGGACGAAGTTGTCCGCACTGTGGCGGAAGAACACCAGGCCGGGTCCACCCAGACCGCTGCCGCCAATGCAGCAACTGCTGGATCATTTGTAGCCGCAGGTGCTGTTGTCGGTGGTATTGGCGGCGGTGTCGCCGGTGCCGTCACCGGATTGGTGGCGGGAAATGTTGCCAATGTGGCCGGGGGTACCCCCACTATTGCCGGTGCCGGCGTTGGGGCCGCTGTGGGCGCCGGTGCTGGAGCGATTGCCGGCAGTGTGATTGGTACCGGCGCCGTTGCCCTGGGTTCCATAGAATCAGATTCCAGTGGCAATCGTGAAATTATTGGAAAAAACCAGCAGCGAATCACCCAGGCAACCCAGCAGAAATCATCAGCCATCCGGTCTTTATGGTCCAGTATCGTACTTGAAAATCAAGAAGCTGAGCAAAGCCATGTGGTCACGACAACGGTGACCAACTATAATCACATGCATGCCCTCACTGTTCAATACTATGAAGTAATGCAGCATTATTGCGTGACCATGTCGTTAGATGATATTGAACCGCTGTTGTTTTTACCGTTCAAACCCCTGTCTTTTGGGTTGGAGGACATCGAACAGTTCTGGCCTATCCTCCGGGACGCGGTGGAGGATGATTTTTTGGTGAGCCGCCTGGACGAGGCCTTTGGGCTGGACGGGTTTATTGTACCACCCGTCACCCCGTTTGACCCGGATGCTGCCATTTCAGACCGAATCACCCTGGAAATACAGGACCGGGACTGGAATCCCAGTTTTCCCATGGAACCCAAAATCATCAAAAAAAATGGAACCAGAGTCGCCTTGTCCATCATCAACAGCAGTATCCGCACCCTGCGTGTGAATGGTCAGAATGTGGTTCAACTCAGATACCGCACCTATGAAGACATTCAAATTGCTGATATTGAAAAAGTGGTTGTCGAAAGACTGGCCGCAGCAGTTGACAGCCGGATAACCGTTCGTATCCGCACAAAAATAAAAGAAACCATCAACGGGGAACTGATCACGGCAGTGACCCCCTTTCAATCTCTGGGAACAAAAACAATTCCCAGTTTTTCTCCCGGCGGTAAACCAGCGGCAGAATTCAACTGGCGGATTGCCGACAACCTGAATGATGTGTTTGAGGATTTTAAGGAGATGATTCGTGAGCAGCAGAATGCTCTGCTCCAGATTACCACCATTGTACAGCGTCAGCCTTATTTTTATACCAAGGTACTCCTGCAATCTTTGGAGGCCGGTGAACTCATCGACGTATTAAGCAGCCTGAAACTGAAAATTAACGACAGTGAAATCCATCTGAACGACCTGGTTCATGTTGTCCCGGTGGGAATTACAGCCAACAGCATGGTGTTTAAAATGAAGAATGCTGCAGCATTGGTGCTGCAGGGAAAATCTGATCCATTCCGCGATATGAAGCTCTACGCCAAGGAGCTGGCAACCTTTTTGGCCCGCCAGGTGAATTTGTTCAAAACCGAGTCTGAAGTTTTCCTGCCGACCTCTGGATTGTTTGCTGAAGCCATTCTTGGCCGGTCCAACAGTGCCGAAATCCTGGATTCTTCTCGATTTACCGACTGGGCTGATAATCCTATTCCCCACACGGCACCATTGATTCAACCTGTGGATGCCGATCAGATACGGCATGTGGATCAGGATGTGTCTCCGACATTGCCGCCCGCTACCATCAACTTGGTCAATCCGGTCAGTTTTCCAGATCCCTCCCTGGGTAAAGCCTTGGATGCGATCCAAAATGGAAATATATTCCGGGATATGTCCAAATCAGACCAACTGGTTTCGGTGCTTGGAGATCTGACCCAATTGTCCGGCCGACTCGGGGAGGCATCGTCCAAATTAACCGGTGATGCCGCCACCGAGGCCTTAAAGTCTGCCACTCAAACGGCTGCGCTTGTGGAAAGCTTGAGCAAGGCCCTGTTAAACAGTATTCCCCAGGACTTGAAAAGTGCCTCGGCCAAGCCGCCGGCCACAGCATCGGAAAAAGGGGCCGCTGCTAATTTTTTCAAAGACTTGATAAAATCCGGTAATGCACCGGTAAGCGAACGTGAATTGCTGGAATCCGCTGCCCGGGCACTGGGTGTGCCATTGTCTGGGGACCCCCTGGCCAATCCGGTCACCTTTGCCGGTACCAGTGGCGATTTTTTTCCCCCGTCACCCGGCTTAGGTGGATTTTCCCCGGATGGATTCTCCATTAATGACTTCCTGGCCGGTGGAGATGTTCGAGAGGGTCTTATCTTTCCCGACCAGAGCAATCGCGTGGATAAAATTCTATTATCCAATTTTGATATTAACCAAAGTGATCTAACCGAAGATCACAAAATGGCTTTGGATCTATTGGCAAAGATTATGGACAATGATCTGGATATTCGCATTCTTGCCTTTGAAGGAAGGGCCAGCAGCACAGGCGATGATGAAAACAACATCACCTTATCCCACAACCGAGCCAAAACAGTGAAAGACTATTTATCGGTCAAGGGGGTGAGTGATGAGCGCCTGGGCTTGGTGAACGGGTATGGCAGTGCATTGTCCTTGTCCAATACCCCCAACCAGGAAAATCGTATTGACCGCAGTGTTGTGATTTCCTACCAGTGGAAGCTTGCTGCTGTTTCTGAACCACAACCATCGGTAGATCCATCGGCATCCCGCTTTTGGGCGATCTCCTTGAGTTTCTCAGCCGGTGGTGGATTTGTTATTGGCGGCAGCGTTTTCATCGGCACTCTGCGAAATCTGACAACCAATAAAATCCGTGCCATTTATATTTTTGTGGGTGGATTGGATGGAGCCCTGGGAGTCCCCTTTAATGCAACTGGATCTGCGGATTCAACCGGGGAAGTTTCTTTTACCACCCGGCAGCCGCTGACATTCGAGTCATTCGATGCCACGCTGGTCTCTGTGTTTGGGTATCAGGTCGGCATTTTTGCCGGTGTCACCCAGACCCGGATCCGATTCCCCATGATTGACAGTGATGAACCAGGCAAAACCGTAACCGTGGATATCCCTGGTGTAGGTATCGGACAAATACAGTCTGCTTCTGCTATTGCACAACTAGGCGTTTTAAATGTTCAAGATAATTAAAATGGAAGGGCTGGATTGAATCGGTGGGAACAAGGTAATGGCTTGAGTAGAACTATTATTCACAGCCACCTTGTTTCACCCGGTTCATTTTCCTGTTGATCGTTGTTACGGATGGAATTTTATCTGTGGAATTCCCCTTTATTTTAACCAATCTCCTGTGTCTACGTTCGATCATGTCCAGGCGGTTTTTGTTCTTTTATAAAAAGGGAGACTTATTTATGAAATTGAGCCTAATTACAATCTACTTTGCTTGAATGCCAACATTAATGGCTCTTTAAACCATCGCCTCGAGCAACCTAGTTGATTTTGTTATCGCCTCCTTTCCGGGCTGATAATTCCAGGTCCTTTTATCAATGTCAGGGCTGATTTCATTGCCTCTCAAGGTTTATTGTTTGATTTTGATGTGCTACCAGGGTATTATGCATTTTAACGAGGTTCTTTTTTCTTTTTCATTTCTTGGTAATACCATCGAATCTTTCCCTTCTTTCCTGTTGCTTTATATCGCAACCAGAATGGTCTACTCCAGCTTGATGGAAATTTTTACCTGTTACGCCGGGACGAAGGCAAAGCTGGCAGGACAGCAAGGGTAGGGTTGCAATAAGTTGATACACTGAGGTCTCAACTCTTCAGCAGGGAAAAATGCTATGTGGCTCATCTGTCGTCATTGGTTCAAGAAACTTTTCATGCCGGGCCGCCTGCTGCAAGAAAAACATGTTGCCTTTCGTAAGGTCTTGCAACTCGACAGTCTGTCGCTTGATTTTCTTGCCGATCTGGAATCCCATCTTCTGGGACAAGACCCGGCTGATGATTTTCGGATTAATAACCTCTGCGACCAGGCCATCGAGGCGGTTGGAGCCATGGCAGAACATCTTTATGCCATGAATCCTCCTGCCTATGGAAAATTGCTTGAACGGCACGCCGAATTAACCACAGAAATTAAAGGGATGATGGGCCAGGTTGAGACTCAATCCTCTCCTCCTTATATCCTCCCACTGCAACAGGCTGCCGATTATCCGGAAATTGCTGGTGGTAAGGCCGCCAATCTGTCTGCCGCTGAACGGGCAGGAGTAATTATTCCAAGCGGTTTTGTCATTACCGCCAATGCCTTCCACCGCTTTATTTGTGACAACAAATTAGAAAATGAGCTGATCAGACAATTGCGACAGGTCCATGCCGACGATAATGATACGATTATTCGTATCACCGGAGAGTTACAGGCGCTTATTCTTGGTTGTGAAGTTCCAGCCGATATTTCAGACCACATAGAACAAAGTGTCGAGTCGTTAATGCCTGCTGATCGACTGGCGGTTCGCTCCAGTGCACTGGCGGAAGACGGTCTGGTCTCCTTTGCCGGCCAATACGCCAGTGAACTTGACGTCCCAGCCTCAAAAGTCATTGCCGCATATAAAAGAGTCATTGCCGGAAAATATTGTCCCCGGGCTGTAACATACCGAATCCGCCACGGATTAAGTGATACAGATACCGCCATGGCCGTACTTGTCGTGCCGATGATCCAGCCACAAACCTCTGGGGTGATGTACACACTCGATCCTGGGACCCCGGCGAGGAAAGATTCTCTTGGTGTATATGCCGTGGCAGGTCTGGCAGAAGGTCTTGTGGATGGATCACGAACTCCTGAAAGATATCATCTCCCCCGGGAAGATAGCCTGATTTCTCCACAAATATTGTCTGCCCATGACGACTCTTTGTTAAACACAACACAATTGCAGCAACTTAGAACTTGGGGATTACAACTTGAGACATATTTCGGCTATCCCCAGGACATTGAATGGACCCTCGATAATGACGGTTTAACAGTTCTACAATGTCGCCGCCTGCACCAGAAAAAAGATCCTCATCCGGCGATTGTGCCGGCTGTAGATCTTACCAGGGTTCTTTACAGCAATCTGCATTGCGCGTCGGCTGGAATTTCCTGTGGCCCTGTTTTTTTTGCACCCACCGGTAAAACCTTCCGCAATATCCCCCCTGGTTCTGTTGTTCTCACCCCAACCCTTCGTTCGTCCCTGTCGCAGTTCCTCGATAGGGTCGTCGGTGTAATTGCCGCCAACGGCAGTCGGGCCAGTCATTTTTCCTCAGTAGCCAGAGAGAGGGGCATCCCGGTATTGGTCGGGGGCGAGGTCGAACTGGCAGCAGGTCAGGTTGTAACCGTGGATGCCGTTTCCGGGAGGATATTTAACGGCTGTGTCAATACTGTTTTACAAAATGGAAAACTGCATTTCAATAAAGATTTTCCAGCAGAAAAATATGTGAAACTTGCCGCCCGCACCACCCACCTCAGTCTCACCAATCCCGATGGAGACACCTTCACCCCGGCCCAATGCCATTCCTTGCATGATATGGTCCGGTTTTGTCATGAAAAGAGTGTTTGGGAGATGTTCCATCTGGTTGGAAAAAAAGGGAGAGGTTTAGGTAAAGCACGAAAACTTGTTACTGATCTGCCCCTGGTTATCTATATCCTCGATCTTGAAAAGCGTACATCTGTTAAAGCACCCGCTCGGCTGACTTTGGCAGAAATATCCAGTGTGCCCATGCAATCGTACTGGCAGGGAATGTCGGATTCGAGGATCTTTTGGGATAACAGCCAGCATCATGTTGACTGGGGGGCGTTTGATCAGATCAGTGGAGGCATTTTTTTCCTTGATACAAAACTATTAGCCAGCTACGCCATCGTGTCCCGGGATTACCTGCATCTGAACATTCGTTTCGGGTATCATTTTTCCATCGTGGACGCAATCTGCGGTGAGCAGGCCAGCACAAACTATTTGAATTTCCGCTTCAAAGGTGGGGGGGCTGCCCACCGGCAAAAACTTTTCCGCCTGGAATTCATTGATAAAGTCCTCACCGCCTTTGGTTTTGAAACCGCCAGTCGGGGTGATATGCTTGATGCTGCTTTTGCACGGGCCTCCCAATCAGAAACCAAACTCGCCCTTACCCGACTCGGCATGCTCCTTGCCGCCACCAGATTGATGGATATGCGTTTAACCAAAACCTCCCAGGTAACTGAAGAGGTTGAAAAATTTTTGATTCTTGCCAAAGAAACCAAATCGTTTTGATTCTTAAACGAGGCATTTTATTCTGAACCAAAACCTTCGATAAATTTAACTCCAGCCATATAACTCGGTATCGAATATAGCGGCCCCCCCACAACAGGGCAAAAATTCCCCTGATGGTCCCGGGCCAGTCCCATTACCCGCCGGGGGCGGCATAATACTATTTTCATTATTCGTTGTGGCCGTGAGCAGATTCCCGGCGAATGTTTTTAACTTTCGATAGCACCAGAGCGAATGCCCTTAAGATACTTCATACAAAACGGGTCTTTACCTAAAAGCATATCTGCGGTGCGTATGGTTGCCATGATTTTTTTATCCAGAGGATCAATAATCGCTGAGTCCATTCCCGCATCCATCATTAAAGTGACAAAGGTCCGGTTAATTATGTGGCGCTGGGGCAGTCCGTAGGAAATGTTGGACAGGCCGCCGGTAATATGGACGTCGGGAAATTCGGCCTTGATCGCTCGAACCGCATCCAATACCATGGTTCCTTTGTTTGCATCCGTGGAGATGGGCTGAACCAGGGGGTTCACATAGATGTGCACAGTCGAGATGCCGATTTTATTCAGTTCAACTACCAGGTTTTTGGCGCGGCCTAGGATATCCCCGGCGGATTCGGGCATTCCGGTATCATCCATGCAGAGGGCAATGACACAGCAGTCTTTGTCGTTAAGAAAAGGCATCATGGCGTTAAATCGCTCTTTTTCCAGGGAGATGGAGTTGATCATGGGGGGCCTATCCACCATGGAAAATGCCATTTCAAGGATGGCTGGATCTGGACTGTCCAAGGCTAATGGTATCGTACAAACGGGTTGTATTGTGTCAAGAAGCCAGTGCATATCTGCTTGCTTGTGGCCGATGCGGGCACCGGCGTTTCACATCTATGAAGGTGGCGCCTGCCTCTAACTGCTTTTTTACATCGTTGATGATGTAGCTTACGTTTCGGTCAGCCACGGCTGCCTGGACCATTTTCCTGGAGGTGTTGATTTTTTCCCCCGATTACTTCAAACATTCTTTCATTCTCCCAGAGCCTATTTGATAAAGGATTTAGCCATTTTAGAAGCAGATCCTGCATCTACGGCAAACCCGTCAGCACCTATTTCATCGGCAAAGACCTGGGTTACGGGGGCACCGCCCACCATAATTTTGACCTGGCCTCGCAGGCCAGATTCCACAATGGCGTCTACAGTTTGTTTCATTGCCGGCATGGTGGTGGTGAGGAGCGCTGAAAGGCAGACGATCTGGGCATTTTTCTTTTTGATCTCTGCCACAAAGTCTTCAGGGGCAATGTCTACGCCCAGATTGTGAACTTCCAGGCCCGCGCTTTCCATCATCATGGCCACGAGATTTTTGCCGATGTCATGGAGATCGCCTTTTACAGTACCGATGATTACGACAGCGGCTGCATTGCCTTCACCTTCACCAAGAAGGGGTTTGAGAATCTCCACGCAGGCACCCATCGCCTGAGCTGCCATGAGAACTTCGGGTATGAACATGTCACCGGATTCCATTTTCTCACCCACAATATCCATGCCTGCAATCAGGCCTTTGTTCAGAATATCGTTGGGAGCTATGTCTGCGGCCAAGTCCTGGTTGACCAGGTCGATTAGTTTGGCGGCATCACAGGATACCAACGCATCTATCATTGCATTAAAATCTGTCATTGTTGCTCTCCTGAATGGTATACAAGAATAAAGATATCAGACGGCCCTGATAAAGGGTCGTCTGATGCTTGGCTATTGAAAGCAAAAACGTGCGGGTTACCGGGTTTTAACGTCGTAAACCGGGAACTTCACCACCGTGGCGGTGCACATGCCTTCTTCTCTCTGAATTTCAAGTTTGGTTCCCACGGCTTTGAGCTCGGGTTTCACCTGGCCCAGGGCCAGGGATTTTTTCATGCGATGGGTCCAGACCGGCTTGTCATTGACTTTGCCCACTTCCTTACCATCGGCAAAAACCTTTTCACCGCCTTGCAGGGCTTCCTGAATGTCAACTTCCAGGCCCACCAGTTTGAAGCGTTCTTTACCTTTGGCGGCCATCAATGCTTCCTTTCCTCGGAAATCGGCCTTGTTGCTGTCTACCACCCAGCCCATGTTCACCTCCCAGGGGGTGTTTTCCATCAGATCAAAACGTCTCCACAGAAGGCCGGCTTCCATACGTAATGGAAACACACTTTCAACGGCACAGGGCAGAATTCCCATGTCTTTACCGTGTTTTAGAATGCTGTCCCAGATGATGACAGCTTTGTCGGGGCCAACCATGATTTCATAGCCGCGCTCACCGGAAAAACCGGTACGGGAAATCATGACCTTGCAGCCGAACAATTCGGTTTCATTGAGATGGGTGAAATAATCAAGGGCGGAGATATCGTCGGAGGCATGCTTGTTGAGCAAATCTAAGGCCTTGGGGCCCTGGAGTGAGATCAGGTGGGTCCAGTAATCATACTCCACCAAGCAATCTCTGCCTTCGGCGGAGAGTTCCACCATGTTTCTGGCGCAGCCGTCGCCATGGCAGGCCAGCCATTGGTTATCACCTAGGTTAAACACAATGCCGTCATCGCAGATGACACCGGTTTCCCTGAGAAAGGGGCCGTATTTAGAGTGACCGGGTTTGATCGCGGTCACATCAAAAGTGACAGCATGATTGAGAGCGTCCGCTGCCTCCGGTCCGGAAACCCGGAATTTGAGAAATGCCGTGAAATCATACATCCCGGCAGCTTCCCGGATGGCGTCATGCTCCTTTTTCGGGTCGGTATTGTAGGTCAGAGGTACCCCCATGCGAATGTATTCCTGAAGGTTGCCTCCCAGGTCGAGGTGGCGGGCTGTCAGTGCTGATGTTCGTGTGATTTTGGTCATATATTGCTCCTTTATTCCTTTATGGCTTCATCTTTCTTGGCCTTCTTTAGGTTTGCCTGCAGCAAACGCTTTGTGCAGGAAACCTTTGTTCAATTTTCAATCCATTACAGCAAAGGATGTGCCAGGAGGTCTTTGTTTGCTGAAAGCACTTTTTATTACAATATGTTGTAGATTAAGGCCCATGGAGGGATGTGTGGAATGGAGGCTGTGAAACTGATAAAAATATTAAACCGGGACAAAAAAAATTAAGGATTTTCTCAGATGGGAATTCAGTTCGTTCTTCCGAGCCCCTAACCGAACGACTCAACCCGATGGAATTACGCCTCTGTTGGAGGGAATTCCTCCATGAGTTTCTTATATTGGTACCTAAAAGCGTGGTGCTTCATCTTCAGCAGCCTGGCGGCCTGGCTCTCATTGCCTCCGGCCAGTTCCATGGCCCGGCTAAAATAGAACCGGTCGATCTCTTCTTTCACGGCTGCAAGATCAACTCCATCCGCGGGAAGGGGTGGCAAATCAAGAAATAATTCATCGTCCTCTGGCCGGGTGGAATCGGTCTGGTCAAGGCCTAAATCCCCAGGTGTCAGTTCCGGGCCGTCGGCAGTGAGTACCCCGCGTTCCATCATATTTTTCAACTCCCTGACATTCCCCTTCCACTGGTACTGCCTGAGCAGTGCCATGGCATCCCTATGAATACCGGTAACATTGCGATTAAATTTTTCATTAAAAAATTTCAGGAAGTGTGCTGCAAAGATCTGAACATCCTCCTGGCGCTGATTCAGGGTGGGTACCTGGATTTTTATTACCGAGATCCTGAAATACAAATCGGCCCTGAATTCCCCATTTTCAATCATTTCTTCCAGATCCCTGTTGGTGGCTGAAACGATTCTGGTGGAAACATGCTGTTTCTTGGTGGAGCCCACCCTGTAGAATTCGCCGTTTTCCATAAACCGCAAAAGCTTGGCCTGGGCATCTGGATTCAGGTCCCCAACCTCGTCGAGAAACAGAGTGCCCTTGTCTGCCATTTCGATGAGCCCCATTTTTCCGCTGGCCGAAGCCCCGCTGAACGCCCCTTTTGCATAACCGAACAATTCGCTTTCAATAAGATTTTTTGGGATGGCGGCGCAGTTCACCGTGATAAAGGGGCCGGCAAAATTAGGGCTTCTGTAATGGGTCGTGGAGGCCAGGAGTTCTTTTCCCGTGCCGGTTTCCCCTAGGATGAGAACCGGTGTATCCGGGCTTTTGGCCACCTTTTCAATGTAGGTCATGATATCGTAGATCACCTGACTTTCACCGATGAAACAGGGGACCTCCTCTTTAATGCGTCCCTCCTGAAGGTCCTTTATTTCCCGTCGCAGCCGGATGGTTTCAAGGGCATTTGAAATGGTAACGTCCAGCCCCTCCATCTGTAGCGGTTTGACAATATAGTCCCAGGCCCCCTGTTTCATGCATTTAATCACCGATTCCACGTCTTCATAGGCCGTTATCATTATCACCACCAAATCGGCATCCACTGCCTTGAAGCGGCTGAGAGCGGTAATGCCGTTCATACCCGGCAGGCCGATGTCCAGGAGTATGAGGTCCGGTTTTTTTTTGCTGAAATCCACGAGGGCTTCTTCAGCGGTTGCATAGGTAAATACGCTATAATCATCCTCAACATAGGCGGTGATACCTTCCCGGATTGTTTTCTCGTCGTCGACAATAAAAAGGGTATAATTCATTAGGGTCCGTCCGTTTTTTGTTTGCCTTTTGCTGCGTGTTTTTTTGATTTATGCTGCCTGCTTCGCCTTTAAGGTACTATACCACAGTTTGCCGTGGAAATGGCAGTTCCACCCGGAAACAGGCCCCGCCTAACGCCGAAACGCCGATCTCCAGTTTGCCTTTATGGTCCGTGATAATCCGGTGACAGAGGCTGAGGCCGATGCCGGTACTGTGGCTCTTGGTTGTAAAAAAGGGATCGAAAACCTTCTGCCGGACATCCCTTGACACCCCGGGACCGTCATCTTCTACCCTGATAATGATTTTCGTTTCATCCTGCCGGGAAGAAATCCGGATATGCCCTTTGTCTCGATGTTCAAGGATGGCGTCTGCAGCATTGTTGATAAGATTCAGGACCACCTCTTCAATGAGATGGGGTTCGGCAATGCATGCAGGCAGGTTCTCGGCCAGGTCGTCCTCGATTTCGATCCCTTTTTTATTCAGGGTGAAAAGGGTCAGATTTACTGCCTCTTTGATCGGGTCATTTATATGGACCACATCAAACCTGGGTTCTCCCGGCTTGGCAAAATTCATCACTCGCTTGATCACCGATTCAATTTTTCCGGAAGCGGCCCGGATCGCTTCAATGGATGAGGCGATTTTTTTTGCTTTATCGGGATTCCTGAAATATTTTTCAATGGTGCCCAGATAAATATTAATTCCGGAAAGGGGATTTCTGATCTCGTGGGCGATGCCCGCAGAAACATTCCCCAGGGAGGCCATTTTGTCCTGGATGGTCAGCAGTCGTGTCAGTTTTTTAGCCTCAGTCAAATCAATAAAAATCAATAAAAATGCGTTGCGGTCATGGTAGTCTATGGGAGTGGCGATACAGCCCACCCAGGTCATGGCACCGTTGTTTTCTGCAGGGTTATCAAGGTGAAACCTGAAATCCACTTCGGATTCATTCAGCCGGTTCTCCCTGATTTGGGAAAAAAAAGATTTGATTTTAGGCAGATCTTCCCCATGGATTCTGGATTCTGAGTCTGGATCCATGAAATTTATATCCCCCATGAGGTGTACCTGGTTGGCATTCTGGTGAACCACCCGATTGTCCTGGACAATGGCAATGCCGTTGGGGGTGTTTTCCACCAGATCCTGGAATCTTTTTTCGCTTTTCTGCATGGCATTTTCTGCTTTTTTACGCTGAATCAGCCGCCACATGCCGTGGGCCAGCAGGTTGAGCTGACGCAGGTCTGAACGGGTATAGTTGCTTTTCTTGTTGCCCATTCCCGCCACCACCACGATTCGGCCCTGGTTGGAGATGGGAACATTCATATACCGGACAATTTTTTTATGGGCTTCGGGTACCCCCTTGAATTTTGGGTTGGATAAATGGTAATTATTTGAGATAACGGGTTTTTCTTTTTTAACAGCATCCCCCCAGAATCCTTTGGTATTTTCCTCAAATCCGCCATCCCAGACCTGAACATTCACCTGGCCCCCAGCATCGCCTTCCCGGTTCTCCACCACATAGGTTCGTCCTTCCTGTTCTCGCAGGGTGAGGTAACCAAACCGGCTTTGGGTCAGATCCAGCATTTGCCGGAATGAAAATTCAACAATGTCTTGAATGGATTTGTGGGGGGTCTCGTTTAGTCTGAGAAGTGCTTCCAGGCCGATCTCATTAAAACTGAGCGCTTCAGTTCGCTGGGCTACCTCCCGTTTTAAAGACCGGTTCCAAAACAGCACGGTACTGGTCATGAGAAGGCTTAGGCCTGTCGAGCCAAGAAGCCAGTACCAAAAAGTGCGGGAGAGATAAAACCCGGGACGGTCCAGCGTGACCCAGCGGCCGTAAATGGCCTGGTGTTCTTCCTCTGAAATTGAAACCAGGGTTTTTTCAATGATCCGGCTGAGTATGCTCCAGTCCTTTCTAATCCCCATGCCGTGGTGAAGTTCAAACCCTGTATCCCCGGCCAGGCTCAGGTTGGTGATTTTTTCGGTTTCAATAATATACAGGGCATTGGGCACCTCGGTGATCATGGCGTCAAGTTCTCCAAAGGAAACCTGTTCAATGCCTGTCTTGGAATCTGCCACATCTATCATGTTTAGATCCGGGTGGTGTTCCCGGATAAACTCCCCGACTGCATATTTGCGGACGACCCCGATTTTCATACCCTGCATCCGGTCCAGGGTGAGATTTGCATATTTTCCTTTTTGAACGATAATTGTGGTCTTGAGGTTTAAAAAAGGGGTGGACCAGTTCATAAATGTACGGCGCGCAGGTGTTTCCTGTCCGGCTGAAATGACGTCGATCTCCCCCTTTTTTGCCAGGGAGAGCATCTCATCCCAGGAGGAGACGGGAACTCTTGCAAACCTGAACTTGAGCTTATCTTCTATCAGATGGATATAGTCCGCGGCCATGCCTGCAGGGTTGCCATTCTTGTCCAGAAAATCCATTGGAGGCCAATCCGGAGTAAGTACCAGCCTAACTTTACCGCTATGGGAATCCAGCCAGATCTGCTCTTCAACGGTCATCCCTGGAACGCTGTCCTCATGGACAGATGGATAGAAAAAAAAGACCGCAGTGATTGTTAAAAAAGCGGCACTGATACTGTATAGGATGGGTCTCATATTAAATTTTCCTTGATTCAGCTCCATGTCGGTACAGGCTGTGGGCCTTCAATATTCATACCATAAATGAATCCTGGTTTAAATGTAAGACAGCTTATTCCATTTAAAGGAAATATTTTACACCCCTTCTTTGAATGCACCGGCCTGTTTCAAAAAAGAATGATAATTTTATTAAATTATCTTTTTTGAATTTGACATTTTTCCTAAATTTCTATCTGCTCCTTTTTTATCTGTCTTTGGCTAAATGTTTAACTTTCTGAAATTAATAAATAAAAAACCCGAAAGATCTATGGCACGCCTATTGCTATTAAGGTTATGTTAAGTGGAAAATCGAATGATTTAACCGATATTCTAAGAAGTTCCGGCGTTTTGAATTCCATTTGCCCGCCGGAACCTTTCTGGTATCTGAAAAGGAAAGATTGACATGGGAAACAGATTACAACCCCTCACAAAAGAACAGATTAATATTATCCACAATGCTGCCATGCGTATCCTCGGAGAAACCGGTGTGGCATTCAAACTGCCAGAGGCCATCGAAATTTTTAAAGAACACGGATTCAAGATTGATGGCAGCACGGTTTTTTTTGAAGAATCCCAGGTGCTCAAGGCGCTGGGTACCGTGCCATCGGAGTTCACCATCATGGCCCGGAACCCGGATAAATCCGTCCGGCTGGGTGGAGACCACTATGCCTTTGGACCTGCCTGGGCCGCTCCTTTTGTCATTGATGCAGACGGTACCCGGCGCAATGCCTCTCTTGCTGATCAGGAAAATATGTGCAGGCTGGTCCAGACCTCGGACCATGTGGATTTTGCCGCAGGCTCCATGGCCGTTCCGGCTGAGTTTACCCCCAGGGAAGCTGCCACCCGCATGCTCCATGCCGCCATTACCATGACTGATATGCCCCTGATCTCCAACCCATGTGCGAGGGAGAACGGCATAGAAATCGTTGAAATGGCTGAAATTGTCTGGGGTAAAAAAGTGACGGAACTGGCACACCCCGTCTCCATTGTATCTGTGAATCCCCTGTCTCCGCTCTCCTATTCGGACGACACCCTGGAAGGGCTCATCGAGTTTGCCCGCAACGGCCAGGCCCTGCTCATTTCCTCGATGGTCTTGGCCGGAATAAGCGGGCCAATCAGCATTGCCGGTACCGCTGCCCTGGAAATTGCCGAGAGCCTGGCAGGCATAACCCTTGCCCAGCTCATTAACCCCGGTGTCCCCTGTGTCTGCGGTGGCACCTCATGTGCTTCAGACATGCGCACTGGCGGGGTCAGCTTAGGGGGCCCCGAATCCCTTCAACTCACAGCCATTGCTGTACAGATGGCCGAACACTACGGCCTGCCCTGCCGGTATGGTGGAAACCTGACCGACGCCTATTCCGTTAATGCCCAGGCTGGAATTGAGTCTGCCCTGCTAATGGCCGCTCCCATCATCTCAGGTGCCCATTTCATTCATCAATCCTGTGGTATCCTGGGGGCCTACGCCGCGGTCAGCCTGGAAAAATTCGTTATTGATGAAGAGGTCTGCGGCATGATCAAACGTGCCGTGGCCCCGCTTGAAATCACCGATACCAGCATTAACACCGACCTGATCAAACGGGTTGGTCCCTGCGGTTCTTACCTGATTCAGCCTGAAACCGCCGCAAAATGCAGGACTGCTTTTTTCCCGGCCAACCTGACTTGCAGAGGCACCTATGACGACTGGGCTGCCAAAAACAGGGGAGAC
Source organism: Desulforapulum autotrophicum HRM2 (assembly GCF_000020365.1). Taxonomy (NCBI): domain Bacteria; kingdom Pseudomonadati; phylum Thermodesulfobacteriota; class Desulfobacteria; order Desulfobacterales; family Desulfobacteraceae; genus Desulforapulum; species Desulforapulum autotrophicum. Next base: position 5,171,654 of record NC_012108.1, on the reverse strand, counting down.
ATGGTTGCCAGGGCGGCTGAATATGTAAAAAAGAGGATTGAGTCCTACAATAAACCTGAAATTGATCCGGATGTCGAACGGGATCTCAATGCCTATGTTGAAAAAAAATATAATAATTAACAGAAAGGGAAAGTAACAAAATGGCTACACAAACGAACAATCAAACAGGCTTTATGGAAAAATTTCTGGGAAAAACTGACCACCAGTTGTTCTGGATTACCCTGGTGATTTTTGGTATCATTGTGGGCTTGGGCGTTGCAACACCTGAAAAACTTGCCGCTGTGCTCAAGTCCATGCAGTCGTTTATTACCACCAATTTTACCTGGTACTATATGCTGTTCACCGCTTCCTGCCTGATCTTTTCCTTCTGGATGGCTGTGGGCCCCTTTGCCAACTTGAAACTGGGTAAGGATGAGGATGAACCCGAATTTTCAACCATGGCCTGGCTGGCCATGCTCTTTTCAGCCGGCATCGGCCTCGGCTTTATCTTCTGGGGTATTGCAGAGCCCATTTATCATTACATGCAGACGCCCTACGGGGCTGAACCCGGTACTGCCGCCGCCGTACCTGTTGCCCTCCAGATTTCCTATCTCCACTGGGGGTTTCATCCCTGGTCCTTCTATGCCGTCGGTGGTTTGGGAATCGCATATTTCTCCTTCAAGCACGATCAGCCCATGACCATTGCGACCTCCCTTTACGGCCTGCTGGGTGATAAAACCGAAACCAGCATCTGGAGTAAACTTGCCAACCTTGTCACGGCTTTTGCCACAATCGCTGGTATCAGCACTGCACTGGGGCTGGGCATCCTTTCCATCAAATATGGCTTGACCCACATTACCGGCATAGAGATGACCCCGGGTGTTACCGTTTTCGTACTTATTCTTTTCATGATAGCTTACATTGCTTCTTCGGTTTCCGGTCTGAAACGTGGCCTGAAATACATGAGTCTGATCAACATGTGGCTGGCCTTTGCGGTTATTGCATTCATTTTCTTTGCCGGGCCCACCCTGCAGTTGCTGAATCTGTTTCCCGATTCCCTGGGCCTCTACCTGTCCAATTTTGTCACCATGACCTTCTGGACAGATTCCATGAACCAGGCTTTTGAAGGCAAATGGCTGGGATGGTGGACTGTTTTTTATTGGGCATTCTGGATTGCCTGGGTTCCTTTTGTCGGTGGTTTTATTGCGCGTATCTCCAAAGGCAGGACCGTCCGGGAATTTATCCTCTGGGTTGTACTGATCCCTTCTTTTGTCATGTTTGTTTGCTTTGATATTTTTGGCGGTGCTGCCATCCTTGCTGAAAGAGCGGGTACCGTTGAGTTGTGGAAAGCCATCCAGGCCGACATGGGATCGGGTATCTTTGTTCTTCTGTCCGCCTATCCCATGGGTTATTTCGCCTCCATCATGATTTTTATCAGCCTGATCATCTTTTTGATTACCTCTGCCGACTCCGCATCTTTCCTGGTCGCCATGCTCATGTCCAAGGGTGAACTGGAACCCAAGGCCGGTATGAAAATCGTCTGGGGATTTGTTCTGGGTACATTGGCCATCATTTTGCTGCAGACAGGTGGGCTTAAGGCGCTTCAGACCGCATCCATTGTCTGTGCCCTGCCATTCACAGTCGTTATGATTGCCATGATGTTCTCGATTGTAAAAGGATTTCGCAAAGATTTGAAGAATAAATAAATTTTCATCTAACAATTAAAAAGGGTGTGAGGCCGAAAAAATAGTTTCGACACCACGCCCTTTTTTATTATTTTGACCCCATCTCTGCATGGTGAATTGAAGTCTGCCGATGAAAATGGTTCACGGAGCCCCAGAAAAATCACATCCGGCCTTTGCTGATGATAGTCTATTGGTGTTTTATCCATGGCTTTTTTCATGGATCCAGTGACAGCACCAGGGCTTCCAGGGCCGACGGGGTGTTGAGGTTGGGGTCGTCCAGGACCCGTTCAAACAGCACACCCATGATTCGTCCCACCTCCGGCCCTGGATCAAGGTTCAAAAGTGCCATGATACGGTTGCCGTCAATGGCGAGATCCGCCGGTGTAAACGCCTGGATGCCTCTGGGGGCAAGTTCGTTTTTAAACTTTTGAACCCGATTGCGAATCTCTCCAAGGGTGTAAGGCTGTTTTGCAAGGTTGGACCGCTTGTCTGCAATCCGCATGCGCATGAATTCCTGGTAGGAGACACCGTGGGACTCAAGAAGGGCCAGGATGCGCCGTACCGCCCGGGGTGTAGTCTTTTCAGTAAGGGGCCGCATGTGAACATCTATGATCGACAGAATGTATCGCCTCTCCCGGGTTGAAAATTTCAGGTTGACAAGATCCGCCTCTATTTTATCCCGGGCTTTTTCATGGCCGTGGAAGGTGAGATTTCCCTCTTTGATCGCTGCCGTATCAAACTTGCCGGCATCGTGGAGAAAACCTGCCAGCCGCAGTAACGGCCGTTTTGGGGAAAGGGCATCGCCGACCATCATTGAATGTTCAAATACGGTTTCCCCATGGAAGGGACCCCCGTCAAGATCCACAAGCCTGTCAAGGCAGGGAAATATTTGGATGAGCAGGCCTGTGGCCTGGAGGGATCGAAAGAACAGTGAAGGCCGGTCATGGGCCATGGCCTTGAGGATCTCCATGCGGATACGTTCTTTTGCCACATTCGCCCCAACCAGCCTGCCATGGGTTTTGATGTCCCCAAGGGTTTCAGGGGCAAGGGTGCCACCGATCTGGGAGACAAACCGGCAGGCCCTGACCATGCGCAGGGGATCTTCCCGGATACGCAAGGGCCCGTTGCCGGTGAATTGGATGATTTTGCGTTTCAGGTCCTGTTCTCCTGAAAACGGGTCGAAGATCTGACGGGTTACAGGGTCCCAGGCCATGCTGTTGATTGTAAAATCCCTCTGTTCAAGGTCGGCAAGGGGAAACTTGGTTCGGTCTCCTCTAAAGGAGGCCACCTCTATGCCGTTCACCAGGCAGACATGAAAACTTTTGCCAACGATTTTGACCCTTTGGTTTTTGAAGGTTTGTTTGATGGTTTCAAGGGAGGCGTCGGTGACAATGTCAAAATCCGCCGGTGGGAGACCGGCAACCATGTCCCGCACGGCGCCCCCCGCAATAAAGGCCCGGCATTGGTTTTCAAGGAGCAGGGTCAGGATTTTGTGAACTCCCCGGGGAAGGTGAGTTTCCATTATGTTGTCCCGTGGCACCACCTGGGAACAAGGTCGTGCCGTACATTGAGATGGTCAAGGATCCTTGCCGTAATGGTATCCACAAGGGCCTCCACCGTTGCGGGAGCGGCATAAAAAGATGGTGAGGGGGGCAGAATGGTGGCGCCGGCCCGGCAGGCCCGGGTCATGTTTTCAAGGTGAATCAGGCTTAATGGGGTCTCCCTTGGTACCAGGATCAACGGGCGTCGTTCCTTGAGGCAGACATCCGCCGACCGTGAGATGAGGTTATCGGCATATCCTGTGGCAATGGCTGCAAGGCTCTTCATGGAACAGGGAACAATGACCATGCCTGAATGGACAAACGAACCGCTGGCAGGAGAGACGGCATAATCGGTTTCGCAAAAGATCTCAATGGCGCTCTGACTGTGGCAGACCACCCCCTGGTTCACCAGAAATTGCTGTAAATCTTTTTCCGGGGTAAAGCCCATTTCATGAGCAAGAACCCTGAAACCGCCCTGGGAAACCATGAGAATTACCCGGCAGGGGGTTTGAACCAGGGCCTTGAGGAGTCGGACGCCGTAGATTACGCCGGATGCACCGGAAATGGCAACCACGTAGGTGGGCTTCATCCGACCAGGGCCTCGATGAGAACACCGGCAAGAAGAGTGATGGAGACAAGGCTGTTCATGTGAAAAAAGGCGATGTTGATGTGTTTGAGATTGTCCGGCTTGACCAGGCGGTGTTCGGCCGCAAGGAGCAATGCGATTATCCCGAGGAAGATCAGAAAAACAGGATGCATGTCAAACGACAGATACATGGCAAATAAAAGTACAAGGGTGAACCCGTGGAGGAGTAGTGAGAGGGCCATGGCGTTCCTGGGGCCAATGGCCGACGGAAGCGAGTAAAGTCCGCTCTGGGTGTCAAAATCCATATCCTGGCAGGCGTATAGGATATCAAAGCCTGCAATATAGGTCATCAGGGCCAGGGTCAGAAAGACGATGGGGATGGAAATCCCACCTGTTACGGCAATCCACGCCCCCAGGGGGGCAAGGGAGATGGCGAACCCGAGATAGATGTGGCAGTATGCTGTGAACCGCTTGGTATACGAGTAAAAAAGCAGCAGCAGGAGAACGGGAAATGAAAGCCCGAAGCAGAGGGGACCGAGCATTGCTGCCGCAAAAATAAATAATAGGGATGCTGCTCCGACAAACAGGGTAGCCTGTTTCTGGGTTAAAATGCCGGCAGGGATTTCCCTGTTGGCCGTTCTGGGGTTTTTCAGATCCATGGGGGCGTCAATGATCCGGTTGAATCCCATGGCGGCTGAACGTGCCCCCACCATGGCCACAATGATCCATAGGAGCACTGAAACATCGGGTTTAATTCCCTTCCAGGCCATAACAACAGCCGAAAGGGCAAAGGGAAGGGCAAAAATGGTGTGGGAAAACTTGATCATTCGTCCAAAAATAAGGATTTGATCCTTAAATGCTGACTTCATCGGGTCGTAACTCTCCTGGTCTGTTATCCGTCCAAGGGTATTATATCCCTGCACAATTAAAACCCTTAATATAAACCATAAACATGGGAATTACAATCCGGACATCTGCTGTCGGCGGTGATGGCGCTGGATACCCCATAACCCATACGTTTTACCAGAACTCTGCCGCAGTTATGGCAAAGGGTGTTTTCACCTTCAATGCCGGGCACGTTGCCCGTGTATACATATCTGAGTCCGGCAGTTTTTCCTGCTGAGACAGCCCTTTTAAGGGACGAGACCGGTGTGGGGTCACGGTCGGTCATTCTGTAGCAGGGGTGGAACCTTGACACATGCCAGGGGGTTTCCACACCCAGTTCGTTGGCAATAAACGCGGCCATGGCTGCAAGCTGATCCGGGTCGTCGTTGAGGCCGGGGATGAGCAGGGTGGTCACCTCCACAAGGATGCCCAGGGATTTCATGAGCTTGAGGTTCTCCTTGACCGGTTCAATCCTGGCCTTGCAATATTTTCGGTAGAAATCGTCGTTAAAGGCTTTTAAATCCACATTGGCCGCATCAATATATGGGGCCACCAAATTGATCACCTCCCGGCTCATGTAGCCGTTGGTGACAAGGATGTTGAAGATTTCCCTGCCCGCGGCAATTTTCGCTGTCTCAAGGACCGTTTCGATGAACACGGCAGGCTCGGTGTAGGTGTAGGCAATGCTTGCGCAGCCGTTTTCTATGGCTGCATCAACAATCTGTTCTGGTGAGACTTTAACGCCCTGGATCAGGCCGTTCTGGTCCGTTGGCATCTGGGCAATGTCGGCATTCTGGCAAAAGCTGCACCGAAAGTTGCATCCGACCGTTGCAACAGAATAGGCAAGGGAGCCTGGCATGAGGTGAAATATGGGCTTTTTTTCAACGGGATCAACCCCCCTGGCAATGAGCCTTCCATGGACCAGGCTGATGAGTCTTCCCCCCTGGTTCTCCCGGACGTTGCAGAGGCCCCGTCGTCCCTCGTCAATGGTGCAGAAATGGTTGCAGATGCCGCAGCGAACCCTTTTATTATCCAGCTTTTCGTAAACAAGAGTCTCCATTTTTGTGTTCCTTGTGGATGATGCGTGCAAACCCTGACACCGGGTCATAGTTCCTTGCCAGCTTGACCCTCAGCCACAGGGGCCGGATCCTGAATTTTGGTACGGGTTTGATTTTCATGATAATCATGGTGCCAAGGGGGGACCGCTCCACCAGGGCCTGCTGTTCGATAAAACCTGCCAAGGGGCCTGAGCACCATGGAAATTGCAGGGTAGTTCGCCAGGTGAGGGGCACATCTCCGAGAATGGCATAGAGAATTTTTTTAAGCTCCCATATGCTGAAATAATGGGCCTGGGAAAAGGGGGTGGACACAAAGATATTTTTAATCCGGCGCAGGAGGTTCAGGGGCGCATGGCTGTTGAAAACACCTATGATGACGGACTTTCTGGCCACCCGGCACGCCTCTTCAACGGCTTTGGCCGGTCTTTCTGTAAATTCAAGACTGGTAAAGAGAATGGCATGATCAAAGGCGTTGTCTTCAAAGGGGAGGGCCTCGGCAGATCCCTGGTGAAGATCCACCTTTTCACCGAGTCTTCCCCTGGCAATGTCGAGCATGGGGGTGGAGGGGTCCACCCCGGTGAGGTGAAGCCCTTTGCTGAGAAGCGGTTCCAGGCTTCTGCCCGTTCCGCAGCCGATGTCAAGGATCCTGTCGCATTCATGGGGTGCCAGCATCCTCAAGAGCAGGTCCATTTCAAGATTAAAGGCATGGCCTCTGCATGCCTTGTCAAACCAGGCATCATAAAAACGTGCATCGTTGGAATCAAATATATAACCCATGTAGTTACATTATTCCAAATGAGGGGCATCCGGCAAGATCAATCTTCAGTATTTTGATTTTTATTTGACTTTAGCCGGTTATGCCACTATATCCAGGTCTGTGGAATAAAAACAGAGGTTTATACGTGCAAGATCTGGGATGAAAATCAAATGGGATATTGTCCCAAATGTAATCATGAACAAAAACAAGAGAATACCGAGTGTGAAAATTGCGGTATTGTTTTTGCTAAATATAACTCTTGGCTGAGTTCGAGGGATGCCATTAAGTCAACGTGTTTGTCGACAAAAGAACATCCTTCTTTTTGTTCATTGGGCAATTTGCTGTTTTACGTCAAAGCAGATGAAAGCATATTCGTTTTTTACGCCAGGCTCGTTCTTTTGATTGGAATTGTTCTTTGGGGATTTCGGTTTATCACCTCTTCAATTGAAAGCAATTACGCGGGTGAATCCTACATGCATCTTGTTAACTTGCCTTTCCATGAGGCCGGGCATATTTTTTTTCGTCCTTTTGGGCCGTTCATTGCCTCTTTCGGGGGGACAATGGGGCAGTTTATTATGCCGTTGATCTGTTCGTTTGTTCTGCTTTTAAAAACAAGGGACACTTTTGGCGCTTGTGTAACCCTATGGTGGTTTGGCCAGAATTTTTTCGATATAGCCCCCTATATTAACGATGCCAGGTCATTGAATCTGCCTTTGGTTGGTGGAAATACAGGACATTCATCTCCCTATGGATTTCATGACTGGGAATATCTGCTCACGGAATCTGGATTGTTAAGCCATGACCATTTAATAGCAAAGTCAAGCGTCACCCTGGGAACAATAATTTTTGTGTTGTCTTTTACATGGGGGGCAATCCTCCTATACAAACAATTCAGAAATCGGGTTTAAGGCGCCTAATCAGAAAAACATCTCCCACTTGCCTTGTCTCTTAAGCCGTATGCTTCATTGCGTTTTTTATAAGAAAATGCAGTCTCAACTTGTCGACAGCAGAGCCCCCGGCGGGCGATGGGACCGGCCCATTGGGACCCAAAGGCGATGAGCCCTTTTGGCCCTGCCGGTCGTTAAGAAGCGCAGGCTGTTTGAGGATTTTTAGCCCGCAGTTCCTGCGCTTTAGACCGGCAGGGCAAAAGAGCCGCCGACGGTCCCGGGCCGGTCCCATCGCCCGCCGGGGCGGTATAATACCATTTTCATTATTCGTTGAGGCCGGAGCCATCCCTCGCTCCGGCCGTGCCGGTTTATAAGAAACTCGCTTCGACCGGCCGGCGGAAACGGGTGTTGCCCTTCACTCATGTATGCATGCGCATCTCTTCGAGCCTCGCAGGTTGTCCATGGCCTGCTCCGAGGGAAATGGCAACTCCTTGGACCTCGTGTCCACCGTTGCCATTTAATCCGTTCAGGGCAACACCCGTTCCCACCGACCTACTACTGTCGAGTTTCGTGCTTCGTTGTGTCCGCAGGACATGATGGTTATTGGGTATATATTTCAATTGTATTTTCTATGGCATCGTCCGATCCCATAGAAATTTTCACTTTGACAAACAGTTACAACACCAATACGATTACTTTTTTTGATTATTCGGCATGGTCGGAGCAGGGTGTCGGCCATGGCCGCAATAAACGATGAAACGCTCCTGTTTAAAATGCTCCGGTGGATATTTAATATAAAAAAAAGGCGGGTGGAACTCTGTCCGTCAGGTACATTTGAGGAAATTGAGATGAAGATAAAGATAGACGGACAAGGCCTTGCCTGCCCGGGACCCGTGTTAAAGACAAAAGAGGCCGTTGAATCCCAAAATCCTGAACAGATTTCGGTGACGGTGGACAATGATGCTGCCGCAGAAAATGTAAGCCGGTTCCTGACCCACAGCGGGTTTGAAGTTTCCGTTGATTCCGACGGCAGAACCTCGGTGATCGAAGGGACACGGTCGGGTGATTATCTGCCGGCAGCAAAACCGGAAAGTCCGGCCGTGGATCAGACCGATCATCCGAAAATCATGGTGATGATCGCCTCCCAGACCATTGGCAGGGGAGACGATGTTCTTGGTGAAAAACTTATGCTAAGCTTTCTTTTAACCCTCAGGGAGATGGGTGAAGATTTATGGCGGCTGGTGTTTGTCAACTCAGGCGTCAAATTCACCATCGAAGGCTCACCTGTTCTTGAACAGATCCAGGCTCTTGAGGCCGAAGGCATTCACATTCTTGTCTGTGGCACCTGTCTTACCCATTTTGATATTCTTGACCAAAAAAAGGTGGGCGAGACAACCAACATGCTCGACATTGTCACCTCAATGCAGCTGGCACACAAGGTGATCAACCTATAGGTGTCCAAACGGGCCTATTCGTTGTTGTCCACAAAAAAATCATCGATCAGGTGCTGCTGCTTTAACTGCTCGCCATACTGCGCAGCACTTTCCCTGTCTGAAAAGCGTGAAATCCGCACGATGAACCAGGTGCGCCCTCCGCCGTCGGCCTTGTAGATGTATGCGTCAAGCTTCTTTTGTTTGAGCTTTGCCACATACTCGTCGGCATGAACTTTCTTTAGATAGGCTGCCACCTGGATGGTAAACCGCATGGGGCTTTCAACCTCGACCTTGCTGACCTCAACCTTTGTTTTTTTGGGGGAGATATGCACGATATGAAAAAGGGTTGAGATTCCAAAACCTGCTATGATCGCTACACCAGCAAGGGCCATACCCCATTTTAACACCCGTGCCGGGCGCTCTTGTCCCTGGAAAAAAGCGTAACCGGCTTTCAGGGGGGCGACAGCTTTTTGAAAAACAGTGGGCAAGCCTGCTGTAAGCTTTCTTAATCCCCTTGCCAGGGGGTTGACCCGGCCGGTAATGTTTATATTGGCCCCAGGGGAAGGGGGAGAAGGTTGTGGTGCTTCTTCCATGACCGTAAATTCAGGACGGGAAATGGGTTCAGAGATCTGGAGAGCCTTGATGTCTGAGAGAGTCTCCGGGTCGGGGGTGTGGCTTGTCTGGGCTGCCTTGTATACTTTTCTTGCCGTATAGTCCGTTCGTCCTGCTGCCAGGAACAGCCGGGCGCAAAGGGCTGTTATTTCCGGATGGTCAAGGTTAATTTCTGCGATCTGTGTCACTGTTTCATGGGTCTGTCTTGTCAGGTCTTTTTGCCGGCATAGTTGTTTCAGCCACAGCAATGCGATTTCCGCTTCTCCGGGATAGAGCCGGAGAAATGTATTGACGGCCTTTTCAAACCCGGGATGGAGTGTGGACGAGGTCAGGCTGAATTTTGCCAGGGAGGCAAGGAGGCCATGGGCGACCCATTTTGTCCTGAAGGGGGAGATCAATCCCATGTCGTAGCGTTCCAGGGCTTTTAGATAGCGTTGTTCACTTCTTCGGGTAATGCCTGAACGGTCCCAGGATTCTGCCGATCGCAATGCGGCCAGTATCCGTTTTTTTCCCACGTGATTCATGGCAAATTCAGTCAGTCCGAAAACGATCAACATGAAAGCAAGGGCCACCTGGAGATCATGACCGGGGAAAAAACCGTTGACAAGGGGCAAGATCCAGAAGGCCGGGGCTAGACCCAGGATCGTTGATAGCCAGAGCAAGAGGGTCAGGTGGCGCAGCAGGAGGATCATTGTATTCTCCCCTGGCAGAGGATCTGATTGTCCTTGAGGGGTACCCTGACGGCCTGTGCTCCGCCATCCGAGTCAGGGGCGCAGCCTGTGGCTGTATCCACGGTCTCGAACCGAATTCCGGCAGGGATTGAAAAGTCCCGTTCGGGTTCGTTTTTAAGGGCCTGTTCCATGAATTCCGCCCAGATGGGTGCGGCGGCCCTTCCGCCGGTAATGCCAGTTCCTCCCCTGACGGCAAGCTTTTTCTCCCTGTCAAATCCGGTCCACACGGATACTGAAAGAGAGGGGGTAAATCCCGTGAACCAGGCATCGTTGAAGGAATCCGTGGTGCCGGTCTTGCCCGCAGCCGGGCGGGTGAATCCCAATCGGCGGATAGAGCGTGCACTTCCCTCATCCACCACGGAGCGCATCATGTCCACCACCTGGAAAGTGGTTGCCGCATCCAGAACGCGTTTTCCCTGGGCGATGTGTTCGTCGATTATCCGACCAAAGGGGTCCTCCACCCGCCAGATCATAAATGGTTCATGGTGGACACCGTTGGTGGCAAAGGTGGCAAAGGCCGATGCCATTTCCAGGGGGGTGACCCCGCTGGTACCAAGGGCGATGGAGTAGACCTCCTTAAGGGGGCTTGTAATGCCGCAGCTCCTGGCCGTCTGGATGACACAATCGGGCCCTGTTTGTTCCACAAGCTGGGCTGCAATGGTATTTATGGAATGGGTGAGGGCCTGCTTTAGAATGATTCCCCCCTGGAAGGTTCTTTCGAAATTTCTGGGTTGCCAGGCAGGCGCACCCTTGACCGGGATGGTCACGGGTCTGTCCTCCATGAGGGTTGCCGGATGGAATCCAAGTTCATTAAAGGCGCAATAGTAAAGAAAGGGCTTGAAACCGGATCCTGGCTGGCGGCGGCTCTGGACGGCCCGGTTGAATTCAGTTTTAAAATAGTCCCTTCCCCCGACCATAGCCTTGACCGCACCTGAACCTGTATCTATGGCAACAAGGGCCGCCTGGGGCGTATCTTTGTCGCGACTGTCGATGTCCATCATTGCATCCAGCTGTTCCAGCCCTTTTGTAACGGCTGTTTCAGCAGCGGTCTGGAGTTCTGGGTCAAGGGTGGAATAGACCTTGATCCCTCCGTGGAACACCACTTCCTCTCCATATTTTTCCACAAGGCGGTTGATCAATGCATCCACAAAATATGAACCGGTTCTGGAATCTGCCTGGCGGACGGCAAGTTCGGGTCGGATGGCCATGGCATCTGCCGCCTCCTGGGTGGTGATTTCACCCACCTCGACCATGCGTTGCAGTACAAAATTTCGTCGGGCAAGGGCCCTTTCATAATGGCGAAAGGGGTTATACTGGGTGGGGGATTTTGGAAGTCCGGCCAGAAGGGCCGCCTGGCTGAGGGTAAGCTTTGATGCAGGGATGCCGAAAAAAACCTGGGAGGCCCTTTCAATTCCCTGGGCACCGGCGCCAAAATGGATCTGGTTGACATAGGCGTGGAGGATTTCCTGTTTGGTGCTTGTGGCCTCGATCTGGAAGGCCACCAGCAGTTCCCTGAATTTGCGCAGATAGGTTTTTTCAAAGCTGAAAAAAAGGTTTTTTGCTAACTGCTGGGTGATGGTCGACGCTCCCTGTATCCTGCCTGGCTCAAAAAGTGTGACATAGAGGGCCTTAAGGGTTCGAAGTTTGTTTATCCCATGGTGCTCAAAGAACAGATGGTCCTCGGTTGCAACCACGGCATTGAGAAAATGGGGAGAGACAAACGACAGCTGGACAGGCTCACGCCCGCCAAGGGTTATGATCCGCTGGCCTGTGGCGGCAAACACTTCGGTCTGGGGCACATCAATGATCCGTCCAAGGGGCTGGGGCACCTGGGGGAGATCCTTTACTGAAACAAGAATCAGACCTGCCGTCACCAGAACCAGAAAAGCGCCGAGGATAAGGGTCAGATAAAGCGTGATCCTTCCACATTGGTAAATAAATCTTAACCCCTTCATTGTCCCCCCCGGCTAAGGGCCATGCTCAACCGCCACACGGCCCACTCCCTGGCCCTTACAAGGACAATTTTTGTGTCGTTGTTGGCATGGAATTCAAAACCCAGGCGGATGTAGCCGGAATTTGCCTCGTTCCAGATACCGGCCCGGACAATGGTTCCCTTTTCCCTTAAAAGGGGTTCCGGGGTTGTGATCAGGTCAGGCAGCACCTCCATTGGAAGGGAGAGAAGGGCCTTGAAAAACTGGTCTGCCGGAAAGATCCTTCCTGCAAATCCAGGAATGGTTTCAAGGGTTCCTGAAAAAGAAGTCTCTTGGTTTTCAAGGTTTGAGAGAAATTGATGATCCAGGTCAAGCTGCCGGATGACCCGGTTGTCAGGGCCCAGAAAATAGATTTCAAGCCCCTGGGATTTGCCCTGGCAGAAGATCCGGTTAAGGGTCGGGGTGCCAAACAACCAGACAAGTTCGGCCGGTGGGATGAGCTCGGCGGCCATATTGTCCGGCAAGTCAAGATAGAGTGTTTTGAACCGCTCCCTGTCAAGTCCGGTCCACTGGCCGGGAAGCACCACCCGGGCAAGTTCTGAAAACGAGGTGGCCTCCTGGGCCGATCTTGCCTGGTGCTGTCGTTCGGTCACAATGGTGTCAAGATAGGAGTGGGCTCGATCGGCCTGGTTGCCCGTCTTCCAGATGATACCGGTTTCTGGGCGAAGTGCATTGGTCGAGGCAAGGTACCTGCCCAGCAGTTGTTCTCCCCAGTCAAATCTGAACTCGGAAACGACAAGAACGGTCAGCACTGAAAAGAGCACCAGGTTAAACATGGACAAGGTTCTCTTGATCCACGCAGCAACGCTTGTGGGTTCGTACCAATATATCATGAACCAAGACTTATGCATAATTCGGGGTGGTTTTGCAAGAAAATTTACCGGGGAACTTCCCTCCCTCGTTCCTGGATGTCGGTGTAAGCAGCATCCTTCCGTGGCCGGTCCTATACTTTGGCGACAAGTGGGGACAAGATAAGCCTTGACCCGGGATGCAATATTCCTTAAATTAAATGGTTAGGCAAAAAATATGATCAACTTTGAATATGATCAACCTTGTTTTTTATACTGGTCGACTATTTATAATGGAGGACACGGGTGTACTCAAAAATTTTAATTCTCTACTTTCCAACGGAAATGGCCCACAACGCCGTGGTCTGCTATCTTGCAAAGGATTATGATATTATTTTCAACATCCTTGGGGCAAAATTCTCAAACAAAGAGGATGGGATCATGGTGCTTGAGGTGACCGGCACCCGGGAAAACTACAAAAAAGGGGTCCGTTTTCTCAAGGACCAGGGGGTTAGGGTCTCCTATGCAGAGCAGGAGATTTTCCGGGACGAGGATAAATGCACCCACTGCGGTGCCTGCACGGCCGTCTGCCCCACGGCAGCCCTCTGGGTTAAACGTCCTGAGATGGAGGTCATCTTTGACAAGGACAAGTGCAGCATGTGCGAGCTGTGCATCCTCACCTGCCCCACCCGGGCCATGGGCCTGTTTTCCAAGGATACCGATTCGATCCTTCTGTGAATTCCCCGACAGCCATAGCCATGAGCGGTGGGATAGACTCCCTTGTTGCAGCCCATGTTTTGAAACGCCAGGGCCATGACCTTGTGGGTATCCATTTTACCACAGGGTTTGAGTCGGAAGCCGTTGACCTGTCATCCATTGAAGACCAGCTTGATATTAAAATCCATCAGATGGATTTAAGTGCTGAATTTAATCGGGCAGTGGTGGATTATTTTGTGAAGACCTATGCCCGGGGAAAAACACCTAATCCCTGTGTCGTCTGCAATCGAACCATAAAGTTTGGCGTCCTTGCACAAAGAGCAAAGACCCTGGGTGCCGAAAAAATTGCAACCGGTCACTATGCCGGCACCCGGACCAGGTCAAATGGAGGCATTGCCCTTGTCAAAGGGGTGGATGGGGTCAAGGATCAGTCCTATTTCCTGGCCATGCTCTCCCAGGAGCAGCTCAAACAGGCTGTCTTCCCCCTTGGCCGGATGACCAAAGAGCAGGTTCGAAATATTGCCCGGGACAACCGTCTCATGCCTGTGGAAGAAAAGGAAAGCCAGGATATCTGTTTCATTAAAGCGCCAGGGTTTTCAGGGTTTGTTGCAGCAAGACTGTCAACTCCCCCGTCACCCGGGGACATTGTCCTTACCGATGGAACGGTGGTGGGCAGACACCGGGGCCTGCACCGTTATACCATTGGCCAGAGAAGGGGGCTTAACAGTCCCGGGCCTGAGCCCTATTACGTAAAGACCATTGACATGGAGAACAATCTTCTTGTGGTCGGCGGGAAAAAAGAGCTTTACACGATAAAGGTGGCCGTTGGCGACCTCAACTGGATAACACCCCCTTTGGCGTCAAGCTTAAAGGTAACAACCAAAATACGATACAGTCACAAAGGGGCCGCTTCAACGTTGAGCATTGAAAACGATCGGACAACCCTTGTCTTTGATGCGCCTCAGCTGGCCGTCACACCCGGCCAGGTGGCTGTTTTTTACAGGGACGAAGAGGTCCTTGGCGCTGGAATTATTCAATGAACTTATTTTACATCACCACCCTTGGCTGCAAGGTCAACCAGTATGAATCCAACGGCATTGCAACAACCCTCATCAACAACGGGTGGACACGGGTAGAAGCGGTGGAAAAGGCCTCGGTCTGCATCGTCAATACCTGTGCTGTCACGGCAAGGGCGGCTGTGCAGTCCCGCCAGGCCATACGCAGCATCATTCGCACGAACCCTGGGGCAAAGGTGATCGTTACCGGATGCCATGCCCAGACAGAACCCGACCTTGTGGGAAAAATAGAACATGTCCATTCTGTCGTTGGCCATGGGGATAAATTTAAAATTGCTGAAACCCTGATTTCTCCGGACCAGGGAATTGATTCCCTGCCTTTTCCTGAAAAATCCTACTGCACCCTGACCCAATTCCAGGGATTTGAACCTGCTGTGACCGGGAATATGACCCGGGCTTATTTAAAAATACAGGACGGGTGTAACGCTTTTTGTTCATACTGCATTGTTCCCTATGCCAGGGGAAGAAGCCGGAGCATGCCCATGGATGAGGTGCTGGCTCACCTGGCCTATCTCCATGAAAAAGGGTACAAGGAGGTAATCCTTACGGGCATTCACACGGGGGCCTGGGGCGCTGATTTTCCAGAGAAGCGATCGTTCCTGGACTTGCTTAAAACCATTGTTGAAAAATCTCCCATCCACCGGGTCAGAATCAGCTCCATTGAACCCATTGAAATCAGTGACGAGATCATCGGGCTTGCAGCAGATCATGCCATTATCTGTGACCATTTTCACATCCCCCTCCAGAGCGGGGATGACGGCATTTTAAAAAGAATGGGCAGGCCCTATGATACGGGATATTTCAGGGAGCTTGTCTTGAAGATCCATGAAACCATGCCCCGGGCTGCCATGGGCATTGATGTCCTCCAGGGGTTCCCCGGGGAATCAGACCAGGCCTTTGAACGTACCCACGCACTACTGGCCGGTCTTCCCATCTCCTATCTCCACGTGTTTCCCTTTTCCCCGAGAAAAGGTACCCCGGCCTTTGATTATCCCGACCGGGTGGCCCCTGGGATCCTGAAGCAACGGTGTGCTGCCATGCGCGCCCTGGGACGGGAAAAACGCCGGGCCTTTGAGCTGGGAAATATCGGTCAAAGGTTTGGGGCCATAATCCAGGAACAACGGGACAGGGAGACAGGCATGCTCAAGGCCGTCACCTCCAACTACCTGACCCTGCTTGTCAAGGGCGGGGATGACCTGAAAAGATCTGCCGTAGACATCCTGGTTGATTCCATTGATGCCAGGGGACGGCTGCATGGCATTCCTTTGACCTGAACCCTGGTCTTCTATCCATGATAAAAAAAATAATAAATATAGGTCTGACGCTTTTCCTCCTCATCATCTGTGGAGCGGCGCCTGGGGGGTCGGATGAAATCATGGACAGGATAGAGCGAACGGGCATTATCCGCATCGGCTTCAGGCAAGACGCCATTCCCTTTGCCTATCTGGATCCTGTGTCGGGCGAGCACATTGGTTTTTCAGTTGACATGGCAGGGTTGCTGGCTGAAAATCTGTCAAAGCATTTTAGAAAAAAAATCCGTATTCAACCCGTTGTGATCAACACTGAAAACCGGATTCCCCTGATTGTAAAACATGAAATTGATGTGGAGATGGGTTCTTCGACCTATAATCTGGAGCGTGAACAAACCGTTGACTTCAGCCTGATGTTTTTTATTTCTGAAACCACCTTTATGGTAAGGTCCCAGTCCGCAATTCGAACCATGGATGACATCAACGGAAAAACCGTTGGCGCTGCCGCTGGAACAACCAATCTTTCGGCATTACAGTCCATGGTTCAAATCAAAAGATTAAAGTCGGTCAATATTAAAATTATCAAGACGATTTCCCAGGGGTTTACGGATCTTAAAAAAGGAGTGATAGATGCCCTCTGCCTGGATCGTACCCTGCTCAATGTTATGCGCATAAAGGATAGTGATCCAAATGCGCTCACCATTCTTAATTTTGCCATCTCCTACGAACCCTATGCCTATATCGTACCTGAAAATAATTCAGATTTTCGTGATTTCCTGAATAACACCATCCGGTGGTCCCTGAATACAAACAGATTTTATGAAATTTATGGGAGATGGATGGGAGCAACAGGGGAATACCCCATTAAAATGCCTCCAGGGTTTAAAGAGTATCTGAATGTGATAGCCTTTCCCATGAAACCGTCCTGGTGGGAAGATTAGTCGTTAAATGTTAAAATTGCCTTTAAAATGGCGGATATTCTGGCTGTATTTCGTTTTTGGATTTATCCCCCTTGTCATGGTTTTTTATTTTTCTGTAAATGCCTATACCCTATCCATTGAAACCGTCACTGAAAAACAGGTGTCCCAGCTTGTTCAGCGGATTGCAGAACAGACGGAAACGCTCTGTCTTCAGATCGTCCATGACATGGAACAGTTGTCGACCCTTCCCTATGTACAAATTGCGTTTGTGGAATATCAAAATACCCATCGGCTAAACCTGCTCAGGGAAAAACTCGATCGGTTTAGAAACGGTCGAACGCTTTATGAACGCATAACCCTTTTCACAAACCACGGGAGAGTGCTGGCAGCAAATCACATGACTGAACAAACAAGTCCAAATCAGTTTGTTCTAGGAAAAAACAGGTCCATGGCCGGGGTAGATGATGTTTTTTATAAAATATTCAAGGAAAATGACCAAAACCATATTGCCATATTTAAAAGGGTCTACGATTTTCAGGAACAACATCAACCCGTGGGTTTTGTATCCGTTCTTATCCCCTTGGATCATGTTGTCGCCTTTTTGGAACGCTTGGAAATGGGACCGGACAGTGAAAAACTTATTGTAATGGAAACAGGTGAGCCTGTTTTCAGTCAAAACGAGTTTCAACGCCATGAACAGGTTAATGATAAAAAAAAAGAGTATGCCGCACAGATTCCTGTCATGAACTGGCGTATTCTGCTCCGTATTCCTGAACGAGAACTTTTTAAAGATGTGCACCAGCTTGTTCAAAGGAATCTTTTTTTTATGTTCGTTGTCTTGCTTCTTGCCATGGGGGCTTCTTTTTTCTTTAGTAGACGAGAGATCCATCCTTTGACTGAAATTATCAACGGGACAAGGGAATTTGCAGCGGGAAACCTGGATCATCGAATCCAAACCCCTTCGGGCATTGAAGTCAGGCGGCTTTCAAATGCATTCAACCAGATGGCAAAACAACTCAAGGAACGGCAGCTTGAACTGATAAAATCAAATAAACTGGCCGCCCTGGGGCTTTTGATTGCCGGTATTGCCCATGAGATCAAAAATCCCCTGGCCGGGATTAAAACCACGGCCCAGGTCATGGTGGAAGTTCTTCAATTATGTCCCAGGCATGAAACACAGGTTAACCTTGACGAAAACGACTACTACGATATCAAGGGGATGGCCCAGGACATCGGTCAGGAGGTTAACCGGTTAAATAAAATTGTTACAGACCTTCTCAACTTTGCCAAACCCCGGCCTTCAAGAATAACCCGATGTGATATGAAAGAAATTGTTGATGACTGCCTTCGTATTTTACAAAAGGAGATCAAGAACAGAAAGATTACCATATCCAACGAGGTGAGAAACTGTATTTCCATGGCAGACCGGGATCAGATGGTTCAGGTGTTTATCAACCTTCTTTTAAATGCAATTTCAATCGTGGCCCCTGGTACCGGGATTATTTCCCTTGCCAGTTTTAAAAATGAATCCACTGCCCCTGTAATTATCATCAAGGATAACGGGCCGGGAATACCTGAGGAAAAAGTCGATCATATTTTTGATCCTTTCTTTTCCATGTCCGGTACCGGCACGGGACTGGGACTGTCCATCGTTTATACCCTGCTTGCCCAGAACAATGCCCGCATCAAGGTCTCAAGCCGGGTTGGAAACGGAACTCAATTTCAACTGACATTCAAAGAATATCATGACAGGGAGCCTGGAGATGGCTGAAATCGCAATTGTGGATGATGAAAAAGTGCTTGTAAACTCCCTCAGGATTGGTCTGACTAAAAAAGGGTATCGGGTATACCCCTTTTATGATGCCAACGGGTTTTTATCCTATCTTGGCGCAAATGAGCCTGATCTTATTTTACTTGATCTTCGATTGCCTGACATGAACGGATTGGAGGTGCTCCGACAAATCAGGCTGATGAACAGGCAGATCCCCACCGTTATGATTACGGCCCACGGTGATGTTCAATCTGCTGTTCAGGCCATGAAAACAGGCGCCTTTGATTATCTTAACAAACCCTTTGATATGGAAGAGCTTGAACTTATCATTAAAAAAGTGCTGGGTGAGGCACAGCTTGTAAAAGAGGTGGAGCACCATCGTCAGCGATCCTATAAGGCCGTTATTCTTGAGAATATCATCGGGGACAGCCCACCCATGCTGGAACTTTATAAAACCGTGAAAAAATTGAGCCATGTCAAGACCACAACGGTTTTAATCCGGGGGGAAAGTGGAACCGGAAAAGATCTACTGGCCAAGGCCATACATAATCTCAATCCAAGATCGGGCAGGCCGTTTATCGAAATTAACTGTGCATCGCTTCCTGAGCATCTTTTGGAAAGTGAACTTTTCGGCCATGAAAAAGGCGCTTTCACCGATGCCAAAAATCGTAAGACAGGCCTGGTGGAAATTGCAAACAACGGGACTCTTTTTCTGGATGAAATTGGTGAACTTTCCATTCTGTTACAGGCAAAGCTTCTTAAATTCATTGAGACCAAAACATTCAGAAGGGTCGGTGGAACCTCTGAAGTCAGTGTGAATGTATTTATTATCACGGCCACAAACCGTAACCTGGAACAGGCCATTCGTGAACAGACCTTTCGCCAGGACCTTTTTTACCGGCTCAATGTGGTCCCGTTATTTTCTCCCCCCCTCCGGGACAGGAAAGAAGATATTCTTAAAATCACGGACTACTACCTGGATCACTATTGCCGGAAATTCGGTAAAGATCTTTTGTCCATGGCCCTGGATGCCCAGCACATCTTTTTGAACTATGATTGGCCCGGCAATGTACGGGAACTGAAAAATCTTATAGAGCGTCTGGTCATTCTTTCCGATGGTGCCACAATTACGGGCAGACACCTCCCAGACGGGATGATACAACCGATTGCTGCTTCAGAAAGAGAGAACCGGTTCGATCCGATGCATGTTTTTAAGCAGGATTTTTCCAGAGGTGAACAGATACCCATGGATGAGATTTTAACAGCCGTTGAAAAAAAGATGATCGTCAATGCGCTGGAAAAGGCGGACAATGTAAAGACAAGGGCTGCAAAGGCCCTTGGAATCAGCCGCTACTCCCTCTTGAGGAGAATCAGCCGTCTCAAGATTTAAAGTTCCTGCACCTCGCCATGGGTCTAAAACCGGTGCGTTGTCTGTGTGAAGCGTGCGAAACCGCACGGCCTGTCCGCACGATCTGTGCGGATTCCAAACGGCTTCACCCTTTTTTCCCAATTATAGAAAAACCGGTGTGCAAGGCTTTTTTGTTTTTAACCCCATGTAATTCCAGGTTTATTTTTTTTGTTTTGAGCGCCACTGCCCTACTTGTGTTTAAGGGGCATGGGTATTGCTCTGGTTGTCATGTGATGGGTAATGGAATCTGGAGGTAACCGTTCCCATGGTGACAGGTTTAACAGAGTCAATCGTGACATGGAATTCAAACATTTAAATGGAGAATTAAAAACATGAAAGTGCTGAACTGGTATTTTAAATCCAATCTTTTAATCAGAATCTTACTTGGTCTGATTCTGGGAGCCGTTGCCGGATTGTTCTTTGGTCCGCAAATTGCGGTTATAAGTCCCCTTGGAGATATTTTCGTTCGCCTTTTAAAGATGATTGTCATGCCCGTTGTTATTCTTACCCTTGTTGTGGGGGCTGCCAGCATTCAGCCTGCCCGTCTTGGTAAGGTTGGTGGTAAGACTGTTCTATTTTATATGCTGACCACCGGTTTCGCCGTTGGCATCGGCCTTCTCATGGGCAACATTTTTCATCCTGGAGCAGGAATGGATCTTGCCGGTGTGTCATCGGAATTTGGCAAGGCACTGACAAAACCGTCAATGCTTGATACACTTGTAAATATCATTCCTAAAAATCCCTTTACCGCTGTATCATCCGGCCAGATACTGCCGACAATATTTTTTACCCTTATCTTTGGAATCGGTCTTGCCTTTATCCGGGACAGTGAGGAGGAGCGGATAAGAGATGCGGCTGAGACGGTTTTTCGGTTTTTTGAAGGGGGTGCAGAAGTTATTTACAAAATGGTAAACTGGATTCTTCAATACGCACCCATCGGTGTTTTCGCCCTTATTGCCGTTGTGTTTGGAAAGCAGGGCGCCCAGGCGTTCGGCCCCCTTGGAATTCTCACCCTGTCCTTTTATCTTGGCATTGTCATCCATGCCGTCCTTGTTTATGGCGGATTACTCGCCTTTTTTGGGATTTCTCCCATTCAGTTTTTCTCAAGGGCCAAGGAAGCGACCATAACGGCTTTTGTTACCCGCAGCAGCGGTGGAACCCTTCCGGTGACCCTTGGGATTGCCCAGAAAAAAATGGGCGTTTCAAAGGGAGTCTTTTCCTTTACCCTTCCCCTGGGCGCCACCATCAACATGGATGGAAACGCTATTTACCAAGGTGTGTGTGCCATCTTCATTGGCTTTGCCATTGGTTCACCCCTTACCATTGACCAGCAGTTTACCGTCATTATAACAGCGGTGCTTGCATCCATTGGCGCGGCTGGTGTTCCCGGAGCCGGTGCCATCATGCTTCTGCTGGTTTTAAATTCAGTTGGATTAAAGGTTGAACCAGGAACAACCGTGGCAATGGCCTATGCCATGATTTTCGGTATTGATGCACTTCTTGACATGGGTAGAACCGCTTTAAATGTCACGGGTGACCTTGCCGTAACCTGTGCGGTTGCAAAAAGTGAAAAGGAACTGGATCAAGCCATCTGGAATGATGGTGGAGATTCTAAAAAAATGAGCAAGGTGGCCTGATCCTGGCAGAGGATGGTGCCGACCAAATCCACTGTCCTGGGTTTCAACCGTTCGTCATCGGTAAAGATCCCCCATGGATTTACTTGCGCAATTGGGACCTTTCGGTGTATCTTTCTGGCATTTTTGTGAAAGACCATTCCAAGCTTCACATTTGGAGGCGTTTGAAATTTGGTGTGGCCAGGGTAGGGTAGATACCTTGCTCTGGCCATACCCTTATATCATGATAACGATATGCTTTGCGGGAGATTGATCCCGGGGGATAGGTCGGACAATGAAGGTTATTAAAATCGGTGGGGGATGTTTACGGGGACAAGGGGTTGTCGCCAGGATCGTGGAGTTGATTGGCGAAAGGGGACGGGGGAACGTGTTTGTTCTTTCGGCACTGTCAGGCATCACAGATCAGCTGTCCATTGGCATAAAGATGGCATTGGTCGATGAGGAGACGATTCCGGCGCTGATTGACGGGATTCGCCAGGAGCATCTTGTGCTTGCGCAAACACTGATACCGGAAGAACAGGATTTTCTGCGCCTGGCCCAGAAACTGGAAAAACATTTTATAAAGCTTGAACGGTACTTTTTCGGCATCAATTTCACCCGGGAAGCCACATCCCGGATGCGGGATATCATCATCAGCTATGGTGAGAGACTTTCCGTGATTCTCATGGCAGGGGTGCTTCAGGCAAGGGGTGAACAGGCCGTTTATATCATGCCCCGGGAGGCGGGCATCATCACCGATGGCCGTTTCGGTGACGCCACGGCCAACATGGAATTGACCACTGAACAGATGGAAAAAAATGTGCGACCCCTCATGGCCGTTGACACCATTGTGTTTATTCCCGGTTTTTTTGGCGTGAGCCAGACAAATGAGGTCACCACCTTTGGCCGGGGAGGAAGTGACTATTCCGCAGGGGTTGTGGCGGCCGCCCTCAAGGCTGGAATTCTCGAAATCTGGAAGGACACCGAGGGGTTCATGAGCGCCGACCCTGGTGTGGTTCCCGGGGCAAAGCTCATTTCAGTGCTAAGTTATGAAGAGGCGTCTGAGCTTGCCTATTTTGGTGCATCCATTCTACACCCGAGAACGGTGGAACCGGTTCGTAAATCCGGTATCAATATTACAATTAAAAACACCCTTAACCCCGACGGTCCAGGAAGCCTGATCACCGAGCAGGCAGTATCTGCTGAAAACGTGGTTAAAAGTGTCTCCCATTCACGGGATATTGCCATTTTAAAAGTTTATGCGTCGGGGGTGGGGCTGCGCCAGGGAATTCTTGCAGCCATTGCAACCTGCCTGTCCGATGCCGGGATCAACATCAAATCCGTGGTTACCTCCCAGACCTGCATCTGTCTTCTTCTGTCCCGCAAGGACATAGAACAGGCCCACAGGGTTTTGAGCGATATCCGGCCAAGGCTGTTTAGGGAGCTCGAAGCAATCAATGACAATGCCCTGGTCTGTGTGGCAGGAGACGGTCTTCACAACCACCAGGGCATTGCGGCTCGTTGTTTTACAGCCGTGTCTGAGGCCAATGTCAATATTGAAATGATCTCATTTGGTCCGTCCAAGGCTGCTCTTTATTTTTTGGTCCATGAAGATGATCTTGAAAAGACCCTTCAGGCCCTTCATTCCCATTTTGTCTGAATCCCATGGTAATTTACCCCGGGTAAACGGATTGATGCGGTTCGTAAGTCTGGAATCGTCTGATTTTTAATGTTTTGTGCACTAGGCATCACCTTGGGATTACATCCAGGGCTTCCTTGATGTGGGTTGCAAAGATTTCGATGATGCCGGGGATTTCGCCCATGGCCCGGGGTTCTACCCTGACCTGGATGCCCTCTTGTTCAAGCCGTTTTTCCCAGGAAAAATCATCCAGGGTTAGATCTTTTTTAAAGTGAAACCCGGCCACGAGCAGAAAGGGAATAAGGCAGACCTTTGTAAAACCGTGACGTTTGAGTTTTGCAATGGTTTCTTCGATCTTGGGCATCCCTTCTAAGACCCCTGTAAAGACACGTTCCCCATACCGATGGCAAAGCACGTTTTCCAGGGCAGGGTAGACGGCCCAAGCCGGATGGTCGGTGCCATGTCCCACAAAAACCACGGCTTCGTCGTCGGTATTGGGTATCAGATAGGCCAGGGCATCGGCCACTGCCAGATAATCTTGAAAGGAGGTCAGCAAGGGGAGCCCCATGGACGTGCGGATAGTGGTGTTCCCGGCCGTCTCCCTGAGGCGTTCAAATTCGTGGCCCCAGGCAAGGTGCAACGACTGGACCACGGCCCATTCATGGCCTTTTTTTCTGAGATCTTCAAGGACCTGGGATGGGGATCTCGGGTTTGTTCCCCCTTTTTTTTTAAGGTTGTCCCTTACCATTCTTGATGAGTAGGCCCAGTACAAGGGCGTTTCCGGGATGAGTCTCCTGAAGGCTGCATCCATCCGGGCGTAGGTGGAAAAGGCCTTTTCTGTGGTGCCAAATGCTGTCAACACAACGGGGATGGTCATTTTTACTCCTTGATTTGTTGCTGCTCAAGACCTGCCATGGGCCAGGCCTTTTGGGATCTTTTTTCCACGGTCATGCCGGTTAGCCAAGGCACTCGTTGGCCGCAAGACGTTTACTCCATTCACCCTTGTTGGTGGGTAAAGGCGTGTAGTTGTGGAATTTTTCAAGAAGCCCTGCCGGGTCTTCATCCACCTGGACCAGGGGTCTGCATGCCTGATTGATAAAGTTTTTCAGGATCATGTGATCAATAAATTCGATGAGCTTGTTGTAATATCCATTAACATTGAGAAACCCGCAGGGTTTCTGGTGGAGGTTGAGCTGGGCCCAGGTGATGATTTCAAACATTTCATCCATGGTGCCAAACCCGCCGGGAAGGGAGATAAAACCGTCTGAAAGATCTGCCATCAGGGCCTTTCTTTCGTGCATGGTGTTGACAACCCTGAGGTCGGAAAGTTCGGTAAAGGCCACCTCCATTTTATAAAGGTGTTCCGTGATAACGCCGGTGACGCTTCCTCCGTTTTTGACGACGGAGTCGGCAAGAACGCCCATCATTCCGACACTGCCGCCTCCATAGACAAGCCCGATGCTTTTTTCTGCAAGGGCCTTTCCAAGTTTGGCTGCCATGTTAACATATTCCGGATCCGAGCCGGCGCTTGATCCGCAAAATACGCAAATTTGTTTCATAATTGATTTTTCCTGCAGGGTCATGGTTGTTTGTACTCCCAGCCGTGATTCGCGGCTGTATCTATTCTGTTCAATGTGGTAGGTAACATACTATGACAAGCTTAAAAGAAACAGCCGTTTTTTTTGTATGGATTGTGGTTTGCCTTGTTTTATCACCCTACAGGGCAATGGCCTGCAACGGGATCGAATGTTTGCCTGACACCATCGAACGGGTCAAACCCGCCATTGTCGGTATCGGCACGGTTCAGAAAACACGCCGTCCTCCCGGGGTGCTCGGCGGAACAGGGTTTGTGATAGCAGACGGAAATCATGTGATCACAAATGCCCATGTGATTCCAGAAAAATTCAACACAAGATACCATGAGTTTCTGGCCGTGTTCACAGGCCGGGACAGAAATCTGTCCGTTACCCCGGCCGAGGTGGTGTTGACGGACAGGGAGCATGATCTTGCCCTGTTGAAAATACCGGGAGATCCCCTGCCTGTATTGACCCTTGGAAATGATGAAACAGTTCGGGAAGGAGAGGTGTATGCCCTGTCGGGATATCCTTTGGGGGCAGCCCTGGGTCTCCATGTGGTGACCCACCACTGTCTGATATCTGCCATCACGCCCATCATTCTTCCCGTGTTCAGAGGCCGCAAACTGGATCAGTCACGGGTGGATCTTCTTATCAATCCCTTTGATGTTTTCCAGCTCGACGGCACGGCCTACCCGGGAAACAGCGGTAGTCCATTGTATGACATCAGGACGGGTGCTGTTGTGGGCATTGTCAATATGGTGCTGGTAAAAGGGGCAAAGGAAAATGCCATCACTGATCCCAGCGGTATCACCTATGCCATTCCCCTCCGCCATGTAAAGGCAATCCTTAAAAAGGCGGGCCTGAATTATTGAAGATCATACCATGGCCGATTGTATCAGGTGGCCCATGGTGTGATAAAATTTCCATGGGATTGTCCTTCTGAAGTCAAGATAAAAACTTTGATTGCTATTGTCTCAAGTTTCTGGTAGCAGAAATGGTTTAATTAACTTTTTAGTCCTTTAAAGGAGCTTCTTCATGCTAGCAAAGAACATCACCCGTGGCCTCACCGTTGCAACCGCCTTACTCTTTATTGCCGGTTCAGGCTTTTGTGCCGATGAAACATTGAAAACTGAAAAAGAGAAGATCAGCTATGCCCTTGGCGCAACCATCGGAAACAACATCAAACAAGATTATGCCGTTGATCAGGAGGCTTTTTTCAAGGGGTTCACGTCGAGCACCACAGGAAAAATCCTCATGACCGCTGAAGAGATGCAGCAGAGTATGGCGATCTTTCAGCAGCAGATGCAGGCAAGCCAGATGGCAAAAATGCAGGCAGTTGCGGACAAAAACAAGATCGACGGGGATGTGTTTCTTGCTGAGAACAAGGTAAAAGAGGGGGTTGTTACCCTTGAAAGCGGTCTTCAGTATAAGGTTATTAAAAATGGTGAAGGTAAAAAACCGGTGGCCTCGGACACGGTGGAGTGCAATTACAGGGGAACGACCATTGACGGTGTAGAGTTTGACTCTTCCTACAAAAGGGGGAAGCCTGCGTCATTTCCTGTACAGGGCGTGATCAAAGGGTGGACAGAAGCCCTTCAGCTCATGAATGTGGGATCCAAATGGATGCTCTATATCCCTGCTGACCTTGCCTATGGTGACCGGGGTGCAGGTCCCACAATCCAGCCGGGTACCACCCTGATTTTTGAGATCGAGCTGCTCGGCATCAGCGGATAGTTTCAGGGAACGGGTCTGACTTTCCACTCTAAATAGGGGTGGTTCACCAGGCTGGCGTTGTAGTAGCGGGGATCTTTCGTTACCTCCCGGCCAATCCAGGCGGGTGGTTCAAAGGTCTGGTCTTCCGACTCAAGTTCGATCTCTGCAAGGACCAGTCCCATGTTGGCACCTGTAAACTGGTCAACGCACCAGGTGAATCCCCCATGATCAATGAAAAATCGCTGTTTTTCCACCAGGGGTTTGGGGCAGAGACGGTCCAGCATTTCCTGGGCATCGGCGATGGGTATGGGGTATTCATACTCCAGGCGGGTGAAGCTGCAGGTTTGGCCTTTGATGGTTAGAAATGCCGCGGTATCGACAATCCTGACCCTTACCACACCTTCCACACTATTCTTGATATACCCCTGACGCATGGCAACATGGGTTTTAGCCTGTTGTTGCCAGGTGTCGTGCCGCAGCAGAAATTTTCGTTCTATTTCAATGGCCATTATTGAAAATACCCCGAATGCCAGGCAAAAGGCAAGAGGCTAAAAACGACTTGTCACCTAAAAGTTGCAAGCCCCTCTGTAGCAGCAAGGAAATCAAGCCCCATGTTTATTAAAGTCTGTTCTTACATAAGTGTGTTTTTCGGGATAAAAATATTGCAAAAATGTATTTTATTGTCCCAGGTAGACAAGCCTCGGGAGGTGTTCTTTCTGGAATTTTTTCGTTTGGAAATGTATGTAACTTCCTGTAAATAAAGCATTGTATGTTTTTAATCTGTTTCTTTCTAATTCCCTGGCACGCTTAGTGCTTTTATGTCAGAACCAAATGATGGATATTAACCAGGTAATTACTAACGATACTGAAAGGGAGCGTTTGAAATGACAAAAGAAGAGATTCTAGCAATCATAGAAAAAGAGAATGTTAATTTTTTTAGAATTCAGTTCTGTGATATCAACGGGTTCATGAAAAATGTTGCCGTGCCAAAGAGCCAGATTGAAAAGGCTCTGGACGGAAAGATCATGTTTGACGGTTCTTCCATTGACGGGTTTGCCCGGATCCAGGAGTCTGACATGTATCTTAAGCCCGATTACAACACCTTTTGTGTGTTGCCATGGCGGCGCAGGAACGGCGTGTCTGCCGCAAGAATCATGTGTGACGTTCACAAGGCCGACGGCACTCCGTTTATAGGATGTCCCCGGGTGAACCTTAAGCGAATCCTGGCCGAGGCAAAGGAGATGGGATTTACCATGAACGTCGGCACAGAGGCCGAGTTCTTTCTCTTTAAACTGGATGAGAAGGGAAACGCAACAACCACAACCGACGACAATGCCGGGTATTTCAACCTTGATCCCGAGGATACCGGCCTTGACTGCAGAAGGGAGATCATCGAAACCCTGGAGGAGATGGGGTATGAGATCGAGGCGTCCCACCATGAGGTTGCCGAGGGCCAGCATGAGATCAACTTCAAATATGCCGATGCCCTGACCTGTGCCGACAATACTGTAACCTTTAAATGGGTCGTAAAATCCATTGCAAAGAAACATGGGCTCCACGCCACCTTTATGCCAAAACCGATCTTTGGTATCAATGGTTCCGGTATGCACACCAACCAGTCCCTGTTCAATCTTGATGGAACTAATGCGTTCGCAGACGAATCAGACCCGCTGAAGTTAAGCCAGGTGGCCTACCAGTACATTGCCGGTATCATGAAGAATGCCAGGGGGTTCTCAGCCGTAACCAATCCCATTGTCAACTCATACAAACGCCTGGTGCCGGGTTATGAGGCGCCTGTGTATGTGGCCTGGTCAACTTCAAACCGAAGTGCCCTTGTCCGGATTCCCGCCTCCCGTGGCATTGGCACAAGGGTTGAACTCCGTTGCCCGGATCCCTGCTGTAACCCCTACCTTGCCTTTGCCATGATGCTCAGCTCAGGCCTTGACGGGGTCAAGAACAAACTTGCGGTTCCAGCCCCAACGAACAGCAATATCTTTGATATGACGGCTACAGAAAAGATTGAGGCCGGCATTGCCTCCATGCCGTCTTCGCTGAGTGAAGCCATAGAGGAGTTGAAGGCAAGCCCCCTTACCCGCCATACCCTTGGAGAGCATATCTATGAGAAATATATCATCAACAAGGAGGCGGAATGGGATCACTACCGGATCAGCGTCACCGATTGGGAAGTTAAAGAATACCTGAATATTTATTAACCGGCACGGCCGGCGTATGATGTCTGCTCCGGCCGCAACAAATTAATGGTTGACTGAAAGAGAAATTGTAATAAAAAATTGTTGTACAGGGAGGGCCATGGGATGAAACGCCATGGCCCTCTTCTTTTTTATGTATGTTTTCTTCTGAACATTCTTTTGCTTTTTTGTTTAATCTGCTATTAAAGACCCCTGTAGTGATCGGGTATGCCCGGTCTGTTTCTGTTTAAAGTGCAAAAGATATATAAATATATGTCAAACAGATTGAAAAGGAAGGGGAAATATGGCTATGGACCGCAGCAACGAAGATGTTAACCCATCAATGTACCAGAGCGTGGACGGGGGTGCAGATAGCTCTGGTCTGGTTGATTACTATTGTCCCCACTGTAAGGGAAAGCTCTTCAGGGGGAAGGTTACTGAGCTTAAAATGGTTTGTCCCCACTGCAATATTCTGGTCAGAAGTTCCGGCGCTCAGGATCTGGAATTAGCAGGAGAACCAGAAGAACAATAAACAGCGGTTGTTTCAATTTCCATTGTGAACCTGTTCTTGTTCTCCCCTTGCCCCTGAAAGCATGGGGGTCCTCCCCCGCAAAGGATTGGATCCAAAGAAGGGTCTGAAGATGCACAATAGAATCGAACAGGTGTCAAATACAATCCCTGGTGGGTATTCCCAGGGATTGACCTTGGTGCCAATCCCCCCTGTAGGTTAACCCCCCCATCGTTCCGGGCGAAGGTTTTTATTTCTTTCCCATTTCTCAATTGGGTATTCCTCGTTCTTGAAGACTCAAGGCGCACATTCCATGGGGACAAAGAGATTAAAGATTCAATCCAAGGTGTCGATATCTCTTTTGTCGGATATATGGTACTTCTTATCCTGTGCTGTTCAGGGATGTTTCACCTGGTGTCAAACATTTCTGTCGCAAGCGATTATTTTAAACCCGGATCTAGGCGGAAAAAAGATGAGAAAGGTTACTCTGCTCAAAACGTTGATTTGTTTTATCATCCTCATGCCCTTTAATGTCCAGGCTGAGCCCGTTTCCTCTTCTGACAGTAGTGACGCCTTTAAACTCGTTGAACGGGACAGTATTCTTGACTTGGTGAAATCCTATGAAACAGAGCTGGATTTGACGGACAAAGACATTTTAAATTTTAAAATGGAGAGGGAATGGCTTTATCTTAAAATTTCGACGATCCAGGACCAGAACAGACTACCGCCCGAGGTTTTAAAGGCATCAAGGAGCGCTTTAAACCAAAAAATAATGACTGCCCAGGCGAGAAAAAAACAACTGATGGAATTGATACAGATCCATGGGCGCGATATTGAACAATTAAATAAAATGATTGATCATGCAGGCGGTTCTGATCTTTCTTATCCATCAAAAACTGCCAAATCACGGTCCCGTGGAATGCCCCCTTCTGGAGTTGAGAAAGCACTGGAGGAGAGCCTCATCCAGGCCGGGCTTGAGAACCACTTTGAAGTTGCTGTTGAGGGCCCAGGACTGGTTCTGGAGAGTGTTTTTCCAATACTCTTTGACCCATGTAAATTTGCATTAACGGATGCCCACAAAAGGTTTCTAGGCCGCCTGGCAGGTTTTCTTAAACCCTATTCGGTTCTGGTTGAGGTAACAGGATTTACCGATTATCGGAAGATCCGGGGAACGAAAATGACCAACATAGAACTTAGCGCAAAAAGAGCGGGCGCCGTGGTTCGAGAGTTAAGGGAAAGGGGGATGAAATCTTCTGTTTTCAAGATTACAGGCATGGGCGAATATAAAAAATGTTTGGAAAAAAGTGAGCGGTGCCGGGTGCTGAGCAGGCGTGCCGATATAACCATACATTTTGTCCAAGAATGAAAGTGTCGAAATTGGTGCCGATCACCCCAGGCATGAAAAATGTATATCTATTTGTTTGTTTGCACTCAAGTTTGACTTGGTGCTCTTTTTCAAGTGGGGAAATCTGTTCTTCTAATCGGTTTGTTTGGAAAAAAGGGAAAATCAAAATGAAAAATGTATTTAAACCTTTCCATGGGCTATTATTATTTTTAATGATTTCAAGTTTCATGTTTGCAGGCTGCGGACCTTATTCGTTCATGGGAAAAGGGCGTGGGGGTGGAAAAAATCCCCAGCCACTGGTGGATGGTGCATTAAATTCTTCTGATATGCAGAAGGTCGTGACCTATCGTGTGATTGGGAAGGGAATTGAACCCGAACGTTCCAGGAGCAGGGTCGAAGCCCAACTCATGGCTGAACGTGCTGCAGTTGCAGATGGTTACAGGCTGCTTGTGGAAAAAATTCACGGGGTTTATCTTGACTCCCAGGCGTTTGTCCGGAACGGGAGCGTGGACTATACTCTTTTACGTACTGAGACACAGGCCTGGCTCAGGGGTGCTGAAGTTGTTGAAATTAACAGATTAAGCAATGGCATTACCGAGGCTGTAATGACCGTAAAACTTAATTTCTTCAGAAAAGATAACAGGTGGCATCCCGGCTCTTTTTTTGGGATATCCTCATCTCCCACTACTGGTCAATTGTCGACGCCCCCGTCTTACATGTCAGATGCCGGGAACTAAATACCGATCTCGGTCATGGGATTTAAAATTTAAGCAGGGGGGAATCATGAACAGATCCGGTGCCAAAACATTGTTTTATACTGTAGCTTTTTTGACGGTATTGATGGTGTGGGCGCTTAATGGCTTTGCCGATATGGCCGCAGTTGAGATAAACCCGGATGTGGAAAAAGAGATGCTTCTCCTGAAGCGTGACAATCTCAACGACGCAATAGACGAGTATGGGGCAAAAATCGAGGCCATTGATGGGTTCCTTTTGAATTTGAAGATGGACCAGGAATGGCTTGATTTAAAGTTTCTTGATATCCAGGCCCAGGACAGGCCTATCCCCCAGGAATTAATCGAGTCACGGAATCTCATGGTGGAAAAGCAAAGCAGTGCAATAAAGGAACGAGAGAGCTTGCTTGAACAAATCCAGGCCCATACCCTTACCCTGAAAAAACTGGAGATCCCCATGGGGCAAAAGAGGATTCAAAGCAAAAATTTGTTTGAAACCGGGGAGGAACTACCCGGTAACACTGATTTTGTTGAGGATGACCTTGTTTCCCTGGATCTTGAAAAAGAGTTGACGACCAAAATTAATGCCATGGGCATCCGTGATTGGGTCGAATTGGCAAATAATAACTCAGGGCTTCGTCTTGAAGTGCAGCTGCCAATTCTCTTTGCACCTGGACGTTCAACAATTATCGGCTCCTATGAGGGTTTTCTGGAAAAAATTGCAACCCTGGTCAAACCCTATGAGGTTTTTGTCCACGTAAACGGGGTCACAGATGGGGCTAAATCTAAAAAAATATCCAATATTGACCTGGGCGCACGAAGAGCCACCGCAATTGTCAATCGTCTTGTAAAATATGGTTTGCCGCCTTCGATTTTTAAAATCACCAGCAGGGGGGAATATTCAGAAGGTTCCCATATGAAGGTAAATAGTCCTTCTTTAAACCGGCGTGCTGAAATCACAGTCTATTTTTCACATACCGGTTAGCCCCCGAAGATTATTACTGTCCTGATTTGCAGATTAAATGTTAAAACATTATTCAAATTATGTTATTAAACATCCTGCCGGAATTTTGCCCAGGTGAAATCCGGGTTGAAAAAAATTAATCTGTATCGAGGGCTTTAAAATGTATAAATATCTGTTTGGACCGGTACCTTCCAGGCGCCTGGGAATCTCCCTGGGTGTTGATCTTGTCACCCATAAAACCTGTTCACTTGACTGCATCTATTGCGAGTGCGGCAAAACAACCGACCTCACCGTTGAGAGAAAGGAGTATGTGCCCGTGGATGCGGTGCTTGCTGAGCTTGAGGATTATTTCTCCAACCATCCTGATCCTGATTTCATCACCTTTTCAGGTTCCGGCGAACCCTGCCTCAACCTGCGCATCAAGGATGTGATTGATTTTATAAAGACAAGAAAACCCAATGTCTCCATCGCCGTTCTGACCAACGGCACCCTGCTCAATGATCCGGAGGTGAGAAAGTCGATTCTTGGGGCGGACCTTGTGATGCCCTCCCTTGATGGCGCAATGCCGTCTTCGCTTAGAAGAATCAACCGGCCCCATCCTTCCATCAATGCAACCACCTATATCGACGGACTTGTCGCCTTCAGGGCAGAATTTCACGGCAGGTTTGCCCTGGAAATTTTTATTCTGCCCGGATATAACGACACCCCTGAAGAGCTTCAGGCCCTTAAGGCTGCTGTGGAACGGATTCAGCCTGACATTATCCAGCTCAATACGCTGGACCGCCCCGGTGTTGTTCCTAACATCCATGCTTCAACCCGGGAGTCCCTTGACCAGATAGCGGCTTTTTTCAAGCCCTTTAATGTGGAGGTAATCGCAGCGGCACCCAAACGAAAGAAAATTGAATCCTATCGAACGGATATGGAGTCGGCCATCCTTGAGACCGTCCTTAGAAGGCCCTGCACCCTGGAGGATCTTGCAGCCATCCTGGGCACCCATGCCACCGAGATCAACAAGTACCTTGCCGTTCTTGAAGAGGCTGGCAGGATCGAGTCTGTACGAGAGGCGAGGGGACTGTTTTACCAGGCCCGGAATAAATTTGCCAAAGAGTAGAATTAAATTGAAGGTTGTTTTCGACCGGTTTAAATGGCCGGGGAAAGAGGTCCGGGCGTGATCGAAGAGACCATTCAGATCCACGATAAAAAACAGTTTGAAATCAAGCTGGGTTACCCGTTTACCGGAGAGGAGGGGGCAAAGGTCTATGATGTGGAGACCTACTTTTTCTTCCCCAACAATCTGGGCATCAACCGCTATACCTATACCCGGGAAGATTTTTACAACAGTACTCAGATATATGTGAGGCTTCAGACCCCGGTGGTGCTTCTCCGCAACATGGCTGCGGGTAAGGATTCCCCCCTGGAAAAACTCAAGGACGCAATCGAAGGCCTTTTTGCCACAGAGTCTGCCGGAGAAGATGAGAAATCGTTTGCCGATTATGAGTACCAGCTCAAGATGTTCTGCTGTATCTTCAAGAGTGCCGTCCGGGATCATGTGCAATTTATCTCCCGCAAGAAACATGACCTTAATTCCAGGAATACCAGCCTCAGACAACAGGATTTCAAAGACCTGGTCGATAAATACCTGGCAGGCATCAATGCCACGGTCACGGCCTTCAGAAGCTTGAGAACCCTGGTTAATGTCCCAACCAGAAACAAAGAGATCTTTTCTGTTTTTCTCTTTGGTGACGAGTACCTGAGCCTTCTCATCGAGTATTACACCTATGATCTCATCCAGGTGATTAACCGGCTCGATTTTTCTGAAAAAGAGAGTTTTAATCCAAGGCTTTTAGCCCTGATCAAAACTGAGCTTGATTATCGAAGGGCAAACAACTATCCCTCGATTCCCAGCATAAACTCGACCAACGAAGAGTTTTTGTTTCGGTCAAGTGTTTTGAAAAAATTCATGGGCAATGTGCTTTTCTTAACGACAAAATTCAAGCATGAAGGTGAGTTGCTTGAGCAGATCGCCTTTGCCCTTGCCGCAGGCATTGCCATGATGTTTGCCACCACGGCCGTCTTTTTTGCCCAGGCAGCATACTCTACTGTTTCCACCCCCCTTTTTTTGGTGCTGGTCATCAGCTACATGTTCAAAGATCGTATCAAGGAGTTTATTCGCACCTATCTGGGCGCCAAACTCAGGACCCGGCTGTTTGACCACAAACGAAAGATCTACTTTAATGCAAAGCAGAAGTTGGGGTGGTGCAGGGAGAGCTTTGTCTTTTTAAAAAGTGAAAAACTGCCCCGAACCATTGTAAAACTCAGGGCCAAGGATCACATTACTGAAGTTGAAAACGACTGGGTTGGTGAAAAGGTCATTCTCTATCGGAAACAGGTAAAAATTTTAAACCGGCAGTTTCGGTCCATCCACCATGACTATCCGGTAAACAGCATTGTGGATATCATGCGGCTCAACGTCAGTCGCTTCCTCACTCGCATGGACAATTCCAAGACCCCCATTTATGTGTGCGACAGCAAGGGCTGTCAGAGGATCTTCGGTAACAGGGTCTACCATGTGAACATGATCATGAAGCACTCGGGAAACGGCCGGGTCGTGTACCGCCGCTTTCGCCTGGTGCTTAACCAGAACGGCATTAAACGCATTGAAGAGGTTACCATTGACACGAATTAAACTGTTTGTAAGGGATTTAAGATCGGCCGTTATGTTTATCACCATTCTGCCTGCAGGCAAAAACGCTGAATTTTCACCCACAGGCATGATACGGTGTTTTCCCGTGGTGGGAATGATACTGGGTGGGCTGCTTGTCGGGGTGGACTTTTTAGCCTCACTGCTATGGGCCGATTCTGTGGTGGCGGTTGTTGATGTGCTTTTTCTGATTGCCGTAACCGGGGCCTTTCACCTGGATGGTCTTGGGGATGCAGCAGATGGGCTTTTCAGTCATCGCTCAAGGGAGCGTGCCCTGGAGATTATGAAGGACTCAAGGACCGGAATGATGGGGCTTGTGGCTATCTTTGCCATGCTTTCAGTCAAGGTGGCGGGGATCTATGCCGTTAAAACAACCTGTACGCCTTTTGACTCCCTGGTGATCCTGTTCATGGTGCCTGCCCTTTCAAGGGGAGGCATGCTGTTTGGTATCCGGTTTCTGAACTATGGGAGAAAAAATACGGGTACAGGACACGATCTCTTTGAAAAAAAACTGCCTGTTCGCGATTTTATATTTTTGGTGCCGGTGCTTGTTCTGGGATTCCTGCTTGGTGTTAAAGGCCTTTTTATCGCCCTGGTCTTTGGCGTCACGGTTTTTCTGATCCTTACTTTTTACAGGATTAAGATGGGGTGCATCACCGGCGATATGCTGGGGGCAATGACAGAGGTTTCTGAAGCCGTTTTATTTCTTGCGGCAGGGACCGCAATTTTATGAAGGATTATAGGTTATGATTACAGGTCACGGGGGCAATGTAAACGCCCTGGCACAGCGGCTCGGATGCACCATTGATGAAATCATTGACATGAGCAGCAACTTAAATCCCCTGGGGCCTCCCCCCGGGCTTGAGGCGTTCCTTGCCGCCAACATGGCCAGGATTCGATCCCTTCCCCAGGCCGATGCCGGTGGGATGGTATCAGCCTTTGCCCACCGTCACAACATGGACGCCAACCGGGTTATGGCGGGTAACGGAACCACCTGGTTTCTCTATACCCTTCCCCTGGCCCTGGCAACGAAAAAGATGCTCATCTTCGGCCCCACCTATTCTGACTACAGGGATGGGTGTGCCATGCACAATATCGACTATGGGTATGCCATGGCAACCGTAGACAACCTGTTTGTTCCAGATTTTGAGGCAGTGTCAAACATGCTTGCCACCGGCGGATTTGACACGGTAGTCATCTGCAACCCCAACAACCCCACCGGGGTGCTTGTTGAAAAACAGGCCATTCTTAACCTTGTACAGGCTTACCCCGAGATCCGGTTTGTGGTTGACGAATCCTATCTGCCCTTTGTTGAAGATGCGGAAAATATCACCCTTGTGGGGGACGATCGATTTCCCAACCTGATCGTGCTCTCGTCCATGTCAAAGATATTCAGGATCCCGGGGTTGAGGACCGGCTTTATCTGCGCTGATCCACGGGTGATCGAAGGTTTCATGCACTATTCCCAGCCATGGTCGGTGAACGCCCTGGCCCAGACTGCCGTGACCCATCTCCTGGGGCAGGGTGCTGAAACAGGGGCGTTTACGGCAAGGACCCGGGAGTTTGTGCACGAGGAAAAGGCGCTGTTTGCGTCACGTCTTGCCGATTGTCCGGGGATCTGTATTTTTCCCTCCCAAACCTATTTTGTGCTGGCAGCCCTTGAACCGCCCATGGATGCTCCGACCCTTTGCCGCCTCATGGGCGATGAACACATTCTCATCCGGGACTGCACTAATTTTGACGGCCTTTCAAACCGGTTCGTGCGATTTTCCCTTAAAAGCAGAAAGACGAACATGGCCCTTGCCAATGCCCTGAATAAGCATTTTTCAGGCAGCACCGGTTTGAACCCGGAGGGGAAATGAAATGATTGCTGATATCAACTGGTACATTATTCCGGCAGCCTTTGTTCTGGACCTTGTGATCGGTGATCCAAGGAGCCTTCCCCATCCCGTAGTCTTCATG
The DNA here is from genome assembly GCF_000020365.1 of Desulforapulum autotrophicum HRM2. Classification (NCBI taxonomy): domain Bacteria; kingdom Pseudomonadati; phylum Thermodesulfobacteriota; class Desulfobacteria; order Desulfobacterales; family Desulfobacteraceae; genus Desulforapulum; species Desulforapulum autotrophicum. Next base: position 5,134,637 of record NC_012108.1, on the reverse strand, counting down.
GGGCGGGCCATTGAACGACTGGAGCCCTTTGTCCGAAGGCAGATTGAAAACGAGTTTGTCGGCGGTATTCTCTTTGCCGTATTTCTCATCATTTCCACCTGGATTGCTGCCTTTTTGGTGGTGGCTCTTGCCATGACCCTTAATCCGATTCTGGGAGATGTGGTGCAGACGGTACTGCTTTTTTTCTGTTTCTCCACCCGAAGTCTTGTTGCGGCTGCAACCGAGGTGAAGGATGCCCTTGAAACCCGGGGGCTTAAGGCAGGGCAGAAGGCCGTTTCCATGATCGTGGGCCGGCAGACCGAGACCCTTGACCGCACCGGGGTGGTCAGGGCAAGCATTGAAACCGTGGCGGAAAATTTTGTGGACGGTTTTCTTTCTCCGCTTTTTTTTGCCGTTATTGGTGGGGTCCCCCTGGCCGTTGCCTACAAGATGGTCAACACCCTGGACTCCATGGTCGGCTATAAAAACGAACGTTATCTTTTTTTTGGAAGGGGTGCGGCCCGCATCGATGACGTGGCAAATTATATTCCGGCAAGGCTCAGCATTGCCATGATTTCCCTTGCCGGGGCAATACTGTCAGGTCCAAGGGGCCGGCGGGCTTTTAAAACGGCCCTTGCCGAGGGGCAGTGCCACAAAAGTCCCAATGCCGGCTATCCTGAGGCGTGTTTTGCAGGTGCCCTTGGTGCAAAATTCGGTGGCCCCAACGTTTACCATGGCATCCTTGTTGAAAAACCCTTTATCGGCAATGATTTCAGGGACCCCGACGAAACGATGATCGCCCGGTCCTGTGAACTCATGGTTCTGGCAGCCCTGGTTTCCACCCTTGTTGCGACCCTTGTAACCGCTTTAATTTAACGGAGAAACAGATCGTGTCAATCGAAAAAAAAGCCCGGTTGTTCAGGCTGGGCACCACCTCATTTATCTATCCGGACCACATCATTCCCAATGTGAAAAAGCTGGGCCCGGGGTTTGACGAGATAGAACTTTTGGTCTTTGAGAGCAAACCCCTGGCATACCTGCCATCTTCTGCTGAAATAGATGAGCTTGCAAGGCTTTCAGCCGAACTTTCAGTGACCTACAACGTCCATCTGCCGACGGATATTTCCCTTTGCGATCCGTTAAAGGCCAACCAGGAAGAGGCCCTGGATATCCTGGAAAAGGTCATCACCCTTGCTGCGCCACTTTGTCCCACCACCCATACCCTTCACCTTGATTTTACAGCTGAAGACAGGGATGCAGGCGTTGATGGCATCCGCCGCTGGCAGGAGCGGGCGATCATGATGCTTGACCGGCTCGGCCGGAGGATCCCGGATTCCTCCCAGATCTCCCTTGAAACCCTTGATTTCCCGCCTGAAGTTTTGTTTCCGGTGCTTGACGCTACCCCCATGGCCCTGTGCATTGATGCCGGCCATCTGATCCGGTACGACTATGATATCTCAGGGCTGTTTGATCGCTACGGCCAGAGGGTTCCACTGATGCACTTCCATGGGGTTGACTTTTCCCATGTTGAACCAAAGGATCACCAGGGCCTTGGCCGAACACCCATGGACCGGGTGGAACCCACCCTTGAGGTGTTGAAAAAATTTACAGGCGTGGTGAGCCTTGAGGTGTTTAATCTGGATCACCTCAAGGATTCCCTTGCGTGGATGGAACGTTATTTCTATGCTGAATCAAAGGTTTAACTGATCTGATGATTCACCTGACAAAAATATCAAAGCAGCATGGGGCCAGGATTTTATTTAAGGATGCAAGCTTCCAGGTTCCGGCCGGTACAAAGACCGGGCTTGTGGGGGCCAATGGTTCAGGCAAAACCACCCTTTTTAATCTGATTACGGGCAAAGAGGTGGTGGATTCCGGGGAGATCGCCTCGTCCAAAAAAATAAAGATTGGTTATTTTTCCCAGGATGTGGGGGAGATGGCCGGTTGCTCGGCCCTTGCCGAAGTAATGTCCGGGGCAGCCGATGTGATGGCCCTGGGTGACGAGATGAAAGAAATGGAGATCCTGATGGCAGAGCCCATGGACGGCACTGCCATGGACGCGTTGCTGGAAAAATATGGGGAGGCTGTTGAGGTGTTTGAAAACCGGGGTGGTTATGACCTTGAACCCCGGGCACAGACCATCCTCACAGGCCTGGGCATTGGTCCCGGTGACTACAACCGACCCGTGGAGACCTTCAGCGGTGGTTGGAAAATGCGAATTGCCCTGGCGAAAATCCTTGCCATTCAGCCGAATCTTCTGCTTCTGGATGAGCCCACCAACCACCTGGACGTGGAATCCATTGTCTGGCTTGAAAACTGGCTGGTCAGTGATTTTACGGGGGCACTTTTGATGACCTGCCATGACCATGATTTCATGAACCGGGTGGTGGACCGTACCATTGAGGTGGCCAACACCACCATCACCACCTATGGCGGCAATTACGATTTCTATGTCAGAGAACGGGAAATCCGGATGGCCCAGCTACTGGCCACCCACCGTCGCCAGCAGGAGATGCTTGCCAAGGAGGAGAATTTTATTGCCCGTTTCAAGGCCAGGGTATCCCATGCGGCCCAGGTCCAGTCCCGGATTAAAAAGCTTGAAAAAATTGAGCGCATTGAACTGCCGGAACAGCAGCGAACCATCAATTTTGAATTTTCAGAGCCGCCCCGTTCGGGGGATGATGTTGTGGTCATGGAGTCCCTGGAAAAAACCTGGAACGGCCAGGATACTGAGCCTCAGACTGTATTCAGTAACATTTCAGGGCTGATCAACCGCCAGGATAAAATAGCCGTGGTTGGGGTCAACGGTGCTGGAAAATCCACCTTTTTAAAGGTCCTTGCAGGCAGGACCCCTGCCACCTGCGGCAGCGCAAGAGTTGGAGCCAATGTCAACATTGGCTATTTCAGTCAGCATGCCATGGACATCCTTGAATCTGGGAAAACCGTTTTGGAAACCGTTCAAGCAGCCCTGCCCCAGGCCGGACTCGGGGTGATCCGCAATCTTTGCGGTGCCTTCCTCTTTTCTGGCGACGATGTGGAAAAGCGGATACAGCACCTCTCAGGTGGAGAAAAAAGTCGGGTGGTCCTGGCAACTCTTCTTGGTCGGCCACTCAATTTTCTGATCCTTGACGAACCCACCAACCACCTGGATATTCAATCCAGACAATTTCTGCTCCAGGCTCTGAAGTCGTTTACCGGGACCCTCATTCTGGTCAGTCATGACCGGTATTTTCTGCGTTGTCTTGTGGACCGGGTCTTTGAGATCGACCAAGGGAAAATGACCGCCTATAGCGGCGGTTACGACTACTATCTTTCAAAAGCAGCAGGCATTCACAATTTGGTTTAGTCTGTGTGGACGCAAGTTCTGGTTTTCTTGTCTTGACTCTGTTTGCAAAAACGTAGTTTTTGTAATTTTTAATTTCAAAAATGTAATATTCCTGTTGTTTAGATTTTTTCTGGTTCAATCAAAAAGCATATAAACAATTTAAATTTCAGCCTGTTATCGTTTTTTTGGGTTTCGTATGAGGGCCTGGCACCATGTGTGCAATATAGGGTTCTTGTTACAATAAATTAAAACTCAAAAACAGGAGATAAGGCGTATGAAAAAGATTGAAGCGATCATCAAGCCCTTTAAGCTGGACGAGGTAAAAGAACAGCTCAACAAGATCGGCATCACAGGAATGACGCTTTCCGAGGTCAAGGGGTTCGGCCGTCAGAAGGGACACACCGAGATATACAGGGGTGCTGAATATCAGGTTGATTTTGTGCCGAAGATTCATCTCAGCCTGGTGGTGGATGACGCATTGGTGGAAATGGCCGTTGCGGCCATTATCAAGTCGGCTGCCACGGGAAAAATCGGAGATGGAAAGATTTTCATCGTTCCAGTGGAAGATGCCGTCCGAATTCGAACCGGGGAAAAGGGGGCTGAAGCCCTTTAACGGTTATTCCATCTTATATCCGCATATGTCTTTTTGTGTAAATTTATCACACCATGGAGAGTTAATAATGAAAAAAATAATTATGATCACAGTCCTTTTTATTCTTTACCTAACCCCGGCCTTTGCCGAAGATACACCGCCGACACCCTTAAGTAACAAGGCTGCCATCGAACTGGTCCAGACCCATGCAAACTATATGTGGACCATGGTGGCCGCAGCCCTTGTGTTTTTTATGCAGGCAGGTTTTGCCATGGTCGAGGCCGGATTTACAAGGGCCAAAAACAGCATCAACATTATGATGAAGAACCTCATGGATTTCTCCGTGGGCAGCCTTGCCTTCTGGGCCATTGGGTTTGGTCTGATGTTCGGCAAGAGTGCCACGGGATTCTTTGGCACCTCGGGTTTCTTTTTAAGCGATTTCACCCCGGACGGCGATCCCTGGGTCCTTGCCTTCTGGATGTTCCAGGTGGTGTTTGCCGCAACAGCTGCCACCATTGTTTCCGGTGCCATGGCCGAACGAACCAAATTTACCGGTTATCTTGCCTACAGTTTAATTGTTTCAGCCGTGATTTACCCCATTTTCGGCAGCTGGGCCTGGGGAAGCCTCTTTAACGGTTCCGGCTGGCTTGAAGGGCTTGGATTCATCGATTTTGCAGGCTCCACTGTGGTTCACAGTGTGGGTGGATGGGCTGCCCTGGCCGGAGCCATTGTCCTCGGCCCCCGCATGGGAAAATACACCAAAGATGGTGGCATCAAGCCGATCCTCGGCCACAATATCCCCCTTGCGGCCCTGGGTGTGTTCATCCTGTGGCTGGGCTGGTTTGGATTCAACCCCGGTTCAACAACCACGGCTGATAAGAGCATCGCCATGATCTTTGTCAACACCAACCTCTCTGCTGCCACTGGCTGCGTGGTTGCCATGATTGTCGCCTGGTTGAAGATGGGAAAGCCAGATGTCGGTATGAGTCTCAACGGCGCCCTGGCAGGACTTGTGGGAATCACGGCCGGCTGCGCCAATGTTACCCCCACAAGTTCCATCATTATCGGTGCCATATCTGGTGCCCTGGTTGTTTTCTCGGTTCTGTTTTTTGACAAGATTCGGATCGATGATCCGGTGGGTGCCGTGTCTGTCCACGGGGTATGCGGTGCCTGGGGAACCCTGGCTGCGGGTCTCTTTAACATGGGCGGCGTGACCCTTTCCATCGTCATGGTTCAGCTGGTGGGCATTGTGGCCTGTTTTGCCTGGACATTTACCCTGGCATTTCTCATGTTCAAGATGATTTCAAAGACTATAGGTCTGAGAGTTACACCTGAAGAAGAACTTGAAGGACTTGATTTCACCGAGCACGGTGGACACGCCTACCCTGATTTTACTGCCTGATCCAGGCATCATTAAATAGATTCGGCAGGGGGCTTTTTGCCCCCTGCTGATTTTCTGTGTCTAAAAAACCACAGTATTTCTAATTATGCTGTATCTGTAATTGGCCGCCGATGTCTGCCTGCTGAACCTGGAACGTCGGGGAATTTTTGTTTCTCAATGTTCAGCAAGCAAATACAGACAGCCCTCCCTCTGTTGATTTCCACGATTAGAATTGCTGAAAAAACCATTGACATCATCCCTGGCCTTATCTATTTATTAAGATTGTCTGCCTGTCATTTCTTGGGTACAAGGTAAAACGATTTTAATAAAAAGGGGGGGTATAGATGAACATGTGGCTGAAAAAAGGCACCATTGCCGTTGTGTCAACATGGCTTGCAATAATGGTTGCCTTTCCGGCAAGTGCCGGAACGTTTAAGCGAGAGTATAAGATGACCGTCAACGTGGGGCCAAGCTTCTACTGGGGCATGGGTGCCACAAAATTCAGTGAGCTGGTCAAGGAAAAAACCCAGGGCCGAATCAACATCAAACCCTACTTTGGCAGTTCTCTGTTAAAGGGTGCCCAGCTCAAATCCCCCCAGATGGTTGCCAAAGGGGTCATTGACTGCGCCTTTGAGTCCACCATCAACTCTTCCCCGGTGATTCCGGAAATGAACATCTTTTCCCTTCCCTTTTTTATCAACAACTTTGAACGCCTCGACCAGATTGAGTATGGAGAGACGGGCAAGGTGCTGTTCGGCAAAATGAATAAGATTGGCCTCACCCCCCTTGCCTGGGCGGAAAACGGGTTCAGACAGGTGACCAACGGCAAACGGGCCATCACCACACCCGACGACATGAAGGGGTTGAGACTCCGGGTGGTGGGAAGTCCCATTTTTATTGACACCTTCAGGGCCCTTGGGGCAGATCCTGTGAACATGAACTGGGGTGATGCCCAGACTGCCTTTCAGCAGGGTGTGGTTGACGGCCAGGAAAACCCTGTGGGGGTGTTGATTCCCGTGCAGATATGGCAGTACCACAACCATGTGTCGTTCTGGAATTATCTGGTGGATCCTGTGATCGTCTACTGGGGTACCCGGGAGTGGAATAAATTTCCCGCGGATATAAAGCAGGCCATTGGTGAGGCTGCAACCCAGGCGGCTCGGTTTGAAAAGGCCCTGTGCCGGGCTGGGCTTGACGGCGATATTTCGATCAATATCTTGAAAAATGAGTTTAACTACACCATGGAGGTTCCGGATCCGATTCGCTTTCTTCAGTCCAAGGGCATGGAGGTGAATTTCCTTACCCCTGAAGCTGAAAAGGCTTTCAGGACGGCAACTGAATCCGTTTATAAAACCTGGGTACCAAAGATCGGTCAAACCCTTTATGAAACGGCAAAAAAAGACATGGGTGAGTAGCCCCTGTTAATTCAGATGGCCAGGGAAACGACATGAAAAAAGAGTTGAGAATCGACTATCTGGTGGCTGCCCTGCTTTTGTTTGCCATGGCAGCCATTGCCTTTGCAAATGTGGTGAGCCGTTATTTTTTCCATTTTTCCATTGCATCCACCGAGGAGATCACCATCAACATGTTTGTGTGGATGACGGTGGTGGGTTGTGGAATCGCCTTTGAGCGGGGGGGGCAGCTGGGGGTGGTGACCTTTTTTGACCTTTTTCCTGAACGAATGCAGAAGTGCGTGATTCTGACAAGTGCTTTTCTGAGCGCCCTGCTGTTCGTTCTGGTGGATTTCTTCATGCTCCAGGCCATCCATGATGAACTGACCATCTTCCATGCCACCTCGGCCTCGTTGAGCATTCCCGTATGGATCTATTATGCCGGTGTTCCCTTTTTGTCGGTGTTTGTGTTCCGGGGAATTTACCGGGATGCCATTAAACGACTGAACCCGGTGGAGAAGAGCCTCTGATGGACATTTTTGTCATTGCTGCAAGTTTTTTTGTCCTCATGTTCTTTGGGGTTCCCATTGGTACAGCCCTTGGCATCTCGGCCGTGGCCACCATCTACACCTTTGATCTTGGCATTGAGATGCTCGGGGTGAACTTTTCATCGGGAATAGCCTCTTTTCCCCTGCTGGCTATTCCTTTTTTTGTACTGGCCGGTGTCATACTTGACAAGGCCGGGCTTGCCAAAACCATTGCCGAATTCTTTGAACTGCTGGTGGGTAAAGCCACTGGTGGCCTTGCCATTGTTGCCGTGTGTACCTGCATGTTCTGGGGTGCCCTTTCAGGGTCCGGCCCTGCCACCACGGCTGCAGTGGGTCTGATTCTTTTTGTCCCCATGGTTCGCCATGGGTACGATAAAAGCTTTGCCGGTGCCCTGATTGCCAATGCAGCCGATCTTTCCATCATTATTCCCCCGAGCATTGCCTTTATCATCTATGGAAACATCACAAATGTCTCGGTGAGCGCGCTCTTTGTTGCGGGTATCGTACCGGGAATTCTCACGGGTCTCGGAACCATTATCGTTGCCTTTTGGGTCTCAAAAAAACGGGGATACCGGGGCAATACCCGGCGGGCGCCCGTGGGTGAAATTTTTGCAGCCCTTCGCCGGTCGATCTGGGCCCTTCTTGCCCCTGTCATCGTTCTTGGCGGCATCTATTCTGGAATCTTCACCCCCACGGAAGCGGCCGTGGTGGCGGTCTTCTACAGCCTGTTCGTGGCAGTATTCGTCTACCGATCCATTTCCTGGAATGATTTTCTCCACCTCCTGGTGGATGCATCGGTCACCAGCAGCGTCATCATGTTTCTGGTTGTGTTTGCCGGGATTTTTACCTGGGCCGCATCGGTGATCGGCATTGTGGATCGGGCCGCCGCGTTGATCCTGCACCTTTCCCCCAACGCCCTGGTGATGATCGTTCTCATCAACTTTCTGCTCCTTGGCCTTGGCATGGTCCTTGATGCCATCTCCATTTCCTATCTGATCATGCCGATTCTCATGCCCGTGCTTGTTGCCTTTAAGATCGATCCCCTCTGGTATGGGGTAATCTTTATTTCGGCACTGGCCATTGGCCAGGCAACCCCCCCGGTGGGCGTAAACCTTTTCACTGCAGCCAACCTTACCGGCGAGTCGGTTGATTCCATTGCACGTCAGGCCATTCCGTTCATCGTCATGGATGTGATCGTTTTGATCCTCCTTTCATTGTTTCCAGAGCTTTCCCTTTACCTTCCCGTGAAAGCCGGGTTATATACTCCCCAATAACCGTCATGGCCAAAACGAAGCATGAAACTCGACAATAGTAGGCAGGCGGGAACGGGTGTTGCTCTGAACGGATTAAATGGCAACGGTGGATACGAGGTCCAAGGAGTTGCCATTTCCCTCGGAGCAGGCCATGGACGGCCTGCGAGAATGAGAGAAGGGTAACACCCGTTTCCGCCTGCCGGTTGAAACGAGTTTTATATAAACGGCACGGCCGGAGCGAGTTATGGCTCCGGCCTCAACGAATTTTGAAACGCCTTCATTGACAATGCTTTGACGGGTGTTTTAAATAAAAAAGGAGATTCAGATGGTTTTATTTCGATTTATTCCATACGCCCTTGTCCTGGTTCTGACCATGGTCTGTCAGGTCCAGGCAATGGCACCGGAACCCATGACCGTGTTCGTGAGTATTGAACCCCAGGCCTATTTTGTGGAACGTATCGCAGGAGATCGGGTGGCAGTGGAGGTGCTTGTGCCGCCGGGTAAGAGCCCTGCCATTTATTCCCCCAACCCCTCCCAGATGGCAAAGCTTGCCGAGGCCGGGCTTTTTTTCACCATTGGCGTGCCCTTTGAGCGGTCGTTCATGCCCAAGATTAAAGGAGCCATCAAGGGATTGACCATCGTTGACACCACACAGGGGATTGCATTGAGGCAGTTCGCTGGTGGCGGAACAGACCCCCATGTGTGGATGAATCCCATTCTTGTGAAACGGCAGGCGGAAAATATTTGCAATGCCCTTTGTCAGGTACTTCCGGAATCATCCGACGATTTCAGGGCCAATCTTCAACTATTCCAGGCTGATCTTGACCACCTTGACCAGAACATTGCAACGGCCCTTGGGCCCGTGGCCGGTGAAACCATTTTTGTGTTTCACCCCGTGTTCGGCTATTTTGCAGACCAGTACGGGCTGATCCAGATGGCCGTTGAGGTTGAAGGAAAGGCCCCAAAGGGGAGGGCCCTGGCAGACTTTATCAAACAGGCCCGGGCCGAAAAGGCACGGGTGATCTTTGTCCAGCCCCAGTTTGATACCCGAACGGCAGACAAGATCGCAACGGCCGTCAACGGTGTGGTCATTCCCCTGGATCCTCTGGCCCGGGATTATATCAACAATTTGACGGAAATGGCTCAGACTATAAAAAGAGCATTTAACCAGGGAACCCATGACTGAAGCACAGAAAACGAGAAGAGAAAAGCGTCGGAAAAAACAGGGCAAGGTGTGCCATTGCTGCGGCAAAACCGTCATGTTCTGCTGGACATGCAGGTGCGGTTTTGCCATCTGTCAGGACTGCATGTACGAAAATCAGTGGGGTATGACCTGCAACGGCATCACCTGGGAGTGCCCTGACTGCAGTGCCCAGAACGGGTTCGGCAACCAGTGACGCCTGGCTGAAATTCCTTTGAACAGGAATCGCCGGAACCGCAATTTAAAAGCCGCCAGTTCCAAATATTCTTGGGATTGGCGGCTTTTTAACGGGGTTTTTTATTTTGTCCTGATGCGGACCGAGTTTGCATGGGCTCCAAGCCCCTCAATATTGGCCAGGACCATCACATCCTGGGCCTCACGGTCAAAGGCCTCCTTTGAATAATTGATCAGGCTGGTTCGTTTGGTGAAATTATCCACGCCCAGGGCCGATGAGAACCTGGCCGTACCGGCAGTGGGCAGCACATGGTTAGGCCCTGCAATGTAATCTCCCATGGGCTCCGGGGTGTAGGGGCCAAGGAAAACAGCGCCTGCGTTTTTGATCTTTCCCACCTGGTCAAAGGGGTTATCAACAATGAGTTCCAGGTGCTCAGGGGCAAGGCGGTTGGCAAGGGCGATTGCCGTATCAATGTCTGGAACCTTCATGATGGCACCAAAGTCATCAATGGACCGCTGGGCGATCTGTCTGCGGCCCAGGGCTTTGACCTGGATCTCCAGGGCCGCCTTTGTCCGGGTTGCCATTTCCATGGAATCGGTGACAAGGATGGCCGACGCCATGGGGTCGTGCTCGGCCTGGGAAAGAAGGTCGGCCGCAATATGGTCTGGATTGGCACCCTTGTCTGCAATAATAAGGATCTCGCTCGGACCCGCTATCATATCAATGCCGACAATTCCTGACACGATTTTTTTGGCCAGGGTGACAAAGATGTTACCTGGTCCCACGATCACATCCACCTTGGGCACGGATTCGGTGCCAAAGGCAAGGGCAGCAATGGCCCAGGCGCTTCCGGCCTTAAAGATGGCGTTGATTCCCACCCGGTCTGCCGCAACCAGCATGTAGGGGTTTATCTTGCCGTTTTCCATGGGCGGTGTCATGAGACAGCATGATTTTACGCCTGCCACCCTGGCAGGAATGCCCCCCATGAGAACGGAACTGACCAGGGGGGTTTTTCCGCCCTTTGCCCCGGGGGCATAAATGCCGGCCGCATCCACAGGGTTAACCATCTGGCCGACCATGACCCCGTTTCTGGGGGTGTCGATCCACGAATTCTGGCGTTGCCTTGAGTGGAAAGTTCCAAGTTGGTCCACGGCCCGGTCAAGGGCCCTTGAAAAATCAGAATCCACCAGGGTCTTTGCCTCTTCGATCTCCTGCTGGCTGACCTTCAGGGTGTCACGGGTCACCTGGGAAGAGTCAAATTGATTGGTGTATTCGACCAGGGCCTGGTCTCCCCTTGTTCTGACATCTTCGATATAGGCTTCAACGGCCCTCTGGTTTTCAGGGGTAAATCCAAGGCCCCGCTTCAGGGTGTCACAAATACGTTGTTCCCCCTCAGGGGAGGGGTAGGTGTAAATTTTCATCTCATATTTCCCTATGGTCTCTGGTTTCAGCTCTTTGTCAATTCGTTTATAAAGGCGTTGGATGATTCAATGGCCGTATTCATCTCCTGGATCAGTCGGTTGATGCGTTGTTCAAGGGATTTGAACTCATACTGCAGAGAACCGATGGCCTGGGCATTGAGGTTGTGCTTAAGGAACAGGACATTGTCCCTGAAGGTGATAAGCACAGGGGTCATGCTTTTCTCGGCCTTGTGCATGACCGCCAGCATTGAGCGGTAACGGGATCGTGTCCGGTTGAGCTGCTGCTGGCTTGAACGGCGAAGCTCCGGGTTCTGGTAAAGCTCAAGTTCCGATTTCCATTCATCAAACAGGGCCTGGGCAACGTCCTCGACCTTGTCGATACGGTCAGTTACTTCGACTGCAGCCCTGTCACTCTCTTCATAGGCGGAATTGAGCCGGTCATAGGCGACCTTAAGGTCACTCTCTTTGAGCTGGACCACTGACCCGAACTGTTCCAGGGCGCTTTTGAACTGCTCCTGGGCATCGGCCTGGGAGTCCCTGGCCCGTTCCACCCGGTCAACCAGGATATCGCGTTTGTGGACCCCTATTTTTTCCATGGTCTTATAATAGGTGCCAGAGCACGCGCAAAGGACCAGTGAACAAACAACCAGTACAAGCATGATTGCCGGAATAGAGGGATAATGGTCTGGACTTGCTTGTCTCTCCATGATTTCTCCTTTTTCTTATATGAAACACTCGTCAAAGCATTGTCAATGAAGGGGTTTCAAATTTTGTTGTGGCCGGAGGTTATACTTTGCTCCGGTCGTGCCGGTTATACCAGGATTTTCCAGCAGCGGTGGATGGTTTTGTTCTTGTGCTGATAATCTTCTGGAATGGTTTTGGCTGTTATTTCAAGGGTCTCTTGTACAGGGAGTGTTCCCATGCGGGGAGAAAAATTCTGGTGGTTGGTTGAAAAAAAGAGGGTTGCTCCGGGTCTCATTACCTTGACCACTGCTAAAAGCAGCTGTGGGTGGTCCCTTGATATGTCGAATTCCTCGTTGTTGTCCCTTGATGTGGAAAACGATGGGGGATCCACAACGGCAAGGTCAAAGGTCTGGTTGTTGTCTGCTGCCTGCTTTAAGAAGTCAAAGGTCGGTGCCTGGACCAAAACATTGGTTTCAGACCCAAGGCCGTTAAGTGCCATGTTCTCCCCTGCCCAGGAGATGGCCGTGTCGGAACGATCCACGGACAGGGTTGACCTTGCCCCCCCCTTTGCTGCATAGCAGGAGAACGAGCCCGTGTAGCAGTACAGGTTCAGAAAATCCTTGCCTGCAGCCATTTGCCTGACCATCTGGCGGGTGTTTCTGTGGTCTGAAAAAAGGCCTGTGTCCACATAGTCAGAGGGGTTGATGAAAAATTTTAAATCCCGCTCGTTCATGACGATTCTGGCATTGGTCTGATCGAGTCGTTCATACCGTTTTCCGTCCATTTTGCCCACCCGTCGTTCTTTGAGGTGGACGTTTTCCATGGGAACGTCAAGGGCCTGGGCAAGAGCCTCTGCCATCATGGGCAGCCATTGGGGAACCGAGTGCTGTCGGGTGTATTCGGCAATTACAAGGTGCCCAGCATACCAGTCGACAACTGCCCGGATTTCAGGTATTTCCCAGTCGTAGAGTCTGAAAATTTCGATGTTTTGCCGCTTAAACCGTTTGCTAAGGTGCTTGAACCGTTTTTTTACCCTGTTGGCAAGCATCTCTGCCTGGTGTTTTTGTTTTTCCGTTGATGCTGAATCTGCCATGCTTTCCGGTTGCCCCCTGCACTGTAACCTGTTCATAAAAATCGTAATTATAGCGGTTTGCAGGGGTACAAGTCAAGTCAATGCCAATCTCTTGTTGCTTTTCTCTTTTGATATTTATATCGTGTTCCATCGACTAGGATTAAAAGGAGAAAAGCGGGATGGTTAAAAAAATACATTTGCCTGGTTTCATCCAGATACTTCTGCTTTTATTTTTTTGTGCCAGTTGCGGTGGCGGGGGCGGTGGTGGCGCTACCGAACAAGGTGCTGAAGATGGTTCGATTGTGAATCCCTCTCCTGTTGCTTTTAGCGTGGGTGGAAAAATTGTCATATCTTCGGGTAACCTTATGGACTCGGATACCAATGACCCCAACTCTTCTGTTAAAGAAAACAATACATTCGAAACTGCCCAATCTATATCCTCCCCATCCACCCTTGGTGGATACGTTAATGAACCCTTAAAGGGGGCCACGGGCACCTCCTTTGTCCTGGGCGATCGGTCGGACATCTATGTTGTTTCTTTTACAGGCAACGAAATCATAAGCCTTTCCTTTGCCGATTCCTTGATTAATGACCTGGATCTTTACCTTTACAACGCGCTTTTTGAGATTGTTGACAGCTCAAAGGACGTTGTCGGCATTGAGACCCTCAAGGTCAATGTTCCAGGTACCTACTATATTCGGGTCTATGCCCACAGTGGCGCCTCTGCCTATGTGCTGACCCTGGGCAATGATCTTGTACCTATTTCAAATTCGCAAATGATTTTATCCCAGAAGTTTATGCCGGGTGAGGCCATTGTTGGTTTTAAACAGTCAACGGATGCGGCTGATTCCCTGTCTGTTCAGGAGACCCATGGCGGGGTGGTCCCTGTGCTGTTGAGGCTTGACAGTCCCAGCACTTATTCCATCAGCAGTCTTGCATCCCAGGTTGAAGAAATAACATCTGATACGGCTGCCCTGATTCCGGGTGCCTCTGAATCCCTTGTGGAAAAAGACAGAACCTTGAACTTGCTGAAAGCATTGAAGAGGAGGGAGGATGTGGACTATGCTGAGCCCAACTTCATCAGAAAACCCTCTGTGGTCACCCCGTCTGACCCCTATTATGTCCGCCAGTGGAACTACCCCCTCATCAATCTGCCCAATGCCTGGGGAACGACCACCGGGGACAGCGATGTCATTGTGGCCGTTATGGATACCGGGGTTCTTTTGAATCATCCTGACATGGTCGATCGCCTGACCCCTGGGTATGACTTTATCTCCAGCCCTGCCAATGGTTTGGACGGTGACGGTATTGACGATGATCCAGATGATCCCGGGGGTCAGGGTAACGGTACGACAAGCAGTTTCCACGGTACCCATGTGGCCGGAACCATTGGCGCCGCCACAAACAACAGCCTGGGAGTTGCAGGGATTTCCTGGAACACCATGATTATGCCCCTGAGGGTTATTGGCCGGGACGGGGGAACCTCCTATGATATTGTCCAGGCATTGCGGTATGCCGCAGGTCTTGAAAACGATTCAGGGCTTTTCCTCCAGCAACGGGCAGATATTATCAACATGAGTTTTGGCTCCACAGGTTATTCCCAGTCAGAACAGAATATCATCAACACCCTGACGGGTATGGGGACAATACTGGTTGCTGCCGCAGGCAATGATTCCTCCTCCCAGCCGGTCTATCCGGCTGCCTATTCGGGTGTGGTCGCAGTCGGTGCTGTTACCCTTGAAAAAAAGGCTGCCTGGTATACCAACTATGGATCATGGATTGACATTTCAGCGCCCGGGGGCGACACCTCAACAGATATCAATGGTGACGGATTTCCTGACGGGGTATTGAGCACTGGGGGTGATGATTCTTCTGAAAGCATCCGGTTCCTGTATACCTTTTTGCAGGGAACCTCCATGGCAGTCCCCCATGTGGCAGGGGTGTTTGCCCTTATGAAATCCATTTATCCGGGGCTTGATATGGATACGGTAATTGACCTTCTTGAAGAGATGCGCCTGACCGATGACACAGGATCTCCGGGACGGGATGATTTCCATGGCAATGGCCTTGTGAATGCCCAGAAATGTCTGTCTGCCGCCATTGAGCTTGCCCAGGGCGTCCAGACCCTTGACCCGCCGGTTCTTGCGGCAACCCCGGGTGCCATTAACTTTGGTGCCACTGCCAACACCATGACATTGACCATTGCCAATGGCGGAGACGGAGATCTCTGGATGGATGAGCCGGTTTCAAGCCTGTTCTGGCTTACCATCACAAGGGACCAGACCGATACCGCAAATCTTGGCACCTATCTTGTCACGGTGGACCGCTCCTTGCTGAACGAAGGTACCTCATATTCAGGTACCATAACCTTGACCTCAACGGCCAACACCCTTTCCATACCGGTAACGGTTTATCAACCATCCCAGGCATCCACGGGTATGGATCTTGGCACCCACTATATTCAGATGGTAAATACGGAAACAGACCAGGTTTTTCAGGTTGTGGCAAATGCAGAAAACGGTGAATATCCATTCTTGTTTACCGGGTTGCCGGCAGGTGCCTACCGCTTATATGCCGGCAATGATCCGGATAATGACGGATATATTCTTGGGAGCTGGGAAGCGGCCGGAGGATATAAAACAGTTGACGCTCCGACCCTGATCCATGTGAACCGTGATATCTCAGGGATTGAATTTTTTACAGGGTACAATTTTGTAATTTCTGCAGACAGTCAGGCATTGTCTTCAAACACGGGACGGACACAGGAGACAAAGAGAGTGTTACAATCTGAAGAATGAAAGATGGTCCTTACAGCTATTGTTTACCACAAAGGCTTGCCAGGATCAGGAGATGATTGAACTGCAAGCTCGTCCTTCCCTGTGACAGCCGGTCTGATCCAGACGGCGAGGGTGTTGCTGTAAAACATCTTAAGCACCGCAGGCTTTCCCCCCAATTTTTGACGGATTTCCTCCAGGAAGTGTTCTGATTCATAGCCCTTGCGGAAGGTGGTGTTGCAACCAGTCTTGATCAGGTAGCCGTCTTTGTACCTTCCAATGATATCATACTTGTTTTCCACGGGCCAGACGCCCTGCACCGTGAGGTAGGCCTTCCCTCCTGGTTTGAGGCAACGTTCAATGCAGCGGTAGACCCCATTGCGTTCGTCGGGGGGCAGGATGTTAAGGACATAGCTTGCGACTATCACGTCATAGACGGCATCCAGTACCTGCTCATCGGGGTAAAAGTTGGGGTCATAGTCGGCCACCTTGCGGGCTCCTGCTGCAAGCAGGTCTTCCCGGGCCACATATTCCCTACCCACCCCCAGGTGCAGAACCGTTCGGTCAATCACCAGGCCCTCTTTGCAAAGCAGGCGAATCGGCTGGGACGACTGTTTGGTGTGGGCAAGCGCCGTCAGTTTGGAGGCGGTGATCATGGGCGAAAGATCTTTTGCCTTGATCTGCTCCAGGTCGGTTTCCAGGGCCTGCTCCAGCTTTTCCAGGGGTACGGACCATCGGCCCGTGTCCGTGGAGAATGTGCATTTACGGGCTTTTGATGCATGCACCGTATACGAGCCGTCCCTACCAAGGACGATGTTCCATCCTGCTTTGATCATCCTTTCCGAAAGTTTCATGGCGTGTCGTTGATCTCCTCCGTAAAAGAAACTCCTGTCGAAACATCATTGTGAAAGTTTCGACTTTTGAGCCCTCTTTGGTTTCCCTGACTGGAACATTGTAAACCAAAGGGGGGTAGGATTTTTGCCCTTTCAGGCGTTAAGAAGCGCAGGCTGTTTGAGGACTTTAGCCCGCAGTTCCTGCGCTTTAGTCTGGAAGGGCAAAAATCCTCCCGACGTTTACCGTTCCGGTCAGGGTAACCAAAGGGGGCGGAATGGTACTCTCGCCTTCCCCGTATCCTCGTGTTTCTATATTCGTTGTGGCCGAATGCAAATACCTCGATTCGGCCGTGCCGGGCTCGTTAAAGACCGAAGATTAAATAATCCCATGTATTTTCCTGTACAAATTCAGGGTTGCTACCTATACTCAAATTTAAAAATTTTCATCCGATGTCCAAGCTGAAACCGGAATTAAATATACCATATTCGTCCGCAGAACCAAATGAGTGTGAAGGAGAAAAAATGGAAACAGTTGCTGTTGTAGGCGCCAGCCCTTTGAAAGACAGGTACTCAAACAAGGCCATAAATATGCTGAACGAATACGGACACACCCCTGTGCCCATCGCCTTTAAACATAAAACCATTGAAGGTGAAACCGTTTACCAGGGCCTTTCGGATATTCCCCATCCTATTGATACCGTGACCATGTACGTGGGGGTGCCCCGCCAGGAAAAAATTATCAAAGACATTTTGGCCCTTAAACCCAAGCGGGTAATTTTTAACCCAAATACGGAAAATCCGGCGGTATACGACCGGCTCAGATCTGCAGGCATTCAAGTACAGGAGGCCTGCACCCTGGTGCTGCTCAAAACAAATCAATATTGATAGATTCTTTGGTATTACCCAAGGTGCAACCCATCAAACCAAGTAGTGCCTGACTGAAAACTCTTGTTTGGATGGCTCGAAGAGGAGCTATGCTCACAAACTTGCCAAGATGCAAGGCGCGAGCAAGGCTGAAACCATTTTTTCAGCAGAGAGAAAGGTGAACCCTGCCTTTTCAATCCGTTCGTGGGACTCTTTTTTGACCCCGGGATGAAGGAAAGTCTGACCCTGAATACAGGGTTACAACGTTTACATGACCCGATTACAGGAACTTTTCAGAATGGTGACAGGCCACCTGACGGCCGGCAAGTTCCCGCAACTTTGGTGATACTTTTTTGCAAAGATCTGTCATGTGGGCGCATCGGCGGTGGAAGGTGCAGCCCGGTGGCGGATCAAGGGGAGAGGGCAGTTCACCGACGAGCTTTATCTGCTTGCGGCGGGTGTCGGGATTGACCTGGGGAGTGGCTGCAAGTAGTGCCATGGTGTAGGGATGCAGGGGATGTTCAAAGATCGACTCTTTTTCTCCCTGTTCAACAGGTCTGCCCAGGTACATCACCATGAGATCGTCCGAGATCAGTCGCACCACGGAAAGATCGTGGGAGATGAAAAGATAGGCCAGGTTCATCTCCTCCTGGAGGTCCATGAGCAGGTTTAGCACCTGGGCCTGGACCGATACGTCCAGGGCAGAAACCGGCTCGTCCGCAACAACAATCGAAGGGTGGAGCATCAGGGACCGGGCCACGGCGATTCTCTGGCGCTGGCCGCCTGAAAACATGTGGGGATAACGGTCGTACTGTTCAGGGCTCAATCCCACCTTGGCCATGATGGCAATGGCCTTGTCCTTTCGTTCAGACGCGGAAAAGGGGGTGTTTATCTTCAGGGGTTCCTCCAGGATGGTGCCGATTTTTTTCCTTGGGTTGAGGGATCCGTAGGGGTCCTGGAACACCATTTGAACCTGGGTTCTCAGCCGTTTTCTCTCTTTGGGGGTGCTCAGAATGGCATTGCTGTCGTTGATCTCAAAATATCCGGCCGTGGGACGTTCGATCATGGTGATCAGTCGGGCCAGGGTGGATTTGCCGCACCCGGATTCACCCACAACGGCAAAGGTCTTTCCGGCCTTGATGGAGAACGAGGCCCCATCCAGAGCCTTGAGGGTTTCCCTTTTTTTTATGAACCCGCCAGTTTTAACCGTATAGTATCGTTTCAGGTCCTTTGCCGTGACCACTGTCCTATCTTTCATGTTGGGGTACTCCGTTTAGCAGGGGGAAATGGCAGCGAAAAGCGGATTGTCCCTCGTGGGTTAATTTCGGAATTTCAGCTGCACAGCGCTGGGTGGCATGTCTGCACCTTGGGTGGAACAAACAGCCGGTGGGCCGGTCATATTTACCTGGGACCACCCCGGGGATGGTGGGAAGCCTTCGTGCATGGACGTTTCTTTCGGGAAGTGCGTTTAACAGGGCTTCGGTATAGGGATGCCGGGGCCGGTTAAAGATGTTGTCCGAGGTGTTTTTTTCAACCACCTGCCCGGCATACATGACCACCACATCCTCCACGGTTTCGGCAATTACAGCCATGTCATGGGTAATGAGAACAAGGGCCATGTTGTTCTTTTTCTGGAGACTGAGGAGCAGATCCAGGATCTGGGCCTGTATGGTGACGTCAAGGGCGGTGGTGGGTTCGTCCGCAATGAGAAGGGTGGGGTTGCAGGCAATGGCCATGGCGATCATCACCCGCTGGCTCATGCCGCCTGAGAGCTGGTGGGGAAAACTTTTGAGCCGTTCCTTGGGAGCAGGGATTCCCACCAGGTCCAGGAGTTCAACCGCCCGTTCCCTGCGGCTCTGGCGGGTGCCTCCTTCGTGGACCTTGAGGGCTTCGGTGAGCTGGAACTCAACGGTAAAGCAGGGGTTGAGGCTTGTCATGGGTTCCTGGAAGATCATGGCAATATCCTTGCCCGTGATTTTCCGGCGTGTTTTCTTTGGCATGGCCAGGAGATCATTGCCCTTAAAGGCAAGGGTTTCAGCCTTGATGATGCCGGGATAGGGGATGAGACCCATGAGGGCAAGCTGGCTCACGCTCTTGCCGGAACCCGATTCTCCCACAATGCCGACAACCTTTCCGGCCTCCACCGTTAAATCCACATCGTCCACGGCCTTGAATCCGTCAAAATCAACGGAGAGGTTTTTTATTTCCAGGATCGTTTCCATAGGTCTCTCTTGCTTCCTTGTTTTACCGTTTCATTTTCGGGTCCATGGCGTCCCTGAGTCCGTCGCCTGCCAGGTTGAATGCCAGTACGGTTAAAAGAATGGTCAGGCCCGGAAAGGTGACCACCCACCATGCCCGCTGGATGAACTGCAGGGCATTGGCCAGCATGGCTCCCCATTCAGGCGTGGGCGGCTGGGCCCCCATGCCGAGAAACCCAAGGGCTGCAGCGTCGAGGATGGCCGTGGAAAAACCAAGGGTTGCCTGGACAATGAGCGGCGCCATGCAGTTGGGCAAAATGACGATGAACATCATTCTAAATGCACTGGCCCCGCAGATCCTTGAGGCCGTGACGTAATCAAGGTTTTTTTCCGACATGACCGATGCCCGGGTGAGCCTGACATAATGGGGCAGCACCACAATGGCAATGGCAAGTATGGCGTTTCTGAGACTCGGGCCGAGGATGGCCACAATGGCCATGGCCAGAAGCAGGCTTGGAAGGGCCAGCATGATGTCCATGAGCCGCATGATACAGACCTCGTAATATCCGCCAAAATAGCCCGAGGTAATGCCAAGGACAATGCCGGTGGCAAGGGAAATGGTCACAACGATGCAGCCCACAAACAGGCTCAGCCTTGCCCCGTGGATAAGGCGGGAGAGGATGCAGCGGCCCACATCATCGGTTCCCAGGATGAATTTCAGGCTTCCCCCGTCCATCCAGCAGGGGGGCTGGAGAATGGCGTCTCGGAACTGGTCAAAGGGGTTGTGGGGGGCAAGGACATTGGCAAAAACAGCCGTTAAAATGGCAAGAACGATGAAATAGAGGCCCACAACAGCACCCTTGTTCTCTGAAAAGTATTTCCAGAACTCCTTGAGGGGGTGGGGCATTGTCACCGGGTTGTCAGTTGCTGGAATGGTTTGGCTCATCTCTTTTGTGTCCTAATCGTTTGGGTATGGTCAGATGTTGCTGCCTATCGGGTGTGGCGGATACGGGGATTAACGATTCCGTACAGGAGGTCTACCCCGAGGTTCACAAGGATGATCAAAGTGGCAATGATTAAAATACCGCCCTGGATGGCTGGATAATCCCGGCGATTGATGGATTCCACAATCCATTTCCCAACCCCTGGCCAGGCAAAGATGGTTTCGGTGAGGATGGCACCGGCCAGAAGCACCCCTGTTTGAAGACCAATGACGGTGATGACTGGGATCAGGGCGTTTCTAAGGGCGTGGACCATGACCACCCGGAACGGTGATAGGCCTTTGGCCTTTGCTGTTCGTACATAGTCTGCCTGGAGGACCTCGAGCATGGACGACCGGGTCATGCGGGCAATCACGGCAAGGGGGATGGTGCCAAGGACAATCGATGGCAGAATCAGGTGGCTGAAGGCGGATTTAAAGGCTCCTGGCTCGTTGGAGCGAAGGGTGTCGATGAGCATGAAGCCTGTATCCGTGTCGATCCAGAACAGGGCCGACAGCCTTCCCGACACCGGGGTCCAGCCCAGTTTGACCGAGAAGAACAGAATCAGCAGCAAACCCCACCAGAAGATGGGCATGGAATAGCCGGTCAGGGAAACCCCCATGACCGTGTGGTCAATGGGGGAACCCCTTTTTACCCCGGCAATGATGCCGGCCGGAAGTCCGAACAAGATGGCAATGACCATGGCGCACAACGAAAGCTCCAGGGTGGCCGGAAAAAGGGTCATGAACTCTTCCAGAATCGGGCGTTTGGTGACAAACGAACGCCCCAGATCCCCATGGAACACCCCGTTGATGTATTTCAGGTATTGAACGGCCAACGGGCGGTCAAGGCCCATTTCAGCCTTGAGTTTGGCATGTCGTTGGGCAGAGATGCCCCGTTCTCCTGCCCTGAGCTCAACAGGATCACCCGGGATGAGATGAATCAGGGAAAAGGTGAGCAGGGTGACGCCGATAAATGCGGGAAAAACGTAGAAAAACCGTCTTAATAAAAATTGAATCATGGCAGCGGAATCTCACCTTTAGAAGCGGCGGCACGGGTGCTGCCCGCACCGCCTGGATTGATCAAATAAAATGGATGGTTACTCTTTAAGGTCCACCCCGTAGAAGATATGACCGCCAAAGGGGTCGATTTTGTAGTTGACGACCTTCTGGCTCATGGGTTCGAAAACCACGGAATGGGCAATGGTCACCCAGGGTGCCTGCTCCTTGAATACCACCTGGGCCTCTTCATAGAGACGGGTTCTTTCGGCCGGGTCAGCCGTTATCTTGGCCTTTTGGATAAGGTCTTCAAAGGGTTTGTAGCACCACATGGCCCTGTTGCCGCTTCCAACGGCGTCGCAGCCAAGGAGAACGGCCAGGAAGTTGTCAGGATCTCCATTGTCTCCGGTCCAACCGAGCAGCACCGTCTCATGTTCACCGGCCTTGGATCGTTTCAGGTATTCGCCCCACTCATAGGTGACGATTTTGGCCTTTACACCCACCTTGGACCAGTCTTCCTGGATGATTTCAGCCATGCGCCGGGCATTTGGGTTATAGGGCCGCTGTACGGGCATGGCCCAGATGTTGGTCTCAAACCCGTTGGCATAACCTGCCTCGGCAAGCAGTGCCTTGGCCTTTGCCGGATCATAGGGGTAGTCCTTGACCGCATCGTTGTAGGACCAGATGGTCGGTGGGATGGGGTTTTTAGCTATTCTTCCCGCACCCTGGAAAACCGTGTCAATGATGTTCTGCTTGTTGATGGCCATGGAGAGGGCCTGGCGGACCTTGATGTTTTTAAAGGCTTCCACATTCTGGGTGTTAAAGGCCAGATAGCCAACGTTTAGCCCTTCTTTTTCCATGAGATTGATGGTGGGATCCTTTCTCATCTGCTCCAGGTCGGCAGGGTTGGGGTAGGGCATGAGGTGGCATTCGCCGGCCTTGAGTTTGGCAAACCGGACCGATGCGTCCGGGGTGATGGTGAAAACGAGCTTGTCGATCTTGGCACGTCCCTGCCAGTAATCATCAAAGGCCACAAACCGGATGAATGAGTCTTTCTGGTAGGATACAAAGGCAAACGGTCCGGTACCAATGGGTTTCTGGTCAAATTCGTCCGGGGTTCCAGCCGCTAGCATTTTGTCGGCATATTCGGCCGAATGGATGGAGGCAAAGTCCATGGCGAGGTTTGCAATAAAGGGAGCTTCTGGCCGGGTCAGATTAAAGACAACCGTGTAGTCGTCTTTTTTCACGATGGATTTGATCAGGTCAGGCATGCTCATGGCGTTGAAGTACTCATAGGCGCCGCCTGAAATTTTGTGGTAGGGGTGGGATGGATCCCGCTGGCGTTCAAAAGAAAAGATGACGTCGTCCGCATTGAAATCACGGGTGGGGGTGAAAAATTTGGTGGTGTGGAACTTGACCCCTTTTCTCAGGTGAAAGGTGTAGACTGTTCCGTCGTCTGAGACATCCCATGAGGTTGCAAGACCCGGGACAATCCGGGTGGTTCCCCGCTCAAAAAGGGTAAGCTTGTCAAAAATCTGCCGAGATGAGGCATCAAATGTGGTGCCGGCCGTGTAAAGACTGGGGGTAAATCCCTCGGGGCTACCTTCAGAACAATAGACAAAGGTTTTTGCCTGTGCTGTCAGGGCAACCATGCTGAACAAGGCCGCAATCAATGCGGTTTTTAAGATAGTTCGCCATTTCATCTCAATTTCCTCCTTAAATTTTACGGGTGAATAAATTTAACATGGAATAGACGGTACACTATTGAAGAAATTACAGAATCAGGCGATCGTTGTCAATGGGGCTTTTTGACCACCTTGTTAGATCTTTGTTTGACCTTTTAAATATCATTGACTTTGCCTGTCAAATACGTTCAATTATTCCTATGTTGTTTTTTTAAAGGTACTTTCTTTATGGGTGAGGTTCGGCCCTTCCCGTCAAGGCTGGGTTTGTCACTCTTTTGGGGGACTGTGAAACGTTCCTGTTCGGCAGACAGAATTATACAGGCAGAATCAAAAGGAGAAAAAATGAAAAAGACTATTTTTGCGGGTTTTATGATTTTCATGTTTTTGATTGCAGGGTTGGGTTCGGTCTCGGCGGAAACCCTTGAACTTCTCACCTGGAAAGGCTACGCCCCAAATGTCCTGGTGGAAAAGTTTGAAAAGGAAACCGGAATCACGGTAAAGGCAACCTTTACCAACAATGAGGAGATGATCGCAAAGCTTCGGGCAACAAGGGGAGCGGGCTTTGACCTTGCCCAACCGAGTCAGGATCGTATCTCGTCCGTGCAGGAGAAGTACAAGATCTATCAGCCCGTGGATTATTCAAAGATTGAGACCGGTCAGATCATTCCCTCGATGCTGGCTGCTGTAAAAAAGAATACCCTGGTTGACGGAAAGAGCCATGCAATTCCATTTTGCTGGGGAACATCGGGCCTGATTGTAAACAAAAAATTTGCTCCCCAGGCAGACGATTATTCGGCCCTTTTTGACAAAGCATATGCGGGTCGGGTGAGCTACCGTTTGAAACGGCCCACACTCATTGCTACGGCTTTCGCCCTTGGAGACGATCCCTTTGCGAAATACGGGGATGTGGATGCCTATACCGCCCTGATGGACAAGGTTCAAAATACCCTTATCCAGGCCAAGCCCCTGGTGAAAAATTACTGGGCCAATGGGGATGCCCTTCTCCAGTCCATGCGTTCCAACGAGGTTTATGTGGCAATGGCCTGGGACAACGGCGGTTGGAAACTGCACAGCGAAAATCCGGATATCGATTTTGTGGCACCCAAGAGCGGTGCCCTGGGATGGATCGATACCTTTGCCATTCCGGCAAAGGCCAAAAATATCAAGGCTGCCTATAAATGGATTAATTTCATGCTGCGGCCTGAGAATGCGGCGGTGTTTACCAATCTTGAAAAATGCGGCACCGCCTCTGATGGCGCCATCAAGCTCACCGACGTCGAGGTAAGGGATAATTTTGAACGTTCGTTTCCCCAGGCGGATATCGACAACATCAAGTGGTATCCCCCGGTTCCGGCAAAGCTTGAATCCATTGAAGGGATGATCCTCGATAAGGTCAAGGCCGCCAATTAATAAAAGGGGTCAGGCCTGGGATCAGGGCCGTTAGAGCCTGTGGTAAAAGCACAATCGTCCAAGCCTGACCCGTTCCACCGGTGTTTTTTTTCATATCAAACAGGCAAAATATGCAGATCGACCTATCGGTACAGAACGTTACCAAGAAATTTGATGCATTCACGGCCGTTGACACGGTTTCCTTTGACGTAGAGCAGGGCCATTTTTTTTCAATCCTCGGTCCTTCCGGGTGCGGCAAGACCACCCTTTTGCGGATGATTGCAGGATTTACAGAACCCACGGACGGCGTGATCGCCATCCGGGGAAAAGACATGCAGGGAATCTCTCCGAACCGGCGGCCCGTGAATCTGATTTTCCAGCACCTGGCTCTGTTTCCCATGATGGACGTGGCCGGAAACATTGCCTTTGGTCTGCAAAGACAGAAGGTTGCCCGGGCAGAGATCCAGAAAAAAATCGAAAAGATACTTGAAAGGGTCGGGTTGCCGGGATTTGGCGACAAAAAAATCGATCAGCTTTCTGGCGGGCAGAAGCAGCGGGTGGCCATTGCACGCTGCCTGGTACTGGAACCTACGGTTCTTCTCCTTGATGAGCCCCTTGGAGCCCTTGATCTTAAACTCAGGGATCAGATGAAGGTGGAGTTGAAAAAACTTCAGGCCAAGGTGGGAACCACCTTTGTTTACATCACCCATGACCAGTCTGAAGCCCTTGTGATGTCCGATTATGTGGCCGTCATGAACAAGGGCAGGTTTGAGCAGATCGATACCCCCCAGAACCTCTACAACAAACCCGCCACTCCTTTTGTCGCCCAGTTTGTGGGAGATAACAACGCCTGGTCGGGCAGGATTGCCGGGATTTCAGGGAAAATAGCCACCATTGTCACGCCCGAGGGCAATACCTTTACCATCAATACAGGGGAGAAATCCCTAACGCCGGGTTCCGGGGTTGATCTTTTTCTCAGGCCCGAGGCCATGGTCATTTCACCGGATCCGGCCATGGATAATCTGAACCGTTTTGAGGTGATGGTGAAGACAATCCTCTTTGACGGAGCAAACTCCCGCCTGCTCGTGACGCCGCTTAACTCGGAACAGGAACTCATTGTGGGACTGCCCCAGAACAGGCAGTTTGACCATATCCGGCCAAAGGACAAAATTGAAATCGGATGGCATGAGGATTCTGGTATCTGTTTTCCGGGCCGGGAGGGGGGATCATGAACAATCGGGGCCGTTGGTACCTCTTTTTTTTCCTTACTCCGATTCTGCTCTGGCTGTTTCTGCTCATTGTGCTGCCCCATATTGATCTTCTGGTCATGTCCTTCAGGGCTGAGGATGATTACGGGGACATGGTGTGGAGTTTAACGAACTATCTTAATTTTTTTAACGAACCCATCTACTGGGCCACGTTTGCACGCACGGCCATCTATTCCATCCTGGTGACCGGGATCACCTTTGCCATAGCCCTGCCGATCTCGTTTTACATCACCCATGTGGTGTCTCCTAAATTTTCCGGTGTTCTCATGGTATTGCTGCTTCTGCCCTTCTGGGTGAGTGAACTTGTAAGGGTGTACGGGTGGATGATCCTGCTGCGTGAAAGCGGGGTGATCAATCATTTTCTGGTCTCCCTTGGAATCCTTGACCACCCTGTGGAAATGCTCTACAACGATGCCACCATGATTGTCGGCCTTGTCTATACCTCCATGCTTTTCATGGTGGTGCCGTTGATTTCGGTGCTTGAAAGCCTTGACCGGGCATATATTGAGGCAGCCTTTGATCTTGGGGCAAACATGTGGACGGTGGTTGTCCGGATTATCATTCCCCATGCCATGCCCGGCATTGTCTCAGGCTCGATCGTGGTGTTCATGCTCACCCTTGGCAACTATCTCACGCCCAACCTTATGGGTGGCAAGAATTCTTTGTGGTTCACAGAGCAGATATACAACCAGTTCATTGCAAGCTTTAACTGGAACCAGGGCAGCGCCTTTGGTTTTCTGCTGCTGCTGCTCTCATCACTGATCATCTGGGTGGGCCTGAAACTTTCGGGGCAAAAGCTGGACAAGGTGGTAAAATGATACGATCCCTTCCCAATTCAAAGACATATTCAGTCAGTTTTAATCTTTATGTGACGCTTTATTTTATCTTTTTATTTGCCCCCCTTGCCGTGACATCCATTCTTGCCTTTAACGATTCCCAGTTTCCGGCCCTTCCGTGGAATGGGTTTTCCCTGGACTGGTTTTTTGCCGATTCACCCTTGCGGACGGGCATCTTCCATGATCAGCGAAACCTTGACAGTATCCTTGTGAGTGCCGAGACAGCATTCTTTGTCTCAATTCTTTCGACGGTGGTGGGAACCCTTGGGGCCTTTTTGTTTGAACAGGAGACCTTCCGGTTCAAACAGCTCCTCTATTTTCTCATGCTCGTGCCCCTGGTGGTGCCGGGGGTGATCCTCGGCATCTCCATCCTGCTGTTTTCCAACACCCTTGGCACTTTTTTCGAGGAGGCCTTTAACATTGACGTGGGGCTTTTCAGGCCAGGGTTTTGGCTGGTGGTCCTGGGGCAGTTTTCCTTTATCACCACCTTTGTCACCCTGGTGGTGTCGGCACGGTTGAAAAAGTTTGACCGGACTCTCGAAGAGGCGGCATTGAATCTCGGGGCGAACCGCATGGAGGTGATCTGGCACATCACCCTGAAGTTTTTGCGCCCGGCCCTCCTGGGTGCCTTTGCCGTGGCATTTCTCATGTCGTTTGAAAACTTCAACACTACACTTTTTCTGGTGGGGTCTGATCCAACACTGCCCATCAATCTCTATCTCCAGGTGCGTGACGGCAGTACCCCGGTGATCAATGCTGTTTCGTTCCTTTTGATCTTCGGCACCTCCCTTGCCGCCCTTGTGAATCTTTATTTCAGTCGAAAGAACGCATGATCCGGGGGCCCTGTAAACCTTGGCAGGATCAGGTCGGCTAAGCAGCTGATCGCGGGTCAGCCCGGGCCTGTTCCGTCACCAGGGCCGCCTTCAGAGCCTCGCCAATTTCATCCGCCAGGGTAAAGTCCTTGCCTGGTGGATGGTCGTCATCCAGACGGTACTGGCTGAGAAGCCCCCAGGGCAGATTCAAATCGGAAAATCGGATTCAAAATATTCAGATAGTGGACTATTTCCACCTGAAATGATAAATAGACTGAACAATTTGAAATTGTACGGGCATCCATTGTACAGGTATTAACGGTGAGAGGATAAAATGGAAAGATTTTTGGTGATTGCATTTTCTGCGGCCCTTGGGACAGCTTTTTTCCTGTGGTTTTCCCGGGCGGTCAAACAACCGTCCATGGGCAAGTATATCCTGTCACACCAGTGGTTGCTCCATCCGAACGCCATCTGCTACTGGCGGACCGCCCTTGCGACCCTGGGCTCTGTTCTTTATTTCTTTTCCCCCTGGCAGTGGCTGGCCATATTTATTTTCACCTTTGCTGCAATCCTTGATGGTGTTGACGGTGTTGTTGCCAGGGCCTGTAACCTGGGATCCACGTGGGGAGAATGGCTGGACCCCATGTGTGATAAATTGACCTATCTGCCGCCGTTAATTGGGTTTGCCCATGGGGGGATTTTATCGGTCAAGCTGATATGGATACTTGTGGCCATTGAACTTGTGGGGCAGTTTTTTGCCCGCCGGGTTCTGGCCTGGATGAAATTTTCTGTTGCCGCCAATAATTTTGGAAAGATAAAGGCTATTATCTGTTTTGGTCTTGTGATCCTGTGTGCATTGATGGATGAAAATCCGGGATTCATTAATATTGCCGATAATGTACTCATGGGCTGCATCATCCTTTCAGGGGCTTCAGTGGTCTTCAAATTTGTTCCCAACCGGCTGTATGCGGATATCCTTTCCGGGCTTAATTTTTGCTGCGGTGTGACAAGCCTTGTCCTTACCCATCACCACTATTTTGCCTGGGCCATCTGTATTATCATCATCGGACAGTTGTTTGATCTGTTTGACGGACGCATGGCTTTAAAGCATGGAGGGACGACATATGGTCCCTATCTGGACGATATCGCTGATTTTGTAAGTTTTGGGATGGCACCGGCCTATGTGATTGTGGAAAAGGGCGGTTCAGCCGCATGGCTTATCGCAGTGCTTTTTATCCTCGGGGTCGGCTTTCGCCTGGTACGGTTCATCCTAACGGACAAGAAACGGACAGACTTGCCCCAGGGTATTTTTAATGGACTGCCGAGCCCTGCGGGAGCCTTGATCGTTCTGGGAGCCTCTCTTATCTCAACGCCCCCCATACTGTGGTCGATGACCCTTGTCTCCGTGGGCCTGATGGTGAGTCATATCCGGTTTGCCCATTTTGGTCGGGTGATCCTTAAAAAAGTCCCCAAGCAGCTGTTCTTCATGATCAGTGCATCCATTATTGTGACCCTTGCATTTATTTTTAAGACAAAAAATGTCGAGATGTTTGGCTATCTGATCCTGGGAACAGTGGTGATCTATATGGCTTCAGGCCGGTTTTGGGTGCGCAGTTAGAAAAGTTGACATTATGGTGTGAATTCTATATTAAATTTGGGAAATATACGTTTGAAAATATACTCATTACAAATGAATATAGGATAAATCATGGCCATTCTGTCAAAGGCGTTTATTCAGAATAACATTGCCGATACTGCCCTTATTTTCCAGCGGGGTGAATCCATCTATCACCATGGATCTTATTTCCTTTCCCGAGAAAATTCCGATGGTTCCTTTGTATATGAAGTTGACGGAAGCTATGGAAACTATACCACCCAGGTGGCAATCAAAGGGGAGGAGGTGCTGACCTCGTGCAACTGCCCCTACCCCGGGGATGGATGCAAGCATGTTGTGGCGGCCCTTCTTAACGCAAGGGAGCTGCTCCTGAAAAGGGAAAAGGACAAGGTGACCACCCCGAACGACGATGATCCTTACCTGTCCGAGGATGAGATCCGGCAGCAGGCTCTGGCGGACAGAAAGAAACGGGCTGCCACCGAACCCTTTACCGTAATCCAGGGAGATATGTTCAAGGGCGATCACCTCGTTGTTAATAAAAACAACCGGGAGTACTGTGTCACCCTCCACAATCCAGAGCAGGGCATTGGTCATTGTACCTGTCCCGATTATCTGACCAACGGGCTGGGTACCTGCAAGCACATTCAATTCCTCGTCTCCCATCTTGAAAAAGAACCCGGATTTGCCCGACAGCTTTCAAAGGAGAGGTTTCCATTTGCCGATGTTTACTGGAACTCCCAGTGTAACGCCCCCCAGCTTTTTTCAGAACGTCTTGACCATGGGGACGGTGGGCTGAAATCCCTTTTTGAACCTTTTTTTGACGAGAACGGTCAATTTAAACCCGGGGAGATTTCCGAGATCATGACCCTTGTCAAAAGGGTGGACGGCGACAAACGGGTGCGCATCAGGGAAACCTTGCTGAATCGGGTGGACCGATATCTTCAAGGCAAACAGCTGGACGAACTCTCCCTTGAGGCCATCCCAGAACCATCCCTTAAGGCAAAACTCTATCCTTATCAGGAAGAGGGGGTCAGGTTCGGCGTGTTCAAGGCAGGGGTGCTCATCGGGGACGAGATGGGGCTTGGCAAGACCCTCCAGGCCATTGCCCTGGGCGTTTTAAAACGAGAGATTTTTGGTTTTTCAAAAATTGTTGTGGTGACTCTTTCGTCCCTGAAAGAGCAGTGGAAACGGGAAATTGAAAGGTTCTCCAGTGAAAAAGCCCTGGTGATAGAAGGCTCTCCCCTCCAGAGAAAGGCCGGATATAAAAACGATGACGCTCTGTTCAAGATTACCAACTATGAGGCGGTTCTGAGGGATGTCACTATCCTCTCAAATTTCAGGCCGGATATCATCATCCTTGACGAAGCCCAGCGCATCAAAAATTTTTCCACCAAAACGGCTGATGCCGTAAAACGGATTCCCCGACGCCACGCCATTGTGCTCACAGGGACCCCCCTTGAAAACAAGCTTGAGGATGTCTATTCCATTGTTCAATTCCTGGATCCTGATCTTTTAACACCCCTGTGGCGGTTTGCGGCAGACCATTTTCTTCTTTTGAAAAACAAGAATAACAGCATTGGTGGTTACAGGAATCTTGACCTTTTAAAGGAAAAACTCAAAGGGGTTGTGATTCGGCGTAAAAAAGAGGAGGTGCTCAAGGATCTGCCCCGGGAGGTTGTCAACAACTATTATATCGATCTTAACGACGAGCAGCTGGGAATTCATGGGGGGTATGCGCGAACCCTTGCTCCCCTGCTCAATAAAAAATATCTTACCCCCATGGACATCCGAAGAATCCAGGTGCTGCTCTTACGCATGAGAATGGTGTGCAACTCCACCTATCTGATTGACAGAGAGACCCATATCTCTCCCAAGCTCAAGGAGCTGGACAACATTATTGATGAGCTTGTGGTGCAGAACCGCCGGAAAATGGTTATTTTCAGCGAATGGACCACCATGACATTTCTCATTGCAAAACACCTGTCTGACATGGGGATCGAATTTGTGGAGCTTTCGGGTAAGGTCGCCGTTAAAAAACGCCAGAACCTCATCGATGAATTCACAAACAATCCCCAATGCAGGGTTTTTTTATCAACGGATGCGGGGGGGACCGGACTCAATCTCCAGGCTGCCGATTGCGTGGTGAACTTTGAACTTCCGTGGAATCCTGCAAAGATGAACCAGCGTATCGGGCGGGTCAGCAGGATCGGCCAGGCGAGCCAGTGCATCAACGTGATTAATTTGATTGCCAAAAACAGCATTGAAGAGAGAATCCTTGCCGGTATCCAGCTTAAGACCGATCTGTTCAAGGGGGTCTTTGACGATGACGGGCCGGACCAGGTGGCCTTCTCCAAGGAAAAAAGGGACGAGATGCTCAACCGGTTGAGATCCATGATGGGTGAGCCCCCTGAACCGGATCAGGAGAAGTATGAATCTGTGGTCCCGGAGGAAATTCCTGAAGATACCCCGGGTTATCTCAATCCTGAGGTTTTGAGCCGGGGCGAGACGGATGAAGAGGCATTGGATGAGGTTGGGCAACGGCCGACAGAGGAGGATACTGACGGGGCCGCCGGTGTTTTCAAGGCCCAGTCTCCGGAAAAGATCGAAACGGTTCTCAACTCGGGTATGGCCTTTATCTCCGGTCTCATGGAGATGGCAACCGGTCAGAAAATGGAGACGGCCCAGGGGCAGGACAAGATGATCACCATTGACAGGCAGACCGGGGAAGTGACTATGAAGTTCAAATTCCCGGGGTTCTAACTCAAAAGAGTAATGGTCTTTTTTTGTGGCAGGAAGATCCGCGTGGCAACCGCTTTGATCTTAATCATTCAACTTTTGGACTTTAGCCTAAAACGGCAACCCCGAAAGTTGAGTATTTGAATTTATAAAATCACAGAATAGAGTTTGTCCTAAAACAGATCTTTGGAATTAAATTTGGGAAATGTTGCCAAATAAGGAATAGGTTGGTTCAGGATGGTCTCCTCCTTTGCCTTTAATTCTCGGTGCAGTGCGGAATGTAAGATGAAATTTAGAAAGGCCCTCAGGTAATAATTTTCCGAGGGCCTTCTAACATACGAAATTTGATTTTGATTATTCTGCAAAAATATCTTCAGGGGAGTTATTTGAAAAAGTTGTTGCATCATCAATAATTAGATGTGAATTTGAATAAATTCCAACTGCTCCTGCCTCTGAAATCGCTGAATTATCAGAAAAATCAGAAGTTACGATCTTTGCATAGCCGCCTTCATAAACATATATTGCCCCTGAAGTTGTACCTGCAGTATTTCCTATGAATTCACAATCAGTAACCAGGACTGAAGAATAAATATCGTTAAGTAATTCCCAGGTATCATCAATTTGATCAAAATCTGTATCATTTAAGATAGATTGGGATGCACGGTCAATCACATAGATAGCTCCACCCGAAGTACCGGACTCATTATCGTTGAATTTGCAGTTATCAAATGTAGCCATTGAACCATAATCGACCAGGGCGGCACCACCTTTAAATACAACCGTATTCCCCTGGAAGTAACAATCTGTATATTTACTGTTGACTCCACCACGGTCAACAATGGCTCCACCATATACAGCTGAGTTATTAATAAATGAACAGTTCGCAACTACGGGGTTTCCGCCATGATATGTATAGATGGCTCCACCTTCCACTGCATAGTTTTCTTTGAAACTACAGTTGTTTATTATAGTATCAAATCCCAGGGTGGGCTCATAGGTGGGAATTACTCTATATCCTGCCAGATAGTTTAAAATTCCGCCACCTTTGTTATCATATATCTGACCGTCTGCAGCGTCGGCATAACCATTGGTGATGGTAAACCCGTCAATTAAGGCATTGTCTGCACCAATGACAACATGGTAATTGTTGTCCGCAGCAACATCAGGAACCCCAATATCGCCACTTAAGATTGTTGTGTTTACATCAATATTACGTTGATCTGTAGATGTTTCATCTCCGGCAAATCCACCATACAGGCTGACCCCTTCTCTTAATTGAATTGAATCAGATCTTGACTCACCCGCATAATAGGTGCCTGAAGAGACCCATACCTCAACTTTCTCACCTGTCTGTTCATATTTGGCATTGGCAAGGTCTAAAGCCGTCTGAACATCGGATAAAGCAGAACTCCAGCTATACCCGTTTCCTGAACCATCAACGCTAACGTATATCGCATGGTTAAGATAGCTGATATCAGAATCAGCCAGATAGTTTGTTACGTCTAGGGGGGTAATCTCCTCACCGCCTTCAACGGTACTCAAATATTCAATTACAGCCTTAATCTCGTCATCGGTTCTTGTTCCAGCAAACTCTGCATCATAACCGATTGCATTCCCATCTTTTCCGGCAGTGAAAGCCACTGACTTTGACGATAAACCATAGTTCGAATTATCAGCATATGTAAATAAAGGATCTTGATCTAGGACACCGTCACCTTTATAACCGCTCTCAATTATTGAATATGATGCCGTTAGGTTTGAATCGTTCCAGTTGTAGATGGATGCATAATCTTCTGGACATTCATTGTCCCAGATAATTGTATTTAACACCACTGGATCATTGAAGGGGCCTGTTCCCTGATACATTGCTGCTCCGGTTATTTCAGCAATGTTACCCACAAATGTACAGTTAACGACAACTGGATTGGAGACACCATCATTACCCATGGCGGCTGCAGATTCAGCTATATTGTTTTCAAACAGACAGTTGTAGAAGAATGGACTGCATCCAAAATCATTATAGACAGCACCTCCTTTTGATCCACACTCGTTTCCACTGAATGTCGTATCAATAAAGATAGCATCTCCACCCATGTCCAGGGAGACGCCTCCGCCTCTTGATTCAGCATAGTTGTTTTTAATGGTACAATTGATGAATTTGGGTAATGACTCGAGTTCCTTTGTCTCAATTATATAAACTGCACCAGCTTTAAGGGTCTGATTATTGGAAATAATACAGTTTTTAATTGTTGGTGCTGTTCCCCAAATTACTATTGCTCCACCATTATTAGTGGTTGTGGCATCCCCTGATAAAACTTCACCCGGTGTGGAATGTCCGCTTGAGTCAGCCCCTGTTGACGTTTCATCATCGGTTGGCATCTCACCATCGAGGGGCATTCCTTCCATGGACATTGAGGAAAAACCATTCCCGCCGGTAATTGTGAAACCATTCATAATATTATTTGCTGCAATTATAATATTATCTGTATTATCAGAGTTATCACCCGCAATACCTATGTCTCCTGAAAGAACAGTTGTATTTGTTTCCCAGTCCCTTGCACTTAATTCAGTTTCATCTCCGTTAAATCCACCATAGACATCAACATCATCAAGCATCAAAAAATACTCATTTTCATCATCGGTTGCAGATGGATAGTAAGTACCCTTAGCCACCCAAATTTGATCTCCTGCTTCTGCGGATGCCAAAGCAGCCTGCAAATCTGTATAGGCCTCACTCCAGTTTGAACCATCTCCGTCAGCCTTTGCATTGGCATCCACGTAAATTACCCCTTCTACACCGGCAACTTCTGTGGTGTCATCATCGTCAGAAGAACATCCCGTAAGTGCAAACGCAAACACAAGCATTGCGGCCAATAGTGCAATTAATTTTTTTTTCATTTTTTTCATGACTCCCTTTAGGTCTGATATTAATTAATCTTAGATTAAGGCAACTTTTTGGACCATCATAAACCGCCAGGGTAATGGTTTTTATGATAGCCATGACACGGCGGGTCTAAATTGCCCGGTGCAAAGAATCCCGTTAATTCAAATGTCGCTAAAAAATTAGCGAAAGGTCAGATCAACGGATCTGTTTTTTGAATTACATGGAAGACATACCAAGATCGAGATCCGGCAACCCGAGATAATCATTCATCAGGGTTTCTGCCTGTTGTATTGTAATGTTCAACGCCTGGGCCAGTTCTTCTGCCAGGGGCGGGGGCGGACTTCCGAACACTGCTTCCAGGTCGGCGGCTGTCATGGTAACGCCTAATCCGGATAGATAATCAACCCCGGCGTTGAAATCCAATTCAGGTGCTGCCATGTCGCTGCTGGTATCCACAATCGTTCCAGCCGGTTCTTCCCCATCACTGCCGTCATCAATGGGCATATCCATACCTGCTTCGGTATCGCCCAGGGATTCCGAACTGACATCTTCACCACTGAACTGCATGAGGGAATAAAGTTCCTTGATCGTTGGCAGTCGCCAGTCTGTATACCCTCCGGTTGTGCAGGCAGATGCATTTACCATGGCCTCATCATAGCTGTACTTGTCATTGGAAAGGATATCACCATCACCGTTTGTATCTGGAGATTTCTGCCACATCAGGCCGGTATTATTATCGGTAACGGTGCCGTTCCCATTGTCGGTATAACTTGCCTGGATGCCATTGTATTGTGCATCCTGGCCATAAAATGTTTCACCCTGTGCAGGTGCGCTGATTTCGCTGGTATTGTCCCAGTAAGTGTTCTGATTGGTGTCCACCACCACATAGGTTGGGTTTGTAACTGTTTCATCGTAGCAGACTGGACGAACATAATTGTATACGTATACCGCATCGCCCTGGGGACCATGGCCCTCTGAATAATCTGTCCCGTCATCATATTTGGGATCACTGCGCTCGCAGCCGGCGCCATGGATGTCCACCCAGCCATCTCCCATGTAGCCAAGGGCCCGGCCAAA
This sequence comes from Desulforapulum autotrophicum HRM2, assembly GCF_000020365.1. NCBI lineage: Bacteria > Pseudomonadati > Thermodesulfobacteriota > Desulfobacteria > Desulfobacterales > Desulfobacteraceae > Desulforapulum > Desulforapulum autotrophicum. The sequence goes on along the minus strand of NC_012108.1, from coordinate 5,098,666 downwards.
GGCGATATAGGCACCCCATCCACCGTTTCCGTTTGAAGATTTATGGGTTGAGGCGGACCAGAAAAACCCCCAATCCTCATCACCATTATAATTGGTAAATGGGGTGATGTTGAAAAAATTTGTATCAATGGCCGCACCTGGTGTGGAAGGTGTGGTGTTATCGGTTGCATCCGGCATGCGGGTATAGTCCACAATGCTTTGAAGCTCTTTGGCGTTGGGCAGCCGCCAGTCCGTGTGGCTTGCATATTCCAGATCTTCACAATATGCCAGGGCATCCTGCCATTCCATGCCGTAACCACTGTCGTCCTGCATCCACATCAGGCCGGTTGACAGGTCGGTAATCGTTCCGTCCCCATTATCCCGGAAATTATTTACGCCGTAATTTGTGGCTTTATTGTCACGAACATAAATGACGAAGAATGTTTTATCCGCTCCGGCAAGATTCAGACCATACCCTTTAATTCGTCCGTCGGCAAAATTGACACCAAACATGTTGCCCGGATCTGAACCTGTTTCATCCATGTTATAGTAGGCGGTGGACGCATATTGAGAATCAATCAGCCGTTCACCTGTTTCGGTATCTCCGTATGCAAAATCAAAAACTATTGAATTGATGAACGGTTCATAGGCCAATCCATTATCATCCGACGAATTTTTCGAGACACCACTTTCGACGTCACGGACGCAGCGCACATAATTGTAATACCGCTCGCCGCCTTCACCCAACGCTCCGCCTTCGTATTTGGTGTCAAACCGCACCGCTCCTGCGCCGTGAAAATCAGCGCCATCCTGGCCAACGGCTGATCCAAAGGCCACGTACCAGGCATAATAGTATTCGGGACTATCTTCGCCAAAGTAGGCGCTGGTACTGGTCCAGAAGTAACCGTAATCCGGGTCGTAATCCGTTGTCCCGGACGCAAGCGCGGTGATATCAAAAAAATCCGTATCAATGGCAGGTCCCAGGTTTGCTGCATCGCCGGTACTGGGGGAGTGGGTGTAATCGACGATGCTCTGGAGCTCTTTCACCGTGGGCAGGCGCCAGTCGCTGTATCCGCCCTCGGTCAGGTTCTCGGCATAAGCCAGTGCATCTTTCCAGTCCATGACGGTTTTGCTGTTCGCCTGCTGCCACATCAGCCCTGTTGCATGGTCCGTGACCGTACCATCCCCATTCTTTTCAAAATCATTGACCCCATAAGATGAATTGCCGCGAACCGCACGGACATAGTTTCCCATGGGGCCGGATACGGTTGCCGGGTACGCCTTGATATGACCGGTGCCGTGATTTACGCCGAACGCCGCTTCTGATCCACCCTCCACGGTTGTGCCTACGTAATATTGGGTCCAGTATTGTTCATCTTTACTCACGCTTGAGCCAGCCAGGTTGAAATAGGTGGTATCCAGATAGGGCCACCCTTTTGAAACGTTACTGATGGAAAAGAGTTCCTTTGTGGTGGGTATTCGCCAGTCGTCGTAGCCGCCAAGCTCCAGTGATTCGCAATACGCTTCAGCCTCCTGGTAGTTTAAACCGCTGTTTGCCGGTATCTGCTGCCAGACCAGGCCGGTAACATTGTCCGTTACAGTGCCATCACCATTGTCGGTATAACTGGGTTGCAAGCCAACATATTGCGCATCCTGGCCGGCAAAGGCTTCCCCTGTTCCCGGACAGGTGATTTTCGCACCATCGTCATCATAACAGGCACTTTGGCCGGTATCGACAACAGGATAAGTTAATTTGACCGTGCTGGAGTCCTTTGTTTCCGAATCAACAGCCGTTAAATCACCGCTGGTGGTTGAATTTCCATTGCTTGATGAGTTGCAACCGATGACAGGCATTAGTGTCAATCCCATCAAACTCAATCTGATTAAAATTTCTGTAATCGTTTTCATTTGAATTCCCTCTTCCTTGATGAATCTGTTTTGCATTCAAATGCCTTGTATTTAATTCTAAAGATACCCCAACCATGTAAAGATAGTTTGTTGTTCATGGACAAAGTTGTAAAGGTTTTGTAAACTAATGAAATCAGGCTCAGACTCGAATTATAGCAGAAGAATGAGGAAACCATGAATCATGGAGAAACGATTTCCACAAAAATTCAAATTTTAATTGTGGATGATGACAAAAAACTGTGCCGGCTTGTGACGGACTACTTGACCCCCATGGGTTATGATGTCGCTTCAGCCCACGATGGAATAAAAGGCCTTGAAATACTCCAGAGCGGCTGCTTCCATGCGGTGATACTGGACGTCATGATGCCGAAAATGGATGGATTTGAGATGTTGAAACAATTGCGGAAACAATCGGACATCCCGGTTTTGATGCTCACTGCAATGGGTGAAGAAACCGACAGAATTGTGGGCCTTGAGATGGGGGCAGATGACTATCTTCCCAAAACATTTTCCTCCCGGGAGCTCCTGGCACGCCTTCGGGCCGTCACCCGAAGGCATCGCCTTTCGATGGACAGGACCGTTAAATCCCAGGTCAAAGACAATACCCTGACCGCGGGAGAACTTGAAATTCATCTAAAGGCCCGAACGGCATACCTGTCTGGCAAACCACTGAATCTGACGCCATTGGAGTATGATCTGTTGCTCACCCTTGCGAAATTTCCGGCCCGGGTTTTATCAAGGGATCAACTGCTGGATGCCGTGGCCGGCAGAAGCTATGATGTGTTTGATCGCTCCGTGGATGTTCATATTTCATCCCTGCGCCGTAAACTCGGAGAAGACCCTCGCAATCCCAGATTCATTCAAACGGTTCGTACTGTGGGGTACATGTTCAATGATCCCGATGCACCCCACCCATAAAACCCTGCCTGACGCTGTACACCTGCTGTCTGCTTCTTCAACCCTGCCGTGAAAAGTGTAAAGCCTTTGTAAAGAATATTGCCCCGGTGTGCTGGATGTTATAACTTTCAAAGGTAAACATTTGGAAACCGGGTTCTGGTCCTGGTCATTTTGTTAAATCACTCAAGCCATGGGGCAGATATCGACCCGGGAGCCATAATGACAAAACCATCCTCCTCTTTATTGACAAAAATTTTAGCCTGGTTCTTTTTAAACCTGGTCCTGTCTGCGGCTCTGGTGGCGCTGTTCTTTTTCTTTCAGCCCCGGGTGAACTTTTACACTGTTTTTGGACAGCAGATTTCCAATCGCCTGCGAACGGCGGGTATGTTGATCGCCCATGATCTGAATGAGAATCCCCGGAAAAACTGGCACCGGATTCTCACGAGGCACCAGGACACCCAGCAGGTGAATTTTGCACTGGTACTGGCAGACGGCTTTTGTTTCAGCTCCACAAATGGTAAACCGCCCAAAGAAGTTATCATGAGCGCAAGAAAAACCCTGGCCTTGGGACCACCTCCCGGAGAAGTCCCGCCCCATATTTTTTTTGGTCCCCAGAGTCTGGGGCCAAAAACCGGTATAATGAAAAATCCGATCCAATCCCCGCCCCCCCTGCTTGCAAAACCCCATTTGATAATGAAAACCCGGAATCCAAAACGCTATTGGACCGGTATTAAAATTCCATTGCTATTGGACCCCTCATCCGATTTGAAATCCGGTCTGCTTCTGGTTTCCTCAAATTCCATAACAGGCAACGGGTTCTTTTTTGACCCCCTGCCATGGATGATGGTGGCAGGGGGGGTATTGTTGATTTCCGTGTTGCTATGGATCCCGTTGGTCAGAAATATCACAAACCCCCTGGGTCGCATGACCCTTGCCACAGAGGAAATTGCCAGGGGGGGCTTTGATGTCACCATCCATGAACCCCGCACCGATGAAATCGGTCGGCTGGCAAAGGCCATCAACCACATGACCTCACGTCTGTCGGCATTTGTAAGGGGTCAAAGAAGGTTTCTGGGGGATGTGTCCCATGAATTGGGCTCCCCCATCTCTCGAATTCAGATGGGGCTGGCCATTCTGGAACAGCGGACCACTGGAGAAAATCAGATCCGGGTAAAGGATGTCCTTGAAGATGTTGACCAACTGGCCGGCCTGGTCAATGAATTGTTAGCCTTCTCCCGGGCGGAAATAAACAGAAAAAGCGTTAAACTGGACATTGTAAGTCTGCATCCTCTGGTCCAGGAGGTGATAAACCGTGAAGACATAGGGAACATAAACATTCTTAATGAAGTCGCCCCGGACATCCTTGTCAGGGCCACCGCAGATCTTCTGACCCGGGCCGTTGCCAATCTGATTCGAAATGCCGCCAAGTATGCAGGCACTGCTGGACCTGTTCAAATCTTTGCTGAAAAGAGAAAAGAAAATATAGCTCTGATTGTCAGGGATTCCGGTCCCGGTGTTCCTGAAACCATGGTGGATCAGCTGTTTGAACCGTTTTTTCGACCTGAGTCCTCAAGGAATCGGGATTCAGGCGGAGTCGGTCTGGGGCTGGCCATTGTCAAGACCTGTGTTGAAACCTGCCAGGGAACAGTTTCTGCCTGCAATGGCAACCCCAATGGGTTTACGGTTACCATCCTTTTAAAAAAGGGGGTATGAATGGGCGTGCGCCTTTTTTTCACAAAGGAAAAGGCCTGGAAAGGATTGTTGCTTTTTTGCCTGCCTGTCATGCTCCTTTTTTTGTTGCAAGAAAAACAGCGTGGCAGTAACCACCCTTGCCAACCCGTTTGAACGCCACTGAGAAGCCTGCCTGGGCAAGTCGTTTGATGAACCCCTCATCATGGTTTTCTCCCCACACGGCAAGGGTCCCCCCTGGGTTCAGGGCCTTGAACGATCGTTCGATGGCCCGGGAGCCGTAAAAGGGATCAGCGATTTTGTCGGTTCGGGGGTGGGGCCCCCTGTACAGATCCAGGATAATGGCGTCAAACCGATGGTCTGATTCCCCCATGGCGGCGTCTTCTATGCCCTTGGCAACGTCTTTTATCTCAACCAGAACCCTGGGGTCTGTGACGGCTCCGTTGGTGAGCTCTGCCAGGGGGCCACGGCACCAGGTGACGATCTGGGGATTGAGTTCAAACACCACAACCTCTGCCGTTAAAGGCAGGGTGTTAAGAACGGCCCTGAGGGTGATGCCCATGCCAAGACCCCCCACAAGAATCCTTGGGGCCGGATGGTTTTGAAGGGGCGCTGCCCCAAGTTCTCCCAGGGCCATCTCAGATCGCTGGGCCATGGAGTTCATGAGCACCTGGGTACCCACCAGGATAAGAAAATCATTTTTTCCCCTCTGGCGAAGCTCAAGAATGCCTTCATCTTGGGTGATAAATTGATCGACAACTTTCCAGGGTAGGGCCATGGGCTTAATCCTTTGGGTTTGAACGTTAAAATGAAAGGTTTTAGAGGGGATGGGCTGTTTTGTCAACCCGGACCACACCTATGAGCTGCATGAAAGCATCGAGCAGCCGGGCCGATTTCTTGCCCATTCTGGCCGTTTTTCGGCAAACCTCTGGTTGCCGGGCTGGTCATCATAGGGGTGGCGCATCACCTGAAGAAGTTCGGTGACCCCGGAAAAGTCGCCCTGTTCGGCCTGGTCAATGGCCAGCTGGGCAAGGTAATTTCTGAGGACGTATTTGGGATTGACTTGATTCATTCGCTGCTGCCTTGTTCCGGGATCACTGGAGTCGAGGGTGAGTCGCTGTCCATAGCGTTTGAACCAGTCGTCAAATCGGTCTACATAGGGTTTTGTGAGCTGTTCGGGTTGATAGTAGGCCGCCGAAAACTCCATGGGGGAAACCGTTTTGGAAGGATCAACCATCGCAAGCTGCCTGAAAAAAAGGGTCATGTCCGTTTCAACCAGTTGCAGCAGGTCAAGAAGCGCTGCCATCAACGCCGGGTCAGTTTCCGGTTTAAAATGGGTAAGACCCAGTTTGAGGGCCATCATGTTCTGGCTGCCGTCCTGGAAACGGTTTCTGTAGACTTCCAGGGATTGTGCCAGGGCGTCAACGTCGTTGATAATCGGAGAGATGGCTTTGGCCAGTTGAGTAAGGTTCCACAGGGCAATATCGGGTTGTTTCCCAAAACTGTAGCGGCGGCCCTGGGCATCGGTGGTGTTGGGAGTCCAGTTGGGATCATAATTTTCAAGCCACCCATAGGGACCATAGTCAATGGTCAGGCCAAGTATGGACATATTGTCCGTGTTCATCACCCCGTGAACAAATCCTACCCGCATCCAGTGAACAATCATGTCTACCGTGGTTGTGCACACCGTGTTGAACCATTCAAGGTAAACCCGGGGTGACGGTGTTCCAAGTTCTGGAAAATCGGTTTTGATGGTGTAGTCCACCAGTTTTTTTAAAAGATCCGTCTCTTCCCTTGAACTGTGGATCTGGAAGCTGCCGAACCGTGTGAAGCTCGGTGCCAGGCGTGTGACAATGGCGCCTGGCTCCATTTTGGGGTGACCATCGTAGAACATATCCCGGAGAACCTCTTCTCCTGTGGTTATAAGGCTCAAGGCACGGGTGGTGGGAACACCGAGGTGAAACATGGCTTCACTGCACAGAAATTCACGTACCGAGGATCTCAGAACGGCCAGACCGTCAGCACTGCGTGAATATGGGGTCGGGCCTGCCCCCTTGAGCTGGATGGCCCAGCGTTGGCCCTCACGATTGATGATTTCTCCGAGATTAATCGCCCTGCCGTCGCCAAGCTGACCTGCCCAGGTGCCGAACTGGTGGCCCCCATAGCAGGTTGCAAAGGGTACCATGTCGGGCAGGAGGCGGTTTCCGGAAAAGATCTCAAGGAATTCAGGGGAGTTGACGGTGTCCATTGAAAGGTCAATGAGTCCGGCCGCCTCCCTTGAGGCGGCCCCAAGCCTGGGGTTGTGAACCCTGGCCGGCTGAACAATGGAGTAGCTTGCATTTCTAACCTGGCGGCGATGATTTTCGATTTCAGGGTCGCCGGGAAGGTGGTTGATAAAACTGTTGTCAAAGATCAGCGATTCCAGTCCATTTTGTCCGTTTGTTTTTTCTTTTGTCCCCATGATTTCCCCCTGTTGGCTTATGGGTGAAAAAATAAAATAATCACTGGACAGGTATACGCAAATTTTAAGTTTCCCGGATTCTCAATTTTAATAAAAACAGGTTGCTGATATGTTGTATCCCAGGTGTAATGACCAGGGGTATCTGCCAGGTCTATTGTCGGGGCAAATCTTCCTTTATTTTTTTCAGCCGGTTTGTTAACCCGTTTTAAGGTCTCAGCCATCCTGCACTGCATCTATCCCTATACGGCGGTCAATGGTCATGGCGCCAGGGGGGGATGCCTTTGGTAATTTTTATTGACGATGCCAGCGAAAAAATGAATACTTGAAAAATAAAAACGAATTTTTTTTGACTGATGTTCTGTCGATTTTGTTCATATCTAAAAACTGATATTAACAGGGGGTACGAAAATCATGACTGAAGAATCCATCGATCCCAGGGTCTATGATCTATACGATGAATACTGTCACACTCAGATGACCCGGCGGGCTTTTTTCACCAGAGCGTCTGCCCTTGCTGTTGCAGGCGGATCCGCACTTGTCATGGCTGAAGCATTGTTGCCACGCTATACCGAAGCCCAGACAATCTCTTTTACGGATGACCGCATTAAACCCCGATATGTTGAATATGACTCTCCGGCTGGGTCATCGGGTAAGATGCGTGGATATTTGGTGACGCCTGCCGGGAAAGGCCCTTTTCCTGCTGTTCTGGTTGTTCATGAAAACAGAGGTTTGAATCCTTATATTGAAGATGTGGCGCGCAGATTTGCCGTGGAAGGGTTTTTGTCGCTTGCACCGGACGGATTGGCACCCTTGGGTGGGTATCCCGGAAACGACGATGATGGGAAAGTCATGCAGAAATCCCTGGACAAAGATAAACTTTTTACGGATATGCTGAACAGTGCCATATTCCTGAAGAATCATGAACTGTCCAATGGGAAATTTGGTGCAACTGGCTTCTGTTACGGCGGTGGTGTCGTCAATAATCTTGCCATCATTATGGGGGTAGATCTGAATGCCGGGGCGCCATTTTATGGTGTTGCACCCGCCCTTGAAAAGGTACCTGAAATCAAGGCCCCCCTCCTGATACATTATGCCGAAGATGATCCAAGGGTGAATGCTTCCCGGGAAGGCTATCGAGAAGCGTTGAAAGCAAACAGCAAAAATTTTGTCATGTATACCTATGAAGGCACCCGGCATGGCTTCCATAACAACTCAACGCCACGTTACGATGAAACACAGGCTGAATTGGCCTGGCAACGGACGGTCTCATTTTTTAAGCAGTACCTTTGAGGGTGGGTTGCCGGAATGGGTGACTCCGATCATCAAAGTTGAAGTCCGAAAGTGAGTGGGTTCGCCTGAAGGGCTCACTCACTCAACATCTATTTACCTGGAAAAGTACCAGTTGAGTAAAATAAGTCAGACTCTGTCAAGCAGGATCGAATCTGAAGATTGAATTCATCATGTTAAATCAAAAGCTTTCCATGCATGCATTAACGGTTTCAAGCATCATGACCCACACCTTTGAAACGTTAAATAAGGGTGACACACTGCAACGGGCTGCCTTGCTCATGCGTCGTTCAAAACTGGACGTATTGCCTGTCATCGGAGCAGGTGGCCGATTGCTGGGATTGATGACCAAGGCCCATCTGTATGATGCCGTAGCTGCCGGAGAAGCACCGGATAGTCCGGTGAAAAAATTTTATATTAAAAAAAATGTTGTAACCCTGCACGAAGACATGCCCTATGGTGAAGTTACGGAAATTGTAAAAAACAGCAAGGTGGGAACTGCAATTGTTCTGAATGATAAAAATGAGGTGAAGGGAATTTTCACCAAAGCCAGCTGGATAATGGCCATGTTTGAAAATGAAACCCTGCTGAATCATCAGATGCAGATTATTCTCAACAGCATGCACAACGGTGTTGTGGCCATGGATGCCTCAGGAAAAATCTCCCGTATTAATCAGGCCGCGGAAAGACTTTTTGGGATCACAACATTCCAGGCCTGGGGAAAACCGGTCTCCCTTTTTTTAAAAGGGCTTGAGCTTGACGAGGTGCTATTAAAAGGTGTTGTTTCCATAGGAATCAAATCCACCTATGGAGAACACACCCTGTTGTGCAATATCACTCCGATTATGACCATGGACAATATCAATGGAGCCATCATCATATTCCAGGATTTGACGGATCTGGAGTGCATTGCTTCGGAACTGGAAAGCGTTACCAAGCTTTACAATACTCTCCAGTCGGTTATGGAGATTGCCTATGACGGCATCATTGTCATTGATAAAAAAGGTGTTATCACCATGGCCAACCAGAGTATAGCGGATTTTTTACACAAATCCAGGGAGAATATGGTGGGAAAACCGGTGGAGGATATTATTGAGAATTCCCGACTGCGCAAGGTGATTAAAACAGGGGTAGCGGAACTCCATCAATTACAGTTCATAAACGGGAATCCCCATGTGGTGTCAAGAATGCCCATTGTGCGTGATGGAAAGGCTTTGGGCGCGGTAGGTATGATTTTATTCAGTAATTTTAAGGATGTCAGAAATCTGGCCCAGAAATTCATCCGCCTTGACCAGAAAGTGGCCTATTACAAAAATCAAATTCGCAATGACATGAGCAACAAGATCACTTTTGACCAGATTATAACATCCCATGAAGCATTTAAAAAAATTAAAGAAAGAGCTGAAATAGCCGCTCAAAGCTCTTCAAGCATTCTCATAACAGGTGAAAGCGGGACTGGCAAGGAATTGATGGCCCAATCCATACATGAAGCCGGGGTAAGCAGGGATAAACGTTTGGTCAAGGTAAATTGTGCTGCCATTCCAGCGGACCTGCTGGAATCTGAATTTTTTGGTTATGCCCCGGGAGCTTTTACCGGTGCACAAAAACAGGGCAAGCTCGGTAAATTGGCCCTTGCAGACGGTGGTACCCTGTTTCTGGATGAAATCGGTGACATGAGTCCAAATCTGCAGAGCAAACTGTTGCGGGTATTGCAGGATAAATCATTTGAACCCATCGGTTCCAACAAAACAACCCATGTCAGCTTCCGTGTGATTGCCGCCACGAATCAGGATCTGCATCAGATGGTTCAGGAAAAACGTTTCCGGGGGGATCTTTATTACCGGCTCAACGTTATTCATTTTCACATCCCCCCCCTGAGGGAACGACCCCAGGATATTATCCTTCTGGTTCATTTTTTTATTGAAAAATATAATCATATCCTTGGGTCTGCTATCCAGGATATCTCAGACGATGCCATGACTGTTTTACTTGAGCATACATGGCCGGGAAATGTCCGTGAACTGGAAAATGTGGTGGAGCGTGTTGCCAATTTTGTTAAGGGCAATCTCGTAGATATTGATGACCTGCCGCCGAATTTAAAGGAAAAGGAAAAAAAAAGTCCTTCTTTCATGGCTGGCAGCCCGCTGTCCACCAAACAACGCTTACACAAAAGCCGTGACGATCATGACAAGCTTGCCATCCAGTCGGCTTTGAGAGAGGCGGATGGAAATAAGGCCAAGGCGGCAAAGATACTGGGAATCAGCAGATCATGGCTTTACACCAAAATGGCCCGATTCGATCTTTAAGCCAATTAGTGCCTGACCGAAAACCCGTGTTTGGGCGAAAAGTTGCCCATATGCAAGGCGCAAAAAATTCTGAAACCGGAGCGTACTGCTGTACGTGAGGATTGCAGAATTTTGCAGCAACGCCGCAGATGGGTGAGTTTTCGTTCAAAAACCAATTAAAAACATTCCTCGTTAGACATCCTTTTTGACTGTCCTTGATCTGTCCTTTATAGATTACAGCTGTCCTGTTTAGCTCACACTTTTAAAACATGGAGGACATATCTTTTTTTCTGGAAAACACCTAAGACGCTGAATTTAAACATTATTAATATGTGGCACAGGCATTGCTAAATATAATCAAAGTTCAGATTTGTGGTGTCAATGCTGGGTTTGATAATTATCAGAGCCATTCTGTGGATGCCGGAGTGGGTGATGGTTTTGCAAGCCCGAAAACAGGCAGGAGAATTAAACAATGATTAAAATGATTGATGGGTTCCCGTCTACATTTGGTGATGATTATCAGTTAAATACCAATGAATTCATTCGTTATGCGGCCACCACGTTTCCAGAAGTGGAAGTGATCTCCAGAAATCTTGATGGAACGCTGATGCGTTATAATTATGAGCAGGCTTATGCAAGGGTCGGCAAACTGGCAAATGCCCTAAAGAGACTCGGGGTGAAAACGGGAGATCGGGTTGGGGTAATGGAATGGAATACACACAGATTTTTTGAACTCTACCTTGCCGTTTCCGGAATAGGTGCTGTGCTGTTGCAGGTTAATCCCCGTATTTCAAATGAGGACAGGGCCTATGTGATCAACCATGCCGGAGCAACCGTAATTTGTGTCAGTGAAAGTATGATTCCTTTTATTGAATCCATCCACAACGATTTGGGTAAAATCAGGCAATATATCATATTAAATGATGAGAAACAGAATGAAATCAGGAGTAACCTTTCCCCTATCCATGATTATGAAACGCTTCTTGAATCGGAATCTTCACATTATGACTGGCCCATGATCAACGAATGTTCGGCATATAGCGGTGCATACACATCCGGCACCACAGGTAAACCCAAAGCAGTGTATTATTCCCACCGGACCATTTGTCTGCACACCCTTTGCCTTTCCACCCTGTGCAGTATTAATTCAAGTGATGTCCTCATCAGATTGTGCCGATGTTTCATTGCCATGGCTGGGGGGTTTTCTTTTGTGCGGCATTAACCGGAGCAAAACTTGTGTTTTCCGGCCGTTACAGTGCTGAAGAGACACAACCGCTGGTGGATTTGCTCATTTCTGAAAAAGTAACCATGACCTGCGGTGCTCCGGCAATTTTTATGCCCATGCTCCATTATATAAAAACGTTAAAAGATAAGCCGCATTTTAATAATCTGCGCATGCTTTCAGGGGCAACTGCCCCACCGGTTTCTGTGATGAAGGATTATGCAGAGATGGGAGCCGATATTATCCACGCCTATGGTGCAACGGAAACCACCCCCATCGTCAGTTTGAATTTTCTTAAACCAACCCTTTCCCATCTGTCAGAAGAAGAGAAATGGACATTAAGATTGAAACAGGGTTGCCCGGTTCCCTTTGTTAGCTGGAAAATATTGGATGCAACCGGAAAAGAGGTTCCAAGGGATGGCGAAAGTGTTGGTGAGGGTCATTACAGGGGACCTTGGATTACGGCAAGCTATTACAATGATGAACGCAGTAAAGACGCATTCACCGAGGATGGTTATTGGAAAAGCGGGGATGCGTTAACCGTTGATAAGTATGGCTATCTCAAAGTTACCGACAGGTTTAAGGATGTGATTAAAAGCGGAGGGGAGTGGATCTCCTCCATTGATCTTGAAAACGCCATTATGGCCCATCCCAATGTTGTGGAAGCCTCTGTGGCGGGGATTCCACATCCGAAATGGGAAGAACGTCCCTTGGCCCTGGTGGTCCTCGCCAAAACGGGAGAAAAGGTCATGGAAGAAGATATATTGAATTTTATAATGCCTAAATTTGCCAAATGGCAGCTTCCGGACAGAATCCTTTTTGTTGATGGGATCCCCAAAACCAGTGTGGGAAAGTTTTCCAAAAAAGACATTAGAAAAGAATATGGAAACTTTTATAGCAAACAGGAGAACAGTGATCTAATTTCCTGCAAACAATAAGCAGCACGTTTTTATGGTTTTTAAGATGGAGAAAAAGCATGAGAAAAGTAGCCATTATAGGCACAGGACACACGGATTTCGGGTTTAATTCCCCCAAGACAGGGCTGGAGCTTTTTTGTGAAGCTGCAACGGAAGCCATGGTTGAAGCCAATGTGCAACCAAAGGATATTCAGGCGTTATATTGCGGTAATGGGCTAAGTGATTTTTCTGAAGGGCAGATTATGATTCAGTCGTATATCGCCGATTCCCTGGGATGTCGTCATATCCCGGCCACCCGGTTTGAAGCGGCCTGTTCGTCTGCCACAGTGGCCATACGTGACGCTTATATGTGGGTGGCATCGGGCTTTTACGATATTGTCCTTGTGGGTGGAACGGAAAAGGCCACGGCCATGGGAACGGCCCTTGCCACCCGGACCTTTGCCATGGGAACCGATGCCCGGTATGAATTCCCGGCAGGTCTTACCTTTCCCGGATTCTTTGGACTTCTGGCAAATTTATATGCAAAAAAATACAATATCCCCTTTGAAAGACTTCGGAATCAAATGTCCCTGGTTTCAGTGCAGTCCCACAGCTATGGGGTCAAGAATCCCCATGCCCAATTCAAAAAAGAGATCACCGTGGATCAGGTGGAAAAGGCATTTATGGTTGCATCTCCATTGACCTTGCTTGATTGCTGTCCCTTTTCCGATGGTGCTGCAGCACTTGTTATTGCATCGGAAGAAAAGGCCAGGGCCCTTTGTGACACTCCCATCTATATTGCCGGGGTGGGGCAGGCATCTTCGGGTATGTTAAGCTGTCAGTACAAAGATATTCCCCGGTTAAAAGCCAGGGAGATTTCCGTAAAACAGGCATATGACATGGCCGGGGTCGGCCCCCAAGACATTGATGTGTGTGAACTCCACGATTGCTTCAGCATTGCCAGCATCATCGCCGCCGAAGGTCTGGGATTTGCCGAATTTGGAAAAGGCGGCCAGCTGTGGGAAAAAGAGGAAACCCGGATCGGGGGTAAAATTCCCATTAATATTTCAGGGGGACTCAAGTCAAAGGGACATCCCATCGGGGCGACAGGGGCATCCCAGACGGTGGAAATCGTAAAGCAGCTCCGGGGGGATCTTGTGGGGCAGGAAAGGCAGGTGGAAGGGGCCAGGGTGGGACTGGTGGATACCCTGGGTGGAGATGGCATCCTCTGCAATCTTATTTTAAAAAAGGAAAGAGAATAATGGAATATCCCTTACCGTTTGAACGATACAATAGTGCATTGAAAAAAAATATCCTTCTGGGTTTGAAGTGCAGACAGTGCCAAAAAATAACCTGTCCACCCCAGATGACCTGCCAAGAATGTTCTTCCTTTGATCTTGAAATAACCGAACTTGGCGGCACTGGAACGATTCAAACATACACCACCATTTATATCGCGGCTGAAAACAGGGAAAATGAAGTTCCCTATGTGATTGTTCTGGTCGAACTGGAAGAAGGCCCCTGGATCATGGGTGAACTGTCCGCCATAAATCCTGAAGAGGCAAGCCTGGATATGATTGGGAAACGGGTCAGAATGGGAAATCGTGTGTTTCCCGGAGACAGGTATTCCAATGGTTCGGCTGCCCGTCCGGTCTTTTATCGTCTGGATTAAACAAGCGAGACCTGATCCCGTTTTACATAATTATTTCTGATAGTTCATATGGAGAAAAAAGATGTATTTCAATCTTACCAAAGAACAGAAAATGATTCAAAAAGAGGTGCATCATTTTGCAAAAAAAGAAATTGCACCCCAGGCGGAAGAGCTTGAAAAAACCGGTAAATACCCCTATGAGACCATGGCAAAGATGGCGGAACTGGGATTGATGGGGATTCCATTCCCCGAAGCATACGGGGGCATGGGCAGTGACTGGGTCAGTATGCATCTTTGTATTGAAGAGATATCCAGGGCAGATATTACCCTGGGCGCTCTGCTTGATGTCACCACAAGTGTTGTGGGGCAGGAGTTGCTGGAATTTGGCACTGAAGAACAAAAACAAAAATGGCTGGTTCCCATTGCCCGGGGCCATGAAATAGGAGCCTTTGGTTTAACCGAACCCGATGCAGGTTCCGATGCCGGTGCATTGATCACCGAGGCTGTCAGTAAAGGCGATGAATGGGTGCTTAACGGGACCAAACAGTTTATTACCAACATCGGGCTGGAAAATGCATCGGTTCTACTGGTGGCCGCCAGGCTTGAAGGTGGTGACATCGCCACATTTATTGTACCAAAAGAAACGCCGGGTTTTAAGCTGGGAACAAAATATGAGAAAATGGCATGGCGGGGGTCGGCAACCCATGAGGTCATTCTAAAAGACTGCACCATTCCCAAAGAGAACCTGCTGGGCGATCCCAAACATGGTTTTTCCCAGCACCTGGCCGTATTGGAAACCGGAAGAATAAGCATCGCCGCCGTGGCCGTGGGTGCTGCCCAGGCTTGTCTTGATGAATCCCTGCGTTATGCCATGGGCCGAAAACAATTCGGTAAGTCTATTTTTGAATTCCAGAGCATTCAGTTTAAACTGGTGGATATGGCGGTGGCCATAGAGCTTGCCAGGAACGAGTACCTTAAAGCTGCCTGGCTCAAGGATCATGGGAAAAAACATACCTTTGAGGCCACCTGTGCCAAACTTTATGCAAGTGAAATGGCGGAAAAGGTTGCAAGTGATGCCGTCCAGATCCATGGTGGCTACGGGTATATGGAAGACTCACCCGTGTCGCGCATTTACAAAAGCGTTAAGCTGCTTCAAATCGTGGAGGGCACCTCAGAGGTACAAAGACTTATTATCAGCAGACACCTAAGGGGGAAAAAGGAAATATAATTATGAATATTAAAGGATGTACAGCCGTTGTGACCGGGGGAGCCTCTGGACTTGGAGAGGCATGTGTTCGTGAATTGTCAGCCAATGGCGCAGGGGTTGCCATTTTTGATTTTGATGAAACAAGGGGCCGCAAAGCAGCATCGGAATCGGGAGATTCGATTATTTTCTGTAAGACAGATGTTTCCGATGAAAATAGTGTGAAAGCAGCCATTGCAAAAACCATTGGGGCTTTTGGAAAAATTCATTTCACCATTAACTGTGCCGGTATCGGCACCCCTGCCAGGGTGCTTTCCAAAAAAGGCCCCATGCCCCTTGAGCTGTTCAACAAAGTTCTCCAGGTGAATCTTGTGGGGACAATGAATGTGCTTCGTCTTACCGCGGAAAAGATGATAGACAACGGTCCGAACCCGGACGGTGAAAAAGGGGTTATTATCAATACCGCATCCATTGCCGCCTTTGAAGGACAAATCGGACAGGCGGCCTACAGTGCATCCAAAGGTGGCATTGTGGGGATGACTCTTCCCATTGCCCGTGAGTTTGCATCCTATGGTATCCGGGTTATGACCATTGCGCCGGGGCTGTTTGAAACACCCATGCTGGCAGGCCTTTCGAAAGAGGTAAAACAATCCATCATTGCCGACATTCCTTTTCCCAAGCGTCTGGCCAGACCTGCTGAATTTGCGCTTCTGGCGAAACATATTATTGAAAATCCGATTTTAAACGGTGAAACCATCCGGCTGGATTCATGTATTCGGCTGGGCATTAAATAAATGGCTCAGAAATATCAATCAAATCAAGGGCCTGGAATCGAAACAGCCATACATGGGGCATCATAATCCTGTTGAATCTGTTTGGCGATCATTCAGCGACAATTCGATTTCGCCCACCCTGTTTGGCCGCATATAACCGTTGATCTGCGAGAATGAACAGCGCTTCTGGAGATGTGTCTTTTTGTGGAATACAGCCTGCTAAACCAATGCTCAGCGTGACGTGGGAAGCGATGGATGACGTATGATGGGGGATCGGCTGTTCCTTCAAAGTGGTCAGAAAATGATGAAGGCTTGATAATGCCAGTTCTGGAGATGTATTGGGTAAAAGAATGGTAAACTCTTCACCACCAATTCGTGCGGCAAGATCTGATGGCCTGTTGAAGATGTTTCCCCATAGGGCCGCTATTTTTTTCAGGCAGATATCCCCTTGATTATGCCCATATGTATCGTTGTACTGTTTGAAAAAATCAATGTCACCAATCACAAGGGTCAAAAATTGTTCTTCTCGCTGGCACCGGGACCATTCTGTCTGAAATGTTTGGTCAAACTTGCGCCTGTTCGCAAGGGTGGTCAGTTCATCTCGTTCTGAAATTTCCATGAGTTCCTGTTTGTCTCGCTGGAATTGTTGATCCCGAATTTCATAGTGATATAATGTTTCTAACAATTTTTTCCGGGGAGCCTTGATCAACTCATTCATTGGCAGCGGCGTATCAAGAAAACGGATAAATTTCTTTCGAAAGATCAGATAAAACCCCAGCATTGGAACACTGTAGCAGGCGGCCATAATGGCCTTTCCTGAGACATTGCCAAAAATGATACTGACAAGTTCTGGACTGAGTCCAAAGGCCAGAATGGGAAAGAGCACGCCATCTGCACATAGAATCAAAATAAATGCAAACGTATAGATGAAGGCGAGTGCGGAGATGTTTGAAATTAACCTGCGGACCTGCAGAAAGATCAGCAAAAGGACCAGGATCTCACCCAGGATCAACACCCCTCCAATAATGAGAACCCACAGTGAAACATTAAAAATAGCTGAGGGAATGTGAACAGTGTTCAAAACGAGCTTGGAATCAAGTAACCATGCCAGGAAATTAAACCCTGCAAACACAAAGATATCCACCTGAACCACCAGCTGAATTATATTTCGGAAGGTGCTGACATCACGCTCAATAATGATCAGCATTACTGTGCTCATCATAAAGGCGCCATAGGCCAGATTGCCACCCGAGATATGAAGGGTTTCAGAGAGGGGAAATGAGTAGATAGCGCCAGCAAGTCCACCCACAACGAGTACAATGCTGATATACATGTAGAATGCCGGCGTGCGCAGGCGGGAGGTCATTGTCGTAAAATACAACGGAAAAATAGAATATAACCCGATATTAAGCAACAAGACGCCAATTGTCGTCATCATTCCTGTTGGGTTTTCCATAATGTTTCTCTCCATAAAACATCAATATGACACACAAGTGACCTGTCAAAAATGATTAATAATGGCAGAATACGATCCATTACGTCAATTTCTTTCATCACACCTTGAAAAAGGGTGACAGGAACAAAAAATGATCCCTGGGTAGGATTTTTACATCCTCTGTCTTGACAAAAGAATAAATTTAAACTAAACATTTAGTTGTTTGGCTAATTATAAAACAATAGGGAAGATATGGATAGAACGCTTTTAATACTCAAATCACTGTCTGACAAAAACCGACTCCGGGTCTTCAGCGCCTTGATGGTCCACAACGAATTGTGCGCCTGCCAGATAACCGAACTTTTAAACGTTGCAGGAGCCACAGCCTCCAGACATTTAAGCCTCATGGTAAATGCGGGTGTATTAAAGAATCGTAAACAGGGACGATGGATATATTTTTGTTTAAACAGGGAAAATCCGTTTTTGCTCCCCCTGTTTGAGTGGGTAAAGGAAAGGGTTGAAGGGTCAAAGCAGTTTGAGCAGGATTTGGAAACATTGAAAGAGATCCTGGCAATTGCTTGTGAAGAATTGAGCTGTAAACAAAGAAAAAACGGTCGTAATTCTAAATCATAAATCAAAAGGGGTTTACGATGAAAGAAAAACTTAAAATATTATTCCTTTGTACGGGAAACTCATGCCGCAGCCAGATGGCTGAAGGATGGACCCGGAAATTAAAAGCAGACGTCATTGATGTTTATTCCGCAGGTATTGAGACACATGGCCTCAATCCCCATGCTGTAAGGGTCATGGCCGAGGCAGGTGTAGATATTTCAGGCCATAAATCAAAACTGATTGATGAATTCAGCGCCATGCCCCTGGACGTGGTTATCACTGTCTGCGGCCATGCCCATGAAACCTGTCCATATTTTCCGTCCCCCAGTAAGGTCCTCCATGTCGGGTTTGACGATCCGCCGAAATTGGCTGCGGAACTTGCAAAGCAAGGGGGAAATGAAGAAAGACAATTGGACTGCTATCGAAGGGTCAGAGATGAAATCAGGGCATTTGTTGAAAAAATGCCTGAAAATATAGACGACACGATCGTGTCATCAAGCCTAGGAGCAGAAAAATGAGTGTTTACCCAGGTAATGAACGTAAAATGACCAGTGTCTTTGAGAGGTACCTGACCCTATGGGTCGGGCTGTGCATCATCGGTGGAATTCTTCTGGGCAGGATTGCTCCAGGCCTTGCCAAGTCACTGGATGCCATGTCCATTAATGTCAACGGGGCGCCTGTGGTCTCTATTCCCATTGCTGTCTGCCTTTTCTTCATGATGTATCCCATCATGGTCAAGATTGATTTTACCTCTGTTATCAAGGCCGGTAAAAGTGGAAAGCCGGTGCTTTTAACCCTTTTTATCAACTGGTGTATCAAACCCTTTACCATGTATGCGATTTCAATGTTTTTCCTGGGTTTTCTTCTAAAATCGGTGATTGGCGCCCAGGCAATGGATCTTGTCAAAATGCCTTTTGGCCTTGACCTGCCGGTGGGGGTAGCCCACGGTGCCGGCGTTGTTGTTGTCCAGGACGGTATCAAAATGCTTCAAATTCCCCTGTGGAGAAGCTATTTTGCAGGCTGCATTCTTTTGGGGATCGCGCCATGTACCGCAATGGTCCTGGTATGGAGTTATCTGTCCCGGGGCAACGACGGTTTAACACTGATTATGGTCGCCATAAATTCTCTCACCATGCTGGTTTTATATGGGGTGCTGGGTGGTTTTCTTCTGGGTGTTGGAAAACTGCCTGTCCCCTGGCAGGCATTGGTTCTGTCGGTGGGCATTTATGTGGCACTGCCCCTTGTGGCCGGTTATTTTTCACGCAAATGGATTATTTCAGCCAAGGGAAAAACCTGGTTCCAGGAAAAATTTTTAGGCGTTCTGACGCCGGTAACCATTTCAGCCCTGTTGTTGACCCTGGTGCTGCTGTTTAGTTTTAAAGGCGAGGTCATCATGGCAAATCCATTGACCATCCTTTGGATTGCCATTCCGCTGTTTATTCAAACAACCTTAATCTTTGCCGTGGGATATGCTGCTGCAAAATTTTTAAAATTAAAATACGAGGATGCGGCACCGGCGGCCATGATCGGTGCATCCAACCATTTTGAAGTTGCCATTGCAACGGCTGTCATGCTGTTTGGCCTGTCATCTGGAGCCGCCCTTGCCACTGTTGTGGGGGTACTGATTGAGGTCCCGGTAATGCTTATGCTCGTTGGGTTTTGTAAAAAAACGGCCCACTGGTTTGAAACGTAATCGGTAAATAACCTGGAGGGCTGCAAACATTTGCAACCCTCTTGCCATGGGATGAATCTTTATGGCATCGCAGACGTTGTTCTTGCCCTAGGGGGGTATCTTTTTTGAAATTCCAGTGCGATATCCTGAATTTTTTAACATAAACCTCGCAGAGAGCACATTTTCCCCCTTATATTTCTTGACCGATTCATGTATGTATATTGCCATGCACAGTTTACGGAAAAAATTTGTCAGATGAAAAGGTTTCTTTTTATAATTACATTAACCTTGGCACTGGTTTGTTCTTTAATCTGCCATGCTGACAACATTTCAACTGAAGACAAAGTCAAAGCCGCCTACCTGTATAATTTTGCAAAGTTTATCAAATGGCCCGGGCCGACATTTATCCACGAAAAATCACCCTTGCTCATCGGGGTTATGGGGGATGATTCCTTTGCAGACAAACTTGGCCCCTTAACTTCAAGAACCGTTCGCAACAGACCCTTTGAGATCAAGAAATTAAAAACATCGAAACAGGCCCAGACCTGTCACATGGTATATATCAACACCTCCAGTTCAGCCGAACTATCAAATATTCTTGAACAACTAAAAGCCAGGCCCATCATAACCGTCGGAGACAATAACAAATTTGCAGCCCAGGGAGGAATAATTCAATTTATCAAAATCAGGGATAGACTTCGCTTTATTATCAACCTGGATGCTGCAAAAATAAATCAGGTTCAAATTGATGCCCAGCTTCTTTCCCTGGCCACGGAACTCCTGGAGACAAAAGAATGACTCAATTTTTTCACAACCTCTCTGTCAAGCAAAAATTCAACACCATTATTTTAGGTGTCTGTTCAACCATACTCCTTCTAACCTTTACCATCGCCTTTATCAGTCAATGGTTTTTGTACCAACGCAATGCCCTTGAAGAACTGCAAAGCCTGTCAAAAATTATCGGCGATAACAGTACTGCTGCCCTGCTGTTCCAGGATGACGAGGCATTGGAAAACAACCTTCACTCTCTGGCCCAAAAAACCTCAATCCTTACATCCGCCATTTACAGGGCCGACGGTGCGCGGGTTGCAAGTTTTTCCAGGGGCGGCCACCAGCAGATTTCCCCACAACGGGTGAAAAATACTGAATTAGAGGAAAAGGGATATATGATCCACGATGGCCGGATACAGATCCTTACCCCAATTATTTTGGACAACGAAAGGGTTGGGACCCTTTATCTCCAGGCAAGCATGGGTGACCTCTACAAGCTTCTTTTGGAAGCGGCCGGCTACCTGGTGCTCCTTCTGCTCGGCGGGCTTGTTCTTGCTGTCGTACTGGCAAACCGTCTGCAAAAAATTATTACCGGCCCTGTCACCCAGTTGACAACGGCAATCCAGCAGATTTCAACGGAAAAAAACTATCGTCTCAGGGTGAAACATAAAAGTAAAGATGAATTTGGATTGCTGGCTGAAGGTTTCAATAATATGCTGGGCCAGATTCAACAGAGGGATGAGCACCTTGAAGAGCAGGTTCGCAATCGTACCGCAGAGCTGCAACTGACAATGGACAAAGCTATTGTCCTTGCAGATGAAGCCCAGGCTGCCAGCAAGGCCAAATCCCAGTTTCTGGCAAACATGAGCCACGAGATCCGAACCCCCATGAACGGGGTCCTTGGTATGGCTGAGATGGCCCTGGATATGAACCTGACACTTGAACAGCAAAATGCCATTGAAACCATCAAGTCATCCGGTGAATCCCTTTTGACCATTATCAACGATATCCTGGATTTTTCCAAGATAGAAGCCGGAAAGCTGGAAATTGAAACCATCAACTTCAACCTGCCGGCCCTGATTGAAGAAATTGCCCAGATTCTTGCCCATCGGGCCCATGCAAAAGGCCTTGAACTTATTGTTGATATTGCTGAAACCCTTCATCCGGATATGAGTTCCGACCCAAGCCGAATAAGGCAGGTTTTGACAAATTTATTGTCCAATGCCATTAAATTTACAGAGCAAGGAGAAGTCTATCTCAAGGTGGAGTCCCTGAAGGATATGGGTGACTCGGAACAGGTTCGTTTTCTGGTTCGCGATACCGGCATAGGAATGACTGCCGAGGAGAGAAAAAAACTCTTCCAGCCCTTCTCCCAGGCCGACGAGTCAACAACGCGAAAATATGGGGGGACAGGACTCGGACTTGCAATTTCAAGGCAGCTGGTGGAGCTCATGGATGGTCAGATCAACTGCACAGGTAACCCTGGAGAGGGTGCAGAGTTCTGGTTTGACCTGACCCTTAAAAAAACGGCAGGAACCCGGATTCTTGCCCAAACACCGACCCAGGAATTAAAGGGATTAAGTGCCCTTGTTGTTGATGACAATCAAACAAACCGTGAACTCTTGACCCACCAGATGAACTCCTGGGGCATCAAGCAGGAGGGGGCTGAAGACGGACTCAAAGGATTAACGATACTGCACCGGGCTGTGGAAGAGAAAAGGCCATTTGACATGGTGCTCCTGGATATGCACATGCCCCATATGGACGGATTGGATGTGGCCCGGCTGATTCGTAAGGATCCTACCCTCGAAAGGACAAAAATAATAATATTGACCTCGGTGGGTATCCGGGGTGATGCCCAGCTGGCCCGGGAGGCAGGAATAAACATCTATCTGACCAAGCCGGTTCGCCAGGTTGATCTTTACAACAGTCTGGTTGAACTGATGAACGGAAATTATCTGGAGAAAAAGGATTTAATCACTCAGTATCACCTTAAAAAAGAGCTGACAACCTTTAACGCCAGAGTACTCCTGGCCGAAGACAACATCATCAACCAACAGGTTGCAAAAGGCGTTCTGTGCAAGTTGGGATGCCGGGTTGAACTTGCGACAAACGGACTGGAAGCGGTTAGCGCTGCCCAAAAAGAATCCTATGACATTGTTTTTATGGATTGCCAGATGCCCCGGATGGATGGGTATGAAGCAACCGGAAAAATCCGTTGGATGGAGGATTTGAAATCGGGTCAAAAAAGGCTTCCGATAATTGCCCTGACTGCAAACGCCCTTAGCGGAGACCGGGAAAAATGTCTTGCCGCAGGAATGGATGATTATATCAGTAAACCCTTTGGAAAAGAGAAGATTATCAAAGTTCTCAAACATTGGTTACCTGAAAATCTGCATTCCCCCTCACAGGCAAACCTGTCAAAAAAGCATCCCCATGGTGTATCAGACCAATCGCCCCCCATGGAATCAAAAACGATTGACACAAAAGTTCTGAACAGTATCCGTGACCTCCAGGCAGACGGGGCTGAAGATCTTCTGACAAAAATCATAAAACTTTTTCTGGAAGATACTCCAGGGCAGCTGGAAAAGATTAAACTTGCCCTTGAGAACTCAGATATTGCAACACTTCGATTAATTTCCCACAGTTTAAAATCAGGAAGTGCCAATCTGGGGGCTTTAAATTTGTCCGCACTTTTTAGAAAAATGGAAGAGAATGCACGGAATGACTCCATGGAAGGCGCATCTGAGTTGTTCGTCCAGATTGAAAGGGAGTTCCAGAAAGCAGTTAAATCTTTATCAGCTGAAATGGTAACAGATATTGAAACAATTGATTTCAGGAATGGATAGGCATGAATTCTAAAAAAATCAGTTTAATTAAAATAACGGTTTCAATTCTGGCCACCTTTTTTATTCTCTTCTCCTTCAGCCAGGCCGATGATCTGGAGATGTTAGATATGGATCTGTCAAGCCTGATGCAGATTCAAATCACCTCAGCTGGGAGAAAGGCGCAGGATCTTGTGGATGTACCTGCCGCAGTTTATGTCATAGACCGGGACGATATTCAGAATTCGAGTGCCACTTGCGTCCCGGAACTCCTTCGCATGGTTCCCGGACTCCAGGTGGCACGGATCTCTTCCAGCAAATGGGCCATCGCTTCCCGGGGATTTAACGGCACCTTTTCCAATAAACTCCTGGTTCAGATTGACGGTCGCAGCGTCTATACCTCGGCCTATTCCGGTGTCTACTGGGATACCCTGAACCTGCCTTTAGAAAATATTGAACAGATCGAAGTCATCCGGGGCCCAGGGGCAACCCTCTGGGGAGCCAACGCCGTCAACGGCGTCATCAATATCATCACCAAAACAGCTGCTGAGACACAGGGTGGAAAGGTGACAGCCACCATGGGTAACCAGGAACGTGGCTCAGCATCATTTCGTTATGGTAAACAACTCAAAAATGACCTTTATGGCCGTTTCTATGCAAGCCACCATGCCCAGGATTCATACACCTACCTTGGGGACAAAAGTGATGCGGATGATGACTGGCAGATCACCACCGGTGGCTTCCGCCTTGACAACAATGTGGGAATAAACGACTCATGGACCTTTCAAGGGGATATCTACCACGGGGAGAATAATCAGTGGGTGGACACGCTCTGGATACCAGACCTCCCCTATTTAATCCGGGCCCAGGACCAGGTGCACACCAACGGTGGTAATCTGCTTGGCCGATGGGAACACGGCATCTCTGAAAAACAATCCTGGACCCTGCAGGTTTACTATGATTTCACAACCCGGGATGAAATATATCTGGAACAGACCAATCATATTGTCGACATTGATTTCCAGCATCGGTTCCAAGTTAAAAATTGCCACGATCTTGTCTGGGGCATGGGCTATCGAGTCGTCAAAGATGATTTCAGTAATAGCTACCAGGTTGAATTCTCCCCTGACAGCCAAACCAATAATCTTGTCAGTGCCTTTTTACAGGATGAAATTGCCCTGCTAAAAGACCGAGTCTGGCTCACCATCGGTTCAAAATTTGAGCATAACGAATATTCAGGTTTTGAAGTTCAACCAAATCTTCGCCTGCTTTGGAAACCGCAAGAAAAGCACAGTCTCTGGGCATCCATTGCAAGGGCCGTCAGAACACCCTCCCGGGCTGAAGACAGCGGCAAAGTGATCACATATATTATACCGCCACCATTTTTTACCGAGGTCTCCGTATGGGGCAATTCTGATTTTGACTCGGAAGAATTGATTGCCTACGAGGCTGGTTACCGTTATATCCCATCAAAAAACCTCTCCATTGATATGACCCTGTATTACAACGACTACAGAGATCTCCAATCCTATTCTGAGGCCTCGCCGTTCTCTCCTGTTTATTTTGTTAATTCAATGGAGGGTCAGACCTATGGACTTGAAATAACGACAACATGGACTCCTGCAGATTGGATAGACACGGAATTCTCCTACACCTATATTGATCTTTCAATGGAAGATGAAAACAATGAAAGTTTCCAATCAGCTGATATAACTGAAGGCTCATCTCCCCAGAACCAGTTCTATGCCAGGGCAAATATTAAACTTAGGGAAAATCTTCGTTTAAACCTCTGGGGACATTACACGGATCAACTAAAGGCGTCCAGTATCTCTGCGTCAAGCAGCAACACGGTTGTGGATGACTATATTAATTTTAATGCCAATATAAAATGGTCACCCAAGGAAAACCTGGAAATCACACTGGCCGGAGAAAATCTTTTCGACAACAGGCATCTTGAATTTATCCAGGAAGCGTTTACATCACCCATTGAGGTTGAGCGCAGCATCTACCTTAAAATAACCTGGGCTTTATAAGATGAGGCACCTCCTTCTTCTCCTAACTCTTACACTGGCTTTTTGCTGGTCGACACCTGGAAACACGGCTGAAAAGCCATCTGAATATAAGATCAAAGCAGCCTACCTGTATAATTTTGCCAAATTTATCCGTTGGCCAGATAGCGCCTTCACAGACGACAAGGCTCCTTTGGTGATTGGCGTTTTTGGGAAAAACCCCTTTAATGGAAACCTTGCACCATTAGGTACAAGAAGTGTAGGTAAACACCCCATTAAAATAATAGAATTCAAGACATTAAACGAGATAGGAAAATGTCACCTGCTTTTTATAGGCAAATCGGAATCCCATGGCCTGAAAACCCTCTTAAATACTCTTAAAACCAGACCTATTGTGACGATTGGAGAGCATAAAGCATTTTCAGCCCGGGGTGGAGTCATTCAATTTATTTCGGTCCGGAACCGATTACGCTTTGTTATCAATCTTAATACCGCAAAAGAGAACGAGATTCAAATTGATGCCCAGTTGCTTTCCCTTGCGACTGAAATTATAGGAGACGGTGGATGACCCATTTTATAAAACCATATCTGATTATTATAGTCACTCTTTTCACTCTACCGTCCTTCAGCCAGGCCGATGATCTGGAGATGTTCGATATGGACCTGTCAAGTCTGATGCAGATTCAAATCACCTCTGCCGGGAGAAAGGCGCAGGATCTTGCGGATGTACCTGCCGCAGTTTATGTCATAGACAAGGAAGATATTCAGAATTCGAGCGCCACTTGCGTCCCGGAACTCCTTCGCATGGTTCCCGGACTCCAGGTGGCACGGATCTCTTCCAGCAAATGGGCCATCGCTTCCCGGGGATTTAACGGCACCTTTTCCAATAAACTCCTGGTTCAGATTGACGGCCGCAGCGTCTATACCTCGGCCTATTCCGGTGTCTACTGGGACACCCTGAATCTGCCTTTAGAAGATATTGAACAGATTGAAGTCATCCGGGGACCAGGGGCAACCCTCTGGGGAGCCAACGCCGTCAACGGCGTTATCAATATCATCACCAAAACAGCTGCGGATACACAGGGTGGAAAGGTGACAGCCACCATGGGTAACCATGAACGTGGTTCAGCATCATTTCGTTATGGTAAACAACTCAAAAATGACCTCCATGGCCGTTTCTATGTAAACCACCATGCCCAGGATTCATACACCTACCTTGGGGACAAAAGCGATGCGGATGATGACTGGCAAATCACCACCGGTGGCTTCCGCCTTGACAACGATGTGGGAATAAAAGACTCATGGACCTTTCAAGGGGATATCTACCACGGGGAGAATAATCAGTGGGTGGACACGCTCTGGATACCAGACCTCCCCTATTTAATCCGGGCCCAGGACCAGGTGCACACCAACGGTGGTAATCTGCTTGGCCGATGGGAACACGGCATCTCTGAAAAACAATCCTGGACCCTGCAGGTTTACTATGATTTCACAACCCGGGATGAAATATATCTGGAACAGACCAATCATATTGTCGACATTGATTTCCAGCATCGGTTCCAAGTTAAAAATTGCCACGATCTTGTCTGGGGCATGGGCTATCGAGTCGTCAAAGATGATTTCAGTAATAGCTACCAGGTTGAATTTATTCCTGACAGTCAAACCAATAATCTTGTCAGTGCATTTTTCCAGGATGAAATTACCCTTTTAAAAGACCGGCTATGGCTCACCATGGGCTCAAAATTTGAGCATAACGAATATACCGGTTTTGAAGTTCAGCCAAATCTGCGTCTGCTTTGGAAGCCTGGCGAAAGGCATACCCTCTGGGCCTCCATTTCCAGGGCCATCAGAACACCCTCCCGGGCTGAAGACAGTGGGAAAGTGATGACATATGTCATACCTGAGCCAATTTCTTTAGAAATCCCCCTATTGGGTAATTCTGATTTAAACTCAGAACAATTGATCGCCTATGAGACCGGGTACCGTTATATCCCATCAAAGGACTTCTCCATTGATCTGTCCCTGTATTACAATGACTACAGAGAGTTGCAATCCTATTACCAGGCATCGGCGTTTTCACCCATCTATTTCGTCAACTCAATGGAAGGCCAGACCTATGGTCTTGAAATAACGACAGCATGGAAACCTGTAGACTGGATAAACACGAAATTTTCCTACACCTATATTGACCTTAAAATGGAGGCAGACAACAATCAATCGTTCCAAATAGAACAGGTAACTGAAGGTTCTTCTCCCCGGCATCAGTTCAATGCCCAGGCAAATATTAAACTCAGGGAAAATCTGCATTTAAACCTTTGGGGCCATTACACGGATCAACTGGACGCTTCCAGTCTATCCGGGCCAAGCAACACCTTGGTTGTGGATGACTATATTAATTTTAATGCCAATATAAAATGGACACCCAAGGAAAATCTGGAAATCACGCTGGCAGGAGAAAATATATTCGATAACAGGCATCTTGAATTTATCCAGGAAGAGTTTAAATCACCCGTTGAGGTTGAGCGCAGCCTTTACCTTAAAATAACCTGGGCTTTATAAGATGAGACATCTCCTTCTTATCCTAACTCTTACACTGGCTATTTGCTGGCCGGCACCTGGAAACACGGCTGAAAAACCATCTGAATATAAGATCAAAGCAGCCTACCTGTATAATTTTGCCAAATTTATCCGTTGGACAGATAGCGCCTTCACAGACGACAAGGCTCCTTTGGTGATTGTCATTTTTGGGAAAAAACCCTTTAATGGAAACCTTACACCTTAGGATTATTGCTTTTTACCTTTTATAATAATATAAAGTAGCCATGCATCCAAATATTCAAACCCATACATATTTCATCTGGTTTTCCAGAATATTAGTCAGCTTGAATATATTCTTTAGCATTCTTTTATCACCTGTCCTGGCAAATGATTTTCTGGATATGTCCCTTGAGGAGTTGATCAATCTGGAGGTGACTTCGGCAGCTAAGACACCAACCCCTTTATTAAAAACCCCTGGGGCAATCCATGTGATTACAAAGGAGGATATCCGTCGTTCAGGGGCCAACAGCATTCCCGAACTTTTAAAAATGGTACCGGGGATGAACGTTGCCCAACTCGATTCAAACCGCTGGGCCATAAGTGCCCGTGGTTTTAATGGCGAATTTGCCAACAAATTACTTGTCATGATTGATGGGCGAAGTGTTTATACTCCAGTTTTTTCAGGAGTTTACTGGGATGTCCAAGATCTGGTTCTGGCTGAAATAGAGAGAATTGAGGTTATCCGTGGTCCAGGCGCTTCCCTTTGGGGGTCAAATGCCGTCAACGGGATTATTAATATTATGACCCGTTCTGCTGAAACAACATTGGGTTCCCAGGTCTCTGCCTGGGCAGGCACTGGGGCAACCGGAGGACTGAGTGTAATGCAGGGCTCAGAGATCGGTTCAAGCAGTTATTTACGCTTGACAGCCAAAGGATTTACCCGGGGTGTGAATCAATTGAACGGCAGAGATACTGATGATGACATGACAATGGGCCGGACTGGATTTCGCTGGGATTACATTGGCAGCGATTTTACCGGAAAAACCACGGGCAGTTTTTACCAGGGCCAGGAGGGAGCCAATTTTGACCAGGTAAGCTACAAGGGTGATTACCACGACCGGTTCAATGACGATATTGATATGAAGGGGGGGCACCTGCTTTCAAGCTGGTCAAACCAGTTTAGTGAGAAATCGAGCCTCTCATTTCAAGTCTATTTTGACTACACACAACGAAAAGGCGCTTTTTACGATGAGAAACTTCAAGTCCTGGATGTTGAATTTCAGCACAATTATGAACCAGGTCCTGGCCATAAATTTACCTGGGGTGGAAATTTAAGAGCTTATTTTGATGATTTAACTGCCCATGCCAATGTGTTTATGGATCCGGAAGACGATCAGTACACTCAGTTCAGCCTTTTTGTCCAGGACGATTATCCTTTACTGAAGGATTTAACCCTGACCCTGGGAACTAAAGTTGAGCACAATGATTTTACTGGTTGGGAATTCCAGCCAAACGCTAGATTATTGTGGGAAATTTCCCAGAAAATTTCCCTATGGGGCGCTGTTTCCAGGGCGGTTCGGACCCCATCCAGGCTTGATTCTAACGGTGGGATCGTTCTGGCCCTCTATCCCCCGGGGCATGAACTCAACCCGACACCCAACGCCGAAATTCCTTTGGCGATTCCCATTATCGTAACATTCCAGGGCAATGACGAATTTGAATCAGAGGTGGTGACGGCCTATGAGCTTGGCCTTCGCTCCCTTGTTTCAGATCATGCGAGCATTGATATCGCATTGTTCTGGAATAATTATAAAAAGTTAAGAACCGGAAGCAACCTTCCTCCCAATATCGTTTTTGAAGGGGACCTGCCCGTCGCAATTGATCAGGTCAGTTTTGCCAATAATGAGCTTGAAGGTGAGACCTATGGAATTGAAGCCAGCATGGAATACCAGATGACTGATGATTGGAAACTTATTGGTGCCTATAGTTACATGGAAATGAAGTTCGATTTTGGTGGCCAGTTAGAGGAGTTTTTAAACAGCTTTTATGCCAATCACCAGGCTTCCATACAATCTCGTCTCAACCTTTCTCACAATGTTGAGGCAGATATCTGGGTTACCTATACCGATGAAATTGAGGTTCAGAACCAACCTGAACTCTGGGACCTCACCCTTCGCCTTGGCTGGCAACCATCACCAACATGGCAACTGGAGCTGGTGGGCCACAATCTTCTCCACGATCACAAAAAACAGCTCGACTCGGAGATTATCAGCATGGTTTCATCTGAGATTGAACGGGGTGTTTTTCTCCGGCTGACCTGTCAATTTTGATTAACACCTAGGAAGGCCCTGGCAGATTGAGGGGAATTTTTCGCTTAAAGAACCTGAGGGCCTGGTACTGGATGTGGTGGATGTAGAGAATCGCCGAGTAATGGCCTGACAGGAGATAGATGGTTTCGGGGTTTCCGATTTTTTTCTTGAGTTCCCTTCCGTTCTTAAAGGGGACAACCCTGTCAAACAGGGCCAGTATCATCATGGTCTTTCGGGCGTCAATGTAACGGGCATATTTCAGGGGGTCACATTGAATGGTGGTGGCCAGGGTGTTATAAAATTCATCCGGGGTGATGCCCTTCTGGGCCATGAATCTCAATCGTTTTTTTTTAATCCCTTTTTCCGTGGAAAAGGCCAGGATTTGGGCAAGGTCTCCCCCGGCAAGGGCCAGGACCGATGCCTTGATGCGTGGGTCAAGGGCCGTCACCAATGCCGCCTTGATGCCGCCCATGCTCACGCCAAATACCCCGATTTTGCCCCGGTCAAGTTCATGCCTTGTTTTGATCCAGTCCAGCACCTGCCTGTGGTCCAGCACCATCTGGCGAAGCACCAGATCCACCTTGTCCATCTGATCGAATTCCTTGTACTTTTTTTGACGATGTACGATGACTGCGGCATACCCGTTTTCAGCAAAGTGCCGTGCAAAAATACGTGCAATTTTGTTGTTACCCCCGAGGATGGGCAGCACCATGATAACCGGAACTTTTTTATCAGCGTCAACATCGTAGTAGTCAACAGTAATCGGTCCGGCCTCAAGGATATACCGGGTCGAAGGAAAGGTTATTTGCCGGATGGTAAATCGAGCCTGCCTGTCAATGATTCGTTCGTCATAGGTGCCGGTGAAGGGTGGGCAGGCATAGGCCTGTTCAAGGGCCGGTGTCAGGGGTTGAGGACCGGGATAACTCCTGTCCATGGGCACGTAGGCGCATGAAACCAGGAACAGGAGGGGGAGGCAAACAAGGGCGACGACCCGGGTTCCCATTAGAGAAGGGCGTCAACGATGATCTGGACACTCCTTGCGGTCTCATTCTTGAACTTTTCACGTTCGGCGTTTGAAAGTTCGTTGAACTTCATCAGTTCAAGCTCCTTTACATTGTTCAAAAGCTCAAGAATGCCGCTGCTGACAAGGTCGGCAAGTTTTTCCCTGGAAAGGGTGGTGTCCTCCAGGGCCTTTATGGCTGCTACCCTTTGGCTCAGGCGGTCTTCAGGGTCTTTAAACCGTTGCTCAAGAAGGGTTGAAATGATGAAGAACAGGGCATCCACCCGGTTGCTTTTGATCAGGGTGGGGCTGTGGAAAAATGAATGGTTTTTATCCACGCTCAGATCTCCCCTTCCAAGATCCAGGGATCGTTCAAACCAGTTCAGGGTATACGTTTCGTTGTTTTTGCGGGTCCACGTACCCTTTTCCCAGGCATGGGTCCGGATGATCTTTGACAGCTCGGCAAGACAGGTTTCCTGGGAGGAGAAATCATAGTTGCCAAGGAGGGCTCCTGACTGAAAGATATCCACTCCGGGCTTTGTTGCCTGGGGGGAAATCTCACCGCAGAGGATTCGTAATTCTTTGCCGGGCCGGGCAATGATCACCTTGTATGAAGGCTGGTCTTGATTGATTCGATTGAGTTCTTGGGCCGTTTCAGGCGGGGTGATAGACCGGGCAATGGCAGGGGGTAAAAACACGGCAATGAGCTGGGGCGCAAGATCTATTGCCTCCAGTGCCGCCTTGAAAACAGGAAAATCCGCCTCGTCCAGGGGGGCCACCGGTGTGAGGACCCCCGGTTTCACGTGGGCGGAAAAAAGTTCGAGCATGGCCTCAAGCCCGGCTTGCCAGTGGGCGCTCCTGGGGTCTTTGCCATTATCAATCCATTGGGCTGCTTTTGAAGAGATGGGGTCCATTTTTGTCCTTTTCAGCTACTTGTCGTTCGGGTCTGTTTGGCCCGCATTGTTTGAACATCAAACCTGTATCAAACCAGATTATAGACGGGGTTGTCAAACGGTTTTACGTCTTGATCGGTATCTGTCCATGAAGGATCTGCCTGCCATGGCGGCAAGTCCCCTGAGAGTCAGTTTATCACGTTCCCACATCTGTCCCATTGAGGCCGTGATAATGTTTTTTGGCACTTGGGGCTGGAGGGCTTCGGGTTTGCGTTCCAGATGGATGGCCTTTTCAGGGCAGGTGGAGACACAGAGTCCGCAACCGATGCAGCGGTCGAGATCCAGGACGGCACGTTTGTTTTTGATTGAAATAGCGTCCATGGGGCACCTTTTTTTACAGATACCGCAGCCGGTGCACAGACCTGGGTCTGCCTTTGCCTGAAAGGGGGATGAGATAATTTTGGCGGGTTTTGGATGGGTCTTGATGGTTCTGAGTATGCCGCAACAGCAGCCGCAGCAGCAGCAGAGCCAGGAAATTTCTTTCCCGTTGCTCGGCTGGAGTACCAGGCCCGATCTGTCGGCCTGTTTCAGGATATCAAGGGCCTGGTCAAGGGTTATACGCCGGCCGATTTTGTTCTTGATAAAGAAATCTTCATCATCACCAAAGGAGAGGCACAGGTCCATGGGTTTATTGCATCCCTTGCCCATCATCTGTTGTTCCTTGCGGCAGATGCAGGCAGAGACTGCAAAATGGCTTTTTTGTCTTAAAAGGGTTTCTGCCATTTCATGGGCAAGGATTTCAAGGGAGGTGTCAATGCTCCGGCCCACGGGAATGGTCCGCATCTGGGGGTTTTTTTTCCACACCTTTTTATCCAGCAGATCAGGCATGTAGTCGCCCATCAGCCTGGCAAGTTCCGGGGTGAGCCGTCCCACCTGGAGTTCCCAGATGCCCACCACAAACTGGGCCGCCATGTAAACGGCGGGCTTGTTCAAGGGTTTTGACCGGAAGATCAACCCCTTGGCTGCCATGGTTTCAAGGAGCTGTTCTGTCTCCACCAGGGGGGCCTTTCTGCGAAGGGCAATGGTTGCGGCTGTTTCTGCGATCAGGGTGAGCACCAGGGCAAGCCTTGCCTCCTGGTATGAAAAGAGGTGTTTGAGTATCTTTATTTCCACCCCCCGCTGGGTTGAGGGAAACCCGCCTGGCAGGTCGTCAAGGTGTTGTGCAAGTTGTTTGTAGGGCAAGGCCGGGACCGTCCTTATTCTTTAAGGTAAAAACCCATTGACCTGAAATCAGGACCATCTTACAGGGTTACAACCGTTTGCTAAGTTGTGAGATTTCCGAAGGAATCGTGAAAACATAAAACCGCTTGATCCGTTGGACTAATCGTCTTTTTTTGGAAGATAATCCTCCCGGACCGGAGCAAATACCTCAACAGCAACTGCGTCTTCCAAGATGTCGGCACCATGTTCCATTCCTCCCGGAATCATCCAGCTGTCGCCAGGTTCAATCACCTGTTCTGCTGTGCCTACCCTCAGGCGCATCTTTCCTGAAACCAGGTAGCCGGTCTGTTCATGGGGGTGGGCGTGGGTCGGCAAAAGGCTACCCCTGTCAAGGCGGAATTCGGTCATCAGGGTCTTTTCTCCATGGACCAGGGTTTTCATCCGGATTCCCTTGATCGGGGATAGGTATCCTTTTTTACTTTTTTGCTGAAACATGTGAACTCCTTTGGGCAACAGGGTTAAAGGATGATTTCGCAACGAGTATACAGATAAAACCGCTATTGTACGAGATTTTTCTCAAGCAATGAGCCGTGTCTCTGCCGGAACTGAAAGACCTCCCCTGCCTTTTTCCAGTTGCTTTAACTGTTTTGTACGTGGTAGATTCGTATTTCTAATTTCCAGATAAAAAAAGGAGCCTCCAGTGGATATTTACGTTGCAAGACAACCTATTCTGGACAGCAAACAGAGCACCGTTGCATATGAGTTGCTTTTCCGAGATGGGCTTGCCAACTCCTTTCCCGACCTGGACGGGGATACGGCAACCTTCAGACTTTTGTCCAACACCTTCTTCTCCATGGGAATCGACTGGCTTTCCATGGGAAAGCCTGCATTCATCAATTTCCCCCAGGCCCTTATTGAGCGTGGAATTCCTCTGTTCTTTCCCAAAGAGAATGTGGTCATTGAGGTCCTTGAAGATGTCCATCCCAACGCCGAGGTAATCAAGGCCGTCACCGGGTTTAAGAAAAAAGGGTTTCGCATTGCACTGGATGATTTTGTCTTCCACCAGGAGTTAACTCCCCTGATCGAACAGGCAGACATCATAAAGTTCGACTTCAGAGCCTCGACCCTGGATGAGATCGAAGGTATGATTTCAACCCTTTCAAAATATGCAAAACTTAAATTCCTGGCTGAAAAAATCGAAACCCATGAAGAGTTTCAAAAGGCCCTGGACCTGGGGTGTCATCTTTTTCAGGGCTATTTCTTTGAAAAACCCAAGGTGCTCACCAACAAAAGCATTCCGGCAGTCAAGATAAACCTCATCAGGCTCATTGCCCAGGTATCAAAGGCGGATATTGATTTTCCACGGCTGATCGAAATGATCCGGGATGATGTCTCCATGTCCTTTCGCCTGCTCAAGTTTATCAATTCAGCCTATTACCGCAGAAAGATCCCCATTGATTCGGTCAAGGATGCCATCACCCTCATGGGAGAACGGGAGATCAGGCAGTTCATCCTTCTGGTTGCATCGGCTGGTCTTGCAGAGGGAAAGCCCCAGGAGATAATCACCACCTCGATTATAACAGGGCGAATGTGTGAATTGTTGGGCAAGGAAGTTGAAACGGACTTTTTAGATGAAGAGCTGTTTACCCTTGGTCTGTTTCGAAACATTAATGCCATGCTTGACATGCCAATGGTGCAGGTTCTGAAAGATCTTCCCTTTACACCACGTATCAAGGCGGGCCTCATGGGAGAAAATCGTGTGATCAATCACCTGTTTGGTGCCATCAACGATTTCATCAGGGGAGACTGGGCCAGTGTCAACCTGTGCAGCGATCACCTGTGCCTGCTTGTCCAGACCATGAAGGATGCCTACCAGGATGCTGTGACCATGGCAGATGAGTTCATGGCTGCATCTCCGAAATAGGGCGGGTCATTGCAGGAATTCCCACGGCATTTGAGAAAGGATTGATTAGCCCTTTGTCCGTTCCCGATTAAAGGGCGTTCCAGAAATTCCACGAAATTCCGCCACCATCACTGTTCATTCCATCACTTACCTTTCCATCATAGGTAAATGCCAAAGCCTCAACCCCTGGCGGAACAGTGATTAAACGGTTAAAACTCAGGTTCAGCATGGGGATCCACCTTCGATGCGGTGCCGCGTATATAAGTGTCCGCGACACTATATTTCCTCCGGCATCCACAAAATAGAGATTCAGTCGAAGATGGTCCATTACCGTGTAATTGGTGAGGTGTTTGGAAAGGGCGATGGTCCCGTTGATTTTCAGGGTCGGTCCGGTCAAATGGTATTTGTAGGAGAGGGTCAGGTCTTTGCCCCTCCAGAAATCGGTTGTTTCACGGCCCTTTTCAAGCTGGGTAAGGTTTTTAGGGTTTAATTGCTGCTGTTTTGAACCGGTTATGGTGCCGGCACAACCTGAAATCAAGCCCGCCACCAGAATGATAAAAACTGGAAGATACGATGATGGTTTCATTGGAACCCTCCTTTATTGATTTTTTAACTCAACTTTCAGACTTCAACTTTGATGACCCCAGGTAACAGCCAATCCCGAAAGGTGAGTTTTCAATGTATTATTTCTGCACCATCTTTTCAAATTCAGCCCGGGTGAGAAGGTTGGAGAACCGTTCGCCATGGCGGCTCTTTTCCCTGTAGAACCGGATGCATTGTTTTACGATTTCAATCACCTGGGTTTGGGTATGAATTCCCGGTAGCTCCATGGCAAGTCTTGGATGGCGACCGAGTCTGCCGCCGAGTTGGACTCTATAACCTTGTGTTGCGGTGGCAAGGGTACCGGTGGGGCATGCCTTGACACATTTTGCGCACATGAGGCAGCGGTCAAAGTCAATTTCAGGTTGTTCCCCATCCCCAGTGAGGGCAATGGCACCTTCCTGGCAGGCATCCACACAGGCACCGCACCCGATACATGCTTCTTCTGTGACACCGGGACGGGCAGCTGAAATGATGCCGATTCCCTTGATCTGGGGCTGGGAGCAGCCGTTGGGACACTGGGCAACGGCTACCCGGAACTCGTGGTGAAACTTAAGATCACCCTTGACCTGCTGCCGGAGTAGAGAAAGAATATCTTCTTGTTTGAAAAGGGCCTCTATCTGTTCAACCAGATCGTCGGCCGAGGCGATCCTATTGGGGCACCCTTCGCTGCCAAAGCAGGTTTCAACCTGGTATCCCTTGATTTCAGCGTCCATGCCCGATAGAAACCGGGTCTGGGTGGCTTTGACCTCCCCCAGGGTTACCTGGTTTTTCCCGGTTTGTGCGGCTTCTTTTTCCACCCGTTTACGAACCTTTTTTCTTACAAAAAAAGGAACCTTGGCGATGGCATCTTCAGCTTGTTCTGTCCATTCCATGGGTTTTTCCATTTCCAAATGATTACAGAGTGCTCATCTCAACCGGTCGTTTTACAACGACCAGGAACATTTTAAACGGGGTCGTGGCATACAGGGCATGGGGAACATCCGCCGGCATGACAATGGTCTGTCCTGCAACGGCCGTGATTTCTTTGCCGCCCACGTTGATAAGGGCCTCACCGTCCAGAATCTGGACCATGGCGTCGCCCGATGCCGAGTGGGCGCTGATTTCTTCATCTTTGTCAAAGGCGAACAAGGTTATGCCCACAGCTTTCTGGCTTGCCAGGGTTCGGCTCACCACACGTCCCTCTTCATAGTCCACAAGGGATTTTAAATCAATGGTTTCGGAAAAAGGAATATTTTTGATCAGTTCTTTTTTATTCATGTTGTCTGCTCCTCAATTTAGCAAAGCATCTGTTTTATTCATTGGGCGATTACAGGTTCTCAAAGGTTTGAAAACGTCTGCGCGATTTCTTTCCCATTATGAATTATTAATATGGTAACGACCTTGATCTAAGTCAAAAAAATAAAAAAGATGGAAATTGTTTTTTTCCCGGGGCAATGGTAAAAACGGATAAAATCATAGGGAGGTTTCATGATGGTTAGAAAAATCACATCTCTGACACTGTTGATCGCCTTTTCACTGTTGATCCTTACCTCAATCATTCTTTATATCGTTCCCCAGGGGCGGATTGCCTTTTGGGTCGACTGGCATCTCTGGGGTCTGACAAAAAACCAGTGGGGAAATCTTCACATCAATCTTGGGGTGCTCGTGCTTGTCTCGGGCCTGGTGCATGTCTACTATAACTGGCGTGCCCTGGTCGCCTACATGAAAAACAGAGCAAAGCAGATTAAGGTATTTACCCCTTCGTTCACTGTTGCCTTGATGCTCACCCTGGGGGTTGTGGTCGGCACATACTATGAAATTGCCCCCATGGGATCTATTATTTCCCTTGGGGAAGCCATTAAGGAACGGGCTGCCATAAAGTATGGTGAACCGCCCTATGGCCATGCAGAACTTTCCCCTTTAACTGTTTTTGCCAGAAAACAGGGGCTGGATCTGGAGCTGAGTATGACCCTTCTTAAAGGGGCAGGCCTGGTTGTTGGGGGTGACAACGATACCATTGCAGAGATAGCCGATCACAACGGTCTCATCCCCCAACAGGTTTACGCGGTGATCAAGCCTGCCTTGAAAGATGAAATTTCCGGCAAGGATGGGTTGCCGGAGTCCCCGCCGCCGGGTTTCGGAAATATGACCCTTGGGGCTGTCTGCAGTGAATATAACCTTTCCCTTCCAGAAGTTATTCGCGGTTTAAACGCGAACGATATAAAAGCCGAGGCTGGGATGACGATCAAACAGATGGCCCATGCCAATGGCATCTCTCCCATGGCGGTTTTTGAACGGCTGCGTGGCCTGGATCTCCCATAAATTCATATAACCGGCACGGCCGGAGCGAAGTATCGGCTCTGGCCACAACGAATATAGAAACTCGACAGCAGAGGTGGGCGGGAACGGGTATTGCCCGCAGCGGATTAAACGGCAGCGGTCAGCATGGACGCTGAAGGAGCTGCCGTTTCCCTCGGAGCAGCCCAGGACGGGCTGCGAGAATGAGCGGAGGGTTATACCCGTTCCCGTCTACCGGTCCGACGAGAGTTTCATATAAACCCACATGTCCTGGCGGACACAACGAAATATGAAACACGATGATACAGGGCAGGCGATAGTACCATTCCGCCCCCTTTGGTTACCCTGACCGGAACGGTAAACGTCGGGGGGATTTCTGCCCTTCCAGACTAAAGCGCAGGAACTGCGGGCTAAAGTCCTCAAACAGCCTGCGCTTCTTAACGCCTGGAAGGGCAAAAATCCTATCCCCTTTGGTTTACAATGTTCCGATCAGGGAAACCAAAGAGGGCTCGAAAGTCGAGACTTTCACAATGATGTTTCGACATGAGTTTCTTATAAAAAATAACAGCCCCTGATCCAAATCTTTCGAGCTGCGTTTAGCCCCCCGAGTTTAGCCCACCCGATCCGATCAAACACAATTTTAGCATCTGGGTAATATTTTCAAAATATTACCATGGGATAGTACGTCTGTTTGATCTATCGCCTAAACACACAAGGGGTTTGTTGATAAAATGACCGCACAATTAAAAACCATTGATGGGGTGAGCTGTTCAGATTCCCGGACCGACCTTGGTTCTCTTCTGGAAATAATGGAAATAGAGACCGGGTCGACAGACGCATTTGCAGCCTCATTGCCTTTTTCAACCAGGGATGTCACTGCTGGTACGGAAAACGAATTCCAGGCTGTGGTCCTGGGAAAAAGGCAGGACCTGGATCTTGCCATCACCATCGAAGAATCCAACTACTATAAGAATATGATTCGAAGGGCTGCCTCCGGGGACACTTCCCGGAAAAAAATGCTGGGTATTGAACGTTATCTGAATCAGAAAACAGACGATGTCTGGGAAAACAGCTGGGTCAGGTTCCCGAGACATGCACTCAATACCTATGCCAGTCATATCTTTAAAACAGACCTTAAATCGGACAAGACAAGGCCGGATTCCAAAGATCGATCCGATGCCGAAGATTTTACATTTACCCGAAATGATGAGGAATTCATCCGCGTTCCTGTCAGCTATGTGCTCAAGCTTGCCCTTGCCCATGCCATTGGTGGTGATGATTGCGGCCATCCCCTGGTGCGGATTACCGGAGAAAAAATGATGGCGCATTTTTTAAATGACAACACCTCTCCTGAAATTTTTTCCTTTCACCCTGTCCGAACAAACGGTTCAGCGTCCATTGGCCGTAAAATGGCCAAAGAGACCCTGATCCGTTTTCTGTTTACCCAGCTTCTGGTGAACTATGCTGAAGAGACGTTTTGCCTGAAAGCCCATGGCCAGCAGATCAGGATCTTTTTCTCCTCGTCACCGCCGTTGATGCAAAAACAGCTTAATGACTGTATCTCAGACGCCTTTTATCGATCTCTTTTCATGAGTCCCTGTCTGTCGGGATGGACCCGGGGCCAGGAAAAACATGAATATATGAAGCTGTGCCATAAAGTCCTTTCCAGAAGTCAGATCAACGGGATTTCAAAACTCAAGGAGGCCGGCATCATCAATACCAACCTGGTGGCGCTGCCCAACAGTTCCAACATAAGCCTGGCCAACAACGGCACCCATATCAGCATGGGGAGCATTAAACTTGGCCGGTTGCTCAAGGATCCCGCCTCAGGTTTCACTGCCTTCCATGAAAAGCACCTGGGTGACCTTGTCATTAAAATTACGGAACATTTTCTGTGTCTGTTCCCCGGCTCCTACAGCGCCTCACCCCTGCGCCTCAATTTTGAAGATTTCCATCCGGAAAAGGCCCTGGGGTTTTTACCCCATGAGATCGATTATACCCACCTTCGCATGATCTGGAGACGGTGGAAGCGCAAGGCAGACATCAATATTCTGGGCCAGGCCTTGACGCCCTTTGGCCCGGTCTGGCTGGACCGGATGATCAGCCGCAGTTTTGGCCTTAAGGGCGATTTTATCCCCGATGCAAGGCTCATTGATTATTTCGTTTCCCTCATGAGCACGGATCAGAGCCCTGCCTTGAGCGGTATCCAGGGCAATGAAGAACAATTAAAAAAAGACCTGGCCCAGATGGGGGTTTTTGATGAACGAATGCCCCTGTACCAGCTTGTCCGAATCCGGAAACACGCTGGGATGGGGTACAGCGGATTTGAGCACCGTTATTTCAGCATCTTTGAAAACCTGATGACAGATATGGGGGGCGCATTGGATCTTCAGAACCTGATAACCGTGTTGGCGTACCACTACATCTTAACTGGAGAAATCACCCATGCCATGATTCCGGATACCCCGGATGTGGAAAGTGAACGCAGGCAGATCTTTTTCTGCAGCGCAATTGATCTGCCCACCTGTTATGTCAAAACCCGAACAAAGAATCTGTTTTTGCAGCACATTGTCTCAAAGATAACAAAAACCCGGATCAGCAGAAGATATCCCGGATATACGCGGATCCGGCTGATTGATTATAAAAAGGCCCTCATTCAACTGTTAAAAACAGATGCACAGGGCCTGATGGATAATTTTTCCGTGAAGGGACTGTTGCAGGATCTTGAATCAAGGATTCTCTATCCGGACGCTTTTTCAGCCTGTGGACGCCTCACCCAGGGGATCCTTGAAAAAGACAAGAAAAAAGATCCCATGGGGTTCAGGGGCGAGGTTTTCAATAAAAAAGCAGAACACTACTATATCAATGGGCTGAGGGAAAAACAGATCAATGAAGGATTTGCCGTTATGGAACAGGAATTTCGTCAAATGGATATCTGGGCCGGTTTCAATCCGTCGCCCCATGGACAGGCCATTCGGGCCATTCTCGGAGATACTGAACGCCAAGCCTTTCTGGCAGAGGCGAAACAGCTATTTTTTGAAAATCGTCTTTCTCCTGAAAATACCAAGAAACTGCTGTTTTTGATCATCTTATACGTGAACAAAGAAACCCGAGAATTTGGAAACGTCTAACCCAGGGGTGGCTGAAATGCAACGTTTTGTTCATCAATATGTCAAAAGAAAAACCAAATCCGTTGAGACCGAACGCCTTGTGGGTGACCCGGTTATTCACCTCCTGTATTCCCGCATCAGGGAAAATGCGCCTTTTCTGTTCAACCAGCTGGTATCAAAACGGGCCTCTTCTCTTTTGGGTTTTCTCAATTATGACCTTAATCATTGGCGCTTTACCAACCAGCGCCTTGCCAAAGCCGGCCCAGGCAGGGAGGATAAGCCCGTCTTTGCTGTCAGGGCATTCAAAGATCTGGACATCAACCCGGAGGAAATCTGGGGGCAGGTTGAAGATTTTGATACCTATCGAAAAATATTTGAACGTCAGATCCGGTACTGGGAATTTCGGCCCATGCCCGATGATCCCTGTTGTGTGGTCTCCCCGGCCGATGCAAGGGTTCTGACCGGTTCTTTTCCCACCCAGAAAATGTTGTTCATCAAGGAGACTTTTTTTTTCTACAACGAATTGATCGGGCCGGATAAGGCCCAGTGGCTAAAGGTCTTTTCCCAGGGAGATTATGCCATTTTCCGGCTGACCCCTGACAAATACCATTATAACCATGCACCTGTTTCAGGGCAGGTTGTGGATACCTACGAAATCGACG
This sequence comes from Desulforapulum autotrophicum HRM2, assembly GCF_000020365.1. Lineage (NCBI taxonomy): Bacteria > Pseudomonadati > Thermodesulfobacteriota > Desulfobacteria > Desulfobacterales > Desulfobacteraceae > Desulforapulum > Desulforapulum autotrophicum. Next base: position 5,056,574 of record NC_012108.1, on the reverse strand, counting down.
GAACGTATCACTCGTGCAACCCGGGCGCCGTGGTGCAGTCGGTCACTCCGTTTTCAAAAAACCGGAGGACAGTAACCATTATTGACACGGATGTGGATCGGGGAACCCGGGTGGGACGGGTGGCAATGGTGGAAATTGTGGCAATGATGATCGGCAGAATCGATCAGTGCTACAGCGTTGAACGCTATGATTTCCCGAAACCTTTGAAAACGGGCAGCTTTGTTCAAAAAGGACAGCCCAAAAGCCTGTTTGCACCGGGCAGTTCCACAACCGTGCTGATATTTGAGAAAAACAGGATACAATTTTCCCAGGACCTCCTTGCGAACCAGAACCGGTCAGATGTCAAAAGCCGTTTTACCCGGGGCTTTGAAAGGCCCCTGGTGGAAACCGATCTCAATGTAAGGGAAACAATTGGAGAAGCAATCTAATGGACCAGACCTTTTTTATCGCATTTATCGCTGTTTTAATCGCTGTGGCCATTGCATGGGGGGGGCGAATTCTGCCCCGGGAAAAATGGCAGATCCTGGCAACCCTTCCCCTGGAAAAGGGTGACAATGGACGATGGAAGGGGTTAAACCTGACCTACTACGGCCTTTTCAGCGCCAATGCCTATACCTTTGCCGTGGTCATCTTTTTTATTCTGGGTGCCTCAGCAGACATCCCTGCCCAAAAACTTTGTATTTTCATCCTTGCACTGCTTGGGGTGTGCATGCCTGCAGCTAAAATCGTTGCCCGGATTGTGGAAAAAAAGAGAGGCACCCTGACCGTGGGAGGGGCTGTATTTGTCGGAACCCTGGTGGCCCCGTGGCTGATCTGCCTGATGAATCTGATCCCGGGCCATGCCCCGGGCCATGCTTTGGGTCAGACACAGGGGGGGCAGATGAAAGTCACCATTCTGCTATCGGCCATTTGCGTCTCCTATGCCTATGGGGAAGGCCTGGGCCGTCTGGCATGCATCAGTTTCGGGTGCTGCTATGGAAAACCCATTCACCTGTGCAGCCCCTGGGTACAAAAGCTGTTTGGTCATTTTTATCTGGTCTTTACCGGAGCAACCAAAAAAATCGCCTATGCCTCTGGACTGGAAGGGGAACGAATCATTCCGATTCAGATCATCACTGCGATTCTTTATTCCATCAGTGCCCTTGTTGGAACAGGGCTTTATCTGAATGGTTATTTTGCCACAGCGTTCATGGAAACCCTGGTAGTGACCCAGGTCTGGCGGATTGCTTCTGAATTTTTCCGGGCGGATTTCAGGGGTGGTTTTAAAATCACCCCCTATCAACTCATGGCAGCAGGGGCACTGGTCTATTCCCTGGGGATTGTTCTTGTGTTTCCGGCCCAGGAGAGTGTGGTTCGACTTGGCCTGGGCCTTCGGGAACTCTGGACGCCCTGGATGCTGGTTTTTGTGGAATCCATCTGGATCATGACCTTTGTTTATACCGGAAGAAGTACAGTCACGGGAGCACAAATTTCATTTCATGTTGAAAAGGGCAAGATCTGATGAAGCTGACACTGGGTTCAAAATCATTTATCGAGGCCATGGCGTTGCTCTGGGCCTATGCCGTCTTGAAATTTCTGGTGGCATTTGACGTGCTTGGTAACCTAACCATGGCATCAATCCCTGGCTGTTTCTTTGCCTGGACACGGTAACCGTTCCAACCTACATCCTTCTTTTTTCATGGAGCTCGACGAGGAAATCGGTACATACAAACGTTATGATCAACTGATCTGCCAGATAAACCAGGCCCTTGGCCGGATTGATAATGGCAGGTTTGGCTGGTGCCAGGCAAAAAATACCGGGAAAAAGGGGAGATCTCTTTTCTCGGTATTTTTAATTTATCCTGATAAATCAGTTAGATGGATTTATGGTCTGTATGTTGCTTGCCCAACAAAAAGGCAGGGGGTATTCCCTGATGGCACGCACCTTCGGCGCTGATTCCAGAGGATGGGACAGCTGAAAATTTGTAAAAGGAGACCGACATTGAAAATTGAAAATTTCAATTTAAATCTTTTCTCGTCAAGAAGTTATTCTGAAACCACACAGCAGCAAGTTACCCGGGAATTTAAATTTATGGACCTGGTGGATCAGAAGATGAACCAAATCAGGGATCAAGCACAATCCCGTCAATCCCCTTCTCCCGGCACTGCCGAATCTTCGTCTGGCCGGAATGGTGAATGGTACCGGCCGGTTTTGGTCCAGGGTCAGGCGGCCATTGAGCTGACCGATCAGTTCCTGGCTGAAATGGAAAAAATGAAACAGATGCTGGATGCCATCATGGATGATTTTACCCATTTGAATGTGGTCCGGCAATATCCGGGAGGCTGTTTTCACCTGAGTCGAATCAGTCAGTTAAACAGACATTTATCACCGGGTGACGTCATCCAATTGCCTCCTCGACTTTCTGCCTATGAATATTCGCAATCTGTGACCCACACCTCTTTTGAATCTGAACAGACTCGGTTTTCTGCAAACGGGATTGTCAGCACCATGGACGGCAATGAAATTAATTTTTCATTTGAAATGGAAATGGCGCGCTCCTTTTTAAGGGAAGAGTCTTTTTCCTGGTCAGAAAAAGGTGTGACCTTGATCGATCCCCTGATTGTCAATGCCGGGGTCACCACCCCCCAATTTTCCGGGGTTGGTTTTTCCTTTGACCTGGATCTGGATGGAAATCCAGAGGAAATTCAGGCGACCTCATGGGGAACCGGATTTTTAGCCCTGGACAAAAACGGAGACGGTGTGATCAATGACGGCCACGAATTGTTTGGCCCCTCAACCGGAGACGGATTTGGAGAACTGGCAGCCTATGACCTTGATAAAAATTTCTGGATTGACGAAAATGATGCTGTGTTTGATGAGTTGACCCTCTATGGGCTGGATGAGGACGGGGAGATGCGCCTCACCCGGATCAAAGATGCCGGGATGGGGGCGATTTACCTTGCGGGGGTGGACACGGCCTTTGATCTGAAAGACAAGAACAATGAATTGCTGGCAAAAATTAAAAAATCATCCATTGCATTGAATGAAGATGGCAGTGTCCGAACTGTGCAGGAGGCAGACTGGACTGCCTGATATGGCGTCTGGAGATCTGTCCCGGGAGGGTTGACCTAGGACAGATCTGCAGCCCGGAATTATTTTTTAAATAAAGTCGGGCTGGAGGAGCGCTGGTTCTACAATGGCAGCCATGTTCAGTGTGCCATTGTGGGAACGACACCAGGCACGGAGAACGGTTTTTCTGTTCTGATCTTCCGGGGAACCCGGGGGCGAATCTCCAACTGGTTGTACAATCTGAGCATGGGACTCTCTTCCTGATTTACCGCGTGGCTTCTGCCAGGGACATTGTTGCAGGGGTTCTCCCGTTTTCCGGTCTTCTGCATGCAGGATAACCCCATTGCCTGCCCCACCCCAAGGCATTGGATTCCCAGCGCTCCTGGTTTGATGCCCCCGGGTTTCTGGCAGATCACTCCCCCCTGAATTACACGGTTCAATTGTAACTTTTAGGTGTAAGATTCTAGCGGCAGGTTATTCCCAAGTCTTCCGACAGAATAGTTTTATCCCTTTCGTAATCAAAGTCTTTGATATGGATGTCATTTTTTTAAAAAGAGCACTTTACTTACCCAAAAGAATGTTTTAAGGTAACGCCCTATTGAGAAGGATGGAACGGGTTAGGGTTACACGAAGAAAATGTACGACAACCCCCATTGACGTGTAATGTGAGTTGCAGCAGTCCTCCATTGCTCCCCCGGCCAAACGCACTAACGTATGGAGATTGCTTATGCTTATTTCCGATTTTATCAAAGGCCCTATGGTTTGGATTTCGTTTTTATTCTTTTTGAGTGGAACGCTCTACCAGATCATTACATTCTACTCCCTGAGCAGGGCAAGGCAGGCCGCACCCCGCCAGAATACATTGCCGGCACAGGAACAAGAACCCTCCATTTTAGATCGAACCTGCCTCCGATACAGACTTTCCAAGTTCAGGCTCACCGTGTTTGGCAGGCATCCTGTCATGATGATCGTGACTATGATTTTTCACCTGACCCTTATTGCAACCCCGTTCTTTGTGCTTGGACACAATATTCTCATGGATCTTTCCGTTGACATCAGCTTTCCGAGCCTTCCGGAAATGGTTACAGATCTTCTGGCCATGGTTGTCATTGTCTGCTGCCTGTTTTTCCTGATCAGGCGGTTTTTTGCCCCGGCCGTAAGGGCGATTACCACGCCATCTGATTATCTGATGTTGGCCATGGTGGGGACACCCTTTCTGACCGGTATTTTTGCCTACCACCATCTGGGTAATTATAATGCCATGATCCTGATACATATGGCAGCAGGAGAGGTTCTGATTATGATCCTTCCCTTTAGCAGGTTCGTCCATATGATCTACTTTTTTATCAACCGTTTTATTCTAATCCAGCAAAACAGCCTGGGCAAAGGAGGAAGCAGGGTCTGGCGGTAAATCTGCAGACTCTCCCTTATCATGAGTACACCGATTCAACCGGCTGTAGACACGGATAAAATTAACGAAATCCTTTGGACAAGGAAAAAAGAGATTCAGGTATCACTCAAGAGTTGTGCACATTGTTCCCTTTGTGCAGACAGTTGTTTTTTGTATCAGTGCCGGGAGAAAGATCCCAGGTACATGCCCTCCCACAAATTCATCAACAGCATTGGAACCCTGTACAAAAAAAAGGGAAACGTCACCCGTGAAGCCCTTGAAGAAATAAGAGACATTGTATGGAAGCGCTGCGTCCTCTGCACCAGGTGCTATTGTCCCCTTGGCATTGATATCCCTTCGATGATAGCACTTGCAAGGAAGGTCTGCAGATCCCAGAACGTTTTTTACGATTACAGTCAAGAGACAAGAGGTCCCCAGAAATGAATTCATTCAGACATTTTCTTACCCTGATTTTCTTTTGCCTTACCTTTTTCCCCCTGTCAGCCCTGGCCGATTTGGACGAAATAATGCTGAACCAGGAAACAATGCCCGAGACCCGCCAGCGTTCCGCTGTGTTTTTCCCCCATGGCCTTCACATGGATAACCTTGAATGCCTGGATTGCCACCATGTTTATGAGGGGGGTAAAAATTTACAGGACGAGGATGAACTATACGAAGACAATCCAGACATCCGGTGCCAAGACTGTCATAATACAGACGCTTCCATTGATACAACAAAGGCGTTCCATCACCAATGCATGGGCTGCCACATTAAAAGTACAAAAGAACAGGCAAAGATCAAAACCCCTGAAATGTGCGGGGACTGCCACACAAACAAAAATTAATGATGATTTTATGGTTGGAGAAGGACAATGGTTAAGGTAAAACAAAAAAACCTCAAAGAGATCATAGATGCAGTGCAAGGCTATGACAGACTCCTGATTGTGGGGTGTGGCGGCTGTGCGTCGGTATGCCTTGGCGGCGGGCAACGAGAGGTAGACCGGTTATGTATGGACCTCAACTTCTTTTTCAAATCAGAAAATCGACCTGCACGTGCAACGGGATACACCCTTGAGCGTCAGTGCAACCCACTCTTTCTTGAAGAACTCCAACCCATCATTGGAAACTATGATTGCGTTCTTTCCATGGCCTGCGGTGCAGGTTGCCAGTATCTGGCCGAAACCTATCCTGAAACACCCATTTTTCCCGCAGTCAATACCGTTGCCATTGGAATCGATCGTGAGATCGGTGTCTATGAGGAGCGGTGCCGGGCATGCGGTGCCTGTGTCCTTGGCTATACCGGCGGCGTCTGCCCTGTGACCCGCTGCGCAAAGGGGCTGTTCAACGGGCCCTGCGGCGGTACAAACAAAGGCATGTGCGAGGTAAATCCCAATGTCCCCTGTGCCTGGATAGAGATATACAATCGGTTGAAAAAACAGGACCGGCTGGACAACATCATGAAAATCACGCCGGCCATGGAATGGCAGAATCAGGTCCAGAGAACCCTTGTCCAGGAGCGGTAGGCGGTCGTCAAGCAGAATTTTCCGATTAAAATTAAAGGGCCATGGCCCCTGTGCGGCACCACAATGACTTTCATGGAGCGGGCCTTGGGGCGGGATCCCAGGAGTCAAGCACCTGTTTTGCACTGCTGACCCGGGTCTGGGCGAGCATTTTTCCGGCATATTTTTCGGCGTCTTCCATACTGAGGCCCATGACGGTCTGCTGAACCCTGGGCAGAAACCGCGGGTCAACACTCAGGCTTCGGATGCCCACACCGAGCAGAAAGGGAATATGTTTTGGTTCGTGGGCCATTTCGCCGCACACGGTCACCTCAATGCCGTGGTTGCGGGCCGCTGAGGCAATTTTGGCGATGCCTTTATTCACGGCCGGATGATGGGGGATATAGTAGTCGGCCACCATGGGGTTGGCACGGTCGGCGCCCAGCATGTACTGGATCAGGTCATTGGTGCCGATGGAAAAAAAATCTGCCTCCCGGGCAAAGGCATCAATGGTTTCAATCACGCAGGGCAGTTCGACCATCACCCCTGTTTTTATACTGTCGTTGAATTCAAGGGATTCCTGGCAAAGGGTCTCCATGCAATCAAGGACTATCTGTTTTGCCTCGATAAATTCATCAATGGAGGAAACCAGGGGAAACATTATCCCGACGTTCTTTTTTCCTGCGGCGGCCCTTAGAATGGCTCGGATCTGGGACTCAAAGAGATCCCTGTGTTCCAGGGAAAACCGGATGGACTTGAGGCCCAGTTCAGGATTTGCCTCCTTTGGCAAATTGCTGTAGGCAAGGGTCTTTTCTCCACCGGCATCCAGGGTCCTGAAGTTAACGGACATTGCTCCGGCTTCATCAAACAGCCGTTTATAGATGTGGTATTGTTCCGCCTCGGACGGAAATGAGCTCCTGATTAAAAAGGGAAATTCTGTACGGTACAGGCCGATCCCTTCGGCATTCAGCCTTCTGGCAAGGGCGATTTCCCCCAGAAGATTTATGTTTGCCAGCAGCTTGACCTGCACCCTGTCACGGGTGAGGGTCTGTTGCTCCATGGTTGTCGATCCCAACTCCTGCTCTGCTGCAACCCTTGTTTTAAAGAGCGCCAGGGTCTCTTTTTCAGGGTTAATGTAGAGGTTCCCCTGGTCGCCATCCATGAGAATGGTTGTGTCGTCTGCAAGGGTTAAAAGCCCGGGGGCTTCGGCAATAATGAGGGGGATCTGAAGGGATCTTGCCAGGATGGTCACATGGGAGGTGATGCCACCGCCTGCCAGTATGATTCCCTTGATTCCCCCTGAGACAAGTTTAAGGATATCGGAAGGGTAGATCTGCCGGGCAATGGCGATGCCACCCTTTTCATAGGCGGTCTCATCCTGTTGCACATTGAAATTATGGAGTATCCTCACGGCAAGATCTTCCACATCAAGGGCCTTTTCCTTCATGTATTCATGGGGGCTTGACGTAAAAATATCAATGTATTTTCCTGCAATTTCCCGGACGGCATCACAGGGCAGGGTGCCTTTATCCATGAGCTCACCCATCTTCCCGATGAAATTCTTGTCCTTTAATATCATGAAGTGGGCCGTGAATATCAGGGAGGCGCTTTCAGGTAATCTTCTGGCAAACGCCTGCTGGAGCTCCTTGAGGGAAAGAGCTGTTTTTTCAAGGGCCTGGAGAAAATCAGCTTTGGTAAATTGATCTTCCCCCGGCAGCCGGTCGTGGAGAATGGATTTTTGTTTTCCATCAAGGAGGATGGCTTTTCCCAGAACCTGGCCCCCGGTGGCGCCTTTCCCCTTTATAAATCCAAGGGGGCGCCCAGGGGGTTGTTCGTCCTTTGTCTGGGAAAGTTCCATAAGAAGCCTGGCGTTTTCAATGGCTCCGGAAAGCTGCGCAACAACAGCACGGATGGCCCTTTCGTCGGAGATGTCAAAGTAATTCAGCTCCTGGTGCTGGACAGCCAGAACGCCTATCTTTTCAACCCCCCGCTTTATGGGAACACAGAGAAACGAATTAAACAGATCTTCTCCGGCCTCTGGAAAATATTTAAACCCGGGGGTTTTGCTGGCATGTCCTTCCCGGATAATGGAAAGGGTCTCAAACGAACGGCCTACCAGTCCTTCTCCCGGCTCCATGTGTATCTTGTTGACAGCGTCGGATTTAAGACCCTTTGTGGCCTTGAGGGTTAAGTGGCCTGATGTCTCATTGTATAGATAGATGGAGCAGACCGGGGCGCTGAAGTGACGGGCCACAAGATCAACCGAATGGGTTAAAAAGCTTTCAAGATCCGAACTTGCCGTGACAAGGTTGGCAAGCTCGCTGATATTAAACAAAAGATCGAGGTGGGCTGCATCTTTATTGTGCATTTTGTTCGTTCTCAATTAAGGATTTAAGTCCGAGCCGATAGGCGATGTATCTCGCCACAAGGGTCATGGTCTGACTGCAGGTGTTGAACACGGGAAAACCCTGGCGTCTCAACCGGTTGTTGATGGGGTCATGGGCCTGGCCGGCATCGTTAAACACCACCACGGGTTTTGGGGATGTGGCTGCAATTTCCGGCAGAAGCGTGGCAAGACTTCCAGGGGTTGTGGTATATCCTGACGGGTCGTCCAGAGCCGGGGTGTCCCCCGTGGCAGGAGCCAGGGATCCAAGGGAGAGGACAACAGCATCAATGTTTTTGTCCTGGATCATGGCCTTGATTGCACCCACATGGACCATGTCCGGTGCGCCCGGCGTAATGTCCAGGGGGTTTTTAATGTCCATGATCTCGGTGAGACCGGCTTTGTCAAAAAGGGCGGCAATGGTTTTCTGGGTTTCCGGTTGAAATTGTGCCAGTTCAAGGCACGAGTCCCTGGACTGGAGGGAGTCGGCAATGCCGACGGTTTCAAAGCCGGCCGGGCTGAGACCCGCGATCCGGTTGCCGGTGATCTTTTTGCCATGGAGAAAAGTTGAAAGGTTCATCAACCCGTCAAACTCTTCAAGGGAGTCGGTGACCAGGGCGCCTGCCTGGCCAAGGCAGGAGGTGCAGACCATGTAATCGCCTGCCACGCTGGCCGTGTGGCCGGAGGTGGCTTGTTTTCCTTCAGGTGTGCGGCCGGCTTTGTAGACAATTACCTGCTTTCCTCTTTTAACGGCCCGTCGGATGCCCCTGCAGGCATGGAGGCCGTCCAGATCGTTGAATCCCTCCACATAGACGAAGATAATGGCGATTTCCGGTGCGTCCGCCATCCAGGTAAGAAAGTCGCCGATGGTGAGGTCGGTCTGGTTGCCCACGGTGATGGTATAGGCAGGATCTCCCGACACAAGAGCGGTCATTCGAACCAGGGCAAAGGCGCCGCTCTGGCTGATCAGGGCAGTCTTTGAAGGAGGGGTATGGCGTCGTTTGGGCGAACAGTTTTCAGGGGTGAAAAAGGTGTCCACCCCTCCCGGTCGGCTGATAATCCCAAGACAGTTTCCCCCAAGGAACAGGGGTGCGCCTTTGCCAAGGCAATGGGCCTGGTGAATCTTCGCCGCCATGGTCCGGGCCATGGTTTTGGTTCCCTGTTTTTCTCCGAGTCCGCCCGGGATCAGGATGACGCTTTTGGCCCGGTGGTTGTCGATGATATCGTCAACCAGGCCAGGGACCTGTTTTGCCCCTACGGCAATGACCAGAAGATCCACTGTTGGTAAGCGGGTCAGATCCTTGACACAGGCGATGCCGTCGATCTCTTTGGCCGTGGACGAGACAAGGGTGATCTTTTTTTCGGGAAAACCGGCCTTGACCATATTTTCAAGGATATGGCGTCCAAAGTTCATTTGGGTGGCGCTCACCCCCAGGATGGCAACGGATTCGGGGTGGAGCAGACTGTCGATATTGTCGGTTTCTCTGGGGGTGGTGGGTGTTGTCGGTTTTTTGAACCGGCACAGACCGTCCAGGGGAACCATCTCGTAATCCTTGAGGGCAAAGGGGTTGACCTCAAGCTCTTCAATGGTGTGGCACACGCCTGGGTTTAACGGTGAGAAATGGTTGCCAACGGCAATAAAGGCGCCAAAGCACTCAAGTATCTGTTCGTCGGAGACAAGCCTTTTTCCGCCCCGGGTCTGGCCGGAGAGTTTTCCATAGGCAATGGTTGTCTGGAACAGCTCAAAAAATGTCTGGGCTGTCACAAGGGCCGTGGATGCCGAGACCACGGCCTGGCCCGGGCGTAACCGTTCGGCAAACAGTTCCGTGTCGATCCCTCCCAGGCCTGCGGTAATGACCATGCCAAACTCCCGGGTCCACCTGAGGCTCACCAGCAGTTCGTTGCCCAGGGCATCGGATTCAGGGGGCAGGTATTCGGTGATGAGCACCCCCTGGATTCGATTGTTAACAGCGGTTCTCAACGCCTTGCCCGTCAGATCTTTAAAGGGTTCGGGCACCTGGTCCGGGTGGGTTTCCACAAAGGCTGCAAATCTATCGCTGACCCGGTCCACCATGCGTCGGCCTTCGCTTCTCACCTTTCCGGCAAGCTTTGGAACCACCTTGACGCCGCCCATATCGGATTTATGCACCACGTCAGGGCTGACGATTTTGAGCACCACTTTCCGACCGGGGAAGGGGGCCAGCAGATCGGATGTGAGGCGAAGGTCCCTGGCAAACAGCAGATGTTCGGGAACGGATTCAGAGCCAAGGGCCCGCAACAGGTCATAGGTTTCATGCTCAAAGAGCTGATCTCGTCCCTGGTCGGCCGCACGGCCAAAAATCCGGGTCATCCCTTGAAAATCGATGTAAAGTTTCATATCCCTCTATTACCAGTTCTCCCGTGAATATTCTATAAAAGAACGCCCTATACCAGAGTTTCAAAGGTCCGGCACCATCTCTTTAACTGCTTTACAAAACACAAAGTTTTGACATTCATCAAAAAAACCGATATAAACTTCCGTTTTGTTCGATTTTATTTATATGAAATGCCCTTTGAAGTATTTTCAATGGGGGTATTTCAAATTTCGTTGTGGCCAGGGCAGAGACCCTGCCCAGTCCATGACGGTTATACAAAATAGCAGGAGGAGACGTAAATGAAACAACGAGAACAATGGGGAACAAGGGCCGGGTTTGTACTGGCTGCCATTGGGTCTGCCATCGGCCTCGGCAATATATGGCGGTTTCCCTATGTGGCCTATGAAAATGGAGGCGGGGCTTTTTTTGTGCCCTATCTTTTTGCCATGCTGACCGCAGGCATACCCTTTTTGATACTTGAATTCGGTGTCGGCCATAAATACCGGGGATCTGCTCCCCAGATTTTTGCAAAATTATCCAGACGCTGGGAATGGCTGGGGTGGTGGCAGATCCTGGTTTCGTTTGTTATTTCAATTTATTATGTGGCCGTTGTCGGCTGGTCCATCTCCTATCTTTTTCTTGCCTTTAATCAGGGGTGGGGAGTTGATACCGGTGATTTCTTTTTCAAGGAGTTCCTGGCTCTTTCCGACGGTCCCATGGATATGGGTGGTATCCGCTGGAACATTTTTGCCTCTGTGGCTGCAGCCTGGGGTATCTGCTGGTTTGTCCTTTTCAAGGGGGTAAAACGGGGAATTGAGATGGCCGGCAAGATTTTCATGCCCCTGCTGTTTATACTGGTGCTCATTATCACAGTGCGGGCAGTGACCCTTCCCGGTTCCCTTGAGGGACTTAACTGGATGTTCAAGCCGGACTTTTCGGCCCTGCTCAACATTGACGTCTGGGTTGCCGCCTATGGTCAGCTCTTTTACTCGTTGAGCATCGGTTTTGCCATCATGCTCACCTATTCGAGTTACCTTCCAAAGGATTCGGATATCAACAACAACGCCTTTATCACTGCCTTTGCAAACTGCGGGTTCAGTATTATTTCCGGGATCCTGGTTTTTTCGGTTCTTGGAAACATGGCGTTGAACCAGGGCGTGGGCGTGGACAAGGTGGTTAAATCCGGTGTGGGACTTGCCTTTGTCACCATTCCCAAGGCCATCAATTATATGCCGAGCCCAGGACTGTTTGGAACGCTGTTTTTCATGGCCCTGATTTTTGCAGGCCTGAGTTCACAGATTTCCATCTGTGAGACCTGTGTGTCCTCCCTCATGGGTAAATTTGACATGAACCGGAAAAAAGCCGTGACCATCTATTGCCTTGTCGGCCTGTTCGCAGGAACGATCTTTGTCACCAACAGCGGACTCTATGTTCTGGATATCGTCGATCATTTTATCAATAATTTCGGGGTGCTTGCGACAGGCCTGGTGGAGATTATTTTTCTGTCATGGCTGTGCAAGCTTGAACTGTTCCAGGAGCATATCAACCACACCTCGGATTTTGCTGTGGGCAGCTGGTGGCCCTTTTGCCTCAAGTTTGTCACCCCCCTTGTGCTGGGCTACATGAGCATTGCCAACCTGGTGGGTGATTTGCGAAACGGATATGGAGGCTATCCCGGGGACGCCCTTTTCTATTTTGGATGGTTCCTTGTGGTGATGGTCGCCGTGATCGGATATCTTCTCCAGGCAACCGCCGTAACGGTCCCGGGTGAAATTACCCAGGCCGTTGAATTAAAACGCTGATCAAAGGAGAATCAACATGGAAATTTCCGCCGTTGCAATGATGGTGTTCGGCCTGGTCATCACCTGGGGTGGGGCAGCCGTGTGCATAAGCATTGCCCTGAAACGAAAGAATCTGTAGAGGTCCTTTATATTCATTCCCGGCACCATGGGGGCCGGGAAATGACAGAGATGAACGTCCGTTACAGGGCGTTCATCTGTTCAAACACCTTGTAAAGCCCCTGGGTGCCAAGATTCTCGTGGCCCAGGGCTGCGGCTGCCACGTAGAACTGGTTGGCCAGGGCAAGGCCGGGCAACGACAGGTTCATCTGTCTGGCCTCGTCCAGGGCGATGCCCATGTCTTTTATGAAATGCTTGATGTAAAAGCCTGGATCATAATCGCCCCGGGCAATGCGGGGGCCAAGATTGTTGATGGACCAGGAGCCGGCAGCCCCGCTGCCGATGACCTTGATGACCGATTCAAGATCCAGTCCGCTCTTGCAGGCATAGGCAAGGGATTCCACCGTGCCGATCATGGTGCCGGCAATGAGGATCTGGTTACTCATCTTGGTGTGCTGGCCTGCGCCGGGGCCGCCCATGAGGGCGACATTTTTTCCCATGATTTCAAACAGGGGCAGTACCCCCTCGTATACGGGTTGGTCACCGCCGACCATGATGGCCAGGGTGGCCTGTCTGGCGCCCAGGTCTCCGCCTGAAACCGGTGCGTCCAGGGCATCTACGCCTTTTGCCTTGAGGGCCGTGTGAATCTCCTTGGCAAGACCCGGGCTTGAGGTGGTCATGTCCACCACCACGGCACCGGCCTTTGCGCCCTCTATAACACCATTGGTTCCCAGGATGGTTTCCCTTACATCCTTTGGAAATCCAACGATGGAGAAGATGATGTCACTTTTTTCTGCCACCTGGGCTGGGGTCTCACACCAGACAGCCCCTTTTTCAATCAGCGAGTCCGCCTTTGCCCTGGTTCTGTTGTACAGGTGAATGTTGTGCCCTGCATCCAAAAGGTGCATACACATGGACTGTCCCATTACCCCGGTTCCGATCCAACCTATTTTGCTCATATTTATTCTGTAACTCCTTATACCGTTAAATTTTTTATGCCAGGTTTTCCTTTTCTTCAATGCAATCGGCAAACCGGAATCCGATCTGCCTGAATTGATCTTCCAGATCCATAAATGCATCTACCATATGGGGATCGAAATGAGTACCTTTTCCTTGATGAATAATATCAACTGCTTTTTGATGTTTAAACGGTGGTTTGTAAACCCGTTGGCTTATCAGGGCATCGTAGACATCTGCAACGGCCATTAATCTGCCGGAGATGGGGATTTCTTCTCTTTTTAATCCCTGGGGGTAGCCTGAGCCATCCCAGCGTTCATGGTGGGTCCGGGTCAGTTCTTTTGCAAATCGCATGAAATTAATATTTTCTTCACAATAATCTCGTTCAGAGGCGAGGATGGCCCTGTAACCGTATGTGGTATGTCGCTTGATGGTTTCAAACTCACTTTTCAGAAGTTTTGTCGGCTTAAGGAGGATGACATCGGGAACCCCGATTTTGCCGATGTCATGCAGGGGGGCTGACATGTATAAAAGATCAACGGTTTCATCTGTAAAAAAATTGGCATAGGCTGGATGGCTTTTCAAACTGTTTGCCAGCAGTTTGACATAGTTCTGGGTTCTTCTGATGTGGCCGCCTGTTTCCGGGTCCTTGCATTCAACCAGTGTCCCAATGGCTTTAAAGGCCATTTCCTGGGTCAGCTCGATCTGACGGGTTCTCTTTTTGACCAGATTTTCCAGGCGGTCCTGGTGCATTTTAAGGGCAAGGTGGTTTTTAACCCTTGCCTTGACAAGCATGGGGTTGAAGGGCTTGTGGATATAGTCCGCGGCCCCAAGGGCCAGACCCCGGGATTCGTTCTGGTGGTCGTTCAGGCCCGTTAAAAAAATAATGGGAATCTTAGCCGTTGCCGGACTTTGTTTTAACTTTGTGCACACCCCATAGCCGTCCATTCCCGGCATCAAAATATCAAGCAGGATTAAATCCGGCGGATCATCTGCTACGCTTTTCAGCGCCGCGTTACCATCCATGGCAATGTTGATGTTAAAGTCAGTTCCCAGGGTTGCAACCAGAAGATCAATATTTAAGCTGCTATCATCCACAATCAATACAATGCAATCTTTGATGTCGGTCATCTCTACTCCTTATCCGTCTGATTCTTTCAGGCTGACATTTTTCAGAACCCATTGCCTGGATGAATGGGGACGGATGGCCTCAACGTTTATTGTGTCAAGGCAAAAAATAAGGAAGGATCGTTATGGTATGGGCATAGGGTTTCACAAATTGGCTGTAAAATCAACGACAAATCAAAGGTGGATACGGTGTAAACCCTTATTGTGTTGAACAGGGGATAAAGGTGATGTACAATACATAAAAGATGAAGGCTGATATTACAGGAAAAGGAGTTTTTTATGAAAACATCGCAGAGAACATTGAAATTTAGCCAGGCATTGATTTTTTTCGCAGCAGTCGTTGCACTCTGTTTAACCGGGTGTGCCTCCAGTAGATCCGGTCAAGTTTATTCCCGGGACCAGGCAAGGCAGGTCCAGACCGTTGAAACCGGAACCGTTGAATCTGTAAGGGAAGTGCTGATCGAAGGCACAAAAACCCCCATTGGCGGTGCTGCAGGTGCTGTGACCGGTGGTGTCCTGGGCAGTACTGTAGGCGGCGGCAGTGGCAGAACAGTGGCCACTGTTATTGGTGCCCTTGCCGGAGCTGCAGCAGGAGCCGTTGCAGAAGAAGGAATCACCCGGAAACAGGGCCTTGAAATCGTGGTGAACAAAGACAACGGTCAGACCATTGTTGTGGTCCAGGAAGCCGATGTCGCGATACTGGCCGGGGACAGGGTGAGGGTTATTACGGCTGCCGATGGCACAACACGGGTTTCCAGGTAATTTAATCTATTTTGTCTATCCCTGACTGTGGAGCCATTCCACACATTTTCTGATCACCTGGTCGTGCACATCCCTGTCTGTCCTTGGATCTGATTTGGGCAGAATGAACGAGTGATCGCCTCCTTCAATGATTTCAAGTGCCCTGGGAGCACAGAGGCGTTCTAAAACAGTGGCCAGCAGGTCGAGGTCGCAGAACGGATCCCTTGTGCCTTCAAAAAAAAGCATGGGGGTTTTGATGTTGTAGAGGTGGGCATCCCTGGGGCTGTCCTTTCTGCCCGGGGCGTGGAGGGGATAGCCGAGAAATATCAGGCGATCGGGATGAATATCGCCGTTTGCCGCAGCCGTTGAGGCGATTCTGGCGCCTAATGATTTGCCAACGGCAACCAGGGTGGTAAGTGAGTTGTCTGTTTTTTGTGCAAGAAAATCAACGGCACTTTTCCAGGCTTGGATCAGTTTATGTTCGGGATCGGCAGAGCGCCGTCCCTTTTCCCGGTAGGGGAAATTAAACCTCAGGGTTGTGAATCCCTGGGCCGTAAGCCCCTCAGCCACATCTTTAATGGTGGGGTGGTTCATGTCATTGGCCATGCCGTGGGCAAAGACAAGGCCCGTTCGGGTGTTGGCATTGGCGGTGACGGGGGTGGCAAGTATGCCGGAGACGGATTCATCGTCATTGACGGGGATGGAAATGGTTTCAATGTTCATGCCTTTCTCCTTATGTTAGGCTGTGACTGGAATTATTGGTTTTTTCTTTGGCTGTGTCAATGACCTTGCCATGAAAAAACAAATAGTGGTAAGCTGTCCACCAAATCAAAAAAAACCGGATTTGCCGGGATCGCAGGTAAAACGTTGGTATGGGACGTTTCTCTGTTTGTTCCAGGGCAGTTTCAAGGATTTTCATGAAGGGAGGCAAAAAAATGAGGTTCAGGCCATGTATTGATTTGCGTAACGGTAAGGTGGTTCAGATTGTGGGGGGGACCCTGACCCGCAAAAAGGGAAAAGCGCCTGTCACCAATTTTGAGAGTATAAAATCTTCACGGGACTATGCGGAGATTTACAAGCTGGACAACCTGACAGGCGGTCATGTGATTGCCCTTGGACCTGGAAACCAGGAAGCAATGATTGATGCCGTGTCAGCCTATCCGGGCGGGCTCCAGGCCGGAGGAGGCATTACGCCTGACAATGCCCTTCGATTCCTCGATGCCGGTGCAAGCCATGTCATCGTCACCTCCTATGTGTTTTCAGCGGGCAAGGTGGACATGGAGCGATTAAAACTGCTTGTGAAAACCGTTGGAAAAGAACGGCTGGTGCTGGATCTGAGCTGCAGAAAACGCGGGGACGATTTCTGGATCGTAACCGATCGCTGGCAGACCTTTACCGATGTAACCGTCAATCCCGAAACCCTGGCCCGCCTGTCCGGCTTCTGTGACGAATTTCTTGTCCATGGGGTGGATGTGGAGGGAAGGATGCGGGGCATCCAGACCGAACTTGTGGAACTGCTTGGTAAACACGCTCCCATACCCGTCACCTATGCCGGTGGCGTCAGCACCATGGCGGACATTGACACGGTGGAACGCCTGGGCCAGGGCCGGGTGGATTTCACCATCGGCAGTGCCCTGGATATCTTTGGCGGTACCTTGCCCTATGCGGCAGTAATAAAAAAAATGGAGAATTCAGCAAAATAATGAACCCGGATCGCATGGATACCCTGGGCAGTTCCCTTGTCCAGCACGGCAAACAAAATGACCGAGTTTACCTCATGAAACTCAACCCGGATGACAGGGAGCAGATCATTGACACCCTGGACGACCTGGCAAAGGAGGAGGACTATTCCAAGATCTTTGCCAAGGTTCCGGCATCTATGGAAGAGATTTTCCTTGGGGATGATTACACGGTGGAGGCAAGGGTAAAGGGGCTTTTTAATGCAGATGAGGACGGCCTGTTCATGGGTAAATTTCTGACCCGGGACCGGGCCGTGGTCGATAACGGACAAACCATTGCCCAGGTCCTTGATCTGGCCCGGTTAAAAGCCGATGATGATAGAAAGCCTGCCCCGGGGTTCCAGGTCCAACCCATGGAAACAACCCATGCCGAAACCATGGCCGAACTGTACAGTCAGGTTTTTGATTCCTACCCCTTTCCTATTTTTGATCCTGATTTCATCAAAGAGACCATGGAATCCCATGTGCACTACTTTGGCGTTTTCCAGGGCGCTGAACTTGTGGCCCTGTCATCGGCCGAGACGGATATGACGGCGTTGAATGCCGAGATGACTGATTTTGCAACCCTTCCCCACGTCCGTGGCCAGGGCCTTGCGGACCTGCTCCTGGATACCATGGGCAGGGCTGTCGCTGACATGGGTGTACAAACGGCCTACACCATTGCCAGGGCAACCTCCCACGGCATGAACATCGCCTTTTCCAGGGCCGGTTACCGGTTTGCCGGAACCCTTGTGAACAACACCAATATTTCAGGGGGCCTTGAGAGCATGAACGTCTGGTGGCAGGATCTCAGCTGTTTGTGAACTCGGGCTCGTACCCGACCGTGAACGCGTCCGTGGTTGTGTTGCCAAGGGACAGAAAGTGGCGGTTGTTTTTGTCAAAGGGGCACAGGGGCGTGGCACACTGCCTGAACCCGAACCGTTGGTAAAATTCGGGATTGCCAAGGACAAAAAGGGGGCTTTCTTTGATCTGTTTCTGGCGCAGGGCAAATTTGACAAGCTCGCTGCCGATTCCCTGGCGCTGAAATTCAGGGGCCACGGCAAGGGGGGCAAGGTGAAGGCCGCATATTTGCTCACCCTTGTAGGCGTTTGAAAAGGCAATATAGGCAATGACCTTGTTCACATGGATGCAGACCCATTCATGGATGGGTGTCTGGTTTGCATGGAAATTTTCCACCAGTTTTTTTTCAAATTGGCTTTTGGGAAAGGCGGAACTGAGCAGGCCCGATACCTTGCTGAAGTTTTCTGTGGTGGGTTTTCGTATTTTCATCGTTCTCCTTTGTTCGGGTCAGGCATAAATTCCTTCCCTATATCAGGATTCTCTTGCTTCGACAATAATACATTCTGGGAACTCGTTCGGGTTATACCATTCCCCAGATGCTTAATTTTGGCAGGTGATGGAACGAGGGTGGGGCATTGTCCGTGATAGCTGCTGCAGCACCCATGCCGCTTTCAATGGCTGCCGCAATGCCCTCGCCCATGTCCAGGGTGGCAAGTCCTGCTGCATCCCCTGTCACAAGGGCGTTTCCGATTCTGGGATACAGTCGGGACTGCCTGAGAAAATAGGTGTGGCCCCTGGGATGGGGCGGGGCATAGGGCAAGATCGAAAGGTCCAGCAGGGTTTTTGTGAAACTTTGCCAGTGGTCCATGATGGTCCGGCCCTGGTGTTTGAGTTTGACCGCTTTTCCGCCAATGCCCACGTTCACGTACCCACCCTGCTTGGGCAGGTACCAGGCGTAGCCCGGGACCCTGTCGTGGAAAAACCAGATATGGCATCGTCTGTCACGGGTGTTGCAGCGGTACTCGGCTTCAACGGCTGTGATCAGGCCTTTTTTTGATCTGGGGTGGTCGTTGTTGAAAAAGGTTTTCTGGACCGGGCAGTGGGTACCGCCTGCACCGATGAGATAATTACAGGTGAATGTATCGTCAATGGTGTATTGCCCGTTTTTTCGGGTTATTTGTTTCACCCGGTGGGGGTATACTTTTACCCCGCTTCTTTTTACCATCCAGTGGTCAAATTCGTAGCGACGGATGGCATACTGGTGGGTCTTGACGGCCATGGTTCGTCCCAAGAGATGGAAAAAAAGCCGGTCAAACCCTGCGATGGTGTGGGGGTAGCCCTGGGGTGAAAGATCCAGAAGGTCAAGCACCCTGGGGGTGATCCAGCCGGCACACACCTTGGTCCTTGGGAATAGGGCTTTTTCTAGGATCAAGGTGTGGACAGACCGTTGTTTAAGTTCAAAGGCTGCAGCTGTTCCGGCAGGGCCTGCGCCCACTACAATGACTTCAGCGTGGATCACGGCTGCTCCTTAGGAAATCCGGGTGTCTGGGCAGGGCCTGCCCGGCTTGGTCAGGACCATTTGCCACACCTGCATGCTTCTTGCGCGAAAGCCGCCTGCCGAGCTCAGCAGGTAGTATTTCCACATGCGGTAAAAAGCGTCCGAGTAGTTTTGTTTGAGTTCAGGCCAGGTGCGGACAAAGTTGTCGTGCCAGGCCATCAGTGTTTTGTCGTAATCTTCGCCGAAGTTATGCCAGTCCTCCATGACAAAAAGGCCTTCCATGGCCTTTGACAGCTGGGCCATGGACGGCAGCATGCCGTTTGGAAAAATGTACTTTGTAGTCCATGGATTGCAGGTGATGTTGCTCACGTTGCTGCCAATGGTGTGGATAAAGACGATGCCGTCCGCCTTGACCAGCTGGTTGGCAAGCTTCATATAGGTTCGGTAGTTTTTGCACCCCACATGCTCCATCAGACCAATGGAGACGACCCGGTCAAAACTTCCTGTGGCCTTGCGGTAATCTTCCAGGTGGATGGTAATGGGCAGGTCCTTGCAGTATTGCCTTGCAAATTTTGCCTGTTCCTTTGAAACGGTGTAGCCGGTTACCTTGACCCTGTAATTTTCGGCTGCAAATCGTGCAAACCCGCCAAATCCGCAGCCCAGTTCAATGACCTCCATTCCCGGCTCAAGGGCAAGCTTCCTGCAGATAAGGTCAAGCTTTGCCCGCTGGGCCTCTTCAAGGGTATCCGCATCCTTATAATAGCCGCAGGAGTACTGCATTCTTTTGTCGAGCATTCGCTCATAGAGGTCATTGCCGATGTCGTAGTGGATTTCGCCAACCCTGAATGCCAGCCCCGGGCGCTGGAGATTGAATGCCGCAGCTTTGAGTACTTGCAGAGCCGTGGCCCAGTCTTTTTTTAAATGCTCCCGAAGGTTTGTCTGCAGGATCTTTGTGATGAACTGGTCAAGGGCCGTGCAGTCCCACCATTTTTCCATGTAGGATTCGCCCAGCCCCAGGTTCTGCTGTGTCAGGACCCTGCGGTAAAATCCGTCGTTGTGTATTCTTGGATCAAAGGGGCGATCTCCGTTGATGGTGATGCCCGCATACTGCATCAATCGTGCAAAAGTCTTTTTCTCATCATTTCCCATTGGGATACCTCCTTTTGATGAATTTAAAGTTACAGCAACCGGGAAATGAATGTCAACCCATTCTCGAGGTTATAGAGTATTTCTATTTGCCTTGTGTCTTTGATCACAAATATCAATTAGAGTTTACAGAAAAAATGTGCCATTAACCTGATTGTAAATGAGTCATGAGTCAAAACAAGCGATTTTGTCTTTTAATCCATAGTTGGAGGTGATCTGGAAATGGTTAAAAATGTTTTTGCCACCCGGTGGGGAATCATCGGTGTTGGCGCCTTTATCGGCATTGCAGCAGCCTTGCTGCAAAAATTTGGAAATCCTGGGAACATGGGTATCTGTGTGGCCTGTTTTGAGCGTGATATCGCAGGGGCCATGGGGTTTCACAGGGCAGGGGTGGTTCAATATATCCGTCCTGAAATCATCGGGTTTGTCCTGGGTTCCCTGGTTGCGGCCCTCAGCTTTAACGAATTTCGGCCAAGGTGCGGGTCAGCGCCCGTTGTACGGTTTATCCTTGGCATGATCGCCATGATCGGCGCTCTGGTATTCCTGGGATGTCCCTGGCGGGCCGTGCTTCGCATTGCCGGTGGAGACTGGAACGCGGTTGTCGGTCTTCTGGGCCTTGCTGCCGGTATCTGGATCGGGGTGCAGTTCCTGAAAAACGGCTACACCCTTGGACGGACCCAGCCAAGCCCCAGGGCCGCAGGCTTCACCCTGCCCCTTGTCATGGTCGGCCTGCTTGTCCTCATGATCATCTATCCCTTTGTGGAGGGCCAGGCCAAAACCGGAGTACTCTTTTACAGCCTCAAGGGACCGGGTGCCATGCATGCACCCCTTTTGATCTCCCTTGGTATTGCCCTGGTGGTTGGATTTATTGCCCAGAGAAGCCGGTTCTGCACCATGGGAGCCCTCCGGGACCTGATTCTGTTCAAGCAGGTGCATCTGTTCTCCGGGTTCATGGCCTTGCTTGTATTCGCCCTGGGAACCAACCTTGTTGTCGGTCAGTTTCATCCGGGTTTTGAGGGTCAACCCGTGGCCCACACAATGCACATCTGGAACTTTGCCGGCATGCTGGTTGCAGGGCTTGCCTTTGCCCTTGCAGGCGGATGTCCCGGACGTCAGCTTTTCCTTGCAGGTGAAGGCGACGGGGATGCGGCCGTGTTTGTGTTTGGCATGATTGCAGGAGCTGCTGTTGCCCACAATTTCGGACTTGCAAGTTCACCCAAGGGCGTCGGCCCCCACGGCATTGCAGGCGTGTTTATAGGGTTGGCGATTTGTCTTTTTATCGGTTTTTTCATGGGTAAAAAAGTCCAGAAGCGTTAACCAGAAGCGTTAAGAGGAGAGTTACGATGAGTGTTACCATAGATGCCAGGGGGCTTTCGTGTCCCCAACCGGTCCTGATGACCATGGATGAAATCAAGGGCGGATCAGAAAAGGAAATCAAAGTCCTGGTGGACAGCGAAGCTTCAAAGGAAAATGTCTCAAGGGCCGCCGTAAGCCAGGGATGTAAGGTTGTGGATATCGCCCAGGATGGGGAGGAATACACCATCTCGCTTGCCAGGGACTGATGGGATAAAGATGGGACGAGCCGGAATGTACCTGCCATGTTGATTCGCCGTTTTCTCAATCGGTTTAAACGGCAGGAGTCGCCACAGGACCGGGATGATCTGGGGATACTGGGGATACTTGTGTTTGAGAACACGAGCGAGGTGATCCAGGCCGAACGGGTGTTAAAGAACGGGGGATGGCCCATCCGGGTAATGGGGCCGCCGCCGGGAATCCAGAGCGGATGCGATCTTGTCATTGAGTTCCCGCTGATGGAAGAACTCCATCTTACGCGCCTGCTCACGGATGCGGGGATTCCTCCCCTTGAAGTGGTTCCGGTGAATGATCCGCTTTTAAAACCGGTGGATCTATTCCATACCAAGGATTTTGGTCGGTATCTCATGGTCAGGGCCGCCAACATGAAACTCACCGTGGACAAGGAGACGCTTGTCATCGTCAATGTTTCCGGGGGTGGATGCCCGGACGTTCCCTACCTTGCCGGTCTCATGGTGGGCCAGACCCTCAGCAATACCCCCAGACCCGGCATCATGGGCCATACCCTGTGCGGCTATGCCCTGAAACTTGCCCTTGAGGAGATCGAGCGACAATGCTTGCCATAGTTGGAACCGTTCCCGATGACTCCTTTCCCCTGGTGTCAGGCGAGGTGAGGTTAAAGGGGGATACCCTTGAAATTCAAGGCCTTGATGTGGCCGTTAACCGGGGAACCCCGGCCCTAGTGGCTGCGGTCCTCAAGGCCTGCGAAGTCCTGGATGATTGCGAGGTCACAGGATTTCTGGTGGGGGATATCGGGCTTGGCAAGGGCAGCCGAAGGCTCTACAGCCATCTTGTGGAGCACCTTCCGGCCATGGCGATTCACACCCTGGCCTTTCACTATCTTCAGCCCGACGTGGACTGGCACAACCGGATTGTTTTTGCCGTGGAAGCCATGGCGAAAAAACCGTTGATGATTGCCGATGCCGGTTTCATGTATGCGGCCAAAATGAGTGGCCAGGCCGGTTTTTATGATCTCTTTACCCCGGATGCAGGAGAGCTTGCCTTTCTTGCCGATGAGACCGCCCCCCATCCCTTTTATACCCGGGGGTTCATTCTCCATGACGAAAACAGGGCCGAAGACCTCATCCAGCGGGCCTATCTCCACAATAACGGTGCAACCCATCTCCTTGTAAAGGGAAAAATTGACCATGTGGCCAATGGGGCGGGCATTCTATCAACCGTGGACTTCCCGGCCGTTGAGGCCATGGAGGCCATGGGCGGGACCGGGGATACCCTCACGGGCATTGTAACGGCCCTGGTGGCAAGTGGCATGGCCATTCCCTTGGCCGCTGAAATTGCAGCAAAGACAAACCGCCTTGCCGGATTTTATGCCAACCCCACCCCAGCCTCGTCCATCGTTGAGGTGATACACCAGATCCCACGGGCACTTACCGAGGTGTTAGCCGCCATTCCTCATGCTTTTGACAAACCGACTCCATGACCGTGATTTGCAAATATTTGGATGGTGACGATCTGCAGACAAGATATCTTTTCATTACGGACAGGGCAACATCCGGTAGCTTATCCCACCGTTTTCCATGGAAAGCCGTTCAGAGAAAAATTATTTTTTAAAAATTGGGTTTTTCCCTGATTGCTTTTTTTTTCATCCTTATATAAGAAGTAATGTGTCAATAAAATGGATTAAATTTCAATTGTCTATACCTGCGAAAAATGTAACCCACGGGGCGGAGCTATAGAACCTGCTCTATAAATCCAAGGGGCTTTTTGTTTCCTTAATGGTTCTTGAATGGACGGTATGGGTATAAATCATTGTGGTTCGAACATCACTGTGCCCTAAAAGTTCCTGAATGGTACGAATATCATAATTTGCCTGTAGCAGATGGCTTGCAAAACAGTGGCTGAGAAAATCCAAACGTTTGGATTTTCAAAGCCACTGCTTCGCAACCCATTTACTGGAACAGGGCACTCAGACAGTCATCCTTCAGAAGATGTTCGGCCATAAATCCATCAGGACAACCGCCCGTTATATTCACATCAGTAATGATGCCATATCCAAAGTCGTCAGTCCTGCCGATGCGGTGCTCCAATGATCGCTGAGCGCTGCGATCAAAGCAGCAGACCCAAACACGAAATAGCAGATATCTTCAGGCAGGCAGGGCATCTCTTTCTGGAAAAATTCAACGCCTCACACGAACAGATAAAAGTAATGAACCGGATTATCGTCTGTCGGACAGCGGCCCTGGGAGGCCATATTGATTTTTGTTCCAACTGCGATCACCATCAAAACGCCTATAATTCCTGCCGGAACAGGCATTGTCCCAAGTGCCAGACCATGACCAAAGAACGCTGGCTGATGAACCGTCAATCAGAACTCTTGCCGGCCACCTATTACCACCTTGTATTCACGCTGCCCCACGATCTGAACCCGGTCATTCTGTGCAATATGAGACCTTTGTTGGATCTTTTGTTCTCCTCGGTTAATCTGACCATTAAACAATTTGCCGCCGATCCCCAATGGCGGCTCCAGGGCAGGCCAGGATTTATCGGCGTGCTTCACACCTGGAGCCAGACCATTCTGGATCATTTTCATCTTCATTGCCTTGTACCCGGCGGCGTACTGTCAGACGACCGAACAACCTGGACACCTTCCAAAAAAACTACCTTTTTAAAACGCGATCCCTGGTTAATGCATTCAAGGGGATCTATATCAAAGGCCTAAAGGAATTATACGAAGCCGGAGAGCTCAAGTTTCCTGGCAATACTGATAAATATGGAACATCAGCCGGATTCAACAGCCTGATCAAAACCATCCGGAAAAAGAAATGGTCCGGCTATGCCAAATCCCCCTGCTCAGGCCCTGGGAAAGTTCTTGAGTACCTGGGCAGATATACGCATCGTGTGGCCATTTCCAATCACAGAATTAAATCCTTTGAAAATGACAAAGTCGTGTTTACCTGGAAAGATCGGGCACAGAACAATGCCCTCAAAGAAATGACCCTTGATGCAGTTGAATTCATCAGAAGATTCCTGCTCCATGTTCTGCCCAAAGGATTCAAAAAAATCCGGCACTTTGGATTTTTGTCCCCCCGGTATAAGGCACAGAACATACTCCTGATAAGTCAGTTGGCCCAGAATGGTACGGAAGACAAAGCTGATCCCAGTCTTGATGAGGAATCCCTGGAAGAAATGATGCAAAGACTCACCGGTGTTAATATCAGGAAATGTCCTAAATGCGGTAAAGGACGCCTGGTAAGGCTTTATGAATTATTACCGGAGTATGTTGACTATATTTTACCCTCTCGAAAGGAGGTTGCCTGGGATACCTCTTGAATATAATCTTTAATTTGAAACAATTTACGGCAAGTAAAATGGCAGCAGGCCATCCCGGTGAGGTGCGTTTAAAAACAGGCAGCATTGTTCCTGGTTTGGCCTTCATATCAAAGCAAAATAATATGCGACAAACAACAGGTAACAATTTAAGACATTTCCTCAAAAAAAACATCATATTACCCTTGCGCAGTCAGAAGACAGGCGATATAAACCCCATAGTTGAAATAAGAACTTCTGGCCCAGATCCGCGGCATTGTTCAACAACATTTTATCACTAATCCCGCCTCACGGAACGACCGGTTCAGTTTTTCAGAAAGATTGCATCAAGTATAAACATCATGGGCTCGTCTGAGGCGGGACTATTGATAAAACGCTTTTAGTTGGGAAAAAACAAAAGTAAAAAGGGGGCGTTGTTGACTTGAAAATATGGGAGTTAAAAAAATGTGGTCATCGGTGTCCGGAGTGGCGGTCATGCAAGCTTGTCGGAGATCAAATCGAATCTAATACCGGCAGAGAATTTCCTGTAACCTGTCCTTTGAAAGATCATCCTGATTGGAATATGACTGAACAGATACTTGAAGCTCAAGATAATACCTTCACAAATATCCGCTTTTTAGAAGCCATAAAAGATAATATCGTGGCTGGGATAAACGGAGATCCAGAAGCCTTTAATCATGCGCTCGGCATGACCAAGAACCTGATAAATGAACTTGAAGAGAAGTATGAAAATTTAAAGGTTACTGAAGCTAAACGCCGTGCGGTTGATTAGCGGCTTTAGCAACAAAAAAAATATGGTAAACAATTCTTTAAAAAATAATGCAGATATCTATTAGCAATCCAATGGTGAGAGAGGCTGTTTTCCTTGCATATAAAGGTATCTGCTTTTATACAGGCAGGCCGATAAAGCGTGAAGAAATGGTTATTGACCACCTTCATCCGGTTTCTAAAGGTGGTGAAGACTCGTTTCATAATTATGTACTAACGTTTCAAGATTTCAATTTAGGAAAAAGCAACAAAACTGATTCTGACCTTATTCCGCGACTCCAATATGCTATAGAAACTGTTTATGCACCGAGAGCAATTAAAATTTATAAAAAATTAAAAAAGCTGCGAAAATCAAAACCATCACGAAAACCAAACAATTTAACCCACATAAAAAGACTTGATTTATTCTGGGCTGATGATGGTGCAATCGAAGTGTTAACAAGTTCAAAGTTAGTTACAAATGAAAATATTTACGAAATTTTGAAATCCCTTGATAGATTTCTTGAAATTGCAAGGAGGGATGATTCAGATTTTTGTTTTGATGTCTGGTTAACATCAGAATTTGGAAAGCAATTAAGAGGAATATGGTACCAAGTAGCAGGAAAGTATTTTCGCCTTGTTAGAAAAACTAAATATTATGACTCAAACTCGCCAGACAAATGGGCTTGGGTGTATTTCTCACAAGAATATCTGAATTTTTTGGAATGGATAGAGGAAGAATCTCAATATCTTGAGTCACTTTGGGAAAATGAAGATGAAACCGAGCATAAAAAGCTAATTAATGAATTCTGCTTAAAATATCCACCTCCAGAAAAGTATAAAGATCAAATATTGAACTGATATTTTAAAATTTTACGGTTACCTTTATGGATGATGAAAAAATTACTTATTCCGATTGGTCCTTCACAAATGAAATCGAAATTGAATATTCGAAAAAAGACATTTGTCAGTTGTGCGGACACAAGGGGTTGAAATATAAACATTATATGTTTTTGACTCTTAGTCTGAAAAAATTCTAACAACGAACATGCTAACGGGCAAGCCGTAGATGTTCAAGGCTGGACGAAGCCCTACGGGCGGACGGGAGAGGCAAAAAGTTACTTTACACCAAGGGAAAATATCGTGCCAGTCTCACCCGGCAAATCGGGTTCGACCAACAAATAAGTTGAAGACAGACCTCATGATTTTTTTGGTCTCGTGGAGGCTGCTTAACTTAACGTTTTAAAGAACTAATTTAGAATAAGGACTGAGAAGATAAGGAGACCCAAATCATGAAGCTCAAATGGGTTTACATCAAGAATTATCGTTCCTGCAAAGACGTACGCATCAATATAGATTCAATGCAGGCCCTCGTTGGAGCAAATAATGCCGGCAAATCATCAATCATCAGGGCATTAGATCTTCTGTTCAATCCCTCCACTACAAAAGTCGATGAAGAAACATTCTGGAATGGCGATTCTGAACTGCAGATATGGATCGAGGCCGTTTTTAATGAATTGTCCGACGCTGAGAAAGAGGACGAAAAATTGAAGCCGTTCTTAAGACCTGACGATACCTTCCATATTGCACGGTCGGCTACTTGGAAAATCGAGGAACCTGAGGAAGAAGGCGCTTCTCCAGGCGATGGGAAACCTGTCATCAGCCAGCATTTTTGCAAGCCGATGCCAAAGTATGTTTGGTTGCAGGAAGGCCAAATCAACGGAAAAAACATCACTGAATGGTGGAAAAATAAAGATGACCTGAAAGTTGGCGATGCCGATTTTCTTGGTTACACTGGCACGAGCAAGCCTGCGGTTGGAGTGTGGAAAGAAAAGGTGAAAGAATTTATTGAGGCTCATCTTACAGACGATGATTTCGAAGATGTGTGGAACGACAACCCGCAAGGTTATGCCGGAGTCCTGAAAGGGACCCTGCCGCATTTCATCTTTGTCCCTGCTGTCAGAGATATAACCGATGAGGCTAAGGTTACCAAGACCAATCCTTTCGGGAAGCTCCTCTATGCTGTCCTGGAAAGCGTAACGGCTCAGCAAAAGGCTGAGCTTGAGACAACGCTGGAAGGTCTCCAAAAACGTCTGAACCGGATCGGAGGGGCTGAGAGGTTGGAAAGCATCGTCGAGACAGAAAAGAAGCTGAACGATGTCTTGAAAGAGTATATGTCCTGTGATCTGGAGATCGAATTCCAATCCCCTTCTGTCGAGACGCTGTTGACGACTCCCCAGCTATTCGCGGATGATGGATTCCGGAATATGGTCACCAATAAAGGACACGGTCTTCAAAGAGCGATAATCTTTTCGATACTGCGCTGTTATTCCGAATTGGTCACTGGGGCCGGCGAACAGAAAAAAAAGCCTATGATCTTTGCTGTCGAAGAACCCGAGCTGTACATGCATCCACAGGCTCAGCGTAACATCCGAAAGGTTTTTAGGGGCATTGCTGATAAGGATGACCAAGTTCTCTTTTCAACGCATTCTTCTTTGCTGTTGGATGTGGCCTATTTTGATGAGGTTATCAGGGTCGAGTCGACCCAGGAGGAAATAGATGGCAAAAAAACGGTCAAGAGCAAGGTCTGGCAACTACCGATGTGGGTAATGATTGAGGATCTAAAGGCCAGGCATGGAAAGGACGCCACTGCTGAATCCATGCGCGAATTGTATTCGCATGCCTATCATCCTAACCGCAGTGAGGGTTTTTTTGCGAAAAGTATCATCCTTGTCGAAGGGGCGACTGAGCAATATTCCCTTCCCATATACGCTGAGGCGTCTGGTCACCAGCTGGACGCATTGAATATCAGTGTAGTAGATTCCGGTGGCAAAGGATCTATGGACCGGCTTTACCGAATCTTCAATGAGCTTGGAATTCCGTGTTTCATACTGTTTGATTATGACAGAGGCAACGGGGATAAAAATATAGTGGACAAATCGGTAGAGCTGCTTGGGCTGATAGGGGAACCTACTGATCCTCCTGATGCTATAATGATTCGTGATAATGTGGCCTGTTTTCCGCATAAATGGGAAACGGACCTTGCTCCTGAGATTCCAGGTGTCGAAAAGCTTACGGCGGATGCGAGAAAGGATATGGGTCTGCATGGATATTCAGGTAAGCCGTTGGTAGCAAGATACATCGCGAGAAAACTTACCTCCCAAGACCCGCCGGTTGTCCCTCCTTCAATCCATTCAATCCTGGAAAAGGCCGTGGCTGTCAAATGGGAAAAGTGCTGTCTGTGTGAACTTCAGTTAGAAGGTGATTGATAGGTGTCTATATGTGTGCGCTAAGAATTGTTCAGCATCTTACAAAGATCTATTATCATAACATTCCTCACGAATACGACTTTAATGAGGAACTTCAAGAAATACAAAACCTTCGATCGGGACATCCAGTCACGGAATCTGAAACACCTTCCAGATCCTTACTGCCACATCGAGATGCATTAACTGATTTGATGGCGCAGCTACCGGCTTCTGACTTTCCGGAGCTAATTGAGCAGATCCTCATAGAAAACCATAACCATACTCGCGGTGACATAACGGACGGGCCGGGTGATCAGAGCAGAGATATCCATACCATCACTCCAGATGGTAAAAAACACGTCACACAATGTCGGCATACTGAAAACCCTTATAAATCAAATCTTGATCGGCATGATCTCGATGAGCTTTGGTCTACAACTGGCCGCCTTAGATACGATAAAGGATTGTTGGTCACAAATGCAGATATGACCACTCCTGCAAAAGCTAACTATGTGAATGGTGATTATGAACGAGAAGGGTACCCGGAACTTAAGGTATGGAATGATAGAGACTTGTGGAATGAGATTCGAGAGAACCAGAACCTATTGAATAGGTGGTTTTCAGGATTAGCTCAACTTCATTCGGTAAAAAGATTTTCGTTCAGAGCGTTGCCTGTAAGAATGCCTGACAGGGAACCGGCGGCCATAAAAGAGTGTATAGAGGTCTTTAATGGGAAGCTAAGAGAGGATGGCTATAAAGTTGAGAGATCTGGAATAAGCTGGAAAATTGAAAATGAAGAGGTGATAATATTCGCTCGTGAATGGTTTGTTTCTGCTTCGAACTTGTTTATGCCATGCACTCTGAAGGCACCGCACGACCTTGTAACTGCACCAATTTCTATTCTTGAATTCCATGTGATCAATAAAACAAGCCGGTTTAATTATGAAAATGTGCGTGAATTTTTATGCTCTACGTTGCTGGAAAGTTTTGTAGTCGAGGAAGGCAGCTGGATCAGCATGCTTTCATCACCTTTGATGGCTCCTGTCTATATCCATGACACAGAAGATGTTGTAGTTACCGGAATAAAACCTTACACATCATTTGTTTCGGTAGCTGGTGAATTTAATGAAGAACTTGTTGCCGCTTTGTCAATCCCTGATGAGTATAAAAAGCTTGATGATGATGAGCTCGTCATAGCCAATATTGAATCCGGGATTTTGGTCTCGTTTCACTATAGCCAGCCGCTTGATGAAAATAGCGATGATATCATCAAGATAATTTCTTATAAAGCAATTGAAACCTTTAAGAAGTCGATTGTTTTTGAAGTCAGTTATAACAATGATTTTGAATGTTCGATGGCTTTGGCAAGCTCTAATTTAACTACGCTCGTATTAGAAGATCCCAAGGAAAAGAAATTGTATTTTTGTTTTGAGCGAATCGAAAATCACGACGAGCTCAAGGCTGAGTTGAAAGAGTTTCTGCATTCATTACGTGTGCAGAATATAGTATCAAAACTGTTGGAGAAAGAGGGCTTGATAGACTTATTTAGACGTATCGAGAATGAGCTTGAATTCGAGGTGCAGAGTGAAAAAGGTTGTAATACGAGAAATGGTTTGGCCCTTCCGATTAATATTAAGTCCAGGGTTATTACCTGCATAGTAGATATTGATGTTTTGGATTCCTCTGTAAGCAATGATGATCTTTTTTTTGAGCTGTTTAAATACAAGATGACTGAACAGAATAAATGCGGATATGACGAGGGCTTCAAAGTTGGTGAAAATGAAATGAGTTTCCGCCAGTTAAAAAATATTCTTTGGAGGCCCACGAAGATGACTGGAAGGGAGTCTATAAATATAGGAATCAGGGGTCCCTCTGGTTCAATAAGTTTGATGATTTATTTTAAACCTAACAGAATTGAACTGCTGGCCGATGCAATAGATTCTTGCCATAAACGGACATTAGAGCATGTCGAAAATATCAGGTCTTTCGTTAGCAAATCAAAGAAACCTGCCGACTAAGGGGAAATCAGAGACGGGTATTGAGATATTGATAAAGCGCAAAAAATCTCATAACCCAAATAATTGAGCAGGTGCCTAAAGCCGAGGCCATTCTTAAATAATTTACCAATCATATAATATTCGGTATTTTCAATGGATTTAGTTATTTAACCGGCACTGCTCATTATTATCGTTCTTTTTCAATTTGAATTTTAGAGAGGGTATTATTTATTACAGCGATATATGTTAAATCCTAAGGAAATACGGATGGCAAAAAAGGAAAAAATTGATCTTAAACCTAATGATTTTGTTTGTTCCAATTGGAGGGAAATCATTTCTTCAGGTAGCAATCATGGATATTCTTCTATTTCATCTGCTTTTGGAAGAGCGTCCAGTGAGTTAGAGAAAAGTGAAGAACACTCGAAAGCAAAGATTATGGAGTTGCTCGCAAGAACTTGTTCCATGATGTTTGATACGAAAAGTATTAATGAACCATTCAAACCAGTTTTTCAAGATTTTCGGGAAGGTATGCGATCTGCCATACCGGATGATTTTACTTTAGAGGAACTAAATTTTTTTGAGAACATTCTTGAAGAAATTGATGAACATTGGTTAAAAGCCCGCATTGCAGATATACTATGGCTTTGCAGAAAACCCAAAAATCCAGAACATGCTCGAATGGCAGTTCAAGCATATATCTCGCACCCTATTGTTGTAAAAACGTGGCGAATAGGTATCGATAAGTGCTGGAAAAGAGCGTCTCAGATTTGCATTCAAATTAGGGACTATAAAACGTTAGATGAAATTGAAACACATTTATACTCAGCTTTTAGTATCGAACATAACGATAGTCCCTTTATGACACTTTGGTTGGCTGAGTTAATGGATAAGTTAGGATTAGCAAAAGATCAATGCTCTGATATCGCGACAAAGCTATTTGAGAAGGCACAAGAATATAAAAGCAAATCTGATTATAACTGTGCTAGGTCCTACCTCGAGTTGGCATCAAAAAAATACAAGCAATCGAAAGATGATCAAGGTTGGATTGGCTGCCTTATATTAATTGCAGAGTGCTTTGAACTAGAGGCCGATGAAAGATCCCCTAATTCACAAATGGTTGCAAATTCATTTTATGAAAACGCAATTCAGGGATATAGGCGTGTTCCTGTTAAAGACCGTGCTGCTTATGGTGTTGATTCAAAATTAAAAAGTCTAAGACAAAAGTTAACAAAATCTGGTGAAGGGTCTTTGAGTGAAATGGGTATAATAAAAACACCAGGTATTGATCTTAAAGAAATGGTTGAAAACTCTCAGAACCATGTAGCAGCTAAAAAGACATTAGAAGAAGCCTTATTATATTTTTCTGGTTTGTACAGTGGACCTGACTATAATTCATTAAAACAAAATGCTGAGAATTCAATTTCAGAATCCCCTATTAGCTCTTTGTTTGGTTCGACTCATATGTCTTCAGATGGAAGAGTCGTTGCAAAAACACCTGCTATGGATTTAACCAACAAGGATAAAACCGCAAACAATATTGTAATAAAAAGACAAATCCAACAGCATTTAATGATCGATATCCAGATTGTGTGTAATGGTCAAATACTGCCTGCATTAAACCAGATTTTGATGGAGCACAGAGTGACTCATAATTTCATTAAAGCCCTTTGTTATCACTCTCCTTTTGTGCCTTCTAATAGGGAGAGCTTAACGGCCAAAGCTCTTTTGCTGGGTTTTGAATATGATTTTGCTAATGCTATTCACCTTTTGTGTCCACAATTTGAAAACATGATCAGAGCCAAACTGAAAGAAAATGGAGCCCATACTAGCAATGTTGATCCGAATGGAATTGAGCATGAAAATGGTTTAAGTACATTAATCGATCTGCCAGAAGCAATCAATATCTTCGGTCATAACGCAATATTTGAAATGAAAGCGATATTTACCGATGCGATAGGCCCAAATCTCAGGAATGAAGTGGCTCACGGTTTGCTCGACGACAATTCAGCATCCAGTATCGGAAGTATTTATGGATGGTGGATGATATTACGAATGATTATTAGATCGTTATGCGGAATAGGGAATGGTCCTCAGGCAAAGAAAGAAGAAAAAAGTTAAGCTCTGAAAATTCGAGGACATGACACCTAATTTCAACAAGTGAAATGCTGACGGATAAACTGCAGATTTCAATAGTTTTATATTTGGAATGAAATTAAATGAAAGAAATCTTATTAAAAAATTCAGTGTGGGCCTGGAATAGACTTCGCGAAGCAAGAACGCTTGGATATCAGTTAGGTGAAGAATCAATAACAGATTTTTTGATATTAAACCTAAAAAAGAATGGAGGTAAAAAATTTTTCATTAATTCATTCACGCGACATGCAGAATCGCTGAATGGTGCTGACTGGGAGTGGTGGTTTACAGGTAGTAGCGGTATGTGGTTAGTTTCTTATCTCTGATTTTCTTGTTTTTATGGCAAAAAAATCATGCTGTTTCATCATAACTCTTTGCTAATTCAGGAATTATTACCATGGTTTTCAATTTCATTCCCATGGTGATTACCTGACTGCCAAATCGTGTCAAATAGTATTTGTAAGTGTGGGCTATTTTTTTAATCATACCGTGAGTATGCAATCTTTTTAAAATTCTTGAAATTTGGCTGCTTGAGTAAGATCCAAGCTTTAATCGAATATTTCTGTTTTGAAATCCACTGATTGTAAATTCTCCAGATATTAATGAGTGTAATATCTTCATGTCATCCTCACTGAAGAAATTGAATCCTCTAAACGGCCGATCATTCTTGACAACGGTCTTTGAAACTTTTTTTAGTTTTTTAATCCCAGCACTTGGATCAACAATATCTGAGATGAATTTAAGGAACCGATTGTTGGCATTAAACAGTATTCTGGTTAAAGGCCCCAGGCTATATAAACCTTTCTTCAGAGGTGCCAATTTCATTGAAGTTGTTCCATCACGATGTTCTACCTCACGGTAGTGTTTAAAGAAAGAGACATTATTTGTGGTCGTTTCTATTCTGAGAATAATGCCGTATTTATCATACATTTTTATCGAATTTGCACCCATTTTGAATTTGACGCATGTTCCCTCTATCCTTGTCGAAAAGTTATTACCCACCTCATCTTGATATAATGGATGGAGCTTTTTTCCAAGAAAAGTAGCTATATTTTCGGGTTTAACAGAGTGAATAGCAGTTCTAGTTAAATTTTCATAAATCAGTTTTAAGTCTTCCTGACGTTTAAAAACAATGTCTGTCGCATACTCGACCTGCATAATACTCCAATGGTAACTCAAGGGGAAATGCTTGACAGCCGGACAATAAAGGCTTGCAAATCCATCGAGTTTCTCATGAATGTGCTTTATGTTTAGATCGTTACTTAATTTTTGAGCAGATTCAAATGACTCCGTTTGAAAAATTGCATTGTCCCGTATTACACTTTGAATACCTTCTTTTCTCATGGCAGAATTGAGGGCATTATGCCCATTGAAATATATTTGTAATCTAAACGGGCACCATGTAGGGACCCGGATATAGCAAAGCCCCAAATCTTCATCGATCAAATAAAAATAATAATGTAAACATTTTCCCTGGGTTCCTTTCAGGTAGGTTTTCCCAGTTTTTTTATTATGCCAGGGTCTATAGGAAGGACAAGCCTCCATAGCGGAAAGGATATGAACAAGGCCAGGATGATCACCACGTTCATTAATGACCTTTTCAATTATTTTTTCTTTGCGAACGTTTCTTTTGCGAACAAATTCAATTTCAAGGCCATTCTTTGAAGCAACGTCTTCAGCATTGTTTCGAATTTCGTCTTTAAAAGGGGCTGCAAATTTTGGATAATCAAAAATTCTGATTTTCTTCATGTAGAGATAACTTGTCATCCCAGCAGCAAAGCAGATTCCAGGAATTGTACCTTGAATAATAATGCGGTCATAACAGTGCAAAACGCCAGATATTTGATCGGAATATCTTTCAGTCAGTAACATAATTAACCTCCTTTAACATCTGCATATTTTGGAAATTATTATACTACGTATTTGGAATCATAGAAACTTTTTGAACCTGCGAGGTTAGTTTTCTGACTGGAACCATAAATTTTAAAATACGACAGCAGAGGTGAACGGAAACAGGTATCTCCCGAAGCGGGTTAAATGGCAGCGGTCAGCATGGACGCTGAAAGAGCTGCCATTTCCCTCGCAGCAGCCCATGGACGGGCTGCGAGAATGAGCGTAGGGTATACCTGTTTTCGTTCACCGGACTTATACTATTTTCATATGAATAAGGTTAACCGCACTGGCCAACCCTTTTTGGTTCTGGCTCGTCCAGGTTAGGGATGAGAGTTCAGGCTAAAATTATAAATCTACAAAGCTTGAAGTATGAGCACCTATATCATCAAAACAAACATGGATACCAAGTAGATTTGTTAATCAAAGATGCTGCTATAAATGGAGTTATCCCTTTGTACTGTCTTTATACAAATTGGGATGCAAAAAGGCATAGGGCAAAACCCATCTGTTTGAATTGCAAACCTAGTATTAGGCATTACGGTACGTCAATTCTATCTGCAAAGTCAGTTCAATGTTTTTTACCACGCAAGATTAAACATCTCGACTCTCTTTATAACGATCTAAAACCAATGCATTGCATTTTGTGCCCTAAAAGCAGACCCGCTTCTGGAGATTTGCCTGAACGATCTTTAGAGTACTTACAAAGAAATAAATTGATTGAAAATGTTAAGGAAGAAAATAACACCAAGAGCTTTTTAAGACAACAACCACCATTATATGTTACTCGTTTAATAAATAAAACATACGATATTAGAGACAATGCTGAAGATGACTATGAAACAATTGATAGCGCTTTGCCAATCGATGATCAGAGATTGAAATATATTACAATTATTGAAGAAAAACAAATATAAGCATACGTTTAACACCGTTCGCTACGCTCTCACGGACTCGTTGAAGCCGGTTAACTTAACGTTCACAAATAAGCGAAACCACACAAATGGATGAAATTCAAGAAATTATAAGCCGCTATGACGAAGCATACGTTTCGAAAAGTTTAAAATCCCTTAAGGACATAAACCGTTTCACAGGTACATTCGTTAAGGATGTGGCTGAAATATATGATTGTATAACCAGAATACGAAATATTGGACGAAATCCTACAGGGTTTTCTTTAGAGGATGCTCCGATTTTGGGTTTATTAACTCGAATGTGGAAGCTCCTAAAGGAAATCGTAATTTATTATGAAAAGGACAATGCGGAAATAATCAGCATATTGGAAAGGCCACTTATCGAGGCATCAATTACTGTTCAATATCTTTTAATCAAAGACTCATCAGTAATAGAAGACTACCGGAAATGTTCATATAAAGATCGCTTAAGAATTTTGCGCGAATTAAAAGAGGGGTCTCGTTTTTTTGAAACAAAAGCTGGTAAACGGTTACTTAAATCAGTACAGGATAAAATGGACCAGGAAGGCTTTGCCGAAGATGATTTTAAACGTCAAAAGAAAAATAGATGGCGGCTAGAAGGAAAGACCTTCTTTGATATCTTCAAAGTAAGCGCTCTATAAACCGCACCTTGTCAGCACAGGCAAATTATGAGATTTTAGGTGGGCCTGAGAGTTGGGACGGTGTCAGATACTGTGGCAACAAGGCTTTATAATCTGCCTCAGTCATGGCCTGGGGAAGATTTTCAAAAAGGAAGCGAAGATACCAATATGGCTCAAGGCCATTTGC
Organism: Desulforapulum autotrophicum HRM2; assembly: GCF_000020365.1. Classification (NCBI taxonomy): domain Bacteria; kingdom Pseudomonadati; phylum Thermodesulfobacteriota; class Desulfobacteria; order Desulfobacterales; family Desulfobacteraceae; genus Desulforapulum; species Desulforapulum autotrophicum. Next base: position 5,019,374 of record NC_012108.1, on the reverse strand, counting down.
TTTGGCAGTTTCAATAAGGCTGTAGATTCCTGCACTGGCGGTTGCTCCCTCTGGTGCTCCCGAAAATAACCAATTTTTTCGACCTATCGTAAAGGGCCTGATGCTGTTTTCAGCCATATTGTTGTCAGGGGTTACATGACTCGTTTCGACATATACAATGAGTCTGTGCCACTGATTTAAGGCGTAGCCAATAGCTTTTCCCAATAAACTTTTGGGTGGAACCTCTTCAATTTTGACATCCAACCAGCGTTTGAATTCATCCAGTACCGGTTTGGCCTTTGCCTGTCGTTCCTGGACAAGGTCTTCACCGGTTAACTCGATCAGTTTAGCTTCTTTTTCAATTCTATAGAGCTTCCGGATGTATTTCAGCGCCTGATCGGCAGCACCAGCTCTGGGTTTGCCATTCTTATTTGTTCCACCAGCCTTAACGACATCCATGAATTTACGGCGTGCATGTGCCCAGCACCCCATGTGAGAGATATTTGACTCATTATCCAGAAAGCCATAGCCAGAATACCCATCTGTCTGAACAACACCTGTATATCCCTGCAAAAACGCAACAGCAGCATCACCTGCACGGGTGGGGTGGTATTCAAAAAGGAGACCGGGATGCTCATGGGACCCTCCTCGAAATACCCACATATAGGATTTAGTTGTGTTCTTTTTTCCAGGCTCGTTGAGAACCTGGACCGGAGTCTCGTCGATCTGGATTAATGGTCCCGAAAGGATTTCGTTTTTGAGCATTGCAAAAAGTATTTCACAACTTTCGCATATTTTTTGTGCCCAGTTGCACATGGTTGCCCTGGAGATCTTTACCCCGATTCTCAGAAATTGCTTTTCCTGACGATAAAAGGGTAAAGCATCGACAAATTTGGCAGTTATAACAAAGGCAATCAGGCCCGGCGTTCCAATACATTTGGGAATAATCTGTTCAGGGAGCCGTGCAATGGCAACTGTGGGACCATCGCTTTCAACCCCTTCACACTTTTTACAGGCATATTTAGGACGGACGTTGCGAATGACCTGGATTTTTGAAGGAACAATATCGAGTTGCTCAGATACTTCTTCTCCAATGCATGTTTTCAAACAACCGCATTTACAAAGCTTTTCGGCCTCATCTATATCATGGATAACCTCTATCCGGGGAAGGTCCTCAGGGATGGGCTTGCGTCCACGCTTTTTGCGTTTGTGGCTTGGAACAACAATTTCATCGTCCTCTTCAGGCTCTTCTACTATCGAAAAATTTTCTTCCGGTAGATCAAACAGAGAGAGTTGTTTGTCGTCAACTGGCTTCTTTTCACTTTTACGGCCAAAGAGTTTGTCTTTAAGACAACGAATTTGTTCATTAAGGATGTCGATTTCAGATAAATATTCTTTTTCCTTTCTTAAGTAGGAATCGATTATTTTCTGTAATTCATTAACCTTTTCAGAGGCTATGTTGGCTTCGATAATCATGCGCACAACATAGCATAAAGAGCTGAAATTTTAAACCTTTATTATCAATAAAGTGTCGAATATTTCAAGGAATTGTGGGCCTCTTTCTGATAAATATTGAGGCCATCCATCAACCAGGTGAGCGCGGACTCGCAAATCGATGGATTGGTGGTCAATCAAAATGATGGATCCGAAGATGAATGCGCTACGCGCATGGGTATTGGGTTTTCTAAGGCATAGGCAGAAGGGCTTGAATAATGGTAAAAATGCGAGGAGGAGCGGCAATCAATAACCGCTCCTCCCCCATCATTTAGGGCATTATTCAATGCCTCCTGCACCCGGCTATCCCTCGGCAGGTTGCTCCCCAGCAGAGCCTGCTTCCGTTTCACCGGGCAATCGGTATTCCCCTGATGATCAGCAAGCCATCAATCAGAAAGGATCTTTCTGATTTTGCCGGGGCCTGGATCTACTGGGTGAGAATATTTGGAAGAACAAAGATTCGTCAATCACAGGCAATTCCTTTATAGCGGCAGCATTAAGTAATTCAGCCGCCATCTGGTTGAGCACCCTGAGATTGTTGGCCGCATGACTGGCCAAGGTACGAATCAATTCATCGGACATTAACTGACTGTTTCCCGCCTGGTCCAGTGCAAATCGTAGATAATTCTGAAGCTGCTCTGGGCTCAGGGGTTCAAGCACCAATCTTGGGCCGATTCGGCTTCCAAGGGGTAGCAGTTCCGGCGACCGGAACCTTTCTGGGAGTCTGTTGTCACCGCATAAAACGGTAAACAACAGGTTTTTTGAGTCAAATTGATGACTCTGGAGTATCCGAAGTTCTGTCAGACATTCATCTGAGACATGCTGAGCCTCATCAATAAGCAGAACCGGTTTAAATAAGGTGGTTTGGCAGTGGTGTATCCAGCGTTCACGCAGCATCTTGAACCCGCCATACCGATTGGCGGGAGAAAGCGCTACGTTAAACAATTCACCCAATTCCCTGTAAAAATCTCCTAGCTTGCTTTGGGGCCGCTGCATAACGCCTACGGTTAGATCGGGGATTCTTTCCAGACTGCAGGCCATTTTATGTAGGGTTTTGCTTTTGCCGAGTCCCGGCTCTCCGGTAATCAGGGCGAAGCCTCCCTGCTCTGCCATGGAGCGTATCCTGAGTTCAAAAATCTCCGATCCCGGCAGAGCATAAAGGGCCTCTTTGGGTATATTGGGTAAGAAAGGGTTATATTTAAGGCCGTACAGGCTTTGGATATCGATGTTATTCAATAGAAATCTCCTCCTTGGGAAGGTAAGCAGGGGGCAGGCCCGAGGCTGCGTAATCAGCCATCCACTTTTTTAACAAAGCAGGTTGTTCATGGGTCTCAACAGGGTCAGCAGGGGGGCTTTCAGATGAAACGAATCGGCGCCTTCCGGATGCATTACTTGTTTTATCCTGGGGTAAAATTCGGGCAAGAGGGGTATCGGTTTTTTCATCAACCAGTATTATCTGGCTTTTATCCCAGCTGGGTGCCAGTAGAACCACCGATTCCATATGGGCAAATCGAACCGGCAACTCATAACGGATGCCGGCGACGGCCACTGTGGCGTCGCTGCGTCTTGGTTTTCGCGTTATCCTGCGTGTAAAGGCAAGGTGCATCGTTTCGCTGTCAGGAACCTTTCTGGCAACGCTTTTATGGTTCATGAGACGATCCAAAGGCGTTGCTTTCATTTCCCGATTACATCTGCGGTGGTAGTCTTGCTCCGTCCAGGCTTGTCCGGCCTGGTTGAGATAGGAAAGCGTCAAGTCCTTCTTCTTCCGCAAAAGCTCCAAAAGGCGCCCTTCAAGCTGGCTCCAGAAGACTTCCTGCTTCCCGTTTTGATATGGTGAATAGGGCAGGGTCGTTTTATGCACGATGCCCAGACGTTCTAACCCCCGTGTGGTTTCCTCCGCCAGCATGGCAGACCCGTTATCAGTCATCAAAGCCCTGGGAAGTCCTCGTTTCATGAATGCCTGGGTTAATCCATGGACCAGACATTCTGCCGTTTCAGCCAGATAAAATTGCAGGTGGCAGCAGATGCGGGAATGGTCATCAAGGATAGCCAGAGCCATGGGCTGGAACCAATTGCCAGAGGCATCGAGAATGCGGATTTTTGCATGGTGAAAATCCAGATGCCAGAGCCCATGGACATAGGCGATTTCAAAACCCCTTATTTCTCTCTTTTCCCGGCGCTCTGAAGCCCATTTTTGCCCTTGAGTGGGCTGGGCCGGTTCATGGGAGCGCAACCAGCCGTTATCCCGCATGCAGCGTAAAACAGTCTTATAGCTGGGCAACTTGCCCCATTCCGGCTGTCCTTTTGCCAGAACTTTCAGGTTGTCGTAGTGCAGTTGCACGGTCCAGCGGGGATAGGTTTTGTATTGATTTTTCAGCGCGTTAAAAAGCGCATTGGACATGGACCAGCGAACTCCGGCATCTGATCGGATTTTGCGGCCCAGGACAGCCACTGGATCATCGGCATGTCTGGCCTTGTAATACCAGCGCTCAATGGTCGACGCTCCAAAAGTAATCTTCTGGCTTCCATTGATGGGATGCTGGTAAACTTTTTGTGCAAGCCGGGCGATGTCCTGCTGCAGGTCTCCCGTGGCAGGGGGGCAGGACAACAGCTCTCCGATAACAGCAAGCCGGAACTGACCCCAGCGCTGCCAGGTGGATGTTTGAGTATTACCCATGAAGTCTCTCCTTTCGGTTTGCTTCCTCCGGCCCCCTCCATGGGGGCAAACGGGGCCAAACCGGGAACAGACTCCTTCTAACAGATTGATTGCCGCCTGCCATCGGCCCAACTTCTGCGTGACCTCTTTCTAAGAAATAGCACCCTCAGCAATTATGGCTGTCATGGCCCCAGGGCAAGCTCCTGAAGGCAACTGGTCAGGGCGGCTTCCGGAGACGATGCTCGTTGACTGAAACGGGCTAATAAATCGTGGAGCAAGCAGTCAGATGTCTGAAGCATGATGTGTCCTGACAGAGGATGTCTGCTCCATTCTTTGGGAAAAATCTTCAGAAAATAGTCTTTCCACCTGTTGACGGTGGAACGCCATACGTCGCAAAGCCCTTTCAGTCGCTCTAGAGTGATGGCAGGATTTTTCCCTTGACGAAGTGCGGTGACCAACAACACTACAGGAGCCCAATAAACCCGCCGGCCCCAAAATCGTACCGACGGAGGCGTGGTTCGGCGGCGACAGCCTTCACGTCCACAACACAGGCTGAAACGGATTTCAAAAACCTCTTGCAGTTCAGGAGGGCCACCTCGAGGCTTGCGCTGATAGTTGGAAAAATGCAGCGGCCCCCCGCAATAGGGCAACCGGCTTCTTTTGTTTGTTCTGCCAGTTTTTGGTCTATTGCGTAAAGAAGGGAAAATAACGATTGGCGAGTGAGGGTATCAAGTGGTATCATGTTTCCTGCCATTTAGGGTTATAGTGGCAGGAGCTCCCATCGACGAACTGGCCAAAGAACGTGAGGGGGCTCCTTTATTTTTCCCTCACTGTTCTGGACCATTTTACATTTCTTTTCCATCATTTTTTTTGTCCGCACTCACCAGGTGAGTTCACGTTTCTCAATGGTCATGATCTCCTCTTTGGAAGTTGGCCATTTAAAGAAATGTTTCTCCAGCCTTTTGTGCCACAGGCAAAAACCATTCCTGTCCCAATAAAGGATTTTAATCATATTGCGTTTTCGATTGCAAAAAACAAACAGATGGCCGGAAAAGGGGTCAAGTTCCAGACGTTCACTTACCAGGATCGACAAACCGTCAATGGATTTACGCATGTCGGTAATGCCCATGGCCAGGTAGACCCGAATGTTGGATGAGGTCAAAAACATCACATTCCCTTTAAGGTCAAAATAACCTTCTCAAGAGTCACCGGTGAAAAATCATCCAGAACTTCAATGGTAAATTCAGAGTTCATAGTGATTCGAAGAGAAGGATTGCCAGTTTGCTGAAACAGCCGAGTTGATTTAACAGGCACTGAAGGAATCTGAACAAATTCCAAAGGTAAATTTTCTTTGCGAAACCTACGTTTCCAGTATCTGAAACGGGGTATATTTAAATCGTTTCTTCTGCAATATTCCGCCTGGCTTAATCCTGATGGGGACCAGGACGCTATATGGGACTTCCAAAACTGTTTACGTTCATCATCAGAAATCGATTGCTCTATCGTATCCTGCACCTGTAAAGTTCCCGTCATAATTGAATAAGCCTCCTGCTGTAGTGTGAAAGTTGGCTTAATATGCCACGGGTGGGCAGGCTTTAAAAGATGGGGTTTATAGAGCGCTTACTCTTCAAAGAAATTACAGATGAAGATCTTTATAAATATACCTATGGAATGATGTCAGAATCCATACATGGTTCATGGAACGAATCTCTGGACTGGTGTCTTCAAAAAAATGAGGACTTAACATTCTCTGTATATCCTTTTTCCCATGAAGCAGACGTAAGGTTTATTTGTCCAACTATAAAATTCTGCAATGAGCCTTACAGGTTGTGGTTAAAAAGAATCGAATGCGAAGATGAGAACATGACAAATGTTCTCGACTGGATCGAGAAAGTTAATACCAGAATATTTATGATTTTTGACCAGAAGTACGATGGTCCAAATGGTTAACATTCCATTCAACAAGGACAAACTATTATATTGTCGAATCAACTTTTTATAATTTGGATTTTATCATTAAAATAATTTAAAGTGGCAGGCACTACGATTATCAACCATGCAAGGATATCATTTTAACATAGACGAAAGACCCGTAAGTTGCTGGGATTGGAAATTAAACCTGAAAAATATGGAATTCCTTGATGGAATAGATGCTCTATATTTTCAATATATTGCAGAGCAAAACGTCAATAATCTTGATGACGATGAAAACAAGCACAAAGCAGCAATTTCTCTCAGAGTTGCATATTCCCAAAGTTTGGAGACTTTATTTGCATTACTTTGTTCTGCGGTCCAGTCTCCTCAATGTACTGTTGGTTGGATGTTAAATTACAAGAACAGTGAGCTTATCCGTATTATAAAAAAAATCTCAAAGAAAGAGTTCGTTTATTCTAGGTTAAAGGAAAAATACGTTAGCTGGTTTAATATCAGCAAAGCTATTCACCATTATTTTGGGAATGATTCTCAAAAAAAAGATATGATAATAAAAGGCTATGGATCGTTGTGGGCAAGATTCGCTTCAGAGTATACCGATTCAGCATTCAGTTATGAATATAATAGCATAAAGCATGGTTTAAGGGTTAACCCAGGTGGGTTTCAACTCGCAGTCGGGCATGAGGATATTCCTGGAAACCCTGCAGCTCCAGAAAAAATGATAAATTTAGGAGGGAGTGACTTTGGGTCTTCTTTTTTTGTTAAAGAAAAAATAACAGGAACACCAAAACATAATTTTAGACCTCGCAGATATTCACGTAATTGGGACCCTATCCATATTGCCAACAGATTATCGCTAATTTCAATGTCAATAAATAATGTTGTAAACTGGCTAAAATTGATCAACGGCAAAAAGCCAGAACGATGCAAGTTTTTGAACCCCGAAAATTTAAATCATTTAGATGAACCCTGGGATAAATTTTCCGGGCCAAGTTCAATCAGTATGGATTTGAATATTGATAAAGCTAACATAAACACCGCTACAAAAGATGAAATAATTAAATCTTATAAAAGGGAAGAGGCTTGATTAGGTAATCCATCGTTATCTTTCACTTAATAATAATTAAAAAGAATGGCAAAAACATCAAAATTTGTAAGCAGTCTATCTGATCACATTTTGCATAAAAAACAGGGTGTGGTTGCCTCACCGATGAATAATGCATTAGGTGATTCACTCAAGACTCACTCTTGGTATTTGCATCGCATGTCAGAATATTTATGGCTTGGTCTTATACTATTAAAATACGGTAGAAACGAAGGATTAAACAGGGGGATGAAAATATTATTTTTTATCTCAAAAAACATAAAAGATTTTTCTTTTCCAAAACTGTCTAAAATTTTTAGTCTCAAAAATTCTGATCAAAGTGTAATTTACAATATTATCGTGAACAATATAGACAAAGCTGTATTAGCACCTTTAACTGTTTTGTATCGGCATTCTTCACATCCGTTGTTTAATGAAGTAAGCGCCCTATAAACCCCATCTTTTAATGCCTGCCCACCCGTGGCATATTAAGCCAACTTTCACACTACAGGAGGCTTATTCAATTATGACGGAAACTTTACAGGTGCACGGTTCGGTAGAGCAATCGATTTCTGATGATGAACGTGAACAGTTTTGGAAGTCCCATATAGAGTCTTGGTCCCCATCAGGATTAAGCCAGGCAGAATATTGCAGAAGAAACGATTTAAACATACCCCGTTTCAGATACTGGAAGCATAGGTTTCGCAAGGAAAATTTACCCTTAGACTTTGTTCAGATTCCTTCAGTGCCTGTTAAATCAACTCGGCTGTTTCAGCACACTGGCAACCCTTCTCTTCGAATCATTATGAACTCTGAATTTACCATTGAAGTTCAGGATGATTTTTCACCGGTGGTCCTTGAAAAGGTTATTCTGACCCTAAAGGGGATGTGATGTTTTTGTCCTCATCCAACATTCGGGTCTACCTGGCCATGGGCATTACCGACATGCGTAAATCCATTGACGGTTTGTCGATCCTGGTAAGTGAACATCTGGAACTTGACCCCTTTTCCGGCCATCTGTTTGTTTTTTGCAATCGAAAACGCAATATGATTAAAATCCTTTATTGGGACAGGAATGGTTTCTGCCTGTGGCACAAAAGGCTGGAGAAGCATTTTTTTAAATGGCCAACTTCCATAAGAGGAGATCATGACCATTGAGCGGCCCTATACAACCAAGGAAGTCTACAAAGTGGTCACTCCAAAAAAGCTTGTTATTACTACGGCTTTTTATTCTAAAAAAGGTGTTGCTGATCTGAAAGCAGAGTTCCCGAATACCATTATCCTCTTATACGGTCAAGAAGCTGATGATATCAATGATGATGGGATGCTTATGCCCTGGCCTTGGTTTGATTGAGGATAGACTAAAGTAAAATATCTACTGGATAGGCTATCTTTTTGTTGTAACTCTCCCCCAAAACGGCACTTTAAGAATTGAATCAAAATTGCCAACGCTGCTCTTGCTACGGGTCGCAAAAAGCCGCGACCGCAGAAGAGCAGCGTTTATGTGTAATCAGGTGCTGAGTATATATGTCCCAAGATGAATTAGAAAAACAGAATAAGGTCACTGCATAGTACGACAAATTCTCGAGAATGTACGATGTATTCTCTCCGAAAAAGTATTATCACAAAGCAAGGTCGCAGGCTATTAAAGAACTACGACTCAACAAAGAGAAATCAGTTTTAAATGTGCCGGTAGGTACCGGCCAGAACTTTGAATACTTCCAACAATATCTTAGAAATAGTGGATTAATCGTTGGTGTTGATATTTCACGGGGCATGTTAGGCAAAGCACAAAACAAAATAGACCAAAGCCAATGGGACAACATCAAGTTATTGAACCAAGACGTAACAAATTTAGGATCCAGTTTAGTAAATGAGTTTCTGGAAGAGAATAGCCTTAAGGGCTTCGATGCAATATTGTGTGATCTTGGTTTGTCTGGTTTTCCACAATGGAAAGAGGTTATTGATATTTTAGTATCAATGCTATCGACAAATGGGCGTATTGCCATTATGGACTGGTATATTGTGAGAGGTAATTTTGTTAGGTGGATTGGGAAAGGCGAAGTTAATAGGCCAATTGGGCAGCACATAGAAACAAGAGTTGCTGATTTTCAGGTTGATTCATCATTCAATCGTGGTGGCGTATTTGTAGCCTCTGGAAGTAAAATACATGAGAGTAAAAAAACATAACAATCACTGGACGGGACCGCGAGCAACTCAGCCGCCTCTTTCGAGTTTTTTTGGCGTGGCCCGTCAGTTCAAACGTTCACTCAATGGCAGTTTTTATTCTTAATCTACCAGAAGGGAAGCCACTGGATTCCCTCTGCTCAAAAAGGCCCTGAACTCACTAGAGATGTGTTCATCTCCTAGGACGTTTTCCCAGAAGGCATATGCCAATCGCCGTAAGCGGGTGATGTCGTTTTTATTGAGCTCCGGATCAGAAATTTCCGAGGTATCAAAAAAGAATGGCCCAACCTCGCCGACACTTTTTGGGGCAAAGCCCATGGAACACATATCATAACAGGGTAATAGTTTAAACATTTCCCCGTCTACGAATAAGCTGAGGTTCCCCAAATGCATGTCCGTATTGTGAATTAGTTGCCCGAAATACAATAGTTGCCCGGCAACATGAACATCCTGATCACGTACTATCCCCCGCTCTTTCAATGCACCCATCACGCGGACCCAGTTATGGCCGAGGCCAGTAAATTCGTTATCAATTACCTGCAATGAAATCATTGAGTATCTACCGGATACTCCCAAACGGTCAAATCTTTGTGTTTCGAGGAACAGACGTCCTTCTGCTTCGAGGAATCTGGTCTGGGCAGCAGGACATATATTATCATTGATGATTTGCGCTGCATGATATTCGGTTATCAAAATATCACGCCATCTCTTTGCAATATCGGTGTCATCCTTGGGGGAAAATTTAACAATAACATGGGACTCGTAAAGGCTGCTGAACGCGGTAAACTTAGGCTGTTCTCCCCCAGCGGATGACCCCGGAACTTCCCCTTTCAGGACATCCTCTGCCAACTTTGGATATAATTTTTCAGTTACCCCATAAGGCCGGCGGGTCAAACGCAAGATGGACTGTTCTCCAAGGATAAAATTCCCGGGCAGGTCATCGCCATTGGATATCAGATATTTCCCGATATGGGTATTGGTCCATTGCCTTGGATCAGAGGGAAACGCTTCGAGGTGTGTTGCCATTTTACGTGAGATCTGTCTACCTAAAAACCCCTGGGGTCTTAAATCGTAAAGAAAATATGGCAAATCATCGTACAACCCGTTTCCACTCTCACCCAGCAGTAGAGGAGAAATATTTGTTACGGGTTGCAGAAGATAACCACCGTGGATTAACGGGCGAAGGTATGCCACCACACTGATTTTACCGAGGTGGTCCACCAGACCTAATGGTATTTTATTATTCACGCCAAATGCATTGCAGGTCGCTGCATACCTGATTGATCTTCCATCTTGAATATGTGCAATATTGTCGCCCAGCTCCCTGAGTCTGCGTGCAACTGAACTCTGACTCAGGCCGGTTGCAGCCTGGATTTCTTTGGATGTTGAAGGGCCTCGTTTCAGATACTCTTTGATTGACAGCGGCATAGGATAACTCATACTTGTATTTTGGTTTATATAGTGACTAACAAATAATTACACATATTATGGCATATATGTCGTAAAATCAATATATTATTTCATATGCTTAAACCAGTTTGGCTTGATACATGACTTATATATAGAGAAAGCCCCCGGGTACAATCGACAACCCATTCCGGGCGAACTCCTCTTGGGACCGACAAGTTTTCTTTGTTCAACCCGTCAAGAAAACGGGCGCGAAAGACCTTGGTTAAGGCCTTTTGATTGAACAAATACACATTAACAAAAATATTGAGATACAAATATGTCATACTTTTCCTGGCTGGACTATTCAGAATCTGAACGTAATAAAGTCCTTGACCTGGTCAATGCATTGGGAGACCGTGATACGCGGGATGAACTAGGTATCGGCACTGTCAGAGACGCTTATGCAGATCTGCTTTTCCCCGGGACTTCCACAATCCAGACACGTGCCCGTTACTTTCTTCTTGTGCCTTGGATTTATCTCACTATTGAAAGACGGTTGAGATCAACTAAAGCTGCCGGGAAGGAGGACATTGCTAAACGGCTCCGAAATGAAGAAGTGGGCCTGATAAACTATCTTGCAGCATCTGATGACCCGGAAGGAACCATCGGCATTGAGGCTCGTAAAACTTTAAAACGGCTTCCCAGCACTGCCTACTGGAGCGGTCTTTCTGCCTGGGGTATTAAGCTCTGTCATGGTTCACAGGATCAATACAATCATGCGCTTCATGCCAATGGTCCTCCAAGACCTCTGACCGGCAGAGGCAGTGATGACGCCATTGAGGCGGATAGACAAAACTGGCATCCGGGATTGCCGCCTTGCCCCAGGGGGTTTCCCTATGCAGACATCTCTTTCCGTCTAACCGGCGAAGAAGCAGGTTACCTGAGGGAAAGAATTATGCATAATGCCCCAGGTACCTTTCTTGCCTTTCTGGCAGACCAGGGAAAGTCCGGCTCTTCAGCTCAGTTTCCATGGGAGCATCCCCAGATGTGCGAGGTACACGGCAAAATCCGTAAAACCATACAGCATGCTCAAAATTTTTCTGAGACCATTCATGGCGCAGCGTTGCTGTATAATTATCTGCTGGCAAAAGCTTCAGAGCAAGAGGACCGAATTGTTGAATACACCAGGAAGTTTACTTTGTGGACTGAGCTGATCCAGACTCGACAAGAAACGTTTTGCCAATGGGATCGGGAAGAATTCTGGGATACTGCCCTTTCCATGAATCCAAAGATTCCCAGTCAGACAAAATTATTTGTCGATACGTGGTTTGATCTGGCATTGAATACAGATGAACCCCAGCAACTGCTTGATCATCGTCAGACTGAAAATTTTATCCGTGGTAGAGAGCGTTTTTTGAAACGAGGGCAGGCGAGACTCCAGAATCAAAGAGCTCTTGAATTATGGGGGGGAGCAGCCGGGACCGGAAGGCTTGATTATCGGTGGAGTACGGTGAGAACCTTACTTGCCGATATTCAGAAAGCCTTTACAGAGGAGCCTGCAGATGCTTAATCCCCACAATCGAAACCTTATGTTTGAGACCCTCCGTCCCCCTGTGGGGTATCTGCTGGATCATGCCATCGGGTGCACGTTTTCGCTGGATCTTCATGCCCTTCTCACCACACCACTGGCCTTTACTTTTTTTGACTGGGAAGACGAGTCCGGCAGCATTACTTCAGATCCTCTGGCTGTGCTTGAGTCGGTGAGACGCAATGCCGACAGGATCAGCATCTTCTGTCAGGCCGGGCAGATATCTGTTCCACGTAAACAGGAACGGATCTTTGCCTATCTTGAACAGTCTGTTCACGAAGTGCTGCCACCTTTGGCTAACGGAGTATTTCATCCCAAGATATGGCTCATACGCTATACCCATGAAACCGAGCCGACCCAGTATCGGTTTATCTGCCTCAGCCGCAACCTTACCTTTGACAAATCATGGGACACTGTGCTTGTCTTGGATGGACAACTTTCGAAAAGGGTCTATGCATACGCGGTCAACAATCCTGTGGGTGATTTTATTCAGCGGCTGCCCGGACTTTGCCTGACCTCTCTGGATCAGACGACCATCAATAAAGTGGAGCAGATGCAGCATGAGGTGCGACGGGTTTTTTTTGAGCCGCCTGGGGGGATAGAGGAACTTTCTTTTCATCCCATGGGGATACCGGGGTATCAAAATTTCACATTTGGGCCGCCCAAACGGCGGGTGCTGGTCATGTCGCCGTTTCTTTCTGAGACTTTTGTTAAAGACCTGGTCTGGCAGAGAAAAAATTGCGTGCTGATCTCTCGTCAGGAATCACTGGAAACGATCAACCCAGAAACCCTGGAGCAGTATGGAACGGTTTTTACCTTAAATCATGACGCTGAAACCGAAGAATTAGACGATGGGGTGCTTTCGGGGCTCCATGCCAAACTGTTTATTATGGATGACGGATGGAAGGCGAATGTGTGGACCGGTTCGGCTAACGCTACAGATGCTGCCTTTAATACCAATGTGGAATTTCTTGTCTGTCTCAGGGGAAAACTGGGTAATCTGGGGATTGGTAAACTGCTTGAGCAGGAGGGAAGTCATACTAGCTTTTCCGATCTGCTCCAGGAGTACAGGGGGGAGGCAGAACCGGCAGAACCGGATGCGATACAAAAGGCTCTGGAAAAAAGGTTGAGGGCGGTTCGCCTGGCATTACTGTCCGCCAGGCTCTTTGCTGAGATTACACCGGTTGAAAGTACCCGGGAGTTCCAACTGGAGTTAAAAACAGTCTCTGAAAACGAGATGGTCTTAATCGGGGATGTGAAAATTCGCTGTTGGCCGATTACCCTGCCTTCCCATCGTGCAGTGCCGTTTGAAGTGTGCCGGGGACTTGGAGTGAATTTTGGGAAGGTGTCACTGGATGCGCTGACTGCCTTTTTTGCCTTTGAGCTGGAATGTACAGACAATGGCCAAACCTGCACGGAGCGCTTTGTCACAAAAGTTCCCCTTGTGGGTGAACCGGAAGGCCGTATGCAAAAGCTTCTGGGTTCTTTGCTGAAAAATAAATCACAGGTGTTGCGGCTGCTCCTGCTGTTGTTGGCCGATTCGTCAATGTCCATGGAGAAGCTGTCAGCGTTCCACGGTTTTTCGGGCATTGCCGGATCATTCTCTGACAGCTCGTCCGGTGGAATTCCACTCCTTGAATCCCTGGTGAAGGCACTGGCCCGGAGTCCGGAAAAACTGGACAGGATCAACCGTCTGGTTGAGGATCTTGATAAAACTGACCAAGGCGTGAATTTGCTTCCGGACGGATTCATGCCGGTATGGGAATCCATCTGGCAGATCCGTAAAGAGATGGTTTCATGACGACCCGGCCGGATGTAAACGCAGTTCTCCGGGGATTAAAGCCCTTTCAGCGCGACACGGTTGAATATGTTTTTGACCGCCTTTACCATTCCCCGGAAGGCAGCCATCGGTTCCTGATTGCTGATGAAGTGGGTCTTGGAAAAACATTGGTGGCCAGAGGTATCATTGCCAAAGCCATTGACCATATGTGGGATAATATCGATCGCATTGATATCGTTTATATCTGCTCCAATGCAGACATTGCCCGTCAGAATATCAATCGCCTGAACATAACCGGGCAGGTGGGCTTTGCCCATGCCTCCCGGCTTACTCTGCTTCCCGCGATCCTCAAAGGCTTTGATCGTAAATTAAACTTTGTTTCCTTTACTCCCGGCACATCTTTTGATCTGAAGTCAAGCACCGGCATTCAGCAGGAGCGAGCCCTGCTTTTCCACCTGTTAAGGAAGAGATGGGATCTTCCTTACATTCCCTGTTGCAACGTCATGCAGTGTGATGTCGGGGATAAGGACCGGTGGCGTGCATCTTTGAAAAATTACAAACCGGGCCTTGATCTGGATTCACAGATTGTGGCGTTGTTTTTTGATAGGCTGAAGACGTATATTGCCCGGGAAAAAGAGCAGGGCCTTCCTGATCTTCACAGCCGGTTTCTGGATCTATGCACTCGCTTTGCTTATTACCAGGAGCATAGGAATTTATCCAGGGACAAGGTCCGTGAACGAAACAGGGTCATTGGAGAGCTGCGAGCGATTCTGGCAGGAACCTGTTTAAAGGCACTTGAGCCGGACCTGGTCATTCTGGATGAGTTTCAACGCTTTAAACATCTCTTGAACGATGATTCAGATGCCGGGTTGCTGGCACAGGAGCTATTCAGCTATACGGATGAAGATACTGACGTTCGCACCATTTTGTTGTCTGCAACGCCATATAAAATGTACACATTGTATGAGGAGTCCGGTGAGGATGATCATTACCAGGACTTTCTTGCCACCCTTGAGTTCCTTGAAAATAATCCCCGCAACAGTGCTGAAATAAAATTAATAATCGAAGAATACCGCCGTGAAATGTATCGGTTTGGGAATGGGGATTCGGGTAGGCTGCTGATACTCAAGCAGAAGTTGGAAACAGCGCTCCGGAAAACGATGGTCCGAACCGAGCGCATTACATCAATGCCGGGGCATGATGATATGCTGACCGAAATTTCAAATACATCCCTGGGGCTTCCCCCTTCTGAAATCAAGGCCTATCTTGCCATGCAGACCATCTCCGGAATGATCGGCCAGGGCGAAGTTATTGAGTATTGGAAGTCGGCTCCTTATCTGCTGAACTTCATGGATCATTACAAATTTAAAGAGGCCTTTGTCCAGGAGATCAATGGGTCGTCCAATTCCCGATTTACGCAAATTTTACGCAATTCACCCAAGGCTTTCCTTTCCTGGAAGGATATCCAGTCGTATCAGCAGGTGGATCCGGGGAATGCCCGGCTCAGAAAACTGATGGTCGATCTTTTGGATAACGGCGACTGGCGGTTATTGTGGACTCCACCGTCACTTCCCTACTATGAGCTTGCTGGGGCATTTAAACAGTGTGAGGGTAAAAACATCACCAAAAGGCTTGTTTTTTCCTCCTGGACCGTTGTTCCAAAGGTTCTTGCAGCCATAGTGAGCTATGAAGTTGAGCGGCGGATGTACCGGTCTTTTGAAGAAAACCCGGTGAATACAGCGGAAGAAAGACAGAAACGTCGACCCCTGCTGCAGTTTGCCTTCAGCAATGAACGATTGACCGGGATGCCGGTGCTGGGGCTCCTCTATCCGAGTTTCACCCTGGCCCGCCTGGGTGATCCATTACCGTTTTTTAAAAACAGACCTGATAAGGTGACAGAGACCCTCAAGTCCACCGATATACTTACCGGTATTGAACAATGCATTATCGAAAAACTGGCACAATTACCGGACGGGGATGAGGATTTGGAACGAAGCGATGAATCCTGGTATTGGGCTGCCCCCATTCTCCTGGATATTCAGGAAGACAAAGCTGCAGCTGAAATGTGGTTGAAGCAGGCGGGATTGCCCCAGATCTGGAGCGGCAGTTCTAAGATGAATCATGAGGGTGGGGGGGATTCCCGCTGGGCAGATCATGTCGACTATGCTGCTGGGCTCATGGATGGAGAGACTCTGCGACTGGGCAGGCGGCCGAAAGACCTTTCATGGGTGCTTGCTCAAATGGCCCTTGCCGGTCCTGCAGTCGCTGCACTGAGATCCCTGTGCAGGATCTCGGATGATCTTCGGGAGTGTTCTGATAAATCAACGAGAAATAAAGCCGGATGTG
This sequence comes from Desulforapulum autotrophicum HRM2, assembly GCF_000020365.1. NCBI lineage: Bacteria > Pseudomonadati > Thermodesulfobacteriota > Desulfobacteria > Desulfobacterales > Desulfobacteraceae > Desulforapulum > Desulforapulum autotrophicum. The sequence goes on along the minus strand of NC_012108.1, from coordinate 5,002,939 downwards.
TTGCCTGGGGATTCCGGAAACTGTTTAACCGGCCGGAAGTGACGGCCTTGATCAGGGGTATGAAACGGGACGTGCCCTATTGGCGCAGCACCCTTGAATACTGTGTGGATGGAGGGTTACAGGCGGTTCTTGATGAGTATGCCCATATCCTGCAGGAATTTTTAGGCGTGAGTGATCTGCCTCCGGATAATGCTTTACAGGAAGTGGCGAATACCATGACGTCAGCCTTGTCCCTGATGACTTCACGGGTTGAACTGGATGATATCTCATTCAAGAATCCGGATCACTGCATTGAAATCCGGAAAAAGAGCATGCGCAATCATTTTGCCCTGAGATTTGGCGTGCAGCAATCCGATGATGGAAACGAAAAAACCCGTGAAGATCATGTCCGGACAGCGTTCAACTCCCCTTTCTGGCCATTTGTGCTGGCTTCAACCTCAGTGGGCCAGGAAGGACTTGATTTTCATCTCTATTGCCATGCCCTGATCCATTGGAACCTTCCTTCAAATCCTGTTGATATGGAGCAGCGGGAAGGGCGAATTCATCGCTATAAAGGACATGCTGTCAGGAAAAACCTGGCCAAACGATATGCCGATTGTATCACCGACAGTCATCATCCGGATCCATGGGCTGACATGTTTGAAATGGCACGAAACGAACACTGGGAAGCAAGCCGGGGACTCATACCGTTCTGGAGTTTTCCCATCAAAGACGGTGCGCGCATAGAAAGACATGTGCCCACCTTACCACTAAGTCAAGACATTGAAAAGTTGCAGGCGCTTAAAAAATCGCTGGTCATTTACCGGATGGTGTTTGGTCAGACACGGCAGGAAGATATGATTGATTATCTGTTATCCAGGTTAGGAGACGCAGATGTTGATGCTGTCTCAAGGCAATTGCAGATCGAGTTAGGCCCGCCAAAATCGGAGGACGTCTGACCTAATTCCGACACTGAAAATGCTGACGGATAAACCGCAGAATCTGATCTGCAGGGGCATTCCCCTGGATTCCGCCCACACCAACGGCCACGGCAAGTTTCCCCCACATGTACTACCTGCCTGATGCCGGAACTTGCCTTAAGAACGCCTAAGCATTCTTTTACAGGTGCTGCCAGACTGCCTGTGGTTCTCCAAAAATGAATCAGGAAGAAAATGCATGGTAATTTGATCTTGAACTACTGTTTCAGCCAGTTCTAATTTTTTGAATCTGATTAAATTTTAATAACAGGATTTAATTAAACCTTGAAGATACGACAAGATTTTAAATACAGGACGCAGATATACGAAAATTTGAATTTTCAAATTTTCGTTCTCGAAAAATCAGCTTAAGCAGCTTTATCCCATTTATACATATGGTGTAATCCACCAATTCTGGGGGAGGAAATAATTTTTGAAGATTTAAATGGTTTGTTTTGAATTTCTCGTCCGTTTGGAGAATCCCGCCCTACTGCCAATGGCATCTTTCATTGTTGTAATATTCAAAAATTTGGTTCAGAAAGTCCCTCAAATGTTCTTCGTTAAAGATGATCATTTGATTTAACATATCATTTCTAACCGAAAGGACATAGCGTTCTGCCACACCATTTTGCCAGGGACATTTGTAGCTTATCACTTTTGGCTTTATACCTATATCCTTAATGAACTGCTTTACCCGGGCTGAAAAAATTGAATCCCGGTCAAAGATCAAATACTTTGGAGCGCTGTCAAAAGGAAATGCATTTTTCAACTGCTGAACTACCCACTCTGCTGTAGGATGCTCAGTAACATTGAAATGAACGATTTTTCTCCTCGCATGATCAATAATGAAAAATACATAAAGAGTCTTGAAGCTAATGGTTGGGACGGTAAAGAAATCCATACCCATTATGTGCTCGCGATGATTTTTTAAAAACACTTTCCATTGTTGTCTTTTCCCCTTGGTCTTATCCAGGTCATCGGGTCTAATCTTTTTAAGATATCGAGATATGGTTCTTTGAGAAATCTGATTTTTAGTATAGCCAAGTTTCAAAAACTCAGAATACATTCTGGGAGCACCCCAGGTAAAGTTTTCAATTGCTATTTTTTTTATATGCTGACGGATTTCCAGTTTTATTGATGGCCTGCCAAGTCTTTTATGTTTAGCTGACTTTTTGGTCCAATATTTTCTGAAACGCCGCCTTTGCCAGTTAATAACAGTTTCGGGTTTAACGATTATCAGTGCATCCATCCATTTGGGCCAGGTCCTTTTTAATGCGACTAACAACGAACGGGTTAGATCTGTGATATTTTTTGAGTCTTCTTTCTTTGTTTGGTAAATCATTAATTGCTGCCGCAGTTCTATGGTTTCCAAAATAAGGTTATCTTTTGATTTGAACAGGATCTGAATTATTGTGAACTGAAAAGTCAACAGCCGGATAAACGCCCGATACATTATGTGCTCCTTATTTAATTTTCAGCAAGAAACATAACTGAATATCAGGTTCATTTGTGATTGACAATAAAATTTGAAAAACCTGCAATGCGCTGGTATTGTGGTATGATCCTATATTGGCAAACCACAGGACAACAACGTCCCTTTTACTCCAAACAACGAGTACCGAGCGCAAGAATGCATCTTGTCTCAATGGAAAATATAATGTACAATAGATCAATTTTTGAATATTATATTAACCATTGAGGTTTGAAAAAGATGGCAAAAAAAAGAGTGATAATCTCACCTACACTGGAAGATCTTCTATCGACGGTCGGAGAAAACATCAAACTTGCGCGCTTACGCCGCAAAATTACTGCGACCATGCTGGCAGAGCGTGCAGGTATTAGTCGTGTAACCTTAAGAAAAGTTGAGAATGGTGAAAGCAGTGTCACAATGGCTATTTATGCTAATGTTCTTTTTTGTCTCGGCCTTGAAAAGGATTTATTACGACTTGCCGGAGACGATCCTTTGGGGCGGCGCTTACAAGATGCTGAATTGACTCATACAACTGAGCGTGTCGCTAAGAGGAAGAAGTAATGGCTGTAAAACGACATATAAAAGGCCCAGCAAGAAAATCCATTCAAGTTTGCGCTCATTGGCAGGGGTTGGGAAATCCTATTCTGATGGGAACACTTTATGCCGCCCCTTCAAGAGGAAAAGAGATTTTTTCTTTTGAATACTATCCTGCTTGGCTCAAGTCTTCGCATGCACAAGTTCTTGACCCTGGTTTAATGCTATTCTCAGGCCCGCAATATGCTCGCGACGGGCATGATAATTTTGGCTTGTTTCTGGATTCTTCTCCAGATCGCTGGGGCCGTGTTTTAATGCAACGCAGAGAGGCTCAACAAGCGAGAGCAGAAGAAAGAAATGTGCGCCCACTTCTTGAGTCAGAGTATTTACTTGGCGTCTATGATGGTCATCGCATGGGGGCTCTACGCTTTCGCCTGGGAGATGATGAGCCTTTTTTAGACAATCAAGAAGATATGGCTGCACCGCCATGGACAAAATTACGGGATTTGGAATATGCCAGCTTGCAGTTAGAGCAGGATGATGCTGAAAACGACAAGGACTATATGAAGTGGCTGAAAATGCTTATTGCCCCTGGAGGGTCACTTGGTGGGGCACGCCCCAAAGCGAGTGTATTAGACGAGAATAGTCATCCATGGATTGCCAAATTCCCTTCTCTCCGCGATGAAATCAACGTTGGTAAATGGGAATACCTTGTTTGTCAATTGGCGAAAAAAGCAGGTATTGTAATGGCACATTCTGATATCCGACATTTTTCAGGAGAATATGATACCTTCCTCACAAAGCGATTTGATCGGACAGAAAAAGGTGAGCGCCTACACTTTGCCTCAGCCATGACGCTTCTTGGCAAAAAAGATGGTGATGGAGGGGATACAGGTGTCAGCTATTTGGATCTTGCAGATTTTCTTGTCCGCAATGGTGCACAAGCCAATGAGGATTTGGGACAGCTTTGGCGGCGGATCGTCTTTTATGTATGCGTATCCAATACTGATGATCATTTGCGAAATCATGGCTTTATGCTGACGGATAGAGGATGGGCACTCTCACCTGCTTATGATATCAACCCTGTTGCAACCGGTGGCGGATTAGCTCTTAATATCTCAAAAGAAGATAACAGCCAGGACCTTGATCTTGTGTTAAGCATTGCCCCTTATTTCCGTGTAGGCAAGGATCGTGCAAATGAGATCATCCAGGAAATAACCACTGTTGTAAGATCTTGGCCGAACATGGCAAAAAGACTAAGTATACCATCTCGTGAATTAAGCGTAATGAAAAGCGCTTTCCGAGTGGCAGATGAAAGCACATAATTTCATTGGCGAGTGTGATTAATGGGACGACCATAAAATTATAATATTCTGCCTGTATATGACGAAATTTCAGTATCTTGGATCAATGCCGATTTCCAACAAAAAAATGCACCGGATAAACCGGTGATTTTCGTGTTATGCGATTTAATAATATTTAAGAATAATCAATGAAAAAGACTTTAATTGTATTGGGGATAATATTAGCTGTAAGCATTGTTGCTTACTTAGTTGTAATTTTCTCTTATGTTGTCAACTTTGGTGCAACTTGGAGTTGTGAACAAGGAGACTGGGGAACATTTGGTGATTTTGTGGGTGGCACGCTTAACCCACTATTTAGCTTCATGGCATTGATTGCAATTTTAATAACCATTGTGCTACAAAGTAAAGAGCTTGAACAAACAAGAATTGAGCTTGCTCGCACGGCAGAAGCGAATGAAAAACAGTCTATTTATCTTGCGTCGCAGCAACAAAGAGATGATATCTACCGCCTAATATCTAAGCTCGCAGAAAGAATTAACAATACTTACAACAAAAACCATTTACCAAATGAGCATTCTATTTATACGGCACTGATTGGACCCTTGAACGTTAATGATAACGATGCATACTTTACTTTGACTGGTGAAATGCTAAATCCACAATCAAGTGGTTACAGCAGAGTAAAATATATTGAGTCAGACCTAAAGTCATTGGCATCTCTACTTGACGAGTACGAAGTAATTTCGTCTAAAATTTCATCCAAACCGACACCTTTACGAAGTTTCTATGTTAATGAATACTCTCATATGGTTAAGGTGTTTTGTGATGAAAAATGGTTCGATGAAGCTTTGATCGAGTACTATTCAAAATAAAGCATAACGAATAAGGTTAGATTGTGTGAGCGCAGCGAACCACAATCTGAACCGTTTGTTGGACAAGCCCGGTCACACCTTATATAGAAAATAGCTTTTTCGGAGCAAGGCCGCCTGATCAGACGGATGTGGGGCAGGACCGGTTCTTTTTTCGAAAAATTGATCTTTGAAATAAATTCATCAAATTATCGAGGCCGTTCGAACCCAAAAAGGCTGTTTTCTGCGCGCAAGTATGCGTTGCCGGGAGAACCAGTTTCCTTTCACGCTTAGTGATGTGCGGAATTTGGATTAGTCAACACCTCCTTTTCAGCTCGTTCATGCTGGTCAGGCAACCAGCGGCAGAAGAATTTGTGTTTGGATGATTTTCATCTTTGCTCCACAAATGGGACAGGTGATGGCGGGTCGTTTTTTCTGTCTGCTTGCAAGCATACGGAATGGAATGACTCGCAATATTAGCTGAAGGAGTTTAATGAGTTTCTTGCTGCAGGGATGAAGGAATCCATAACACCGGATTCTACGAAAACCCTTGGGCAGGATATGGAGCATGAGCAGATAAAGAAATTTTTCTCCGGTCACGGTCCGGGTTTTGTATTTTTTAGACTTTGCGTGCAGGTAACGGAAGGTCACCATGCCGTCTTCGCATCGCAAGATGTCCTTTTCCTGAATGACTCCCCGGTAAAGATATTTTCCAAGATAGATGATGGCCTTGTCGCCGTTGCCGACGTTTTTGCAATGAACAATCCACTTTTCGGGGCAATCCCCGGGCAGTTTCAGGCCCTGATCGACCAAGGCTTCCAGCATTTTTGCCCGGAAGACCTTTGCCAGGGCCCTTTCGTTGAAGAGGTATCCGGCCTTTTTCTTCCATAAACGGGTTAGCATGTTGATGCTTGCCGCGGGCATGACGACATGAATATGGGGATGATACTCGAGCTCTCGTGAATGCGTGTGGAGTATGGCGGTGAACCCGGCTGCTCCACCAAGTTTTTTGTCGTTCCGGGTGAAGGTTTTCAGGGTCTCCTGGACACAATCAAACATCAGGGAATAGACGATTTTCTGGTGCCTCCATGTCAAGGCCCGAAGTTGCCTGGGGAGGGTGAAGGTGGCCAGGTAGTATTCGGCCGGGAGTCGCTTGTCCAGTTGATTTTCGATCCACTGCTGGTTTTCATGGTTCTGGCAATGGGGGCAGTTTCTGTGACCACAGGAGTGGGGAATATATCTTTTTTCGCCGCAGTCATGATCTGTGCATTGTGCCAGCATGTGCGGGCCATGCTCCTGCCTGCACTGCTCCATAGCCCAGAGGGCCTTTTGGTGACTGGGTAGGATTGAATCTTTGTATTGCTCCAGAAAGCCATGCTTGAATTTGTTGATTATTGTGGAGATTAGAATCATTTGACACCTCCCCAGGTAATATCAAAGGTGTCGGTCAAGGAATTGACGGCCTGGCGGGCGTTGTTTTTAGTGACGGTCGTCAGGTGAGTATATCTGGAGGTAGTCAGGATGCTGACATGTCCCAGGATCTGCTGGAGTTCGACAAGATCTACGCCGGATTCCAGCATATGGGTGGCATAACTGTGGCGAAGCGAGTGGCATGAAATTTTTTTTTAATACCGAGTTGCGTGACCACGGCCTTCATGGCAGTCTGAATTCCGCCTCTGTCCAAGGGCGTATCTACCAGATGTGCATTTTTCAGCCCCCGCTTCCGATTGGGAAAGAGGAACTCTGAGTGTCGATGGACAGACCAGAAATTTCTCAGGGTCTGCAAGGTCTTCTCCGGCAGGGGAACCAACCTGTCCTTGTTTCCCTTGGCGTCGCGGATGTGGACCCGCATATTGACAGAATCGATATCGCCGGCCTTCAACCTGATTCCTTCTCCAAGACGCAAGCCCAGTGAATAGGCTGTGAAGAAGAAAACCCGGTAACTCAACTGTCGTGTAGCGCAGACCAGTTGTTGGAGTTGTTCTACCGAAAGAATATCCGGAATCCTGGTGGTCTTCGGTGGTTTGATCAGGGGGATGTCCTCCCAGGTCTTGCCCAGCACTCTGGTGTAAAAAAACTTCAGGCCATAAAGGTCGAGCTTGACTGCACTCCAGGAACGGTTCTCGAGCAGGTCGTTGAAGTAATCAAGGAGTTGGTCGGTGGTCAGGTTTTCGACCCGGCAGTCGAAATAGTTGCCGATCCGCCTGATCGCCCGTGAGTAGGCCTCGATGGTCTTAGGTTGCAGGCCTGCCAGTTTCAAGCATTGAAGATGCTTATGGTAATACTTGTTGAATTTTGGATCATTGGGCATGCTGGTGTCCATTGTAAACCTCCTTTTTGAAGTAACTGGTCAATGGCGGATGCGTTGGCATCGCCTTTTCCGGTATATCACTATAAGAAGGCAAAATTAAAATGTGTTGATTTTTAAAAAAGGTGGGACTTGCAGTCTCCGCGTAGCGGCTTCGTCCAACAAGCGGTCGCAGTGGATCGGGCTTCCATATTGCTCTGCCTGCTACTGAGATAGTCATTAACCCTTTGTCTGAGCATTGGAGAATGAATCAATAATGAGTAAAATATTTAAAATATTTGTTTCGTCTACATATATCGATCTTGTTAAGGAAAGAGAACAGGTCATAAAGGCGTGTCTCGAAATGGGACACATACCTGTAGGAATGGAAATGTTTAGCGCCGCAGAAGAAGAGCAATGGAAGATTATTCAAAGGCAGATTGATGAAAGTGATTATTATGTAATATTGGTGGCTCATCGATATGGCTCTACAACCGAAGAAGGAATTTCTTACACAGAGAAAGAATACGATTATGCTGCCTCAAAACGAATTCCGATTCTTGGTTTTGTAATAGATTATAGCGCTGCTTGGCAACCGAATTGGATAGATCAGGATGAAAAAAAGAAAAGATCACTTATATCTTTTAAAGAGAAAATAAAAAATAGGCTAGTTGACTTTTGGTCTGACAAAAATGAATTACATGCTAAGTTTTCTATCGCACTAATGAAAGCAATTGCAAATAATCCGCGTCCTGGCTGGGTACGAGACACTATACAATTAAATTTGCTAGAGTATGAAGGGCAAAGGGATTTTAGTAAAATTAGAGATTTTGCAGAGCAATCGTTAAATGAAATCGGCAACGATACATTACATATCTACATGACGAACTTTGACTTTAAAAAACAAGGGTCATTAAGAGATAAATGGCATAAATTTTTTATAGATAAAGGAAACAGGGTTTTTCAACACTTAATCTATTGTATTAGAAGCGCTGATGATTGTGATTTTATACTTGGTCAAATTGAAACTATTAAAGAGTTTAGGGCCAAAGAAGGTGTAAATATCAATTACGAGCTCAGGGTTATTTTCGATCATGCCCAAACCGACCTAAGCCCATTGTCTTTATTAATTTTAGATGATCAAAAAGCATTCCTGTCTCACGATACAAAAAATAATAAAAAAATGTCACTTCAATGTTATCGTAAAAAAGATGTAGAGTTTATTAAACGCCTTTGGGAATCATTTTTACATAAAGATAATACGCTTTTGTATAGCAAAGAACTTGGAATAAGAGAGGATAGCATTAAATTGTTATTGGCCAGAAAATCAGCCTACCTAATAAAGGATAACTTTAAAGAAGATGAAGTGCATAGAATTTCTTTGCTAATTAAGGATCACAATATTTTTATCTCAGAACCTATTGGTTGCTATTTAATAGGCAGTCTTACAAATATTAATAGCGTTCAAGCAAATGATATAGACCTTGTTTTTTTATTTGATGGGAAAACATGCCATCCAGAAGAAATGATAAAGATGACACACCTGCCCGGACTTGTTAAGGCGCTAAACATAAACCTCAATCTAAATGGTATACCCTATTCAAATAATAACATAGGTTACCCAACGATCGATATCTTGTGTGATTGGACTGAATATATTAAAAAGCAAGACGCAGTGTCAGTAATCGATATTGCCCTCGGAAATTATAAAATGCTTTGGGGTAATAACGACGATTATTTAGAACTTAAAAACACAGAATTAAACAATCAATTAATTAAACAACGTCTCGCAACGTCATATAACTATATAAAGAGAAACTGTTCCTCAAAAAAAGAGACGCTTATCAAAATCGCAGGGAAACAATTTCTTCAGTCTTTTTCAACCATTCAATCGTCTTGCTTTAATCCAAGTTTATATTTAAAAAACATAGAAAAAAACAGTCAAGTTTTATATTTAAAACCTGTCTTAGCATATTATTCCCCTGAAAGTTTTCTTGGTAGCGATATAATTGAGGAGATCTTGGAATGCTATAATATTTTGAGAGCCATAGAGATAGAGAGGTGTAATGTACAATGGATATAAAATTATATAAAATAAATAATAAATCTGAGTTGGCACAGTATTACTCATTAACCCATTATAAGATAGAAAAAGAATTTTTTTCTTTCACGCCACTGTGCCCTGATGATTTTGAGAATGCATTAAAAATTTATAACAAATTTATTCCTTTAATAGCAGGCGACATAAGAGACAGTTCAGGTGAACTATTGGGGTATAAAATATGGAAAAAAATTACAGATTGGCATTATCACAGCATGATTGAAATCATAAGAAAGTCCCAAAGAAGAAAGGGGTTTTCAAAAAAATTATCTGATAGCATAAAAAAAAATGTGGCCCCTAAATTAGAATACTTAACTAAAATTGTGGGTGTTGAAAATATCTTGATAGAATGTGAACCTGCAACCTTTACACCGCTCCATCACAGCTTATCGATTTCGAAAGAGGAATTGGTATTAATGGAAAATTTAAATCTTCAATGTGACTTAAGAATTATTCCAGAGCATTTTTTAACACCTGGCAGGGATGGGTTCTTAAAAACATATAAAATCATCTAACCATTGTTTCCAGGGAATTGCTTCCGCTGTGTTCCAGCAACCCATGAACCGCAAGTTCACGGCAGTCATTTTTTTTAAGAGTATTAGAGAGGAATCAAAAATTGGAAATCCGTTTTGTAACTAAAAACCCGCATAAGGCTAAGGAAGTAGAGTCCATTATAGGCGATATTGGTATTTCCATAATTCATGCTCCTCTCAAAATTCATGAAATTCAGACTGAAAACATTTATGAAATTGTCAGAGATAAGGTACTAAAGGCTTTCGAGCAAATTGGAAGGCCTGTTTTTATAGAGCATACAGGACTCTATATCAGTAGCCTTAACGGTTTTCCCGGGGGCTTAACACAATTGTTTTGGGATAAATTGGAAACAGGGGCGAGAAATCCAGCCAAAAACATCGTTTAAAAACCAGCCACAAGGTCTGGGTGACGCAAATCTGCGTATTTGATTTTAATTAAAAATCAATATTCACTTATTCCTCTGAACTCAAAGAAAAGACCTCCTGGTTGATAAAGGATGCAGAAATTGAAATTATTACAAAGATGTACACTCTGATTATAGCGCACAAATCCAGGCGTTAAATCAGGTGCTCATCCTCCAAAAGTTCTGCGCCCCTATGGCTAATTTTTACTATGATCTCTTTCGATAACTTTCTCCCTCCAGGATAAGGATTTCCGAGTTGTAAACGAGTCGGTCTGCAATCGCCGTAGCGGCGGTGGTCCCATCAAAAATGTTTCCCCATTTAGCGAAGGGCAGATTAGTCGTAATAATTGTCGACTTTTTTTCGTGCCGTGCGCTTATGACCTGGAAAAATAGATTTGATCCATCTTTGCCCAGCGGAAGATAACCAATTTCGTCTTATGACAAGTTGAATATTATGTGAAGTAAAGTACAAAAGCCCTTGCCAATCCGGGATTTATTTAAATCTAACTTCACATAATAATTAAATGATAGAGGTAGCAGTGTACCTTTTAATAAAAAGAGGAGGAAAAATGAAAAACACTGCTATTTCATTGACAGACTTAATTCGCAAATCAAAAAAGCATCTATCTCTGCTTGGTTATGCAAAAGGAACAAAAAACCATTATTGCCGTATTTGGGAACATTTCCTAAAATATGCGGACCAAAAAGGTTATAATGGACCCCATAATTTGAACCAGTTGCTAAGAGACACAACAAGTGCTAAAGCCAGGTTCAAATTTATACCGGAACAGGAGGTCCATGAGAAAGAGTTACAGCGGAAAACTTAAGGCAAAAATGGCAATTGATATGATTCGAGAACAAGAAACCGTGGCTGAATTATCATCCAGATATCAAGTTCATCGCTCAATGCTTACCAAATGGAAAAAAGAGGCAATAGAAGGGTTGCCCGAACTTCTTTCAAAGACAAAAAAGAACAAAAATGATGATGAAAATTTGATTGCAGGCTTATACATGAAGATCGGTCAACTCGAAGTAGAGAATGACTATCTAAAAAAAAAGGTTGAGGCAATTAGTAGCTGATAGAAGGCACCTGATAGATATAACCCACTCAGATATCAGCATTAACCGGCAATGTGAATTGCTGCAAGTTTCAAAAGGAGCCCTTTATTACCAACCAAGGCCAATAGATCCTTACACGCTTTTGTTAATGGATCTAATTGACAAACAGCATACAATAACCCCTTTTTATGGGAGCCGAAGGCTAGTGGCCTGGTTGAAGCAGGAAGGACATCCAGTAAATCGCAAGCGGGTTCAAGGACTGATGAAAAAGATGAGGATTGAAGCCATCTATCCCAAGCCCAAATTAACCAGGAGGAATGAAGCACATAAAGTCTATCCATATTTATTGAGGGGTGTAAACATTGCAAGAATCAATCATGTGTGGAGTACAGACATAACTTACATTCGAATTGGTAATGGTTTCGGGTACTTAACGGCGGTTATAGACTGGTTCAGCAGATATGTCTTGTCCTGGCGACTCAGTAACACCCTTGAAAACACCTTTTGTGTGGAAGTCCTGGAAGAAGCCTTAAGTATCGCTGAACCTGAGATTTTCAACACAGACCAAGGCTGCCAGTACACAGCGACAAATTTTTTGAAGGTTCTGACAGACCACAAAATCAAGGTCAGTATGGATTCAAAGGGCAGAGCACTCGATAATATTTTTGTGGAGCGCCTTTGGCGAACGGTTAAATATGAAGAGGTTTATTTAAAAAGCTACCAGAGCATGAAAGACGCACAAAGCTCATTAAAAACTTATTTGAATTTTTATAACAAAAAGAGGCTTCACCAGGCATTAGAATACAAGACCCCTGAGTCAATCTATTGTATGGTTAATGAAATGAAATAAAAGGAATTCTATCTGATTAGATTTGGGAGGCCAGCCCCCCAAGCCCCCCGGGATTTAACGCTTAAAGGACCAAAGTATGGAAAGGGCAGTGCGTGGTGTAATCTCACTGCCCCTATACTTCAGTCACCAGCTGCGGCGCTTAGGTTGCTTCCCAGCATGGCCTTATCCTCCGAGCTGGCAGGGAAAGATACCAGGGAAAAATAAAAATTTAAAGACTTCTTTTAAAATGGTCAAAGGAGGTTAAACCTCACGCATAAAAAAAGGCATTTGGGTTGGCAAATTAAATTTTAAATGTAGCTTAAAAAAAGGGAGAATCGGTCTTGACATGGGGTCCACTTTAGGTCATAAGCATTTTTCAAATGAATTAGGTGACTCATTCTTGGATGATTGTTTCGGAATTCAGCCAGGTATGAAGCTTTTGAACTCACAGGTTTTTAAAGTAAGAACGATACATGTCTTGGCTGATATGTTGGAAAACAATTGTTTTTTAAAGTGTCATCAAAAACCAGGAAAACAAGCTTCTCCACAGTTTAAAGATATTTTAGAAAACTATGGAAAGCTACAATTAGCAAAAAAAATATCAAAACGAACGCTCCAGGGTAAAAAGATTATTCTGGTTCGATTCCTAAATTTTCTTAATAAACAGGGAATTACTGGCATTGAAGCCCTTACATCAGATGAAGTTTTATCTTATCTTGATACGTTAAAAGAATACAGCTCTAACACCAGATCTGGAATTATGTACACTGTGAGAGATTTTTTATTGTTCCTTCACTTAGAAAAGCATATCAAGACCCCTTTAAATAATTTATTCCCTGTCATTTTTACCAACAAATATGAAAGACTTCCATCATATTATTTATCAGAAGAAATTCATAAAATCCTTTGCCAGATTGACAGAAATACAGTGATCGGGCGTAGAGATTATCTTATTTTGCTTTTAGCTGTCCAGTTTGGCATGCGTGCTGGCGATATCCGTCAACTTAAATTTAAAAACATAAAATTGAGTCGAAACACTGTTGAATTGGTTCAGCAAAAAACAAAAAGATTTCTGCAATTACCAGTGACAAAAGAGTTGAAATACGCTTTAGCCGACTATCTGAAAAATAGTCGACCAAACGTGGATGACCCACATATTTTTATTAAAAGTAGGTCTGTCCATCCGAAAAATTAGATCCGGACAGAATTATAGTTATATTTGAAACAAGAACAGGTCACAAATCTAAAATCCAAGGGAATTCAAAAACGTGATTTGATAATTCCCCAAAAAATATCGCTCTTTGAAAGAATGATCAAGAAATGACGCTGAGTTTTGGTCAAAATCTAAGATCAGTAAATCAGCTCAAGTTGGATATGCTGTAACCAAAATCTTCTTATGCGGCTTTCTGCCAATCATATCGATGATGAAGACCGCCAACACGTGGCAAAGCAATCACCTTTCTGATTTCTGGCTTTTCCTGGACAGGCCTTCCTCTTGGTGAATCTTTATCCAGACCAAGATGCGTACGATCCATATGATAATACTTGAAATATTCGGAAAGCATACGCCTCTGTTAGCGGCGGCGTGAAAATGTCATAAAATGCCCGGTTTGAAAATGTATGTTTAAAAACGGCCGGCGGATCCCTTTTTTTGGGTCTGCCGGCCATAAGATTTATTCAGTTTTTTCTTTTCGCATTCTGTAACTTGCTCCTTCGATGACCACCGCCTCGGTATGATGCAGTAATCTATCGAGCAAAGCAGAGGTAAGTGTGCTGTCATTGTTGAAGATAGCAGGCCAGTCCTGAAACACACGATTTGTGGTAATAATGATCGATCCTTGTTCATATCGTTGACTGATAACCTGGAACAGTAGGTCTGCACCGGTTTTATCGATAGGCAGGTACCCCAGTTCGTCTATCAAAAGCAAAGAGGGTTTGAGGTATTTTTTTCAACTCCTGCTTCAACTGACCTGCATGCTGTGCTGCCACAAGATTATTCACAGCATCGATGGCAGATGTGAACAACACATTCTGATTTTTGAGACAGGCCTGGTATCCAAGTGCTATAGAAATATGGGATTTCCCCACCCCGACGGGCCCAATGAGGATAACATTGCTTTTTTCTTCGATGAACTTCAGGCGGAATAGGTTTTCAATCTGAACCCTGTTGATTTTTTTTGGCCATGACCAGTTGAACTGATCCATTGTTTTTACAACCGGGAACCGGGCCAGGCGGATTCGACGTAGAACAGCCTTGTCCTTTCGCAGCCCAGCCTCCTGTTTGATCAATTCTGATAAAAAATGGACATGGGTCCATTGTTTTTGAGCGGCTGCTGTTGCCGCAGTTTCATAATTTTCCCTGATATAGGGAAGCTTCAGATACGCCAGGTGCATCTCAAACTCATTCATGGTCACCTCCTGTTTTGTATACGGACAGATCCGGTGGATCAATGGTCAAGTTCAACAGATCACTGCTTCTGGTGACATGTAGTGCACCGGGTTCATGGGTCAGACGGGACCGCTGTTCCAGGATATTGGTGATGTATTCACTTGAAAAGGCATCGAATTTAATGGCATCTTCAATGGCCAGGGCGACCTGTTCTTTGGAATAGATCTCACTGAGGGCAACAATTTTGCGAATATGATGGAAGGGGGTCAACCGCCGCTGGCCCAACTGTTGATAATATTCTGAAGCCTTGTCAGACAGGGATAAAAAACGCATATAAATAGCCTGGTCTGCTGCTTTTTTCCTTTGTTCCAGCAGTACTTTGGAATGATCTGGGTTCTGGATATCCTTTTTCCTGTCATAACTTCTGGCATGCCGGGCCACCAGGGTACTATCATGGTAGATGCCCAGGTGATCCGGATATTTTCTCAAGGTGAGTCTGACACCGGCCAGTTGGGCAGGGACCGTGTATCGGTTGTCGTCAAGGCTGACCCTGTACTGAACAGATGCACGTACCTGGCTGGTCTGACCAATATCGTAAGGTGAGACCGGCAAACCTCGAAGATAGGGCTTTTCATCTGCAAACATATCTATGGGACGCTTGCCGGTTTCTTTATGAATTCTGACATTGGCCACCGTATCCAGCCATTGTTTCGCCAGCGGTTCCAATACGCTGAAGTCCGGTATATCCAGGCCGCTCAATAAATTTTTTTTGACATACCCTACCGCGTTTTCCACCCGGCCTTTTTCATTGCCCTTGCCCACGTTGCAGGCCACAATTTTAAATCCATAATGACTGGCAAAATCAAGATAACCCGGGTTGAACACCGGACTGGTTCCGAGGGGTCTCTTCAACACAGCGGATTTGAGATTATCCACCATTATTTTTTCGGGAACCAAACCAAAAAAACGGAACGCATTCTGATGACATCCCAAAAAATGCTCCATGGTCTGGGATAAGGTAAATTCAAGATACATCAACCGGCAGTAACACAGCACCATGACAAAAAAGCTCAACCTGCGAAAGGTGGACCCTACACGGACCGAACCATATGATCCCCAGTCTACCTGGGCGCATTCACCCGGTGCAAACACCAGTTTCAAAAAGGGTTTTACTTTGGGTGGACGGATTTTCCTGACATAATCCTCCACAATGGTGATACCACCTTCAAACCCGTCTTCCCTGATACGTTGAAAGATCTGCTTGGCGCTGTACGGATGGGTTTCCAGCAACCGGATGATCTGGTCTTTGAACGGATCCAGCTTGCTTGTTTTGAATGCAGTTTTCCTGGGATGATACTTTTTTTCATTAGCCCAGAATGCCACGGTCCGCTGATCCAGGCCCAGTTTGACGGCCACCTGGCTGTATCTCAGATGATCTCGGGTGTAATAATTTCTGATCTGCACATACGTTTCATAATCAATCATCGGCCACCTCCTGCCGCACCGGCCAACACTTCTGCCAGGCTCATCATCTGACCCGAACCCCGGGGAATAACACGGGGTTCCAGACTGAGTACCTGGTATATCGGCTCCTGCCAGGCGATCAAGTTGTTTTTTATCAAATGATAAGATGCAAATACTCTAACGCTTTTTATCTGCCCTGTTTTTATAAAAAAGGCCTCAATAACATTTATAATCAGCTACTTGCATAGCATTGGCCCTAATCGTGTTTTCGCAAAATACTCTAACGCTTCAAATAAACATCATTTTTTACAGTAGGTTAATGCTATTTTATAGCAGTGTTGCACGGAATGTGTATTTCAAAAATCAGTCAATGAAGTTTGAGAAGTTGTAAACAAAAATAGACCATTCGCTAAAAAAGCGTAATGGTCTATCCTGATTTAATTATCTTGTCCGAGGTATCTAATCTGGACGATCTAAAGTTTTAGAACAGCAAAATCAGTCCTTTCTGGCCTCACATTATTTCTTGGTGAAATTTTTCCATGTGCCTTATGTTCGTTATTGAGGAGGAAGATCAGAGAGAAATTCCAAGGCAAGATTGATGTCAACAAAGGTGTATTTCAACTCCTTTGCTCTGTCCCTGCAGTCTGTACAAATTTCTCTGAATTTTCTCATATCGCCTTTGGTCGTCATATAAATCTGTTCAATGGCCTCCTGTTCAATATCCTTGTACTCGACAATGAAATCTTCTACCACAATCGGGTATAGAATAAGCGTTTTCAAGCGGCTGAGGATGTCTGGATGCTCGCGGGTTAAAAAGGTCCTCACCTTTGGTAATCCTGCAAATACAATGGGAACACCGGCATCGATAACCCTTTTGAGGTAGGGCCAGACCCGGGGATCAAGATCGTTTGCCTCGTCGATTAAAATAAAGCAGTTGGACAGACTGCATATCATTTCCAAATATTGAGGGGTTCGCCGGTAGGTGGCGATTGTGTCGTAATTTAGCTTCTTTAAAATCGATGCCAGGGTTTCATGTATGTTGAACAGTGACTCCACCCAGACGGCATGAAGTTTTTTCGGTTGCAGCAATTTCAAGAAACGGGTTTTACCCACGCCATAATCACCCTCGATCAAGACGCTCTGCCTACGATAGATTCGGTTATATGTGGCCCCCAGATAAGAAATGCGGCGTTTGTCATTTATAAAATCTTCTTTTCGTTTCATGTCATATTTCTCCAGAAAACGCATACGGTGCCACATGGATTCTTCGATAATGGCTTTCACAATCGAGAATAAAAGCATTGAACAGCACTGCCCCTTTTATATTCGTGGGTTGCTGCATCTTTTTTATATAGGTGGTGTATCTTTTCTGGTTATGCTGAAGGATTTGCTTTGCCATGGGCATGGAAAGACCTTTTTTATAATTTTTAATCAGGAGGGGCCGATCGACGACCATGCTGTTGTGCTCCAAAAAGGCGATGATCTGATCCAGCTCATTTTTGTCCGGCAATATGGTCAATACTTTTAACGGCTTTTCAAAGGGCTTTCGGGCAAGGGCTTCTCCCCAAAAAATACCATCCTCCCTGGGCTCAAAAAGGAAAAGCTTGTCATTGTATCTGGATATCTGAACGGGTGTACTTTTATGGGAGCTGAACTTGTCTACACCCATGGTCACATAGTAATCCTGATTTTCAAATCTGATGGTCTTCTGCTTTGATACCGTGGCTTTTGTTTTTCTAAATCCATATTTCATGTGCTCCTTGACCTGATCAGTACAAAAGGTCAGTGTGCTGGTAAATGTTTTAAAAAAGTCTGTGAGCTTTTTATCCGGCACCCAGGCACTGACTTTTCCTTTTTCAGAGAAATAGTGGCGTGTACAGTTGTGTTCATGGCGATATTTCTCCATAAGTGAGCTTGTTTTTAACTCATCCAAATTTATATCAAGGAGGGTAACGGTGATTTTTTCTTGTTTTCCTTTTTTGAAGATGTACCCGGGCTCTGTCTTTACGATCCTTTTTTCAAACGCCTTGATGATTCGGATTTCAAAATTATGAAGGCTGCGGTGGGATGATTCCAGGTGAGCCTTATCCTTGGGAGCATGGATCCTTGAGAAATCAGGTTCCATATAAAACCCGTTCGGGGTGGAATGTTTCAAATTCAAGTCGTTGATGGGGCGCTTAAGATTTAAAAAGCCCTTGGCATTATCCGGCCGGATACGAATCTTTTTTTGGGGAAATGGCCTATCCAGTAAAAATTTGGTGAACAGGTTCACGGAGTTCCAACTGCTTTCGGAAAAATACGCATCCAGGACAAACATATAACGAGAGCCCGTATCATAAAATTCTATGACCTGGGGCTTTTGCCAATGACCCTTGTCGTTTCTGATCTTAAAATATCTAAAAATACAGCCATCCATCTGGATCAGATCAAACACCGGTTCTGGTTTAAAACTATTTTTGACCGGAATATCGTCCTCGAAATCTGGTTTATTCAAATATGATTTGAGGTTTTCACGGTAAACACAGTGCCTGAGGGCATGGATGGAGATCCTCTTTTTGAACTCTTTCTCAAGCCAGTGGTGATAATTTTTAATGGTTCTTGCCTTATGGGTAATAAAGATGAACCGTTGGCTTGACGGATCACACGACTCTTTTACCATTTCTATAAAACGTCTGCGGACCTGTTCGGAGAAAGAACGGGGACGTCCACTGCACTTGCGGCCCTCCATGACCTTCTTTTCCACAAGTAGGAGTGGCCCCGGAATAATGCCGGTTTTTTGATATTGATCTTTGTAATATTTTTTACTTGCTCGTTTGGCCG
This sequence comes from Desulforapulum autotrophicum HRM2, assembly GCF_000020365.1. NCBI lineage: Bacteria > Pseudomonadati > Thermodesulfobacteriota > Desulfobacteria > Desulfobacterales > Desulfobacteraceae > Desulforapulum > Desulforapulum autotrophicum. The sequence continues at coordinate 4,983,940 of NC_012108.1, read as the reverse complement.
AGCCTTTTTTGTTCATGATCTTTTTATGGAGCAAAAGATTGAAACGGTCATCAAGCGTCAGAGTAGGTATGACCTTCAGGTTATCCGTGTCCATTGCCGTTCTCCCTTGTCAATATTTTTTCCCGAATGACCCGGTTCCACAATAGCCCAGCCTGGCGAGATGTCTTTTGCCAGTGATCCTGTTGGGCCAGTCGAACCTGGTCAAGCATTGCCTGGACAGCATCCATATAGGCTTTGCTGACCTGATCGGTTAAATCCACAGGTTCGTCTTTACTGCCGGTGTCGTTTTCTTTTGCGGAATCAATGAACTGTTTGATGTTTGGTGCGGTTATCTCCATGGCGGTTTTTAAAAATGCCTTCCATATTTTACGCTGTTCGATGGGATCCAATGGGGCCAGGGGGCGCACCTGGGATTCATTGTTGGGAAGAATGTCTCCAATTGGAGACAGATTGTTGATAACCTTATAGGATTCTATCAGGCGATAAGCTTGGGCTCTGCCCATATCCCAGCGCACTCTGGCATAAGTTTCAAAACTACTGAAAAGATTGAGTTTATACAGCCGGGTATCTTTTATCTCTTTCAGAGCTTTGCCTATTTCATGGAAATGACTCTGATTACGGGCAATAAGATTCTCCAGACGGGTCAACCGATCCTGTTCCATTATCCTAATCCTCCCGGCATGGTCTGGCCGATGCCTCCGATAAAATTTTGCAACCCCTGTCTGGCATCTTTGTTCTGATTCGGAACTTTGACCATCAGGCGTTTTAAGAACAGAACGCTCTCTTTAAACCCGATTCTCTGAACAGTCATCACAAGATCGATGGTGTTGAAGTTTCTTTCACATCGAAAGCACCGGGCCAGGTTGGTGGCTGGGTTTATGGCTGTCTGGAATTCATTACAGATCGGGCACAGAAAACGGAAAAAGCCTTCACTGATTTTTGATGGCATTTCCAGTTGCTCCCTTATCAACATTTCCACAGGGATAAAATTTCTTAATTCAAACAACTCTTGGGATGAAAATTTTTTTGGCATGGGTCCTCACATTTGTCGGGGTTATCAAGGAACTTTGCCTTAAACTCAAGGCAAGGTGTAAAAAATCCTATTTTTAAACTACTATAATAGCCCCATCCTTGTCTGTTGTGTCTTAAACGCCTTTAGGTATTAGTCCGTTCGTATCTCCTTTGTTTTCAGAGGTTTAGGTTAATGATGTGTCTTAAAACCCTAAGTCGATTACTTTGTTGGGATATCAATGAATTACAGTTGGTTAAGCCTATGATGCGTCTTGAAACTCCGATTCTATTAGTCGAGGTTTTTATCCATAAACACCCCCCCCTATCTGAACGCAGTTTTTGAATCGTATGACTGATTCAGTATTTGCCAAGCTACATATTGGATGACGATCATATTTCTTGTTCCATACTCGTTTTCTAAAATTTCATATGGCAATACGGGCTTTGCCAGGCAGTTGGGCGGGGGGTGTTCATGGGGAGGTATGCTGGATTTAAATTCCTTAGAAGATTCTTCCTCAATCTTTTCTAATTTTTTACCCAGATAGTTATTTTTAAAATATTCACCGTTTTTTTTGTTCCATTTTTGACAGTTTCTTCGGTGCTGTTCAGTTTTGCAGGCAGACCTTCCGCATGTCGTCTGTCGTCCTTTTTGGCGGACATCCGGCTTAAACCATTTGCGGCAAATACAGCAGGGGCGTTTTCCACTTGAACTTTTTGCCATTATATTTTCTCCAAATTTAAATCTGGATGAAAATATAGTCCTAAAAATTGATTTTGTCGTAAAAGCGGCGGGGTAAGCGGGGTATGATTTATTTTCTATTTGGCGGGGTATTTGCGGCGGGCTGCCCTAATCATAGCGTTATAGTATTTTGCGAACGATTTGGGGGGTAGGCGTTAGAGTATTCGCATCTTAACAATCAAACCGGACCGGGCCTGCCGCAGGGTATTCATATCCATGTTCAGCTGCTTCATGATTGATTTATCCGCGTAGTAACTCAGCCCCCGGGCATCCGCAACACAGACTAAGAACAGATACAAGGCCGATTGTTCATGGCTGCATGACTCAATGTACCGCTGCCGGACCAACCGGTGATCGATCCAGCTGAAGCTTTTGGGAATTTTACGAATTCTATTTTTCAGAACCGGTTCTTTTACAATCATGCTTATCTCCTTTGTTTTGGGGTAGGAACAATAAAACTTCCTGCCCGAATTGTTCCATACGAAGGAGGGTCCTGGCTATGTCATCTTGTAACGTTGAACCGATAAAACTGGATATTAAACCAATTATTACAGCTGGTTGTACGGTTAAGTGATCTTGTAACGCATAAGATGACTGTATGGAAATATCCTCTTTGTTTTCAGCAGGTTGTAAAGGTAAGTGATCTTGTAACGCAATCGAAGGTTTTTTGCGTCGACTATACCCCGGGTTCTTTTTACGCCATTTTTGAACCCGCTCAACATTATCCGGACCAGAAAAATATCCCTGGTTCTCAAGCTTGGTTAACCATTTTTTCTGACTGGCCGCCTTGCTGGCCTTTCGACATTCAGGCTTTCGGCAATATTCTTGCTTGTTGATATTCCTGGGATCGGGGGGAAACAATTCATTGCAATTCTGGCACTTTCGCTGTTCATTCTTTTTCATTCACAACCAGCCTCCACATATCATCGTCCAAGATGTAGATATGGTTATGCCTGAAAAAGATTGTCAGTGAAACGGGAAGAAGATGAAGAAAATCTGTTTAAAAAAATTGAAATCAGGAAGAAAATAAAAAGAAGAAGGGTACATCTTCAAACCAGGAAGAATATGGCACTTTCAGGTCGCCCCTCACAGCCTCAAATGATCTTCATTCAAAACAACAAGATGGTTAAGACAATCATTCTTGATACTCCCGATCAGTCGCTCGCAATATGGATTTTGCCATGGACTTTGTGCTGTGGTTTTTACTTCTGTTATTCCCATACCTCGAACTCGATTTTGAAAAACCTTGCCATAAATTCCGTCACGGTATCTTAATAAATATTTCGGTTCTGAATCCCATGGACATGCTTCAACGATCTGCTGTGCTGTCCATTCGGCACTTGGATTCTCAGTCACATTGAAATGAACAATTTTACGATTCTCATGCAACAGAACAATGAAAACATATAATACCCGGAATGTTGCAGTAGGTACGGTGAAGAAATCTATCGCAACTGTATTGTGCATATGGTTTTCTAAAAATGTTCGCCATGTTTGGGAGGGAGGCTTTCCTGTCCTGAATCGTTTCAAATAATTTGAGACCGTTGTTTCATCAATTTTGATACCCAGCGTCAACAACTCTCCATGGATGCGCGGGGCTCCCCATGTTGGGTTTTCGTTGGCCATTGTCTTAATAACTGACCTTTCGCTTATTTTTTAGAGGTATTTGAATTAACGAGGCTCTTTGCACTGGACAATTAAGGCCAGCCGTGTCATGGTCATCATAAAACCCATTACCTGGAGGTTTATGATGGCCCCAAAAATTGAGAGAATCGATACGATACCGCTTATCATCGCAACCCTTGAAAAGATGAACGTTCAAAAAACAATTGACAGTATTTTTATTGCTCATGGTAACTGGATCGGTCTCAGCTATGGTCAGTTGACGGTTTTGTTCGTAACCTATGTGTTGCATTCCTTGACCCATCATTTTTACGGGGTGGAATCCTGGGCAAATCAACATAAAACAGTTATAGAACGTGTGACAGGCTGGAACGTGGGTGAAAAAGATGCCACAGACGACCGCCTGGGGAAACTTGCACAGGTGTTTGGAGAAAACGACGAATACATATCAGAGTTTCAGATTCAGATGGGGCAAGGCATTATCTGTGCTTACCAGTTACCGACAAAAATTGTTCGCTATGACACCACGGCTTTCAATGTGTACCATGACCCAGAGAGCAGAAAGAACGGTATCTTGGAATTTGGTCACAGCAAAGATCATCGGCCAGATCTTCTTCAATTCAAACAAGGCCTTGCAACATTGGACCCGTCTGGGGTTCCCATTTTAAGCGAAACTCTTCCGGGGAACCGTGCTGATGACCCCTGCTATTTCCCAGCCTGGCAGCGTATGGTGAAAACCATCGGCAACCCTGATTTTTTGTATATTGCAGATTGCAAGGCAGCCGCCCTTGAAACCCGTGCTGCAATAGATCATGAAAAAGGATATTACCTTTTTCCATTACCAATGACCGGTGAGATTCCCCGTCTTATCAAAGAGTTGGTTTTGAACCCTGGGCAAGCCTTTCAAGAGATTGTGTTGCTCCCAAAAGATGAAGACCAAAACGAACGGGTGGTAGGCAAGGGATTTGTCGTGAATCAGCAAATGGAAAAACAGCTCGAAAGCGGAACAGTTCATCGATGGCAGGAAAGATGGATGGTTAGCCTGAGTAATAGCCATGCGCAGCGTCGGAAAAAATCGTTTCAAGATCGTTTGGACAAAGCCGAAAGCAAATTGGCTAAACTTAAGGCAAAGACCAACGACTCCGTAGATTCTTTTAAGCTCAAAGCCGAAAAGATATTGCAGGCATGTAACGTTGAGGCCTATTTTCATCTTGAAATCAACGACTCCGTAACCTTGCAGAAAAAATATATTGGTAGAGGACGCCCAGGGCCAAACACCCCTTTCAAAATGGTGGAAGTCCTGAATTTGGACTTAATGGTAAATCGAAATGAAGAGGCGATTGAAGAATTCAAAGCGTTGGCTGGTTGGCGGATCTTTGCAACCAATGTTGACGAAAACAGTATGACGCTTAACCAAAGCACACAATACTACAGGGATGAGTGGCTTGTAGAACGGGGTTTCCATCGACTAAAAAAAGGGCATATCCCTGTACTGCCTTTATTTTTACGTCTGCAGAAAAGAATCAAAGGCTTGATGGTAATGTTGACCATTGCCCTTCAGGCATTGACCCTGATGGAATTTGTCGTCCGCAGGGAGTTATCCAAAGCAGATGAACCTATTGCAGGGCTTGTTCCCGGAAATCCAAAAATGAAGACAAAACGCCCCACTGCAGAACGATTGCTTTCACAATTTGACAGCCTTCACCTTTTGATCGAAGAAAAGGGAGAAAAAATTTCCGGTGTCGTGGTTGAAGAATTGACGGCTTTACAGAAAAGAATCTTAACGCTTCTGGATTTGCCAGAAAAAACCTATGACCTTTCCTTCGTGGTCGGAAAAAAAAATTAGGCGTACAAAAATGAGCGAAACCCAAGTAATAAGGTTTCTGATTTCAATTGATATTTTAGGTCTTCCGGGTCCTCTTTTTCGAGATTTCCAGGTCCAGAAAAACTTGAACCCTTTACGATGCCAGCCGATTACGGTTTCAGGTTTTACAATTATAACGGCATCTTTCCAGTTTTTCCAATATCGTGATAATAAAATCCAAAATAATCGATCTCGCAATCGAATTTTGGGTCGTTTATTGGAATGATGGTATATGGATAACTGATGGCGTAGCGCAATATTTTCCATAGCGAGGGCAGAGTGATTTTTAAAAAGCGAAATCAGGATTGAAAACAACAAATTCAGCAAAATCTATGATTTTTCCATTCAGTAACATCTTTATTTTGATATTCAGTGTATGTATTTCCCCTGAAAATGAATTCAAATATCAGAATGAATATTTATTCTTTGATAATAATTTTGTCAATGATTACAGTTGTTACCTAATTTTTCGGAGGGACAGGGTAGGCGTTAGAGTATTCGCATCTTAACACATGATCTAATATTGGCAAACCACAGTTTTTGTACGGACCAATTCCGTACTTATTGACAAGGCGTTTAGAATACTATACTCTTAATAAAGTACGGAATAATTACGTACGAAACAAAGAGGAGGACAACAATGGCTACCACTCGCCTTGACATGAGATTAGATCAAGAGATTAAAGCAAAAGCTGAAAAAGCGTCGGCCTTGCTTGGATTAAAAAGTCTTACTGAATATATTGTCAAACTAATTGATGAAAACGCAACCCAGGTGATTGCTCAACATGAAAGTATCATCGTTGAAAATGATATTTTTGATCTTTTTATTAGTGCTTGTGAAAAAACTCAAAAACCAAATAAAGCTCTGCTGGATGCGAAATCTTTTGCCAAAAAGCAAGGGATCAAATGAGTTGGGCTAAAGAATTCATAGAGCTTGACAAGGCTATCCACGATCGGGCTTCATTTGATTGCGGTGAAGTTGAATTAAATGAATTCATCCGAACTAAGGCTGCAAAGCATATGATCGCAGGCATAAGCAGAACAATGCTATTGCCCGCCTCCGTTCCACTTCCTAACGGTAAATACCCCATTTGTACCTTTTATACAATTGCACCTAGTTCTATTAGCAGAGGAACTTTACCAAAAAAACTTATGAAAAAGTTGCCACGTTATCCTGTGCCAGTATTTTTACTTGCTCAGTTAGCTGTTCATTCAGAATATCATGGTCAAGGTTTGGGGAAAATCACCCTAATAAAAGCACTTGAATATTTATGGGAAATAAATTCTCACATGAGAGCCTATGCAATTATCGTCGATTGCATAAATGAAGCTGCTGAGAATTTTTATTCAAAATACGGTTTTGAAGTATTGTGCTGCCAAAATAGTAAGGTACGAATGTTCATGCCAATGAAAATTGTAGGGCAATTATTTCAACAATAATATTCATATCGTACCAGATGTTCGATTTTACAACTTAAAAATGCACCGGATTTCACCGGTGATTTTCGTGTTGGACAACCCACTAAAAACACGAGGGAAATTACGTGAAATATAAGGCTGTTATTTTCGACTTAGACGGGACGTTGCTTGATACCATAGAAGACCTTGCAGATTCAATGAATCGTGTTTTGCATGATAGAGGGTTTCCAACACACCCGACAGAAGCATTTCGCTATTTCGTCGGTAGTGGAATAGCCATGCTTGTGTCACGCGCACTGCCACTGGATAAGCGTAATGATACGCTGGCAGCAGATTGTTTGGAGGCGTTCAAAAGGGAGTACAACTGTAACTGGAACAAGAAGACCAAGCCGTACAAAGGGGTATCAGAATTGTTAGATGCCCTTACTGCAAAACATACTAAGATGGCTGTGCTTACAAACAAACCTCAACATTTCGCTGAGCTCTGCGTTCGGGAGTTTCTTTCCAACTGGAAATTTGCAGTGATACTTGGCCAGAGAGATGGATTTCCCATTAAGCCTGATCCCACGGGACCACGAGAGATAGCCCGGCGTTTGGATATTCCATCACAAGAGTTTCTCTATCTTGGTGACAGTGATGTTGATATGATAACGGCTATTGGCGCCAACATGCTCCCAGTTGGCGCGATGTGGGGATTTCGTTCAAAGAAGGAGTTGCTGGAAGCTGGTGCAGTTAAAGTCATTGGTTGGCCAACGGAACTTCTGGAATTTGTGGACTGATTGCCCAACAAATCGCTAAACTCGCGTTGCCAAAAGCCGCGCCGCTTCGCTCTGCAACTTTTGGCAACCGGTTAGCTCAAACGTTATACACCTGTTTATTTTGAAATGATCTTTCAGGCACTTAAGAAAGTGGAAATGAAAAAAACTGCTTAGGAAAAATGTTCATTTCTATTTGGCCACATCAATAATTTCGTCCGTGCCGAGTTCAATCGCTATTTTTTTCAACGCCGTGAAAATTGATGCTTTCGGCAAGCTCTGCCACCACAAAAAGCCAACTACCATCGAAAAGCAGAACGTCGTGCGAATGAACCGCGACACCCTCTATTCCAACGGGGTTTTTGATTTCGATGCTGCACCTCTGACAATAAACATGCCTGACCCCGGACAGAGATTTATGTCTTTACAGGTCATATTCCAAGACCACTACACGGTGGACGTTGTTTATGCGCCAGGTCTTCAAGCTTACACAAGGGAGAAGGTGGGAACACGCTATGCGTACCACATTTTTCGCACATTGGCAGACCCGCAAAATCTGGATGATCTAAAAGCGGCCAATACCCTTCAAGACGCGATCAAAGTAGAGTAGAGAAAAAGCGGCATCTTCGAGGTACCGATCGCTGCAATTTATACCTCAGTATTTCCAATGTTATCACCGGAAAAAAACTGACCCACCCACCACCGGTTTTTTGACCCACCCTAAATAAAAAATTCAATAATTGCATATACTTATGCATCTTGTTCTTTTTCTTAAAACCGGTGATTTCTATATTTTTTTCTTTAATATTTTTAAGTTACTGAAATAATTGACTTATTTTGACGATGTGTTTTGTTGCCGCAGGCAACCGCTAAGATTAATAAGAAATAGCTGAATGTGGGCGTTTGCAATGCCTTTAAATCATGACATATATTTTTCAGGGTGGGTCACTATAAAGCCCTTTGGTGGGTCAGGAATTAACCGGTGATAACAATTTCCAAAAAACAACGACGGGAAGACGCCATATCCTTTGGTGGATAAAGACATTCCTGTGGACGGTTTTTGGTCCATCAGCGTTTATAACGCCAAAGTCTTTTTCGAGAAAAACGATTTTGCGGCTCACTCAATCAACAACTTGACAGCCAAACCAGATGCGGACGGATCATTCTCCATTCTCTTTGGCGGTGACCCGGCAGGTGTCCCAAACTACTTTCCGATTACATCCGGTTGGAACTACACCGTCTGCCTCTACCGCCCGAAAAAGGAAGTGATCAACGAAACTTGGAAATTCCCGGAAGCACAGCCAGCGAATTAATACATGCATTCCGTAAAAATATTCGATTCTGGATTCCTTCATTATAATGAGATAATATCTATTCCTTTTTCCTTTGCGGCGGCCTTGACAATTTTATCAAGTTCTCGATGGATTTCAGGTGTCAGACTTCTGGGCTCATGGTTTTTCAATATTTTTTCTGCCTGAGCTTCTGCCTTTTCCATGATGCCTTTGCTTCCCTTGGCCATCCAGGCATCCCTTGATTCACGCGAGATAAGGGGAGGCGTAAGCAATTCTGTGCGGCAATGCTTTAATGTGTGGGGATGGGAAAGAAAATTATTGGGAAAATGGCCGACTTGTTGGAACAATTCCAATTCCATCGTCTCTTTACGGACTGTGATACCTTCAATGGAACGCCCAATCATTTGAAACACTTCACAGTCCAGCATCAATTGGGCATCAGACCAGATCGTATGATTTTGAATCATTCCTGCTCCCCATATAAGATTAATGCCAGCCAAGGCTTCCAACTGTCCTTGAAGGGCTTTCTCAAAACCTGATTGGGGGTCATAAATTTTGCTGTCGGTATTTGGACCATAGATCATGCTGTGAATACCGTAATATCTTGCAAGCTGTGCTGAAGCCACGGTTAACATCCCCAATTCAATACTTCCGGAGGCCAGGGTGCCGTACCGCATGTCCATGGGAAGGGTGAAACAGCTGTACATCACTCCGGTCCCGGGGCGGAGTAATTGAGTGACCACCAGCATTGAAAGAATTTCGGCATTCATCAGCGCTATTGTACTGGACAAAGTCACCGGTGCACTGGTTCCAGGACTGGCCATGGACTGAAGGATAACAGGTAGACCCGCCTGGCACGCAAGTTTAATGGCATCAATCTGTTCTGAGTGCCAGCTCAATGGGGATGATGAAGATGCTTGAATCAAAACGTCCTGGCCCGTCAAACGCCCTATTTCAATGCCCCATTTCACACTATCTTCCATTGCACCCAGAGCAAATATTTTGGCACTGTTACGCAGGCACAGTGCATAATAACAAACCAGATTAATCTCCACGGGGCAATCTGAAATAAATCCCAATCCTGCGTTGGCACCGGCCATAATATCTAATGCATCCGTAAGCCTGAGTGTTTTCTCTGCGTCTGCCACTGTTCCAGGCCTTAATTTTCCTGTTTTGATGTCCATTATTTCCATACCGCTGCAAGGGCCAAAATGGACCCTTTTAGGCTCAAAGAGCAAATCATTTTTTCCGTTTGCAGATTTTAAAGTAAATTCTGAAGGGCAGGTATTTAAGGCTTTTTCAATCAATTCAGAGGGAAGCTTTGCGATCTTTTTTTTCATATTGACACGACAGCCATGGTCAGCCAATAAGCTCAATACAGCATCATCCTCTATAAATACACCGATTGTGTCAAGCAGTTGAAGACTCATCTGATGAATGAGCTCAATTTCATTCTGATCAATAACTTTCAAAGGCTCTTTACAATAAAAACTTTGAGACATCATTTTCCCTTTCTGTTTTCTATTAATTTAGTATCGCAGATTTTATAACTTGAACGAAATAGCTTGCCTTTTGGCCCATCTACTGCGTTGCATCAAAGGCCCAATAGGGCCGAGCTATTAAACCTTTAATGCGCCTCTCACTACTGGTTGGTCAACGCACCAACGGCTGCCGTGCGTACCGCCACCGATGATTGCGCATTGTCTGCTAAAAATTCCTGGCCGTCTTTGATAAAGATTGCACGCCACTGGGTCTCGTTTATGCGCCTGGGACAAAGGTCTTTCAGTTGAAAGGAAAATCCTTTGGCTTCCAGTATTGCAGATAGTTCCGGAGCAGCATGAATGTCATGGGCAGCATGGGTGGGAACTGCTTCACCAAGGTAATGTTTGAGTTGCTTTTCCTGTAATTCGGGTATGGATTCTGATATTGTGGTCTCCAATATGATGGTTTTGTGTGCGGGCATGAAGTTAACGTCTCCCTGCATGGGGGATATTCAACCACTAAATGCAGTCAGGGTCAATCGTTTTGAGAATTTTATGAATATTTTAGAGGAATTAAACCCGTTTTCTTCAAGTTTTGGTATGTTTAGTCACCTCAAGCTGGACTGAAAAGGAAACCCGCCCCCCGGGGGAATTTCCTTTTCACAGTGAATAATAAATTTGCAATTTTTATTGCAAAGAAACTCAAACAAGCGCCCCTGCTTCCACTTATATTGTTGTGAACAACATAAGCAAAAAATGGGCACCCTTCATTCCTACTTTACACTTTCATGTGGTGCCTTCCCATTTTGCAGTGATCATTCTTAAAAAGTGTAAAGTACTTTTAGAGTCAAATGAAGGATGCTAAAAAATGAAAATAAATCCATTTTTTCGACGCCAAATAGTTACAAATTTTTAACCGCTCTGGTTATAATCAAATTCGTTTAGGTTTTTAGAACTTATAATATATCAATAAATTATTTTGATATATTATAATTAGATATTAATAATATTTAAAATCAAAATTACAATATTTATTCGATACGGTATTGATGGCAAGCGATCAACATGATACAGGATTAAAATGGTTTTTAAATTAAAAATGTTCGGGTATGTTTTGATTTGGGTGGGATGAAAACGGTATCCCTGGGGAATCGGCCTAAAAAAATAAACAACATTTTTTTCACAGTGGAGGTCAAAAAACGTGATTCAGTCTTCAAATATTCAAACCAAAGCCGTTGGGATGAAAATCCTGACCGAGGACCAGATCTGGGAAATCAAACAGGCGGCCTTTGATATTATTGAAAAGGTGGGGTTTAAATGCCAGCACAAAGAGGTTCACAAGATGATGAAACAGGCAGGTGCCTGGGTGAAGGAAAACAACATCAAAATACCTCGATATATTGTTCAAGAGTGTCTGGTGACAACCCCCAAGGGATGGACCATCTTTGACAGGAATGGCCGTCGGGCCATGGAGGTGGAAGGGGAAAAAAGTCATTATGGGACCTCCACAGCCAGTCCCTTTACACGGGATGCATTCACCGATGACATCCGCAAGACCACCATCAACGATATCGCCCTGGGTGCCAGGGTCGCAGACGCGCTTCCCGGAATCGATTTTGTCATGCCCATGGGAACGGCCCAGGATGTACCGGCAGATGCGGCAGAAGTTCATGAATTTGAAGCCATGGTTTCCAATACCACCAAACCTTCTGTCTTTATCGGCTACACAGCGCTTGGCTGCGAATATGTTTACGAGATGGCCGCTGTGATTGCAGGGGGCCAGGAAAACTTAAGCCAGAAGCCCTTTCTTATCGCCTACCCCGAAGCCATTGCCCCGCTTTTTTTCCCCAACGAAGTGGTTGAACGAATCTTTGTGGCAGCCGACCGGTTTATGCCCCAGCTGCCCGGCTCAACCGTCCAGGCAGGGGCAACCGGGCCGGTTACCCTGGCAGGAGTGATCACCCAGATCACGGCGGAATCCCTTATTCATATCACCATTGCCCAATTACGCAAACGAGGGTGCCCTGTGGCCATGAGCGGCAATGTGGGTATTCTGGATATGAAGACCGCTCTCATGGCAATGGGGGCGCCGGAAAACAATCTGGCCCTGATTGCCCAGGCAGAGGTGGCACGATCGTTTGGACTGCCCACCTGGGGCCTGGCCGGTGCAACCGATTCAAAACTGCTCGACGCCCAGTCGGGCCTTGAAAGCGCTTTTTCTATATTGAGCCAAGGTCTTTCCGGGCTCAATCTGATCCATGATATGGGTTATATGGCCTCGGGTATGGCCTGCTCTCTGGAACAGCTGGTAATGGGCAATGAAATTGTGGGCATGACCAAACGCTTTGTTGAAGGGATTACCGTCACCCGGGAAACCATTGCCCGGCAAATCATAGAAGATGTCGGACCGGGCGGTCATTTTTTGGTCCAGAAGCATACCGTGGACCATTTTAAACAAGAGCTGTGGACTTCCAAACTGCTCAACCGCCAGACCATTGATGCCTGGAAGACATCCGGCAAACCGTCCATGGAAGACCGGGTAAAGCAGGAAGTTCGGGAAATTTCTGAAACACACCAGCCAGATCCCCTGAGCGACAAAATCATATCCGAGCTGGATCGATTGAAACGGGAAGGGGAAAGGGAAATTCTTGCCAAATTGGAAAAAGGATAAGCAAAAATCATGGTCAATGGGTGCAGCAAACCTATACTTGTCTGCGGTTTGATAACAGCCAGGGGCAAGGATATGAGATCTCCAGAGAACGGGCCAAACAGATTGGGGGTCCATTCCAACAAAAAAAGGTTGATGCAATCGGGTGAATTGGGCCGGGATGACAAGGGCAAACTGATGGGGCCATCTGCAATTGCTGCCCGGGCTGCTGTTTTCCCCATTTGCCGGCCCGGAAAATGCCATTGAGATGAAGAAAATATGATAGCCATATTAACCAAACAAACCGTAAAAAGGGAGGGAAGTATATAGCCACACCGGTCCAGAAAATCACCGTCCGCGACTGGATTCGGAAACCCCCAGGTGCCAGGAACCGGCTTCTTCCTGCATGATTTTGTCCATGATGCTTGTTCTGGCGTCATCCAGCTCTTTTTGAAGGGCTTTCTTAGCACCCATTGGATCATGGGCTTTCAGCCGTTCTATGAGTCGGCCATGGACATTGCTCATGATTTTTCCCGAACGGACAATAATCATAAACCGCGCCAACCGATCGTGTAGATGTTTGATTTGTTTGGCCAGTTCCTGGTTACCCGAGGCCTGGGCAATCAGAAAATGAAAGTTTTTATTTTCTTCGGTGTACCGGGCATAATTGGCATCGTCATCTGTTGTAAACCCTTCATGTACGTTTTCAAGACGGATAACCTGCTCATCAGAGATTTTTTCTGCCGCACGTTCAACAGCTGCCAACTCGAGGATTTGTCGAAGCTCCAGCATATCATTGAGTTCTTTTAAGCTCACCAGGGTAATATAGTAACCCGATCTTGGTTTTATGGTCACCAGATCTTCCTGACTGAGCATTTGCAAAGCATCCCTGACAGGTGTGACGCTGGTCCCGAATTCATTTTTTAAAATGTCAATGGATAGCCGTTCTCCTGGTTTTTTCTGACCGGTAATGATATCGGCTCTGATCCGCTGATATATGGTGTGCTTGGTTTCATTGCCTATTTTTCTGGGCATGGAGTTTCTCCTGTTCGGTAATTTGATGCAGATGTGTCTATATAATAGTCCGTTTTTAATATCAATAATTTAATTGTTGTAGCTTATAGAATTGAATTTTGATTAGTTGATAAATATATTAATCAATATTAGTATTATTTATTGATATATCAAAATCAATAAAAAGTGATTTCAAAATACATATTTTAGGGGATCGGAAATTTTAAAATACACCAATAGGGCGCTGGATTTTAATTTTTCCGAGTCCCTTAATCTGTGCAGTATTCATTATTTGCGGATGGGTGGCCGGGAGCTTCGGGTGAAGGCTGGAGCAGCAGGAGAGGGCAAAGACCTTTTGCCCCGGATTTCAGCCCCGTTCGAAGCCCCTCTGGTCATGGACTGTTCTTATAACCCACATGTCCTAGCGGACACAACGAAATATGAAACACGATGATACAGGGCAGGCGATAGTACCATTCCGCCCCCTTTGGTTACCCTGACCGGAACGGTAAACGTCGGGGGGATTTCTGCCCTTCCAGACTAAAGCGCAGGAACTGCGGGCTAAAGTCCTCAAACAGCCTGCGCTTCTTAACGCCTGGAAGGGCAAAAATCCTATCCCCTTTGGTTTACAATGTTCCGATCAGGGAAACCAAAGAGGGCTCGAAAGTCGAGACTTTCACAATGATGTTTCGACATGCGTTTCTTATAAACCGCTAAAACAAACTACGAAAGGAAAAAGAGATGAAGGTATTGATAATCTTTAACCGTGAGCCATACGACAATACCGATGTGACTTGGAACGGGTTGCGCTTGGCAAACGGGGTCAAACGGTCAAACGGGTCGGACCAAGCAAAAGCTTTTAACCGTTTGTTTTTATGCGAATAGTTTTGTTTAATTGGACAAAACCGGCTCTTAGATGCCCCCTTTTGATCGTGAAATGGGTGTTCTAAGAGGAGATTGAGGCCAAAATAAACGTCAAAAATATAAATTGTGATACTTATTAAAACCGGAATGACACCTGGTCTTTTTTAGTGTTGACAAAGAAAAAGAGAACTTGTACGCACTAGTCTATAATAGTACAAACAATACAAGACAATACCGGGTGGAACAGACCGGATAAGCAGCATACAGCCAATTTGAGACCGGAAAATGGGTTTACATAACCCAAAAAAAAATGAGGGAATGGATCCTGATGAAAGTTGGATATATTGTGCCCTAACACGGCTTTTTTAAACCCATCACTAAGAAAGGAAACCCCATGAAATCAAGTCACTTGTACCGTTTTATTCTTGGATGGATTGCAATTTTCGCGATCATTTCAAGTTCCAACGCCATGGCGGCAACAGCCACCAAAATCAGAATCGGATCCCAGCCCGTAAACGCTTTGGATCCCCACTTTATCGCCAGTATCGCAGATATTCTGGTCACAGAGCAGATGTATCATCACCTCACCTTTATCGATCCCAGCAACAACCCGGTCTCTGATCTGGCCCTCAGCTGGGAGTCCCCGGACGGCAAGGTCTGGACCTTTACCCTGGATGACGGCCCTGTTTTCAGCAACGGTACGCCGGTAACAGCAAAGGATGTGGTCTTTTCCTACAATCGCCTCCGGGACCCGAAAATCGGCGCCCCCACGGTAAAACTCTATGAAAATGTTTCAGAAATAACCGCTCTGGATGACCACACCGTCCGTTTCACCCTGAACCAGCCCAACCCGGACTTCCCTTCGGACGCGGGTGATTTCCACGCATGTGTCATCCCGGACGGCACCAAGAACCCTGGAAAAGCGCACATCGGTTCCGGCCCTTACATGATCAAATCCTATTTCCCCGAAGACCGGCTGATCCTGAAAAAAAATCCCCATTTTAAAGGCAAGGTCAACCTGGATGAAATTCATTTTATTTTTTCTCCTGACATTGGTGGTCAGATCGAAGCCCTCCGGGGCGGAGAGCTGGATTTTGTGGGCGGTCTGACCACAGAATTTGCCGAAACCATTAAAAATGCCTCCAACACCAAGCTGCTGCTCAACTCCGCCAATATGCACTGGGTCATTCACATGAGAAGCGATGCCGGACATGTGGCGGCTGACAGCCGTGTGCGCAAGGCCTTGAAACTGGCCACGGATCACCAGTCCATCATCAATGCCGTTCGCCCGGGCCTGGCCTCCGTGGGCAACGGGTTCTCCCCTGTGGGACCTGCCTTTGCCGGACTTCACCTGGTTGAAAAACCGGTCATGGACCTGGAAAAGGCAAAGGCTCTGCTGGCGGAAGCCGGTTTTGCCAAGGGCCTCACCATTGATTTAGTGGCCCAGAACCAGTTGGATGTCATCCCCATTGCAACGGTCTGGAAGGAACAGATGTCCAAAATCGGCGTCACCGTCAATATCCAGGTAATCCCCACCGATGTCTATTACGGCGAAGGTGAAAATTCCTGGCTCAAATGTGATTTCGGCATCACGGACTGGGGGTCACGGGCAACACCGGTTACCTATTTCAACCTGGCCTATGTGAGCGACGGTCCCTGGAGCAGTTCCCACTGGAAGGATGCCGAGTTTGATGACCTGGTCCATCAGGTGGGCATTGAGATGAAACTGGACAAACGTACCGAGCTGTATCATAAACTCCAGCGCATTCTCATTGATCGCGGGCCGGTCATTGTGCCCTATTTTGAAAAAGCCGTGGTGGGTGTCTCCAAGAACCTGAATGGGGTTGAACTGCCGTCGGACTGGGCACGGACCCGGTTCTGGAACGCAAGTATCACCCGTTAACCCCCTCAGCTGCCGGGACAGCCTTGCAAGCATCGACCAAGGCTGTCCCCGAAATAAAAAAGGAATGCCTGATGAACCACACCGAGTCCAAACGATTGTCCTCTGCAGACGAAGCCGCACTCCTTGCAGATGCAGGGGTGCCGCCACGGGCCTCTGCCTGGCGCACAAACTTGAAACGCCTGGGGCGAAATCCCCTGGCCATGACCGGGACCTGTGTGTTCGGTTTCTTTCTTCTCATGGCATTTATCGGGCCCTGGGTGAGCCCCCATGAATTCCAGGCCCAGGATATCGCCAGCCGGCTCCAGCCTCCCAGCACCACCCATTTTTTCGGAACCGACCAATTCGGCAGGGATATCTTCAGCCGAATCGTTACCGGTAGCCGGGGTATTTTTCTTCTGGGTGGCACCGGCACCATCCTGGCCGGAATTGTCGGCATCACCCTGGGACTTTTGGCCGGTTACCTGGGCGGATTGTGGGATGAAATTCTCATGCGGATCCTGGACATTTTACTGGCTTTCCCACCCCTTCTTCTGGCCCTGGTCATCGTTTCCAGTGTCGGGCCCAACATGGGCAACCTGATTCTGGTGGTTGCCATTCTCTATGTTCCTGTTCTGGCCAGGGTTACCCGCAGCATGGTTTTGGACATCAAAACCAAAGAATTTGTGGAATCCGCCATCACCCGGGGTGAAAAACAATCCCATATACTGTTCCGCGAAATTCTGCCCAATGCCATTCCTCCGCTGCTTGTGGAACTGGCCATGCGATTCTCCTATGCCATCTTCCTGGTGGCCTCCCTGGGGTTCCTGGGACTGGGTGTTCAACCCCCATCACCGGATTGGGGGCTGCAGATCAATGAAGCAAGATCTTACTTTACCCGGGCCCCCTGGATGCTGCTCTTCCCGGCCGGGGCCATATCCCTCCTGGTGGTTTCCACCAACCTGATGACCGACGGACTTCGGGACATACTCAATCCCGATGCGGGAAAGGGGACCTCATGAACACTTCAAAGGGCACCGCTCTGGACATCCGCAACCTGACCCTGGGGTATCGAACCGAAGACACAGAACTGGATGTCGTCCGCCAGGTTTCCCTCAGCATACGGGCCGGCGAGAGTTTTGGCCTGGTCGGGGAATCCGGATCCGGAAAATCCACCCTGGCCATGGGCGCCATCGGCTATATGCCCGATAACGGATATATGCGTACAGGAGAGGTCTTTCTCAAGGATCGCCGCCTCACCGGCCTGACCCGGCCGGAGATGACCCGGATTTGGGGAAAGACCATTGGCGTGGTTTACCAGAATCCTCTCACCGCCATGAACCCGTCTCTGACCATCGGACAGCAGATGGTCGAGGCCGCAAAATCCCATACCGACCTGTCCCGGGTCCAGGCCCTGGAACTGGCACATGAGATGCTGACCCGGGTGGCCATGCCCAAACCAGAAGCCATTGTAGCCCAGTACCCCCACCAGCTGTCCGGGGGCATGCTCCAGCGCTGTGTCATTGCCATGGCCATGATCAACTCGCCGGACCTGCTCATCATGGATGAACCCACCACCGCCCTGGATGTCACCAGCCAGGCCGTGGTTCTGGATCTGGTGGCTGACCTGAGAGAAACCTTTTCGTCTACCATTCTCTACATCACCCATGACCTGGCCGTGGTGGCAAAGATCTGCCAGCGCATCGGCGTGCTGTATGCCGGTGAACTCATGGAAGTGGGAACCATACATGACATTTTCAACCGGCCGGCCCACCCCTACACCCTGAGCCTTTTGGGATGTGTGCCCCACTTTGATGCCCAGGCCAGACGCAGGGCCATGGACAGTATCCCCGGGCGCATCCCCCGCATGGACGAGCTTCCCCAAGGGTGTGTGTTTGCCCCCCGATGCCAGTTTGCGCTTCCTGAATGTCACACAAAACAGCCCCGGCTTGAGACCGTTGACAAGGAGCACCAATCGGCCTGCATCCGCCATGCCCATATTCTGGGTCTGGCCCGTGACACCCGTCAGATGAAGGCTTACCCCACACCCAAACCCGGCAAACAGGTGCTGTCCATCAGCTCGTTGAAAAAATACTATCCCGCTTCCGGCTCTTTCTTCTCTTCCCGGAACGCCAAGATGGTCAAGGCGGTGAACGGGGTGAACCTGACCCTTGACAAGGGGTTCACCATGGGCATCGTGGGGGAAAGCGGATGCGGAAAAACAACCCTGATCCGAACCATTATGGGCCTATTATCTCCCACCCAGGGAGAGATCCGCCTGGACAATATCGCCCTGGCCCCCCGGGTGGCCGACAGACCCCTGGACACCCTGAGAAAAATTCAGATGGTGTTCCAGAACCCCGAGGCCTCGTTGAACCCGCGCCATACCATCGCCCAGTCCATCCAGCGTCCCATGGTGCAGCCGGGGATACTGAGCCGCCGGGAGATCATCACCCGAACCTTTGCCTTACTGGAAGCCGTCAACCTGCCGGCCAGCTATTACAACCGGATGCCCGGGGAACTTTCCGGGGGTGAAAAGCAGCGGGTGGCCATTGCCAGGGCATTTGCGGCCGATCCCAGTGTGGTGCTTCTGGACGAGCCCTTGTCCGCCCTGGACGTGTCAGTCCAGGCCTCTTTGATCAACCTGCTCTTCGAACTCCAGCACCTGAATAAAACCACCTATTTGTTCATCTCCCATGATCTGGCAACGGTCCAGCACCTGTCCGACTGGATTGCCGTCATGTACCTGGGCCGGATCATGGAAACCGGACGATCCGACAAGGTGTTTGCCCCGCCCTACCATCCCTACACAGAGGCCCTGCTGTCCGCCATTCCCGTTGCCGACCCCAATATCCAGCAGCAACACATCCGGCTTGAAGGCAGTGTGCCCAGTGCCATGGAAATCCCGGACGGCTGCCCCTTCCATACCCGGTGTCCGAGAAAGCGGGGAAGCCTGTGTGAAACCCAGGCCCCCCCCCAGCAGGAAGGCCTGGATGGCCACAGCATCTGCTGCCATATCCCCATGGAGGAACTGGGCCGTATCCAGGCTGCAGCCTTTGTTCCAACCCAGAAAACACAGGAGGCACCCCTTTCATGAAACAATTTATCCTAAAACGCTTCGGGTTTGTCCTGTTGACCCTCCTGGTCTCGTCCATCCTTATTTTTATCGCCACCCAGATACTGCCCGGGGATGTGGCCCGGATGATTCTGGGGCGGTTTGCCACGGACGAGGCCCTGGCAAATCTCAGAGAACAACTGGGGCTGAACCGACCTCTGCTGGTTCAATACACAAGCTGGTTATGGAATTTTATCCAGGGGGACTGGGGCGTTTCCCTCAGTACGGACAGTCCTGTAATGGAACTTGTGTTCAGCCGGCTTAAAAATTCGGCCATGCTGGCGGTGGTGGCCTTTGCCATGTATGTCCCGGCAGGCATTTTTTTGGGGCTCATCGCTGCCTTTCGGCGGAATCGGTTCCTGGACCATATTATCTCCGTGGGCTCGCTTGCCTTTATCGGCCTGCCGGAATTTGTGACCGGTGTTATCCTGGTATCGGTTTTTTCCATCAAACTCCACTGGTTCCCGGCCAACGCTGCCATTAATCCGGAAGCAGGGTTTTTGGAAGCCCTGCCCAAACTGATCCTGCCCGCCATTACCGTGTGCATGGTCAGTCTGGCCTACATCACCCGCATGACCCGCTCCAGCACCCTGGGGGTCCTGGCCATGGACTTTGTGCGAACCGCATATTTAAAAGGACTTCGGCCCTACCAGGTTTTGTTCTGGCATGTACTGAGAAATGCCCTGCTGCCAACGGTTACGGTGGTGGCCATCGGCGTGGGATGGCTCATTGGCGGGCTCATTGTCACCGAATCTCTGTTCAGTTACCCGGGACTGGGACGGCTTCTGTTGTTCGCCATCCAGCGCCAGGACCTGCCGCTTATCCAGGCATCCACCCTGCTTCTGGTATCCATTTTCTGTGTGTCCAACCTGGCCGCAGACATTCTCTATGCCTGGTTAAACCCGAGAATCCGGTACTGATGATTTCAAATTACCCGTCACTTATGACGACAGCAAGCTTAACCCTACTACACCAAAATGTTCGCATATTTCTAAGGAGTCTAACATGTCAAATTTTGAAATTGGTTTTGAACCCACGCTTACCTTCCTCAGTGATGAAAATAAGCAGAAACTCTATACCTCAGCCCTGAAAATCATTGAAGAAACCGGCATGATCGTATTGCATGACGGTGCTGTAAAACTGCTCAAGGATGCCGGCTGCAGCGTGGAAGAGACCGGCAAGGGTAGCCGGATCAAAATCCCCGCCGCCCTGGTGGAAAAAGCAAGAAAAACCGTTCCCAACAATATTGCAATCTATGACCGTGAGGGCAACCATGCCATGGATCTGGGAGGGCGCCGGTCGTATTTTGGTACGGGTTCCGACCTGCTCTGGTCTGTGGAGTCAAAAAACATGGAGCGCCATCATACCGGTCTGGCAGACATCAAAACTGCGGCAAAGGTGTGCGATGCACTGCCGAACATCGATTTTATCATGTCCTTTGCCCACCCCCATGACATCACCCCTTCCCGATCCTATCTTGAAAGTTTCAAGGCAATGGTGGAGAACTGCACCAAACCCATTGTCAATACAGCAGAAGGACGAAAGGACCTTGCGGCCATGTGGGAAATCTCCAAAGTGCTCCGGGGCGGAGAACAACAATTGCGGGAAAAACCTTACTGGATTCAGTACGCGGAACCCATCAGCCCGTTGAAACATCCCTTTGACAGCTTGGATAAACTGATTTTCTGTGCGGAAACCGGCTCTCCGGTAATCTACTCACCGGCCCCCATTGCCGGTTCCACAGCCCCCATGACCATTGCCGGGCATATTGTACAGGGACTTGCAGAATCTTTTTTCGGCATGGTGGTTCATCAACTGGCCGCACCCGGGGCTCCCTTTCTCATGGGAATCGGCGCTGCTGTTCTGGACATGGGCACCAGCCAATGCTCCTACAATGCACCCGAGTACATGATGACCTATATGGCCATGGTGGAGATGAGCAATTGGCTCGACATCCCCAACTGGGGCTACGGCGGCACCAGTGATGCCCCGATTCCGGATATGCAGGCATCCTATGAAGCCGGCCTGGAAGCCTTCATGTCCGTTTTTGCGGGGTCCAACCTCAACCATGACGTGGGATACCTTGATTTTGGACTCAGCGGCAGTCTGGAGATGATCATAATTGTCAATGAGATGGTGGATCAGATCAGACGGATGCATAAAGGGATCCCCATTAACGATGACACCCTTGCACTGGACGTGATTCCAAATGGCGCTGCCCAGGAACATTTTCTGACCCAGCCCCACACCCTTAAACATTTGAGAAAAGTGCAATGGACACCGGAACTCTTCTGTCGCAAGAGCCATGAGAAATGGGTGGAACAGGGTCGAACCTCCCTTCTTGACCGTGCCCGCACCAAACTGAACAAGATTCTTGAAAATCATATCCCCCTGGCCATTGCCCCTGAAAAACAGCAGGCCATTGATGACATCACCGGTCAATTCATTTAGGAAAACATCCCATGACACGTATATTTCTGGATCGAGAAAAAATAACCAATGATGATCTGGTCGCTGTGGCCCGTTATAATGCTGTGGCAGATTTCTCTTCGGAAGGCGAGGCACGGGTGGAGAAAACCTCTGCCCTGATCCGCAGGTGGATTGCGGAAAAACGAGTGATTTATGGCATTACCACGGGGTTTGGTGCCCTTTGCAATGTGACCATACCCGAAGAGGATACCCAGCAGCTCCAGAACAATATCATCATGAGCCATGCCGCAGGTGTGGGAAATCCCCTGTCCGAGGAGGTGGTCCGGGCGATCATGGCCTTAAGGATTCATGATCTGTCCATGGGATATTCCGGGTGCCGGATGAAGACCATCCGTCATATGCTGGCGTTTCTCAACAACGGCGTTTCCCCCATTATCCCTGAAAAGGGGTCTGTGGGTTCCAGTGGAGATCTGGCGCCCACGGCCCACCTCGGGCTGGTTCTCATCGGCCAGGGAGAGGCAATTTATCAAGGGAAACGCCAGCCCGGCGGTGACATCCTGCGACAGATCGGTCTTGAACCCCTGGTCCTGGAAGGGGGAGAGGGCCTAGCGCTTATCAACGGCACCCAGGTGATGACGGCCATTGGCGTCCTGGTGGTCAATGACGCCATCCAGCTCTCCAAAACCGCCGATATTGCCTGCGCCATGAGTCTGGAAGTGCTCATGGGGAGCAACTCTGAATTTGATCCGAGGATCCATCAAATTCGTCCCCACCCCGGACAGATTGCCACGGCCGACAATATTTTAAAATTGATTGCGGAAAGTGAGATCATTGAATCCCACCGGGGATGTGCCCGGGTTCAGGATGCCTATACCCTGCGCTGCGCCCCCCAGATTCATGGTGCCAGCAAGGATGCCGTTGCCCATGCAAAGCGGGTAATTGATATTGAGATCAACTCCACCACCACCAATCCCCTTATTTTCTCCGACACGGAAGAGGTGCGCCTGGGCGGCAACTTCCACGGGCAACCCGTTGCCATGGCAGCGGACTATCTGTCCATGGGTATTGCCGAGCTCGGCTCTGTATCCGAGCGCCGGGTGGAACGTCTGGTCAATCCCCAGCTCAGCGATCTTCCTGCTTTTCTGGTGAAAAACAGCGGGCTTAATTCCGGATACATGATTGCCCAGTATGTGGCGGCAGCCCTGGTCTCCGAGAACAAGGTACTTGCCCATCCCGCCTGTGTGGATTCCATTCCCACCTCTGCCAACAAGGAAGACCACGTCAGTATGGGCACCATCGGTATCCGCCAGAGCCGTGAAGTCCTTGGCAACGTGGAAAACGTGGTGGCCATCGAGCTGTTGTGTGCAGCCCAGGCCTATGACCTGATCACCGAAAAAAAACCCATGAAAGGGGGGCTTGGCACCCGGGTGGCCTATGGGGTGATCCGAAGCCATGTGCCCTATCTTGAAAGCGACAGGGATCTTTCCCGGGATATTGAAACCATGGTAAAGGTTCTCAGAAGCGGTGAAATCCTAGCAGCTGTGGAAAAAGCCATCGGCCCGATCTCCGGCAGTTGAACAAGAAATGCCCCCTATAAAGGGGGATAAATGCGTGGGCCAGAATGTTCCCAGGCCGGACAATGATCGTTATATTTATAAAGACATGGAACTGCTCAAGGATCTGGTTCACCATGGAGATCTCTTGTCCATTGCAGAAAAAGTGGTAGGGGAATTGGAGTTTTAATGGTTTTTAAACTCAGGAGGCAGATGAAAGATTTGACCGAGGAGCCCAAAGCACTTTACCAGCAGGTCAAGGCCCATATTTTAAAAAAAATTGATTCCGGTGAGTGGCTGCCGGACACAAAGATTCCTTCAGAAAACCAATTGGTAAAAACCTTGAATGTCTCGCGTATGACGGTCAACAGGGCCATGCGCGAGCTGTCCGAGGACGATCGCCTGGTTCGCATCCAGGGTGTTGGCACCTATGTTGCGCGTCCCAAGCCCATTGCCGCCCTGTATGAAATCCGAAATATTGACGAAGAGATCAAGGAATGGGGCGGAATTTATTCCTGTACGGTGATTCTATTGGCACAGGAAAAAGTGTTTCCCGAATTGGCAGTGGCCATGAAGATGCCAATGGGAACAAAGGTGTTTCATTCCGTCATTGTTCACAAGAGCAATGGTAAGCCCGTAATGCTGGGTGATCGCTTTGTGAATCCCCTGTTTGCCCCGGATTATCTGAAACAGGACTTTACAAAAATAACCCCGTCCAAATACCTCATGGGCATTATTTCTCCCACCGATATCGAACATATTATTGAAGCGGGTCTGCCCGATGAACAGACCCAGCAGTTGCTGGAGATCACCGCCCAAGACCCCTGCCTCTACCTCCATCGTCAAACCTGGAGCGGGGAAGGGGTGGTGACCCACAGCCGCATGATCTATCCCGGCACCACCTATAGAATCAGCGGCCGGTTTAAAACGGTGTTCAGCTATCACGAGCCTTCACTCGGTAAGGCTTAGCCGTCCCATTGAACGGGAGAGACCCCATGAATACGCACAATTTGTATGTGAATACTGCCCACCTTTCCCCTTTGACCGAACAACAGGTCAACCAGATTCACCATGCCACCCTCCAGATTCTGGAAGAAACCGGCATCTGGGTTGGCAATGAGACCTTATTGGAAATGGCCCGTTGTCGCGGCCTTTGTGTGGACGGGCAAAAAATTTGTTTTACAGAAGCGGTTCTGGAAGAGGCCCTTTCAACGGCTGCCAATGCGTTCACACTCAAGGCCAGGAACCCGGAAAATGATCTGAAATTTGCCCTTGATGTCACCGCAGTGGGAATGGGCCGGAGTGCCCCCTTTATAATGACCCCTGAAGGGAACAGACGGAATGCAACCGGGGCAGATTTTCTGGAGTTAATGAAACTGGGGCAAAGCCTGAATGCGATCCAGATGCCCGGCCCCCTGGTTTTCCCCGAAAAAATGGCCCAGGAGGATGTCTACGCGTTCATGATGGCAGCCCAGGTGCGCTATTCAGACAAGCCCTGTCACCTGTCCAAGGGCGAGGATTTAAAAATTTTATGCATGGCCATGGGCATCACGGTTGATACCCTGAAAAAGGATGCGGACAAAGGGATCAGCTACGCCCAGACCACCGTCAACAGCCTGTCTCCCCTGGCCCTTACCAGCGGGCAGGGACAGTTGTTAATAGATGCGGCAGAACATGGCATTGCCATCTGTCTTTCTCCCACCCCGGCCACCGGATCTACCGGGCCCTGCAGTCTCATGGGGAACCTGATTTTAAACAATTGTGAAACCCTGGGGATGCTGATCCTGTCCCAATGGGTTCGTCCGGGGCTTCCTGTTTTCTACGGCGCCTTTCCCAGTGCTTCGGATATGCGGACCATGAGTGCCACCTATGGCGGACCTGAATCCCGAAAGATGGAGCTTGCATCCGCCCTGATGGCCAAACATTACAACCTTTTGTCCCGAAGCAATGTGAACAATGATGCCCAGGTCTGTGATTTTCAGGCCGGGGCCGAGTCCATGTTCAACCTTGTGACCGCCTTCCAGGGTCAGGTCAATTTTATTCCGGGTTGCGGACACCTGGCCAGCTTTGCCGCAGCCTCCCAGGCCAAACTGATTCTGGATGCTGAGCTGACGGAATATGCCCGGTATTTTGCAAAACCCATCCCGGGATCTGACAGCCTGGACGAGACCATCAAATTGATCCAGGAGACAGGCCCCCGGGGCAAATATGTCACCAGCTTCCATACCTTTTCCCATTTCAGGGAGGTGCTGCACCATCCGGATCTTTTTCCAAGGGTTTCCCATGATAAATGGTGCAAGGGCCGGAAAAGTTTACAGGCAGACGCCCAACACAAGGCGGATCATCTCCTGGAAGCTTACCAGCAACCCCCCATTGACAAGGATCTTGATCGCAGGCTTGCTAAGTTTTGTGAACCGGGCCTAGGGGAAAACTCGTGTGAAGCTGACAGATGAAACAAATAGAAATAGAAAATGTGTGACGACATACGGAAAATGCCGGCGGCTGTTGGGGGTGATGGGGTTGCGATCCCGGGGAACCGGGCAAATGCCAGGCTGAAAGCAGCCAACGAGAACGGAGAAATTCACATGGAAGACCAATTGGCGGATGCGCTCCGGGCCCTGGCTGAAAGCTAGGCCCTGGGTGATCTTTTATAGAAGGGGGAAACGTGTATGATGAACCATCTGGGAAGCATTGTCCATGTGGACTTGTCAGAAAAAAAGGTAACCATTGAACCCTTTGGGGAAAAACTGGCCCGGACCGTTTTGGGCGGATTTGGATTCAACACCTGGTACCTCTACAAAAACCTGCCCAAAAATGCCCTGGCACTGGGTCCTGAAAATATCCTGATCATCAGTTGCGGCCTGCTCACGGGTACGGCCGCCCCGGCATCCTCCCGGAGCCATGTCAGCGCCAAGTCGCCCCTGTCTGGACTCATGGGCAGTTCCAGTGTGGGCGGTCACATCGGTGCCCGGTTAAAGTCCCTGGGAATTGCCGCCATGGTGATCCGCGGGCGTTCAGATCTACCGGTCTCGCTTGTGGTGGATAAAACCGGTGTTTCCTTTCGAACCGGGGAAGATCTTTGGGGACTTTCTACCCGCAACACTGAATCCGTTCTGAGAAATGAACGCCAGGGCCAGAACGTGGAAATTTTATCCATTGGGGTGGCTGGAGAAAATTTGGTTCCCTTTGCCTGCATCATGAACGGGACGGATCATGCTGCCGGACGGACCGGCATGGGTGCGGTCATGGGGTCCAAGAACCTTAAGGCCATCCTGGTGGCCGGGGTCAAAAACCTGGAGAAATCCTCCCCTGAAACCAAGGCCCTGGTCAAGGCGTATATCGGCAAAATCAAAGCCGGGCTTCCCATTTACACGGATTTCTCCACCACCGGCAGTTCCGCCCATATCCAGTGGCTCAACGATACCGGCCAGCTGGGAACCCGGAATTATCAGGAAGGTACCATGGACGGGGTAGAAAAAATCGACGGCAAGAATCTTCTGACCTATGTCGAAAAAAAAACCAGCTGTCACCGGTGCCCGGTGCATTGCAAGGCTGAAATCAAAATCAAAGCCGGCCGTCACCAGGGATTCCATGGGGGTCGACCCGAATATGAGACCGTCATCAATATGGGCTCTTTGTGCGGACTGAAAGATCCGGATGAACTCTTGTATCTGTCCAATCTGGCCAATATACTGGGGATAGATACCATTTCCACAGGGTCCATCATTGCCTTTGCCATGGAACTCTATGAACGGGGCATCATCACCACCCAGGATACCGGGGGACTTGCATTAACCTGGGGAAACGCCCAGGCAATGGAGGCGCTCATGCATCAGATTGCCCTGAGAAAAGGATTCGGGAAAATTCTTTCCCTGGGGGTCAAGGGGGCTGCCAGCGTCATCGGCAAGGGATCCGAACAATATGCCTACCACACCAAAGGGGTTGAAATTTACGGGTCAGATCCCAGGGGAAGCCAGGCCATTGCCCTCTCCTATACGGTTTCCCTCAGGGGAGGGGATTTTACCAGCGTATACCCGATTCCGGCCTTTCGCTACACCCAGGAAAAAGCACAAAAAGAATTTGGCACCACGGCGATTATGGAGCCCCATATCATCGACGGAAAGGGGATTCTGGTTCGAGGCTGTCTTTTGACTTCGGCCATAATCGATTCTCTGGGGCTTTGCAAGGTGCCGACCCTGTCCATTATGGCAGATTTCACCCTGGAAAACGAAAGCGATCTGATCCGGGCCATTACCGGTCTGGAATTGTCCGCCCAGGAGCTGTTTTACAGGGGGGAACAACTCATCAACATGGAAAAACTATTCAACCTTGCCCACGGTGCCTCCCTGGAAAACGACAACCTGCCCGGGCTATTTCAGGAAAAAGGGCTTCCCCATGGGCCGGTAAAAGGTCTTCTGGTGGAGGATCTTTCGGTCATGGTTCAGGATTTCTACACGGTCATGGGATGGGACGAGGCAGGAATTCCCACGGGTGAAACCCTGAAACGCCTTAAACTGGAGGAAATCTAAAAAACTTATACTTGATATTGACAAAGGGGAAGGGGGTCATGCATGTGGTTGTATATACATGCTTGTATAATAGTCCAGGACCGGGCAAATTTATTGCCATCGGTTCACACCTGTCCACGGACATGACAAATGATCTGGAAGGGAAAATAAGATGCTGAAAAATACAGATGTTTCCAATGCAATGACGATTAAAATAGAGGACATATTTACAGAACTGCCGGAGATGCCGGATTTCCAGCCCGGGATCAGACGGGCCCCAAAAAGGGCCATGACCCTGAATAAAGGCGAAGTCATGCTGGCAGTGAAGAATGCCCTGCGGTATATTCCCGAAGCATGGCACAAAATCTGTGCCCCTGAATTTTTAGACGAGCTGTTAACCCATGGAAGAATCTATGGATATCGGTTCAGGCCCAGGGGCCGTCTTTACGGAAAGCCCATTGACGAATACACAGGAAAATGCATTGAAGGCCGTGCCTTCCAGGTGATGATCGAAAACAATCTGGACTTTGAAATTGCCCTGTATCCCTATGAGCTGGTGACCTATGGTGAGACCGGTCAGGTCTGTCAGAACTGGATGCAATACCAGATGATTAAAAAATATCTTGAAAATGTCACCCAGGACCAGACCCTGGTGGTGGAGTCAGGTCATCCCCTGGGGCTGTTTCAGTCTTCTCCCGCATCTCCCCGGGCCATTATCACCAATGCCATGATGGTCGGTCTGTTTGATGACCAGGAAAACTGGGAACGGGCCATGTCCCTGGGGGTGGCCAATTACGGACAGATGACGGCGGGGGGATGGATGTACATCGGTCCCCAGGGCATTGTCCACGGCACCTACGGCACCCTGCTGAACGCTGCCCGGCTGGAGCTGGACGTCCCTGAAGACGGGGACCTCACCGGACGGTTGTTTGTCACCTCAGGCCTGGGCGGCATGAGCGGCGCCCAGGGCAAGGCCATTGAAATTGCCAAGGGAGTCGGCATCATCGCAGAAGTGGATGAATCCAGGATTCAGACACGATATGACCAGGGCTGGGTCAGCATGGTGACAGCAGAGCCGGGGGCCGCCTTTGATGCTGCAAAAAAAGCCATGGCAGAAAAAAAGGCCCTGGCCATCGCCTTCCACGGCAATGTGGTGGATCTGCTGGAATATGCGGTTGATCATGATATCCACATTGAACTGCTTTCCGATCAGACCTCCTGCCATGTGGCCCATGGTGGCGGATATTGCCCCCAGGGACTGAGCTTTGACCAGCGGACAGAAATGCTGAAAAAAGATCCGGATGCCTTTATAAAACGGGTGGATGCCTCGTTTGTTCACCATTATGAACTCATCAAGACCCTGGTGGAAAGAGGCACCTATTTCTTTGATTACGGCAATGCCTTTATGCGGGCTGTGTTTGATGCCGGGGTGACCCAGATTTGTAAAAACGGGGTCAATACCCTGGACGGCTTTATTTTTCCCTCCTATGTGGAAGATATCATGGGCCCCTTGATGTTTGATTATGGATACGGCCCCTTCAGATGGGTCTGCCTTTCAGGAAAGTCCGAGGATCTTTTAAAAACCGACCAGGCTGCCATGGCCTGCATTGATCCAGACAGAAGATCCCAGGACCGGGATAATTATATCTGGATCAGGGATGCCCAGAAAAACAAGCTGGTGGTGGGAACCCAGGCCAGGATCCTCTACCAGGATGCGGCGGGAAGGGTGGCCATTGCCCTTAAATTCAATGAAATGGTCCGGAAAGGTGAGATCGGCCCTGTGATGCTTGGCCGGGATCACCACGACACCTCCGGCACGGACTCTCCCTTCAGGGAAACCGCCAATATCAAGGATGGCAGCAATATCATGGCGGACATGGCCATCCAGTGTTTTGCCGGGAACTGCGCCAGGGGCATGAGCCTTGTGGCCCTTCACAACGGCGGCGGTGTCGGAATCGGCAAGGCGATCAACGGCGGCTTTGGTCTGGTTCTTGACGGCAGTTCCCGGGTGGATGAGATTATCAAACGGGCCATGCTCTGGGATGTCATGGGCGGTGTGGCCAGAAGATCCTGGGCACGGAATGAAAACGCCCTGGACACCTGTGTGGAATTCAATGGGCAATACAAAGGCGAAGCCCATATTTCCATTCCCTACCTCACCGACGAGCAGATGATCGCAGATCTGGTGGACGCAAAGATAAAATAACGATTCGTCTGAATTTTTATCCGGGGTTGACAACAGGTGAAAAACCCCGGTAAAAATCCAGACCGGGAGGGAAAAATACACGGAAATTTAATCATAAAAAATGCCGCCCAGGTGGTAACCTGCAGCGGATTTACGGCCAAACATTGATCCCCTGGATGTCAAAATCAGGGCCGCCATCAAAACCGGTGATGTGCTCATCGAAAATGACCCGTACTGTGGCAATTATTTAAAAGGGGTTCGCGCCGGTGCCATTGAAAGTTAACCGCAGCCCCACAGTGGAAAGGAAAAAATGAAAAAAATAATCGAGTGTGTGCCCAATTTCTCAGAGGGACGCGATAAAAATGTGATAAATGCCATTGCCGAAGCCATTCGTGGGACAGAAGGGTGTACCCTTCTGGATGTGGATTCCGGCCAATCCACCCACCGGACGGTCTACACCTTTGTGGGGGATACTGAAACCGTTATCCAAGGGGCCCTGGCCGCAGCCCGGGTGGCCAGAAAAAAAATTAACATGGCCCTTCACAAAGGAGAGCACCCGCGATTCGGGGCCATGGATGTCTGCCCTTTTATCCCGGTGGCCAATGTCACCATGGAAGAATGCGTAGAAGTTTCCAGGCAGTTTGCCCAACTGGCGGCCGAGGAACTGGGTGTTCCTTTTTTCCTTTATGAAGAAGCAGCTGACCAGGAATACCGGCGCAAGCTTCCCGATGTACGGAAGGGAGAGTACGAGGCCCTGGAAGACCGGCTGAAAGATCCCAGATGGAAACCGGATTTTGGCCCCGCAAAATTTGTGCCCTCCTGGGGTGCTACGGCCACGGGGGCCCGGATGTTTCTCATTGCCTATAATGTAAATATTCTGGGCAGCGCCAACCAGGCCCATCGAATTGCCCTGAACCTGCGAGAAGCCGGCAGGGGAAGTGATCAGCCCGGTAAACTCAAGGATGTGAAGGGAATGGGCTGGTTTGTGGATGAATATAATATGGCCCAGGTCACCGTCAACCTGAACAATTATCATGTGACCCCGATTCATCTGCTGTTTGAAGAGGTCAAGAGGGAAGCTGCCCAACTGAACCTTGCCGTGGCCGGTTCCGAAATCGTGGGCATCGTCCCGCTGGAATCCCTTATCATGGCGGCAGAGTACTATATTGAAAAAGAGGGGCTGTTCATTTACGAAGAAGCCCACAAGGTCCGCCTTGCCGTCGAACGGCTGGGGCTCAATTCCGTGGCACCGTTCATCCCCGAGGACAAGATCATCGAGTATATTGTGGCCGAACCCCCGGAAGAACCCCTGGCCTCCATGAGCCTGCGGGGATTTATCGAAGAAATTTCCGCCCGGACATCGGCTCCCGGAGGCGGATCTGCCTCTGCGGCCATGGCAGCCATCGGCACAGCACTTGGTTCCATGGTGGCCAAGCTCACCCAGGGCGTGAGAAAATTTGAATCTGTGGAACCCCAGATGCAGAAGAGTATCCCGATTCTCCATGAATTGACCCGGGCGCTGATCCCCATGATTGATGCAGACACCTCTGCGTTTAACGAATACATGGAAGGCCTGAGGCTGCCAAAGGGCACTGAGGCCGAAAAAAAGGCCCGCCTGGCAAAGATGCAGGCCGGCCTTAAGACCGCCATTCAGATTCCTTTGGCCACCATGCGTCTGGGGGATACGGCATGGGATACCCTGTGTGAGGTGGCAAAATATGGAAATCCCGCATCCAAATCAGATGTTCAGGTGGGGGCAAAAGCCCTTGAAACCGGAATTTGGGGGGCCTATCAAAATGTCCTTATCAACATGAAAGATATCAAAGACGAAACCTTCAAGGCGGAAACCATGGCGGAAACCATGGCCATTGAAAACCGCTCCAGACAAATGTGCGCCAAGGTGCTGGACATCCTGGAAAGTATTTAACCTGTGAGAATCCTTCAATGGCCTTGGTATATCAGATAATTTCGCCGGAAAAATTCAGGGAAATCCCCTGGAAAAACGGCCAGGGAACCTGTCCTTCGCAATTGATCGTACTCTCTGAAATCATTGACAAATTTGCATTCTTCTGTCAACCTGAAACCATGATTAAAATGCTTGGAAATCTTGTTTCGTTCATATGGTCAAAGTTCAAAGTCACTTCGAATCTTGCTGCTGAAAACCTTGTGCTTCGCCAACAACTGGCCGTAATGAAATGGACAAACAAGCGGCCTAAAATTCGAAGGGCAGATCGGCTTTTCTGGGTGTTGCTTTCCCAAATTTGGACTCCTTGGCGCAAATCTCTCATCATTGTAAAGTCGGATACTGTTATCTGCTGGCATCGAAAGGGTTTCAAACTTTTCTGGAAATTCAAATCCACCGGCCCGGGAAGGCCTCAGGTCAGTCGTGAAATCCGTGATCTGGTCAGAAGGATGGCTACAGCCAATTCAAATTGGGGTGCGCCCAGGATTCATGGGGAATTGCTCAGGTTGGGGTTTGAGGTCTCCGAACGAACCGTATCGAACCGGATGCCCCGACGTCGGCCGAATTCAAAGCCGTCCCAGACCTGGCGGACTTTCCTGAAAAATCATTCCAACAAGTGTTCGATTGACTTTTTCTCTGTTCCGACAATCTCCTTTAAAGTTTTGTTCGTCCTGGTGATCCTCAGCCACAGCCGCCGCAAAGTCGTACATTTCAGTATAACCTCAAATCCGACGGCCGAATGGACAACCCAACAGATCGTGGAAGCCTTCCCCTGGGATACGGCACCGAAATATTTGATGCGGGATCGGGACTCATCGGGATGCTGGCAGGACAAGGGGACTCCACCATCATCATGGCCACCATCCCCGTGGCCCTCACCTCCACCCTTTACGGCATCGTGCTGGAAAACTTTTTTTTCTCCCCTTTGCTGCAAACATACGGGAAAGAACCCTTCAGGAATTTTTTCTTCAAAAGATCATTTTAGAAGGGGTGGTTGCCATGTCAGAGGATCTTCACCCACAACTGCTGGAACGAAAACGGGTATTATTTTTAACACCGTCTGCCAGACAGGGCCGGTTTGTATCCTATGAAAAAATACGCCAACGCTTGAATCTATCTGAAGAAGTCCCGGAGAACCTATAAAACTTTCTTTGTATCAGTCTGATAAATTTTTTTTAAAAGGAATACTATAAAATCAGCCCTGTCAGCAGAACTAAAAATGATCATAAAAACACCACCAGTGGATCAAAGACAAACCCATGCCATATGTGGTTGTTCGATGTTTATCCATATCTTTCAGAGATAGAATCGTTTTTTTAAGCTTTCCCATAGATATATTGACAGAAACAACCCTTTTATCTACTCTATTACGCTGGTGACGATACTACAAAAGAAGCATCCTAAGATGGTGACATGAATATGATCACTTTTGTTCATATTGACTAAGAAATAAATTGACACCTTAAAACCCTTTTTTTCTGGTTGATATCTGACCTAACGTCACGACGGAATATTGCACGTGTTCCAACAGAATTTGACTAAAGGAGATTGATTTCATGTTCAGACATGTCCGAACCGCACAAATCCCTATACTTATCTTTTTTATTTTCTTGTTCATCGCAAATCCTTGTCATGCAGGTGTTCTTTATTCAAAAAATGAGCTGATGATTCAAGGAATCAGATATGTCAGCATCAGTACCCAGTGGCAGGCCGAATCCAAATTTCATCAAAAAAGATGGCATAGAATCAAGGCTATGAAAGCCTCTGATCAAAAGAAAGTAATCCTTTTCAATGAAGAAATGGCCCGCCATACTAAACGAAGTCATGATCTTGCAGGCCAGAGAAATGACATCCAGGAAGTGCTGATTAAAGAAACCAATGCCAGGGTTAAAAACAGCAAGGGACAGGTTTCAGGACAACTCAATGACACGGCCGGTACAAAATTCGGAGAAAAGGGATACAGGGGTATGGCAGGAGACAGGGATATGGGGGGTGGCTCAAATACCACCCAAAAAGTTGAAGACGTGCTTCAGGAGATGGGATTATACAATCCAGATCCCAGTAAAAAATCCATTGTCGAGGTGAATTCAAAGGCGGGTACCCTGGAAATTAAAGGTGATTTTGATTTGACCATTAACAAATCGGGTATGCAGGCCAAAGCGGGTACCCAATACCATCAGATTCAGGTGGAGATAGATGCCAGAAATCCGGAGACCTATGTTTCAGAATCCATGAAAACCAGATCAGACGGTAAACTTGTTAAACAGCAGGTGGGCACTGAGTATGTTGAGGTGCAGGATCATAGGAAAAAAGCATCCAAAGGCCTGGCTGCAGATGGCGATTCTCTGATCAAAGAGCCCGGGAAGATGCAGGGTATGGCAAAGGGGACAAAAAAAACCTTGGACATGGGGCGGGTCAACGATGACGCTTTAGAACAAATTCTAAAACAGAACAGTATAAAAGACAATCCTGTGGAATTCAAGAAAAAACTACAGGCGGTCAAAGAAGGAACGCTTTCCATCACAGATGCCCATCAGGCAGAACGGATGAGAAGAGCCAGCGAAGATGTTTTTGCTGCAACAGAACAGGTAACCTTGCGCCAGACCAAAAAAGATATTGTGGATTTAAGGGCCAAGGCTGCCGCCAAAGCCCCTGGTGACCCAGTCCGCCTGCAAATCGAAGCGGAAATCGTTGACACTGTCACTAAAATGAAGCAGACAAAGGCTGCCAACGAAGCGTTTTTATCCTCAAAGAAAATCCAAAAGACACAGGCGGTGGTCAAAGAGATCTCACCCAGCCCCAAAAAAATCACACCAGAAACGATAGATGTCGAAATCAAAGAGATTGAACTGTCCCGGCCAGCTTCGGTCAAGCAAAAGGCGGCCAAGACATTTGGCGCAGTCATGCAGATAGCCGATATCGGCCAAACCTGCCAGACCGTGGAAGACTATATGGAGGGCAGGCAGTCTCTGGGTGGAGCCGCTGTTGTCATTGTGGATCAATACGTCACTCAGGGGGCCATTGGCACAGGCAAGCATATTTACAATACCTCTGATGACTATCTTGCCACGAGAAAAGATATCCAAAAGGCAAACCAGAACAATATGACGGCCTACTTGAGCCAGTGGGAAATTCAACTCAGAAAAACAGGGATGTCCGGTCAGGAGGCCAAAACCTATGTGTCTAATGCCATGTTATCCGGCGATCTGACCATCCTTGAGAGAAAAGCCGGTATCTTGAGGGCTGAAGGCAAAGCCTTTGAATCCCCACATCTGGTAACTGAAACCTATGAAGCAGATGATACCTTATGGAAAAGAACAAAAAACACAGGGGAAGGAATAGGCAAAGGAATTTATGACAGTGCCACCTATTCCATAAAAGCACCGGGCCGTATGGTGGAAGCCTGGGCTGAAGGAGAGCTTAAAGAGGCGCATCTGGATGCCTATGCAAAAGAGCAGACAGCATCGAGTCGGTCCACCATTTTTCAAAAACTAGTGGGTGCCGGCGTGCCGTCCAGAAAAGCTCTGGAGGTCATCGACAAATATGAAGAAAATGATACTGCACCGTTGCGTGAATTGTTTAAACAAACCCGTGCCAAATTAAATGCGGATGAGGCCGCGGCCAAGGCCGAAGCTGAGGCTGCTGAAAAAGAAATCCAGATACGGGCGGCCAGACTTGAGCAGATATTAAAACAGTACATGACCTATCTTGAATTTTTAAAAACATCACCACTGACCTTAAACAAGGAGCCTTCACCCATTGAACTGCCTAGTGAAGGGGAATCCGTGCTTGTACAATTCTCCATAGACAACCCTCAAGGTAATTATTTGAATGTGATCCGGTCCATGGAAAAACTGATTCAGGAAATCTCAGGTGTCCCGGGCAAAGTAACGATTGCTTATAACTTTGATATCCCCGGAAAGCCAGGTGCCGAGCCCAACATATGGCTCACCGAAAATCTAAAGAATGCTGGAATCTACCCCGTGACGGCTAAAGTTGATGTGGGTATCCATGGTGCAGGGCTTTCCGGTCCTTTTATGGCTTTAAGCCAGGATTTTATCCGGCCAATATTTGACAAGGTAGAAGTGGTGGTGGCGGGTGGTGATGTCGATTATTCAAAAGGCATTTGGCCGGAGCTTCGAAAGACAAAACAAACCGATATGGACGGCAGAATATCCATGACAACCGGTGCTGCCAAGGAGGTGAGTTACGACTGGGTTGCCAATACAGGGAATAAAGACAAACAATGGGGAACCGTTCAGATCAAAATGAGTACTGACGGCAAACGGATTGAAGAAGTCATCCTCGAGTCTTTTTTTGATTACGAAAGTGCATATCATCCATTTAAAGAGCGCAAGGTGTTTAAGAATTTTATTCTCTACTCTCTGGACAAGGAAACCCCAACAAAGGCCACCCATGCCTATTATGTCATGGATGATAAGAATGATTACATTTGGGGCACTTATGAAAAAGCTGAGTTTGACACGGATACAGGCGGTTTTAAACCGTATAGTAAGCCGCTGGTCATGGGTCAGGCAGGCCATACCAAAGTTGTAGTTCACACGCCCAGGCCAAGTATTCATTTTAAAATGAGTAATGACATCCAAAAGCAAAAGTGGGCAAAAAAAGAAGAAGTTCGGATAGAGAAAAAAGCCGCTGAAAAAACCAGACAACTGGCAGCCTCTGACGGTTTATACTATGAGGGCCCCATGGGGGAAAAAGAAGGATTTAATGGAAAAATAAAAATCAATATTGGAACAGATAAAACGTCTGTGGCGGGTGATTTTCATTGCACTCGGGAAATGACCAAAGATGATAAGACCGGTAAAGTGATTGTCAGTGGAGAATTTCTCGGTGCCCTAAACCCGGGGACAGGCCAGTTAGAAGCCCAAGTGATCAATGGGAATATGTATTCCT
The DNA here is from genome assembly GCF_000020365.1 of Desulforapulum autotrophicum HRM2. Classification (NCBI taxonomy): domain Bacteria; kingdom Pseudomonadati; phylum Thermodesulfobacteriota; class Desulfobacteria; order Desulfobacterales; family Desulfobacteraceae; genus Desulforapulum; species Desulforapulum autotrophicum. The sequence goes on along the minus strand of NC_012108.1, from coordinate 4,946,681 downwards.
ACAAGAAGCTGGATGGTAAATGGTACCCGAGCGGTTATCCCCAGGGCATGTCCAAATCAACTCGATTAATAGGAAAAATTGAAGGGAATCAAATACACGGTCATGTGGGCAATGGTAAACAAAAAGTCTTTTTTTGGACAGCGGTTCCTGCAAAACCTGGGGAGAAAAAATAGTTTCAAGTGTAGTAATGGCTTTTCAATGCCCAATGGACAAAATCACCTCTTTTTCATTGCGACTGGATTCCTGTGGGAACATGGTACGCCCACCAGGCATTTACCGCAAACATCAGCATAGCCAATGCCCTTTAGTTTTTCAACATTCTCCAATAACATATCGTAACATTTAAAACGGTCAAAAAGGATAGGAAGACGCTTTTTATCAGGAAAAGTATGAGAGAATGCCCATGATGTAGAGATTGTTGATTATCATAAGGGGTAAAACTATGGAAAAAATTATCTCCAATAACACCAGGCGATGTACTTATTGAAGAGTTTCTAAGGCCAATGGGCATTAGTCAGAACCAATTGGCAAAAGATATCAATGTCCCGGCAAACAGAATAAGTCAAATCATTCATGGGAAAAGGGAAATTTCTGCGGACACAGCACTGAGGTTAGGTAAATATTTTGGAATTGAACCAGAATTTTGGTTAAACTTACAGCTCCGTTATAACATGAAAATAACTATAAGTAAGGTGGGGGAAAAAATTGAAAAGGAGGTAAAAGTCCATTTTTCAAATACACACGGTCAAAAATTTTCTCCTGCATAGTATCGCAATCCACCAACTTGTGACAAACTCGCGACACAACTTATGACATCCCTATAGAAACTTGTGGTCCATGGATTCAGACATATCCCGCAAATCAACTTCGACTCTTCCGTGGACCATAAAATCCCAACAAAAAAATACTGACGGACGGGCCGCAGATTCTTTTTTAACCTTTCCCCATCTGCTAAAACAGTCCATTGACTTTTGGTTTATTGGTCCCTATAACAGGCCTGTAAATAAAGCTCCAAGATGAGTACTTAAAAGGAGGTCGTATGTTGCAGGCAAAATTTAGCGTTGAAGAAACTCAAGCCCAGTTTTTGAATAATTTTAAAGTCTATGGATTTAAGGATAAAAGCTCTATGCTTCGTAAGGCTATAGAGCTTTTCAAGAAAGAAATGGAACTTGAAAGTTTAAGAGAATCCGCTGAGTTATATTCTGAAATTTATTCTGAAGATGATGATTTAAAAGAATTGACCGCGACTGCATTAAATGGATGGCCAGAATGACAGTGCTGAAAAGAGGTATGGTTATTGACGTCAATCTTGATCCGACAAAAAGTTCAGAAACTGGAAAAGTTAGACCATGTGTAGTTGTAACTAACGATATTTATAATGAAAGAATTCCTGTTATCCAAGTTGTTCCAATTACTGAATGGAGTGCAAAAAAAGCTCGAATAAAAACCAATGTTGAAATTTATCCTTCACCCGATAATGGTCTATCTAAAAAATCGGTAGCAGACTGTTTGCAGACACGTCCAATAGATCATCGTCCTAGGTTGGTCAAAATTCGAGGGAGATTGTCAATTGACAAAGTACAGGAAATGAACCAGTCTTTAAGGGTTGTATTTGAACTTAATGCATAGGACAAAATATCTTAAACACAACCATTGTGCTTCGCAATTAATAGTACTATCTGAAATCATTGACAAATTTGTATTCTTCTGCCAACCTGAAATCATGATAAAAATGCTTGAAAATATTGTTTTGGTCATATGGTCAAAGTTCAAATTCACTTCGAACCTCGCTGCCGAAAACCTTGCACTGGATGAACTTGCTTATGCTGCTTGCTATTCCGCTTCTGAATTGCGGTACCTCGCGGCTATGCATGATGACTGGCAAACCCGCAATGCCCATAACATTTATCGGCTGATCGGGGACCATGATAAAATAAAACCCACGTGGTTTGACGTTACTGAGTATCTCCACAACCTTGAAGAAATGGTTGCATCCCTTGAAGCTTGCATTGAAGAAGTAAACAGTGATGCAACATTCATCGCAAACTTAAAGTCATTGCCGCACTTGGCTTAAAGCGCCATGCTGAAGCAGTTCATTCTCATAATGCATAACTCAATCTGGTGGCCGGGTTGATGACGGTGAAGAGATCTATCCAAACGGAATTTTTAAATTTAATATCACAAAGATGATTGAGTATACAAGCTCCTGGCAGGCGATGCTGCATTGCTCTTAGCAGAATGGTAAATTGACATGATATTTGGAAAAAAGGAAAAGATCTCAACACTGGACGATGTTCTCAGTTCGAGCTGGAAAAGCCTCCATAAAGGCGTTCGAAATTTCAGGCATCCGTTTTATCGACCAGCCCTTGCCACCATGGATGGCAACAAGCCCGACGTACGGACTGTTATCCTGAGGGGATTTTCGGATAAAGATCGGACATTGATATGTCATTGTGATGCCCGATCTCCCAAGGTTTCACAGATCCAGGGTAATCCTGATGTGAGTTGGTTGTTTTATCATCCTGACAAGTGGTTACAGCTGCGTCTTTCAGGAACTGCTAGGGTTCATACCAACGATAAAATAGCTGAATCCCAGTGGAAAAAGGTGTCTCTGACCAGCCGAATCAATTACTGCTCCAGAACCTCGCCTGGTTCACCCATGGGAAAAGCGTCTTTGGCTCCGTCGAGTTTTCTCCGTGACAAAGCACCCAAACTGCTTGACCATCCCGAGGCACGTAAAAATTTCGCCGTCATTGTCTGCCGATTCGATCAAATGGACTGGCTGCTGTTGAAATTGACGGGTCACATTCGGGCGAAATTTCATTGGGAGGATGATCGGATAGACGCATCCTGGGTAATCCCCTGATTTTGTCAGCTGACGTCGGAAAATTGAACTCCTGGGGTTTGAAACTCATCGTCAGAAGGGTTCGACTAACCAACATTACAATCACGATTGCTTGACTGGCTTCCCCTGTGCAAGGTCAAATAAGGTATGATAAGGAAATCCCAAGAGCACTGCCAGTAACAATATAGTCAAGGAGAGAAACTGATGGGTAAGGAATCAAATGAAAAAAAGTATAGTGGAAAATCCCCACCAACGAGAAGTTTAAATCTTATAGAAAAGATGATCACTCAGGAAAGCAAGGATGTGATCAGCTCTAAACCACTTCGGGTAAAGGCCCTACCAGAAAAAGGCAAATCCCGGAGCACTCTTGCTGGGGAGCCGAAACACGATGCTGAAAGCCAGTTAGATCAGCATATGCACAATCAGCTGCATGAAATGATGCAACAGAGGGAATTTCAGAAAGTTATTGATTCCCCGCCCCAGGCGGCCCGTTATCTGTTAAATGCTGCCATGGCATCCGATGCTTTTGCTGGTAAGTATCCGGAAACGGGACTATTGCCGGTACGGTTATTCAACCTTGATGAAATTCCTCCTTTACGCGTGTGGCACGGCAGCAAATGTGAATTTTTTATCAGCGTGGGGAAGAATCTGGATGTCGAACTATCTGTCAGTGCTGAACCTTTACCCAAAGGAAACCTGACGATTGAACGGTCATCTGATACAAGTTGGTTGTTCTGTTATAGCCCAGACCTGAACGATAAATTTCCATTTACAGTGACAATTACAGACAATTCGAGCCAGCCTCCGCTTTTTCATGCATTTGAGCTAACGCCGCTTGTCAATCTATCTCTCGAACAAACGGTTTTTGGCCTGGAGAGCCATGTTGTGCCTGAAATAATAGATTTTGGGAAACCAGAAATCATTCAAGAGAAAGTCGAACATACCCATTTTCAGGATCCTGGATTTGTTTTTAACTACAAGAGGCCGACCATAGAAGCCGCTGTAACGCTCCGTAAGGTTCAAATTATTGGGAAAACGATCGTTTTTGATAGTGATGACGATCCATACGGTCTCTATGCAACGTTTAACGGTGCTCAGGATATTGAGCGCTTTGAAATTTATGCTGAAACGATGGCTGTTCGAAGTCCCCTGCGGCTGTATCAGACAAATATTTTTATCCATGCAAAAGAGCTGCGGTTTGAAGGAGATGTGGCACAGATCAAAACCACTCCATGGGAGAGAACGGAAAAACCCGGTACGAGCCAACCTGGGGAGGATGGCCTCACCGCTGGGGATATCACGCTGAATCTTGGTTCTCTTCGGTCCGATCCAGCGCCGGCGAATGTCAAACGCTTTGACTTGAGTGGAGGTCCGGGTCAGGCGGGTGGGGTGGGTAAAAATGGAACCAACGGTCCCAGCATTGACCAGTATTGGAAAGATTTTCAATGGAAGGATTCAGGTATCAGTTTCAAGAAGACCGCGCCCGGTGATTGGTGGATTATATACCAGATTGCCTATTGCCAGTCATTCCTGGGTATTCCAATTAAAGCCTTCAGCAACGGTACTGAAAATGGATGGCCGGGCGACGGCAAGCCTGCGGTACCTTCTGGAAAGCCTGGTGAAGGCGGCAACGGTGGTGTGCTGACGTCCACTGTTGATTTGTTCAACGATTTTTTTATTGCCGGCGGTAAAGCCGGTGCGGCGCCTAACCCCCCTGGGGGTTATTACCGAGGCGGAGTTGCAGGTAGACCCATAAAATCCATTAAATACAAAGCATATTACATGTTTGCCGCCCGATTTATTGAGATAGGGAAACATGAAAGCAAATCTGGAAAAAATGAAGATGTCAAATATCCAGAGAAACCCTATGGCGCAACTGGTGCATATCGAACCGAAGGAAACCGATATGCCTGGCTGAATCCAATTTTGATGACCAAACTTCTCAACTACGCCAAAGACGATTACCTGGGTAACCGGATCAAACGAGCCGGATCCCGACTGGAAAATTATTGCAAATTTTTGGATGGATATCGGTCAGACCCATCTTGGAAATTGTTGCAGCAAACAGACCCGTTTGAACTGGAACAGATTCACGATGAAATGCAGATTTTACTGCATAGGATCAGGAACAACCTTGATTACTTCGGCAACCCAGCAGGATGGGTACCGCTTCTCAGCTTTGAGGTCAATAGAACCATATTTTCAAATGAAATTGACCGTGCATCAAGCATACTTTATTACATCTACTGTATCAAAAACAAGGCGTCTTCAGCAGAAAAGACATTTCATGCATTGGAATCGGCCCGTTCTCAACTTGAAAAAGATATTGAGGCTGCCATATCTCAATACGATGAGACGATATCTAAGATCTCAGCTCTAACAACCCAGGCGGAAAACCTGCAGAAAAAAACGGTGGAAGTCCAGTTCAAGTTGCAGGCAAAAGAGGAAGAACTCAAGAATAAATCTGCCCCGCCGGCCTGGCTCACCATGACACGGCTGAGTCTGAAAATAAGCGGCACCATTATCTCAATGATTCCAGTCTATCAGCCGGCGATGGGTATGGTTGGAAGTGGCATGACATTGTTAAGTGACCTTGATCCTGATAAACCCTGGGAAACCATTATTGGGGCAGCCGATATCACGACAACCTTTTTGAATTCCAGCTATGACAATGCTGCCGGCGATCTTAAAGACAAGATGACGGATAAGAAAAAACTTCAAACAGCCGATCCACGAGGTTCCCTGTCCAAAAAGATCAATTATTTGAATTCGGCACGCAAATCGGCTTCTGCTCTTTCAGCCGGTTTAAAAGATATACAGGGTTTCATGGAGAAACAAAGTGTACCCGATTCCAAAATGATCGCCGAACTCGAAAAACTTAAAAGCCAGTCCAAAGAATACCAGGGATTGGTGCAGGAAATTAAAAATATCATTGAGCAGAAAAGAAATTTTGCCGAAAAACTGGCCACTGCCATGCAGGACGCATCATCGCTTTCAAATTTCGTGAACCGCAGCATTTTAGCTGTTGATGCCATGTATCTCGATATGGAAAAAGTGCAAAGAGGTTTGGACAAACGGACGATAAGTTACCTGGAGGACATGGAGAGGCGCACTTACGATCGATTGTTAAAATACCATTATTACATGGCCAAAGCGTACGAGTATAGGCTCCTTGAACCCTACACCCAGCCCCTGGATTTTAAGCAATTGATCAAGAGGCTCGAACAACTGGCCGGTGTCGACTCCTGGGACAAACTGTCTGCACAGACATTTATGCAGACCTATTCTGTCGTCTATAAAGAAAAACTGGCCGAAATTGCGAGCCAGATTTTTCAAGGGTATAACGAACGGGCCCGTGAAGGTTCGTTTCGGTTCGAATACCTTCTTTTAGATGATGATTTAAAACGACTGAATCGCGGTCAAACGATCACGGTGGATTTTGCTCGCTACCTCCCGAACGAAGAAAATCTTCGAATCATTGACCTCCGGATTCTGATGTACAGTGAGAAAGATAGAAAGGGAGATATTAAAACAACCCCGGTAAAAGGCAAATATCCACCAAATGCATACATTGATCTGACTTTCAGTCATCCTGGTATCTCTTGGATCAAATCAGCTGGAAACGTGTATCAGTTTCTACACCAACACATAGACGGCGGCAATCCCCTGGTTTGGCGCGCAAGATATCACCCTGGTACGGACCTTGTAGACCACAGTACACCCAGCGCTGCCAGTGAATCTCTACTGCGATCTCTGCTGGAAGGAGATGCGTTGTCAGACATGATGCTCTACAGTCGCCCTTCTGTGTGGTCGGATTTGCAGATCTCCAAGTCCGGGTATCCCAACAATGGCGGAGATGTTGATATCACCCATCTTAGGCTCGAGTTGAGTTACGACTATTTCAAAAGCTCTGATTCCATCGTTTATAAGGAAATTATTGTAACTGCAATTCAATCGGACAACTCAGGTTTGACAACAGCCTCTGAAGCGGATTTTGAACCCTACTTCATTGTAGAGAAACCGGACAGAAACCTGAGACAGGACGCAAGAGGCTCATTTTTAAGGTGTTATTCGTCGGATTGGAATGGTCAGGTTACAATAACTGCCCAGCCAAAATATGGAGACTGGGTATTCAACAAATGGACCGATGTCACTGGTCACGATTTAACCCAGGCCAAGGATAACACCATTGTACTTGATCTGAAAAACAGCGAGGTTGTCTGCGCCCAGTATCTTACCCCTGGGGCCGGAGGTCGAAAGCCTGCCCGGACGATTTACGCGCTTCCCAATGCCCAGATCATGCTGAGCGCTAAAAAATAAAATCCATTTTAAAGGACAGCTATGGGAAATATCTGCTGACGACGTTTACCTTCATTTTTGGAATATTTTTTCAAACCAAATAAATAGCCTGTAAATACAGGGCGCAGATATACAGACCTTTTGAACTTCGAACTTTTCTGGAAATTCAAATCCAAAGGCCCGGGAAGGCCTCAAGTTAGTCGTGAAATCCGTGATCTGGTCTGGAGAATGGCTGCAGCCAATCCAAACTGGGGTGCGCCCAGGATTCATGGGGAATTGCTCAGCCTGGGGTTCGAGGTTTCTGAACGAACCGTTCGGCCTGAAAACTTAAATCGTTCTGATATAAGCCGGCACGGCCGGAACGAGGTATGGCTCCGGCCTCAACGAATTTTGAAACACCTTCATTGACAATGCTTTGGCGAGTGTTTCATATAACCCACATGTCCTAGCGGACACAACGAAATATGAAACACGATGATACAGGGCAGGCGATAGTACCATTCCGCCCCCTTTGGTTACCTTGACCGGAACGGTAAACGTCGGGGGGATTTCTGCCCTTCCAGACTAAAGCGCAGGAACTGCGGGCTAAAGTCCTCAAACAGCCTGCGCTTCTTAACGCCTGGAAGGGCAAAAATCCTATCCCCTTTGGTTTACAATGTTCCGATCAGGGAAACCAAAGAGGGCTCGAAAGTCGAGACTTTCACAATGATGTTTCGACATGCGTTTCTTATAAACCCACATGTCCTGGCGGACACAACGAAGCATAAAACTCGACAGTATTAGGCCGGTGGGAACGGGTGTTGCACTGAACGGATTAAATGGCAACGGTGGACACGAGGTCCAAGGAGTTGCCATTTCCCTCGGAGCAGGCCATGGACGGCCTGCGAGAATGAGTGAAGGGCAACACCCGTTTCCGCCGGCCGGTCGAAGAGAGTTTCTTATAAAAAAAGCATCGAACGGTCTTTGCTGATCAGTACTCAGAATCGACCTCAATTAAAAATTTAACACTGAATCCGTCCTTTCTAATAAACTGAACAGTGGGTATTTCATTCAATCGCTGCACACAGGAGAATATCTTTTCGACAAATTTACCACGGATTAATTTTTGCGAAGGACAGGTATCCTGGGGATCAAGGTAGACCTGGTCCGCTCCATGTTCCTTTCCATGTTCATGTGCTTCTATTTTCTCATTGTGGGCTTTCTTTTTATGTACATTTAAATGTTGCGCGCAGGTCTCGCACCGTGTAGGGACCTGCGTCTTGAAAAATACATAAAAAAAGGATTGTCTTTTTCCTGGTACTCCTATCTGATGCTCGACTTGAAAAATAGGCAAAACCCGTGTAGATTAACTTTTCCGTGACAACCGACGCTATTTTCAGGAGACAGATACAAATTGAATATTATAGAGACCATTAAAACCCGGGGCCTGCTATTTGACGGCGGCATGGGGTCCATGCTCATTGCCAGAGGACTGCAGGGCGGAGACGCCCCTGAACGTTGGAATCTTACCCGTCCCGAAGCCATTCAAGAGGTGCACCAGGCCTATTATAAGGCCGGGGCCGATATGGCCACCACCAACACCTTCGGGGCTTCGGCCATCAAACTGGCCAAAATGGCCGTCACCGAAGGCATGGAGGAGATCAACCGGGCCGGCGTAAAGGTTGCAAAGGATGCAAAAGAGGTCTGGGGCCCCGGAAAATTTATTGCAGGGGACATTGGCGAAGCGGGTGACATGCTGGCCCCCATGGGCCCCTTGTCCCAGGAGGACGCCCAGGCCTGTTTCAAGGAGCAGGCCGAGGTACTGGCCCATGCGGGGGTGGATATTTTCATCATTGAAACCCAGTTCGACCTCAACATGGCCCTGGCAGCGATCCGTGGGATTCGATCGGTAACAGATATCCCCATTGCCTGCACCATGACCTTCAAACAGACCCCCAAAGGATTTTTCACCATCATGGGCAACCCGCCGGCCGAGTCCATGAAAACCCTTGCAGGTGAAGGCGCTTTTGTTGTAGGCGCCAACTGCTCCATGGGCAGCGATACCATGGTAGAACTGGCAGGTGTTATCCGGGACGCTGTGGACACCCCCGTCATGATCCAGCCCAATGCCGGGATGCCCCAGGCCGGGCCGGACCAGACCGTGACCTACCCGGAAACAGCTGATTTTTTTGCGGACAATATCATGAAAATGAAATCCCTGGGCATCGAAGTGGTCGGCGGATGCTGCGGCACCACTCCGGACTACATCCGCACCATCCATGACCGATTGAACCGGTAAACAAGGTTTGTTTAAAGAAGCACTGGACGCCTACGCCCAAAAAGGACTGAAACAGATACGCAAGGTCCTGGATAACGCCTTAAGTGTTGGGGGAATCCACTCAGAAAGACTATTGCAGTTGTTTTATGGCAAAAACCCAGCTTGAACTGGCGGCCGGGTAAACAAACCTTACGAACTGGCAGCGGCAAAACTGGGTGAAATAGAAGCGATGTACTAAGATATCTTGAAAAGGGATTCGGCAGTCCATTGGGCCGGCAGCGAGCCACAATCGCAGTGGGCAATCGTTCCTGCATTCTTTGCAGGGACAATTGCTTTGTTTGTCTGGTTTGAGAGAAAGGGACTCTAACCGTAATGATCGTATTTTTTTCTTATAGGATATTCAATACATGAACCCATTATGGATTTTGGCGGCATTCCTATTTGGTGCTGTTATCAGCAGAATCGGTCTGCCTCCCCTTGTGGGATATCTGCTGGCCGGATTTGCACTGAACAGTTTCGGTGTTACGGGCGGAGAACTGCTGGGATCCGTAGCCGATGCCGGTGTTACGCTGCTCCTGTTCACCATCGGACTGAAGCTGAAAATTAAAAGCCTTGCAAAACCCGAAGTCTGGGCAGGCACATCCATTCACATGATTGTAACAGTTATTTTTTTCGCCTCTGTGGTCTGGATGCTTGGTTTTTCAGGAATACCCCTTTTTGACCAATTGACCTGGCAGACATCGTTGCTGATCGCGTTCGCCCTGAGTTTTTCCAGCACGGTCTTTGCCGTGAAAGTGATAGAGGGAAAAAAGGAGATGGCCTCGAGGCATGCGGCTGCAGCAATCGGCATACTGATTATGCAGGATATTATCGCGGTCATCTTTTTGGCGGTGTCCACAGGAAAAATTCCTTCCGTATGGGCCGTGCCTTTTTTGGTTTCGCTTATTATTGCAAGACCTATTCTTGGAAGACTCATGGCCATGTGTGGTCATGGCGAACTGCTGATGCTCTTCGGTATCCTGATGACGGTTGGCGGGTACAGCGGATTTGAATTTGTCGGTTTGAAAGGTGACCTTGGGGCGTTGGTGGTGGGAATGCTTTTCGCCACTCACCCCAAGGCCCCGGAACTGGCCGACAGGTTGCTTGGATTTAAAGATCTGTTTTTGATCGGTTTTTTTTTAAATATCGGCATTTCCGGCTCTCCAACACTCACAGGTTTCATAATTGCGCTGCTGCTGGCTCTGATCATGCCGTTCAAGACCGGTTTGTTTTTTATCCTTCTTACCCGTTTCAAGCTACGCGCCCGCACATCGCTGCTTGCCTCCCTCAGTTTGTCCAATTACAGTGAGTTTGGTCTTATTGTCGGCTCTATCGGAGTTGCCAACGGCTGGATCAGCAGTGAATGGCTTGTGGTAATTGCCATTGCACTTTCACTGACCTTTATCATGGCCGCACCTTTGAATTCAGCTTCCCACAAAATATATGCGCGTATTTCAGATCATCTGAAATATTTCGAGACTTCGATACGACTGCCGGAAGACGCGCTCATTGATCCGGGCGACGCTGAAATTGCGATTCTTGGTATGGGCGGCGTCGGAACGAGCGCCTATGATGAATTAAGGCGTCGATACGGTGATATAGTGATCGGTATTGATTTTAACACGGAAAAAGTGGAAGAACACCGGAAAAAAGGAAGGCGTGTATTTTTTGGAGACGCCGGCGACAGTGATTTCTGGAAACGCGTCGAACCGTCCAAAAGCCTGATTTGTCTGGTCATGCTGGCCCTGCCTGATCCCAGGACAAGCATATTTTCAATTCAACAGATGAAGGAAAGAGGTTACAACGGTCAAATCACTGCGTCTGTCCGCTATGAGGATGAAATGCAACTTTTAAAAGATGCCGGGATTGATGCCGCATACAATTTATATGAAGAAGCCGGTGTTGGGTTTGCCGACCATGTGTGTGAGCATATGGATTATTGTAAACTCAAGAATGTCGAATTGTGAAGGGGGCAAGTATACTTTTGACCCTTTCAGGACTATACAATAATTAAAACACATGTGGCCGAGCCTGTGATTTTGGTGATTCACGGTGCCGGTCAGCACCGCATTGCAATAATTTTTATCTGTTTGTAAATAAAAAAGGAGATGTCCCGATGACACGTAATCATGGAATTCTGTTTGTTGTTTTGTCCATTTTTTTTCTTGTTTCAGCATGCGGTTCAGATGGCAGCAGCGAGGCCAAATCAATTATAAAAAATCAAGCTGCCGTGACCGAAGATTATGTTAATGGGCTGGCAAATGCTAAAAATGCCGATGATGTGGTTGGTGTCATTGAACAGTACACCAACGGGATGAAAAAATTGATTCCAGAGCTGCAGGAGTTTCAGAAAAACTATCCAGAATATAAACAGGGTAAACTGCCTGGGGGAATGGAGGCAGATATCAAGCGGATGGAAGAAGTGTCTGCAAAGATTCCAGCGGCCATGATGAAGGTGACCCAGTATATGATGGACCCCAGGGTGCAGGAAGCAATGACCCGGATGGGAAATGAAATGACAAACTTGAATCAGTAGGAATTTAAATTGAGATTGTCATAACAATATTCAATTGGTTTTTTAGGTGAAAATCAAGAACGATTCCACGGGGGATTGTTCCGGAGGGGACATCCTGTCCCTGAACCTGCAGTACCGCGTTGAGGCCACCAACGAGGATAAATGGGCCATCGGCACCTATCAGCTAACGGGAAAAGACCCCGCCATGATCTGGATATCACGCAGCAAAATCGTGGATCTGACCAGAGAGCAGGCTGAGGTCATGGCAGATAAAATGGTGAGCAATCTTCGTTTACCATTCCATGATCCAGAAACCTTTATCAGTAACAAAATCAAAGTGTATAAGTCTTTTGGGATGGGACAAGTACACTATGTTTTTTGCCAGGAACAACTGGGATACTGGATTTCAGCCCCACCAGGAGATGGGGAAAGCTGCTGTTCTATTTTTTAAAAAATGATGTTTGACAGTCGCTAAAAATTGGCACAAACTCTGAGTTATTTGTAAATGGCCATGGGGCAGAAATATCAAACCACAAGAGAAAGGATTGGATATTTAACATGCACCTTAAAGATGAATTTCGAAAAATCGTTACACACCTGACAGCTCAATTTACCATACCACCCATCGAAAAAGTCTTCTTTCCGCCCTTCTATAAAGGCGGCCAGCCCAAAGAGGCCGAGTTTATGGCGATCAGCCTGGAAGGCGGAGCCGCAGGCCTCAGCTATATGCTTCTGCCTGACAGCAAAGAACAGGCTTATACAAAATTGCAGCCTGAAAATTTTATCGGCAAAAAACCAATAGAATATGCGCTTGAATTCGGGACTACCGATCAGATCAGGCAGATGATTAGCCTGGCCGCCATCAACGCGGTTTGCCAGCAGGTAATGCGGATGACGTGTTTCGAGGTGGATACCACCACCGATTCCCTGGGATTGCTGTCCATCTCAAAAAATGACCGGGTCGGCATGGTCGGTTTGTTTCACCCGCTGATTAAAACCATTCAAAAAACTGGTGCTCAACTGGTCGTTGTCGAGAAAAAGGCAGATCTGATTAAAAATTTTCCTGACCTGCAGATAACGCTGGACCCCGCCGAACTCCAAACCTGTAACAAGGTCTTGTGCACAGGCACGACGATTTTAAACAATTCTTTGGACGACATTCTGACCCATTGTTCCTTGAATGCGCTGATTTCAGTAATCGGCCCCACGGTAGGATTCTTTCCGGATCCGCTGTTTGCCCGTGGCGTCAATGTGGTAGGAGGCCGGGTGGTTAAAGACGGAGATATGTTAATCCGGCGTCTTGAACAAAGAGAACGCTGGGGGGAGACCACCGAAAAAGTGTGCTTCCGCAAAGAGACTTATGTGGGTATCATTTAGTATCCACACGGTCCGGATCAGTAATGGCCTTATTCTCTCAGGCCAGGGAGGATAAGGTTCGGATATGAGCTTAAACATTGATTATGGATAATTATTCTGACTTTACTGCAAAAATATATGATCCGCTGCTTTACCTGGCTCTTAAACAGGTAAGGACAGCTGTTATGAACGAGCTTTCAAAATATAAGGACAAATCCATCCTGGACCTTTGTTGCGGGACAGGAGACCAGCTGAAGTTGCTTTCAAAAAATGGGTTTAGAAATTTACATTGTCTGGATTCATCGGATTCTATGCTGAAGATTGCCAGGAAAGGCAATTGCCCGATTAATATATATGCTGAAGATGCCACTAAAACAGGCCTCAAGACCGGATCGTTTAATGTCATAATTATCAGCTTTGCCATACATGAAAAAGATAGAAATACGCAGGAAATTATGGTGAATGAAGCACATCGAATTATGAAAAAAAACGGATTAATGTTAATCGTTGATTTTATTTTTGATGAAAGGACAATGTTGCCTGGCAAGCTGGGTATTGTTTTAGTAGAAAGAATGGCAGGCAAGGAGCATTATAGGAATTTTAGGAACTATATAAAAAATAATGGGTTGTTGAGCCTGTTAAAACCGGAAAAATTTGAACTTATTAAATCCGAAAGAAAACTTTTTAACGGATTAAGCATTTCGCTTTACAAGAAGAATTAATAACGTGGAATTTTGAGAATACGATACTTGATTTTAACTAAAAAATGCACCGGGTATTATTCAGAAATGACCCTGGGTGCTGGTAAATTCATTCGAAGATTGTTGCGCCATGTTCTGCCCAGGGGATTCAAAAAAATCCGGCGCTTCGGTTTTTTGTCCCCTGGTAAGGCTTTATAAATTGCTGCCGGAGTATGTTGACCCTATTTCCCTTGTGTTGTAAGAAAACAGGCGATATATATTTTTTTATATACGCACCTCAATTAACTATTTTTAATGGTTTATTATAATCAAAAGTCACAGCGCATAACTATTTTTCACGGTTCTGCGGTATTAGAGGAGGGAGGCAGTTTAGCTGTATTTCAATTATATTAAGGAGGTTGTCATGATTGCAATAAAAAGAATACTCGCACTGACTGACTGCTCTGAAGCATCATCAGATGCATTATTGTATGCAATAAAAATTGCAAAAAACTTTAAGGCTGACCTGATTGTGCTAAAGGTCTTTTCCACTCCTGTTGAAACCATCCAGGATGGTATGGTAATCAGGGATTATAATGTGGATAAAAAAAGGCCTGAGCAGGTCCAGGAAATTGAGGCATTTTGGAATCGTTTTGCAGAAAATGGCATTAAACCTGAATTCGTAAACCTGCTTGGAGATCCATTTGATGAAATTCTACGGTATTCCCAAAAGCATTCAATTGATATGATTGTCATGGGGACCCACGGTCGTACCGGTTTTAAGCACATTTTCATGGGAAGTGTAGCAGAAAAAGTGGTCCGGTATTCTTCCATTCCAGTACTGACAGTCAAACAAAAAGATTTTGAGTATCGTCAAGCAGATAATCTATTATCAAGTAAAATCTAAAAAAAGGATCGATAGTCTTTTTATATGAAACACTCACCAAAGTATTGTCAATGATGGTGTTTCAAAATTTGTTGAGGCCGAAGCCATACCTCGCTCCGGCCGTGCCGGTTATACAGACCTATTCTGTCGTCTATAAAGAAAAACTGGCCGAAACTGCGATCCAGATTTTTTAAGGGTATAACGAACGGACCCGTGAAGGTTCGTTTTGGTTCGAATACCTTATTTTTAGATGATGATTTAAAACGGCTGAATCGCGGTCAAACGATTACGGTGAATTTTGCTCGCTATTTCCCGAACGAGGAAAATCTTCGAATCATTGACCTCCGGATTCTGATGTACAGTGAGAAATATAGAAAGGGAGATATTAAAACGACCCAGGTAAGGCCCATGATCAAAATAAAACCTCCCACATGGCGTGTCTTTTGAGCCGTCTTCTTCGTTGCCTTAATGGGCACATATTTCAGACAAATATCCACCAAAGGACAGCTATGATTTGTGGCAGGCCAAACAAAATATAGATTTTTCAAAAATAGAACCTCTTGCAATACCAGCTTAACCTAACCAAAAATGACCCGGATTTCACCGGTTGTTTTCAAGTTAACAAGGACACCGGTTGCGGGATGAACAAGGAAGTGGATCAAGCTTGTTTGTTGCTCGATGACGTTCAAGGAATCAACAATGGGAACGAGAAAAATTACTATCCTGGACGGTGGTATGGGAAGGGAACTGAAAAAATGGGGTGCGCCGTTTAAACAACCTGAATGGTCAGCATTGGCAATGATGGTTGCCCCCGAGATCGTCAAGGAGGTACATAAGGCTTTTATTGCAAGTGGCGCCTCAGTGATAACGACCAACAGTTACGCCCTGGTCCCCTTTCATATCGGCGAAAAACGATTTAAAGATCAGGGCAAGGCTCTGGCAACATGCGCGGGTAAGATGGCGCGTTCAGCTGTCACTGAAACCCAAACCGGCGTCCGGGTTGCCGGTTCTATTCCTCCGTTGTTCGGTTCCTACCGTGCCGATCTGTATCGATCGGAACGAGTTGTTGAAATTGCATCCCCTTTGATTGAAGGACTCAGCCCGTATGTAGATTTATGGCTTTGTGAAACACAAAGTTTAATTGATGAACCCATCCGTATTAAGTCATTGATTGATCGCTTGGACATTCAACAAAAGCCGTTCTGGGTGTCTTTCACCCTGGAAGATTCTCAGTTAAACAATGAACCTTTATTACGCTCAGGCGAATCTGTTGTGGATGCGGTCAAAGCGATGGTCAATGCCAAGGTAGATGCTATTTTATTTAATTGCTGCCAACCGGAGGTCATCAATCAGTCCGTTAAGGTAACTCAGCATCAGTTGGCATCCATAGGTGCCAAAAACATTGAAATCGGAGCTTATGCCAATGCTTTTCCGCCGCAACCCAAGGATGCAACAGCAAACAAGGGGTTAAATGAGTTACGTGCTGATTTGACCCCATCAGCATATCTGGATTGGGCTCGGCAATGGATTCAAGATGGAGCGACTTTGATCGGCGGTTGTTGTGGGATCGGCCCCGAGCACATCGCAGTACTGGCTGAAAACTTGGTTTAGGTAAAATTTGGTGAATCACATTGCAAGGGGGTTGGCCCAGAATGGTAACTTGAAAACACCAGGGTCGATTGTGCTTTCATGCTCGTAAACTCCGGGGGCGACCAACCTGGGCATAAACATGGACGCCCAGACAGCCTCTGTACGCTTGTTGTTTGGGCAACTTATGAAAGGGGGATTTATCATGCCGCGAACCAATATGAGAGACTTAAGCTTTGCCACATTCAATTTGTTAAATTTGCAAATTCCCGGAGGATTGACCTATTCCAACCGACCGCCCTATCCAGATGATGAAGAAGGGAAAAAAAATTATTACAAGAAAGTCATGTGGACTGCTATGCAAATCCGCCGCCTTGATGCCGAAGTTATTGCCTTTCAAGAATTATGGGCAAAACAGGCATTGATTGATGTGTTTGAAAAAGCTCAACTTCAAAATGATTATGACATAGTCGCACGTGATGCACCTGGGCGTGGTAAACCGCAAGTTGCATTGGCAGTGAGAAAAGATCGGAATAAAAATTCCCAACTTCTGGACGGTTGGGAATGGATTGAAACATTTCCAGACAATTTTAAATTTGACAAGCTGCGTGAGAGTTATGGTGCAGAAGAAGAGATTACAGTCACAATTGACAAATTCTCCCGCCCTATCTTGCACGCTGTGATACAGCCTGAAGGCCGAAGCCCCAAGCCACCGGAAATTTCAATTTATGTGGCGCATTTAAAGTCAAAAGGACCGGCTCGCTTGAGTTTTGCCGAACCGCAACCTGATGCGTTGATTCATTATGCTAAAATTACCAAATCGGCTGTTTCGCACATCCGCAGGATTATGGAAGCAGGGGCAATGCGCGCCATGCTTGACGCAGTGATGAAATGTGAAGATGAGGATGCCATTTCTCCGGTGGTGCTTCTGGGTGACCTGAACGACGATACCTTGTCCGTAACGAATGAACTTTTATCTGATCAACCAACCTATCGAGTGGTGGAGAAGAGCAGTGCTGGCCGTTCATCGGATAAAGGGCTTTATTCTGCTGAAAGATTGCAACAATACCGTTCTTCTCGACATGTCTATTACACGCATATTTACAAACACAAACGCGAGAGCCTGGATCATATCCTTGTATCTGAGGAGTTTTATGATCATTCCCGAAAACGTCTCTGGTCTTTCCGTGAATTGGAAGTTTACAACGATCATTTAAACCGAGAGGCATTCGAAGAAGAAGGTGCTTCAGATCACGGCCAAGTACGGGCCTATTTTGACTGGAATCCTATGCCTGGGGAAATCGACGTGACATAATTCCGGGGCAGGTTACCACCTAATCTTTTTAAATTTCTACTGTGGAGATTGACGTATGTTACGTTCCGAATATGTGGCTACCCGTGAAAATAGTTTGCTTCTGATTATTGATTTCCAGCAGTCGATGCTCAAGGCTATTAATTCGTGGGAGGAAATCGCCCGTAAGGTGGGTCAACTCATCAGATCCTCCAATGTTCTTGGTATTCCAATTTTACTGACGGAACAGTACAAAAAAGGACTCGGTGAAACCTTGCCTGAACTGCTTCAGGAAATTAATTCACCCCAGATATTTCAAAAGGAACACTTCAGTGCTTGTCTGGAAAAAAACTTCATTCCCACGGTTCAATCGTACAATGTTAAAAAGATCGTGGTGGTCGGAATGGAGGCCCATGTATGCGTCCTGCAAACTTGCCTGGATATCATGAAGTCGGGTTTTCAAGTACATTTGGTGGCAGATGCCGTGGCATCCCGTGTAGATGAGAACCGAGATATCGCAATTGATCTGCTGAAACAGGCGGGGGCTGTGATCAGTTCCACTGAGATTGTTATTTTTCAATGGGCTTTAAGGGCGAACACCGATGATTTTCGAAAAATTTTACCCATTGTTAAATAATCAATGTTCTGACTACAGCAGTGTCCGCAGTTTATACTGGCCCAGATCCATTCGTTTTTTGACGGTAATGGCCGAGTATTAAGGTTATTGTCAACCCTCTGTCTTTATAAGGCAGGATATGATTTTAAACGTCTGCTCACCATTAGTGAATATTATGATCGTGACAGACTCTCTTTAAAGAGGAGCGACTTATGCAATCATCACGATTAATACGTTACCTATCCCTGTTATTGCTCCTGCTTTCCTGCAGTACCTATGCTGAACCTGTGGATGACACAATTAACGGTAATGCAGGTTCAAGGCTCTTTGTCGAGAGCTTTGGAGCATTCAATGAACCCTGGGCCATGACCTTCCTACCGGACGGAGACCTTCTGGTAACTGAAAAAGGTGGCTCTTTGTTCATGGTTCACCTGGATAACCGTACCAGGGTTCCTGTCAAAAGCGTACCTAAAGTAGCTTACGGCGGTCAGGGTGGTTTAGGCGATATAATTCTTCATCCCCAATACAAGGAAAATCACTGGATATACTTGTCCTATGCTGAGCAGAACAAGTCAGGAAAAAGAGGGGCTGTTGTTGTCCGGGCTCGATTTAATTCTGGATCCGGCAAGCCAGAAATTGAAAACCTTGAAGTCATCTGGCGACAAAAACCAAAAGTTTCGGGCAACGGCCATTACTCACACCGGCTGGCCTTCAGCCCGGATGGGAAATTATTCATCACTTCCGGTGAACGACAAAAACAAACACCTGCCCAAAGCTGGACGCAAAATTTGGGCAAAATAATAAGGTTAAACGCGGATGGATCCGTACCACCTGACAATCCGTTTCAAGATAAGGGCGAACTTGCAAAAACCTTCTGGTCACTTGGGCATCGCAACCTTCTTGGTATGGCTTTCGACAAACAGGGACAACTGTGGACACACGAAATGGGGCCAAGGCACGGTGATGAATTCAACCTGATCATTGGAGGCGATAATTACGGTTGGCCAATTGTCTCCTGGGGCGATCAATACTCCGGTATTCCCATTCCCGATCATGATACGCGTCCGGAATTCAATGCACCGGAGATATACTGGGTGCCAACCGTTGCCCCTTCAGGGCTTATCATATACGACGGCGCCATGTTCCCAAAGTGGCAGAACAATGCCTTTCTCGGAGGGCTCAGATCAAAGTCACTGGTACGAATCAGGATTGAAGGTGATCAAGCCCATGAGGTCGAACGATTCGCCATGAATAAACGTATACGAGAGGTTGAAGAGGGGCCCAAAGGGGCCATATGGATCCTGGAAGATCAAAAAGGCGGTCGATTGCTTCGGCTCACGCCACACAAGTAAACAAAGGGACGATTTCATGAACGAAGAGCAACACATTGGCTGGGTAAAATGGCACACCGTGAGCCAGGCCTTTTTTTATCTGCGTCCAGGCTGAAGAAGGAATTTATAGAAATACGGTTACATTATTGTGCAAATGGTTCGATGATATTTAAAATTGCTCATGGTACCCTTTCTGCGATACCCAATGCATCTGTTCTGCTTAGTCCTCTCACCACACAGGAAGCATTCATTTCATATGCAACTTTTAGGTTGTATGTGGTCTACAACCAATCCGCCAGATATTATTATAGATCACAGATCCAGTTTATGATATTGAAGACGCGCTTGCCATATCATTAGATGAAGACTATTGTCAGGAGCTATACGAGATGAGAGTTGAAGATGCTTCCATAAAAAGTTTTGTTAACTAACAGATACTTAGGACTGAAAATTTAATTGTTTGAGCAAAAATACCAAGAGGGACAGAGCAAAATGATATCTCGTCGGATTAATTATGTTCATTTTATTTAAATTTTGTTCCTTAGTTAAATTTGCTGCAAAATCAATGAATGGAGAATAACATGCAAGGAATTTTGAACAGCACAACCCTAATCAGAAAATTCCACCTGATAATCGGGGTGGTGAGCTTTTTTGCTGTCTTTAATATTGTTGGTATGTATGAAATTGCCAAAACAGGATATTTTCAATTTTTAGAAAGAGAGCATATCGAGCTTGTCCAATTGCTGGACAAGCAATTTTCACTATTGAAGCAAATCGAGGATGAGGAACAGTTTAAAGAAATTTTAACCCGACAAAGCTCAGCACGATCCACTCTGGGGATGCGCCCACTACTGGAGGAAATTATTCTCCAACCACAAAGAGTTTTTGAAGGGGTGTTTTTGCCTGAGGTCTGGACCTTTAAACTCTTGGGCTTTGGCAAGGCATTTGACTTATGCGAAAAGGACATTGTCAATGATACACAAGCGATGGCCCTCATTGATCAATATTTGTCCAAAAGTCTTGACAAAAAAGACTTTATTGATGCTTTCCAAAACCTGATTCCGGAAATATACAGTAACTCTTATGGTTTTGCCGAGGTTATTCCGGCTGCTCGAATTTTGGTTCGCAACATTCTTTTAGTCTGTAATTTTCTTTTTTCTGCTCTACTCATAAGTTTTTTGCTTTATATTTCGAAATCTATCTATAAACCCATTCAAAAAGGAATTGAGTTTGCAAAATCAATGTCAGAAGGAGATCTCACACATACCCTTGATGTTAATCGGACAGATGAAATAGGTACTCTGATTCGTTCTTTAAATGAAATGGCACAAAAGCTTAAAGAAATGTTTTCAGATATCATATCTGGCTCTCAAAATCTTACTGCATCATCTACAGAACTCTCAGCGATTTCAGAACAAATTTTTACCAATTCTGACCAGACAGCCAAAAATTCTAATAGCGTTGCAAGTGCAGCGGAAGAAATGTCGACCAATATGAACAGCGTCGCTGCGGCAACAGAACAAGCTACGGCGAATATACAAATGGTTGTTGCAGCAGCGGAAGAAATGACGGCAACAATTAATGAAATATCAAAGAACACAATCAAAGGAAGTGAAACAACAATTCAAGCAGTTCAAACTGCAAAGCAAGTTTCAGAACAGGTCGATAAGCTTGGGAAGGCAGCAAATGAAATCAGTCAGGTTACAGAAACAATTGCTGACATCTCAGAACAAACTAATTTATTGGCACTTAATGCGACCATAGAAGCTGCAAGGGCTGGTGAGGCAGGGAAAGGGTTTGCAGTTGTTGCGGGGGAGATCAAGGCTCTTGCTCAGCAAACAGCCGCTGCGACTAATGAAATAAGTTCAAAAATAAATGGAGTTCAAACAACCACAAAAGAATCTATAAATGCTATTGAGTCAATTGTGGATATAATAAATGAGATAAACGAAATTGTAACAACGGTAGCAACTGCCATAGAAGAACAGTCGGCAACAACCCAAGAAATTGCTATCAATGTCAGTCAAGCTGCAGCTGGTTTAGGTGAAATAAACGAAAATGTTAATCAGACATCTGTGGTTGCAGGCGAAGTGACACAAAGTATTACAGTTGTCAGCCAAGCTGCAAATGAAGTGAACTCTGGCAGTAAACAAGTGATGAGCAGTGCTGCTGAATTATCAAAATTAGCTGAAAATCTTAATGAAATGGTGGGCAGTTTCAAAATTTAGAAATTATGACCTTGCCGAGTTTTGTTGTTCGGTAAGGTTATGACTATTATGATAATATCATATTTTTATATAGTTGAAGGGGGGTAAGAATATACATATTTTTTTTACCCACCCCAATTAATTAGAGTAAAAAATCCTTGTTTCAAAATTGATGATTAAAATAATTATTAAACCGGTAATTATTTACCCGACCTTTATGCAGAATATTTAATTTTAGGAAGTTTGAAGTAATTTGAAACCCGGCCCGGCATTTTTGAAGCTTGCGCGAGTGGGATATTGCCCTCCTTTTTAGGTCCTCTTTTGTTCTTGTAGCTATGTTTTTGACCCAGAAAAAGTGTTTTGAAGAAAAACAGGATGTTTTAATAACCATATAATGCACTGGATAAACTATTGATGAAAATGTTAACCAGGACGCCGGGCGTGGGATGGACAATCGCCCGGTAATATGTTAACGCTGAATCTTTAGCAAGCGTAGCGGTATAACATGGTTAATACAGACAGCGCCGCGAAAGCTTCAGCGGCAATCAAGGATGATAGCCCTTATCCCATTTTTATCGGGCCTGTTAACAAACCGCTGCACCTAGGCAAGATAGCGAGGTAAACATTGTAATAAACTGCAGGAATTTATTAAGTTAAAAAAAGGAGATAAAACGAAATGCCATGGATAAATAAAGAATTGTGTACGGGATGCCAAACATGCATCGATGAATGTTCTGTCGAGGCAATTTCGATGGAAGAAGACATTGCCTTTATAGATGAAGACGAATGTATACGATGTGGGGTTTGTCATGATGTATGCCCAGAAAATGCAGTTCGTCATGACGGAGAACGAATCCCTGAAGAAGTGCAATCTAATTTAATTTGGGCCAAAAAATTGCTAACGCATGAATATTATTCCAATGATAAGACGAAACAAAAACAGCTTATTGAACGTTTGCAACGTTTTTTTACTAAAAATAAAAAAGTGACCGAACAAACCATAGAGCAGCTTAAAATTCTGCAGAATACGGAATATGCAGACTAAACCAAAAGGGGAAATATATGTTTATAATATTGATCCGGTTATCAGTATTTGGCTTGAATATAAGGGGGGGCGGATCAAGCAAACAGCCGTAATGACAAGATGGGGTCGAACCAAACAAATAGACGTAATTCCTTGTTAATAGATTTAAAATAATTTCAAAAAATTCCTTTATAGTCAAAAACCATAGAAGATAAAGGTACCGGGTAATAATACTATTTGCCAAGGGTTTTTAGACGGTGGTAACTTTGCCCAAAATTTAAAATAAATTAAAAGTGCTTGACAGGAGGTTGCAAAAAGCCTTTTTGGGACATAGTAATAATATTAATGTCAGGAGATAAATAGCATGGATAGAGATACCATATTGGCTTTGGAGGAAGCGCCCCTCCTGGATATCGTGGGAAAAAATTTTAATGTCAAACTTGGAGGGTTGAGGGATGAGGAATATCTCACCCAGGCCTGGCGTATCATGGAGATTCTGGTTGAAAAGGGGTGGAGTTTCGATATGAGGCTTGAACGAAATTTAAAAAGAATAGACGGATACAAATTCGACAACGGCCCCGGGACCATCTTTGCACAGCACGGCTCCTGGCCCTATTTTGACACCATGTGTGAAGGTATTTGTAAAACCTGTCTGGTCGCCCTTTTACTCACCGAAGGTGTCAAGACAGATTGAGCCTCCCTTTCTAACGTTAAGGAAGAAGCCGTGGAAAGGCATTATCAAATATGGCAGATTCCGCCGATGATCCTCCCTTGATAAATTGGAAGGTGTGTTAACCCACAATTTTGAGAAAGAAAGGTGTGAAATTAATAAATCCTATTCGTGATTCATATAGGGTATGTGAAGAGCCTATTGCATGGCATAAGAATGAAGTCCCATATGGAAATTTTCGAGAATGTGATTAATAGAATTTAGCCTTCCAAAGCGTTGGATTGTGGGGTTTAGCAAATTATCATCTGGTGTAAAAAATGCCAGTTATTTCAATCAGGCAGCTCGTAATGTTGCTTGTATTGCAGCGGTGATTTGTAGAGCACAGGGGGAGATCCAGAAAAAGACAAATGGTTGGAAAATTTTGGAGGTATCAATGATTAAAAATCTTGTTCGTTTAATGGTGGTGCTCCTTTCATTCAGCCTGATATCCAGTTGCGGATACAACAGTATACAACAAAATGAAGAATCTGTATTCAAGGCATGGGGGGATGTGGAATCCAATCTCCAGAGGCGCGGCGACTTGATTCCAAACCTTGTGGAGACCGTTAAAGGGTATGCTGCCCATGAAAAAGAAACGCTTGAAGCGGTTATTGAGGCTCGGTCCAAAGCAACATCCGTTCAAGTCTCCAACAAGGATCTGGGCAGCGCAGACGCTATGGCGCGTCTCAGCCAAATGCAGGGAGGACTTTCCTCTGCACTCTCCAGGCTTATGGTCGTTGTTGAGAAATACCCAGATCTCAAGGCCAATCAGAATTTCCTGGATCTTCAAAATCAATTGGAAGGGACTGAAAACCGTATCAACGTAGCACGTCAAAGATATAACCAAGCCGTGGAACTGTTCAATTCTTCCATTCGAAAATTTCCGAACAGTCTCACCAACAGTTTTCTGCTTCACCTTGACCGGAAGGAATATTTCAAGGCAGATGAGCCGGCAAAAAGTGTACCCAAAGTCAACTTCGGTTAATAAGCGAGAACACATGAATAAATTTATTATGAGAAGGCTGATAAATTATATGTGGGTGGGCAGTCTTTTGATCTTTTTGTGCGTTGTTCGGGTATATGCTTTGGAGGTGCCGGAACTGAAGGGACGGGTGAACGACTATGCCGGGATGCTCTCTTCTGCCACGGTAAATCAGCTTGAAATCGTGCTCAGCGATTTAGAGCGAACCGATTCCACACAAATTGTTGTGCTTACCCTTCTTTCCCTTGAAGGGGAGAATATCGAGGATTACTCGATTCGGGTAGCCGATGTCTGGAAAATTGGCCGGAAAAATCTGGATAACGGTGCTATATTGATAATTTCTAAAAATGACCGTAAACTCCGCATTGAAGTCGGGTATGGTTTGGAAGGAACCTTGACCGACTTGGTGGCCGGGCGTATCATTTCGAACATCATCGTTCCCCAGTTTAAAACTGGCAATTTTGATCGCGGCGTGATAGCTGGAGTTCAAAGCATGATCCATGCGGTTCATGGTGAATTCAATGCAGAAGGAGAAATCCACCGTCCTGAACCTCGCGTGGGTGCATGGCCCTCAAATCTATTCAGTTTAATTGTCTTCACTTTCCTAGTTAACAGGATGGGGCGGGTCCGTCGTAGGTTCGGTATCCTGTCCGGGGGGATCCTTTTTCCCATCCTTTGGGGCATGGTTTTTAATTTTGGTTTTTTCTGGTCTATGGTTATGATCCCCATCGGTGCCCTTGGGGGATTTGCAATGAGTTTTTTGGGATCCCCTCTGAGATCTAACCCTTCCTCTCCTCAAAACAGACATGGCGGGGGATTCTGGTTGGGTGGCGGTTCCGGTGGCAGTGGGTTTGGCAGCGGTGGATTTGGCGGTTTTTCAGGGGGCGGCGGTGGTTTTGGAGGCGGCGGTGCCTCCGGGGGGTGGTAATAATGAAATCTTTAGCCCAACAGTTTTTATCTGATCAAGACAGGAAAAAAATTATTCAAACGGTTAAGGAAGCGGAACAGAAAACCGCCGGTGAAATCGTTCCCATGGTGGTTTCTCACAGTTACACATACCCCATGGCAGATGTGATTTGTGGTGTCGTGTTTGCCCTTCCGATCTCATTGGTGCTTACTCATTACATCGGCGGATGGTTGTGGATCGGTGACCGTAATTGTTTGTTTTTTATAGGTGTTTTCGCCGTCTGTTTCATGGCCTTTCATCAGGCGTGTAAAAACATTTCCTGGTTGAAACGTCAGTTCATTTCCCAACGAGAAATTCAGGAAGAAGTTGAGGAAGCGGCAACTACCAGTTTTTTTCGTGAGGGACTTCAT
Source organism: Desulforapulum autotrophicum HRM2 (assembly GCF_000020365.1). NCBI lineage: Bacteria > Pseudomonadati > Thermodesulfobacteriota > Desulfobacteria > Desulfobacterales > Desulfobacteraceae > Desulforapulum > Desulforapulum autotrophicum. Next base: position 4,920,740 of record NC_012108.1, on the reverse strand, counting down.
CGAACTCGATATGGGACAGGTGTTTTGATCTTTATCTCTGTTTTCGAACGTAGGGTTTGGGTCCTTGGAGACCAGGGCATCAATAGTAAGGTGTCAAAGGACCAATGGGATAAAATTATCCATATCATTACCCGAGGTATTAAATATAAAAACCAGGCAGAAGCTATCTGTCATGCAGTAAAAGAGGTTGGACAACTGCTTCAGGTGAACTTTCCCATCAGGCAGGATGATCAAAATGAATTGAAAAATCTGATTGTAAAAGAAGATTGAAAATTATTTTAGGTTAACGTTTTGACCTGTCCTTCGCATTAATCCGTCTTAGCTGAAATTATTGACAATTCCAGTAGGGACTGATAGATCCCTCAAGCATTATGGAAACAATTTTTTTCACTGTACCAACAGCCAATTTCAAAATTTTGTATGTATTTGTAATCCTATGGCATGAACGATGGAAAGTTGCTCACTTTAATGTAATCTTGAATCCGACAGCCCGATGGACTGCTCAACAAATTATAGGCGCATATCCCTGGAATACAAAACCAAATAGAACCCACCTCTGCCTTTCAAAAGATGCACCGTTCGAACTTCAGGTACAATTTGAACCGAAAAATGGTATGTTGATACCCCTTCTAAGGGTTGGAGGGCTTTACCATCGTTATATATGGAAAGAGGCTGCTTGATGATGGGAGAAACGCCGATTGAATAATGATAAAAAACAGAAACTGGTCGACTTGGGGGCGGATAGGTTGGGGCAGGATATAAATAGTCAATAGTGGTATCGGAGTTGTGCTATTTCAATTGCATTTTTAGGTGATCGCAAAAGATATGCTGTTTCTTCAAGCGATTCATAATCAGCAAGTGAAATAATAACAACAGACTTTGATGATTTGCGTGTCACAATAATTGGCGAGCGATCATCACAGACCTTATCCATTGTTTTTGCAAGGTTTTGTCTTGCAGCGGTATATGTTATAGCTTCCATTTTTGATTCCTCCTGTACAGTATGTTGTACGTATGTGTATTAAATTGTCAAGCAAAAATAAAAGCTCCAACAAGCCCCTTGTACACGGACCAGGCTAGGTCGCGCGGTTTTTGGGGTTTTCGTTAATCAAACTGTTTAGTCCTTTCGGCTTGTGTCGCTATTCGCCGCCCGGCTGATTGGCCTGTTAAAAGAGGGCAGGGATATTTGTGTTTATGTTTTGCCTGGGATATGATTTTTAGGTATTAAATTTTGTCGGAATATAAAATCACAGAGGAAATGATGTTTTATCAAAAAACGAAGGAAGCTGTTTGTGAGCAATTAGGCGTTAAGCCCAGTGATGGGCTTGATCCATTGGTTTCCAAACAGCGGTTGATGGAAAATGGTCCAAATGCTCTGACCCAAGAGTCGCCGGTGCCACCTTGGAGACGATTTATCAATCAATTTAATGATGTAATGATTTTTATTTTGATTGGTGCTGCTGCCATCAGTTTTCTTGCACACGAAACAGCTGATGGGTTTATTATTTTGGCCATTGTCTTTTTAAATGGTGTTCTGGGTTTTGTGCAGGAAAACAATGCTGAAAAGTCAATGCAGGCATTGAAAAAAATGCAGATTCCATATGCACAAGTCCTAAGGGGTGGTGTCCTTCTTAAATTACCTTCCATCGACTTGGTTGCAGGAGATATTGTACAGTTGAATTCGGGAGACGTGGTGCCGGCTGACGGGCGCCTGATTGAAACAGCTGGATTGAAAATCGAAGAATCTCAATTGACAGGGGAATCTGTTCCTGTTGATAAACATACCCGGATGATTTTAGAGGATAATCCACCGCTTGGTGATCGTTACAATATGGCATATGCCACATCCCGTGTAAGTGCGGGGCGGGGGCGGATGGTTGTCACTCAGACGGGCATGAACACTGAAATAGGGCATATTGCCGGTCTTTTGAGTCGAGAAGTAGAGGAAAAGACACCACTGCAAATTCGATTGGCCCAGCTGGGTAAAATACTCGGAATCAGTGCAGTAGGGATATGTGCTTTTATTTTTGTAGTTGGCTGGTTACAGGGACGCGAAGTGTTTGAAATGCTGATGATTGCCATTTCATTGGCCGTTGCTGCCATTCCGGAAGGCCTGCCTGCAATTGTGACGATTGTTCTGGCCATGGGCGTGAAACGGATGATCAAAAGCAATGCGATTGTGAGGAAATTGCCAGCCGTTGAAACTTTAGGTGCTGCATCGGTGATTTGCTCCGATAAAACAGGCACATTAACGCAAAACAAAATGACCGTCACACACATAGTGATTGATGAACGGGTTGAAGTGTCTAAAATTAAGACACTCGATGACAGGCTACGCATGCTCATTGAAACGGCTGTATATTGTAACGATGCCGGTTTAAGCGAAAATAGTGATGGCACCCTGCTTGTCGGCGATCCCACTGAAACGGCTCTGCTTGTCATGGGGCAGTTGTTTGGCATCAACCAGGGATCTTTGGACGCCGGTAAACGCAAAGGTGAAGTCCCATTTGATTCCGATCGCAAACTCATGAGCACCTTTCATGAACAAAACGGTGGATATCGGGTGTCAGTAAAAGGTGCAGCAGATCAATTGCTTGAACGGTGTGACCATCTGATGTCCCCTGATGGCATACACCCCCTTACGGATGCAGACAAGACACGGATAATCAATGAAGTGAAGGCCTTGTCAAAAGAAGCACTGCGTATACTTGGTTATGCCTATCAGGTTGTTGATCGGTTGCCTGGACAGATGACGTCTGAAACCGTTGAAAAGGGGCTTGTTTTTATCGGTTTGACAGCCATGATGGACCCCCCGCGTGAACAGGTAAAACATGCCGTTGCCACAGCACACGCTGCAGGCATCCGTGTTGTTATGATAACAGGTGATTTATATGTAACACTCCCCTCGAAAAAGGGAATAGTATCCTGTTGGTTTTTGGGTCTTGTCCCAAGAACACTTTGATTGACGCTACAGATTGAAAATATCAAATCGATAGAATTCTTCCTGTCGGGTTAATAATTCAGGCACGGAAGACAAGTTTTTAAATCATCAGTAGTGGTCGGTTTATTTTAGATAAGTTTTATATGCGTAGTTCCCCCGATGGAGGACTAACAGTTTGTTGTGCAAAAAACCGACCCGTCATGTTATATTCGCGCTCTAAGGCTTCATTTGATCATCCGACGTTTGTTTACCGAATCAATAATTTCTTTGTCTGCTGTCCTTCTCTAAACAATACCTGTTAAAAACGTGCTGTCAATTCGATTAATTTCCACAAGGCACAAGTTTCATGCCTAATTCATCAGCCTTTTTTGCTAAATTTTTTAATACTCTTTGCTTGTTGGGCTTGCTCAGGTACTCTTCGCCAAGATCTTTATACGTGTCTGCATTTTTAATGATGCTGTAAATGGCTTTTGCAATTCTATGGGCTATAGCAACAATGGCCTTTCTGGCACCTCTCCTGGATTTCAGTTTGTAATATTTGGCCTTGTAATAAGAGCCTTTTTTCTTGATTGCTGCCCATGCAACCTGGACTAAAATCGTTTTGAATGGATGATTTCTAACTGCATTTCTGCCACTTTTCCGTTTTCCTGCACTTTCATTATTCCCGGGGCACAGGCCTGCCCATGAAACAAATGCTGACATAGTTTTGAATTCATTTAGCGTAACCCCGACTTCTCCTATAATGGATTGTGCCGATTTTTTATCAACACCTGGAATTTCGTCTAAACGCTCCAATAAATCTTTGTGCTCACGTGTAAGAGATTCCAATCGAGTATTAACTTGTTCAATCATTTTTTTAAAAATATTGATAATTTCCATCATCTCAACAAGTTGAAAACGATGGTGATCTTTGAAATATCCATTAAGGCTTTTATGCAGTTCCTGCGTTTTTTTCTTAAGGCCGCCTTTGGTGCACTCCTGGACCTTTTCCAAGCTTAGTTCACTATTATTGCATAATAAATTGATCAGGTTCGTGCCTGTCAAACCAAACAAATCCGAAACTATTGAATCAATTTTTATATTTGCAGTAATGAACAGCTTGTGAACACGTCTTTTATAATCGGCAAGGGATTCGGTGTATGTTTTTCTCAATCGGCTTAATTCTCGCCATTCCCGGACATTCCCCGGAGGGATGAAACTACCTCTTACTAAACCGTGTCGAAGCAGTCCGGCAAGCCACTTGCTGTCACAGATATCAGTTTTTCGGCCAGGAACGTTTTTAATATGTCTGGCATTCACCAAAACGACTTCAATTTTATCTTCAATGGTATTATAAACCGGATGCCAGTATACCCCGGTACTTTCCATTGCTATAATTGGGCAATTATTATCAAGCAGCCATTTTTTCATTTCTTGCAGATCGTGAGTGAATGTTGAAAACTCTCGAATCTCATGGTGCTCACCTCCTGCATTATTCAAAGTGATTAAACAAGCTGAAATTTTGTCTTTATGAACATCCAAACCACAACAAATAGGGTGAACGATTTGGATTAATGTGCTATTTGATCTCTTGGTCATGACTATCCTTTCGCTTTTGTTTGGGAAGATAAAAAAAATTGGATAGTTATGACCATTTTTCATTTTTTGCAAGTGTTTCATGCTTCGTTGTGTCCGCTAGGACATGTGGGTTATAAAGAAACTGCCATGGCCATCGCAAGAGAGCTTGGTATAATGGCAGCGGATGATAAAGCGTTGTCCGGGGCTGAACTTGATGCTTTGAGTGAGGAACGCTTTTCAACTGAAGTAGAACAAATTGCCGTTTACGCAAGAGTGTCTCCAAGCCACAAAGTTCGCATTGTAAAAGCGTTAAAGGAAAAGGGTAAAATTGTTGCAATGACAGGTGATGGTGTCAATGATGCACCGGCACTCAAAGGGGCTGACATTGGTTGTGCCATGGGGATAACAGGTACAGATGTGGCAAAAGAAGCCAGTGATTTGATCTTGACGGATGATAATTTCTCTACAATTGTAACGGCTGTTAAAGAAGGAAGAACCATTTATGATAACATTCGAAAAGCGGTTACGTTTTTATTGTCCTCGAATATCGGTGAAATTGTCACCTTACTGGTTGCCATCCTTGTCGGGTGGAAAGCACCGCTGCTTGCTATTCATATCTTATGGATCAACTTGATTACAGATTCATTCCCAGCGATTGCACTTGGCTTAGAACCATCGGAAAAGGGTTTGATGACTCAAAAACCACGTCAACCGGAAACGCCGATTCTTGGTGATGGTCTGGCACGCTTGATTATTCTACAGGGTGTCATGATTGGCGCTTTGAGCTTGACGGCATTCAGGATTGGTCAACAAACCGATCTGGTAACTGCTCGGACCATGACATTTATTACGTTGAGCTTGTCCCAGCTCATTCACAGCTATAATGTTCGCAGCAGATCTTTGAGTCTCTTTAAATTAGGATTTTTTAAGAATCACTATTTAAATTTAGGCGTTATGGCCTCATTAGTCTCCTTGTTTACCGTCTATTTTGTGCCTCCATTCAGAGACATATTCAAGTTAACCCTGCTCTCGTGGACATCGTTTTTGACCTGTGTTGGATTGAGCCTATTAACCCTTGTGATCATGGAAAGTGTAAAATCAAGGTACAACGTTACAAAATGATGTGTGGCCTTTCTGAAGAAGAAAAGGGTGAATGTTGATTAAGTTGTCAGACCTGTAACTGCTGTAATTCGGTTGTAGTATTTTAATTTTTGAGTGAGAATGGAGCGTACAGAACGCAAAAAAGGAATAGACCCAGGGCAACGGGTTGGGCCGGTAAACTTAAAACAAAACAAGGATTAAATGATTTCATGCCACATCTCATAGTAAAACTGTATGCCGGGAAATCTGCACAGCAGAAAAAAGATCTGACCGAAAAAATCGTGAAAAGTGTTGTTGAAGCCATAGACTGCAAAGATGCAGCTGTTTCTGTTGCCATTGAAGAATTTGAACCCCATGACTGGGCTGAAAAAGTCTATAGGCCGGATATCCTTGGGGGTTGGGCAACCTTATCTAAAGAGCCAGGCTACAACCCCTTTTCCCCGAAAGCGGAAGAGAAAAAACAGAATGATACAGCAGGCTTGATGGAATATCTCATGGACGCGGCAGCCCGTTCAGGCCAGGAAGGTGCCGATGGGAGGTTTAATCCCATGGCATGGCTGGACCTTGAACTGGAGGAGAACCCCCACTCCTTTGACCCGTTTTTTAATACCCCATGGAATGAGTTGTCTGACCCGGAAAAAGGAGAACGAATGATGGCTGTCAGGCGAATGTTGTAATATAGCAGTTAATTAAAAAAAAAGGCCGTGCCCATCAAACCTGCATAGCCCCCTATTGCTGCAATATATCCTGCCCCTTGGTGATCTTGTCATGATACGCAGGCAGAGGATCAACTTTAAAGCCCTTTATGAGCAGGGGGTGAATTTTGGAGCTTTCAGAAAGGACTATTAAATTGAGTTATAAAAATAAAGATCTTTGTAGAATTAGAACAATAACCACTTTTTTATCATTGGATAAGGGCAAAGAAAGCTGGAGAAAAGAAGTCCTTAAGGCCTCTCATTTTTGTTTGGATTTATCAAAAGAATTTAATAAAAATGACTATATCGTTCAGTCTATAAGGATTGTTACCAATCCGTTTGGTGAGTATCTGAACACTGAAAATATAGAGAGTGCAAGAAAAGACCTGGCCTATCTGAGTAATCTATTAGATTCTTCGGATATGTCTGGAATACGAATCCGGTTTGCCATTGGAGAAGCCAGGACCAAGCGTGAAATTGAGATGCTGCCTGAATTGGTCAAGGAATTTGGGGATCTGTGCAACGTGTGTGTGAATGTCAATTTAGATGATTATGGTATTCTTAACAACGAATTAATTCAGCAGGCATCTGAGGCCGTTGTGAAAATAAGTAAAATTACGCCAAGAGGAGAGGGGAACTTTAACTTCACTGTAAATTTCAATTGCGATCCTCTGATACCTTACTTCCCGGCAAGTTATCACAGAAAAGAGCTTGGTAACTGCTTTGTCGTTGGCCTTGAAACACCAGATTTACTTGTCAGCGTACTTAAGGAATTTAACCAAAGCATTGATACCCATAATCATAATACCTTATTTAAGGGATATTATGATGTTATGAGCAAAGCGCTTCAATATCATATATCAACAATCAAAAAGATAATTGACCAGGCAAATGTTGATAAGACTTTCACTTTTTCTGGTTTTGACAGTTCAGCAGCGCCTTCTAAAAATTGTGCAAGTATGGTAGCGGTTTATGAACAAATGGGTATTGCGTATTTCGGATCATCTGGTACGGTTGAAGCATCATCATTATTAACAAAAGTTTTCAAATCCATTAAAGATGTCGAACTTGTTGGTTTTTCAGGGCTCATGCTTGCTTTAACAGAAGATACAGGACTTGCTCAAGGAACCATTCGCTCAAATTTTGATATCCGGTCGCTGTTAACTTACAGCTCGGTTTGTGGCATTGGCCTGGATACGGTGCCAATACCAGGGTAAGCGCTCTATAAACCCCATCTTTTAAAGCCTGCCCACCCGTGGCATATTAAGCCAACTTTCACACTACAGCAGGAGGCTTATTCAATTATGACGGGAACTTTACAGGTGCAGGATACGATAGAGCAATCGATTTCTGATGATGAACGTAAACAGTTTTGGAAGTCCCATATAGCGTCCTGGTCCCCATCAGGATTAAGCCAGGCGGAATATTGCAGAAGAAACGATTTAAATATACCCCGTTTCAGATACTGGAAACGTAGGTTTCGCAAAGAAAATTTACCTTTGGAATTTGTTCAGATTCCTTCAGTGCCTGTTAAATCAACTCGGCTGTTTCAGCAAACTGGCAATCCTTCTCTTCGAATCACTATGAACTCTGAATTTACCATTGAAGTTCTGGATGATTTTTCACCGGTGACTCTTGAGAAGGTTATTTTGACCTTAAAGGGAATGTGATGTTTTTGACCTCATCCAACATTCGGGTCTACCTGGCCATGGGCATTACCGACATGCGTAAATCCATTGACGGTTTGTCGATCCTGGTAAGTGAACGTCTGGAACTTGACCCCTTTTCCGGCCATCTGTTTGTTTTTTGCAATCGAAAACGCAATATGATTAAAATCCTTTATTGGGACAGGAATGGTTTTTGCCTGTGGCACAAAAGGCTGGAGAAACATTTCTTTAAATGGCCAACTTCCAAAGAGGAGATCATGACCATTGAGAAACGTGAACTCACCTGGTTGATGGATGGCCTCAATATTTATCAGAAAGAGGCCCACAATTCCTTGAAATATTCGACACTTTATTGATAATAAAGGTTTAAAATTTCAGCTCTTTATGCTATGTTGTGCGCATGATTATCGAAGCCAACATAGCCTCTGAAAAGGTTAATGAATTACAGAAAATAATCGATTCCTACTTAAGAAAGGAAAAAGAATATTTATCTGAAATCGACATCCTTAATGAACAAATTCGTTGTCTTAAAGACAAACTCTTTGGCCGTAAAAGTGAAAAGAAGCCAGTTGACGACAAACAACTCTCTCTGTTTGATCTACCGGAAGAAAATTTTTCGATAGTAGAAGAGCCTGAAGAGGACGATGAAATTGTTGTTCCAAGCCACAAACGCAAAAAGCGTGGACGCAAGCCCATCCCTGAGGACCTTCCCCGGATAGAGGTTATCCATGATATAGATGAGGCCGAAAAGCTTTGTAAATGCGGTTGTTTGAAAACATGCATTGGAGAAGAAGTATCTGAGCAACTCGATATTGTTCCTTCAAAAATCCAGGTCATTCGCAACGTCCGTCCTAAATATGCCTGTAAAAAGTGTGAAGGGGTTGAAAGCGATGGTCCCACAGTTGCCATTGCACGGCTCCCTGAACAGATTATTCCCAAATGTATTGGAACGCCGGGCCTGATTGCCTTTGTTATAACTGCCAAATTTGTCGATGCTTTACCCTTTTATCGTCAGGAAAAGCAATTTCTGAGAATCGGGGTAAAGATCTCCAGGGCAACCATGTGCAACTGGGCACAAAAAATATGCGAAAGTTGTGAAATACTTTTTGCAATGCTCAAAAACGAAATCCTTTCGGGACCATTAATCCAGATCGACGAGACTCCGGTCCAGGTTCTCAACGAGCCTGGAAAAAAGAACACAACTAAATCCTATATGTGGGTATTTCGAGGAGGGTCCCATGAGCATCCCGGTCTCCTTTTTGAATACCACCCCACCCGTGCAGGTGATGCTGCTGTTGCGTTTTTGCAGGGATATACAGGTGTTGTTCAGACAGATGGGTATTCTGGCTATGGCTTTCTGGATAATGAGTCAAATATCTCTCACATGGGGTGCTGGGCACATGCACGCCGTAAATTCATGGATGTCGTTAAGGCTGGTGGAACAAATAAGAATGGCAAACCCAGAGCTGGTGCTGCCGATCAGGCGCTGAAATACATCCGGAAGCTCTATAGAATTGAAAAAGAAGCTAAACTGATCGAGTTAACCGGTGAAGACCTTGTCCAGGAACGACAGGCAAAGGCCAAACCGGTACTGGATGAATTCAAACGCTGGTTGGATGTCAAAATTGAAGAGGTTCCACCCAAAAGTTTATTGGGAAAAGCTATTGGCTACGCCTTAAATCAGTGGCACAGACTCATTGTATATGTCGAAACGAGTCATGTAACCCCTGACAACAATATGGCTGAAAACAGCATCAGGCCCTTTACGATAGGTCGAAAAAATTGGTTATTTTCGGGAGCACCAGAGGGAGCAACCGCCAGTGCAGGAATCTACAGCCTTATTGAAACTGCCAAAGCAAATGGCCTTGAGCCATATTGGTATCTTCGCTTCCTTTTTGAAAATCTTCCCCAGGCCATGACTGAGGCAGATTATAAAGCCTTGTTGCCACAGTATCTGACACCGTCCCAACTCTCAGGCCCACCTAAAATCTCATAATTTGCCTGTGCTGACAAGGTGCGGTTTATAGAGCGCTTACATACCAGGTGATACACCCATGGACAAAATTTCAGCCCTCATGAGAGATACCGGTACCATGGCATATCGTTTGAACAAGCCCTTAACCGTTCGGCTGTTTCCTGTACCGGGATTGAAAGCAGGTGACATGACTGCTTTTGAAAGTGATGATCTTTGCAATTGTGCAGTGCTCGCTGTCCCATAAATGCTGCAACGGCCGCCACTTGATGTTCAGCCAAATATTTTTTGGTGATAATATGGCTTATCAACCACAGTTAGACTTCTCTAAATTTGATTTAGGCTATGCATATGGTCTGGCCTGTAGCAATCTTTTCAGCTCCCAGTTCCCGGTGAAACCGGCACAGGGCGTCAAAACCCGTACAGTGCATGGGTAGCAGACGGTCCACAGGATGGGCCTTAAAATATTCAACGGTCCGACTTAGCTGATCTTCGGACCCCAGGAGATGGAACCCACCCATGACCATGTGAATCCGGTCCTGCCCGGTCACGGCTTTGGCATGTTCACAGATATTGCATATTCCAGCATGGGCGCATCCGGCAATGACCACGCAGCCCTGATCGGTTTTAACGGCCAGGGCAGTATCATCTTCAAGAAAATCCGGGGCCTGTTTCCCATTCACAAGCTGGTAAAATTGGGTGGACACCGATTCAAACCCATTGGACCGGGGGACCTGGCCCAGGAAATAAACGGTGGGTGTCAACTGCCTGGGGCCTTCAGATAATTCCAAGTCAAAGGAGGCCTCAAGTGCCTCTCTGGAAAGGGACATGCCGTTGAATTCCCCGGTGGGCTTGTGCCGGTCCGTAAATACGGCCGGGTGGGCAATCAGTTTTGTTTTTTTGATCTGACCTGCCAGAAAGGCAAGACCGTCGGCATGGTCCCAGTGACCGTGGCTTAGGGCGATCCATTCCAGGGCGTCAAGGTCCAGACCCAGGAGGGCTGCATTGTCAAGGAATACATCCGAGGGACCGGTATCAAAAAGGATGTTCTGCTCAGCCCGGATGAACAGGGAGAGGCCATGGGCCCCTTTGAAAATCCGGTCCTTGAATCCCATCATTACCTGGTCTTCACATAATACGCTGATCTCAAGTTTTGGTTTCATTTTTTTGCTCCTTAAATTTCAATCTTTGTTGTGGACAAGCCCTATATCGGGTTGAAGAATGAAACCCAGCAATTGGCTATTTCTTTTTATCCGATTCCATCAAACGGTTCGTGCATCACCTTACCCAGGAACTGCCGGGTCCGTTCATGAACCGGGTGGGAAAAAAAGTCCCGGGCATTATTCTTTTCCACAATCCGGCCCTGGTCCATAAACACAATTTCATCTGCGGCCCTGCGCGCAAACCCCATTTCATGGGTGACCACCACCATGGTCATGCCGGACCGGGACAGGCTGGCAATGACTCCAAGGACTTCTTTAATCATTTCCGGATCCAGGGCCGATGTGGGTTCGTCAAAGAGCATTACCTCAGGTTCCATGGCCAAAGCGCGGGCAATGGCGGCCCGCTGCTGCTGGCCGCCCGAAAGCGTGGCCGGGTATTTGAGGGCTTGATCCGCGATACCCACCTGGTCCAGCAGGGCCAGCGCCTTTTCCCGGGCCTTGACCCGGGACATCTTTTTAACCTTCACAGGGGCAAGGGTGAGGTTGTCCAGTACAGTCTTGTGGGGATACAGCTCAAAATGCTGGAATACCATGCCGATGCGCGAACGCAGGGCATAGATATCCGTATCCCTGCCCTGGACAGGGACCTTGTCCACAAAGATTTCACCGGATTGGTATCGTTCCAGGCCGTTGATGCACCGAAGCAATGTGGATTTTCCCGATCCGCTTGGACCGCAGATGACCAGGGTTGTGCCTGCTTCAATAGTGACAGACACATGGGCAAGGGCCTGGTAGCTGCCGTATGTCAGACCAAGATTCTTGATTTCAATCATAAGAAGCTTCCTTTGCCTTGGACCGGTGTTCCAGGTAATGACCCAGGAACGATCCCAAGGTGCATATGATAAAATAAACACATGCTGCAAACAAGTAGAGTTCAACGGATCGGGCTTCCCGGGCATCCACCAGATTGACCCGGCGCAGGAACTCCCGAAGCCCGATGACATAGGCCAGGGAAGTGTCCTGGAAAACCACCACGCAATGGGTGATGAGGGCCGGAACCATTTTGCTCAAGGCCTGGGGCAGGATCACATGAACGGTCAGGTCCCAGGGCCGAAGTCCCGTTGCAAGGCCTGCCCTTTTCTGGCCAACAGGGACTGCCTGAATGCCCGCCCGGATGATTTCGGCAAAATAGGCGGCTTCATACAGGATAAACGAGAGGACCACTGCAGGCAGTTCCCCCAGGGATCGACCCAGGAACACCGGGACCAGAAAATAAATCCAGAAAATCACCAGGATCAATGGAATTCCCCGGAAAAAATGAATATAGATACTGGCCGGATAATAGACCAGCCGGATGGAGGAAAGCCGGCCAAGACCCAAAAGGATTCCCCAGACAAGGCCGCCTGTGATGGCCATGACCGCTATTTCAAAGGTCAACCACAGCCCGCCGGCCATATACCCCAGGTTGTCATAAATAACGGAAACGTCCATATCATCCCCCCCGCCGGATCAGGCCTGGAATCGTCGTCCATTTTTCGATGCGCCACATCACCAGGGCCACGCCCTGGGCAATGGTCAGGTAGCAAAGGCTGGCGGCCGTTGTGGTTTCCAGACCGTGCCAGGTAAAGGAATCAATGATATAAGCCGTATGGGTGATCTCCATGACACCGATGGTCATGGTCAGGGCAGAATTTTTAAAACAGGTGAGAAACTCTGTGGTAAACGCCGGGATGATGATCCTGAAAGCGTAGGGCAAAATTACGTAACCGTATACCTGGGCCGGCCTTAAGCCCGTGGCATAGGCAGCCCGGTACTGATCCTCTGAAATGGCAAGAAACCCTGCCCGGAATTGTTCGGCCACCCTTGAGGCCGTGTACATGCCAAGTCCTGTGGCCCCGCACCAGAAGGCATACTCCGGAACAGTGTCATACATCCAGTCCTGGATAGAACGGGGCAAGAGCAGCGGGGCCGCAAAATACCAGAAAAACAACTGAACCAGGAACGGAATATTTCTAAACACCAGGACGTATCCAAGCCCCAAGGCTCGAAGACATTTGTTGTGAAACACCCGGCAGGCAGCCACCCCGATTCCCAGGACCACGGCCACGCACCAGGCAGCCAGGGAAAGAGTTAAAGTCGTCCAGATTCCCGAGAGCATCATGGCGCCGTAGGGCTGCCGCCAGAGTACGGACCAGTCAAAGGTATAGTTTAGCAAAATACTCCTGTGCAGCCGGGGCGTTCATCCGTGGTCGGCCCCGGCTTTTTGTTGAACCTTTTGTTCAAGGAAATGGCTATTCAGGATAACTTAAGGATTTGAGAAGCACCTTGTATTCGTCGGTCATGGGCAGGGGGACCACCCCGTCTGGACCGAACCATTTGGTGTACAAGACCTCGAATCGGCCGTCCTTGATCATGTGGATCAACGAAGCATTGACAAAGTCCCGCCATTCTCCCTGGCCTTCGGGCAGGATGAATCCATAGGGTTCATAGGTCAGGTATTTGCCAACGATTTTCCAATCCTGGGGATTTCTGGCCTTGGCCCGCATCCCGGCCAGTTGGCTGGCATCCGTGAAATAGGCATCAATCTTGCCCTGCTGAAGGGCAAGAAACCCCTTATTGTGTTCCTCAAACAGGACTTTTTTGCAGGCCGGTTTGACAAGCCCCTGCTCAATGGCCCGGTCCATTCCTTTTATATTGGCTGTGGAACCGGAGCCCATGCCCACCCGTTTGCCCCCAATATCGGCAAAAGAGGAAATGGGACTGTCTTTGGGCACAAGAAGCCGGGTACCCGTCAGAAAATAGGGCAGGCTGAAATCCACCACTTCTTCCCGGGCCAGGGTAATGGTGGTAGAGCCGATGCCCATGGCTACCATGCCGTTGGTTACCATGGTAATCCGGGTTTTGGGATTCATGGGATGCTTGACCAGCTTGATTGGTTTGTTGAACTTTTTTTCCAGGTCTTTAACCACTTCAGTTCCCAGATCAATACCGAAACCGTCCCAGGAACCGTTCTTATCAATAAAACCAAAGGGCACAGAACCCTCCCGGAATCCCATGTGAACTTCACCGGATTTTTCGATTTTTTCCAGCAGGTTTTCATCCCCGGCAACGGCATGATCCATGTTTCCTGTAATTCCAAGTAGAATTGCCAGACTGTAAAAGGCCGCAACGGCCACGCCCATCATTTTTTCCATGTTTCCTCCTTTTTTAAAGTCATTGAAACCGTGACGGACGGATTGGGCATTAAGGGGCTCAGAAATAAATAATTCCTCAATCTTGCTTGTCTTTCAGCTCGTCTTCTGTGTTGCATCAAAGGGCACATCTTCCAATATGCTCCCTTTCATAACGCCTTGAATACGAGTTGAAATCCTGCATCATACTTGTGGAATTATTTACATCTGAGCCCCTGAAGCCCACCCCGCCCGTAAAAAAAATTGAAATCTCTTTCTGTTTTGCCCGAGAGTCTCTTATAAAAAAAAATGAAAATCCAATTGTTAATCGTAATGATCAATCAGATTGCCATATGCGTTTTCTATAACCGGCATGGCCGGAGCATGGTATCTGCCCTGGCCACAACGAAATTGGAAACGCCTCCATTAGTGATGCTTTGGTGGGTGTTTCATATAACGGCCATGTCGGCCTGCCGACACAACGAAGCATGAAACACGATGATACCGGGCAGGCGATAGTACCATTCCGCCCTCTTTGGTTACCCTGACCGGAACGGTAAACGTCGGGGGGATTTTTGCCCTTCCAGACTAAAGCGTAGGAACTGCGGGCTAAAGTCCTCAAACAGCCTGCGCTTCTTAACGCCTGGAAGGGCAAAAATCCTAACCCCTTTGGTTTACAATGTTCCAGTCAGGGAAACCAAAGAGGGCTCGAAAGTCGAGACTTTCACAATGATGTTTCGACAAGAGTTTCTTATAAACCCACATGTCCTGGCGGACACAACGAAGCATGAAACTCGATAGCAGTAGGTAGGCGGGAACGGGTGTTACCCTGAACGGGTTAAATGGCAACGGTGGGCATGGACGCCCAAGGAGTTGCCATTTTCCTCGGAGCAGCCCACGGACGGGCTGCGAGAATGAGAGAAGGGTAACACCCGTTTCCGGCTGCCGGTTTGAAGTGCGTTTCTTATAAAAATCACCACAGTTGGACTGGGTATGGGAACTAAAACTGTAGACGGGTAGAATGAAAAAGAATAAAAATAAAAGAAGACAGAATTCCGGGGGAAAAGAGACATCCATTGTCCGGTCCTCGGATGCAGTGTCCCTGACATTTGTCGCGGCAAGTGGTAAGTGCGGCGTTGAAGTGGTTTATGCGGATGAAAACATCTGGATGATTCAAGAATAGATAGGTCGGCCAGACCTCAAATAGTTGCGACAATCGTACCAACCCAACAGTGCAAATCGTACCAGGCTACTCGAATCAGTAGTTTGTCTTTGAAAAAAACCATTGAAGCGGGTGAGCCGAAAAGAAGAAGTCTGACCATTTTAACAAATAAGATGGGGGAAACAAAATGACCACTCTCAACACTTCGATTAGATTTGCAATTATTATCACATGTGCACTCTTTTTGATCTTTGCGGGATGCAGCAGCAGCAACAATGATGATGATAACTCTGCTGAACTCCCGCCGGAAGATAATACGGTGGCCGAATTTATTTATCTCGGCAGCAGTTACACCATTGATGTGTCTTCCCACACCAGTGCAACGGTCAACGAAGACTCAATTGCTGTCTTCTATCCCTCCGATGTGGCCCAGGAGAACCGGCCGGCGGGTTATGACTTCCCGGACGGACTGATTTCTTTTACCATAGAAAATTTAAATCCCGCCGGTGGCGATACCGTGACCGTTGTAATAACGTTTCCCACGGTTTTTGATGCCGATGCTAAATATTATAAGGTCACGAATGCGGGTTTCGAGGAGTACGGTGGCGCTGTTATCAGCGGCAATCAGGTGACGTTGACCTTAACTGATAACGGCATTGGGGATTCGGATGCCATAGCCGGGCAGATTACAGATCCGGGCGGTGTGGCGGTTCCCGTTGGAATCGGTCAAACCATCGAAAACAGTCAGCCGATGATCACCCTGGAACAGTGTGTCAATACAACAACGACTTACTCTCAATCACGCCCCGCATTAACAGCCCTTGCTAATGGTCAGTATCTGGCTGTCTGGCAATCCTACATTCAGGATGGCGACAGATACGGGATATACGCCCAGAGATTTGATGCCGCGGGTGTGAAACTGGGGGTGGAGACACTGGTGAACACGACAACTGAAGGAATGCAGCAAATTCCCAAGGCCGTCGGCTTGCATGATGGTGGGTATGTCATTCTGTGGTTGACTACGAATGGCCAGTTTTACGGGCCGGGTGATTTATATTTTCAGAGATACAATTCAGATGGCCTGGCCGTGGGAGATGAGACCCTGGTCGGTTTTACTCTGACTGTCGGATCTACAAATAAAAGTATTGACATCACCGGGTTAACCGGGGGCGGATTTGTTATTGCCTATACCATTTATGACCATGGTGGAGGGGAGTATGTGAGGTACGGAATCGCCACACAGGTGTTCAATGCCGCAGGTGAAAGGATCATCGCTGAAACCATTGTCAATGCCAGTGCCGATAATCATAAGCATCTTCCTTCTGTTGAAGCATTAAGTGACGGGGGATATGTCGTGGCCTGGCAATCCTATTCTGCATCTGCCTCCCTGGAAGATGCAACTCGACGAATCTTTTTTCAGCGCTTTGATGCCGACGGCCAGCCCGTCGGTAGCGAAACACCTGTGGGCACATCAACCGTGGGAAACCAGAGATTTCCGGATGTCGCGGTTTTCGCTGCCGGGGGATATGTTGTGGTATGGGAGGGTAATGATCTCGACGGCCACCAGTTTGACAGTGATATTGCCATTCGTGCGCAACGCTTCAGCGCTTCCGGGGAGGCCATTGGACCGGAAACGCAGGTGAATCCTTTACAAAATTACGATAAAGGTCCAGTTGTATCAAGTTTCAGTGACGGTGGTTATATCGTGGCATGGGAGTCAAACCGGTTGTGGTTTGATAACCCCGATGACCGAATGGATATATGGGCGAGACGCTTCAACGCTTCCGGCTCACCCATGGAAGATGCGTTTTTAGTCAATTTGCGAACTGATTATGTTCAAAGAACTCCTGCCGTTGCCGTCCTGGCCAATGACAGTTATGTCGTTGCCTGGGAATCGCTGTTCACGACCGATAACAGATCCGAAGATGTCTATGCGCGGCGGCTTCTCACTACCGGTATCGCCATGGGCGATGAGAATACATCAACCACAGTAGACATTTTACCTTATGCCTTTGACCGGGATACGGATGATGTCTTGAGTCTGTATGACTGTCAGATCATCGAGGGTGACGGCAGTGTCAGTCTCGTGGAAGGGCAAATCGTTTTTGATCCAGAGATGTATTTCGACTATCTCGCCCAGGGAGAACGCACTACGGTCACCCTTGAGATAAGGGTTACGGACGACTCGGGTGAAATTAACGCCGTCAGCGAGCCGGCCGTTGTGGATATTATCATCACCGGCACCAATGATCTTCCGGTGGTTACTGCCCCTGTGACCGCATCGGCAACCGAAGAGGATCTGCAATTCAATGTTAATCTGTTGGAAAATGCATCCGACCCTGATGGCGACAGCTTGAGCGTTATTGCCCTGAACCTTGAAAGCGGTGATGCCACTGGTGTTACCGTGGGAACCAATGCGCTCAACATCAACCCGGCAGACTATGTGTCTCTGGACGAGGGTGAAAGCAATGTCATCGAATACAGTTACACGGTGTTTGATGGCTTTCAGGGTGTTTCCCAAACAGCCTCCATCACCATCACCGGCCTCGACGATGAACCGGAACCTGGGCCAGAGGATATTCAGGTCAACACATGCACTGACGGCGATCAAAGGGGGCCTTCCGTTGCGGTCCTGAGCGGCGGCGGATATGTGGTGGCCTGGAGATCCGAAGACCAGGATGGAGATGACGACGGTATTTATTTTCAGCGCTACAATGCCGATGGCAGTGAACTTGGGGATGAAACATTGGTCAACACAACCTGGGAGGAAAGACAGTGGCAATCGGAAGTCAGCGGCCTGACCGATGGGGGCTTTGTCGTCACCTGGAGACACGATGATGGCACGGCTGCGGACAACATCTATCTCCAGCGCTTTGATGCATCCGGCGAGAAGGTCGGCAGTGAGACCCGAGTGAATACAACCACAACCAATTACCAGTCTCTCCCGGACGTGGCGGGGTTGAACGGCGGTGGTTATGTGGTCATGTGGTCCTCCTATGTGTTTAACAATTCCCATGATGTGCATGCACAGCAATACAATGCCGCTGGCAACGCTGTCGGGGACGAGACCCGGATCAATACCACCACGGAAAACTCTCAGACCCCGGGAGGCATTATCCCATTGAGCGATGGCGGCTACCTGATCACCTGGAGTTCCAGGGATCAGGACGGGGATGGCAACGGCGTATATTTTCAACGCTATGACAGCAGCGGCATTACGGTCGATACCGAGACCCGGGTCAATACCACCACGGTTAATTCCCAATCGGGTGCTGACGCTGCGGCTTTGAGCGACGGGGGATATGTCATCACCTGGACTTCCTATGAACAGGATGGTTTTGATGGCGGCATTTATCATCAACGCTATGTTGCTGATGGCAATACTGTCGGCTTTGAAACCCTGGTCAATACCACCACAGACAACCATCAGGATTTTGCCCGTGTAACAGGACTGAGCGGCGGTGGGTATGTTGTCACCTGGCTCTCTGCATTTCAGGATGGCAGTGAATACGGTGTCTATTCACAGCGCTATGGTGCTGATGGAAAACCGCTCGGTACCGAAACCCAGGTAAATACGACAACGGAGGGAGACCAGAACGGTTGTTCCATCGCCGCAATCAATGGGGGAGGCTACGTTATAACATGGGAATCCGACGGCCAGGATGGTGATGGGTATGGTATTTATCTCAAGCAGTTTGATTCAAACGGTGAAGTGGTAACTGTCCCCTGATGGGATGCTATTTAGTGTTTGAACGAAAACTCACCTATCTGCTGCGTTGCTTCACAAAGCTACCAAATTATAAATCGGGCCTCACGTACTAATGTACGCTCTGGTTTCAGCTTTGTTTGCGCCTTGCATCTGGGCAAGTTTGTGAGCATAGCTCCTCTTCGAGCCATCCAAACAAAGGTTTTCAGTCAGGCACTAAAGATCAACTTTCGTGATTGGCTGCTTGCATGGGGGGTAAGCTTGCATTATTACACTTTTGTTCGGCTTAGAAAGCGGATAAGATATTGTCAAAAGCATGGAGCCTGATAAAAGATTCAGCCTCCAATAATACAAGCATGACCCCGATTATCAAAACTGAGGTCCGAAAGTTGGTTTTTAGTTCATTGATTTAAGATAGTTAAGGAGAAAGTATGGCATTTGTTAAAGATATTAAACTGGGAACCAAACTGATCAGCGCGTTTCTGGCAGTCAGTATTCTTCCCCTCATGATTTTGGGGTTTCTGGCCGTGAAATCTTCTTCCACAGCACTTTCCACCGAAGCCTTCAACAAATTAGAAGCAATCCGGCAAATTAAGAAGTTTCAAATTGAATCCTATCTTTCTGAAAGAATAGGGGATGTCAAGGTCCTTGCCAACAATCCATTCACAATTGAAGCAATGAAAGCGATTGATGCGGCATTTGAGGCCGATGGCGGGGTTGAGGGTGGAAAAATTAAGGGCCATACCGATGAAGCCTATGATGCCCCGGATGGTTATCGGTCTGTCCATGACCTTTATTTTCCAACCTTTAAGCATTATATGGAACAATATGGGTATTATGATATTTTCCTCATGGATACGGATCACGGCGATACTTTCTTCACCGTTACCAAGGAGTTGGATTTTGGGCAACGGGCAGCGGATATTGATTCGTCTCTTCGGGATGTGTGGCGTCTTGCCGCCAAAGAGGGAAAAATTATCATTTCAGATACCAAACCCTATTCACCGTCCAAAAATGCACCGGCTCAGTTCATTGCCGCCCCAATAAAAGAGAGGGGAGAAACCATTGGTATCCTTGTTTTTCAATTCTCCATTGACGCCATTAACAAGATCATGCAGGAACGGGATGGGATGGGGGAAACCGGGGAAACCTATCTGATCGGTCAAGACAGGCTCATGCGGTCGGATTCATTCCTGGATCCGATCAACCATTCGGTAATTGCCTCTTTTGCCAATCCAGCAAACGGCGCGGTGGATACAGTGGCTGGAAATGCGGTTCTGTCGGGAAAAACAGGGAGAAAGATCGTTATCGACTATAACGGCAATCCGGTTTTATCCGCTTATGTACCAATAACCGTTGGTCTCTCCTCCTGGGGACTTCTGGCGGAGATTGATGAAGCAGAAGCCTTTGCACCCATTAAAGCATTAAAATGGTTCATCTGGATCATTGCATTGACGGCAGCTATTGTTGTTACATTTATAGCCTTTGGGGTCAGCAGATCCATTTCCGCTCCCATTATCCAAACGGTTGGGATGGCCCAGGAAATTGCCAGGGGAGACCTGACCCACAAACTTGATATTCACCAGAAAGATGAAATCGGAATTCTCGCAAATGCTCTGAACACGATGTCTGGAAATTTAAGATCCATGTTTTCAGATATTGCAGGGGGCACCCAGACCCTGACGGCTTCTTCTACAGAGCTCTCAGCCATTTCAGAGCAGATGAGTGGCAATTCTGAGCAAACAGCAGAGAAATCAAACACTGTGGCTGTTGCTGCCGAGGAGATGGCCACCAATATGAACAGTGTGGCCGCAGCCACGGAACAGACCACCACCAATATTCAAATGATAGTTGCTGCCTCAGAAGAGATGACTGCCACCATTACTGAGATCGCAGGCAATACCGCCAAAGGCAGCGAAATTACTTCCCAGGCAGTTAAAAAAGCCAAGGAGGTCGCCGGAAAAGTGGAAGCGTTGGGAAAGGCCTCTGCCCAGATTTCCAAGGTCACGGACGCCATTGCTGATATTTCTGCCCAGACCAACCTTCTGGCTCTCAACGCCACCATTGAAGCGGCAAGAGCAGGAGAGGCAGGTAAAGGATTTGCCGTTGTGGCAGGAGAGATTAAGTCCCTTGCCCAGCAGACGGCAGAAGCAACTGGAGAGATTAATGAAAAGATTTCAGGCGTTCAGACCACCACGGCTGAATCCATTGCTGCCATTGAATCCATTACCATGGTTATTACTGACATTAATGATATTGTAAACACGATTGCCACGGCAATTGAAGAACAATCCGCCACCACCCAGGAAATTTCAAACAATGTGAGCCAGGCTGCCCAGGGCCTGCAGGAAATTAATGAAAATGTCAATCAGATCTCGTGTGTTGCCGGGGAGGTGACTCGGGAGATTTCAGAGGTGAACCAGGCTGCTTCAGACATGAACACGGGCAGCACCCAGGTAAATGAAAGTGCCATTGAACTTTCCAGGCTTGCAGAAAACCTGACCCAAATGGTGAAACAATTTAAACTTTAAAAAAAGAAATCACTTGAAACGAAAAAGAAATGGAGCTTTTTTTGTTATGAAACGGACAATTACAATTGGCTTGTCACTTTTGCTGTTCTCCTTGCTATGTGCTTGCAGCCAGCAAGCTAAAAAACAACAGAACCTCGGTTCATTATTACCGAAAAGTATCGGCGAATGGCAGCAGATTCAGCTGATCACTGGCACTGAAGCCCTGGAACAAATCAACAGCCTGCATGGCAAAGATATTATCGTAGAAGCTGGGGCCATCGGCACCTACCAGCTAACGGGGAAACGCCCCGCCATGATCTGGATATCACGCAGCAAAACCGCGGATTTGACCAGAGAGCAGGCTGAGGTCATGGCAGATAAAATGGTGAGCAATCCTCGTTCACCATTCCATGACCCAGAAACCTTTATCCGTAACAAAATCAAAGTGTATAAGTTTCTTGGGATGGGACAAGTACACTATGTCTTTTGCCAGGAACAACTGGGATACTGGATTTCAGCCCCACCAGAAGATGGGGACAAACTGCTACTTTATTTTTTAAAAAATGGATGAATTGACATACTCCCATAGTGAAAGCGTTTGGGGCCAAGAACTGCTTATGATATCCATTTTGAGGATTAAAAGCAGGCTCTTTTTGGCGTGCCTCCAGTAAACCATCACTTGATGGTCAAATAGCCAAAAATGATATTTATTTAAGGATAAAAAATATCGGAACAAACGTAAAATACCATTTACGTTTGACTGTGGCGAGGTATATGTAAGAAAAGAATAAATGGCAGATAACATTTTTTTGCACTGAACGTCAAACAGCTGGCGACAGTGAAAATGACGTTTGCAAACAGGAAGGAGGTCATTAATATGCCAAATAAAGATGGTACTGGGCCAAAAGGTCAGGGGCCTAAAGACGGTCATGGAAAAGGGAAGGGTAAGGGCAAAGGCTCTGGGCAAGGGCCGATGACTGGGGGGAAGAAAGGAACTAAGAAAACAACCCAAAAGTAAAATAAAGGGGGCAAGCTTATGATTAACTGTTGCTGGTGATTCTGATAGCTTTACTTCATGTTCAGGCTGCTAAGGATTCAATACTTGAATGGAAATGATGGTCTCTGCGGCTTATGCAACCACCGCTGCCATATCAAGGAGAGTAAGGAGGGGATCTGCAGGGTACGGGAAAACCAGCTTAAAAGTATGGCAGTTCAACCAACTTCTATCCCTGAATTCAAAAGCATAGCGAAAGTTTTTACCCAATACGCATGGAAAGGCCTCCAGTCGCTCGTCATGAAATGCCAGCGGTGTGGGAGTTGAAAAAAGGAATTTGCAAAATGAAAGCACATGATATGGAAATCACCATCGTTTTTGATAATTATCACTATAATCCGGATCTCACTTCCCTCTGGGGATTTTCGGCTTTTTTGCAACTGCCCAATCATACAATACTTTTTGATACCGGCAGCAATGGGCATGTACTTTTAAGAAATATACAAACTTCAGGCTTAAACGTCAAAAATATTGATACACTTTTTATCTCTCACCCACATTGGGACCATATAGGAGGTGTTGACTCAGTTATAGAAGAAAACCCAAACCTGCATATTTTTGCACCTGACTCACTCTCGAAGTTTTTGCTGAATGATTTAAAAAATCAAGTCCAGGATCTAACTGTTCTCGACTATCAGGCAACCGAACTTTTTGATCATGTATACTCGACTGGAGTTATGGCCGAAGATTGTATAGGTGAACAATCAATGATCATCGATACAAAGGAAGGCCTGGTCGTCATAACCGGCTGTGCTCATCCCGGCATTGTCAATATTGCCAGAAAGGCCAGACAGATTATGGACAAAGAGATCCTTCTGTTAATGGGAGGATTTCATCTGCTGGATGAGAATCCTGCAGCGATACAACAAGTGATACAATCTCTGCAAAATGAAGCAGTCAAGCATGTGTGTTCAACTCACTGCAGCGGTGACCTGGCCAAAGAAATGTTTAAGGAAAGTTTTAAGGAAAAATATATTGCAGGAGGAGTTGGGAAAAAAGTGAGCCTGCCAGATACCATCTTCAAGAGATTCTGAAGGAGAACCCCACTCCACTATGGGGGGCGGAGCAGGTTTTTTATTTCCGAGTCCCTGAGCTCTGCCCCCCATCTATTTGACTTCTCTTTCCAGTCAGCAGTTGGGGAGCATTTCCCCAAATTCTTTAAAATTTCGGTGGAGTTCAAAACAGCGGGTCAGGTCGTGGCAGATATGACCACAGCTGCCCTTGGCTACATATTCTTTTAAATAGGGTCGGTATAAGGGATGGGCGCAGGTATTGATTATTTTTTCTGCGCGTTCCAGGGGGCCAAGTCCCCTTAGATCTGCCAGCCCCTGTTCTGTTACCACCACCTGGACCGAATGCTCATTGTTGTCCACATGGGGGACCATGGGAACCACTGCAGAAATTTTTCCCCCTTTGGCTATGGATGGGGTCATGAAAATGGACAGATGGCTGTTCCGGGCAAATTCGCCGCTGCCACCCACCCCGTTCATCACATGGGTTCCCAGCACATGGGAGGAGTTTACATTACCGTAAATGTCGATTTCAAGGGCCGTGTTAATGGCCACCACACCCAGGCGACGGATAATGCCTGGATGGTTGGAGATTTCCTGGGGTCTTAATACAATTTTTTTGCTGTAAAAATCCATGTTGTCTTCGATCTGTTTCAGCTTTTCCGGCACAATGGTAAGGGCCGTGGCCGAAGCACCTAAAAGTTTGCCAGAATCTATCAACTCCAGCATGGCATCCTGGAAAACTTCCGAATACATGTAAAACGGCGGGATATCCGGGTGGCGTCCTAGCCCGGCCAGCACGGCATTGGCTGTATTGCCCACACCGGCCTGGAGGGGAAATAATTGGGGGGGGATTCGGCCTGACTGTTTTTCGTTCAGTAAAAATTCAATCACATGGTTTGCGATTTTTTTGCTGGTTTCATCTTCCTGGCTAAAAGCCATGACCTGGTCCGGTTCATTATTTTCCACAATGCCCATCACTTTTTTGGGATCCACCTGGGCAAAGGGCCATCCAATTTTAGCCAGGGGGTTGTAAACATTGATGGGATGGCGTCTTGGCGGAGGAGGCATGATGAAAATATCGGCCAATTCGCTCAGGCGGGGGGAGTGGCAATGGTTAATTTCTATGATCACCTTGTCAGCACAGGTCAGCCAGGTGGGAGACGCTCCAATGGAGGCGGATAGATAGACCCTGCCGTCCGGTGTGATCTGGGTTGCTTCCACAACCGCCACGTTCACTTTTCCAAAGAATCCTGCGCTCACTGTCTGGGGCACATGGGACAGGTGCATGTCCACATACTCAACTTCCTGGCTGTTGATCTGATCCCTGAGATTTTTGCCCCCCTGGTAGGGGGCCCGCCATGAAATCGCATTGGCCTCGGCCAGATCATTGTCGATATAGTTTCCGCTGGAAGCACCGGTGATGACCCTTATCCGGAAGCTACGTCCATGGGCATGTTCCTGCCTTGCATGTTCAGCCAGCATGGCTGGAACAGCCTTGGCTGCACCGGCTGCGGTAAACCCGCTAAAGGCTACGGTATCTCCATCCTTTATCAGGGAGACCACTTCTTGTTTCGAAATTATTGGATATCCGGCTGTTTTCATCTTAACACTCCATGTGACTTATATTATTTCACAAATGCCTTGCATAAAATTATGAATGAAAAAATCAAAGGCGATCTGTTGATTTTTAACCCAAGTAGAAAATAAAAGGACTGTCTCTATCCTTTTTTTAATAAAGATACAAGCCTTTTGTGTCTTTTTTTATTCTTTTGCCGGTCGGTTGTGCGATAAAGGTGTCATGCCTGTCCTTCTCAAAAATCTGTCTTGGCTGCAATCATTGACAATTCGGTTAGCGCCTGATAGAGCCCTCAAGCAATATGGAGACGATAATTTTCACATTTTTAATCATGATTTTGATCTTTAAATTGAATTCACGATCTGCAATTGAGAACCTTGGGTTTCGCCAACAATGGGCCGTAATGAAACGGATAAACAAACGGCCTAAAATCCGAATGGCAGATCGGCTCTTCTGGGTTTTGCTTTTTCGTGCCGCAACTTAACTATTGGTTGATCGAAAACCTGTGTTTGGGCGGCTCGAAGGGGAGCTATGCTCACAAAATTGCCCGTGTGTATGGCGTAAAAAATTCTGGAACCGGGGTGTACTGCTGTAAATGAGGATTTCGTAATTTTGAAGCAACATTGCAGATTTTTCAGTGAACCCTTAATCAGGAAAAGGGAATCGAAGTATGAAAAAATTAATTGAATCATTTATTTCATCAAAAATCCAGCAGGGTTTATTTTCAGGATGCCAGGTGTTGGTGGCACACAAAGGAGAGACCCTGGTGGAACTTAGCCGGGGATTCATGGTGGAGCACTCCAATGCTCCTTTAGAGAGAGTGACGCCTCAGACATTGTTCAATATTGAGTCCATAACAAAGGTAATGGTGACATTGCCTCTGGTTTTTAAGTTGGTTGAACAGGGGCGGTTAAACCTTGAAAATAAGCTTGTTGATTATCTCCCGGAATTTGGAACCGATGAATTTAAAACAAGGGTAACCCTCAGGGATATGCTCAATTTTACCGCAGGCATCTCCCTTGAGGATCCCCAGGGTTGTGAGGCAGCCGCATTGGAAAAAGATCTGGAAAAGGTATGGGAACTGCACTATACCCAGAAACTTTCTGCGCAACCCGGTACCCGGGTTTTTTATTCTGATGTTTCCTGTAGAATCCTGGGAAAGCTACTTGAACGGCTATTCGGGGCAGATCTTGGAACCGCTGCCAGGCAATTTATTTTTGAACCCTTGAACATGAAAGATACGATGTTCACACCGGAGAACCAAGCCAGGTGCGCTGCCACGGGAACCTCGGACAGCGGCCGGAATCTTCGGGGAAGTCTTTGTCAGGATCTGGAACACAACATGGGAGGAATCCTTGGCTCAGATGGTCTTTTTACCACTGCACAGGATATGCTGAAATTTTCCGCCATGTTGTTGAATCAGGGAATTCTGGGCGGAAACAGGCTCTTTGGCAGGCACACCGTTGGAAAAATGACCGGTGCCGTCACCAATGAGGCGTTATACGAAACACCAACCTCTTACCTGCATTATATTTTAAGCGGGCCCAAGGTCTGGTTCTGGGAGTATGGGAAGTCGCCCTACTCATTTTTTGGTGATCTTGTTTCTAATAGGGCCATTGGTAAAATGGGAGGGGCGGGAACTTTTCTTCTGATTGATCCTGCTTTGGATTTGATAGTGATTTATTTGACCAATTACGGACAACCTGAGAATACCCTTGAAGGTGAAGCCTCCTGGACAAAGTTTCAAAATGACATCAACATGCCCGGCCTTTGTAACCTTATAATCGGAAATCTTGGGTGTTGATTAATTGGTAAGCCTGAACAGGGAAAGGAATAGAAAATTCATTACTTTTTCATCTTCATGATCAACGATGTTATGCCCGGTGCTGTCCTGGGGCTGGCTGAAGAAGTGCAGGCAGCCATCGGTTGCCCTGCGCTGGAGAATTTGCTGCGATTCAATATTCCTGATTTGACCATTGATCTTTTCTCTCTTTTTTATTGTGTCGAATTGATGGTTGCGGTATTAGATTACGAGCATGAGAGCATAAGAGTATGACGGAGGGTATATGGGCCTTCGGCCATGGGGCGGCCTGCCCAAGGGAGCGGTCATGACAGCAACAATCAAGATCACGGAATCTATTCTCCTGGTTGACGATCAACCTGTGAACCTTCAGGTGCTGATGCACACCCTGGAAAGGCTCGGCTGCAAGCTGCTGGTCGCTAAAAATGGCGAAACAGCCCTGACCATTGCCCAAAAGGCGCGGCCGGATCTCATTTTGCTGGATATAATGATGCCGGGAATCGACGGATTTGAGGTGTGTCGACGGTTAAAGGCGGATCCAAGCACCCAGAAAATTCCGGTGATTTTTCTTTCTGCCCTTGATGATACCGGGGACAAGGTGCGTGGGCTTCAGCTGGGGGCGGTGGACTATGTTGCCAAGCCCTTCCAGCCCGAAGAGGTCATCGCCCGCGTGAATACCCACCTGACGATTCATCGTCTCAGTCGCGAGGTGCAACAGCAAAGGGATGAGCTGGAGCACGAGCTGCAGGTGGTCTCCCAGCTTCAACGTAACCTTCTGCCCGAACGTCTGCCCCAGGTCCCCGGGCTGAGACTGGCAGTGCACTATGAAACCAGTCGTTATGCCGGTGGCGATTACTACGATTTTATGACGCTGCCAGGGGGGCTTCTGGCCGTTCTGATCGCCGATGCAGAAGGCCACAGTGCTCCTGCGGCTGTCATGATGGCCATGACTTGCGCCCTGTTTCGCTCCTGTTCAACCGGCCTTGCCGAACCGGACAGAATGCTCTCCTTCATCAATGAAAATCTCTGCAAGGTGAACAGGGATAGTTTTGTCACGGCAGTCTATGCTGTTTATGATCCCGCCCGAAGGACCCTCAGAATCGCCTGTGCCGGCCATCCACTCCCTATCCTTTATCGGTTTTCGGAAAAAGCAGCGGCTGAAATTCCCTGTGACAGCGTTTTGCTGATGGGATTGGGTCCCTATGCCGATGTGCCGGTGACCGAAGTCACCCTTCATCCCGGCGACCGCATTCTGTTTTATACGGATGGGGTCACCGACCGATTCAACGCATCCCAGGAGCGTTACGGGACGAACCGCTTGCTGGGACAGTTTTCAAACGCCGCCTCCGATGACCCAGAAGTCATTCTTAAAGAAATTGTTGACGACATCTCCAAGTTTGCAGGAGACTGTCCGGCTGATGATGATCAGGCCATGGTGATTATCGTTGTTGATTAGCATCAACGCCCCTGTGGTTTCTGTCAAGAAGTCTGATATGGGTACGTCGGTATAAAACGCCTGCTATCTTATTTGGGCGGAAAAAATTTAGGAGAACGCCTTGAAAGAAAACGGAGATACCAACGCGGTCAAGACGAAGGCGGAACATTCTCATGCCAAAAATGACCAGGCGGCTTTTGAGAGCGAAGGGTTTTCCTTGACGGAAGTGATCGATATTGACCAGCTGGAACCTGTTCTTGAAGATTTCTGTAATGTAATGGGGATCTCCTCTGCCATCATCGACCTGGAGGGAAATGTCCTGACGTCCGTACACTGGCAGCGGATCTGCACCGAGTTTCATCGTATTGATGAGCGGACGTGTATGCGCTGTGTAGAGAGCGACACGAAACTTGCTGCAAACCTGGAAGATGGGAAGCCATTTTCGATTTACCACTGCAAAAACGGCCTGACCGACGCTGCTTCGCCTATCATCATTGAAGGCCGGCGTGTTGCCAATTTTTTTGTAGGGCAGTTCTTCACTAAAGCGCCAGACAAGAATTATTTCAAACAGCAGGCCCGGAAATTCAATTTCAATGTGGCGGATTACCTGGTTGCCCTTGATGAGGTTCCGATCATTTCCCAGGAAAAACTCCTCACCATTATAGTTTTTCTGACAGGTTTTGCTAACATTGTTGCCAGTTTGGGCATCGAGCGGATTAAAGCTATAAAAGCCGAGCAGATCGCCAGAGTTCAGGCTGAAGATGCCGAGAGAACCCAAAAGGAGTTGACGCGCTACAAGGAACATCTTGAAAACCTGGTGGAGGATCGAACGGAAAGGCTCAGGGAATCCGAGGAATACAACCACCTTATCCTGCAATCGGTGGCAGAAGGTATTTTTGTTACAGATACTGAAGGTCTATGCACCTATGCCAATGAAGCTGCACAGAAGATGCTCGGATACGAGATCAAAGAACTTGTCGATGAAAACATACATGACCTGTTTCACCATTCAAATGATGATGGATCGCCACACCTTCGCGAGGACTGTCCGATTTATTGGGCCCACACTAAGGGGATCACTAGCTTTCGCAGGGACGAGGTCTTCTGGCGCAAGGACGGTTCATTTTTCTATACTTCCTACACAAGCGTGCCCCAGCGTAAAGACAAAACCATCATTGGCTCCGTAGTTGTCTTCCGTGACATCTCTGCCCGCAAGAAAGTCGAAGATGCCCTTCGGGAGAGCGAATACCATCTTAAAAGCATTCTGATGACGACCAATGAAGGGTTTTTGTGGGTAAACAATGGGGCGCACATCGTGTCCGTCAATGACACCATGTGCAAAATTTCCAGCAGGGCCCGGGAGGATCTTTTGGGAAGGGCGCTTTTCGAATTTCTGGACGAGGAAAATATAGCGATCTTGAACGAACAGCTTCGGCTCAGAAACACCGGCCAAACGAGCGTCTATGAGATTGCCCTCAACCGTCCTGACGGTTCAAAGGTGATCTGCGAGTTCCATGCCACCCCCCTTTACGATAAAAACGGTGTAAAAACAGGGTCCTTTGCCATGGTCTCGGACATCACCCACCGCAAAAAAATGGAGGAGGAACTCATCGTCGCCCGGGATAAGGCAGAGGCGGCCACCCGGGCCAAAAGCGATTTTCTGGCCAACATGAGCCACGAAATCCGCACGCCCATGAACGCCGTTATGGGAATGACCCATCTGGCCCTCC
Source organism: Desulforapulum autotrophicum HRM2 (assembly GCF_000020365.1). NCBI lineage: Bacteria > Pseudomonadati > Thermodesulfobacteriota > Desulfobacteria > Desulfobacterales > Desulfobacteraceae > Desulforapulum > Desulforapulum autotrophicum. The sequence continues at coordinate 4,890,487 of NC_012108.1, read as the reverse complement.
AGACGGATCTTACGCCGAAGCAGAGGGACTATCTCCACAAGATTCAGATTTCCGCCAACTCTCTTCTCGGGGTCATCAACGATATTCTCGATTTCTCAAAAATCGAGGCTGGCAAAATGGGAATGGAGTCCATTGACTTTAACCTGGATGAAGTCCTGGAGAATCTTTCCACCATGATAGCGGTCAAACTCCGGGAAAAAGAGGGAATCGAAGTCCTTTTCGACACCGGAGCCGACGTGCCCCGCCAGCTGGTGGGAGATCCCCTGCGGCTGAGCCAGATCCTGGTTAACCTGGCCAACAATTCCATCAAGTTCACCGAAAGCGGAGAAATAGTGGTCTCCACCAAAGTTGTCAGCCAGGGAAATCATGTTATAGTTCTCCAGTTCTCCGTGCGGGATACGGGCATCGGCCTTACCGAGGAGCACATGGTCCAGCTTTTCACGGCCTTTAGCCAGGCGGATACCTCCATCACCCGCCGGTACGGCGGCAGCGGGCTGGGGCTATCCATCTGTCAGCGTCTGGTGAAGATGATGGGCGGCAAGATCTGGGTGGAAAGCATTTACGGGAAAGGCAGCACGTTCTATTTTACTGCGGTTTTAAGGACAGTGCGGGAATCCAGAGAGGCCTGCTACATACCCCCGCCGGAGTTGAGAGGCCTTAAAGCGCTGGTGGTGGACGACAATGCAACTTCCCGGGAAATTTTCCAGAGTATGCTGGAATGTTTCTCTTTTGACGTTACCCTGGCGGCGTCCGGCGAAGAGGGGCTGGAGGAGATTGGAAAGTCTGTCGGGGGACGCCCCTACGACATCGTGGTGATGGACTGGAAGCTGCCGGGTATCGACGGCATCGAGGCTTCGAAACGAATCAAGAAGAATACAGGGTTGACCCGGATTCCACTCGTTATCCTGGTCAGCGCGTACGCCCGGGAAGAGATTATGTGGCGGGCCGAGGCGGCCGGGCTGGACGGTTTTTTAATCAAGCCCATCAACGCCTCGGTGATGTTCGATACCATCATGAACGCGCTGGCCAAAGAGGGCGGCAAGGAGATGCCGCCGCCGGCAGAGGAGGAGAAGAAACAGGCCTCAGATCTGCTCAAGAGCCTTGAAGGCGCCCGGGTGCTGCTGGTTGAAGACAATGAGATCAACCAGGAAGTTGCCATGGAAATCCTTGCCGCAGGGGGAGTTACCGTCTCCCTGGCCGCCAACGGCCGGGAAGCCGTTGACGCAGTGGGGATGAATCACTTTGACGCTGTGCTGATGGATCTGCAGATGCCGGTGATGGACGGTTATACCGCAACCCGGACCATCCGCCAGGATGTGCGGTTCAAGGACCTGCCCATCATCGCCATGACGGCCCATGCCATGGCCGATGATCCGGATAAAAGCCGCCATGCCGGCATGAACGCTCATATCACCAAGCCCATTGATCCGGAGGTACTCTACTCAACCCTGGCGGAGTGGATCTCAGCCGCCACACCCGGGGGTGAGGCAGGATCCAAGGCGGAGACGACGCAGCAGCCCGTTCCCGGAAATAGCGGCGCTGTCGTCCCGGCATCCCCGGAGGAGAAGCCGTTTCCAGCGCTTATGGATGGGTTTGATCTTTCTTCCGGCCTGGGACGTCTTCAAGGAAATCAGGCCTTGTATCGCAAGCTGTTGATCAGCTTTGGTGACAGGTACGCCCAGCGGTCCAATGAGATCCGGCAAGCTCTGGATGCCGGGGACTACCCCAACGCCCACAAACTGGTCCACGAAATCAAGGGGCTCGCCGGCAACCTCTCGGCATCCCAGCTGTATGCTGCGGCTACGGCCCTGGACCAACTGGTCAAGCATGGGGACTCCCAGAATCCCCCCCCGGCGGATGCCCTTGCCATGGCCTTTGCCACCTTGGAAAGTCGGATGGAAGAGGCCCTGGGATCCGTCCGACAGCTGTCGTCATCGACGGAGGACTCCGTCCCTGAACCTGCCCCTGAAGCGGTGCACCAACTGGCTCCGGACCTGGCCAGGGAGGCCGCCATACACCTGCGGGAGGCCGCCGAAATGGGCGATGTGTCGGCACTGACGAAAATTTCCGAAGAGATGGCTGACCGGTCAAAGGACTTTGCCCCCTATCTTGGCAGGATAAGACGAATGAATGATGACTTTGATTTTGAAGGGATCCTCGGCCTGGCCGATGATCTGGAAAATGATCTGGGAAAAAATGAGGGGAAATGAAACCAACCGTTAACAAAATTTCGAAATCCGATTTGAAAGCATCCATAGACTACCATCTCCGCTGCTCTCTGTGCAAGGAACCGCTGTCAAGGGAGAACCGTGACCTCTTTTTGTCCACGGCCTTTTCCCTGCGGGACCGAATGGCGGAAAAGATTTTACAGACGGAGCGGCGATACCAGGCATCCCAGACCAAGCGGGTCTATTACCTGTCTTTGGAATTTTTAATCGGCAGGCTGCTGGGCAATACCCTTCACAATCTCGGGATGTTCGACGCCTGCCGTGAACTCTTGACAGAGGCAGGCATCGACATCGAAGAGGTGCGGGAGCAGGAGAACGACCCCGGTCTTGGAAACGGCGGGCTCGGCCGCCTGGCGGCCTGTTTCCTCGATTCCATGGCAACGCTGGACATTGCCGGTTTCGGCTACGGTATCCACTATGAATACGGCCTATTCAAACAGGAGATCGACAACGGCTATCAGCGGGAAAAGCCGGACAACTGGCTGGCGGACCTCAACCCCTGGGAGATCAAGCGGACCGATGAAAAATGCATCATTCCCATCTACGGACGGATCGAACATTTCCAGGACCGTGATGGGGGGTACAATCCCATGTGGCTCGACTGGAAGCTCATCGTGGGGATTCCCTTTGATATTCCCGTTGCCGGATACGGGGGGAAAACGGTGAACTGGTTGCGGCTCTACGGTGCGGGTTCTTCTGCGGACTTTGACATCCAGATCTTCAATGAGGGTGATTACTTCCGGGCGGTGGAGCAGAAGGTTGCTTCCGAAACAATTACCAAGATGCTTTATCCCCTTGATACCATCAAGTCAGGCAAGGAACTTCGCCTGGTGCAGGAATATTTTCTCGTGGCCTGCGCCCTCAAGGACATCATTCGGCGTTATCTGAAAAACAACGAAAATTTTGACCGGTTCCCTGACCAGGCCGCCATCCAGATGAACGACACCCATCCCTCCCTGGCCGTGGCGGAACTGATGCGGCTTCTCGTGGATGAATATGCGCTGCCATGGGAGCGTGCCTGGGAGATCACCCAACAGACCCTGGCCTATACCAACCACACGGTGCTGGCTGAAGCCCTGGAAAAATGGCCCGTGGCTCTCCTTGAACGCGTCATTCCCCGCCATCTTCAGATTATCCATGAGATCAACCATCGATTTCTCGAAAAGGTTGCAGGTCGCCATCCCGGTGACGTTGATCTTCTCCGGCGCGTGTCTCTTATCCAGGAGGGGGAGACCAAGATGGTCCGGATGGCCCACCTGGCCCTGGTGGGGTCCCATTCCGTCAACGGTGTCTCCGCACTCCACACGGATATTTTAAAACAGGATAATTTTTCAGACTTTTACGCCCTCTGGCCGGAGAGATTTGTCAATATCACCAACGGCATCACCCAGAGGCGCTGGCTTCTCGAAGCTAATCCCCGACTGGCAAGACTGATCACCGACACCATCTCAGATGCATGGATTACCGATCTCAGCCAGCTTCGACTGTTGGAGCCCTATGCCGATCAGGCGATTTTCATGGATGAATTTAGTGGCATCAAGCGGGCAAACAAACAAGCATTGTCGAAAATCATCTCCGACACCCTCTGGCTTTCCATCGATCCCGACAGCCTCTTCGACATTCACGTCAAACGAATTCATGAATACAAACGCCAGCTCCTGAAAATCATGCATATCATCCATGAATATCTGCAGATCGTCAGGGGAGAAAAGACGCCCACGGTTGCCAAGACTTTTATTTTTGCCGGCAAGGCCGCACCCGGATACTGGGTGGCCAAACAGATGATCAAGCTGATTCACAATGTCGGGCAGGTCATTAATCAGGACAGACGGATCAAGGATGCCATGAAGGTCGTTTTTCTGCCGGATTACAGTGTCTCTCTTGCGGAAAAGATCATTCCGGCAGCGGATTTGAGTGAACAGATTTCCATGGCTGGCCAAGAGGCGTCTGGAACAGGAAACATGAAATTCATGCTTAATGGTGCCTTGACCGTGGGAACACTGGACGGCGCCAATGTTGAAATGCTCGAAGAAGCGGGTGTGGACAATATTTTTATTTTCGGATTAAAGGCGGAAGAGATTGCCGACATGATCAAAAAGAATACCTACCGCTCTAGGGAGTATTATCATCGCTTTCCGGAAATACGAACGGTCTTGGACGCCTTTCGTGATAATATCTTTAGCCCTGACGAACAGGGGCTCTTTCAATGGATTTACCATCGGATGATGAATAATGAGGATCCCTATTTCCACCTGATGGATTTTTCCCCCTATCTCCAGGTGCAGGATCAAATAGAAGCGGAATACCGGGACTCGGCCAATTGGACAAAAAAAACGATCCTGAATGTGGCCCGGTCCGGGAAATTTTCCAGCGACCGGGCCATTTCCGATTATAACCACCTCATCTGGAATAAGAAGGTCCTGAACGGATCGTTATGAAGGGAAAATTCTCAATGTGGGCTTGTCAAAATTGAGTCCAACAACTATCTGGAAAAATAGATTTTAGGAAGGAAATCATGCAGCTGAAGCATAAAAATATAAAGGATGTTCTGATTGTGAGACCGCTGGAAAAAAGAATCGACGCTTCAACGGCGGCGGAATTCAAACAAAAGATGGGCGATTGGATCGATTCGGGAAATCGGCGGATTGTGCTCAACCTCTCCGAAGTGGACTTTATCGACAGCAGTGGCCTTGGCGCCATTATTTCGGGGTTCAAAAAGATCGGCAATGACGGCCGTCTCGTAATCTGTGTCGTAAAGGAAAGCGTCATGAGCCTTTTTCGTCTGACCCGCATGAATCGGGTATTTGATATCTATGCCTCAGAGAATGAAGCCCTTGAGGCGCTTTCTGGAAAGGTATAAAACGATGAAAGCGGTGGGCATGATTCGGCTGATCATTGACAGCAGGCTTGAGAATGTTTCTTTGGTAGGGGGGGCCGTGCGTGGCATCGCCGACATCCTGTCCATGGACAGCACGACCCGTTACCAATTAGAACTATGTGTCGTGGAAGCGGTGAACAACGCTATAAAACACGCCTACCATTGCCAGGCAGGGCATTCAGTGGAAGTAGATGTCCTGCTTTATCCGGACCGGCTGACCTTCAAAATCTGCGACAGCGGAGAAAGCATGAATCCGGCAAAGGTCAAGCCCTTCTGCTTCGATCCTCTGAAGGTTGAAACCCTTCCCGAGCGAGGGATGGGGGTCTATATCCTGAACTCCCTGATGGACGAGGTCCATTATGAAACCATCAGCGGACAAAACATTTTGAACCTGATCAAATATTTGAAAAAACCGGAAAAATCTGCATAAGCAGGCCAGTTGAACATTATGGTGTAAAGATAGCAGTTTATACCGCTTATGTAGATAGTGTTTGAACGAAAACTCACCCATCTGCGGCGTTGCTACAAATTTTTGAAATCCTCACGGACAATAGTACGCTCCGGTTTCAGAAATTTTTGCGCCTTGCATATGGGCAATTTTGTGAGTATAGCTCCTTTTCGAGCCTCGCAAACACGGGTTCTCGGTCAGCTACTGTATAATTTCTCAACTTTGGGATTGGCTGTTTACATGGGTCAGGCTTGCATTGTTGCACTTTTAAAGACAACTCATTTCAACAAATCATTGTTATTAAGTCCTTGATTGTGCGGCTGGGCAGGGTCGTATAATTCAGCGGGTGGGACGCCCACTCCGGAAGGTAGGACTGCCGGATAGCAAGTTTTTGGCGGTTTTTTAAGGGAAAGACCGCGAGCAGATAGGCCGTAAGCCAAAAGGTTGAAATGCCATGTCGTCATGTGTGGTGGACCTCCTAGTAAAAACTTGTAAACTCCCCATGGAACGTGATACCAAATAAGACTGACTGGCCTTGGGACCAGCAGCTTAATCTGGGCGTTGAAGCTGTCGAAAAGGTCCGGGTAATATCAACTGTTAAATAAAAATACGACAAAAAATCGAGCCGGGATTTTTTCTATAGTTTCGTTATGTTGACTCAACCTCCAGTTTTTTGGGGAGGATCAAATTAAAGAAAATCTAACATATCAGGAGAAACAGATGGCAAGTACCTTTGGAAAATTGTTCAGGGTATCAACCTTTGGTGAATCACATTGCAAGGGGGTTGGCGCCATTGTTGACGGATGCCCTTCGGGTATGGATCTGAATGAATCAGATATCCAGACCCAGTTGGATCGTAGAAGACCGGGTCAGAGTAATGTGGCAACGGAGCGAAATGAAAAAGACCAGGTCACCATCCAGTCTGGAACAGAACTTGGAAAAACCTTAGGCACCCCCATATCTCTCTTTGTTCCAAACCAGGACCAGCGACCCGGCGATTATGCCGATATGGTGGATATCCCGCGACCCTCCCATGCAGACTATACCTACCAGATGAAATACGGCATCCGGGCGTCAAGTGGCGGTGGCCGATCCTCGGCTAGGGAAACCATCGGACGGATCTGCGGTGGAGCCATCGCTGAAAAATTTTTACTGACCGGCCCCGGAGTTGAGATTGTCGCCTGGGTCAGCTCTGTGGCAGACCTGGACGCCAAAACCCCCGACCTGCTCACCATTAATAGAAAAAAAGTGGACCAGAACATTATCCGTTGTTCAGATCCTGATGTTGCCGCGTCCATGGAAAAAATAATCATCCAGGCCAAAAATGAAAAGGATTCCGTGGGTGGCATTGTCAGCTGTGTGTGCAGGAATGTTCCCCCAGGGCTTGGAGAGCCCGTTTTTGATAAGCTTGAAGCCATGTTGGCCAGGGCCATGCTCTCTATCCCGGCCACCAAGGGGTTTGATATCGGATCCGGCTTTGCAGGAGCCAGGATGAAAGGATCGAATCATAACGATCCCTTTGTCTTAAAGGGAGATCTGCTGGGCACCCGAACTAATTTCAGCGGTGGTATCCAAGGTGGGATTTCCAATGGGGAGCCCATTGTTTTCCGGGTCGCCTTTAAGCCGCCGGCAACCATCGGGCTGCCCCAACAGACTGTGGACTTTAATGGAAACCCTGCTGTTCTTGAGGCAAAGGGGCGCCATGATCCCTGCGTGGTGGCACGGGCGGTCCCCATTGTGGAAAGCATGGCAGCCCTTGTTATTGCAGATTGCCTCCTTCAGCACCGGGCAGGGCGGTATTGGAATTAGTGTGTTTTAAATGAAAGCTTTGATTGCAGTCCAGGATACAATTTCAACCTTAACATACGGTGACAATAGCCATGGGAAAAACATTATTTGAAAAGATCTGGAATACGCATGTGGTAAAAGAGCTAGCAGATGGGACTTCTTTAATCTATATCGACCGCCACCTTGTGCACGAGGTAACCAGTCCCCAGGCTTTTGAAGGATTACGTCTGAAGGGTCTCAAGATAAGGCATCCAGAGCTTTGTTTTGCAACCATGGACCATAACGTTCCGACCACAGAGAACCGCATGGATATCAAAGATCCGGTTTCCAGAGCCCAGGTGGAAGCCATGCGTTCAAACTGTAAGGACTTTGGCATCCAATTGTATGATCTGGGTCATGACCGTCAGGGGATTGTGCATGTCATCGGACCTGAGCTTGGCATTACCCTGCCCGGACTGACAATCGTCTGCGGCGATTCCCACACATCAACCCACGGGGCCTTCGGCGCTCTGGCTTTTGGCATTGGTACCTCTGAGGTGGAACATGTATTGGTAACCCAGACACTGGTGCAGCACAAACCAAAAACGTTTAAGGTGGAGTTCAGAGGGCCGCTTGGCCAACATGTATTTTCCAAGGATATGATCCTCAAGTTGATCGGCACAATTGGTACGGCAGGCGGTGCCGGTCATGTACTCGAGTTTTGTGGAGAAACCATTCGCAGCCTTTCAATGGAATCCCGGATGTCCATCTGTAATATGAGCATAGAAGGCGGTGCCAGGGCAGGTATGGTGGCACCGGATGACACCACCTTTGAATATATCATTGGTCATGACCGTGCCTTTGCACCCCGGGGTAAAGCGTTGGAAAAGGCTCTGGCCTATTGGAAAACCCTGCCCAGCGACGAAGGGGCTACTTTTGATCAGTCAATCACCATTGATTGCAGCCAGCTCAAACCACAGGTAACCTGGGGTACCAATCCCGGCATGGTGATGGATATCGATCAGGCCATCCCTGAGCCCGACAAAACAAAAGGTTATAGTCCTGGTGATGTTGAAAATGCCCTGGGTTACATGGGCCTGACACCTGGCATGCGAATGACGGATGTTGAAGTGGATGTGGTTTTTATCGGCAGCTGTACCAATTCACGGATTGAAGACCTGCGGGTGGCGGCTGGCGTATTGGATGGTCGGAAAAAAGCTGAAAATACAGAACTGATAGTAGTGCCCGGTTCCACACAAGTTCGCAGACAGGCTGAAGCTGAAGGGCTGGATGAAATATTTAAGGCTGCCGGTGCACAATGGCGCCATGCCGGCTGCAGCATGTGCCTGGGCATGAACCCCGATCAACTCAAGCCCTTGCAACGCTGCGCATCCACCTCCAATCGCAACTTTGAAGGTCGGCAGGGTAAAAACGGACGGACGCATCTGGTAAGTCCTGAAATGGCCGCTGCCGCTGCTGTGGCTGGTAGATTTGTGGATGTTCGCAAATGGCTGGATGCTTAAATTATATCTTATTTGAACCATGCACAGAATACGAGGCTCTATATGAAACCCTTTACAACCCATACCGGCGTCATTGCCACCCTTAATCGTTCCAATGTGGATACCGATGCAATTATTCCAAAACAATTTTTGAAGTCCATTAAGCGGACAGGCTACGGCCCCAGTGCTTTTTATGACTGGCGCTATACGGCAGACGGCAGACCAGATCCCAATTTCGAGCTCAACCACCCCCGTTTTGAAGGCCGTTCAATTTTAGTGACCCGCAACAATTTTGGATGCGGGTCCAGCCGGGAACATGCGGTATGGGCCTTGGTTCAGGATGGATATCGGGTGATCATTGCTCCATGGAAGGAAATCGGTGAGAAACGATTACCCGCCTTTGCGGATATTTTTCTTTCCAACACCACCAAAAACGGAATGTTGTGCATCGAACTGTCCGAAACGATCATAGACGCAATTTTTGAACAAACCGCCTCCCAACCAGGGTTACAGGCCACCGTTGATTTAACGGTTCAGCAGTTAACAATTCACGGCAGGATACCTGCGACATATCCTTTTCAGATTGAGGAAGGCGTCAGGGAGCAGCTTATCAACGGTCTGGATGAGATCGCTCTCTCCTTGAAGCATGAGGCTGATATCGCTGCTTTTGAGGCCAGGCGCCCAACCTGGATGGATGGACGTGATTGATCCTCTTGAAAATAACGCCATTCTTGGGGGGTGTTATTCCAGGTTGGATTTGATTTTAAGCTGTTTTACAATATTTCCTAAGATCGTTTTTGTAATGAATAAAGCGATAGCTGGAAAACGTTTTGGGGAGGAGAAATTTACGATCCGTGTCCCTTAAATTTTTATTTTGAGGGTCTTTTTTTTAAAATTTAAATCAGGTATGATAAATTCCATGAATCAAAAACAAAATATTCTTTCACGTTTTCAGCCCGGTCAATTGAGTGACCCGGTTTTTATGCCGGATCTGACCCTGTGGTATAAATGGCACAGGGACCGGAAAACTCTACCCGGGAAATATAAAAATCACACTATGGTTGAAATCGCCCAGGTACTTGGGTGTCCCGTCTGGAATCCACTTCGTCCCTGGCGAATGGATAACCTGGGAGTTGATATTATTGAAGAGAAATCTGACAATGAAAAGGTGATCTGTTATAAAACACCGGAACGGGAGCTAACCGAACGATGGGAGCTAGGACCTGACGGGGACTGGTGGCAGGTAGAATATCCCATTAAGGGTATGGATGATCTGAGTGCCGCCCGCACCGTGGTCCAGAGCAGGCAGTATAAACTGGACCCAGATATTATCTCAACCCTGTCCCGGGAAGAAGTGAAAAACCATGTGATCGTTCTGGAACTACCCATGCAACCCTATGCCGACCTGCTTCACAATTTTCTGGGGTGGAGTGACGGTCTGATGTTGCTCATGGGTCAGGGAAAAGCCCCTTTGACCGAAATGATGGTATTAATGGAAGAAAAACGGTTGGCCATCCTGGAAGAAATTGCCGGGCTGCCCGGGGATATAGCGCTTGCTGCGGACAATCTGGATGGTCAGTATATCTCGCCGCCCATCTTCAAGGGCCATCTTCAAGAAAGTTATGAGAAAACGGCAGCGATGTTTCACAACCATGGCAAAAAATTGATGGTTCACGTGGGCGGACCTGGCAAACATCTTTTCCCTCTGCTTGCGCAGGCCGGTGTGGACGGTGTTCAGGGGGTTTCTGGTCCCCCCCAGAGCAATGCCACCCTTAAAGAAGCCCGCAAGGTATCGGGTCCGGATTTCACCTTGTGGGGGGGCATTCCCCAGGATCTGATGATTTCAACACACACGGAATCCGAATTGATGGAATCCATACAGGAGGCCATCGCCCATGTCAGACAGGACAACAGAATGATCATTGGTATTGCAGATCGTGTTCCTGTGGATTGCGATTTTTCAAGATTGCAGACCACCGCTAAACTTATTGCTGCAGCGGCTGATCCTTCTTGATTCTTTTTTCCCTGTGAGAATTCGGAATTCGGATGAATTTGGGGGATACGAATAAAGGTTCCTGTTCCATGCTCTATCCTGCTAAAATCTCCAGGAAACCTAAAAACTGCGTTTTACCTAAAACTTATAGGTAAAACGCTTACTTTATTGTACGCAGAAAGGTTGAAAGGGTTTGTTTCATGACTGTTCAGGTAATTCTGCTGCTGATAATTGTCGGCATGGCCCTCATCGTCTTCATCGGAGGGTGGTTGTCCGTGGATCTTGTCGGGCTGCTCGTGCTCTCGGCCCTGGCGCTGTTTGGGTTCCTCAGCCCGGAAGAGGCTCTGGCAGGATTCAGCAGCCCGGCGGTGGTCACAGTATGGGCAATGTTCATCATCTCTGCAGGGCTGAATCGCACCGGCATTGCCCATCAAATCGGGCAGCCACTCCAGCGTTTTGCCAAGGGAAGCGAAGTGTTGCTCATGGTGGTCTTGATGGTCACGGCAAGTATTCTTTCGGCCCTTATCAATACCACGACAGTTGCTGCGATTCTTTTGCCGACGGCCATGGATCTGGCCCGGCGAAGCGGTCGGCCGCCCGCACGGCTCTTGATGCCCTTTTCCCTCGGGTGCCTGCTTGGTGGGCCGTTTACAGGGATTTCCACCGCTCCCAATATCATTGCCACCGATATCCTGCACAGCGCCGGCCTTAAAACATTTAAAATTTTTGATTTTACGCCCATTACGACGGTAACTGTAGTGGCCGGTATTTTCTTTGTGGTTACGATTGGACGTTTTTTGCTGCCTGCGGGGCCTGAAAAGGACTCCGATAACAGCCGCCTTCCAGATGCAGATCCCTATGGGCTTGACAGGCATCTTTTCACCACCCGGATTCGGCCTGGATCGACCCTGGCCGGCCGTACCCTGGCCGAGAGCCGTTTGGGTTCGGCCTTTTTTGTCACCGTGGTGGCGCTGCAACGCAAAGGTGTGCTGATCCTTGCCCCGCCCCCCACGGAAATTCTGCAACTGGATGACGAACTTATCATGCACGGCCAAGCTGAAATTGTTCAACGATTCGATGGTAGTCAGCATCTTCAGATAGAATCCTTTGATCCGGCTCAAGAGATGGTTTTTCAGCAAATGACCATGGCCAATTGCCGTGTGTCTGAGAACTCCCCCCTTTTGGGCGCGACGCTGGTCGAAAGCGAATTACGGCGCCTGCACCAGGTCCATGTGTTGACCCTGCACGACCCGGAAGGCAAAGTCATCCGGGATGCCCGGCAGCATTGCTTTGTTGCGGGGGATCGTTTGCTGCTCCAGGGCGAAAAAAAAGCCCTGGAAGCGTTGGTTCAAAAGGATTTTGTGACCGAATTGGAGTTTGTCTCCCGGGATGAGGTGGATCGCTTGACCTATGGCCGTGCCAAATTGTTGTCCGTACGCATTCCTCCGGGCTCGGTGATGGCGGAGCACAGTCTGCTTGAAAGCCGCCTGGGGAATGTTTTTGGACTCACTGTGGCAGGAATTCTCCGTGGCGGGGCGCTGATCTGCATGCCGTTGCCCAATGAAAAAATACAGGCGGGGGATCTGCTGGTCATGCAGGGGGCTCCACGGGACCTTGAAATTCTCCAGGGCCTTCAGGAACTCAAGATTGCTGAAAAATCTGCCAGCCTGCTTGCTGAACTGGAGTCCCAGCAGGTAGGGGTGACCGAAGTGCTGCTTTCGCCCAGAACGACCCTTACGGGCCGAACCCTGGCGGACCTTTTATTTCGGGAGCACTATGGAATCAGCGTTCTTGCAATCTGGCGTAAGGGTAAAGCCTTTCGTACCAGTTTGCAGGACATGCCCCTTAAGTTCGGGGATGCCCTTCTGGTCTACGGACAGCGCAAAAAGTTACAGGCCGTGGCCCGGGATCCTGACTTTCTCGTACTCGATACGGCGGCTGTGCAGGCCCCCCGCCTGGAAAAGGCGGGGTTTGCCGCCGTCATCATGGTGGCGGTGATCCTGAGCGCCATTCTTGGTCTGGTCCCCATCGCCATTGCGGCCGTTGCCGGATCGGCCCTCATGGTTCTTTCCGGCGCGTTGAACATGCAAGAAGCGTATCAGGCCATTGAGTGGAAGGTTATTTTCCTTATTGCCACCATGCTGCCTTTGGGGGTAGCGATCCAGAATACGGGAGCGGCCCAGATGGGGGCTGAGGTTTTAATCACCATGGTGGGTGACCTTGGACCCCGCTGGGTGGTTGGCACTATCTTTTTTGTCACCGTGGTCGGAACCCAGGTGATTCCCACTGCGGCCCTGGTAGTGCTCATGGCCCCGGTGGCGCTGAGTGCTGCATCCACCCTTGGAATTTCCCCCCAATTGTTGATGATGACGGTGGCCATTGCAGCTTCAGCAAGCTTTGCAAGTCCGCTATCCCATCCCGCCCATATGCTTGTCATGGGACCTGGTGGATATCGTTTCATGGATTATGTCAAGGTAGGTGTTCCCCTTACGGCCGTTGTTTTTGCGGTCTCGGTGTGGCTGCTCCCTATTTTCTGGCCGGCGTATTAGGAGATGAAGTCTGGGCTCTGACTAATCCGATTCAGAAGCTTTTTCTGCCAGAATCAAAGCAGCCCCCAAAGCCCCCATCCTCTGGGGCATCTCTGGAACCAGGACCTGTCTGCCTAATTTTTGAGAAATCAATGCCTTGATGCAGGGATTGTTTGCCACCCCACCTGAGAAAACAATGGGTCCCAGGGATGAGACCCGGTTGATCATGCCGGCGGCCCGCTTGACCACGCTCAAATGCAGTCCCCTGGCAATTTCTTTGCGGTCAGCTCCTTTGGCGATCAGTGAGGTGACCTCGGATTCGGCAAAAACCGTGCACATGCTGTTGATACTCAAATCATTTTTTGCATCAAGGGCTGCCACTCCAAACTCGTCAATGGAAAATCCCAGATTTTTGGCCATGATTTCTAAAAATTTGCCCGTACCTGCGGCACAGCGGTCATTCATTTCAAATTTCTTAACCCGACCCCCATTGTTGAGGGCAATAGCCTTGGAGTCCTGGCCACCAATATCTAAAATGGTGGTTGCCCCGGGGAAGATTGAAACCACTCCCCTTGCATGGGCCTTTATTTCTGTAATGGTTTGGGCATCATCAAAGGCCGTCTCAAAGAGTCCCCTCCCATATCCCGTGGCCATGATCTGATCGTGGGGAACCCCCGCAAGAATCCGGGAGGCTTCGGTAATGGGATCAAACCCGGTATCTGTTTGAATAAAATCCATGATATTCCCCTGAATATCCACCACGACTAACTCAATAGTTCTGGATCCGATATCAATTCCTGCATATACTTTCATTATTTTACCATATCTTTATTATAGTTAATTATTTTATTCATTCTATTCTTTCCATGCCTGAATCGTATTGAAACAGGTTTTTACCCCAAAATTTCAAACAAGGCTTCAATCTTGGTTCGAATCTGCCCCTCATCATTGTCCGAATAATCAGACTCTATCTTTAAGTATGGTAATCCATGCCTTTCTCCCACATATTCGCCGACCTTATAGGCTTCCACATTATAGGAATGGCAAGCAGTCAGCACAAAATCAACCACGGCATCGGGTTTAAATTTTTCAATCATTTCAGAAAGTGACGACAACCGGCGATCATTGGGTGTCATGCAGGCACAGGGAATTTCAAGGTAGCGCTGGGCAATTGCCCGGACAGGATCCGGAGTGTTTTCTTCGATTTTTCCCATGAAGGCCTTGATACCGGTGCAAGCATCCGGTACCACCACCAATCCGCCTGCGGCTTCGATGATTTTAAATATTTTAAGGGCATCGCCCCCCACGGGACAACCGGTCACAAGTACCCGGGGAGATTCCGGTGATCCATAGTGCACTCCCTGTTCCACTCGTTTGTCTAATTTCTCCAACAGGGTTTCCAAGAGGGGGATCATTTCATCTCCAGTGGAGGGTAAAGCGAGAAAACCCACATCATACATCTCCTGCCAATTGATGACGGGTGGATGGATTGCGGCATAATCATAGAATTTTCTCATCATGCTGTTCTTGCGGTTGGTCTTTTGAATGGCCGTTTCAATTGTTTGATCCGTGGCCTTTGTATGGTAGGTTTTTTCCAGAAATCCCTGGAGTTTTCGAATCATCACCGTCCAATTATCCAGGGCTTCCACTTCATCTGGAAGCTGGGGAAGATCCATGACGTGCAAAGGTTTTACCTGGGCTGCCAATTCAAACATTTTCTTTTTCCCATCACAGGTGGTTTCTGCGATTATTGCACTGGACATGGAAAAAAACGGGCAGGTTCCCTCCAGGATAAATCCATAGCTGGATTTAATAAGGGGGCAGAGATTGGCAGGAAGAATGGCCTCAGCGCTGGGAATGGGTGCCTTGGAAAAGGCGCATAAAACAGTGGGAACGATGCCCATGGCATAAATCAGTTCAATGGGCGCATACCCGCAATAGATGCCGACAATGGGGTGTCCCTTTTCCTTATGACCCTCCATGTAACGTAATACTCTTCTGGCAGGTTCACCATCAAACCCGTCATTCATTAATGGTTCAATATTCACAACACGGTTCTCCTTACAGGATGAATCTTTTTTTAAAATTAAACCTGCCTATCAGTAGTCGGAATACCGTGGAGAATCAAATTCAAAATATGAGTAACAGAGAGGGGAATGGATTGAAAATAGCTATAAAAGAATGGAAGAGACATTGGTCCCATTCCTTGGCATGACGGTTTCCATGATAATGTCTGGCCACCCGGGTCAGGCCTTTGCCCAGGATGGGTACGTCTCCACAAGAATAAAGATATTGGACCACCAGGATGGACAGCCTCTGAAAATGGTTCTCCCCATACTTGTAATCTGCGCTTGCTTTAGGATTGCGCGGCTGATAAATATCAAAATAATATGTTTCAGGTTTGGCATGACGAAATCGAAGTTCATCCCTGAATTCACAGGACCATAAAATTTAAAGGAAGACCTCATTAATTTCAATGATTAAAGCTGGAGGTGTTAATATTATGTCTTATTCAGAAAAGATATTGAGCAAAAGTGTTGATCCGGCAACGCAGCAGATGCTGGAATTTGCAGAAAAGCAGGGGCTGGAGACTGCCTGGGATCGATACGAAAAAATGCTTCCCCAATGTGGTTTTGGAGAACTGGGGCTGTGTTGCCGAATTTGTAACATGGGACCCTGCAGGATAAGTCCTTTTGAAGACACCGGACCTAAAAAAGGTGTCTGTGGCGCAACCGCAGACATTATTGTGGCCAGAAATCTTATCCGCATGATCGCCGGAGGTGCGGCAGCACATTCAGATCACGGCAGGGATCTTGCCCACACCCTTCTTCTTACGGCCCAGGGAAAAAGTGGCGGGTATGAAATTAAAGACGAAGTCAAACTTGCCGCATTGGCCAAAGAGTATGGCATTAAGACAAACGGCCGTTCCAAAGAGGACATTGCCCTTGATCTTGCCCACAGTGTCTATGCTGAATTTGGCAAGCAGGAGGGCTTTGTACAGTTCAGCCGCAGGGCCCCGGAAAGAAGGGTGGCACTATGGAAAAAAGCCGGCATTGACCCCAGGGGAATTGATCGTGAGATCGTGGAGATAATGCACCGCACCCATATTGGTGTTGATAATGATCCGGTCAATTTGATTCTTCAGGGACTCAAAGCCTCCATTGCAGACGGCTGGGGGGGCTCATGCATTGCAACTGAAATATCAGATGTGCTTTTCGGTACTCCGGAACCTGTCCGGTCACAGGCCAACCTTGGCGTTTTGAAAAAAGATGAAGTCAATATCATTGCCCATGGCCATGAACCCGTATTGTCTGAAATGATAGTTGCCGCAGCCCGGGATCCCAGACTTTTGGACAAGGCCAGGGCAGCAGGGGCCGAGGGGATCAATGTGGTGGGCATGTGCTGTACCGGTAATGAGATCAGCATGCGCCACGGCATACCCATTGCCGGAAATTTTCTCCAGCAGGAACTGGCCGTCATCACCGGTGCGGTGGAAGCCATGATTGTTGATGTCCAGTGCATCATGCCGGCTTTGGGGGACCTGTGTGAATGTTTCCATACCAAATTTATCTCCACCTCTCCCAAAGCAAAGTTCCCGGGAGCCGTCCACATGGAATTCAATGAAGAAAAAGGCTTTGACATTGCAATGGAAATTGTTGAAGCGGCTGTGGACAATTATGCCATGCGGAACCCGGACAAGGTATTTATCCCGGAAGACAAAACAGACTGCATGGTGGGTTTCAGCACCGAGGCCATTGTAAAGGCTTTGGGCGGCACCCTTGATCCTTTGCTGGACGCGATCAAGTCCGGTGCGATTAAGGGTATTGCGGGAATAGTGGGCTGCAACAATCCAAAGATAAAACATGATCACGGCCACGTTGCCCTGGTGGAGGAACTGATCAAAAATAATGTTTTGATCGTTTCCACCGGCTGCAATGCCATTGCCTGTGCAAAAGCAGGATTGATGCTGCCTGAAGCAGCCGATCAAGCCGGGGACGGGCTCAAGGGTGTTTGCAAGGCACTCGGGCTTCCACCTGTACTTCACATGGGTTCCTGCGTGGATATCAGCAGGATTTTGACCGTCTGCGCTGCTGTTGCCAATGCCCTTGGCGTCGATATAAGTGATCTGCCGGTTGCGGGCGCCGCACCAGAATGGATGAGTGAAAAGGCAGTCAGTATTGGTGCCTATGTCGTCTCTTCCGGTATTTTTACCGTTCTGGGAACCGTTCCCCAGGTACTGGGCAGTCCTTTTGTTACGGAAATTCTTACCAAAATAGCCAATGATGTGGTGGGAGCCGCTTTTGCAGTGGAGACGGATCCTGTAAAAGGTGCCCATCTCATGATTGCCCACATGGACGCCAAACGCCAGGCCCTGGGAATATAACTTCAAAGAGTCGCAACTTGGGAAAGGAGACGATTATGCCACAACCCAAAGAAATATTCGTAAAAACAGATCGGTGTGTTGGATGCATGTCCTGCATGCTAGCCTGCGCAGTAGAGCACTCCCAGAGCAAAACACTCTTTGGTGCTATTGCGGAGGCTAGGGCCCCAAAATCAAGACTATATGTAGAATGGGCTGCGCCGGATAGAAAAATTCCGCTTGTGTGCAGGCAATGCGAGGATGCCCCCTGCATGCACGCCTGTATCAGTGGTGCGATTACCAGAAATGAAGACAATATCGTTGTCACCAATGCAGATAAGTGTATTGGTTGCTGGACCTGTGTGATGGTATGCCCCTACGGAGTGATCGGGCGTAATATGGACACCGGCAAGGCGTATCGATGCGATCGGTGCCCGGACCGTGAAATCCCGGCCTGTGTAAGTGCCTGCCCTACAGGTGCTCTGATTTATGAAACCGTTCCTGAGTATTCCAAATCTATTCGAAAACAGGCCTCACAAGAGTTTGCCAGGGCCGAAGGAGAATGATGTGGACCGGAATGCCACCCAATATTTAATCGTCGGAGGCAGTGCCGCCGGAATGGCTGCGGCACATACCATCAGAAGCCATGACCCCATGGCGCCTGTAACCGTACTAACGGATGAAACAGATAAACCCTACTTCAGGCCCATGATCCCCTTTGTCGTCTCTGGGAAAAAAAAATCACAGGACATGGCAATGGAAGGATGTGGACCCTATGTGGGGAAAGATATCTTTGTTAAAACAGACAGCCGGGTCGTTTCTGTGGATACGGATTCACATAGGGTATTCTTGGAAAATAATCAGGTTTTTAATTACGGAAAAATCCTGTTTGCCACAGGCAGTCGTCCCTTTATTCCGCCGGATATCAAGGGAACCGAATCAAACGGCGTGTTTGCCTTGAGGACACTCGCCCATGCAAGAAAGATGAACGCAAGGGCGGCTCAGACGCAACACGCTGTCCTATTGGGCGGTGGATTGCTTAACCTCAAGGCTGCCTTTGCCCTCCTTGAGAGGGGAATAAAGGTTACACTTGTGGTGTATTCTCCCCAGGTCCTGTCACAACTTATGGATGCTGAAGATGCTGTATTGATACGCAATGCTTTGGATGATGCCGGTCTTGAAATAAGGACCGGGACTGCTGCCGTCGAAATTGAGTCAGACAACAGCGGGGTTAGAGGGATTGTCCTGGATGATCATACCAAAATTTCCTGCCAGATGGTCTGTATCGGCAAGGGGGTGCGGCCCAATGTTGAATTCCTTGAAAACAGCAAAATCAAACTGGAAAAGGGGATTGTTGCAGACATCCATACGGCCTGCAGTCAGTCAGACACTTTTGCAGCAGGAGATGTAGCCGTTACCCACGACCCTGTATCTGGAAAGCCGGTTATGACAGCCCTTTGGACCAATGCTGTAGAGATGGGACGCTGTGCCGGATTGAATATGGCAGGGCTGCCAACCGCCTATGCCGGAACCTTTGGTATTTTAAATGCAACCCAGATTGCAAACATGCCTTTTGTTTCCATGGGGCTGGTGCATACAAAGGATCTGGATTGTGAAATATTCAGGTCCGGGGGCCAAGGTTCTTTTAGAAAAATGGTTTTCAGCTCTGATGGACGCCATCTCATTGGAATGGTTCTTATTGGTGATATCTCCAATGCCGGGCTTTACCGCCACGTGATCCAGGGAAAAAAGCTTGTGGAAAAATTTAAGCACCATATAATCGGCCATAACCTTCATTGGGGACATTTTATAAAATAGGCGATGCGGGCCGGTTAATATCCGGCCTGTCCGATCGGAGGATCGGGTGATTATCAGATCGGTTAGATCGGCGGCAACCGGTAGGCACCTTATCTGATTTTAACCAATGAAAACGGCTTGTTTTCGGAGTGATGATTTTATGTCTTTCACGCAGATGCTAGCGTATCGCTTTATTCAGGCCTGTTGTGGAGACCATATGTGAATATGTTCGTCAAACAGGAGATTTGTTTTTTTATTAGATCCACAAAAGGAGAAAACAATGAAAAATTTAATTTTCACAGTATTGTTGATGTTATCCATTGTCATTCCTGTAGAGGCAGCAGATGGAGTGGTTGATGTACAAAGCACCTTTAGTGTAAAAGAAACCGCGGATCGAATGGAAAGCATCTTGATAAAGAAAGGAATGACTGTTTTCAATCGAATAAAGCATTCTGAAGGTGCTGGTAAAGTCGGTATAGAACTGCGTGATACAGAATTAATAATATTCGGGAATCCAAAGGTGGGAAGCCCTCTTATGCGATGTCAGCAAAGTGTTGCCATTGACTTACCCCAAAAAGCTTTAATTTGGGAAGATGATAAAGCTAAGGTCTGGATATCGTATAACGATCCAAGCTATTTAGTACGAAGACATAATATTGTCGGTTGCGAAGATGTCATCTCAAAAATAGAAAAGGTACTGGCGAGTATAGCCGAATCAGCATCAACGAAATAAAACCGTCGAATAAAACGCAACAACTACGCCGCTGATTGTCGTTGTTCTCTTGGTTCAATAATTTATAAGAGGAGGTTGATATGAAAAAGTATCTTTTGATTTTGATTTTGGCTTTTGCTGTGATTTCACCAGCATTTGCTGGGGATACCATTAAGTATAATAAAGAGTTGGATGGATTTAATTACCCATTTGAAGTCAACACATTTAAGTTTAATTCTCAAAATCAAGATTTGAGAATGCGATATATGGATATTGGAGACAGGGATGCACAAAAAGTAATTGTTTTAATACATGGTAAGAATTTTTCAGGCTACTATTGGGAAAGAGTTGCAAAAGATCTTTTAAAGAGGAAATACAGGGTGATAATGCCTGATCAAATTGGCTTTGGTAAATCCTCAAAGCCAGAGTCCTACCAATATAGCTTTGGGCAGTTAGCGTTAAATACCAAATCCTTGTTGGATAATTTAAATATTAAAAAATTTGATCTTGTAGGCCACTCCATGGGGGGGATGTTGGCAACCACTTTTGCTGTGAATTATCCTGAACTGGTTAATAAACTGATTTTGATTAACCCTCTTGGTTTAGAAGACTATGGAAGGTATGTAGAATTCAAAGACATTAACTTCTTTTATGAAAGAGAGCTTGCCAAAACACTCGATAATGCTAGAAACTATCAAAAAAAGAATTATTATGATGGAAAATGGTCAAGCGAATATGAGAAGCTTTTAATCCCTTTAGACGGAATGCTTGCTGGGGAAGATTGGAAAATTGTTGCTTGGAATAATGCGTTAACTTATGGCCCCATTTTTTCAGAGAATATGGTGGATAAATTTTCACAAATTCAAAGTGAAACTTTTTTGATCATTGGTACCAGAGATAAAACTGGACCTGGTAGAGGCTGGTTAAAAAAAGGTGTGACGAGAAAGTTAGGAGAATATAAAACACTCGGAAAAAATGCTAAAAATATGATTAAAGGTTCAATACTCATTGAATTGGATGGACTAGGCCATATGCCGCAGTATGAAAACTATGACGTTTTTATTAAAGCTTTTTATCAGGCGATTGATGCATAATGAACCTGTCTGCTGATCTGCTGGAGCCGACCACTCATGTTGGTGGCTCAGATGTAAACAAGTCCACCAATATGGCGCAGGATTTCAGCTTGAATAAAATTTACCAGGATTGTACGGCCTCTTTTGAGGCGTTGATGCGATAAGTCACTCCCCTGAATCCGTTTTAATGAGTAACTTTTTAACATAGGAAGGCTTACCTGATGAACAAGAAAATAAATACACTGTATTTCAGCGCAACAGGAACAACTGAAAAAATTGTAACCGGTATTGCGGAGAAGATTGCGGAAAATTACGGCGGGAAAAATGCGGTCAGCAATATTGACTTTACACTGCCGGAAGCCCGAAAGAAAACTTTTTCCTTTGACAAGGATACTATTGTTGTTGCGGGTATTCCGGTTTACGCTGGACGCGTACCTAATCTTCTGCTGAAATTTTTAAACACAATTTCCGGTAACGGGGCAACGGCCGTTGCCGTAGTTCTCTACGGAAACCGTGACTATGATGATGCGTTAATCGAGTTCAAGGACATTCTGGATACGAATGGTTTTAATGTTATAGCCGGTGGCGCATTTATAGGCGAGCATTCTTTTTCAACCACGCTCGGGGCCAACAGGCCCGATGAACAGGATATGGCCGCAATGGCTGATTTTGCTGCTAAAATAATTGATAAAACAAAGTCTCCGGGTGAAAGTTCTTCTGTTGTGGTAAAAGGAAATAAACCTTACAGAGAATATTATCGACCTAAAGATCAAAACGGTAATCCAGTAAATATCCTTAAGGTTACCCCCAAAACAAACAGCGATTGCATCGACTGCAAGCTTTGCTCAGAAGTTTGTCCAATGGGGTCAATTGATTCAGACGATGTTTCCAAAATAACAGGCATTTGCATTAAGTGCTGCGCCTGCGTTAAAAAATGTCCTGTTGGGGCGAAATATTTTGATGATGAAAATTATTTGCGGCACAAACATGAACTGGAGGTTGGGTATACCGGTACGCGGCGGGAACCGGAATATTTTGTATAGGGCTAGTGAAGTTCTCCCTTAAACATTGTTATAATCAGGATAATTCCATGACCAGAGAAGTTGATGTGGCCATTATTGGTGCCGGAACTGCCGGCTTAACTGCCCAGGAAATTGTCGTGGAGAAAACCGACAACTACGTGATCATTGACGATGGTCCTTTGGGCACCACCTGTGCCCGGGTGGGATGCATGCCGTCCAAGGCGCTCATTGCCGTGGCAGACGATTTTCACAAGCGCCTTTTTTTTGATGAATACGGCATTTCAGGGGCAAAGGCCCTCAGGCCCGTTTATTCCCGGATCATGGCCCGGGTGCGCATGCTCCGGGACGAGTTTTCCGGCGGCGTTATTCATGAAATGTCACCCTTCATGGACAAGTTGATCCGAAAGCGTGCCAGGTTTATCGATCCCAATACCCTGGACCTGGGAGACGAGAGAATACGGGCCAGGCGCATTATTATAGCCACAGGTTCAAAACCATGGATTCCGGAACGCTGGCAGCCCTACAGGGACCTTATCATTGATACGGACCAGTTTTTTGAACTTGAAGATTTGCCTGGGAAAATGGCGGTCTTTGGCCTGGGTCCCCTTGGTATCGAACTGGGGCAGGCCCTGCACCGCCTGGGGGTGGAAATCATTGCCTTTAGCCGACGCAAAACTGCAGGTGGCCTGACTGACCCTGACCTTCAGACCTATGCCTTTGATCATTTCTCAAAGGAGATGAACATCAAGCTGGGTACGGCCGATATCCGCTGCAAGTCGGAAAGTGGAGTTGTTGTGGGATGCGAAAGCGGAGAATGGACGGTTGACCGGATATTATTGGCCACAGGGCGCCGCCCCAATGTCCAGGGGCTTGGCCTGGAGAATCTGGGCGTAAAACTGGATGACAGAGGGCTTCCTGCCTTTGATCCGGGTACCCTTCAGATCAAGGGCCTGCCCGTATTCCTGGCAGGAGATGTCAACGGACAAAAGCCCATCCTCCACGAAGCCGCTGATGACGGCAATATTGCCGGATACAACGCCACGGCTGACACCACCTCCTGTTTTAAAAAACGCATCCCGCTGACCATTACCTTTTCCTCTCCGGACATTGCCATTGCAGGGCTTTCCCACAGGGAATTGACTGACCTGGGAGTTGAGTTTGTAACGGGCAACGCCTCATGGGAGAAACTTGGACGGGCCAGGATGATCCTGGGCAAGGCCTCGGGCATTGCACGGATCTACGCGGATAAAAAGGACGGCAGGCTTTTGGGGGCAGAACTTATGGCACCGGCCGGCGAGCACATGGCCCATCTTTTATCCTGGGCCATAGGTGCCGGTCTGACTGCGGCGGATGCCCTGGCCATGCCCTTTTACCATCCGGTTCCCGAGGAGGCCTTAAGGTCTGCTCTGGGCCAGATTTTAAAGCAGACGGACGATCCTCCCCCTGATACTCCGTTGGAATTCTGCCGGAAATCCAGTTCATAGAAAAGCCTGGCAGGCACCGGTGAGATCAAGGAGGTAAGGACCCCAGGGAGACCATTGACAGGAAAAACAATCAACGGTAACCTGATTTCGCCATTCAGAAACCAAAATAGAGGAGATACCATTATGGGTTTTGCACCGACAAAAATGCAGGTAAAAAGTGATGTATTTGAACATGATACTTTGATACCGTCCAGGTTTACTGGAGAAGGAGAAGATGTTTCCCCGGCGTTGTCATGGGAAAACCCGCCTGGGGGAACAAAGGCCTTTGCCGTTATCTGTCACGACCCGGATGCACCGTTGGTAACCAGCAGAGGCACCTATGGTTTTGTTCACTGGGTTCTGTATAATATTCCCGGAGATGTGACACATCTGGATGAAGGTACCCATTTGTATACCAGCGGTATTACTGATTTTGGAAAAACCGGCTATAACGGCCCCATGCCGCCAAACGGGCACGGCCTGCACAATTATTATTTCTGGGTCCTGGCACTGGATAAGGCCGTGGCACTGGAACAGGGTCTGAACATGTGGCAGTTGTTAGAAAAGGTAGAGCCATACCTTCTCGGAATGAACCGGCTTACTGGGCGTTATAAAAGGGATTAAGGGAATTTGAAAATTTGATGAAAGCGGTTTGATCCACGTGACACTTATTATCGGAACTTTAACGAAGCCAAATGACAGGGTGCAACCTGAACGTTGCACCTTCTATGTGCAATGTTAAATAGTGTTTGAACGAAAACTCACCCATCTGCGGCGTTGCTGCAAAATCCTGAAATCCTCACGTACAGTAGTACGCTCCGGTTTCAGAATTTCTTGCGCCTTGCATATGGGCAATTTTTTGTTCAAACACAGGTTTTCGGTCAGTCACTAAATACGCTTTTCAAGATGGTTCAGTATGGATAAAACCCGGAAAACCCGGAAAAAAGTCCTTTTGTTTGACCAACAGGGTTTGTCTTGACAGCTGCAGGGTTGACCGGTATGAAGGGTGAAAAAGTGAATTACAGGAGATATTGAGAATGGGAAAATATACGTTGTTCATGCTGAATCCATGGAAAGAAGACGATAAGGGTCCTTTTTATTGCCCGGACTGTGGTGTTGTAGAAGGCTTTTTTGCCTATTCCCCACAGATCAGGCAAAAAATTGAAATTGTTCTGGTTGATTATCCGCGGCCCCGTAAATTGGTGGTTGAATCCCTGGGCGCTGAAAATCAGGGGTGCCCGGTTCTGGTGCTCGACGATGCAGCCCCCGGGTTTGAGGGCACTAAAAAGAGTTTTTCAACGGGCAAAACCTTTATTGATGATGCCCGCTTGATTTGTGATTACCTGGGGGCTGTGTTTGATGGGGTTAAACCACATCCCTGAGGGTCATCTGCCTTGAATACGACTTAAAATCCTACACCATGTTTTGGAAGCTTTTATTCCGATCATGGGCCTAATCTGCAGATCAAAATCACAGGATTGAATCCATGGTCAAATTTATCCACACAGCAGATATACACCTCGACAGCCCATTAAAAGGGCTTGAGGTCCATGATGATGCCCCGGTTGAGGAAATTCGTGGGGCTACGAGGCGAGCGTTTGACAATTTGATTGACCTGGCCCTAGAGGAAGAAGTTGACTTTATACTAATTGCCGGTGATCTTTATGATGGTGATTGGAAGGACTACAACACCGGTCTCTTTTTTTCGGCCCGGATGGGTAAATTGTCCAAATCCGGGATAAAAGTATTTATTGTTTCTGGAAATCACGATGCAGCCAGTCAGTTGACCAAGACGATGCCATTGCCTGACAATGTGACTCTTTTTTCTCCCAGAAAGCCTCAATCTGTAAAACTTGATGACATTGGTGTCATCATCCATGGCCAGAGTTATTCCCATCGTGCTGTAACTGAAAACCTTGCCTCTCAATATCCCCAGTACGATTCTAACTATTTTAACATCGGTTTACTTCACACATCCCTGACGGGTCGAGAAGGCCATGAGGATTATGCACCATGTACGATGGATGATCTCAAGTCCAAAGGTTATGATTATTGGGCTTTGGGACATGTTCACACGAGAGAAATTATTTCTGAAGACCCCTGGATTGTCTTTCCAGGCAATATTCAGGGCCGTCATATTAAAGAAACTGGCGCTAAGGGCGCTTCACTGGTGAGTGTGGAGGATGGCCGTATTGTCAAGGTTGAAGCGTTTGAACTGGATGTGCTTCGCTGGGCCGTCTGCCAGGTGGATTTGTCTGAGTGCGAAACTTGCGAAAAAATTTATGATGTGGTTCGCCAAGCCTTAGAACAGGCGCTTGACCAGGTTGACGGTAAGCCCCTTGCCATACGGCTCATTTTGACAGGTTCCTGTCCTGTCCATGGCAAACTGCTTGACCAGACAACACAGTGGACAGAGGGGTTTCGTAGTATTGCTGTTCAATCTGGAGAAATGTGGTTAGAGACGGTGAAGTTTCAGACAACCCGCAAGGTGAGCCTTGAAGAAATGTTTGGGGAAGATAATCCCATTGCTGGTTTGTTAAAGTCGGTTCAACAGATTGAATTGGATGGAGAGACCCTTTTTAGACTGGTGCCTGAGTTATCTGCTTTGAAAAATAAATTACCTGCTGAGATCCAAACCGGGGACGAATCCTTTCTGGATCCATCTCCTGATAAAATGGAGGGGTTGCGTAATGAAATTCAGGAACTTTTGATTGCCAAACTTCTTCAACATGGCGGTGCTAAATGAGGTTGAAACGTCTCGATTTGAAGGCCTTTGGTCCTTTTACAGAAAAGCCACCCCTGGAATTTAATTCTAAAGAGCCAGGGCTTCATATCATTTTTGGCTCAAATGAAGCAGGAAAAAGTAGCTCCCTAAGAGCCCTGAAGGCGTTATTGTATGGTTTTCCCCAACAGACCCCTGATAATTTCATTCATAATTATGATCATTTATTAGTCGGCGGCTGCCTTGAAAACAGTGCAGGAGAAGAGATCGTTTTCCAACGTCGGAAAAAACGTCTCAATGATGTCATTAACGGGGCAGGGGATGCACTTGATTTGGATGTTTTAACTCCATTCCTCAATGGTGTTGAACCAGAAATGTTTGAATCTCTCTATGGAATTGATCATGATACTCTGGTCCAGGGGGGGGAAGAAATTCTTGCCCAGAAGGGGGAGGTGGGGCAAGCTCTGTTTGCCGCCGGTGCTGGTATATCCTCTTTACGGGAGGTCATCGATCAGCTTGAAAAAGAGGCGATGACTCTGTTCAAATCAGCAGGTCAATTGCCTGAGATCAATAAGGCCGTCAAAAGGTTTAAGGAACTGCAGAAAGAAATTAGAATAGTTAGTCTTTCTTCCAAGGCCTGGAAAGATCACACCAAAGCCCTGAAAACTGCTGAGGAAGAGCGGCACAATTTGGAGAAAGAACGAGATCAAAATAATAAAGAATTGCAGCGTCTTGATCGACTGGTGAAGGCCATTCCTGAACTGGCATCTTTGAAATCCTTGCAGGACCAGCAATCGGCATTGGGAAGGGTCATTTTGTTACCCCCTGATTTTACCGAAAGATACCAGCAGGCTGGCCAGGAAATTCGTGAGGCCAACCAGCATTTACAAAAAGATACCGACTACCAGGAGAAACTTGAAGCAAAGCGCAAGTCTATTTCGTTTAATAATGATCTCTTAAGCCAGGCACAAAGGGTGGATGATTTTCATCAGCGCCTCGGTGAATACCGCAAGGGCCAAAAGGATATTCCGGTAAGGAATGGTATGCGAATCAGTCTCCGTAGAGAGGCTGCCGCTTTACTAAAACAGATTAGACCGGATTTGAGTTTGGAGTCGGTTGAAACGTTAAGACCGGTACTTTTTAAAAAAAAGACCATTCAGACATTGAGTTCGCAATATGAGTCAATAAACCAGCAATTCACACTGGCCCAAAAGAAGCTTGCATCTGCAAAACAGGAAAACAAAGATTTAAACAAAGATATAACTGCCTTTCCTGTTGTAAAGGAATCCCTGGCGCTTGTTCAAACGGTAAAACTGGCTCAAAAAGCTGGGGATATTGATGGGCAGTTGGAAAAAAGTAAAACTGATGTTGAAGTCAATAAAAAAGAATGTCTTGCCGAGATTAAGCGGGTGGGGCTTTGGTCTGGTGATTTAGCCGCACTCATGGGACTTCCGTTACCGCTTTTTGAAACTGTTCAGCAGTTTGAAAAAAGATACAGCGAAATTACTGAAAAAAAGCGTGAGTTTCAAAAAGAACTGAAAACAGCTGAAAAAGATCTTAAACATATTCGGGTTGAAGTCAAAAAGGCAGTGTATGCAGGAGCCGTTCCTTCAGAGAAAGATTTGAGTCTAACCCGTGAAAAACGGGACCAGGGTTGGCAATTGATTCGGCGAGAATGGCTTGATCAAGAGGACATCACCCAAGCGAGTAAGTCTTATAATCTTGAACGATCGCTTCCTGAGGCTTACGAAGGATATGTGGAGCAGGCAGATATTATTTCAGACCGACTACGCAGGGAGGCAGACAGGGTAGCAAATGTAGCATCTTTGAGAGCACAGGAAGAGGCTCTTGGGGAGGTCATGGCAGCGAATAAAAAAGAGATGCTGGAATTGGAACTTAACGCAGAAGAACTTCATGAATCCTGGCGTTTGGCGTGGCAGCCTTCTGAAATTATACCCCTGTCCCCAAAGGAAATGATCGGTTGGCTGGCTGAAATCGATAAGCTCCGTTTCATGGTGAGAGATAACTTCAAGAAGGAACAGGAAATCGAGAAGGATGTACAGTACCGAAAAAAACTTAAACAGGCATTACAAGATGAACTCAATTTGATTGGGATAGAGGGCACTCCCACCGGTGAAGAACTTGGACCTGTTTTGATTTTTGCAGAGACTGCCTTGGACAGACTTGTCAGGCAAAAGTCAGATTTTGACAAATTAAAAGAAAGACAAGAACAAACGGAAAAGGCTTATTCTCAGGCAGAGGAAGATCTTAAAGAAACCCAAGATGCCCTTACTGCCTGGCAGAAACAGTGGAAAAAAGCTTTTCTTGATTTGGGACTTAGGGGTGGAGTTTCCACCATTGAAGCAATGGATCTTATTGAAACGCTTCAAAATTGTTTTGAAAAATTGAAAGAGGCAGATGATCTTAAAAAGCGCATTGACGGTATTGAACGTGATGCGGCTGAACTGAAAGCAGAGGTAAATGTCCTGCTTGGGAAAGTAGCTCCTGCCATGCTGAATTCGCCGTTGGACCAGGCAATTCTGGAATTGCGAATAATGCTCAGCCAAGCGCAACGAGACAGTACACTGTATGACAAACTTTCTGAGGAGATCGATTCCTTAAAAAAAGAAGTCTCCACAGCTGAAAAAGCGTTTCAAAATGCAAGAAAACAGATGGATGAACTCCTTGGCATCGCTAAATGTGAAAAACCAGAAGAATTAGCAGCAGTAATATCCAAGTTCATGGAATATAAGCGGTTACAGGAGAAAATCTCTGATACCGAGGCAATCCTGGCCAAGATCTGTGCTGGCGTGCAGTTAGAAGAGATTGTCCGACAGTCGGCAGCCGTTGATGCCGATGAATTACCTGGATTGATTGAGTCTCTGGTTAGGGATGTTGAAGAAAGGATAAATCCTGGGATTAATGAAATATCCCAAAGAATTGGAGAGGAAAACACCAAACTTGCCGCCATGGATGGCAGCTCTAAGGCTGCTGAGATAGCCGAAAAAATGGAACAGGAACTCACCAGAATACGGCGGCTGGCTGAACGGTATTCTCTATTAAAATTGGCCTCCAAGGTTTTGCAGCAGGAAATAGAACGCTACAGAGAAGAGAATCAGGATCCGGTTTTGAAAATTGCTTCCGGGTATTTTAACCATCTGACCATGGGCTCCTTTGTCGGGTTACGTACCGATGTGGACGATAAAGGTGGACCCATTCTTGTGGGGGTGCGACCTGATAATTTGCGACTAACCGTGGAAAAAATGAGTTCAGGAACCCGTGATCAGCTTTTTCTTGCCCTACGCCTTGCAACTCTGGAGTGGCGTCTTGAAGCGAATGAACCCATGCCCTTTATTGTGGATGATATTCTAATAAACTTTGATGATGAACGTTCCCGAGCAACCCTTGAGGTTCTGGCTGCTTTATCCAAGAAAAATCAGGTGATCCTTTTTACACATCACAGGCAAATTGTAGAAGAAGCGAAAACGATTAAAGGGAATGATATTGTTCACATCCATGAGTTATGATGGATTCTTCCAAGTTTACCAATCCCCTGATGGGCGGTGGATTCGAGGCTTTTAGATTCTCTTGACAAAGATCACATTTCTATCATATACATTACGGTTTAAATTTTTAACAGCCGAAGGAAAAAGCTGATTCTTCAACGGACTGATGGAAAAATGCGAATGTGGATCGTTCAAGGAAAATTCAACATGGGTTTACAGTCGGTTATGATTTTTATCTGTATTCTGTTATCAGGATTCGTTGGCCCCATGGAAATTTGGGCAAAATTCAATCCAGAGCAGATCCAGAGTCAGGTTCAGGGCCTGGATGAGATCCAGAGTCAGGATGAGGATGTGGATGAAGCAGAGGTCAAGGCCCAAGCAGAGGCCAAGGCCCAAGCAGAGGCCAGGGCCCAGGCAGAGGCCAGGGCCCAGGCAGAAGTCAGGGCCCAGGCAGAAGCCAGGACCCAGGCAGAGGCCAGGACCCAGGCAGAAGCCAGGACCCAGGCAGAGGCCAGGACCCAGGCAGAAGCCAGGACCCAGGCAGAGGCCAGGGCAAAAGCTAAGGCCAAAGCTGAGGTTCAAGCTCAAGTATTGCAATCCTTAAACCTCATTGCAGTCTCTTTGACCTATATCATGAATTACAACGATAAGGTGGTTCTTGACCAGGAATACAATACCATAATAAATAACCTGAATCTCAGCAATATTCCTGATGCTGATATTATTACATTGCTTCAGGAACTGATGGATCTGCTCACAAATTCCAAGATTCAGGATCATGAACGGGAATACCTCTTGAGCAGCTTTGATAAAAATGTCCAGAGTGAGCTTAAAAACAGAGTAAAATCAAAGGTTTTCGATACAGATCTTATCATAAGTCCTTATACGAGCATTTTAACTGCTGTACTTTCCACAGGCTCTTTTTATTTTAATTATCGATCCCAGATGGATACATATGCTAAACAAAAAGAGGAGGGAAAATGGACAATTGACTCAAATACAATGCAGGGGCTCAACAGTTTTTATAAAAAGCTGCTGAAATATTCCTGGGAGTTGATGCGCAAATATAATTTACCAGATGAATGGCGATTGGACGAAAAACAGCTCAGCATTTATACGGGTATTCTAAAGGAAACGGATCTTGCCCGTCGGTATCGTAAATTGGAGCGGATTGAAAAAAGTTTCCAGAAATTTCCGCCTTACTGGTATTACCGCGGTCAGGCAGCCCAGGAAATTGGTAAGAATGATGAGGCGGCTCGTTGCTTCAATCAGTTTCAGCAGATTCATCAGGGAATATTGAGAAGGGATCCTTATGCGGCTTCAGTTGCCATGTGTAAAACCATGCTAAAAGCGGAGCGGGTAGATCCGGTCATGCTTAAAAGCGATCTGGATCTGATTCTTGCAAATTCTGAGGATGCCGATTGGGGAAATATCCTTTTTGTGGCCCTTCAGTATGCACGTCTGGGTGATTCTGATGCTGCAGGAAGGTTGATTATGAGGAATCTGGACAACGGACATATTTCCTTTCTTGATTCTCCCGACATGATTCGATCTGTTGGTCCGGCCTTACTGCTCAACGCCAGGCCTGATGTCTTTAATCGTATCCTTGAGATGGTGCTGAAAAATGATAAGATCAAAAATTACGATCTGCTGTGGCTCTATGGAAAGATTCGAAACAGAGACATTTTAAAAAGGATACAACCTGAATTCGACCGTGTATTGGTGCAGGCAGCCAACAAGTCTCTTTTAAATCCCATCAACATTTTTAAGGACAACAATATTACACTTTTTTTGCCGACGCGCTGGATGGCTGAAAATTCGCTGGTGACATTGTACTTCAAGAATGGAGACGGGGAGAAAGAATTCCGTTTTTCCGATGCCCATGTGATGCCCAACCTTCCAGAAATGAGTGTGCTGACCTTTAAAGATGTATTCCCGATCAGATCCTTTATAAAGAATAAAGATTCAGCGGAGATCACCATCTCTCTGGTTTGCGAAAAGCTTGCGATGGACAATACGGAAACAGACGGCTACGATATAGAGATGGTTTTTAAAACCCAAATTATTCGCTTTGAAGAGCAATTATCCAAAACAATGAAGTATACCAATTCTCTTTCTAAAGTCTGGACACCAGGCGTTGAAGCAGAAAAAAAGAGTCAGGATTTGGATGATTTGACTGTTTGGTTCAGCAAAGAAAAAATTATCTTGAACGGCGAGGCTTTCGGGTGGAGCGATGACGGTGTCACCCTGTTCATCTCCCCGGACAATCCGGTGAGCTTTCCATCCACTCCCTCCACAACCTTGGACAATGGATTTAAATAAGGGACTCAGAAATAAATAATTCCTCAATCTTGCTTGTTTTTCAGCTCGTCTTCTGCGTTACATCAAAGGGCACATATTTCAATATGCTCCCTTTGATCCGCCTTGAAGACGAGCTGAAATTCTGCACCATATTTGTGGAATTATTTACATCTGAGCCCCTAACCTGTTGTCGAAGGTTGTGGAAAACCGCCTCAAAGGAACCAGGGGCTTTTTGTCATTTTTTAGAATAGCGATACATTTATCACCGTCAATGCGCAGTGGGGGCCACGGTATCCATGGAGCGAACACAGGGAAGAAAGCGCTGGGCCGTTTTTAAAACCGGTAACTTAACATGGCATATGCCGACCTTGGAACTTCAATGGGTTGGCTGAAGGATTCCTGTACAAATTCCATGTGGCTGCCATCCAAAAGGTTCTGGCCCACTAGGGAAACTGTAAATTTTGGACTGATTTTCCAGCCAAGACGCAGGTCCATGGTCATATAATCGTCAATGTCATACTCGCCAGTGGCGGAAAAAATATAGGCGGCGGTGGTTTCATCAACATATCTGAGCCAGATATTCAGGTCCAGGGCTGCAGAGAGGTCAAACTGACCGCGCAGGGAAACCTGGTGCCTGCTCATTCCGTAAGCTGTTTTATTTTCAAGCTTCTCGTTCGAATATCCATAGGCCAGGTCCGCTTTGAAAGAATCGGAGAACTGATACCCCATGGCCAGCTCCAGGCCATAGGTCTCGCCTTTGCCATTGTTTTCCATAATAAAGTTCTGCTGGAGCGTTGCCCCGTCGAACTCAAGGTCTGCAGTCCTCAAGTCTCTATAATCATGGCAAAAAACGGTAAAATCTGCTGATAGTTTGGAATTTGGGATAAACCGATACCCCAACTCATAGGCAATCAGCGTTTCCGGTTTAAATTCTTTGTTTCCAACGACGTTGACCGTAACGGGCAATCCCGGGGGAATAAATGGTGAACCCAGCAGGGAAGAATTGTAGGCCAGACTGGTAACTGTGGCGTCACTCTCCCCTTGGATGGGGTCCTGACCGCCCGTGAAACCGCACCCCAGAATTTATGGGAAGGGTTCATACTCCACATCACCCTGGCACTGGGCTGGATTTCAAAACCGCTGTAGTCGTTATGTTCAAATTTTGACCCCAGGGTCAGGTGGAGCCGGTTATCCAGAAACAAAATTTCATCCCGGATAAACGCGCTGTAAAGCTGGTCGCATCGACTGTCTGAATCCAGCTGTACAATGGCAGTATCAATTTTGTCTGAAGTTGAAAAATCATCCTGGGTATACCGGTATCTGGCCCCCCAGATGATTTCGTGCCTGGCTCCCGGGGCAAACCGGTGCTGGAAATCAATATCCACATTGTCCCGGTCCTCATTGATCCAGTCTTCTGTTCGTCTGGAGGTGTCGTAGTACACCTGGAGGGAGAGGTCCGAGGTTGAGGAAAGGGTACGTTCCCAGCGGGAGAGCAGGTTCCCGCCGGACACCGATGTTTCAACGGGAAAGGTATCCATAAAAGAATCGGGGGTGGTTGGGCTGATCAGGAAGAGATCCTGGTTGATTTCACCCTGGTATACATCCCCCTGGACGGTCAGGTTGTCCCTGGCGGTCAGATCTGAATCCATTCTGAATCCGGTTCGTGTTGTTTTCCAGTCATCATTGCCATCACCGCCGGAAAGATGTTCAAACGCCCCCCTGCTGTTCTGTTTGGCGTAGATCCGCCATGTGATGTCTTTTCCGGTGGTGCCGCCGTACCTGAAACCTGCCATGGTTTTTTCCACATTCCCAGCGCCTGCACTGACAAAGCCTCCCTGGGTCTCCTTGGCCGATTTGGTGATGATGTTGATGACACCGTTGACCGCGTTGGCCCCCCATAGGGTGGCACCGGGTCCCCGGATAACCTCGATGCGATCCACATCCTCCAGGAGTACGTCATTTACCTCCCAGTAAACCCCGGAAAATGTGGGGGTATAGACACTTCTGCCGTCGATCATAACCAAGAGCTGGGCTGAAAACCGTCCGTTAAACCCCCTGCTGTTGACGGCCCATTTGTTTGAGTCAATGCGGGCCACATTCATCCCCGGAACCATGCGCAGGGCATCGGGAATGTTGGTAACCCCGGAACGCCTTAAATCTTCATTTGTAATGACAAAGATGGCGGCAGCACTGTCAGACAGTCCCTGGCTTTTTTTTGCCACAGATGTGACCTGTACCTCCATCAATTGTTCAATGCTGAACTGGGTCAGATCCGTGGTGTTGGCTCCAAAACAAAGGGAAATAAGAAAAAAGGGTGTAAAAATGATAAATAAGAACGAAAATAAATTTTTATTTTTCATGGATTTAAGCATTCTTTTGATGGTTAAATTTGTTTTTTAAATTCAAGTAACTTATATTACTTGGCATTTGAAATGAAATTTGTCAAATTAATAAATTTCAGGCATCAATATTAATGACCCTTGGCAGAGTCTTTAGAACACGGAGTACTCCATGGGCATTCAATGACCAAAATTAACCATCAAAAACCCGGAAAGCCCTTGTAATGCTATATCTTTGCTGCATTGGCTGAAAGGAGCCGATTGAAACTCCAGGTGGAACATATCTCATGTATTCTTAACTGCTCGATACTCACCAAAATTATGGCGGATCAAAACTCAGAATAAGCGAAACCTCCGGGATTGCAACTTTTAGGTTTCATATAACCGGCACGGCCGGAACGAGGGATGGCATCCGGCCACAACAAATATGGAAACTCCGCCAATGTTAATGCTTTGGTGGGTGTTTCATATAACCGGCACGGCCGGAGCGAGGTATCTTCACCGGCCACAACGAATGATGAAACGCCTCTGTTTACAATGCTTTGGTGAGTGTTTCATATAAAACCCACATGTCCTATCGGACACAACGAAATATGAAACACGATGATACAGGGCAGGCGATAGTACCATTCCGCCCCCTTTGGTTACCCTGACCGGAACGGTAAACGTCGGGGGGATTTCTGCCCTTCCAGACTAAAGCGCAGGAACTGCGGGCTAAAGTCCTCAAACAGCCTGCGCTTCTTAACGCCTGGAAGGGCAAAAATCCTATCCCCTTTGGTTTACAATGTTCCGATCAGGGAAACCAAAGAGGGCTCGAAAGTCGAGACTTTCACAATGATGTTTCGACATGCGTTTCTTATAAACCGGCATGGCCAGAGCATGATATCTGCTTTGGCCACAACGAAATTTGAAATGCCCTCACTGGCTATGTTTTGGTGGGCGTTTCATATAACCGGCACGGCCAGAGCGAAGTATCGGCTCTGGCCACAACGAATATAGAAACTCGACAGCAGAGGTGGGCGGGAACGGGTATTGCCCGCAGCGGATTAAACGGCAGCGGTCAGCATGGACGCTGAAGGAGCTGCCGTTTCCCTCGGAGCAGCCCAGAACGGGCTGCGAGAATGAGCGGAGGGTTATACCCGTTCCCGTCTACCGGTCCGACGAGAGTTTCATATAAAATGAAAAATGGTCATAACTATCCAATTTTTTTTATCTTCCCAAACAAAAGCGAAAGGATAGTCATGACCAAGAGATCAAATAGCACATTAATCCAAATCGTTCACCCTATTTGTTGTGGTTTGGATGTTCATAAAGACAAAATTTCAGCTTGTTTAATCACTTTGAATAATGCAGGAGGTGAGCACCATGAGATTCGAGAGTTTTCAACATTCACTCACGATCTGCAAGAAATGAAAAAATGGCTGCTTGATAATAATTGCCCAATTATAGCAATGGAAAGTACCGGGGTATACTGGCATCCGGTTTATAATACCATTGAAGATAAAATTGAAGTCGTTTTGGTGAATGCCAGACATATTAAAAACGTTCCTGGCCGAAAAACTGATATCTGTGACAGCAAGTGGCTTGCCGGACTGCTTCGACACGGTTTAGTAAGAGGTAGTTTCATCCCTCCGGGGAATGTCCGGGAATGGCGAGAATTAAGCCGATTGAGAAAAACATACACCGAATCCCTTGCCGATTATAAAAGACGTGTTCACAAGCTGTTCATTACTGCAAATATAAAAATTGATTCAATAGTTTCGGATTTGTTTGGTTTGACAGGCACGAACCTGATCAATTTATTATGCAATAATAGTGAACTAAGCTTGGAAAAGGTCCAGGAGTGCACCAAAGGCGGCCTTAAGAAAAAAACGCAGGAACTGCATAAAAGCCTTAATGGATATTTCAAAGATCACCATCGTTTTCAACTTGTTGAGATG
Organism: Desulforapulum autotrophicum HRM2; assembly: GCF_000020365.1. NCBI lineage: Bacteria > Pseudomonadati > Thermodesulfobacteriota > Desulfobacteria > Desulfobacterales > Desulfobacteraceae > Desulforapulum > Desulforapulum autotrophicum. The sequence goes on along the minus strand of NC_012108.1, from coordinate 4,853,908 downwards.
ATGGAAATTATCAATATTTTTAAAAAAATGATTGAACAAGTTAATACTCGATTGGAATCTCTTACACGTGAGCACAAAGATTTATTGGAGCGTTTAGACGAAATTCCAGGTGTTGATAAAAAATCGGCACAATCCATTATAGGAGAAGTCGGGGTTACGCTAAATTAATTCAAAACTATGTCAGCATTTGTTTCATGGGCAGGCCTGTGCCCCGGAAATAATGAAAGTGCAGGAAAACGGAAAAGTGGCAGAAATGCAGTTAGAAACCATCCATTCAAAACGATTTTAGTCCAGGTTGCATGGGCAGCAATCAAGAAAAAAGGCTCTTATTACAAGGCCAAATATTACAAACTGAAATCCAGGAGAGGTGCCAGAAAGGCCATTGTTGCTATAGCCCATAGAATTGCAAAAGCCATTTACAGCATCATTAAAAATGCAGACACGTATAAAGATCTTGGCGAAGAGTACCTGAGCAAGCCCAACAAGCAAAGAGTATTAAAAAATTTAGCAAAAAAGGCTGATGAATTAGGCATGAAACTTGTGCCTTGTGGAAATTAATCGAATTGACAGCACGCTTTTAACAGGTATTGTTTAGAGAAGGACAGCAGACAAAGAAATTATTGATTCGGTAAACAAACGTCGGATGATCAAATGAAGCCTTAGAGCGCGAATATAACATGACGGGTCGGTTTTTTGCACAACGAAGCATGAAACTCGACAGTATTAGGCCGGTGGGAACGGGTGTTGCACTGAACGGATTAAATGGCAACGGTGGACACGAGGTCCAAGGAGTTGCCATTTTCCTCGGAGCAGGCCATGGACGGCCTGCGAGAATGAGTGAAGGGCAACACCCGTTTCCGCCGGCCGGTCGAAGCGAGTTTCATACAAAACCGGCACGGCCGGAGCGAGGTATGGCTCCGGCCTCAACGAATTTTGAAACACCTTCATTGACAATGCTTTGGCGAGTGTTTCATATAAAACGTCCTTGACAACAACTATGAGTTCATTTTAGTTTGTTTCTCAACTTTAATTGAGTCTTCCCATGGAAAATAGGCGCAGCAGAACGATTTTTGATTATGAAATTTATGGGCAGGGGAAATCGTAGATGTACAAACTGGACTTCAAAACAAACCTTGCATCTAAGAATTTGGCCGGAATCCTATATGCGTTAGTGGCTGTGGCTTTTGTTTTTAACCCGTTACCTCTTTTTGTTGAACAATCGGATTTGACCGGGTTGATCATAGAAGACCTGATGGACGTCCGACATCATAATACCGTTGATGATTTTGCCGCAAATTCCATTGTTTCAATAATACCTGAAAGCCAGGAGGCCTATTTTTACAGTATTTTTAGCCAGGATGGAATTTTGCCTGTGCAAAAATGCTTGCGAGTGACCATGGGATCAAAATCGGAAAAGCGAACAGCCTGTGAACTGGGTTATTGTTTTGTAACGAATCCAGCCTTTTTTCTGGATCTTAGCGCATTTTTCAACGATTACTGGAAAGTAGTCCTTTGAAAATTGTTCAGAAAAACTTCACCCAGCCCACCAAGGTTAGGGCCATGGAAACAATAAAATGTACCATTCAACTTGTCTTTTTACCTGTTTTCTGCGTTATGTCAATGCGCACATATTTCAATATGCTCCCATTGACGCGCCTTGAAACCAGGCAAAAATCCGGCGTTGGTCTGGCACATTTTAAAATTTCCATGACCCTTAAACGGGGCATTTACGAGAAAAGAACCTGCCAGTTCTAAGGAACTCCCATGAAAAAAGACAAAGAACTGGTTAAACGTTTGAAGCGGATCTTCGGTTTTGCTGTTCTGTTGATGTTCCTCTCGATTTCTGCAATTGGCAATGCGGTCAGTCAAAGCATGGAGGAGTATGCCGTAAAAGCCGCATTTGTAATTAATTTTGCCAGGTATACCCAGTGGCCGGATGAATCCTTTGCCGGCCCAACCGAGGCCTTAAAACTCTGCGTTCTGGGCAATAAGACCATTCAATCCGCCTTCCAGGCACTTAACGGTAAAAAGATCAATGACCGAACACTTGATGTGCATTTTCTGGACAAGGCCGAAGACGCTGGGCAGTGTGATATGATGTTTATCGGTAAAGGGGTTGATCGTACTATTCTCCTTGATACGCTTGCAGCCGTGACAGGTAAACCCGTGTTAACGATCGGTGAAACCAGGACGTTTATCAACAGTGGGGGGATTATTAATTTTTTCAGCAGAAAAGGACGGTTGCATTTTGAAATCAACGAGGCCATTGCCCGGAAAAATCATTTAAAATTGAGTTCTCGCCTTTTGAAACTTGCTATTATTGTGGGGGACAAATGAACAAGGAGCCGAGGGGGTGGCGGTGGGCGAATTTATCCATTAGAACTAAGCTGTTTCTTCTTCTCAGCCTGACGGCGGGAGTTGCCCTGTTGCTGGTATCAACCGGACTGATGATCAATGAGAAATGGAATGCCCGGGAAAATCTTGTGGGTGAGTTGTGTTCCATCGCAGACGTGGTGGCCCTGAACAGTGGGGCGGCCATGGCTTTTGATGATGAGCAGGCTGCAAAGGAGACCTTAAATTCATTTGCGGTAAAACCTGAAATTGCAGCAGCCATTCTGTATGATAAAAACGGTGACACCTACAGTAAGTATCACCGGAAGGGTGTTGATACAGGTCTTTTGATTGCCGATTTAAACGCCGCTTATCCTGCCCGACAGGATATTTTCAAGCAACTGGAGAAAGAAGGCTTTGTCTCTCACCTGTTTAATGGGTATATCCATATTCTCCGGCCTGTTTTTGCACAAAACGTATTGGTGGGTGCGATTCATCTGGTCGATGATATGCAGCAGGTCCGCAACCGACTTCATACCTATTATATCGTTGTTGCTTTCATAGTGGTCATTACGCTTATGGTCGTGCTTCTTCTATCCAACAAGAGTCAGAAAATTTTTACACGCCCCTTGCTTGAATTGATGCAATCCATAAGAGAGGTGACAATAAAAAAGAACTATGATGTGCGGGTAAAAAAACAGGGCAGAGATGAATTTGGAACATTGATCGACTGTTTCAATGATATGATCGGTGAGATCCATGCCCGGGATGAAGACCTGAAAATGTACAGCGCTGATTTGGAAAAACGGGTTAAATTACGCACGGCAGATCTTTCCCAGGCAAAAAAAGCGCTGGAAGCCATGGTTGTCACCTTGGAAAAGGCCAAAGAAACTGCCGAAGAAGCCAGCCGTGCAAAATCCCAGTTTCTGGCCAACATGAGTCATGAAATCCGTACACCCATGAATGGCGTCCTGGGAATGGCTGAATTGTTGATGGAAACAGATCTCACCGAGGAACAACGCCGGTTTTCCAAAACCATTCAGAGTTCGGGCAGCTCTCTGCTGGCAATAATCAATGATATTCTCGATTTTTCGAAAATCGAGGCAGGCAAACTTGAACTTGAAACCATAAATTTTAATCTGCAAATACTCATTGATGATGTGATGCAGATGCTGGCCTCCCGGGCCCATGCAAAGCAGCTTGAACTGGCTGTCCTCATTCCCCCGGAAACCTGCATTTTTTTGAGGGGAGATCCCACCCGTTTCCGGCAGGTTCTTACCAATCTTGTCGGCAATGCAATTAAATTTACAAAGCAGGGTGAGGTCGTTGTTCAGGTGGCCACGACCGTTTCTGATCAGAATCGAGTAAAGCTGCATGTCTTGATCCGTGACACGGGGATCGGCATCAGTCAGCAAGACCTTCAACGGCTTTTCAGCCCCTTTTCCCAGGCAGATGGGTCCACCACCCGCAAGTATGGGGGGACAGGTCTCGGGTTGGCCATTTCCAAGGAAATTGTCGCGTTAATGGGAGGGGATCTGCACTGTGAGAGTGAACCTGGAAAAGGATCCACCTTTTCCTTTACGGTGGATTTTGCAGCCAGCCTGGAAACCGAAAAGAACAGATCCCGACTCAACACAGCCAATTTAAAAGGGCATCGGGTTCTTGTCATTGATGATAATCTGACAAACCGGGAAATCCTCAAACGCCAAACCAGTTCATGGGGAATGAAACCTAAAAGTAGCGATTGTGGGGCCAAAGGGATAGAAGAACTGCATTTGGCCCAGCAAAAAGGAGAACCCTTTGATCTGGTACTCCTTGACAAGGATATGCCGGGTATGGATGGGCTGGAGGTGGCCCAGCAGATAAAGGCGGATTCGGCAATTGCTGACACTCGGTTGATCATGTTGACATCGGTAGGGGCGGGCAATGATGCTGCACAAGCGAAAAGAAACGGTATCTCAGCTTATTTGAATAAACCGGTTCCTCAAGCTGATCTGCACGCTGCTGTAATCCAGATTATTGGCGATCACCCTAAAAATAGGTCTGACCACATGATCGATTCAACCGGGATTGATCAAGATAAGCAGCTGTTTAATATTCATGTCCTTGTTGCAGAAGATAATCTGACCAATCAAAATGTTGCCGCTGCCATGCTTAGACTTTTTGGGTGCAGGGTAGATATTGTTTCAAACGGCAGGGAAGCGGTTGACGCCATATCAAAGAAATCCTATGATCTTGTTTTTATGGATTGTCAAATGCCTGTGCTGGACGGTTACCAGGCCACGGCAGCTATTCGGCAATTTGAAAAAGAAAATGGCGTGGAAAAAAATATGCCAATTATCGCATTAACTGCAAATGCCCTTGAAGGGGACAGGAAAAAATGTTTGACAGCCGGTATGGACGATTATCTGAGCAAACCTTTTTTGAAAAGTCAGATTCTGTCTATCCTTAAATCCTGGTCTCCCATGGGAGTCAATGGGGACAATGTGGCAGGTTCGAAAGATTTGGCGGGGATAAAATTGGTCAACGAACAAGGAAACGATTCTGGTTCCATTGACCAAAGCATGCTTATTGCAATTCAGGAACTTCAAATTGAAGGAGAGCCCAGTATCGTTGATAAGGTTATCAAGGTTTACCTGGAAAGTTCAACGGTTTTGATAGCAAAACTGCGAAAATCTCTGGATGTAAACGATATTGAAGCGTTGCAAAGGAATGCCCACAGCCTTAAATCAAGCAGCGCCAATGTAGGCGCGGTAAAATTATCCAAAATGAGTAAAGAGCTTGAAGAAAATTGTAGATTCGATCACCTTGAAAATGCCCCAGAGCTGATCACATTAATTGAGAATGAGTTTGTTAAGGTTAACGAAGGTTTAAAAATGGAGTCTTTTTCACATGATTTCCGATAGGCACACTCAGAAAAAGCCCCTTGCCCTGGTTGTGGATGATGATTTTTCTTTACGTTTAACCATGGGGGCGGCACTTACCAAAGCTGATTTTGATGTCATTGAGGCGGAAAACGGTCGTATCGCCCTGGCCATGTTTAAATCCCAGAAACCGGATCTTATTTTACTGGATGTTGTTATGCCGGAGATGGACGGCTTTGAAGTATGTACAGCCATCCGCAATCTTCCCGGAGGAAAATATCCTCAGATCCTCATGGTCACTGGAATGGATGATACAGACTCAACCGCCCGGGCGTTTGAAGCCGGGGCAAATGATTTTATTGCAAAACCGATCAACTGGGTAATGCTGGGATACCGTGCAAAATATATGCTCAGGGCCGGTCAGGCCTTTCGGGAATTGTATTTAAATGAGAATCGATTGATCAAGACCCAGAAGCTTGCTAAGCTGGGGAACTGGCAGATTGATCTGGTAAACAATGTCTTTTCCTGTTCCCCCGAAGCCTGCTCTCTTCAGGGGCTGAACCCCATGGACAAACCGGTGACTTTTGATGGTTTTTTTGAGCCCATCATTGCCAATCAGCAGGACATGGTCAAACAAACCATCAGTAATGCTGTAAAGGCTAAAGAAAATTTTAGCCTGAATTACCAGGTAATGAATTTAAATGGTACTCAAAAGCATATTTTGAATCAAGGGGAAGTCTTTGTCGACGATAACGGCGTTCCGGAAATAATGCTGGGGGTTGTGCAGGATTTATCCCAATTGAAACAGGCGGAAGAAAGAATCCGTTTCCTCGCCTTTTATGACGGATTGACTGGTCTGGCGAATCGAATGCTGTTTATGGACCGGCTGGATACGCAAATTAAAAAGGCAACCCGCTATAATCAAAAATTTGCCTTGTTTTTTCTTGATCTTGACCAGTTTAAGAAAATAAATGACACCCTTGGACACCATATCGGGGATTTGTTGTTAAAAACAGTGGCAGAAACACTCAAATCGTGTATCCGAAAAACAGATACTGCTGCACGGCGTGACAAGGACGAATCAGGTTCAATGATTGCAAGGCTGGGGGGTGATGAATTTACAGTTTTGCTTTCCGACATCAAAAGCCCTGAAAATTCAGCCATAATTGCCCAACGCATTCTTGATGCGATTCCCGAGGCTTACAGCATTGAAGGAAAAGAGGTGTCCGTGACCACCAGTATCGGCATCAGTGTCTTTCCTGCCGATGGTTCAACACCTGAAACCTTATTGAAAAATGCCGATTCCGCAATGTATCATGCAAAAGACCGGGGAAAGAATAATTATCAATTTTATATGGAATCCCTTAACCGGGCAGCTATAGAACGGTTTTCCATGGAGCGGGATCTCAAGAAATCATTTGCCCGTGATGAATTGGTTCTTTATTACCAGCCCCAGATTCGTTTTGCTGACCGGAAGATTGTTGGGGCAGAAGCACTTATTCGATGGATTCATCCACACAAGGGGATGATTCCGCCCGATAAATTTATCCCCCTTGCAGAAGAAACCGGCCTGGTAATCGACATCAATAAATGGGTGCTTAAGACGGCATCCAGGCAGAACGACGAATGGACAAGAGCCGGTTTGAACTCCATTCGTGTTGCCATGAACCTTTCCGGATATAAACTTGCCACCCAGAATATTATACAAGACATCAAAGAAGCACTTAAAACCGTAAAATTTGATTCAAAGAAGCTTGAACTGGAAATTACTGAAAATATCCTGATGCAGGATGATGATGAGACCATGCAAATATTCCAACAGATCCGGGAGATGAACATAAGCATTGCCCTGGACGACTTTGGAACCGGCTACTCTTCGTTGAGTTACCTGACCTCTTTTCCCGTGAATACAATAAAAATCGATCGATCGTTTATAATGGGAAGCGCTCTGCAGGTGGATAATCGTGTTATCATCAAGGCCATTATTGCCATGGGTCACAGCCTGGGAAAAACAATTATAGCTGAGGGTATTGAAACAAAGGAACAATTCGACCTGCTGAAGCGCTATGGATGTGATGAAGCCCAGGGATATTATCTAAGCCCCCCCATTCCTGCAGATGAATTTGCAAAATTGTTGGTCAAGGGCTTTTTATAATATGAAAAATACCGCCCCAATAAAATTAAAATGTTAGATGAAATGCGTTTTTAGACAGTTTGAAAAATTTGATAACCGAGATTCAGAAATTTTTTATCCCATCCGGGACAACATAATATGGATGGATTTAGGGTGAGGCACTGTCGTCCACTTCACGTTCAGCACATACGGGTATAGGGCTAGCCAGATGCCATCTGGTTCTATAACTGATTTAATCCTCATCCTTTATCGAGCGGTTATTCAGCTTTAATCTCCCCAACATATTCTATATCCACTTCAATTGTACCCAACTCCCTGGGAAGCTTGTCTCGAAGCTTTTGACCGGGAACAGAGGTATAGATTTTAAGACAGGGTTTGTCATTGCAAAGGCCTGTTCCCACGCCGACCACGCCCTCAATCTCCATGATGGTTGATTCAAACTGACCTCGGATATTTTCTATTTTCTGTATGCCAGGTTCCATGGGCAGGTCTCCTTGTTTTCCTTGATCACACCCTGGTACTATTATCAAGCAAAGTGTTAAAATAAAAATAAAGACAATTGTTGCACCCCTCAAAATTTACTCCTTTTGTATCAACCGTCTTAAGAGAATTAAGGGGCAGACAATATTGCCGTCTGCCCCGTTAAATAATACCACTAGGAAAAGTCAAACCGCACATATGGAACATAGATATAGTCAGAAGAGCTGAAATTCAGGGTGGCAAGTGTTCCGCTCCCTTCGGTTTCGACACGCGCCCTGGCAGCAACTTCGGCAATCACCCATTTATTGACGCCAATGGCAATGCTGCCGGAATAAATTGAGCGATTATAGTCTATTCGTCCGTTTCGATTGATGTTGTCATCCTTGATACGATAGACATCATCCTTGACATATCCTCCCCAGAAATTCTGGTAGAGCTGCACATGGAAATCAAGGTCTATCACAGCTTCTTTTGAATTATACCATTTGTCATTTGAACGGATCTGATACCACCCCCGTGTATAATAAGGAACGTAGGCACGGACATGTCCATTGTATCGAGGCCAGAAGGCAAAGTAAAGCTTTGTCCAAGTGGTCACATCGTTGTCATCTGAAATCCCTGAGCCGTCCCCCCGGGCATGGGCGTAGGGGTACATTTTTCTTGCTGAAAGGCTATAGTTGGCACTACCCGTGGTTGTTCCCCCTTCATTGTGCCAATAGTACTTTCCCCAGCCCCTGTAGGGGTTGTGGTCATAATATCGGCCAGGACCGTTTCCCGTAACGGTTAAACTATCAATACTTTCATCCAGCAGAACCTGCTGGATGATCTCCACCTCATCCATCTCGGCTTTACTGGCGAGTTCATCTTCTGCAGAGACAGCAAGAGTCGTGGCAAATTCCGATTCTGTTTTATTTTCATCTTCAAGCGCCGAAGCCTTTATTTTCAATGCAGACGTCACATCCAACATTTCAGCCTCATTTTTTTTGTTGACCTCTGCTATGTTTGCGATGGCCTGCTCGTCCTGGACAAATTCCAGTTCCGGGCCTTTTGCGGCTTCTTTTTCTATCCATTCACCATTGGGTAATCCTTCTTTCATGTTCTCCATGATCTTTCTCCTTACCTATAAGGTCATTTTTCAGGCGGTTACAATCTCAACGCCAAGTGCCATCAGCACATTGGCAATGTTGTTGTGAATGGTAACCTTGCTTGAACCGGCAAAAAGCAATCCAGTTGCTTTTTTATCCGAACTGGAGATGAGAAGTGATCCTGAATCCCCCCCCTGGGACATATTGGTCGTCAGAATCTGGTTTCTGAAATAGCCGACCCTGCCGCTTCCGTACCCAACGCTGACGGTAACATCAATACCAGTAACCTTTCCGGCAGTGACCTGGGTGGTTCGCCCGCTTTTTATCACATTCATCCCCAAACCGGCTTCCACCGTTCCCTTTGGGATTCCCAGTGCAACCACCGAAGCGATAACGTTTCGCTGGTCAGTGGGTCTTGCCAGGGCTGCATCCACCAGATTATAGAAGGTGGGATTGTTGAACCGGATTGGGATGAACCTGGACAGGCGTGCAACCATATCTGCCGGATATGTCCCCCCATCCACCCTGCCGGGTTGCAGGATCGGATCACCAATATTGGCAACATTGGAATTAGCCAGAACGTGATTGTTGCTGAGGATATGGATGTGGCAGGGAGAACAGACATCTCTGACAAGACAGCCAAAGGTTCCTGCGGTTATCTTGTAGTGTCCCATACTATAGCCGGGCTTGACTGGGCGTATCCTGGTGGTAAAGGCGAGGGCTTCAATGCAGTCGACTTCCTCCACGTCTGTCTTGACACCATCTGCGGTTTCTGCCACAAATTCTTCATCCGGTAATTGTTTTTTGGAAAGTTTTTTCTCCACATAAACCTTTATGCAAAGATCGGTTGTCTCCTTTCCCCCTATATCCTTATACCCGATGCCGACGCCCTGTATTTTTGGCAGTGCAAGGATTTTTTCTTCATTGGCCTTTTTAGCTTCCTGCACTTTTGCCAGCTGAATATTAAACACTTCTGCTGCCATGATTAACCTCCGATGGTTTAAAGTTTCAATAATCTATCCAAGGTTTCTTCGTTAAATAGCGGCGCTTTTCTAGCAAATGTATCGAGACTCCAAAATGATGACATCCATTGGTACCACCCCCTTTTTGTTACTTATGGCCGTTTGGTAACGTTTCAAGTGGAAGTGATGGGTTTTCTTGTGCAGTGTTACCTGTCTTTTGCAACACTCTGATCATCAAGGTGTCGGATATTACCATGATTTTTCAGCCCTGGCTTAAATCGTAAGCGGGTTTGTCACATGATATTTTAACCCGGATAAACCATTGCCATGGGATGTTGAAAAAAAATCCTGGTTATTGTTATCCTTTATCGGGGATCAATATAGGCTGAATGGAGGTTCAATTATGAAGAATAGGCAAGCGTTTTAATGTGGGCTGAATTGCAGTTTAATTTTGAAGAATAGCAAGCGTTTTAATATAGGTATAAATTACGCTTTTAAAAAAATTGGATATATTTAACCAGAAATATTGGTCGCTGTCAAGGTCCTTTTCACCTGTTTCACCTGAATTATTTGTCCATGCCGGGAAATTCTGCCAGTTGAAGTCATAGGAAAAGGCCCAACAGACCCGGGGGTCTGCGGCAAATATCGGCGGATTGTGACCCGTGTTTAAAACCGGTATCTTTTCAAGAGCAGGGAATTTCCCACAACCGTAAGTGAAGACAGCCACATGGCAATGCAGGCCCATTCAGGTTTGAGAACCAGCCCCAGGGCAGGGTAGGCAAGGCCGGCTGCAACCGGTATCATGAGCAGGTTGTAGAAAAAGGCCCAGAAGAAATTGATGCGTATGGTCTTGAGGGTCTTTCGTCCGAGCCCAATGGCCCGTTCAACGTCTAAAAGGGAGTTGTTGACCAAGATTACGTCCCCGGTCTCCTTGGCAATGTCCGTTCCTGAACCCACGGCAATGCCGATGTCTGCCTGGGCAAGGGCCGGGGCATCGTTGATGCCGTCTCCTGCCATGGCGACCCGGTAACCCCGTTCCTGCCATTTTTTGACGATCCGACTCTTGTCACCGGGTAGCACCTCGGCTTCGACTTCATCAATTCCGACGATCTGAGCCACACGCTTTGCCGCCTTTTTATTGTCCCCAGAGACAAGGGCTGTTTTGATGCCAAGGGCGTGGAGTCTTGCCATGGCCTCTTTTGAATCGGCCTTGATTTCATCAGCCAGGGAGATGATGCCCTTCATGGTATTGTCCTGCCATACATACACCGAAGAATCTCCGGTATCTGAAATCTGCTGACCGGCTGCTGCGGCCTCTTCTGAAAGAAAGCTTCCCTGGGGTTGCAGTTTGAGGTTGCCAAGCATGACCGGTCTGCCGTCAAGTTCGCCCGTTGAGCCGTGTCCGGGGATTTCCCGTTGATTTGAGATTTTTTCCATGGAGACACCCGCCTGTTCGGCCTTTTTAACAATTGCGTGGGCCAGGGGATGGATTGATGCGGCCCCCAGGGATGCCGCTATTTTAAGCACCTGGTGTTCAGATCCATGGTCCATGGGGTAAATGGCCGAGACCCTGGGGCTGCCCTTTGTGAGGGTGCCGGTTTTGTCAAACAGAATCACATCCAGCTGGGAGATATTTTCAAGCACTGAGGCCCGTTTAAAAAGGATTCCCCTTTTAAGACCCACACCGCTTGCCACCATTATGGCCGTGGGGGTGGCAAGGCCAAGGGCGCAGGGGCAGGCCACAACCAGTACCGCGATCATCAGCTGAAAGGCAAAGAGAAACCGGGTGATACCCAAGGGCGGCGGATATTCAACAACAAAGTTCCAGACAATAAAGGTGAGGATGGCGGCAATGACCACCACCGGGACAAAGTAGTTGGACACGGTGTCGGCAAGTCTCTGGATCGGGGCCTTGTCTGCCTGGGCCTCCTCAACCATCTTGACAATCCTTGCGAGCATGGTTTCTTTGCCCACTCGAACGGCCCTGGCTGTGATGGCACCTGTCTGGTTGATGGTGGCCCCGGTTACCGGGTCGCCCTTGATCTTGTCCGCAGGAATGGCTTCGCCAGTGATCATGGATTCGTCAATGGTGGTGGTTCCCTCGACGATTTCACCGTCAACCGGAATGGTTTCTCCGGGCCGGACGGAAAAAAAATCGCCTTTTTTTATCTCGGACGCCTTGACCATGTGTTCGCTGCCGTTGACTAGGATCCTTGCCCTGTCAGCCCCAAGGGAGATGAGTTTTTCAAGGGCCTCGCCTGTTTGACCCTTGGCCTTGGCCTCGATCATTTTGCCCAGCAGGATAAAGGTGATGAGCATGGCTGCACTGTCAAAAAAGGTATGGGCCGCGGGGTCAAGGACGAGCAAAGAAAAAAGGCTGTAAAAATAGGCAGCAGAGATGCCAAGGGCGATGAGGACATCCATGTTTGCCGAACGGTTTTTCAGGGAATGAAAGGCACCCTCGTAAAAGGTGCGGCCAGACACAACCATTACCAGGGTGGCAAGCAGGCCCATGGAATAGTTGGTGTTGGCATGGCCAAAGGGCATGGTGTACATGAGAAAGACCAGGGGGATGGTCAGGCTTGCTGCAAAAATAAACCGGAATCGCTCTTTCTGGGCAATGGGAGAATCCTCTGTTCTTTTTTCTTCCTGGCTGAAGGCAGTATAACCTGCCCGCTGGACGATTTCAAAGATGCCCTGCTCATCCACCAGGCTTGGGTCATAGGTTACAAATCCCTTTTCCATGGAGAAATTGATCGAGACCTTTTCTATGCCCTTGGATTTTTTAAGGGTTTTTTCTATGGTGTTGGAACAGTTGGCACAGGACATACCCTCAATTTTAAAGCTTGTTTCAACCGGCTGTCTTTGCCGGGCAAAGGGCGGTTCAACGTTTTTCGGGGCAATAATGGTAAACGGCTTGTTATTGATTGGCGAGGGTGCTTCAGTGCCAAACCCCTTTTCCCTGATGGCGGCCTTTAAAGTTTCAAGGTCAACGGCCTCCTGGTCAAAGGTCACTTCAGCCGTTGAATCTTCAAGGGAGACCCTTGCCGAACTTACGCCCTGTATGGCTTCCAGGGTCTGGGTTACGCTGTTGACGCAATGTCCGCAGCTCATTCCAGATACGTGAATATTCTTAACACAAACCATGGGTACCCTCCTTTTTTTTCATATCACCGGCACGGCCGGAGCGAGGTATGACTCCGGCCTCAACGAAATTGGAAACGCCTCCATCGGTGATGCTTTGGTGGGTGTTTCATATGAAACCGTCATGGTCAAAGCAGGGTATGGGCTCTTGGCCACAACGAACAATGGAACGCCCTGGTTTGCAATGCCTCGGTGGGCGTTTCATATAAAATCAGATAAAGAAAGATGGGGCTGTATAAAGGTTTTGTCAAATATACAAATAGGGGGTTGTGGTTTTTTGTAAATTTTTCTATTTTTACAGGTCGACACAAACAGTGGGGTTGACCCCATGTGTTGGTACAACCACAGGAGAATCGATTGAAACGTGTCTGATAAGAATAGTGCAACGGGTGCAGAAACAACCCCTGGTCCGGATGATTTTTATTCTATTGACCGGGGCAGAACCCTATCGGTAAAAATTAAGCGGTCCGAGTTTATCTGTGCACTGGAACCTGTCACCACCGTTGAAGATGCCAAGGCGTTTATTTCTGCCATCTCGTTGGAGCACCGCCAGGCCACCCATAATTGCTGGGCCTATCGTGTGGGGGAAAAGGCTGAGATGAGCCACAGTTCGGACAATGGAGAGCCTTCGGGTACGGCCGGGCGGCCCATGCTCAATGCCCTTGAGTCAAACGGACTCACCCAGGTGGCTGCTGTTGTGACCCGTTATTTCGGTGGGGTAAAGCTTGGTATAAAAGGGTTGATCCAGGCCTATGCCGGGGCTGTCCAGGCTGTGGTTGATTCGGCATCCCTGACACGGCTTGTCCGGTGTAAGCAATATGTGGTCAAGGTTCCCTACACCTTTAACGACACCTTTCTTCATCTTTTGAAGGCCCACCGTGTGACGGTTTTGGATACGGTTTACACTGAAGATGTTACCCATACCCTTGGGGTTGAGGAGTCAAGCTGGTCCAATGTTCAGGAGTTGCTCGACGGATACGTGGCTGCCGGAAAGATTGTCCTGGTTAGCTGATGGTCCCAGCCCCTTTCTACGCCTAAAAAAAGTGCAATAATGCAAGCCTGACCTCCATGTAAACAGCCAATCCTGTAAGTTGAGTAAAGTATACTTTAATTTATCCCATGGCTGAAAAGGATGGTTTTTTTTCACCATTGTAAAACCCTTTGGAGTATGATTAAACCCCAAGGGGTTAAACATGGGTAAAATTTGCAGTGTCCAAAAAAAGAGACCAGGAGGAAAAATGCGGGGAAACCTAATCATAAAAAATGCATCCCAGCTGGTGACCTGCAGTGGGTTCAGGGCAAAGCAGGGAGCGGAAATGTCCGAACTTGGTATCATTGAAAACGGGGCCGTGATCGTTGAGAAGGGTATGATAACCGCTGTGGGTGATTCCGACGACCTCCTGACTGGGTTCAACACGGAGGGGTTTGACATTGTTGATGCGGCTGGCAAGTCGGTATTGCCTGGATTTGTTGATTCCCACACCCACTTCGTGTTTGCCGGATACCGGCCGGATGAGTTTGCCTGGCGGCTCAGGGGTGACAGCTACATGGATATCATGCGCCGGGGGGGGGGGATTGCCAACACGGTCAAGGCTACACGAAGGGCCGGAAAAGATACCCTGATCTCCCTGGGTCTGAAAAGACTGGATACCATGCTCGCGTTTGGCGTCACAACGGTGGAGGGTAAGAGTGGCTATGGCCTTGACCATGACACGGAGATCAAACAGCTTGAAGTGATGCAGGCCCTGAATCGGATACACCCTGTGGATGTTGCGGTCACCTTTCTTGGTGCCCATGCCACGCCTGCCGAATTCAAGGGGCGGAAAGACGCTTTTATTGATCTTGTGGTGGAGATGCTTGACGAGGTTGCAGAACGGGGGCTGGCTCAATTCTGTGATGTTTTCTGCGAGAAGAATGTTTTTTCCGTGGACCAGGCGGAACGACTCCTCATGCAGGCAAAAACCCTTGGGATGGGGGCCAAGATACATGCCGACGAAATGGTTCAGCTGGGGGGTGCCGAGCTCAGTGCGCGGTTAAAGGCCGTTTCTGCGGACCATCTTCTCCAGGCGTCTGACCAGGGGATTCTTGCCATGGCCAGGGCAGGTGTTGTGGCAACGCTTTTGCCGGGCACGGCATTCAGCCTGAAGGAGCCCTATGCCCGGGCCCGTTTCATGATTGATCAGGGGTGTGCTGTTGCCCTTGCAACGGATTTTAACCCGGGGTCCTGCTTTTCAAACTCCATTCCATTGATGTTTGCCCTGGCAACCCTGTACATGGGTATGGCAACGGAAGAGGCTGTCACTGCCCTGACCATCAACGGGGCCGCAGCCCTGAACCGTGCCGATACCATCGGGAGCATCGATGTCGGTAAGCACGGAGACCTTGTGATTCTTGAATATCCTTCCTACCGGTTTCTGCCCTACCATGTGGGGATGAATATCGTTGAAAAGGTGGTTAAACAGGGAAATATCGTTTTTTCAAAAGCATAGGGCTGGGACGAGTGATGAAAAAGATAGTCGAGTGTGTGCCCAATTTTTCAGAGGGCCGGGACAGCGGCGTGATTAATGCCATTGCCGATGCCGTCCGGGCCACGGAAGGCTGTACCCTCCTGGATGTGGATTCGGGATACGCCACCCATCGGACGGTCTATACCTTTGTGGGAGATCCTGATGCTGTTGTCCAGGGTGCCCTTGCGGCAGCCCGGGTGGCAAGAAAAAAAATCGATATGACAAGGCACAGGGGGAAGCACCCCAGGTTTGGTGCCTTGGATGTCTGTCCCTTTATTCCCGTGGCCAATGTGACCATGGACGAATGTGTGGCCGTATCAAAAGCCTTTGCCCGAAAAGCCTCACAGGAGCTGAAGGTCCCGGTGTTTCTCTATGAGGAATCTGCAGCCGGGGATTACCGGCGGCGGCTACCTGACATCCGCCAGGGGGAATATGAGGGACTGGCCGAACGGTTAAAAGATCCCCGGTGGAAACCGGACTTTGGGCCGGCCGAGTTTGTGCCGGCCTGGGGGGCAACGGCCACGGGTGCCCGTAATTTTCTCATTGCCTACAACGTCAACATCCTGGGAACCCCCAACCAGGCCCACCGTATTGCCCTTAATTTAAGGGAAGCCGGCCGGGGGGAGGACCAGCCTGGTAGGCTTCGGGATGTTAAGGGAATGGGCTGGTTTGTGGACGAGTATGGCATGGCCCAGGTAACGGTGAATCTTAACAATTACAGGGTCACCCCCATCCATCTGCTGTTCGAAGAGGTTAAAAGGGAGGCCGAGGCCCTGCATGTTGCCGTTGCAGGTTCTGAGATTGTTGGTATCGTTCCCCTGGAATCGATTCTCATGGCGGCGGACTATTACATTGAAAAGGAGGGGTTGTTCCTCTATGAAGAGCGGTCCAGGATTCGCCTGGTCATAGAGCGCATGGGGCTCAACTCCGTGGCACCGTTTGTGTCCGAAAAAAAGATCATTGAATACATCGTGGCTGACCCCCCGGACGAACCCCTGGCAGGTCTGAGTGTTCGCAGGTTTATCGAGGAGATCTCGGCCCGGACCTCAGCTCCCGGCGGCGGATCGGCCTCTGTGGCCATTGCGGCCATTGGTACGGCCCTTGGCGCCATGGTGGCTAAGCTCACCCAGGGTGTAAGAAAGTTTGAAACGGTGGAACCCCAGATGCAGAAGAGCATCCCCGTGCTCCATGAACTGACCCGAAGCCTTATTCCCATGATTGATGCCGACACCTCGGCCTTTAACGACTACATGGAAGGGGTGAGAATGCCCCGGGACACCCCGGAAGAACAAGCGGTCCGCATGGCCAGGATGCAGGCCGGGCTGAAAACAGCCATCCAGGTGCCCATGGCCGTCATGCGCCATGGTGACAGGGCCTGGGATGCCCTGTGTGAGGTGGCAAAATATGGAAACCCTGCGTCCATCTCCGATGTCCAGGTGGGGGCAAAGGCCCTTGAGACCGGTATATGGGGGGCTTTCCAGAACGTTGTGATCAACATGGCCGATGTCATTGACCCGGCCTTTAAAGACGAGATTATGACCGAAGCCAGGGCCATTGAAACTCGCGCCAGGATTAAATGCCGCCAGGTGCTTGAAATCTTGGACAATATTCAGACAACATTTTTAAGGGAAAAACGCTGATGTTCAAACCGATGACAAGAGGGGAAAAACAGCTTTCCCCGGGTGATACCCTTGATCTTTTAAAGCAGGCAGAAGAGGGCGTTCTGGCAACCATTGGTGCAGACGGGTACCCCTATGCCGTACCCCTCAATTTCGTTTACCATGGTGGTGCCGTTATTTTTCACTGTGGAAAATCAGGCCATAAGCTGGATAATATCGCCCACAATGACAGGGTTTCGTTCTGTGTGATTCATGGATCTGAGATTGTCCCCCAAAAGTTCGATACCCTGTATAAAAGCGTGGTTATCTTTGGCAGAGTCGTGGAACTCCTTGACCGGGAAAAGGAGGAGGGGCTTGTGGCCCTTGTTCAACGCTTTTCAAGCAATTACCTGGAAGCCGGGAAAAAATATATCGATAATTCAAAGCACAAGACCCGGGTGTTTAAAATTGAAATCGAACATATCACGGGTAAGATTGGAAAATAAGCCATATTGCCAACCTGGAGGCAGGCCAATAAAACCGGGTCATCCCTTCACTGGCGGGTCAGCTTGATTTCAATGCGTCGGTTTCGCTGATAGGCCGCTGGCGTATCTGCCCTGTCAATGGGGTGGTATTTGCTGAAACCCGCTGCCGCCATTCTCTTTTCAGGAACACCCCGTTGACTTAAAAATCGGACAACCGCTACGGCCCTGGCAGCTGATAGTTCCCAGTTGGATGGAAATGCTGCATTGTTAATGGGTACCCGGTCCGTGTGGCCATCAATGCGCAGTATCCAATTGATGTCATCGGGTATTTTTTTGGCAATATCCATCAGGGTCTCTGCCAGGGTGGTGAGGTGGATGCGGCCCTGGTCGCCCAGAACGGCGGACCCGGATTCAAAAAGAAGGCCTGCCTGGAGAACAAACCTGTCCCCCTCGATCTGCACGGCCGGATTGTTGCCCAGTATCTTTCGCAGCCGCCCGAAGAATTCCGACTGATATTTTTCAAGTTCGTTTACCTTGCGGGCCAGGGCAATGTTCAACTGTTTGCCAAGGTCAACGATCTTTTCATCTTTTTCCTGTGTCTGGGTGTTTGCCAGGGACAGGGCGTTGCTGATCATGGAGAGCTGCTCCCGGAGCCGGGTGATTTGATCTGAAAGAAGGGTGACCTCTGCCCGGGCCGTGGCGGAAAGCTGCTTTTCCCGGGCAACGGCCTCTTTTTGTGAGGCAAGCACGGCCGAAAGGGCCTGGATTCGAATTTCCTGGGCCTCTATCTCTTTCTGGGCCAGAACCGTGGTCTCCGCTTGTGTGGCCAGCCGCTCGGCCAGGGCCTTTGACCGATCCCGCAACACCAGAATCTGATCGTCCCGGTCTGAAAGGGAGCGTCCAAGGATTGCCACCTTTTGTTCTAGTTCGTCCTTGACCCGGGTCAGGGCCTGGATATCTTCGTTGAGGCTGACCATGGTCAGCATCTGCTGTTTTATCAGCTCTTCGTCCTTTTCAGACCGGGCAGAATAGTCGGCAACCTTGGACATTAGCACTTCCCTGTCTTCGGACAATCCGATGATGGTGTCAGAAAGTTTACCCACCTGGGTGGTCAATTGGATGGACTTTTCCCGTTCAAGCCCCAGAAGCTCTGCCAGTTCACTGATCTGGCCATGGAGGTCGGCCAGTTCATTTTTCTGGCCATAGAGTACTTCGCTGAGCATGAACTGGGCCACGGTAAAAATCATCAATATAAAAATCACCACCATGAGCAGGGCCGACAGTACATCAACGTACCCTGGCCAGGCCGTTATCGGGCTTGAGATGCGCCTTGTTCTGGAGATCATTGTGTTCTCCTGTTATCTGTTCCGGTCAGGGGGGATGCCGGGTGGTTGATCCTGCTGTCCCATAAGGCGTTCCATGGTATGGTTGTTGGCATTTAGTGTATCGATGAGGGTTTTGAGATGGGTGTCAATATCCCTGAGTGCTGCCGGGGAAATGCCAGGGCCGGGTACCATGGTTTCATCTGTCTCCACCAGGCGGGTGACACCGGAGAGCCACTCTTCCATTTCATTGAAAAACCGGTTCTGGGCGTGGCCTGCCTGGATATCCGCAAATCCCAGTACCAGGGAGCCGCCCAGTCCGAAAAGGGAAGAGCTGAAGGCTGTTCCCATGCCTTTGAGCGGTTCTTCAAGACCCTGTTTAAGGTGGCTGAAAACCGTGACAAAATCCCGGGTTCCGACTTCCAGGCCGCTGATTACCTGGCCCACGGTGCCGATGGTCTGGAGCAATCCCCAGAAGGTTCCCAAAAGGCCGAGAAACACCAGGAGGCTGATCATGTACTTTGAGATCTCCCTTGATTCGTCAAGATGCCCCCTGATGCCGTCCAGGACGGTGGTCAGGGATAGGGCCGACAGGGTGAATCTATCCCGGTGGATGTCTGCCAGGTGTTTGGCAAGGGGAGCCAGCAGGGTGGGCGGTTCTGTGACAGAGATGCCTGGATTGCCCGTGCGGAAAATTTTGATCCATTCGATTTCGGGCTCCAGCCGTTTGATCTGGAATATATTGATGGCGATGCCCACACACAGAGCAGCAACGATCAGGAGGTTAAATCCCCAGTTTGCCATGAACGCCGTTTTAAGGGATGCTGACAAAAGCACACACACCCCTGCGACGATGGCAAGATAGACAATTGTGAGGAAAAGATAATGCCTTGGATTTGTCATGGGAGCCGCCTTTTTATCGAGTATTATCCAACACCCCAATATGCTTAATACCTGAATTGTTTTTTTGCAACCACTTAGAGCCATGGAAAAAATAAAATACACCACCCAACTTGTCTTTTTACCTGCTTTCAGCGTTGCGTCAATGGGCACATATTCCAATATGCTTCCATTGACGCGTCTTGAAATCAGATAAAAATCCGGCGTTGGTCTGGTGTCTTTTAAAATTTCCATGACCCTTAGAAATAAAATAAACAGGGGGTTTCGGTGGTGGGAGCATATTGAAGTGCCCATGCCTGGGGCAGAATGTTTTTACACTTTGGCGGTACCATGTGATATCTAAAAAAGAATTCTGGGCCAGAGATGCCCATGTCAGATGTCGAATTTGGGGGAAAATAAGTGGAAGATATTGTTCTAAAACCGGGTGAGGTTCATTTTTTTTATACGTTGGATGATGAGATACAGAGCCCGCTGCTGCTTGATAAATATCGTGAAATATCCAGCAGCAAAGAAAAAATAAAAATAGATCGGTATCGGTTTGGACGAGACCAACGCACCTGCCTTGTGACCCGGGGACTTCTCCGGTTTGTTCTGTCCAGATATACCCAGATTCCCCCCCAGTCCCTTGGATTCAGGGAAAACGATTTTGGAAAGCCGAGTCTTAAACCCGGGATAACTGATATCCCCATTCAATTTAATTTATCCCATTCCAAAGGTTTAACGGCCTGTGCTGTGGTCCTTGAAAGTCAGATCGGGATTGATGTGGAAGATATAAGCCGTAAAGTTGATTTGAAAATTGCCCGTCGGTTTTTTTCTAAACAAGAATCTGAATATCTCGGAAAGACAATTGAAAAAGAGACGTTTTTTGATTTCTGGACCTTAAAAGAGTCTTATATCAAGGCAAAGGGCAAGGGTCTCTCAATTCCTTTAAATAAATTCAGCTTTACCATCAGTCAGGACAGAACAGACATTTGTTTTGATGCGTCCTACGATGACAATCCTGACAATTTTATTTTTTTCAGATTTCCCCTGTTAAAGAAATTCAAGGTGGCGATTACTGTTGAGGCCCCCAAAAACGAAGGATGTGAACTCCGTGTTTACCATTGCATTCCCTTTAGGATGATCAAAAAACAGGAACAGATTCAAATTATTTGAACCAGACCAGACACTTTTTTTCCATGGATTCAAGAGGGGACAGCAGTTGTAATGGATGGTGTCTGTTATTTTCTTTTAAATCAGCATTGTTGATAAAATTTTCTTGCCTGCAATTAGTTAGTGTGCTAATGATAATTATTCTAACTAATATATGGAGGATTGCCATGCCAGGTTTTGATCCCCTGGAAAGTATAGGGTTTCACTGTAATCTTACCTTTAAATCCTTTTCTGCATCCCTTGAACAACGCCTTGGCGGCAGCGGAGTCAGCCGGGTTCAGTTTATGGCCCTGGCCCACCTCATTGCCCTGGGAACCATGCCCCAGAAGGATTTGGCCCAATTGCTGTCCATCACATCGGCATCCACTGTCCGACTGGTGGACCGGTTGACAAGGGACGGTTGGGCCGAGCGAATCCCTGCCCAGGATGACCGGCGGGTTAAGCTGATCGTTCCGACCCCCAAGGCTGTTGAAGCCTGGGAGGTGATGTCGGATCATGCTGAAAAAATCACCGCCAAGGCCTATGTTGGATTGACCCGGGAAGAGATCGACGGAGTCAAGGCTGTGCTGAAAAAAGTGCGTGAGAATTTAAAGAAAATTTAAAGATCAACAACTCAACTGGGAGCATGGAATGAAAAAAATAATGATCGTGCTGGTGCTGGCTTTACTGGTGATCGGTGGATTATACCTGGTCCGGCAGAAACGACTCACTATCCGGGAAGCCGGTGGCCAGCCAGTCCGGGCCACGGTGGTCCGGGCAGCAGTGGCCAAGAGGGGTGATCTCCTGGTCAGCCGCACCTATCTTGCCCGGGTCGAACCCTGGCAGGCTGCAACAGTTGCTGCCCAGATTGTCTCCAGGGTGACTGATGTGCGGGTTCAGGTGGGAGACCTGGTCTCCCGGGGTGGGGTTCTGGCCCACCTGGAAAGTGAAGAACTCATGGCCCGGGTGCAGGGGGCCGAGGCCGGGGTATCACAGGCCAGGATGCAGGCCATGGCTGCCCGGGAAACGGTTCAGGCCCTTGGGAAAACCCTTGACTTTCGAACCCTCGAGTTTGACCGGGATAGGCGGCTGGTCAAGGCCGGGGCCATTGCAAGGGTGGTTGCTGACACTTCCCTGGATCAACTCAACGAGATTCGCGGTCGTTTGCAGTCCATGGAGAAAACCGCCCAGGCGGCAACCGAGCAGATAACCTTCCGGGAACAGGAGCTTTCACAGGCCCGGATCCGTTTGGCCTATGGGCAGATAACAGCCCCCTTTGGCGGGGTGGTCGTGGAGCGCCTGGTCGATCCCGGTGATATGGCAGGACCGGGTCAGCCCCTGGTGATCCTCGAGGACCACACCCGGTTCCGGATCAGTTTTGATGTGCCCCAGGCTGAGCTTTCGTGGTTTAAACCTGAAATGGCGGTGATGGCATTGTCCGGGGTAAACCTGGAACTGTCTGTTTCCCGGACGCATTCGTCCCTGAATTCAGATCGAACCCTGACCGTGGAATGTGATGCCCCACCAGCACCGGGGTTGCGGGCCGGTGGGACCCTGGTGGTAAAGGTGGTGCTGGATCGTTTTGAAGATCAGGTGCTGGTGCCGGAAGCGAGTCTGATCCCCGTTCCCGGGGGTGGTGACGCGGTTTTTATTGTGGCGAACAAGAAGACGACAGCCGTGCCTGTTACTGTTCTGGGACGGAATGCCGGACAGGTTGCCGTCAAGGGTCTTGATCCTGGTTCCCAGGTGATTCAGAATACCTATCTTGGGTGGAACCGACTGGCTGCGGGCGAACCCGTGGAGGTCCTGCCATGAGTCTGCCGCAGTTTTCCCTGAAATATCCCTACCTGGTGCTGGCCCTGGTGCTGGTGGTGGTGGTCATGGGAACCATTGCCTATGTGGTGGTTCCCACGGACCTGTTTCCCGAAAGCGTGCCGCCCCAGGTGGCTGTGATCACGGTATTACCGGGAGCATCTGCCGATGATATGGCGGATAAGGTGACCCGAACCATTGAAAAAGAACTCGGGAGTCTGTCCGGGCTCAAGCGGATATCATCGGTTTCCCGGGATGGGGTCTCAGCGATTACAGTGGAATTTTTGTTCAGCAAACCCATGGGTGAGGCGGTGACGGACGTGGATAATGCCGTGGCAAGGGTACGGAGTCTTTTGCCCCAGGACGTCCAGGAACCGCTTCTCTATCGAATCACCGACGCCACCCGGCCCCTGATGACCCTGGCCCTGACCCCTAAGCCTGCCAGTTTCAAAGCGCTTGCCGACATCCGGCTGCTTGCAGAAAACGACCTCAGGGACGATTTCATGGCCGTTGCCGGGGTCGGGGATGTCCAGGTGTTTGGCGGCCACCAGAGGGAGATTGAGGTCCGTGTAGACCAGGATCGCCTGGCCGGGTACGGGATGACCCTTGTGGACGTGATCACCGGGCTTGCCAGGCAAAACGTGGCGTCCCCCGGGGGTATTGTGTACGGCACGGGCCAGGAATACCTGCTCAAGGTTTCCGGTGAATTGACGGGGTTACAGGCCCTTGAAAATCTGCCCCTTGGCAATGGATCAGGCCGGCAGATCCTTTTGAAGGATGTGGCCCGGACCAGGGCCGGAGAGTCGGATTTGAGAAGCCGGTACCATGGCAATGGCAGGGAAGCCGTGGCCGTAAACCTGCTGCGTCCGGAAAAGGGCGATACGGTAAAAACCCTTGTTGGGATTAAAAAGGCCCTTGTGCACATCAGGGCCGATTATCCGGATATCCTTTTTGAGACCACCGAGGATCAGCAGCCCCTGATTGATCTTAATGTCCATGGCATGCGATCTTCCCTGTGGCAGGCCGTTTTTCTTACCATCCTTCTGATTTTTGTCTTCCTGGCCGACCTGCGGGCAGCGGCCGTGGTCAGTGTGGCCATTCCCCTTTCGTTTCTTGCGGCCCTGATTGTTCTGTGGATCAGCCCCTACACCTTGAACATGGTGACCCTGTCGGGATTGATCGTGGCCGTGGGCATGGTGGTGGACGGATCAGTGGTGGTTCTGGAAAATATCCACCGCCATCACAGGGATACGGGATATGCCGATGCCCCCAAGGCGGCCCTGGACGGTGCGGCCCAGGTGGCTCTGCCCATCACTGCGGGCATGCTCACCACGGTGGCGGTTCTGGTGCCGGTTATCTTTACCACGGGTTACACGGGTCGGACCATGCGGCCCCTGAACATTACCATTGTTTCAACCCTGATCGCCTCCCTTGTGGTGTCTTTGTCGGTGATTCCCATTCTTGCGGCCCGGTTCTTCGCAAGGACTCCGGACAGGGTGCCGGGGAAGGGGGCTGTTTTTGTTCAGTCCTTGCTGAGCCCCGTTGAAAAGGGGGTTGAAGCCCTGACCCGGGGTTACGAGGGGTTGGTGGCCCTGGCACTGAAGTATCGGATTCTAACGGCCCTGATCCTTCTGGTGTTCATGGTCTTCAGCCTGCGGGTGGTGAAGCCCCTGCTGGGCGGAGAGCAGATGCCGCCCATGGATACGGGAATCGTTATTGTTGAGTTTGACACACAGACCTGGGAAAAACCTGAGGCCGTCAATCGGATCCTCGACCAGATCGAGGCTGTGGTCCGTGGGGAACCTGCCGTGGTCAGTGTCTCTTCCCTGCTGGGTTCTGAACCAGGTGTAATGAGTTTTGGTGGGGGTAAGGCCACGGCTCAATCGGGGAAAATGACGGTCTACCTGACCCCCCGGACTCAGCGAACCGAAACCATCTGGGATATCGAAGCCAAATGGCGCAGGGCCCTTTCAGTGATGCCCGGGGTGCGAACATTCAGGATCGCAGAATATGGGGCCACCCCCGTGGCTACGACCAAAGCACCGTTTAACGCCATTCTGTCCGGACCCGATTCCCGGGTGTTGAGCGGTCTTGCCGACAATGTCCTGGCACTTCTCCATGGGTCTCCGGGACTTGTGGATCTTGGGCGATCCTGGTATCTGGATAAAAACGAACAAAAAATTACCGTGGATCCAGAACTGGCCGCCTTTTACGGTACCTCCCCCCTTGGGGTGGCCGCAGCCCTGCGCATGGCCGTGCAGGGTGTTCCGGCAACCGCCATGCGGGTTGACGGTTTTTCCGACATCCCGGTTCGGGTGAGACTGCAGGCTGATCAGGTTGACGATCTGAACCGGCTTGGAGAAATTCTTGTTCAGACGCCTTCGGGTCGGGTGAGGCTCGCAAGTCTTGCCACCATTACAACCCTTCAAACCCAGCCGTTCATCACCCGGGAAAATCAGCGGACCACCATTGACATCACGGCTGGAAACGCAGGCCTCACCATTGCCCAGGCCAATGGGGCTGCAAAACAACGCCTGGCAGGCCTGTCCCTTCCCAAGGGGTACACCCTTGATTTTGGAGGAACGGCCCGGGACATGGCGGAAACCCAGGCCAGCCTCGGTCATGCCCTGGTGATCGGTATCGCCCTGCTGTTTATTCTGCTCATGGCAATGTTTAAATCCGTGATCCATCCTGTGACGATCATTCTTTCCATTCCCCTGGCTGCGGCCGGTGGCCTGTGGGGGTTGCTCATATTTGACAAGCCCTTTTGCATGCCTGCCCTCATGGGGTTTATCCTGCTTGGGGGAACCATCGTGAATAATGCCATCCTCATGCTTGACTTCATCATCAAGGCCCGGGCAGAGGGGTTGGCAAAGGATGAGGCCATTGTGCAATCGGTGCGGCTGCGGCTGCGGCCCATCCTGATCACCGCCGTGTCGACCATTGTGGGTTTTTCCCCCCTGATCTTTGAGACCGCCGTTGGCCTTGAGCGCATGAGCCCCCTGGGTATTGCGGCAGCTTCGGGTCTTCTTGTGGGAACCATTGTCACCATGGTGGCTGTTCCGGTCATCTATTCGCTGCTCGATTCTCTGAAACTCAGGATGGCCAAAATCCTGTCTGGAAAATTGGCAAATCCCGGCACCACGGTTGTTCTGATCGTGGCGGGCCTGACGGCCTGCCTGACGGTTTCCCTGTGGAGTGTTCCAGCAGGGCTTGAGGCGGCAGAGGTGGCGCTGGGTGCAACCCTTTCCCTGGATCAGGCCGTGGCTGTGGCCCTGGCCCATAACCCGGATCTTGAAGAATCCCGGGCTGTGATTGCCCTTGATCAAGGCAGGGTAGGGGAGGCCGGTTCGACCAAGGGGCTTCACCTGGATTTGACCGGTCAGGGGGTGTGGTCGGAAATGCCCCATGCCCAGATTTCCGGGTTGAGCTCAGCGGATCAGGGGTTTGCCCGCCTGAATTATCAGGGTGTGTTGTCGGCCTCCTGGCTGGTGACGGATTTCGGGAACACCGAGGCCCGGCTGCGGGCAGCCATGAATCGTCACAGGGCCGGGATTTCCATGGCCCGGCGCCGGGAGCAGGAGGTGGTGTTCCATGTGTCCATGCAGTTTCTTCAGGCCATGACCTTCACGGACCTGGTGGTGGCAACATCTGTCAGCCAGGAGAGTCTCCAGGCGTTTGCACGGTCCGTTGATTTGCAGATCCAGCAGGGAAAAGCCCCAGAGGTGGATGCCTTGAAGATTGATGTCCGGCTGGCCGAGATTGAAACCCGGCTGGCCGAGCTTGAGAGAAGTCTGTCGGTCTCCAGGGCTGCCCTGGGCCGGCTCATGGGGGTTGAGGAGGTTCTGCCACCCCTTACCGTCTGGGAAGATGCAGAAAATGAGGTCCTGGAGGGTGAATCGATCAAAACGCCGGTACTCCGGGACCGTATGGATGTCCAGGCCGGGGAATTACTTGTCCAGGCGGGCAGGGACGGGGTCCTGGCATCCCAGCGTCGGTTCATGCCCCGGGTGGAGCTGTTTGCCACAGGTGGCCTTTATGGTGCCAACGATCCTGAAACCGGTACTGGACAGGTGGATAACGATCCCTGGAAGGACGATTTTTCGGGGGGGGTCAGGATTCTCGTACCCCTTTTGGACAACGGGCTTCGCAAGGGCGGGCTCGCAGTTTCCCGGGCTGAACTTGACAAGGCCCGGGCTGACCTGAGGGCCAGGCGGTTAGCGGTAATCGAGGAAATTGCCGTTGCAAAGGCAGGTGTAAAGAGTGCCCGTGTGAAAATAAAGGCCACTCGGAAAACAGTAGCCCATGCTGGAAAGGTGGTTGAGATTGAACGACTCAAATACAGCATCGGCAGGGGGAGCAGCGCCGATGTCCTGGATGCGGAGGCAGCCCTTCTCAATGCTGAAAGCCTTGCAAGGCAAGCCGTTCGTGAATTCTCCCTGGCTTGTTTGGCTGAACGGCTTGCCCTTGGGGAAAGAAATTAAAAGCGCCTGTTGTGGGCGATCATAAATGATGGCTTCCGATTTAGGGTGCTGAATGTGGGAACGAAGAAATCCAATCTGCGAAAATCTTTATTGACTTCTTTTCCCATAGAAAATAAAAAAAAACAGGGCATTGTGAAAATAATAGTGTATCTGTTTTACCATCCTTTGCGATCCTGAATTCCTTGGCGGTTTGTACGATAAGGGGCTGATCTTCCAGTTGTTCCATGCAGGTCTATACCGGGGCTTGACTCCGTTTTTTCCGTCAGCCCTCAAAATGGTGTCATCAAGTAAGCGTGAAACCCAAAAGTTGCAAGCGGTCGTTGGCTGGATATGCAAGACGCCGGGCATGGGGCTCTATTCACCCACCGCAAATACACGGCAACGCAGCCGATCCGGTCAAATAGCGCTCCCCCAGGGTTTTGGGTTTTGAACCTAGGACTATTCCGGTGAGCGGTAAACTTGGAAGAACTCATCACAACTGAATGATATAACCGGCACGGCCGGAGCAAGAGATGTTATCCGGGCACGACGAAGCATGAAACTCGACAGTATTAGGCCGGTGGGAACGGGTGTTGCACTGAACGGATTAAATGGCAACGGTGGGCATGGACGCCCAAGGAGTTGCCATTTTCCTCGGAGCAGGCCATGGACGGCCTGCGAGAATGAGTGAAGGGCAACACCCGTTTCCGCCGGCCGGTCGAAGTGAGTTTCTTATAAAAAAACTAATATATTTGTTTAAAAGTAAAAATCAGAAATGCAACTTTTAGGTGAAACATTAACCCAAACAATGGGAGGTTCTTGTGATCAGAGCATTAGCGGGTTCTTTTAGTAAAGTTGTTCGTCGTTGGCTACCGGATGCTTTTTTGTTTGCAGTTATTCTCACGTTTGTCGTTTTTCTCTTGGGTATTATCTTTCAAAGCCAGTCACCCATTGATATGGTGAAATTCTGGGGACAGGGCTTTTGGAAGCTGTTGGCCTTTGCCATGCAGATGGTTCTGGTGTTGGTCACCGGTCATACCCTTGCAAAAACCCGGATGGTGGCGTCAGTTCTAAAGGCCTTTTCAAGTCTTGCCCGCACTCCTTCCCAGGCCATCCTTATGACCACATTTATTGCGCTTTTGGCCTGCTGGATCAATTGGGGGTTTGGATTGATCGTGGGCGCACTTCTTGCCCGGCAGATGGCCCGGAAGATTAAAGGGATTCACTATGGCCTTCTGGTGGCTTCAGCCTATTCGGGTTTTCTGATATGGCATGCCGGGCTTTCAGGCTCCATTCCATTAAAGGTTGCCCAGGTTTCTGATAATTTTATGTCTGAAATTACAGGGGGTGAGATTATTCCAGTGGGTGAGACCATTTTTGCGTGGCAGAATCTTTTGATCTGCGGGATTCTTCTGGTTTCCCTTCCCATCATTAATATGATGATGACACCCCATGCGGATGAAATTGTTGAGATCGACCCGCTATTGCTGGATAACCCTGCTGAAGGGGTGGAAGAGAATAAACAAGAGGTGAGAACCCCTGCTGAAAAGTTTGAAAACAGTGTGGTTGTTTCCATGCTGCTTGGCCTGTTTGGTTTCTCCTATATTGTTTATTATTTCGTTAATGGTGGAAGATTAGGACTGAACAGTGTGAACCTGATTTTCCTTTTTGCAGGCATCGTCCTGCATGGAACTCCGGCCAATTTTTTAAGGGCAGCCAATGAGGCCATCAAGAACACCACTGGAATCGTCCTGCAGTTTCCACTTTATGCCGGCATCATGGGGATGATGGTGCATTCGGGTCTTGCATCGTCCATCAGTCAGTGGTTTGTCCAGGTTTCCACCGTCACAACCTTTCCTTTTTTTACCTTTTTAAGTGCTGGCATTGTTAATTTTTTTGTACCGTCGGGGGGAGGACAATGGGCTGTTCAGGGACCCATTGTTATGCCGGCGGCAAAGGCCCTGGGGGTTCCCCTTGGCAAGGCTGCCATGGCCATCGCCTGGGGGGATGCCTGGACGAACATGATACAACCTTTCTGGGCGCTTCCCCTGCTTGGTATTGCCGGGCTGGGTATTCGAGATATCATGGGCTATTGTGTTGTGGCGCTTTTATGGGGAGGGGCTGTGATTTCCCTTGTGCTGGTGTTTTTATAGACCGGATTTTCCAAAAACAGGCTCCATGGTATTACCCGGAATCCGTGGCATTTGGAACGGACCCCGGGCGGCTCCAGCGGCGGGTCGGCAGCTGCTGTGGCAGGGGGATTGTGCCGCTTTGTACCGGGAACGATGCAGGGGGATCCATCCGATCCGTAAAGGAACTCACTCAAATCCAGGCATTAAGGTGGACATTGAACCAGCGGCTTTTGACTTTTTTCCAGAAATTTGATCTGCTGCTCACCCCCACCATGCCGTCTGAGCCTTTTGCAGCAGAAGGTCCTCCCCCTGATATCATTGGTGGTCAACCCATCCCTCTTCTGGGTGCGGTTGCATTTACCTATCCCTTTAATCTTTCCGGTCATCCTGCCGCCTCTGTTCCTGCAGGGTTCACTGAAAACGGGTTGCCGGTGAGGCTTCAAATCGTGGGTGCCTGTCATGCCGATGATCTTGTGCTTCAGGCTGCAAGGGCCTATGAAAAGATGCGTCCCTGGAACGACCAGTGGCCTGTTTTGTGATGAATCCCAAAAGTGCCGGTCAAACAGTTTTAGAATCAGGACATGGCATTTTTAAAAATGAGTTTATGAATTTGAAACCAGACTATTACCCTGATTCTGTAAACATATGAGCCTTTTCTTTGCCATAGGAACCCCCTTGGGGGATCAAACAGCTTTTAAGGCCGATGACCCCGGCTGAATTCAGGCAGGCTCTGAACATGGCCAAACATCTTAAACGGTTGGCTGCCATTGAAGAACCCGGTTTGTGGTTTGCCGAACAAACCTCCGGATTTATCCATAAGACCTTGAAAAGCGTTGGCGCGGTCTGTATAAAGAAGCCTGAATTTAATTTTACAGGACACAAACCATGAATGACGCAGAAACCCAGCCCCATCTTTTTTCAGCACAGGTTTACTATGAGGACACTGATCACTCAGGTGTTGTCTACCACGCCAATTATTTGAAATTCTTTGAACGGGCCAGGGAAGATATCATCGGAATCAAAAACCTTGCTGACATGTGGCACACCCATGGTATTGGTTTTGCCGTTTACAAACTCTCCATGGGCTACCACGACGGGGCCGTTTTTGGTGATCTGCTGGAAATTCGAACCACCTGGAAAAAAGAGGGTGACTACCGGGTGGTTTTCTTCCATGAAGCCTGGCGGCCTGAAGGCAGGAAACCTGCGGTGACCTGCACCCTGGAGCTTGTCTGTCTTGGATCCAACAAAAAGCTCATGCCCATTCCAGAGCTTGGTTTTTTATAACCGGCACGGCCGGAGCGAGGGATGGCATCTGGCAACAACGAATATGGAAACTCCGCCAATGTTAATGCTTTGGTGGGTGTTTCATATAAACCCACATGTCCTGGCGGGCACAACGAAGCATGAAACTCGACAGTAGTAGGCGGGCGGGAACGGGTGTTGCCCTGAACGGGTTAAATGGCAACGGTGGACACGAGGTTCAAGGAGTTGCCATTTCCCTCGGAGCAGGCCATGGACGGCCTGCGAGAATGAGTGAAGGGCAACACCCGTTTCCGCCGGCCGGTCGAAGCGAGTTTCATATAAAAAAAAATAAGAATGATCAATTCCGATAAGTTGCAGCTATCCATTTGAAATATAAATGTTGATCAGGCCTTCTATTCTTGAACCGATTTTTTTCATGTGGGTAATGCGGTCTTTCTCTGATCTTCCAGGATAGTTCCTAAAGGCAATTAAAATACCTGAAAGACATGCAAAAAGGGTGTGTGCCATAATCCTGGTGTTTGACGTGCAGCCGGCCTGGACAAACATCATTTCAAAAACATCCATGAGCTCCCGGCCCGTTTTATTGAGTTGTTCAACGGCACCCATCTCGTTGTTTCCATGGAGGGCAAAGTGGGTGACCATTCGCCATTGTGAGGCGTTCTCAATATAAAAATCCAAAAAATAATCAATGGCGGCTCGGACAGGATCCGGGCCTGCGGACAGGATCCTGTTGTTCAACTCTTTTATGAATTTACAGGCATCCTGATATGCAATCTGGGCGTATAATTCTTCCTGGCTGTTAAAATAGGTGTAGATGGAAGATTTTGAGATTCCGGCAGCCTTTGCTATTTCAGCCATGCTGGCCTTGTCATAGGTCTTTTGTCCGAAAACTTCCCGGGCAGCTTCAATAATGAGGACCTGTCTTAACTCCCGTTCTTTTTCCTTTAATTTGATGAGTGTATTGTTTTTTTCCATATTTTCCCAAAGCTGTGTTGATAAATTAAAGTACTGGATACCATGGGTTTAAAGAATATACAAGCAGTGGTTGACATCCCGACCGCAGTTCGTTATAGAAACCGAAGGACAATAAATGGAACATACAGGAGTAATTTAACCCATGGAAGAAATTAAAATTTTTCGGGATGCCATTAAAGATATTCCCACCTTGGCTTCAAATATCAAGAAAAGTCACGAGAAAATTGTCGGATATCTGTGTTCCTATGCGCCTGAAGAACTGATATATGCGGCAGGGTTCCATCCCATGCGACTGTTTTCATCCAAGTCTGATATTATCCTGGCTGAAGATCATCTCCAGACATATTGCTGCTCCCTGGTGAGGGGTGTTCTGGAAGACAGCCTGTCCGGGCGACTTGATTTTCTGGATGGGACGGTTTTTCCCCACACCTGTGACTCCATTCAGCGCCTCAGTGACATCTGGCGCATGAAAGGAAAGTATGATCTTTTCTGGGATGTGGTGCTGCCGGTTAAACTCAATACCCAGAGTGCGAAGATCTATATGAAGGATGTGCTGAATCGGTTTAAAACGGATCTTGAAAGGGCTGCCGGAACGACCATCACCGATGACGATCTTAACAGATCCATTTCAACATTTAATCTGATCCGTTCCCATCTTTCAAAATTATATCAGCTTCAGTCCCGGAATCCGGGGATCCTGAAAGGCGAAGATCTTTATTCCATCGTGAAAGGTGCCATGGTGATGGACCGGGATGAGGTTGCCAGATTGTTGCCCCTCATTGTTGAAACCCTTGAGAAAACCAGTCCGCCTGAATCCAGAGCAAAACGGATTGTCCTTTCCGGCTCAATCTGTGATTCTCCAGGCATCTATGCCATGCTTGAAACCTCGGGGGCCGTTATTGTGGGCGATGATCTGTGCACGGGCCAGAGATGGTTTGAAGGCCGGATACTTGAAAATAAAGACCCCATTACAGCCATTGCAGAACGGTACATGGATCGCATTGTCTGCCCTGCAAAGCATATGAATCCCGTGGTCCGTGGTGAAAATATTGTTGCCCTTGCCAGGGAAAACAAGGCGGACGGGGTTGTGTTCATGCTGTTGAAATTTTGTGACCCCCATGCCTTTGATTATCCTTACCTAAAGGAATTCCTTGATAATGAAGGGATTAAAAATATGCTCATTGAAATGGATGATCAGCAGGAAAATTTAGGTCAACTTTCCACCCGCCTTGAAACTTTTATTCACATGATATAATCGAGGAATCTTTCCATGTCAGATCCATCTGCACAAAAAGCAAAAATGAAATCCGCAAAAAAAATGCGGGACCTCATGACGGCATATTATATTGATGCCCTGTCTGCAGGACAGAACAATAAACGCGTTGCCTGGATTACATCGGGTGGTCCTGTGGAGCCGTTGCTTGCCATGGACATTATCCCGGTCTATCCGGAAAACCATGCCGCCATGATCGGTTCTGCAAAAATGGGTGAAGATCTTTGCACTAAAGCTGAGGAGATGGGGTACAGCACAGATCTTTGTTCCTATGCAAGGGCCGATATATCGTGTTCCGTTGTAAAGGGCGGGCCCCTCGGCGGTCTGCCCAAACCGGATATGCTGATCTGCTGTAACAATATCTGCGGGACTGTTTTAAAGTGGTATGAGGTTCAGGCAAGATTCTATAATGTCCCCTTGTTCATACTGGACACCCCCATCTGCCATACCGGTTACACCCCTGAAATTGCAAAATATGTCAGAGCCCAGATTGATGAATACATTGCATTTCTTGAAGTCGTAACCAAAAGAAAATTCAACCATGAAAAGATGGCCACTGTCGGCAAATTGTCCCTTGAAGGACAAAAACTCTGGCAGAAAGTCCTCAATACAACGGCCCATAAACCCTCTCCCATGTCTGCATTTGATGCTTTCTTTTTTCTTGCCCTGATTGTAACCTTGAGGGGAACCCAGATCGCCGTGGATTTTTACACGGAACTTGTCCAGGAAATGGAAGAGCGAATCCAGAATGGTATCAGCGTTGTTCCTGGTGAACGATACAGACTCTTGTGGGATAACCTGCCGATCTGGTATCAACTCAAATGGCTGTCCGGCAAATTTTCCGAACACAATGCCTGCCTTGTGGCAGATACCTATACGTCGGCCTGGTGTGGAACCATTAAATATATTGATGAAAACCGGTTCCTGGATTCCATGGCAGAGGCATACACACGGATTTATCTTAACATTGGTGTGGATCAGATGGCTGATCAGGTGTTGGAGATGATTAAATTCTACGATGTTGACGGATTTGTCATGCACTCCAACAGATCCTGCAAACCATACTCCTTTGGGCAATTGGATATCATGGGGATTGTCCAGGAAAAGGCTGGCATTCCGGTTCTCATGATTGAGGCGGATATGGTGGATCCAAGAAATTTTTCACAGTCCCAGGTGGAAACCCGAATTGATGCATTTATGGA
The DNA here is from genome assembly GCF_000020365.1 of Desulforapulum autotrophicum HRM2. Classification (NCBI taxonomy): domain Bacteria; kingdom Pseudomonadati; phylum Thermodesulfobacteriota; class Desulfobacteria; order Desulfobacterales; family Desulfobacteraceae; genus Desulforapulum; species Desulforapulum autotrophicum. The sequence goes on along the minus strand of NC_012108.1, from coordinate 4,819,845 downwards.
AATCATAAAACAAAACAAGGGATAAGATGAACGTTGGTCTAAAAGGAGCAATAACCATATGATTTATGCTGGAATTGATATTGGTTCGATCACTGCCAAAGCCGCTTTGATCGAAGATGGAAAGCTCATTGACACGCTCATTATAAAGACCGGCTACAACCACTTGAATGCGGCGCTAAAGGTCTTTGATGCACTCCTGGAAAAAACAAAAATCAGAAAAAATAATGTTGCTGCGATCATTTCAACGGGTTATGGCCGTGCCAGTGTGACATTTGCAGATAAAGCGTTGACAGAGATTATTTGCCATGGTGTTGGTGCCTATTTTATGAATCCAGAGATCCGGGGTATTATTGATGTGGGCGGCCAGGACAGCAAAGCCATTCTGCTGGACGCATCCGGACAGGTGGTAAATTTTGCCATGAACGATAAATGTGCTGCCGGAACAGGCCGATTCCTTGAGGTCATGGCCAATGCCATGGAAGTGGAATTAGATCAACTGGGAGACTTCAGCCTCAGGGCTGAAAAACCCGCTAAAATCAGTAGTATCTGCACGGTATTTGCTGAATCCGAAGTCATTTCTATGATTGCAAACCAGGAAAACAGAGAGGACATTATCGCCGGTATCCACGAATCTGCAGCCGCCCGTGTGGCCATTTTAGCTAGGAAAGTCAAAATCAAGGCCCCTGTTGTCATGACAGGCGGGGTTGCCAGAAATGTCGGCATGGTGGCAGCCCTTGAAAAGCATATCGGGATGAAACTATTTGTCGGGGCGTATCCCCAGGAAAATGGTGCCATTGGCGCTGCGGTATTGGCATCAAAACTATAAGCCTCCGGCTCTGCCGGAGGTTGTTGATCTTAACAGGTTTCATGCCGTTGTTGATGCAGGTATTGCTGGACAGCTTTATGATGACAGCTGCCCCCTATATTGTTGGATTAAAAATAATTTCTTAACTTGAGTTCAAATGGGTGGGGATTCAAATAGGTCTGGATCTTCAACCAGGGCTGATCATATTTCATCACATAATGCTTTATCAGGGTAATGGGCACGATTAAAGGAACATAACCGGATCTGTATTTGTCAATAATTGTCAGCAGTTCCTGTTTTTCATCATTGCTGAGGTCTTTTTTGAAATATCCCAAGATGTGTTGCAGGACATTAATATTTTTTTTTAATGTGGTTTGAAGACTTAATGCCTTTAGGAGAAGCTCCTCATACATGTCAAACAACTGATCAATATCAACGTCTTTCCCGTGGGCGACAAGTTTACCCATCTGTCTGTATAGCCCCTGGTTATGGGAAAGTATCAGCAACTTATTCTGGGTATGGAAGTCCACAAGACCTCCCAAGGTCATATTCTGACTGCAAAGCTTTCGCCATCGTTGAAGGGAAAAAATATTTTCAATGAAACTTTCCCTTAACTTCGGGTCATTCAGGCGGCCGGCCTCTTCAACCGGTACCCTTGGAAAGGCCTTGGTGAAAGCACGTGCAAAGAGTCCTGTGCCGTTTTTTGTGATGCTGCCGTCCTCACCATAAACCCTGATACGGTACAACCCGCTGCTGGGCGATTTGCTTCTGAAAATAAAACCGCATAGATCTTCCCTGGCCAGTTCCTCCAGACGACCTTTGATCCAGACGTTCATCTGGTCTGTTTTATCCACGGCCGTTTTCTGGGTCATCAGTCTTGGATTCTCCGGATCTCCCACCAGTCGGACCGCCTCCCTTGGTGTGGGCATCCCGCATTCAACTTCCGGACACACAGGGACATATTCGGTAAATAGACCCAGGGTCTGTGTGAGAAAACGATCATGGCTGTGTCCGCCATCGTATCGCACCTTGTTTCCCAGCAGACAGGAACTGATCCCGATTTTAATAGGTTCCAGCATGCTATCCTCCTGTTTTGTATTGAAAGTGAACCATTGGCGTTTTTAGCAAGACAAACAATCACATTGACATCATCCCTTTGAGTATATAGGTTTTTACTATTATTTAAAGTAATTTGTAGGGGACTAATTTCTTAAAGCCTGCAGCCCAGTTCGATGGGTACCATAAAAAGCATACCAATCACCGGAAGAATAATCTGCCCGGACATTTTAAGGGCCAAGGACAACCCATGGATGATCACAGGAAAACTTCACTGGAACAGATAACCGCCTTGTTTGATTCTCAACAGCTTGCCGTTCTTTCAACCCAGAAAAATGACCAGCCCTATGCCAGCCTTGTTGCCTTTGCAGCAAGTGAAGATCTTGAACAGATCTTGTTTTTAACCCCCAACACCACGCGAAAATACGAACATCTGACAATCAATCCCAAAGTCGCCATCCTGGTTAACAACAGCCGGAACCAGGCGGAGGATATCTATAATGCCATATCGGTGACAGGTACTGGGACGGCTTCGGTTGTTGAAAAATCCGATCCCCGCAACTTTTTAGGGGTATTTTTAAAAAAACACCCTCATTTGAAAGGATTTTCATCCGCGCCGACAACAGCCCTTGTATGCGTGACCATGAACCGGTACTTCATGGTGAACCAGTTTCAAAATGTCGTTGAACTTGGGATGATGCCATGAAACCGCTCCTGTCGATCAAAGAATTCATGGCCGCAGGGATCAGCCAGGTCGGGGGAAAGGCCCTTTGCCTGGCAAAAATTCATGAACAGGGGGTCACGGTTCCCCGGACCTTTTGCATCCCCTGCCGGGTATATGAGGATTATCTTGCCCATACCCGTCTCAAAGACAGGATTCTTTTTGAGATTAACAGAAAACCGCTGGAAAAAATGCGGTGGGAGGAAATCTGGGATATCTCCCTTCGGGTCCGGAACCTGTTTCTAACCACGCCCATTCCCCAGGACATAAGGGCGGATCTCGGGCAGCTGATCTTGCTGCACTGTGGCGACACCCCTGTTGCCGTTCGATCCTCGGCCCCCGGGGAGGATGACAAAGCAAGCTCTTTTGCGGGCATCCATGCCTCTTTTCTGAACATCATGGGAACCGAACATATTATCAAGCATGTTCAGCTGGTGTGGGCGTCGCTTTATTCGGATGCGGCACTTTTATATCGCAAAGAGCTGGGACTTGACATCCATAGGAGTCAGATGGCGGTGGTCATACAGGCGCTGGTCGCATCCGACAGGTCCGGGATCTTTTTTGGCATGAATCCCGCCAATTCTGCCGAATCGGTTATTGAATCCGTGTATGGCCTGAACCAGGCCCTTGTTGATGGCGACATTGAACCCGATCGCTGGGTGTTGAACCGATCCTCGGGCCGTATTTTAAGCCACGTGGAACCGATCCGGAATCGGCTTGCTGTTCCCGCAGCCCAAGGTGTTGATTTTGCGGATCTGTCGGAAAAGATGAGCCAGCAGCCGCCGTTGAATGACGGGGAAGTCCATCGAGTCTGGGAGACGGGAAAAACCCTTGAAACTCTGTTTGGCAAACCCCAGGATATGGAGTGGACATTCAGTAAAAACCAGCTGGTGGTCCTCCAGGCAAGGCCGATCACCAGTGGGGGACTAGAGGGAACCGACGACAAACGGTCCTGGTATTTAAGCCTGCACCGCAGCCATGAAAATTTAAAGGCCCTGTACGAAAAAATCAACACCTGTCTGATTCCTGAAATGATCCGGGCTGCCCATGAAATGGGCCAGTTAAATTTCCAGGAACTGTCCGTAGGCCAGCTTACCCGGGAAATTAAACGCCGTCAGGAATGCTATGATCACTGGGTCAAGGTGTACTGGGCTGATTTCATTCCCTTTGCTCATGGCATAAGGCTTTTCGGACAGGTTTACAATGATGCGGTCCGGCCCGATGACCCCTACGAGTTCATGAAGCTCCTTGAAAAAACCAGTCTCAAGAGTATTGAACGTAACCGTCTGCTTGAACAAATGGCCCATCTGATTCAAAGGGACGACGGCCTGGCGTCAAAGCTGTCCGCCGGTCTGGAACTTGAAAAAGACCATCCGTTTATGGCTCTGCTGGCTGAATTTATCTCGGAATTTGGCGATCTGGCCTGCCATACGACCGGTTCGGGCGAATGCCACCAGGGATCATTCGCCCTGGTCCGGCTGATTCTTGAATTTGCCCGGATGCCGTCATTGCCGGAGAAAAAAACGACGGGCCCGGATATTCAAACCCTCAAGGCAGCGTACCTGGACCGCTTTGAACCGGAAAAGAAGCGCTTTGCACAGGAGGTGCTTGAACTGGGCCGGGAAAGCTTTCGCCTCAGGGATGACGATAATCTTCATCTGGGAAAGATTGAGGCCTGCCTGTTTGACGCTGTCCGGGAAGGGCAGGCAAGACTGGCAGAACCGGATCTTGACCTTGGTGACCGGAAACTGTTGACATCTGTTTCGGCATTGTCGAGCCCGCCTGGGCCCAGGCAGGAATGCGGGAACAAACAAACGGAACCCGACTCGTCGTCTCTCTGGCTCAAGGCTCGCCAGGTGGTCGGGCACCCTGCAGGTCCGGGTATTGCGAAGGGGCGGGCCCGGGTCATCTTAAACCCGGAGGACCTTTTGGACTTTAAACAGGGAGAGGTCCTGGTCTGCAAGGGGGTTGATCCCAACATGACCTTTGTGGTGCCCCTTTCAGCTGCCGTGGTTGAAGAGCGGGGCGGAATGCTGATCCACGGGGCCATCATTGCCCGGGAATATGGTCTGCCCTGTGTCACCGGAGCGCCTGACATCACCCGTCTGGTCCGGACTGGCGACCGGGTGACCGTGGACGGATACCTGGGGATCGTGACCTGTGAAACCGGAGACCTGGATTGATGAGCTTTTTGAGAAACGCCTGTGGCCTGGTGCTCGTGATAGGCTTTCTGGCAGTGGCCGCTGCCTCGTGTTTTTCGGTGATGGATATCGGTCAAATTCTGCCCATGCAACCCACTCTAAACTAGCGCCCCTGGTAACCGGTCAGTTCCACATATCCCAACCCATTAATTCCCTTGCCCTTAAATCTTGCGGCCCCTTCCCAATAGGCCATCATGTGGGTGTGTTCCTGGTCCTGTATCACCGGTGTTACCCTGAGGTTAATGCCATGATCCGGCAGTTTAATGTCCCAGAGACTGGGATATTGGTTGCCCGTTGTCGGGCTTTTCCATTGACGGAGGGCACGAATGGAAAACTGGGCTTCAGACAGGATTTCATATGTCCCATTTGAACGGGAGAGGCTGCCAAACCCATATCCATTGGGGGCCCCGTCGGCTTGCCTGATCTGGCAGATCATGAGATCTCGACCGTCGTCCAGATGGGCTGAAAACCAGTCCCATCCTGCAATATCGTCTCCCAGAGCGCTGGTACTCCATTCATGATCAAACCAGGTCTTTCCCTTGACTTGATATTTGTCGGTACCGATGGATACGGTTCCGTGGGTTTCAAGCCGTGGGATGGAATAGTAATAGGACGCGTTAAAGGGCTTTTTCCCTTTGCGGCTTAACCCGTTATTGCCTTGGAATACAACCTGTTTTTCAGCGGTCAGCGTTAGCTGAAGTTTCATGGTGTCTCCTTTTGCGGCCAGGGTTAAATTGGTGCCAGCCTGTGTCACATGCCAGTCATCGATCCACACTTGGAAGGGGAGGCTCGTTGCTCCGGCAATATCAAGGCTTTGACGGTTCATGCGAAAGTTGGAATAAAAGGCATTGTTCCGGGTATCGGTAATGGCAAAATGGGCAAAATACAATTGTCTGGTCCGCCATTTGGACGTTCCCCCAACCGGCTCACAGGATAATGCCTGCCTGAAAAAGGTCAACTGATATCCAAAATGTCTTGCCCTGCTGGTTTCAAGGTTTCCGGTATAGTACCACCATTCAGTCTTAAAGGCATCATGGGGCCCGGCATCCTTGGGCAATTCAATGTCAATGGACGATTTGGCCGTGTCGAAACAGCCCGCTGGTTCAGTGGATGAAAGGACCCTGGCGATATTAATTCTCTCCGGTTCAGGTGGCCGGTTACAGCCGGAAGCTGTGAAAGCCAGAAGACCTGCAATGATAATATGTGCAAGGATTGGTTTCATCTGTTGCTACTCCATGCGAAGGGCGTTTCCAATATCGGTTCTACCGGCTCTGACAGCTGGGAAAATACCGGCGACCACGGCGGCAAGACAGGCAAGTGACACTGCTTGAACAAACACGCCTGGTGAAATGACCATGTCATAGGTCCATCCAAATGACCGTTCGTTGACAATATGGATCAGCATCCAGGCCAGACAGAGGCCAAGGGGCAGGGCCATTATGCCGGAGATGAGTCCAGACAGACCGCATTCCAGCAATAAAAGTTTGCCCATCTGATATCTTTCAGCACCGCAGGCCCGCAGGACACCCAACTCCCTTGTTCGCTCAAGCAGCAGGGCCATGACGGAATTCAAAATGCCGGTCAAGGCCACGATGGCGGTCAGTATCTGCAGGGCAGACGTGATTACAAAGGTTCTGTCAAACACCCCAAGGATGTTTTGTTTGATGGATGCCCCTGAAACCACTTTAAGCCTTGAGTCTTCAGGTTCAAACAAACGAATACTTGACATCACAGGTTCAATGGGCTGGTTTGGCTTTAAGAAGACCTGCATTGCTGTGATATCTTCATGATTCCAGAATCGTTGCATGGATTCACGGTTGACGATGATCCGCCCCCCTCCCATGAAAAAATCCCTGAAGATGCCTGCAATTTTAAACGATTTGGGTCCATCAACCGTTTCCAGAACCACGGTGACGCCCCTGGCGGGTTGAATTTGATTTCTTTGGGCAAAGATCTCAGAAACAACGATCCAGCCCTGTTCTAACAGGGAGTCGATTTTTTCTTGACCGCTATCTGTCCATGTCCATTTTTTTTTGGAAAAATCTGAAAGGTAGGAAAATATGTGAACTTCCCCCGATGTCCGGGAAAAAATTCGGTGAAGATTATAGGCCGACACGGCAGATACCGATGGAAGGGCCTGGATTTCCTCCAGGAGTGCAGGGCGCAATGAACGGTTCAGGTGATCAGATGAGGACACATGGATATCGCCACCGATGTGGCCGTCCACCCAGTCAATAATGGAAAGTCTGAAACTGCCGGTCATGATGTCAATACCGATATAGACCGATGTAACAACCATTAAAGAGGCGATCAGAACGCTGGTCCGGCTCAAAGACCGAACAATGTTTCTCAAGGCCATTTTTGTCAATATTCCAGCGGACGGTTTTGCGGTTATTTCCATAGCCCTGACCATCAACAGGATCACCATGGGCGACAGGAGTGCCGCTCCCAGGAAAATAAGGAATACGCAGCCAAAGTCATAACCTGGACGAACATTGAATCCCATGAGGGTCAAAACAGCAGCACAGATAATGAGGCACCCGAGAATCGTGAGCTGGGGAATATGTCTTTTTAATGCACTTTCAGCCGATGACCGGTGCATCAGGGTGATGGGAAGTGTTCCGGCAGCTGTCAATGCCGGGAAAAAAGCGGCCGTAACGGCAGAGATAATTCCCGCCAGAACGCCCTTCAGGAGTGTCGCGCCGGCGATATGGGTCTTGCTGACGGTTAAAACAAAATACATGTCTGACACTGTGCTGCAAACAGCCAGCACAGCTGCTTTACCAAGGAGGATACCAAGGTACACGCCTATAAAAGATCCGATGAGTGCATAGGCCATCACCTCAACCATGACAGCATAAAAGATATCGACCCTTGTGGCGCCTAGTGCACGCAGTGTCCCATTGAGTTTCTGCCGCTGGGCGATTGAGAAGGAAACCGCGTTGTAGATTAGAAAAATTCCCATGAACAGGGCCAGCATGGAAAATGCCGTCAAACTGGTCTCAAAGGATTTAGAAAGCCGTCTGATCACCTGGTTCTGCCGGCCTGTTTCCACCAGTACCGTTCCCTGGGGCAGCAGGCTTCGGACTTTTGTGGCCATGGTTTCATCGGACAGAATCAGATCAATCCGGCTGATGCTGTCTTGAAATCCCAGGATCTCCTGGGCAAGGGAAATGTCGGCCAGAATTAGGCCTTCAAAGACTGCATTGGTGCCCGCATCGTCGCTGTCGAGGAGTCCGGATATCAGTACACGAGCCTGCCGGGTTCCAAAGGTCAGGGTCAGCGGATCCCCCGGGCTCAACCCATAGCGAGCTGCAAAAACCTGGGACAAGAGAATGCCTGGCGATGGATCTAAAAGGCCTGCAAGGCTCTTCTCCCCAACGCCAGGGGTTGTCCGGATGCTGAAATTTCTGAAATCCATTTCAGAAAAAGGGTCAATCCCCATCAGCATCAGGGATGTATTGTTCAACTCTTTGACTGAAACAGGGGAGGTGATCACAGGTGCGGAACGATGAATACCCAGATCGGTTCTCAGCTGTGTAAAAAGAGATTGTGGTATTTTGAAATTATTGCCCATAATCTGATGGGTTGATCGAGATGTCAGGGCCGTAGTGGATAGTTCAAAAGACTTACTGACACTGGTTTTGGCAATGTCTATGGCCACGACACCGGAAACCCCCAGGGCAATTCCGAACACCAGCAAAATAGTCCGCAGAATATGCCTGCGAACCTGTCTGAACCATATCTTGATCATGGGGCTGATAATCATCAGCGGCTCAATTTGCTGGATTCAAGGACCAATGTCTGGTTTTCAACTCTGAAGACCTGATCCGCATAGTCAACAGCTTCGGGGCTGTGGGTCACCATGACAAGGGTATTTTTGTTTTTTATGGTCAGTTCAGATATGAGCTCAAGGACCAAACGGCCTGTTTTCAGGTCAAGGTTACCTGTGGGTTCATCGGCAAGAATGATTTCCGGCTCATTGACCAGGGATCTGACCACGGCAATCCGCTGCTGTTCACCGCCGGAGAGTGTGTCTGGGTAGTCGTTTTTTCGGTCAAAGAGCCCGACTGTTTTTAACAGCTCCTGTGCACGGTTCAGGTATGCTTTTTTGGGCTTTCCATCTAATTCACTGATCAGCGTAAGGTTTTCCATGACCGTGAGCACAGGGATGAGGTTGAAAAACTGGTAGATGAAACCGATATGCTTTCGTCTGAAAATGGTTCGTTGAGTATCCGTCATTGCAGACAAGTTTGAATCGCCCATGCGAATCTGACCTTTATCCGGCAGGTCTATCCCGCTGATCAGGTTGAGCAGGGAGCTCTTTCCCACACCACTCTTACCAATGATCACATTAAATTGACCCGATTCAAACCGGGCGTCCATATTGTTGAATAACAATCGATGGGCATTGCTGTCTGTGTGTGACTTGCTGATTTTATCGAGATAAATGTCCAAAATCACCCCATCGTTAATCATGTATGATTCTAATATCGTTTTTTATTAGGATTAACTCTTTCAATGTAATCGTCAATTCTTTTATTCGTCATTTATCCTTTTTCGATTTTGTTTCTCGCCGTTAAAACGTGTTTTGTCCAGATTAGGATTAAATTAATACCGGACTCGATTTTTTCAATCCGGGGAAACGGTGGGGTTAATGATGGGTATAACCTATAAACAGATGATTCGTCCCCCCCCCCTTTTAATCCCGGTTAAACTCTGGACCTGTTGATTTTACCAAAAAAATCGTCAGGCGGTTGCATGTTTTTAATATATGTGCGATTATATATCATATTGATTTGTTTTTGTTTTCCTGTACATGCTCAGAAGAAATTCCCATCAAGATTTATCTGATCTGATTTATTGACTATCTCTCACCTTAGAAAATGAAATGAAATTCGTGGATGGTGTTAGCTCTTTTTATCAATCTGAAAGAACAAGGAGATGTCATGGAAGTAAAAGATTATTGTAAAGCAATGCTGGCTGAAGTAAGCGCCTGGAAAGAAAAATTAGAAGCGATGAAAAAGGTAGCAGATACCTATGGATCTGCTGAAAAGGAAAAAATTTTGCCATTAATCGGACAGCTGGATCAAGAGGTCGTTGCAGCCCAGATGCGTGTGGATCAGTTGAATAATGAATGCCCCTCAGACTGGTCACCGTTGAAAAATGAACTGGATGATCTTTTTGGAACAGTTGGAAGCAGTGTTGACCGGGCATGGAAAAACCTTGAAGGTGGAAATGTGGGTGGATAAATACCCTCTCCTTGACACGTGGAAAGGTTGTTAATCCTTCTGCAAGGTCCCTGGAAGTTCTCTGGGGGCCTTTTTTATACCCGCCTGAACCATGCGGTGCCAAGCCGATTTCGATGAATTTAATTTGTCGAGTCTTTCCTTTCAAGTAGCCATGTAATGACATCACCCGGGTCAGGTGCGTCTAAGTCCGGATTCCCTTGTTCAATGGTTTTGGACATGGGTTTGTTCTTTTGGATAGACTCTTTGCCCGTGGGACGGTCTGCTGCTATCACCGGCTCGTCCCGGGACTGGAGCATCCTGCGTTCCACTCCTTTAAATACCTCATCAACAAAGTCTTTTACACTCTCCCTGGCCTTGGGAACAATAAGTACTTTGGCGTCTGGTTTCATAGCCTCTGCCTGTTTCAGAACGGGTTTGTCGAGGACTTTTTCCCTGGGTACTTCCGCCACAGACCCAGCAGCATCCACTGGCGGTTTAAACCTAGATTCGGGAACAGGGAACAGGTGTCTTTTGAAATTTTTATACCGGGAATCAGGGATAATGAAAAAAGCGATGATGAGGATAACTCCCAGGCAAAGCATGGAAGCCATGACCCAGAGGCGACGGCCTGGGTCTGGGGTTTTATCTGTTTTATCTTTTCCAGAAGACAGCGAATGGATTTCCTGGGGTAAAAGAAGCTTTTTAGCCGCAATTTTTACAATCGAGCTGTCAACTTTTTGAAGTTTCTCCCTGTGTGCGATCAGGAGGCAATGATCGCACAGGATGTTGATCATCCTCGGGTAGCCCTTAGAAATAGTAGCGATATCGTTAAGGGCTGTTTCAGAAAAAATTTCATTCTCGGTTCCGGAGTGCAGCATCCTGAATCGAACATAGTCCGCTGTCTCTTCCTGGCTTAAAGGAACAAGTTTCTGGTTAAGGGTTGTTTTTTCCAGAAATCGCCCCTTGTTAAACAAGGGCAACATTTCATCAAATTCGTTCTGTCCAACAAGAAGCACCGTTATGGGAAGGTTACCGTTGCCCAGATCCTGCCATGAATAAAGGGCTTTTAAGAACCTGTTTCCGATGCGCTGGGCCTCGTCAACAATCACCAGGCATCGCTCATTTAAAAGCAGGATCTTTTCAAGAAATCTGGCCAGAATGGTTTCAAATTTTCTTTCGTTGTGGAACTCAAATCCCAGGTCCTGGGCAATCGTTGAAAAGAGCAGATGCATTTCAAAGCAGGGGTCTGGGAGTTTTGCCGTGTGAACGCTGGGGGGCAGGCCCTGGACAATGGTGTTCACAAGGGTTGTTTTGCCGGTTCCGACATCCCCGGTTAAAACCAGAACCCCTCCCCTGTCCAGGGCAAGGGTCAGGGAGGCAAGTACCTTGGCATGGCATGGGCCAAGCCACAGAAATTCAGGGTCTGAACTTATGCTGAAGGGCTTTTTTGTCAGATTGAAATGATTCCGATACATCGGCAGTTACAGGATCTCTTTAATGGCTTTAAGAAGCGGATTCCCATCACCCGCAGGCTCAATTTCCACCCTGGAATGTTTGAGATGTTTTTTTACACAGTCATACTGACGCCATCCCTTAAGGGGGTAGTCTAATGCCACACTCTTCCACTTGGCGTGTCCATTCTGTTTTAGCCAGTCAAGATTCTCGTAGACCATTGCTGCAAACGACCCCACATTCTCACAATTGTTTCTCCTGAAATCAAATGAGACCAGAACCGCTTTCACAGCAATGGTTTTAACCTCTTTTTCCTGCCATGCATAGGTCTTGGGAGGAATCACGGTCTCGGGGTAAAATTCAGTTATACTCTTGTTGGTGATGGTCACAAGGTGAAGGTTGTCGTCCATGATTACATTCTCGGCAAAAAGTTTCACAGGAAACCCTGCCACATAAAACATGGCGTCAATTTCTCCCTGCTTTAACATGGTAATCGCTTCCAAGGTTCCCACGGAAACGGTGGTTTGGGGCATTATCCCAGACAGCTCAAAAAGCAGCTTTGCCGTCAGAAAAGAACCGCTTCCTTCCTTGCCAATGGCGACCCGTTTATCCTCAAGATCGTCAAAAATATTAATACCAGTCCTTGCCAGAAGGTGAACCTCCTCATCGTAAAGGGGAAAGATCATTTTGGTTTTCCTTGCAATTCGTTTTAAGGTGGCATCGGACTTAACCTTGACCACAAAGGCAAGTACATCGGACTGAACAATTCCCATCTGGGTTCTTGGTCTGTTGTACACCGCATAGATATTTTCAACAGATCCGGTTGAATTGTAAACATTAAGATTAAATCCATGCTGCTTTCCAAGCGCCATCATGTCAAGGCCGAACTGGTAGTAGGTTCCCTTTTCACTTCCGGTCATGATGCCGAGGTCAACGGCAACAGAGGTGTTTGATAAAAGTAAAACAGATATCAAAACAAACGAGGCAAGAAAGAAGCTTTTTTTCATGGTAATAATCCTTTGGTTAGGTGTTACACAAAACAAATCCTTTGGTTTCTTTATATCTAACTTTTGCCAACGCAATGCAACCGGAGGCGTTTCAGCATTCGTTGCGACCGGAGCAGAGACCTCTCTCCGGTCATGTTGATTTGATAAAATTTTTGCCAAGTGTATCATAACCATTGGCTTTTCAACCTTGATTGCGGCTGATTAATCGAAAAAAGTCTTGCGCACTTTTACGACATTGTCAAGGGTGTTTTTCCAGACAATATAAACCGGGGAAGGAATGCAACTTTTAGGTGGAATAAGGATGTCACATGTATATATTTTTGGGTATGGAAAGGGATGCAAAGAAAATTAAAAAACACATCCCCCGGAATCGGTGGGCAGGGGATGTGCATTTTTTAAAACAAGACGATGGGATTAGGGCTTAACCTTAAGTGCCTGGAGGGTTTCAATGGTCAGGTACTTGGTTATGGCCAGTTTCGCATCTGCCTGGAATTTATTGACAGCGGCCATGGTCTGGGTTCCGATAACGCCATCAACGGGGCCGGGATCATAACCGGCTTTAACCAAAGCGTTTTGAATCCTGGTGATCTTGAACTCAGTCATATTGGTCTGGCACAGAATCTGTGTCCATTCCATATGTCCGGGACTGGTCATCACCCGTCGTTTAATGGTTTGATAGACAGCAGGTTTGGTGATTTTTTCAGATGTGGGCTCGGAGACCAGTCGGGTAGTCTTTACCTTACCATATTCTGCTGGGATTACGATTTCCCTGGTTGTGGGCGGAGATACCATTATCCTTTTCTTGATGGTTTTGGTGACCTCAGGAATGATTACTTCCCGGGTGGAGGCAGGGGTTTTTAATATTTGTTTGGTGACTGTTTTGTAAACATCGGGTTCCGTAATCAGGCACATGATTTCACCGGTGGTTTCATTCACCTTTTGAATCGGACCCTTGCCTTTTTTCCATTCGGTATGGGCTTCACGGACCAGGACCTTTTCAGTGACCGTCTCATAAACCGCCGGCACCTGAACCAGCTGGGTTTTAGCCGGGGAAATTGTCTTAGTCTCTTCAATCCATTTGTATTGAGCCGGCTCCACGACCAGTTTTGTACTGGCTTCCTTTATCAGGACCGTTTCTTCAACGGTTTCGTAACGGGCCGGGATAATTTTAATCGTTTCTATTGGGTCGTGCACTAGAACTGTTTCAGTTTTGTAGGTGTATTTGCTGGGAATGAAGATTCGGGCATAACATTCACCGGGCTTTGCGTTGGGGGGAAACAGGTCGGCAGATGCCATATCTGTTTTCTGGGCAGCGCTTTTGGCCATGGCCAGTTCTTGTTCCTTCTGGGAGAGGATCTGCTCTTTTTGGGCTAATTCGCTCTCCAGGGAATTGAAACCGGCACTCTTTTGAGCCAATTGTTCTTTCTGCGCCTCAAGGGCCTGTTTTTGCTCTGCGAGTACCTTTTCCTGGTTCTGAATTTCCGCCATTTTTTGCATCATGGTGGTGCCCTTTTTAGGGCCGGTCGCGCAGGCCGACAATGCCAGCGCGCAAAACAGCATAACTAAGTACGATATTAAAGATTTCGTCCCGATTTTCATCTCATCCTCCTCTTATAAAATTTAGGATTTACTCTTGCCGGGGGATTCCTCGGCAATGTCTCATCAGATGAAACGCCGCTGTTTGAATTACTTTGGTGGACGTTTCTTATAACCGGCACGGCCGGAGCGAGGTATCTGCTTTGGCCACAACGAATGATGAAACGCCTTTGTTTGCAATGCTTTGGCGAGTGTTTCATATAAAAGAATAAAAAAGAATCTATTTAGACCATATCCTTTTTTTAAAAAAAGTACAGTAAAATTATGGTTGAAACAGCTTTTTTAAAAAAAATGACGATAAGACTCTTGGCCGGTTATTTCCCGGGGAGGGGTATGTCTTATTCAAGATTTCCCTTATTCTGGAAGACAGGATGTCTGCTGAAAGCGATTTATGGATGAACCGGACACCTTTTTTTCAAGCACCCATGATGTGAAAGAATTTCACCTATAATTCTTAGGTATCAATCAACCGCTTATGCCAGGCCGAACAAAAGTTCGTTGTATGCTTCAAGAAAAGGAAATGTGTGGATAAGTAGAGTATTGTTCCGGGTGTCTTGAATTCGGTCTGGTTTTGTAATAATAATAACCCGTTTTATCTGCTTAACTCAACTTTCGGGATTGGCTGTTTACATGGGAGGCAAGCTTGCATTATTGCACTTTTGTTCAGCTTAGAAATAGGGGCAAGATATTGTCAAAAATACAACAACACAAGCATGACCCCGATCATCAAAAGTGAGGTCAGAAAGTTGAATGCTTAAAAAATAATCACCATGGAGGCATGTGTTTTACCTTTGGCCCGGCCACAAAAAAGAGTGTAATTCAAACCCTGGTTTACCCGGCATTTCATACCATAGAAAGAAGAAATCAACCCATGAAATTTAAATATAAAATTTTTATCACCCTTTTGACCACATCCGGCTTGAGCCTGTTGCTTATGGCCAGTGTCCTGCAAATCAATGTTCGTAAAAATTTCATTCAATATGTCAATGGGGCTGAGATGGGCAAACAGACAAAGATGCTGGAATTGCTCAAAAAAAGTTACCAGCAGCATTCAGGATGGGATGCCTATCAGGACAATGAACAAGCCTGGCACAGGCTTTTATCCCAATCACGCCCCGATGAGATGGGACCTGGCGACACGCCGCCGCCTTTTGATACGCCTCCGAACCATCCCATATCCGGAATGCCCCCCCAGCCTTTGGGTCCGTTTTCTCTCCATCGTCGCCTATGCCTTTTTGATGCAGACAAGCAATATGTGGCAGGAATGTATGAAGAGGGGGACCTGTTTAATTTCGAGCCCATTTCCCTTGACGGTGCAACCGTTGGATGGCTGGGGTTCAAAAACCGTCCTGAAATGATAAAACCCATTGAGTTGAAATTTCTGGCAGCCCAGACCCAGTCATTCTATATCATTGGCCTGGGTGTGCTCGGGTTGGCATTGATAATTTCATATATTGTAACCAGACAGCTTTTGTCCCCTATTCAGGAACTGGCCCGGGGAACGCGGGCCATGCGTAAATTTGATTTTAATACAAAAATAAGGGTGAATTCAAGGGACGAGTTAGGTGGGCTTGCCGATGATTTCAACCAGATGGCCCAGACGCTCAAACAGTATGAGACCTTACGGAAAAACTGGATTTCAGATATTTCCCATGAATTGCGAACCCCGGTAGCGGTTGTTCTCAGTAAAATAGAAGCCCTGCAGGATGGTATCCGTTTGATGACTCCGGAATTTCTTAATTCGCTGCATACAGACGTCCTGGGGTTGAAAAAACTGGTCAACGATCTGCATTTAATCTCTTTAGCCGACTCTGACAATCTGGCCTTGTTTTTAAAACCGATCCGTCTGTTGGATACCCTTGACCTGACCCTGGAAACCTTTTTAATCCAGATGGAGAAGCAGAATATCGAGATCCAACGAGACTGGACAGGTGATACAAATATTGAAGTCAAAGGAGATGCCGTTCTTTTAAAACGAGTTTTCAGTAATTTACTTGAAAATACGCTTAAATACACGGATTCTCCCGGACGTTTGTGCATTTCCCATGGGGTGAAAAAAGATCGGGTCGTTCTAATCTTTGAGGACTCGGCTCCTGGTGTCCCCAATGACTCCCTGGTGTCAATTTTTCGGCGTCTTTACCGGGTTGAGCAATCCAGGAATCGATCCCTTGGGGGAAGCGGCCTTGGATTGAGTATCTGCAAACAGGTGATCGGCCTTCACCAGGGGAGCATTGACGCCCATCCTTCCCCCTTGGGTGGTTTAAAGATAGTGATCGAACTGCCACTACACGTCTAAACGCCATGGGTAGATATAAATTATAAATCAATAGGAATGAATCATGTCCAATGAACAGGTGCTCATTGTTGAGGACGAATCTGATATAGCTGAAATTTTAAAAGATTACCTGATCCGGGAAGGCTACCGGGTTTCGATTCTGGACCGTGGAGACGAAGTGGTCTCTTTTGTCAAAACCCAAAATTTATCCATGATTCTTCTGGATATCATGCTTCCCCGTCTGGATGGAAAAACGGTTTGCAGGGAGGTTAGAAAGTTTTCTGACGTTCCCATTATCATGATCACGGCAAAAGTCGAAGAAGTTGACCGGATCATTGGTTTTGAACTGGGGGTGGATGATTATATCTGCAAGCCATTCAGTCCCAGGGAGGTGGTAGCCAGGGTGAATGCGGTGCTGCGAAGGACCTTTAAAAAATCATCCGACGATGTTTTGGCCCTTGGCCCTGTGCAATTAAACAAAACATCCCGTATTGCAGAAATTAACGGAAATGAGCTGAGCCTGACGCCCAGCGAATTTGATATATTTTCAGTTTTACTGGAAAGTCCAAACCGGGTTTTTACACGGGCGCAGCTGATTGAAAAGGTTCAGGGATACAACTATGACGGGTATGAACGAACCATAGATTTTCATATTAAAAATTTAAGAAAGAAAATTGGCGTTTATCTTCCAGGGGAAAAAATAATTCAGTCCACCTATGGATATGGTTATAAAATTGTTCTATAGTGGCATGTACTTGATATAATAATATATTAGTTTACTCAACTCTCGCACATGGTGTCAGGCTTGCATTATTGTACTTTTGTTCGGCTTAGAAATGGGGGCAAGATTTTATCAAAAGCACAATAACCCAAGCCTGACCCCGATCATCAAAGTCAAAGTCCGAAAGTTGAGTTGGTTTTCTGATGCCGGATGATTGTGAATTCAAGGGTTTCGGCCTAGGGGAGTATTGTCAATGAAAAACCGATTAACAGATTTTCGGCGGTTCCAGTATACTCTCCATGAAATTATTTTTGAGGCAGATACACTAGCCGGTAAATGGTTTGATGTCATTCTCATCCTTTCCATTGTTTCAAGTGTGGTGGTGGTGATGCTTGACAGTGTGTCTGCCTTTAAAACCCATTATGGCTTTTATCTTTACGAGGTGGAATGGGGGTTTACCCTTTTATTTACCGTGGAATACATTTTAAGGCTGATCTGTGTCAAAAAACCGCTGCGATATGCCACAAGTTTTCTTGGCCTGGTAGATCTTCTGGCAATTTTACCGACCTATATGAGTCTGTTTGTACCTGGAAGTCAATATCTGATTGTGATAAGAGTTTTTCGGGTACTCCGGGTCTTCAGGGTTTTTAAACTGGCAAGTTATATTGGGGAGGCTTCAATTCTGATCCGGGCTCTCCGGGCAAGCCGACGAAAAATCATAGTGTTTATGATGACCCTTTTAACCCTGGTGATTATTTTCGGTTCTCTCATGTACCTGATTGAAGGGGAAGATAATGGGTTTACCAGCATTCCCAGGAGTGTTTACTGGGCCATTGTGACCATGACTACCGTTGGATACGGAGATATATCACCAAAAACAAACCCGGGCCAGGCACTGGCTTCGTTGATCATGATCCTGGGATATGCCATTCTGGCTGTGCCAACTGGGATTATTACCGCGGAATTGAGCCTTGCGACTCAAAAAAAAGTCTCCACGCAAGCCTGCCCGGAATGCATGGCGCATGGTCATGGCACCGATGCCGTTTTCTGTAAATATTGTTCAGCCCGCTTGAACCCAGATAGCCATTCATGAGAAAAAATCAAAGGGGAGACATCGCTTTTTATCTTTTGTTTGAATCCCAACGGTGCTCCCGGTTGTTTTCTATATCCGTTTGAATTTTTTTTTGTCTTTTTTGTGATAAAGGTCAAAAAAAATAGCGCTGTTATCGGGGATTGACTCGCAATCATCGCACTTCTTGTCGAGTCTTCGGTTTTCCTTGCGGCATAACAGGCACCAGTAGTAAATGATTCGGTAATCCCGTCGTCCCACATATTTTTTTAATCGCCCGTTGTACAAGCCGGTCATTTTGCCATCGGCATTGTTTGGCTCTAAAAGCAGCCGATCAATCACATTTTGAATTTTCTTATATCCCAGCGGGTCTGTGACTTTAACCTGGTCAAGTTTTTTGTTGAAAAGTTCGGTCGGTTTGTAAAGAAGCTTGGGCGTGTTCATAAAGGTCCTTAATTTCCTAGGCAGGGGATGGCCCCTTGATTGGGTACCCTTTAATCGTTTAACACCTTGATACATATCGCTTGTCACCATACCGTGCAAGGGAAAACTAAAAAGCTTCAGCGTTTTTGAAAATCGTCGAGAAACGACTGAATCCGGTCCATGGCTGTGTCCAAAAGGTGTCTGTTTCGTGTACAGGCAATGCGGATGCATCCCTCCCCGGATTCTCCGAAGGCATACCCGGGAACGACCACAACCCGTTTACTGTTTAACAGCTGGATCGCAAACTGCCTTGACTGCCGGGTAATGCGGCTGATATCGGCAAACACATAGAAACTGCCCCCGGGCTTTGTCACCTGGATGTTGTCCATGGCATTGAGCCTTGCGCAGACCAGGTCCACCCGGGCAGCAAATCTGTTTTTCATCTGCTCCAGAATGGACGGGTCAATATCAAGGGCTGCAAGGGCAGCTCTCTGGCCGATGCTGCTGGCACATGCCGTTGAATAGTTCACCACCTTGAGCATCTGGTCCATCATGGCCTGGGGGCCAAAGCAGTAACCGATCCTCCACCCGGTCATGGCATGGCTTTTTGAAAAGGACTTGATAACCAGGGTTCTGTCGGCCATTTCTGGGCGGGTGTAGATGGATTCAAAGGGCCGGTCATAGACGATGGTGTCGTACACTTCGTCGGATATGACAAAGAGATTGTGCCGTATGGCGATGTCTGCAATAGCGTCCAGGATATGTCCCGGAATGACAGCGCCCGTAGGGTTGTTGGGAGAATTGAGGATCAGGACCCGGGTTTTGGTGGTAATGGCCTTTTCCAGGTCTTCGGGCAGGGGGATAAATCCGTTCTCGAATCTGGATTGGACCTTGACGGCAATGCCACCGGCAAAGGCAATGTGGGCCATGTAATCCGGGAAGTGGGGTTCTACCAGGAGGACATGGTCCCCCTGCTCAAGCAGGGTTCTCAGTGCTGCGGTCAATGCGCCCATCCCCCCGTGGGTAACAAGAACTGATGACGGTGTGACCCGGATGCCGGTCCCAGCGGTTGCAACCTGGGCAAGTCTTTCAAGGAGCTCCGGGTCTCCCTGGGACTGGGTGTAATGGGTATGTCCGTTTCTGGCATCTTCAAACGCCTTTTCAATGATTGTTCCTGGCGTGTCAAAATCAGGTTCCCCAATGCCCAGGGTGATGACATCATCCATGTGGGCGGCCATGCCGCCCATTTCACGGATGACACTGTATCTTAAATCCTGAACGCTTTGTGATATTTTTAACGTGTGCATGATCGTCCTATACGTAACCGAGAAATTTTGGAACAAACAAAATCAGCCAGGGGAAATAGGTTGCCACAAGAAGGACACCGATTTCTAATAGAAGAAAGGGGATGACTGCCCTGACAATCACCGAAAAATCGATGCGGGTGACCCCGCAGACAACAAACAGACAGACGCCCAGGGGGGGGGTGAGCAGCCCCACAGAAAGGTTCAGGACCATGATCAGGCCGAAGTGCAGGGGATCGATCCCCACGGCATTGGTAACCTGGAGAAGGGTTGGTGCCAGGATGATGATGGCAGCCCCGCCTTCGAGGAACATGCCGATGAAGATGAGAAAGACGTTGATCATCATCAGGATGGCGTAGGGGTTGCTGGTCAGGGCAAGCATGGCCTGGGCGATCCGGGTAGGGATCTGTTCTGATGTCAGGACCCATGCGAAGATGTTGGCCATGCCGATGATGATCAGCAGGACAGCGGTGGTGATTCCGCTCTGGATGAATACGTCACCCATGTCCCTTACCGTGAGCTCCCGGTAGATGAATCTGCCCAGAATAAAGGCGTAGAGGACAGCTATTGCTGCGGCTTCCGTGGGCGTAAACACCCCGCCCAGAATGCCGCCAAGAATAATGAACGGTGCCAGAAGGGCCGGTCCTGCTGAAACAAACTCCTTCCATAGAATCAACGGACTCAGGGCCATGGTTTCCTTTGGAAAGGAATACCGGATGGCCATGAAATAACTTAACCCCATCATGGACACACCGATGAGGGTGCCCGGGATGATGCCGGCGGCAAACAGCCCGCCGATGGACAGGCCCGTGGTAACCCCCATGAGCACCATGAGGATGGACGGGGGTATGATCGGCCCCATGGTTGAAGAGGCGGCAGTAACTGCGGCACTGAATCCCGGGGAAAAGCCTTTTCTTATCATGCCCGGTACAAGGATGGTACCCATGGCTGCGGCATCTGCCACGGCAGAACCGCTGATGCCGCCGAAAAACATGGAAGCCAGGATATTGGTATGGGCAAGTCCGCCGGGAATCCGACCGACCAGGACATTGGCAAAATCAATGAGCCGGCGTGTGGTTCCTCCCCGGTTCATCAGCTCTCCGGCAAGTACAAAAAACGGAACCGCCATCAGGGGAAAGGAGTCTATCCCGGTAAACAGCCGCTGGGTCATGAGCACCAGGGGGACATCACTGACAATCAATGCAGCCAGGGATGTTATGCCCAGGCAGAACGCCACTGGAAATCCCAGGATCAGGGTTATCAGAAAAACACTGCAAAGCAAAAGTATCATGGTTTCATGGATCTCCGGAATGGCTGAAGCATAACAGGCCTATCCCAGCACGGTATTTGCTGGAAAAAATGTGTGCAGGATGTCTCCGGCGATAACCAGGATCATCATGGCCGATCCCACAGGAAGAGAGAGGTAGGGAACCAGCATGGATATTTCCAGGGCAGGAGACGACTGTCCCTGATTGAACAGGGCAAACTGAATCCCCTGGTAAAACAACACAGAAAGAAACCCGATGGTGGCCAGTTGAACAAAAAGCGTCATTGCTTTGTGCCATTTTTCGGGGAGTTTTTCCATGACCATGGTCACACCGATATGCCGTCCCTTTTGAAGGGCCAGGGCACTACCGAGCATTCCCATCCAGATCATGAGGTACCTTGCACACTCTTCGCTCCAGGGAAAGGGAACATAGACTACAAAACGGAAAAAAACCTGGAGAAGAATCAACAGGGTCATGGCGAGACCCAGGGCGATGAGCATTGTGTTGCAAAAATGTTCCTGCCACCGGAGGTAGTGGTCGAACCACTTGGAGAATGTCTTCATTTGCCTTGTGTTTATCATTTCAAGGCTTTCGGCAGAATTTGCCGAAAGCCCGGGTTATCATCATGGTCCGGTAGTTGGATCACTTTACCTGGGACAGCATGTCATTGGCATATTTTATGGTTTCATCAATGATGGCGTCTGCCCTGTCACCAACAACCTTTTCTGCTTCGTCGGCATCTTTCAGTGTTTTTTCTACCCATTCCTTGCCGATTTTATCGGTGATGAATTCAAGGCCTGCAGGCTGTGCCAGTGCACGGAACTGTGCCAACTCTTCCAGGGTGGGTTTGTATACCTCCATGCCCTTTGCCTTGAGTACAGACAGACCTTGGATGTTAGCCTCCTGGCTGAATCCGTTGTGGGTGCGTGCCAGCACCTTTGCGGCCTCAAGAACAACCGTCTGCTGGGCCGGTGTCAGTTTTTTCGTAAAAAACTGATCGTTGATGAAAATAAACAGCGGATTGTACAGGTGGCCATCGAGCACCATATACTTTTGAACCTCGTAGAACTTCATGTCGTTGATCAGGACAATGGGGCACTCCATCCCGTCAACAACTTTCTGCTGCAGTGCCATGTAAAGCTCACCAAACGGCAGTGGCGTGGGATCTGCTCCCAAAGCTTTTACCATGGACATGTGGGCAGGGTTCTGCATGGTTCTGATTTTCAACCCTTTCATGTCTTGGGGTGTTTTGATGGGCCGGATGGTATCGGTAAAGTGGCGGTATCCGTTTTCTGAGGTAGCCAGGATTCGAACTCCGGATTTTTCCAGAAAAGCCTCCTTGAACTCCTGGGCGGTTTTGCTCTCAAAGAATTCCCATGCCGCAGGAGCGCTGCTGAACAAAAACGGGATGTCGTAGAGCATGACGGTCGGGAGAAAGCCCGGCACAGGACCCGATGTCAGGGTTCCCATCTGGATGGTTCCCATGCGGATTCCCTCAAGGGCTTCGCGTTCATCACCGAGTTTTCTGGCATGGAATGCCTGGATTTCGACTTCACCGTTGGTTCCCTTTTCTACGAGATACTTGAACACCTTAACCGCTTTGACAGTTCTGTTGTCCGGGGCCTCCGGGCCGGCATTGGCCAGCTTTATAACTGTTTTAGCAACAGCGCTATTTAACGGCAGGGTTATGAGAACAGCTGCTGTCAGCAGTATAACAAGTCTTTTCATGGATGAGGCTCCTTTTGTTCTTTTCAATTAACGGGTTTCACAACACCAAGGTTCGTTGTCCTGCTAAAGTCTAATCCCGTTGTCCCAGAGGACTTGGTCTGTCGCTGGAAGATCCTTGCTGCAAAAACAAATAAAAATACGAGTGAATAACAATCGCGTGGGGGGTTGTCAACATTTTCCCCATTGTCGCGTCAAATAAAGCAGTTATGACCTTTTCCGGCAATACATGGGTTTTTGCATGGCCATGCCTTTTGATGGGTAATTGTTTGGTCTTGACATGGGAGATGGTGTTGCAGACGGAACGCCTGAACTTCATCATCTGGATCAATACAGAATCTGGGCAACGGTCTTTTCCCAAGCGTTTTTTGAATTGCGCAGTCTGTCGGAAAAGGGCAAAAAATTGTCCGTGTGCAAGGTGCAAAAAATTCTGAAATCGGAGCGTACTGCTGTACGTGAGGATGGCCGTTGTGGTGATGCCTTTGGTTCAATAATAAGCCCGTTGCAAAAAACCGCAATAAAAGAAAAATCCGGCCGGGTTCAACATGCCAAATCTTCTGTATCTATTTTTGTTTAAGTCCCTAAAATAATTTTGAGTATGGGGTTGCCTTGGCATGGAATGAATGGTAATTAGAAAAGATTTTGTGTTCATGGGAATGGCACCATGGTCCGCCGGAATGACAATCATTGTGACAAACCGTGACGAGAGAACATTGATATTAACCCGGGAGAATATTTGATGAAAAAACATACCCTTAAAATTGTCTTAGCCGCTTATTTTATAACCATGGTGATCGCCATCTCCATCTTTAATGGTGAACCTTCAGACAAGGCGATGGGTGAGGCCGTACACGCCCAGGCTGGGGATATAACTCACCAGGAGGTCGCGGAGGTCGCGGTTGAGACCCAGGAAGATGGAAAAATAGCGGCTGAAAAACAGGCCTACCTGACAGCAGCCCTTGAGACCATTGCCAGCGTTGATCACAGGGCGCCTGCAGTGGCTGATAATGAAAACAACCCCTTTGCCGGAAAGCCTTCACCAGACATGGCCATTGCCCAACTGCAACAGGGAAATTCCCGTTTTGTTGCCGGTGAGATGACCCACCCCAACCTTGATGCCGACCGGCTGGCCCAGGCCGGCAGTGAAAATCAGGGGGACCATGCCTTTGCCACGGTGATTACCTGCTCAGACTCGAGGGTTCCTGTGGAGAGCCTGTTTGATGCCGGAATCATGGATATCTTTGTTGTTCGTGTTGCCGGAAATGTGTGTGATGTGGATGAAAGGGGCTCCATTGAATATGGCCTTGCCCATGTTAAAACGCCGGTGCTGGTTGTGCTGGGTCATACCCAGTGCGGCGCGGTTACGGCAGTCACCCATGCTGTTCAGGGGCGTGGCCATGAACTGGAAAGAAATATTCCGGCCCTTGTGGACAATATAGAACCTGCTGTACGAAGGGCCATGGCCCTGCATCCTGATCTTAACGGAGATGCCGTTATTCCGGCTGCCATTGAAGAAAATATCTGGCTGGGCATTGAGGAGCTTTTCATGGAGAGCCCCGTGATCAGAGGCTTTGTAAAAGAAAAATTTGCAAAGGTGGTGGGTGCCATCTACGATGTGGGAACGGGCAAGGTCACCTGGCTGCCCGAAGATACAACCTTTGATATTCTGGAAAAGGTTGAAGCCAACCCGGAAAGAGCACTCCTTGAAGGCGGTGCTAAAAGCCATGGGGAGAGCCATTCCTAGTCGTTGGTTGATCCGGGTGTCAAAATCCGTCGAGGGCGGACTTAAGGTCCGCCCTTTTTTAAAAGTTGTTGTGTCAACGTCCGTTGATCCTATGTTTTTCAACCAGTCGAGCAAGCACTTCATAGGGCTGGGCACCAACCAGCTTGTCCAAACCAAGCCTGAAGGTTGGAACGGCAGTGATCCCGGCTTTTTTTGAAAGTTCCCAGTCTGCATCAACGGCAGCAGAAAAGCGCCTTTGATCAATGATGGATGCCCCCTCCCTGGGATCCAGATCCGCCCCTTTGATCAGATCCAGCAGAACCTGTCGTTCAGCAATGTTTTTACCATCCACAAAATAGGCTTTAAACGCCTCCATATGAAACTGATGGCCGCGACCTCTGGTTTCGGCCCAGAGTCCGACTTCCTGGGCAAGGCGGCTGTTATAGGTCATTTTTCTTCGCCCCATTGCAAGCCCTAACCGGGATGCCGTGGTCCTCAGATGGGCCATGACCTCATCCACATCCATTTCTATCCCCTTTTTTTTAAAAAGCGCTTCCAGGGTGCATCCCTGTTCAGGTGTGTCCGGGTGCAGGGGAAAGGCCCGCCATTTGATGGGAATGCCATAGGTCTTTTTGATTTTTTCAATACGCCCGGTAATGAAGTAGCACCAGGGTCAGACATAGTCTGAAAAGATTTCAAGTGTCAAAGTTGAATCAGTCATTTAAAGTCCCTTGCAATTGGCATAAAAGGTAACCGTTGCCGGCCAGTCGGAAAAGATGCCAAGGATACCGACCTCCTGGGCCAGGACATCCAGGGCCACCAGCATATCTCCGTCGTTGTTGATGGCATCTTTGATGGTCTGGTAGTACCATCCACCGCCGGTTTTGAGTAGGCCCGAGCGTTCAAGGGTCCAGGTGATGATGTCAAGTCCGGCTGCTTTTGCACGTTTGGCATAGGTGGACGGAACGATCTTGCCGTTTTTGTCAATTGCCAGGAGCATCCACATGGGCGGTGCAATGATTCTCACATTCTGGGCAAAGAGTTCGTCCATGGTCGGGGACCAGGTGTCCGGCCGGGTGATGTCAAAATTTTTATCCCCATCCCGACCGTCCAGGTAAACCGCCTGTCTCCCGAACTGGGGGTCGTTTTTCAGCCAGTAGATCACGTCGCCCAGGTTAAAAGACTGGGGAAAAACCTGATCCGGCGCAATCCCCGCCTTTTTGTATTCGTCGATCATCTGCTGGGCATATTTCGCCTGGGTGTAATTGCCGTCAAAGGGCATGGTCACGTCGGGCGCTTTCAGTTCGGGTGTCATCTTCATGCCCAGCCGCTTGAACAGTTCAATGCTTTCGGCATGGGTCATGAGGGTGCCCCTGGCCGTGTAGAGATCCGTGCGCCAACTCGGTGTTGCGTCCATGAATGCTTCCACGGTTGTGGCACTGGGATTTGAAGCGTCCATTTTGCCCTTGAGTCTTTTAAACTCCCCAAGGGTGATATCGCTGGTGCAGCATTTGGCAGATGCCGGTTTGATGAGTTTTCCCGTTTCAGGGTCAAACACAGCCGGGGTAAAGGGTTCAGAACATTTGGCTGCAAGCTCTGGAACGGCAAGGATGTTGGTGGTGGTTGCAAGGTCGCACTGGGAGTGGCGGCAGACCAGCTGTCTGTCCCGGGTAAAGGTGACATCACACTCGCAGATACCGGCTCCCATGGCGGCGGCGGCTTCGTAGGATTCCCGGGTATGCTCGGGAAATTGCATTGAAGCCCCACGGTGGCCAATGGAAAAGTCGGTTCGGTAAAAGGGTCCGTCAATGCAATCGCCAAGGGTTTTCTTGAGCAGGCTGTCGTCCATGTCATTGACAAGGTAAGCGGGGCGTGGGCCAAGCTGGGCCGTGGATTTATCCCCACATTTTTTCCCCTGTTCTGCAAACGCCGGAGCGTCTGCACACAGTAAGGCTACCAAGATAGCCATGGTGAAAACAACCGATTTTGTCATGTTCATCACAATCCTCCTTTTGCGTTGGGCGTTCAAATGGACACGAAGGGCTGAAACGGGTGTTGGCACCTGGGAAAAGGTAACTTTGCCCCTTGTATCATCTGTAATTTTCAAGAATTTGTCCCAGGGCATTGTCTCCCGGGCAGAGCTGCTCTTCCGTCAGGGAATTAAGCGGGGCGTTGGTTGTTTTGAGAATCGCGTGGGTGTCCTCGGCTTCGTTGTTGACATGGAAAAGGCCAGTGAGAAGGTGCCCCTCTTCCCGGTGACGTTCCAGGGCGTCAATGGCAGAGCGTCGGTTGGTGACGTCAATGGCTGCATCGTCCTTGCACAGTTGGATAACACCCCCGTCATGCATGGTCACCTTCTGGGTGGTTCCCCGGGGATAGCAGGTGGTGATTTCATGCCTGGGCGGTATGAAATCAACCGTGGCAGTGGCCTCCATGTGGTCCCGCACCCATTGGTAACTTTTGGTTGATGTTGCTGTGTTGTTAAAGGTGACGCAGGGTGAGATTACATCCACCAGGGCAAACCCCCCATGCTTCAAGGCGCCTTTCAAAAGGGGGACCAGTTGCTCCTTATCGCCTGAAAATCCCCGGGCGACATACCCTGCGCCCAGTTGAATTGCAAGTTCGCAAAGATCAATGGCCTCAAAGGGATTGGGATGGCCTTTTCTGCTGGTTGACCCCCTGTCAGCCGTTGCTGAATCCTGGCCCTTGGTCAGGCCGTAGCACCCGTTGTTCATGACAATATAGGTCATGTTGAGGTTGCGCCGCACAATGTGGACAAATTGCCCCATACCAATGGATGCCGTATCCCCGTCACCGGACACGCCGATATAGACAAGATCCCGGTTGGCCAGGTTGGCGCCGGTTGCGATGGAGGGCATGCGGCCGTGGACTGAGTTGAATCCATGGGATTTCCCAAGGAAATAGGCCGGCGTTTTGGACGAACAGCCAATGCCGGACATCTTGACCACCCCATGGGGGGGGATGGAGAGCTCAAAGCACGCCTGGATGATGGCATTGGTGATGGAATCATGGCCGCATCCTGCACAGAGTGTGGAATCGGCTCCTTCATAATCCTGCCGGGTATGGCCGAGATCATTTTTAGGCAGATCGGGATGGCGGAAAACGGGGCGGTGTGGACTCATTTGTCACCTCCTTGAAGGGGCTGGGTTACAGGCGGTGCGGGCGATTTTATTGTCTGCTCCAGGGCTTTGATAATATAGGCTGCAGTGACGGGCATACTGTCGATATTGGTGATGGCAACCAGCCTGTCCGGGTTGATATGACACTCGTTGATGATGAGGGACCGTAACTGGCCATCCCGGTTCTGTTCAATGACAAAGGTCTTTGTGTGGCGGTTGATAAAGTCAGCCACCTGATCCTGGAAGGGAAAGCTTCGAATCCTGAGGGTGTTGACGATAATGCCCTGGTCAGCAAGCTGTTCAAAGGCCTCAAGGGCTGACTGGGTGGTGGTGCCGCAGAAAACAGCTCCCCAGGGAGTCGCGTCGTCGTTGATGGTGATGTATGGCTCGGGCACCAGGGACTTTGCCGTGGCCCATTTTCGGTTGAGCCGCTCCATGCACCGTTTGTAGGCCTGTTCATCTTCGGTATAGGCAGCATATTCATCATGGGACGAACCCCGGGTAAAGTAGGCCCCCTTGTCGGGGTGGGTGGCCGGGTAGGTTCTATAGCATATGCCATCCTTATCTATATCAAGATACCTGCCGAATTTCTCAGTCAGGGATTCCAGCTGGTCATAATTGAGCACCTTTCCCCTATCAAAGGTCTGGGTGTCATCCCAGTGCATGGGCGTGCAGACATGGTCGTTCATGCCAAGGTCCAGGTCGGTCATCATGATTACAGGGGTTTGAAGTCTTTCGGCAAGATCAAAGCTTTTCGCCGCCATTTCAAAACACTCGTTGGGGTCACAGGGAAATAGCAGGACATGGCGTGTATCCCCGTGGGAGGCGTAGGCTGCCGGCAGAATATCAGACTGCTGGCTCCTGGTGGGCATTCCCGTGCTTGGTCCTGTGCGTTGTACATCAATTAACACCACGGGGATTTCCGCAAAATAGGCAAGTCCGAGTAGTTCGTTCATCAGGGACAGTCCTGGACCAGAGGTTGCGGTAAAGGCTCTGGCTCCGTTCCACGAGGCGCCCACGGCGATTCCCAGGGCCGATAGCTCGTCTTCGGCCTGGATAATGGCGGCCCTCCGGTTGCCCGACCCATCGAGTCGGTACTTGCGGGTGAACTTGTCAAAGGCATCGATCACAGAGGTGGACGGGGTGATGGGGTACCAGCCGACAACGGTGGCTCCGCCGTAAACGGCCCCGAGCCCGGTGGCTGTGTTGCCGTCCATCATGATATGGTCGGTGAGCTGTCCTCTGGATTTTATGGAGAGCTGGCAGAGGTCATGGCAGTGTGCGGTGGCATACTCAAACCCAAGTTCAAGGGCTTTGATGTTGGGTTCTGCCAGTTTGGGTTTTTTGATGAACTGTTTTGTGATGGAATCCTTTAGAACCGAAAAGTCCATGTCCAGGAGATAGGCCAGTGCCCCCACATAGAGAATGTTTTTGAGCAACTGGCGAAGCTTTGGACTTGAGATCTCACGGTTGCAGATTTCCGTCAACGGAATGGGAACAGGCGTGATGTCGTCCCTCTGGAAGCTTTCGTCAAGGGGCCTTGTGGAGTCGTAGAGAAAATAGCCGCCGGGCAGGAGACCGTCATAATCTTTTTTTAAGGTCTGGCCGTTGATGGCCACAATAAAGTCGTACCCCCCCCGGCGGCCCAAATGGCCCCTGTCATTGACCCGGACTTCATACCAGGTGGGAAGTCCCTGGATGTTGGATGGGAAAATATTTTTCGGAGCCACCGGCACTCCCATTCGAAAAACAGCCTTGGCAAAGAGGTTGTTGGCGCTGGCAGAACCGGAACCGTTTACATTGGCAAAACGGATAACAAAATCATTTATACCCTGGATTTTCATCATTTTTCACCTGCCCTGGCACCGTCGTACCTGAATTTGAGCATATCCCATGCCGTTGTCGGGCATCTTTCTGCGCAGAGTCCGCAATGGAGGCAGACATTCTCGTCCTTGACCATGACCCTCCCCGTGGGAAGCGGGGCAGACACATACAACTGCTGGGAGAGATTGTCTGCTGGGATGGAAAGGGCCTTACGCAGACTTGCCTCGTCCTGGTTTTTCAAAAAGTTGATGCAGGTGGTGGGACAGACATCCACACAGGCGTCGCACTCGATGCATTCAGCAGCGGTAAAGACTGTTTGAACGTCGCAGTTGAGACAACGCAGGGCCTCTTTTTGGCCGACTTTCTGGTCAAAACCAAGCTCCACCTCCATGAGGCGGTCCTTGATGGATTTAACGGTTGGTACCATGGGAACTATCTGGCGCTGGTCGTCGGAGATGGCACTGTTGTAGATCCAGTCTTTGAAGCCCATTTTCTGGCCGTCAAGGGTGGTTTTGACAGGGGGGCGGTCCCTGGGATCTTTCCCCCGGCAGAAGAGATCAATGGATATGGCGGCTTCATGTCCATGGGCCACGGCCGTGATGACGTTTTTGGGTCCAAACGCTGCATCACCACCAAAAAAGATTTGTTCCATGTTGGACTGAAAGGTGGTCTTGTCCACCTGGGGACGCCCTCGACTGTCAAAGATCAGCCCCACCTCGGGTTCGATCCAGGGAAAGGCATTTTCCTGGCCCACGGCAAGCAGTACTTCATCGCAGGGGACGAAAACCGGTGCCGATTCCTTGGCGAGGTCCTGGAAGTTCATTCCCGTCAACCGGCCGTTTTCCACCACAAAATCCAGGGGCGACAGGTGTTCTAAAATGGGGATGTCTTCACTCACAGCGTCTTCTATCTCCCAGGCAGAGGCCTTCATTTTTTCACGACTGCCGCGAATAACCACCTTGACATCTTCCCCGCCCATCCTGCGGGCCGTTCTGCAGCAGTCCATGGCCGTATTGCCACCGCCAATGACAAGGGTGGTGTGGCCGGTCTTTGTTCGGTGACCATACTGAACACCTGCAAGCCATTGAATGCCGATGTGGATGAAGGCATCTCCCTCCTTTCTACCCGGCAGATCCAGATCCCTTCCCCTTGGCGCACCCGTGCCGATGAAGAAGGCATCATAGGCTTTTTTCAGGAATGATGCCATGCTCGATACATAGGTATTAAAATGGGTGGTTACTCCCATGCCCAGGATGTAGTTGACCTCTTCATCCAACACTTTTTTGGGTAATCGGAATGAGGGAACCTGACTTCTGATGAACCCGCCTGCCGCGGTCTGGTCGTCATAGAGGTCGATGGAATATCCCAGGGGTAAAAGATCCCGGGCCACGGTAAGTGAGGCCGGTCCACCGCCGATCAGGGCTATTTTTTTGCCGTTTTTCCGGGTGGGGACCTTGGGCAGCCGCTGGGTGATTTCGTCTCTGTTGTCGGCGCATACCCTTTTCAAGCGGCAGATGGCCACTGCATTTTTTTCCACCCGCATCCGACGGCAGGCAGGTTCGCAGGGCCTGTCACACACCCTGCCCAAGATTCCGGGAAAAACATTTGACTCCCAGTTGATCATGTAGGCGTCGGTGTATCTTTTTTCCGCAATCAGTCTGATATATTCCGGCACCGGGGTGTGGGCAGGACAGGCAAATTGGCAGTCAATCACTTGGTGAAAATATTCAGGATCATTGATGTCTGTTGGGTTCAATACCTTTTCTCCTGCTGGGGGTTGATAAAACGGCATTACACCGCCATTTAAAATTCTATTTTAAATCATTCAACTTTTGGACTTCAATTTCGATGATCGGGGTCATGCTTGTGTTATTATGCTTTTGACAATATCTTGCCCCCCGTTCTAAGCCGAACAAAAGTGCAATAATGCAAGCGTACCCCCATGTAAACAGCCAATCCCGACAGTTGAGTAAATCATAATACGGGGTGATTGGGAAGTGCAAAATAAGGGTCCATCCAGGTTAAGGCGTGAAAACATCCTTGACCTTGGACATGCCCGGGATAATGGTGTGGGTTCTGTTGATCCCTTCAATCCGCCGGATGTTCCGATCCACATATTCTGCAATTGTTTCGGCATCCGAGGTCAGGAAATCGCGTTTTAAAACCATCTTCACCAGTATGTCGTAGATGCCGTGGACCGAATGAACCTCCTGTATGCCGTCCAGGACAAATAGTTTTTCGGCCACCTGACTTTGGGTTGTGGTGTCAATATTGATCAAGACAAAGGCTGTAACATTGCGTTTCATTTCCGGGTAGTCAGGCGTTTTTTTCTCAAGCATCTGTTTGCGAAACGCCTCCATGTTTTTGGGGATGAGTTGATCAATGCCGATGCCATACCTGCAATTGGCGCTGCGGTCCCATCGGTTGAATGAAATATAGGCGTAAAGGTCTGAAATGGTTCGTTTCGGAAAATACTTGTTCAGACCACCGCTTGCGATGATGGCGGTCATGGGTGTGAAAATGGTGTTGTACCAGTCCTTGGCCGCCTTTTTCAGGTCGCAGTCCCTGCCTGAAACGCCTGCCAGGTATACCTGGTGTTTCTGGATCTGCTTTTTGAGGAACTTGTATTTTCCCACCTCGGTCAGGTCTATCTTACCGATCAGGCCGGTTGCCTTATAGAAATTTTTTCGCTCGATGTATAGCAGGTTTTCCATGGTGTTCTTGCCCGACAAAAGTTCCACTACCTTGGCCTGGATATCTGTCCAGCCAAGTTCTTTGGCCGACGCCACCCGGTGATTTCCGTCGACCACATAGTACTCATTACGGATCTGGTAAAGGGTTATGGGCGGTAATGCACCGCCTTCACGCATGGTCCGCTTGATTTCCTTAAATCGTTTGCCGGACACATGTCGCTTGGGTCGGAATCTGGAGTCAAAATCATGGTATTTCCCCACGCTGCCGATGATGTTCTCAAGGGCTATGGTCCGAATGCCGTGGTCAATGAACTCCACATCTTCTTCCTGGGCCTGTTGTTCGTTGAAAGAGCTGACATGGTCACCTCCTTGATTTATCAACCGGGTGCCCAGCAGGCGTTTGAAAAAATCTATCATGGTTAAACCTCTATAATTGTATACCCGCAGGTATTGATGATCTTTGTGTGAGAGATCTGTGTCATCCGGGCGTTAAAGCTGTCAAATGCCCGGTGGATATGGCCGTGGATTAGATAATCGGGCCGCTGTTTTTCCATGAGGCGGTTAAAGCTTTCAAACCCCATGTGACAAAGGTCTTCCCGGTCATGGATGTGACGGGGGGAAGCATGGGTGACGATCATGTGGATCGGTCGTTTCCGCCAGATCTGGAACCCCATCCAGAATATGATCTTTTTCATCATTTTGTCCGTGTACTGGTTGGGCCCGCCATTATACCACATGGAGCCTTCCAGTCCCAGGATGTTCAAAGAACCCATTGACATAATCCTGGCGTGGATGTTTTCACATCCCATGGGGTTGGAGACCGTATACCGCAGGTCGTGGTTGCCCTTTACATAAAACAGGGGGCGTTCCAGTCGCTCCCGTAAAAACGATAGGTATTCCGGAGCCATATCCCCGCAGGAGATGATCAGGTCTATGGGGGGTAACTGCCCTGTTTCCACCCGAAGGGTCAGTTCGCTGTCAATATAGTCCGACAGGGTCAAAAGGGTTAGATTGTGTTTTTTACCCAAGGTCTTTAACGGGCTTTGCCCGGTTTTGTCAGGTATCATGGTGCAGGTCACTGTGGGGGCAGGTATCAATTTTCTTGACAAAGGCTTTGAATTTGTCAAACACCTGCTTGTCCATGGCGTGTTCCATCCGGCAGGCCGTGCGGTCTGCCGTTTCAGCATCAACGTTCAATATCCTGTATAAAAAATCCTTTAAAAAAACATGGCGTCGCTCTATTTCCAGGGCTCGTTTTTTTCCTTCAGGGGTGAGGGTAACGTAGCCATAGGGCTCATAGTTGACAAGATCGCTATTGGCAAGTTTTTTCAATGTCCCTGTAACAGAGCCACGCTTAATGTTGAGCCGTTGGGCGATATCCTTGGACCTTGCCACTGTGTTTGCCCGCTGCAGTGCAAGAATGGTCTCAAGGTAATCCTCAAGGCTTTCTGAAAGCCCGGGTTTTTTTATCATGTTGCTGCCTCCGCGGTGTTTAAAAAAATAAGTTTATAATTGCCTATTTAATAAGTCAAACACTTGTTGTCTAACCTCGACTTACTTTGTTGTTGACATGAAATAAAGTTAGTCTTATAAAACATTTTAATCTTATGGCAGTGGACATTTTTTAGAATACAAGGAGGAAGTATGGGAACGGTTAGTCTAAGGCAGATGGTGGTGAACCAAACGGGAGTTATCTCCCGTGTAACGGCAGACGGTGAACTTGGCAGAAGGGTTCGGGACATGGGGTTAATACCGGGAAAAATGATCAAGGTCCAGGGAAGGGCCCCCCTCTACGATCCTGTCTCTTTGAAAATCATGGGATTTACGTTGACACTCAGGAACAACGAGGCAGATCACATAGAAGTCGAGGTGCAATAATATGGAACAGGCAATCGTACTGGCGGGCAATCCAAATTCGGGAAAAACAACCCTTTTTAATGCGTTGACAGGTGCCAGGCAGCATGTTGGCAACTATCCGGGCGTGACCGTTGAAAAAAAACAGGGCACCTGCCTGTCCGAAGCAGGCAGGTTTGAAGTCATTGATCTTCCAGGGACTTATTCTTTGACCGCCTATTCCCTTGAGGAGGTTGTTGCCAGGGATTATATTGTAAATGAAAATCCGCAAATGGTTGTCAACATTGTGGATGCCTCCAACCTTGAAAGGAACCTCTATCTCACCGTGCAGTTTATGGAGATGGGGCTTCCTGTCTGTATTGCCCTGAATATGATGGATGTTGCAAAAAAAAGAGGGGTAAAAATCGATACGGAAAAGCTTTCTCAGTTGCTTAACATTCCTGTGGTTCCCACCGTCGCCCGAACGGGCAAGGGTAAGCAGGAACTCATGAAGGTCATTGCATCCCAGCCGTCCGGTCCTGTTAAACCCCTGGACATCTCCTATGGTCCAGATATTGATCAAGCCCTGGATGGGATGGAACAGATTATTGAATCCGGCGGGTTCCTGACCCATCGCTACAGGGCCAGATGGGTCGGATTGAAATTTTTTGAAAATGACCAGCAGATCATTGAACTTGGACAGAAGCAGGATGAAAAGATTGCCAGTAAGCTTGCTGCCGTTGTTGAGCAAACAACAAAACATCTTCGTTCAACCCTTGATACCCATCCAGAGGGTGTGATTGCCGATCAGCGCTATGGGTATGTCAATTCATTGCTCAGGCAGGGGATTATCCAGATTCACCAGGATGAGAACAGGCTCAGGCTTTCGGACAGGATTGACAGGATTGCAATCCATAGACTCTTCGGCCCCCTTATCATGGCTGCCGTTCTCCTGGGCCTTTACCAGTTCATCTTCACCTATAGCGGAATTCCTGGGGGCTGGCTTGATCTTTTTTTTGGCTGGGTGTCGGGTCTGGTCGATCACACCCTGCCGGGCGGACTTTTCAAATCTTTACTTATGTCGGGGATCATAGACGGGGTCGGTGGGGTTCTAGGGTTTGTGCCCCTGATCATGTTCATGTTTCTTGGAATTTCTTTTCTTGAGGATTCTGGATACCTTGCCCGGATCTCGTTTATGCTGGACCGGGTCTTTAGAATGTTTGGCCTCCACGGCGGTTCGGTCATGGCCTTTATTGTTTCGGGCGGCATTGCCGGAGGCTGTGCCGTTCCCGGTGTCATGGCAACCCGTACCCTGAAGTCTCCAAAGGAAAGGCTGGCAACCCTTTTAACGGTTCCCTTTATGAACTGTGGCGCGAAAATGCCCGTATTTGCCCTGCTGGTGGCGGCTTTTTTTGAGGACAACCAGGCCCAGGTCATGTTGCTGATTACCATGATTTCCTGGATGGGAGCCCTGCTTGTGGCCCGGCTGCTGCGGTCCACGATTATTAAAGGGGAATCGACACCCTTTATCATGGAACTTCCCCCCTATCGATTACCTACCTTAAAGGGACTTTTTATCCATACCTGGGAAAGAACCCGGCAATACATCAAAAAGGCCGGGACGGTTATTTTGGGTATTTCCATTGTTCTTTGGACCATGATGACCTTTCCCGGACTCAATGATATCGAGACCAATGAATTTGAAATCCAGAGGGGAAAAATAACGGCAGGCCTTGGGGGGACGTTGCTCAGCACCCCTTCAATCAAGCAGCAATTGCTTCAGGTTGATGTGGATCAGGCCCGGGCTGAGCTTAAAAATTCCATTGCCGGCCGTATTGGAACTTCCCTTGAGGGCATTACCCGGTTCGCCGGTTTTGACTGGCGGACAAATATCGCACTAATCGGCGGGTTTGCCGCAAAAGAGGTGGTAATTTCCACCCTGGGGACGGCCTATTCCCTGGGTGCGGTTGATCCTGAAGAAACCGTTTCCCTTGCACAAAGGCTTAAGTCAGACCCGGGGTGGACCCCTTTAACGGCATTCAGTTTGATTTTGTTCACTATTTTTTATGCGCCCTGCTTTGTTACTGTGGTCTGTATTGCAAGGGAAACCGGCACCTGGAAATGGGCGGTTTTCTCGGTTGTTTTCAATACCTGTCTGGCATTTGCAATTTCTGCCTTCTTTTATCAGGTGGGACGTTTTATACTGGTTTAAACAAGGAGATGTTCAAATGGATGAAATTATTGTTGGAATTATTGTTGCTGTAGCTATCTTTTATACGATTAAAAGCATTGTGGCTTCCTGCGGGAAAAAGGGCTCCTGTGGCTGTGGCGGTTGTGGGGGGTGTTCTTCAAAGGGAAAATGTACACCCCCTGAAAAGCACGATTGACCAGCATTTATTCCATGGATGCAAACCGCGGACATTAATGTTCAAACTTGCATGGGCGAACAGAATACAGTAAAAGGAGATGTAATTTAAAATAAAGATAAATCCATGGAATTTGCTGATGTATATACCCTTCCACTACCAGGTGTCTGAATATGACTGTGTTCCCACAGCCTTGATCAATGGGGTGAGTTATCTGTACCAGAGAAAGGAGATTCCCCCCATGGTTATCCAGCACATTTATCTCTACTGTCTGGATACCGTGAGCAGGGACGCCCGTTTTGGTGTTGGCGGAACCAGCAAGTATGCGGTCCGGATGCTGGGCAACTGGCTCAGTTCCTATAAAATGAAGAAATTTTCGGTTCAGACGGAATTTCTTGAAAAAAAAGCCGTCACCCTGGACAAGGATGGCCGAATCGTCACCTGCCTTGACGAGGGTGGGATTGTTTTGTGCAATATGCTGCTCACCCCCCGGGAGGAGCATTATATCATGATCATGGCCGTTGATGACGAATGGGTTTACTGTTTTGACTCCTATCGGCGGGTTGCGGTGCGCGGCATGGGAGGACGGGTAAAGGTGCTTAATTCAACCGATGGGCGAAGCCCCAACGTGAAGATTAAACGCCGGTGGTTTGAACAGACGGAAACCAACCGGTTCACTTTGGGTCCGTTCTCCATACGTGAGGGGCTTCTTGTCTGGCGCAATCCCTGAGTGCGATTGTAACCACGGGAATTTTTTTCCGGGGTTGCCCTTGGATCCATGGCTGCACCCATAACGGATCATCCTAGGCTGATTGCCACTCCATGGTAAGGGCCTGGGAGAGAAGGATTCGTTCGGGCAGGGTTCCTGGGTCCAAAACTTCGGTTATCAGCAGGTCGTTTACGGTTGACAAGAGTGTGTTGAGCTGTTCCAGATCCAGGGTAAAAGCCCTTTCAGGTTTTTCCCCGGTTGTGAAATTCAAGGGGCAGTGGTCCATGCGAAAACCCTGTGGGGTTTTTATGAGTATTGGCAGGCCGTGGGTTCTGCATATGACGGGTCGGTGACTGTACATGAGGCATGCACCATCTTCTAACAGGGGGCATTCATCGTCCGGTCCCGCGGTCTCGGCCCGGTGTTGAATTTTTTTCCGGGTTGTCCAGGAGAGGGCGGTGAGGGCCATGTTCAGGGCCAGGGCCTCCACGGGAAAGAGGCTTATGTGACGGCAGCAGCTGCTGCATCCTTTTTGGCAGACAAGGGATTCAGGGTATCTATTTTCGATGTCCCGGCAGAAATGGTCGATTTTTTCTACCAGATTGTGGTAGTTGGACAAAAAAGTCATGGAAAATAAAACCCATCGTATGGTTAAAATAATTAACTTAATTATCGGACTTTGATTTGACGGCAGTTCAGCGAATAGCAATTCACTCGGAACTCCAAAACCCACTAATCAGTATACTCGGATTTTTCCAAAAAATCAAAAATTATGGGATAATTTCATCACTTATGGGTGTGCCGGGCTGCTCCATACAGATGCAACGCTAATTAGAATAGCTATCCTTTTGATTTTCCCCTTGACAATGGGTTGGTTTTTGTCTTAAATGATGAATATCAATTATTGCATGATTGGTATTCATAATTCTCCCTCCTTAATCGTTCTCCTCCCTCGGCACATGGACTGTCATACTGCAATCTACTGCTGCCAAATAGATTTAGGTTGACCCTAAGCCTTTTCACGGATTTCGTTGATTTTTGGATGTATCTGCCTTCTCGGGCTGCCTTTTCATGGCAGGGCCGTTGTATAGGCATATTTGTTCACTGACTCTGAATGCAATTTTCAGGGCAAACTTAAAAGGGGGGATGCAGGATGCCAATGTAATAATCATGTTTTATTAAGCATTTAACCCAAAGGAGGGGGCCATGAAACCATTTAAAACTTTGGCCGTATTTGTGTTAATTCTTTTTATGACAGGAAATTGTTGGGCGGGTGACCATGGCGGAATGTCAGCCGCATCCACAGCCGTCACCTGCCTGACACAATTTTATTCTGCCATGGCGGAGCTTCCAGATATCGATAGGGAGAAGCTTACCAGGAGTGATTGCAAAAAGATTCTGGCATTTATTATGGACAACAGGGAGATGATCATCAAAGACGTTGCCAGGGCCGGGGCTGGCTACCAGATTGCCAGAGTCGATCAGATCATTCAAAGCATGCGCAGGAAGAGTGAAACCGGTCTTGGATATTCGGCCGTTGAAGTTCCGAGGGTAACAGGGGAAACCTATTATGATGAGGTCACCAATCACCGATACGTTAAAGTTGATAAAGATACCTATGCAGAATTTACCAGAAAGGGTGCTTTCTTCAAGAACGTTCCCGCCAGTCAGCCACACCTTGTAAAAAGCCTTTATGTTCATCCCATTAACTCGGATGGATTTTTTCTCTATGCGAAACAGCATCCTGGGAAAAAGGAATATTTGACACTACCAGCCAAGGCCAGCCATCCTGCAGGATGGTATTTAGAACGAGCATTTGTTGCCCTTGATTAATGGCCGGGCAGGTATGCAAAGGCGGCATTGGCCGAGGCTTGGCCGTCAATGGCCGACGAGACAATGCCGCCGGCATAGCCTGCCCCTTCACCAACGGGAAAAAGTCCGCTGATCTGTGGATGCATCCTTGTATCCGCCTGCCTGGGAATTCTGACGGGTGAACTGGTCCGGCTCTCCACGGCCAGCAGTTTGGCCTCTTCGGTAACGTATCCTTTCATTTTCTGCCCAAAGATCTGAAATGCCTGTTTCAGGGCATTGGAGATATGCTCCCCAAGGATTTCCGGCAAAGAACAGCTGATCATCCCGGGGATATAGGATGTGGCAGGAAGGGTGGTGGAAATTTTATCATCAAGAAAATCCGTCATGCGCTGGGCCGGAGCCGCCTGGGTCCGGCCCCCGGCCTGGAACGCCCTTGTTTCGATTTGTCGCTGGAACTCAAGTCCTGCAAAATGCTTTAAATCATTGTGGTGCCCATACTGGCTTGAATCAATGGTGACAACCATTCCGGCATTGGCATGGGGCAGGTTGCGAAGGGAGTTGGACATCCCGTTCAAGACCAGTTCCCCGGGTGCTGTGGCCGCAGGCACCAGCATACCGCCCGGGCACATGCAAAAGGAGTAAACCCCTGTCCGTCCCACCTGGCAGGCAAGGGAATAACTTGCCGTTGGCAGAAATTTATTGTTCTGGTGGTCGCCATACTGGATGGC
Organism: Desulforapulum autotrophicum HRM2; assembly: GCF_000020365.1. NCBI lineage: Bacteria > Pseudomonadati > Thermodesulfobacteriota > Desulfobacteria > Desulfobacterales > Desulfobacteraceae > Desulforapulum > Desulforapulum autotrophicum. The sequence continues at coordinate 4,780,163 of NC_012108.1, read as the reverse complement.
ATTGATCAGTTCCTGGGGATGTTCCACCCGAACACCCATGGCATAGGGCTTGGCTTCAAGCAGAATATGGTGGCGGTCAAGGAGTTGGTAAATGTCCCGTGCCGAATGGCCCGTTGCCAGGATGACAGCATCTGCTGTGAATTCCCTGTGGTCGGTGGTGACCCCCATGATTTTATCATTTTTAAGGACGAGGCCTGTGACCCGTGAATTAAAATGAATCTCACCATGGCATTGGAGAATGGTGTTACGGATGGCCTCGATGATTCTGGGCAGTTTGTTGGAACCAATGTGGGGGTGGGCGTTCACAAGGATGTCCGGGACAGCCCCATGTTGAACCAGGATGGAGAGGATTCGTTTTACATCTCCCCGTTTGGTGGACCGGGTATAGAGCTTGCCGTCGCTGTAGGTGCCTGCCCCGCCCTCTCCAAAACAATAGTTGGAATCTGGATCCACCACCCCCCGGGTATTGATGGCCTTAAGGTCGTACCGCCGTTGTTTTACATCTTTTCCCCGCTCCAGGACAATGGGTGTGATTCCTCTTTCGATCAGTCCCAGGGCTGCAAACAGTCCTGCAGGACCACTGCCCACAACGATTACCCTTTGACCAGGGTTTGCCGGCTTGTAGGAAACCTGCCGGCAGAGTTGCTCCATGGGTTCATTGGAATACACGGCCGTCTGGATCTGGAACACGGGTGTTCGGCCCCTGGCATCAACGGATCTGCGCAGGACCTGAACGGTGTCGACATCATCCACACCCATTTTTAAACGGCGGGCTGCGGATGCTTTGATGAATTCAAGGTCTGTTATACGTTCGGGCGGGATTCTAAGGGTGATCTGCTGGATCATTCCTTGTTCCCTTTTAACGGCAAAAAGCCCTTGAACAGCTGCTTGACGTCTTCCCCTGTCTTTTGAATTGCCTCCTTGTCAATTTTTCCGTCCTTGACCAGGGATTTCAGGGCCTCCTCATCCGGGAGAATAGATTGAACCATGGATTTAAGATCTGGACTGAATTTGGGCTTGTCCAGGGTGCCGGTGATCAGAACCGGGACCATGAGACCGGAACGTTCTTTGGTGTCCCCCTGGCCTTTCAGGGTGGAGACGAATTTAGGTTCCACCCGTATGTTCAGGGTTTCTGCCGCAAGATCTGTTGTCCCCTTTGCTGTAACCCTGAGAAGGGGAGAGTTAAGCGCTGTACCGGTGATGTCCACAAGGCCGTTGGTGACGGTAAAGGGAAGAATTAATTCTGCAAAGTCGGTGCGGGGCTGGGTGGTTGACCGTTCCCCTAAGCCAAAGCTTGCCTTGGCGTTTCTCACCATTCCCGGGATGTCGATGCCGATGATGGCACCGTCTGTGAATTTGAGATTCCCCTTGCCGTTTAAACTTTTTTTGATGGCCCCGGGTGTATCTCCGGCAAGGGTTATCCCCACGGTAGAGTCCAGCTGGCCCTGGATGATCTTTTTTTCCAGCACATCGGCGACCAGGGCACCGGAGGCTATTTTTTCTGCGTTAACGGTGAGGTTGACCCTTGGCGTATCCGTGGTGACATCCAGGTCTGCTCTGGAAACAATGGTTCCCTGGTAGAGATCAAGGGAGAGGGGGTCCAGGTTGAAGCGCCCGTTTTTACCCTTGATCGTCATCTGAACCTCATGGAGTTGTGCCTTTTTGGCCACAAGGGATCCGATTTTGAGGGTTGCATTAATGGCCAGTTCTCGTAACGGGGAATAATCGATTTTGGCCCTGGCTGTTGCAGATGGTTCAGCAGGGCTTTTAGCCGTGCCAACAGGAGAGCCCGGGGGTTGTTCTGGGGGAAGGTATCGATCCAGATTGATCTTGTCAACGACCATGTCAACGCCCAGGTCGGGTTTTGAAAAATCTTTCGCCCGGGCCGAGAATGTCAGGGTTGAGTCGTCAAGAATCAGGGTGCCGTTTGAAACAGTAACAGCTCCGGGGTCTCCCTTGAGGTGAAGGTTGAGTTGAAGATGCTCCAGAACCCTGGGGTCGGCCGTTAATATGGGGGTCGAATTCCCAAGGGCCGTCAGGAGTTTTCTCGGGGAAAAATCAGACAGCTCAAGGTCCAGGTCAAATCCCGGGGTTGTTATGGGGTCATTAATCCCCCCCTTGACCTTCATGGTTATTTCGTCCAGGGCCTTGAGGGTTATATCCAGGGGAATCATTCCCCTGCCGGGTTCTTTTCCAATGGGGCCGACAAGTCCGTTCAACGACAGGGGATGGCCGTCTGCAATGGCTGAAAATTTTATTTTTATAGGGTCTTCCAGGTTGAGGTCCTCAAGGGTCAGGGTGACGTTCGAGATCTCTTTTGTAACCTTCAGCCCAAGGTCGCGATAGTGGATACGCCCGTTCTGGATGGCAAATTCATCAACGAACAAAGCTTTGAAGGGCAAAGCGCCAGCCTTCTCTCCGGCAGGAGTGTTCTTGTCTGCCGGTTGTTGTTTCGGGGTGGGCGGTTGTGCCTGGCCCATGTCCCAGTTTGTCCCCCCGGTCGTGTTTTTTACAAGGAAGATTTGAGGGGTGTCCACTACAAATTTTTTCACCTGGATGGTACGTGAAAAAAGGGGCAACACCTTGACCCTTACTTCAAACCGTTTGATTGTTATGAATTCTTTCTGGTCAAACCCCTCTGGGCTTCCCAGGGTGAGGTTGGACAGGGTCAGGCCCATCCAGGGGAAAACAGAAAGGTCAAGCTCGCCCCCAAGAACAAAGGGTCTTCCCGTGGCCTTGGACACCTGATGTTCGATCTGTGGTCTGTAGCTGTTTACGTCCACAACCCGAGGTACGATCAGGATGGCAAGGAGAATTAGTGCGACAAAGGTTCCAGATGCAATTAGACTCCACTTCAAGTACTTGTTCATGGACGGTTCCTAGGCTATTTATTGAATACTGTTTTTAATATGTCCGTTACCCGGGCTGCAGGATCCTGGCGGATCTTCTGTTCTTCTTTTGCCAGCATGAGAAACAGTCCGTCCAGGGCTTTGGTTGTGACATAGGTGTCAGGGTCAAGGTCTAATGTCCCTGCAAAGGGTATGGCCTCTGTTTTGGCAGAGAGTTCCTGAAAGTTCCTGGTGACACCCACCTCTGCCATGGTATTGTGGACAACGGGTCGAAAGCGTTCGGACAGTTTGTCCCAGGTTCGATCCTTAAAGTACAGGGTTGCTTCGTTGTCCCTGCCGTTGAGGATTTTTTTGGCGTCGCTGAAGGACATTGTTTTGACGGCATCCACAAAAAGTTCCGTTGCCTGGGGTGCGGCCTGCTCAGCGGCCCGGTTCATGCTCTGCTCAAACTGATCAATTAGACCTGTCATTCCCGCAGCCTTTAGAAGGGTTTCCACCTTCTGTACAGCCGGGGGCAATGGGATCTTTATTTCCGGGTTTTTGTAATATCCGTCGGATTTGGAAACCAGGGCCACGGCCTTTTCTGAACCGGTGGCCAGGGCCTCCTTTAACCCCTTGATAATGGTATCGTCTGACAGGGTTGTTGGCAGAACTGCGGCATCGGGCTTGATGGTGGACTGGAAATCTTTTAAAAGATCTTTATAGCCAGCATCTGCGGGGCTTAAAGGAGAAGTGAACGAAAGGACCGTCAGAAATATGATGATTCTGCTGAGAATTGCCATGGGTATTTTCCTTGTTTTATATGGGGTAAACTGGATCAATGTCCCTGGGCCTTGGGAGGCTCCAGGGGCGGGTCGTCGGTGAAATCAACCAGAAAGGGGGAGAGCGATTCAAGCTCATTAGGCCGGGCAGGGCGCCAGGATGCTGCAAAAAGATCATTTCCCCCCATGGGTGAAACTCGCTTGAGGGTTGCGATCTGAACATCACTGGGGTCCTCTTGTCCGATTTCAACCCAGAGCACCCGGGTGATGTCAAGATCATATTTCTGGGACACCTTTTTGGCAAAGCTTTCGATGCAGTTTCGAATGGAAGTACCCTTGTCCCGGTTTCGACAGATCACAGCCCTGGATTTGAGATGGATCACCTGGGGGGTTCCCGCCGTCAAATCAATGATTCGTATTCGATAGGCTCCCGGCCACCAGGCCACAGGTTTTTCACCGTCATTGCTCTTACCGTCCCATTCGTAGATGGTATCATGTAATATCACGTTTCATCCTTTTCTGTACCACTGCCTCAATGGCTGCGATTCCATCGTCTATCTCAAGGTTTTCGGTGTTGAGAACCATGTCATAGTGGTAGCTGTTTGATATGGAGGCGTTGAAATGCCTCCTGATAAAGGCGTCTCGCCTGGATTCCGTCAGGGTAATCCGTTTTTCAGCCTCGGTTTCTGAAAGGCCAAATGCTTTGGCAACCCTTTTTCTTCTTAATTCAAAAGGGGCGATGATCCGAACGCTGATTCTCATATCCTTGGGGAGAATGAAGTTGGCTCCCCTGCCGACAACAACACTTTTGCCGTATCTGCCAATGGTTCCGATCACCTTCATCAGGTGCTGCATATACTGGTCCGGCCAGAGGTAGCGCTCGTCAACCAGGGATGCGATCCAGTTGTCCAGGGTATTGAGACTCCTTTCGTCCAGGGTCTCCATGAACCTCAGGCTGATGTTGGCATCCTTTGCCATCTCGTGAACCACCTCCTGGTGAAAGAGATCAAATCCCAACTTGACCGCAAGCCCTTCCGCAATAAGCCTGCCGCCACTTCCAGCCTCCCTTGAGATGGTGACCACCATTGTGGGTGAAATCTTTTCCCGGGTCTGGCTATCTTTTAGATACTGCCATTTTTTGACCTGTTCTTCAATGATTTTGTTTAAGGCTCGACGTTGGTTATCCATGGAAACCTCCTTGCCCGGAAGGGCCGATTGAGGGGATATATAAATTATTATTCCATTAAAACAGGTGAATGTCAAACCGGGCTTCCATAAAATTGCCTTGACTTACCCTGGGCAAACACTTAAAAAACCATGGAAAGGAGACCTCCACATGGAGCACAAATTTGTTTTTATCGCCCTGGCAGGTGCCCTGGGAACCCTTGCCCGGTACAGCCTGGCAGGGTTTGTCCAGCAATTTAACTCGTCGTTTTTTCCCTTTGGCACACTGGTTGTCAACATCACCGGCTGTTTTGCTGCGGGTTTTCTCTGGACCCTATTCGAAAGCCGCTGGGCCGTTTCAGGAGAGGTCAGAACCTTTGTGTTAGTGGGGTTCATGGGGGCCTTTACCACCTTTTCCGCATTTATTCTTGAGACGGGTATGCTGGTCCGCTCCACGGAGTGGATCTATGGCATCGTGAACCTTTTGCTCCAGAACAGCCTTGGTTTTGGGGCGCTTATGGCTGGAATTGTACTTGGCCGTTTAATTTAAGGAGAGTGTTGTTTATGGAAGAGTCAACCAAGGCATGTCTCATGCGAATTTTCATCGGCGAAGATCAGAAATACGGCAGGCGACTTCTGTACGAGGCCATTGTCGAACAGGCAAGAACCATGGGCATGGCTGGGGCCACTGTGATCAGGGGGCTTCTTGGTTATGCGGCCCAGGGCAAGATCAGAACCTTTAAGGTGCTCTGCCTGTCCGAGGATCTTCCCGTGGTGGTTGAAGTGGTTGACACACGAGAGAAAATAGAGGCATTTACCCGGGCCATAGCACCCATGATCAACAAGGGTATGGCAACCTTTGAAACCGTTGAGCAGATTCTGTTCAACCAGTGATCCCCCCAAGTCGTGACCGGCAGGCCAGGGCAAAATCTTCTGGGAAATGTCCGATGATCCACCGTTGCTGGGCCTCGCTGAATGCACCCGGTGAATGGGGAAGCCGTGGCAGAAACGAGTAGACAAGGTGCTGGTCTTGGTCTTTTCTGTCAAACCGTTTTGAATATTCTATATTGGTAACCATTCTTGCCCCCAGGGATTCCAGGGTCCAAAGCGCTGCAAGTATGCCCCGATCAAGGGAGGCACGCAGGTCAGTGTCCGCCTCAAGGATGTTGCCGCACGGCCGTTTGGTGGTGAGCTGGAGTTCCCACTGGGATGTCTGGGCCTTGGGCACAAAAACAATGATATTTTCATCCTCATGCACCACTATGGACGAGGGTCTGTCCCTGTTTCCATCGGTTCTTTTATTGGATCGGATGGCCTTGAGGTAGTTTTGGAAAAAATTTTTGCCTGTTTCTTGTCTGTAGCGTTTGATAAACTCAGCCACCATATCTCCGCAGGCAAACGAGGCAAATGGTCGGCCCGTGTCGTCCATTACCGAGGCAGGAACCATTGCGTACTGCTGGTGGATCTGCTGGTGGGAGGCGTGGAGTCTGTATCCTGACTGGGCAAATCCAAATCCAAAGTTCCATCCCCACAGGGAGCCGTTAAAGGCCAGATCGCTGTTGGGCTGTTTAAGGCGACTCACAATGTCAAGGCGAAGGGTCTCAAGGGATTGTTTTGAAATCCGTTGCCTGGGGCCGGGCAGGTCGATTTCGAGCTGTTGGGCCAGCAGGGAATAAATCCGTTGGTAATAGAGATGGCGCATTCCCTCCATGTCGGTCAGGGTCAGATCGCGTATTCGATATCGAACTGTATCGTCGGCCGTGTTGGCGGCAAAATGGCCCCAGGGGATGTAGGAGTTGGTTCGAAGGTATTCAAATACGTGGCTGTCCTGTTCCTGCCATTCGCCCAGGATTTCACTGTTGCCCTGGATCCCCGGGGTGAGCAACATGGCCCGCTTGTAGTCGTCGGGAAGGCTGGGGTTGTTTGCGATGATTTCAAACAGGGTATGGTTGCTGATGGCCGGCCGTGGCCGTCCAGGAGCGGTCTGGTTGAACTTGAGACCCGTTGGGGTTGTTCCGTCACCACCAAAGACAAACGAGCAGCAAGCCTTTGCAAGGCAGACAAGTTCTTCTGGATCCGTGGAAACATTGGCAAGGGCCATGAGCATGGGCTCTGGCATGCCAGGGATGAAGTTCTGGGGATCCTTGTCGCTGATGCCGTTGTCGGCAAGCCAGCGGCCAAGTGTGGAGATAAGTGACACCGGTTTTTCCGGGGTGATACAGATGGTTTTTGGGGCGGCTGCAGCAGCATTGGCCCACCTGGAGTTGATGTAGGAGACCCCCCTGAAGGCAAAGGGGTTCATGATTTCATAGATCCGGTCGGCTGACCGGGCGTTAACCTCCCCCTGGGGAAAGTTGACCTGGTTGTCCACGGGAGTGCCGTCGGGCATCGTTCCCAGGGAACGAACAAAATCATTTTCTCTGAAGTTTGCCATCTTGAATCCAGGGTCATGGATTCCGACGATAAAATGGCCTTCTTTGCTGACGCAACTCCCTATGGCCATCGTTTAAATCTCCGGTGCGCCCTTGGGTATCAGACAGACAAAGACCAGGGTGTCTTGGCCCGTGTTTTGGATCTGGTGGTCTTCGTTGCCCGGAACAAACACGGCGGCTCCGGAAGAGACCGGGGTCCATTTGCCCTGGCAGAGGACCTCACCCATGCCTGAGTGAAAAAAGATTTCATGCTCCCATTCATGGCTGTGGCGGGGTGTGTGACCGTTTTTTTCAACTTCAAAGACCCGCATGCAGAAGTTGTTGGCCCCGTCTTCCTTGCCAATAACCACCCTTCCTGTAATGCCCTTTGCCACGCCATTGTCAAATCGGGTGGGCTCAATGCCCTTATAGTCGACTATTTTCATGAGGATTCCCCTTGTTATTCCTGTTCTGATTGGTATAACCGGCATGGTCGGAGCATGATATCTGCCCTGACCACAACGTAAATTGAAACGCCTTCACTGAGATGCTTTGGTGAGTGTTTCATATAGAATCACTATATCTTTACAGAAAACTGAAAAAAGTCAAGGCAAAACAGCCGTTTGGGTTGGTACAAAGGCTTTGTAGTGCTCTCCCCAATCCTTTCCTGCTGTTACCCAGGAGCAGGCGTTTTGCCCAAAAGGAGGAATGCATGATTCAAATAGACGTGCCTGGATTTGGCGAGCTTCGACTCAGTCACCTGGTGATGGATTACAACGGCACCATGGCCTGTGACGGCAGATTGATCGACGGGGTTGAAGCCCTTGTCAGAAAGGTTGCCCAGGACCTTGAAGTCCATGTGGTTACTGCGGACACCTTTGGCCGGGTGGCCCAGGCCGTTGAGGGTCTCCCTGTCAGTCTGCATATCCTTGGCCGAAAGGCCCAGGATCTTGCAAAAAAAGAGTATGTCACCACCCTTGGAACCAGTGCCGTTGTCAGCATGGGCAACGGCAGAAACGACGGCCCCATGCTTAAGGCGTCAAGGCTCGGGATCGCCCTTGTCCAGGACGAGGGGGCAAGCGTTACCACCCTTGTATCGGCCGATATCGTCTGTAAAGAGATCTCCCATGCCCTGGCGCTTCTGCTTAACCCTGAACGGCTTGTGGCTACCCTAAGAACGTGATGCCAGGGCCGCAAGGGCATCCAGGGCCGCCTCCCTGAGATCCTTGTTCTCAAGGGTGGGTATCAGTGCTTTGATCCTTGTTCCCATACTCTGGTCACCCACCTCGCCAAGGGCGTAGAGGATATCCCCCTTTACCGTGGTATCGGCCTCGCCAAAGGCCTTCCACAGATGGGGGGCGATTCGGGCTGCAAGGTCAGGAGTGGTTTCTGCCATCTCCTCGAGAACCACCATGGCCCCCAGGCGAACAGACCAGGTTGGATGGAGGAGAAGCCCGATAAATGAAGGAAAAACGGCATTGGCCCCCATCATTTTTGCTGCGATCCAGGAGGCCCTGCCATCCTCCAGAATGGTTTGAAGGGAGGGGATGCTCAACATTGACGGATCCTGGTTGATGATCATTTCAACCACCTCGGCCGGTGGCGCATTCCCGGTCCATCGCATCTCCTGGTTGAGGATAAGGCAGGGGACAGACATCACTCGATCCGATGCTGCTGCTTCCGGAAAAAGGGTGCCGTCGATGACGGTGAGAATGATGTTTTTACAGGCTGCGGCAAGGGGTGTCATGGCGCGGACCATGCCGGGGCAGTGGGGGCAGTGAACGGCTGTGTACAGGGTCAGCCGTGTGGGGATGTCGATGCAGGAGAGGCTTTTTTGCAACGTCTCCGGTAAATGGGGGAGCGGACCGTTTACAAGGGCCAGGGTTTCAAGAAAGGGGGCAATGGCCCTTGCCTGGGGAATGGCCGAATAAATGAGATTGTCCGTGATCATGATGCCGGGCAGAATCTTTTCCTTGTCCATCTTCCTGACCACCGTTAAACCGGGCAGGAGCGCTTCGAGCTCCTGGCAGAAATCGACAAACCTATTGTCATTTTGCCTGCCCGTCAGGGCAAGGGTGATTTTCAGCGTCCCATTCAAGCGGTCCCCCAGGCGGGTAATGCCTGATCTTAATTCATTGGCTTCCATGCTTTATAACAACCCCCTTTAAAAATAATAAAAATTCGTGTACCTTATACCCCTTTGAGACAGGATGACTTTAACCTATTTTGGAATCGGTGACCATGGAATTTATAGCGGATCTTCACCTGCACTCCCATTTTTCAAGGGCAACGGCCAAGAACCTTGACCTTGAACACCTTTACCAGGCAGCCCAGCTCAAGGGAGTGACCCTTGTTGGCACCGGGGATTTTACCCATCCGGGCTGGGTCTCTGAACTCAAGGAAAAGCTTGAGCCCTGTGAACCCGGGCTTTATCGCCTTAAAAAGAGCATTGCGAAAGAACTTGACCATGCCATTCCAAAATTGTGCAGGGGTAAGGTTCGGTTTGTTCTCCAGTGTGAAATCAGCAGTATCTATAAGCGACAGGACCGGGTGAGGAAAAACCATAATCTCGTCTACCTGCCGGATCTTGAAACCGTTGAGCGGTTTAATGCCACCCTTGACAGAATTGGCAACCTGAAATCCGATGGCCGGCCGATCCTTGGCCTTGATGCCCAGCGACTGCTCGAAATTGTGCTCGACACCTCGGATGCAGCGTTTTTGATACCGGCCCACATCTGGACTCCATGGTTTTCCATGTTCGGGTCAAAATCGGGATTCGATTCCATCAAAGGGTGCTTTGGTGACCTTTCAAACCATATCTTTGCCGTTGAAACGGGCCTTTCATCCGATCCGCCCATGAACTGGCGGATCAAAGATCTTGATGCCCTCACCCTGATTTCAAACTCCGATGCCCATTCTCCCATGTTTCTTGGCCGGAACGCCTCCAGGTTTAACTCCGATCTTTCGTTTGCCGCGGTCAAAAGGGCCCTTGCACAACAGGATGACACCTTTGTTGGAACCATTGACATGTTTCCCCAGGAGGGCAAATATCACTATGACGGACACAGAAAGTGCAATGTCTGCCTGGACCCGGGTCAGACCGCAGACAAAGGGGGTATTTGCCCCCAATGCGGCAAACCCCTTACCCTGGGAGTACTCTACCGGGTTCATGAACTTGCCTCAAGGCCTGCGGGCTACAATCCGGGCAACCGCCGTCCCTTTCAAAGTATTATCCCCCTTGCCGACATTCTTTCTGAGATCTTTGATGTGGGGCCTAAAACCAAAAAAGTCGGCATTCATTATGATCTTGCCTTGAAACGACTGGGTCCAGAGCTTGATATCCTTTTAACCAAACCTGTTTCGGAGGTTGAGGCGGCCGGTATCCCCCTGCTGGGAGAGGCTGTTCGCAGGATGAGAGCCGGCAAGGTTTCCATCTCTCCCGGGTTTGACGGCGAGTATGGCCGGGTCAAGATTTTTGGGCCCGAAGAAAAACAGCGGCTCAGGGGGGAACTTGAGATGTTTGCCCCGGTTCGGAGGGTTTCGTTAAAACCTGTGAAAAAAAAGGACCCAGATCCCCTTAAAACGCCAGGTTGCCTTGAAACGCTGGAGGATCTTAACGCTAAAGCGGTTCTCAATCCAACACAGCGCCTTGATCCCTGTGGTTTGCCCGGGGGCGACCCTGAACATCGGGCAAGCCCTGTTGCGTCGGAGTCCATGGACATTGTGGAATCCCTGAATCCGGAACAACGCCTTGCCGTAAAGGGCCAGGGTGTTCCCCTTCTCATTGAGGCAGGGCCTGGAACGGGCAAGACAAGAACCTTGACGGCAAGGATCGCCTGGCTCATCCGGGACCAGGGCGTGGCCCCCGGAACCATCCTGGCCCTCACCTTTACCAATCGGGCCGCAGGCGAGATGCAGGAGCGGCTCAACACCCTTTTACCCGGTCAACAAGGATCGGTATGGGCCGGGACCTTTCATCGGTTCTGTCTCATGGTGCTCAAGGAGTACGCAGGTTTTAAGGGGTTTATCGTGGATGACCCGGCAAGAAAAGAGATGCTCAATCAGGCTGTTGCCCATGCAGATGTTGCGTTGTCTTCTGCCCTTTTGGACCGGACCATTTCCATGGCAAAACAACACTGCCTTGGGCCGGAAGATGATCTTACAAAGATTGCACCGCCAGGCCTGGACAAACAGGATTTAGTCCGTGTCGCAAGGGTGTGGCAGGTTTACCAGGAACACCTTGCAGCCCTGGATCTGGTTGACTTTGACGATCTGATCGCCATGGTGATCAATCTTTTTAACACCGATTCAGCCCTTGTGGCAACCATCCGCGGTCGGTTCGCCCATATTCTTGTTGATGAATACCAGGATGTGAACAAGGGCCAATATCTTCTGATCGGGCAGCTGGCAGGAAACGGCAGGGGCCTTGTTGTGATCGGTGATCCAGACCAGTCCATCTATGGCTTTCGAGGGTCGGACAACCGGTATTTTCAACAGTTCCAAGCGGATTATCCAGGTGCTGAAAAAATTGTTCTACAGCGAAACTACCGTTCCACAGAGGCTATTCTCAGGGCTTCGTTTCAGCTGCTCACCCATGGTAATCAGGAAGGCGTTTCCCAAAAGGTCTTTTCAGATATCAGGGGAAGGGAGCGCCTTGTTATTATAGAGGCCACCTCTGACCGGGCCGAGGCCGTTGTTGTGGGTAAAAGGATTGAAACCCTTGTGGGCGGACTTTCGATGTTTTCCATGGATGCCGGTAAGGTGGGTTCAACTCAGGAAAATGAGTTTTCATTTGCCGATGTTGCCGTGCTCTATCGCACCCGTCGCCAGGGAAAAATTTTTGCCGATGTGTTTCAACAGGCTGGTATTCCCTTTCAGATGGCGGACAAGGAGAGCCTTCTGAATCATCCCGGCATTGGTGAACTTGTCTCACTGTTAAGACTTCTCAAGGGGGGTGCGACCTTTCAGGATCTTTTTCTGGTGTTTAACCATTTCAAGGCCGGTGCCGGCAAAGGGACAAGGCAGAAACTTGGTCAATGGTTCCGGGAGTCTGAACTTTCTCCGGCCGGGGCGGTTGAACTTCTTGGGGCAGCACCCTTTGTCCATGTCCGGAAAGATATTGCAGAAACCCTTTTGGGTGTTGCCCGGAAAATAATGGCATTGGGTCAAACGGTCCAGGGACTTGGCGCCTGTGACTGCCTTGATCTTCTGGCCAGTAAGGCCGATCTTTACCCGTTGATTAAATCGGATGAAACCAGCTGCCGGGTCTTTGACCGGCTTCTTGGGGATGCAAGGAACAGGGACGATGATATCTCCTGTTTCCTTGAGTCCCTGAGCCTGGAAAACGACAGCGAAAGCCTATGGCCCAGTGCTGAAAAGGTGACGCTCATGACCATGCACGGGGCAAAGGGGCTTGAATATCCCGTGGTCTTTGTAACAGGGTGTGAACCGGGTTTGATTCCCTTTGCCTTTCCGGGCCGAGAGCCTGAAGATATTGACGAGGAACGACGGCTCTTTTATGTGGCCATGACCCGGGCCAGGGACATTCTGTGTTTGACATATTCAACAAAAAGAAGGATATACGGCATCACCAGACAGACCGGGCCTTCAACGTTCCTTTTGGACATTGAAGCGGCCCTCAAGGAGCATAACCACAACAGATACCAGGGTAAAAAGAAAAAGCCCTGTGAAAAGCAGCTGGATCTGTTTCAATGATTCAGCCGGTAACAGGAGAGAAGGTATACAAATGGATAAGACAATTGTGCAGCAGATAGCGCTTGAAAACGGCCAGAAACTTACCATCAAGGACCTGTCACGCAAGATTAGTACAGATGCCTATCAGGTGGTCATGGAGGCAAATATTGATGTTGACGTGGTTCCAGGGCTGTTTGCTTCCCAAATCATGGGGAATACCCCGTTTGAAAGTATCCTGAAAAAGGTGGGAACCCCTGCCCGGTTCAAAAAAAGGGTTGAAAGAAATTTCATCATGGCTGATGAAAAAGAGGCTGTGTTTCAAAATCTTGTGGACACCTTTAACACAACCCTTGTATCCTACCTTTCAAAACCTGATTTTCCGGCCAAACTTGTCATGAAGTTATTCCGGGAATAAACCCGGATATGGAGACGCCCATGGGAATTAAGATCCTTGTGCTGCTGGTTGCTCTTTTGCTGCCACCTGTGGCTGCAGCAGACATCTATATGTTCATTGACAGTGCAGGCATTGTCCATTTTACCAACGTTCCCACCTCTTCGGATTATAAGCTTTATATCCGTGAGCGGCCGGAGGTGACCAACCTGAATAACAGCCAGCTGAATAACAGCCAGTTTCATCCGGAAATCCAGCGGGCCGCGACAGCATTTAAGGTGGACCCTTCGCTTGTAAGGGCCGTGATCAAGGCCGAGTCGGATTTTAACCCCGGGGTTGTTTCAAAAAAGGGTGCTACCGGCCTTATGCAGATCATGCCGGCCAACTATGACGACCTTAAGGTGGATGATCCCTTTGATCCAGAACAGAACATCATGGGTGGAACCCGTTACCTCAAGCGACTCATGACACGTTACGATGGAAAACTCCCCCTGGTGCTGGCCGCCTACAATGCCGGCCCTGATGCCGTGGACCGGTACAACAGCGTTCCACCGTTTAACGAGACCCAGCGCTATGTCAGCAAGGTGATGAAGTTCTATGCAAGTTACAAGCGATGAAGAAGGAGAGACGGTTTACGTTGTTTCCTGGGACTGGCATATTTTCTGGATAAAAGTCAGAAGTTTCTCGCGGATTTCAGGGCGTTCCATGGCAAAGGCAATGTTCGCCATCTGAAATCCTGCCTTATCGCCACAGTCAAACCGCGTTCCCTCAAATTTATAGCCAAAGATGGGTTGGACTTCAAGGAGTTTCTCCATGGCATCTGTGAGCTGGATCTCTCCACCGGCCCCGGTCTGCTTTTTGCCAAGGAAATGAAAAATCTTGGGGGTAAGGATGTAGCGGCCGATGATGGCAAGGTTTGAGGGCGCGTCTGCCGGCTTCGGCTTTTCAATCATGCCCCTTATCCTTACCAGATTTTCCTCAATGGGTTCGGCATCCAGAATGCCGTATTTATCGGTCTGATCTTCGTCCACCTCCATCACGGCCACAACCGATGCCCTGAGCCGGTCAAAGTGATCGATCATCTGGGAGAGAACAGGACGTTTTGCCTGGATCATGTCATCGGCAAGGAGCACTGCAAAGGGTTCATCGCCCACGATATCCCTTGCGCACCAGATGGCGTGGCCAAGCCCCAGGGCTTCTTGCTGGCGGGTGTAGATGATGGTTCCTGTCTCTGGCACCAGGGCCTCCACCTGCTTGAGAAGCTCATTTTTTTCTTTGTGTTTCAGGGAGAGTTCCAGTTCATAGGAGTGGTCAAAGTGGTTTTCCAGGGCATTTTTGCCCCGGCCCGTTACAAATATGATCTGCTCGATACCCGCATTCAGGGCCTCTTCCACGGCATACTGGATGATGGGTTTGTCAACAACCGGAAGCATCTCTTTTGCCATGGCCTTTGTGGCGGGCAGAAATCGTGTGCCGAGCCCTGCAACGGGGAATACCGCTTTTCTAATTTTCATAAACCCTCCTGTCTGCTGGATCAAATCGGTGAATCTCGATTATATCTCTAACCCTTTTTACCCCCTGTGTCAATCCCATGTGATCCCGTGAATATGCCTCCGTTGATGGCCTGGTGAATCGGGTTGTTTGCAATATCCCATAACTTATGCTTGACGAAGTTGTCTGGAGCGCATACAAAAAAACAGGGACGGGACAACAATAAATCCAAATATAAAAACAGGGAGGTTTACCATGAAAAAGGGAGAACGGCTTGTTATTATCGGATGTGGTGGCGTGGGAGGTCCTGCGGCCATGCTTTCAAGGAAGTTGATGCCTGAAATTGATATCACGGTGATCCGGGAAGAGGATCGTTTTATAGTCCGTTGAGCCCTTCCCCATGTGGTGGCCGGTCAGGCCGCAGGTGAATCCATTGTGAATCCAGATACCATGTTTTCAAACAATAACATTGAAATGGTTGTTGACCGGGTCGAATCGATTGATCGACGGTCAAAGCGGGTAAAAACGGGAAAGGGCAGGGAGATTTCCTATGATAAGCTTGTGGTTTCAACGGGATCAAAGCCCTTTGTTTTGCCCATTCCCGGCAATGATCTTGCCGGGGTATTTACCCTGCGTGCCCTGATTGATGCCGAAGAGATACGGCATTACATCACGGCAGAAAAGCCCCGTAAGATTGCCTTTGTGGGAGCCGGGTTTATCAATCTTGAGATTGCCACCCTGTTGCTGGAGTCAGCACCGGATCAGTATGAGATAACGGTGATTGAGCTTATGGAACAACCCCTGGGGGTGATGCTTGATTCTGACATGGCAAAGCCGGTTACTGCCTATCTTGAACAGAAGGGCATTGCCATGCGCATGGGGCAGCAGGTGTCGGCTATTTCAGGACAGTCAGGCAAGGTGGCAGGCGTTGTCCTTGCCTCGGGGGAGGCCCTGGATGCGGATATGGTGTTCATGAATGTGGGGTCTGTCCCTGATTTGAGTCTGGCCAAGGAAATGGGCCTTGAAATGGGTAAATTCGGCATCAAGGTCAACCCGTTTTTTGAAACCTCAGATCCAGATGTGCTTGCCGCAGGAGACTGTATCGAAAATCGTCATTTCATAACCAATGACCCAAGCCCCATTCAGCTCAGGGGGCCGGCCGTGATTCAGGGCAGGGCCATAGCAAAACGGCTTGCCGGTTTTGAGCTCCCCTTTCCAGGGCTTCTTGGCAACAGCGCCACACGTTTAGGAGACAAGTATATTGCCGCAACCGGGTTGACAGAGCAGGAGGCTGTAAAAATCGAGATGGAAACCGTCTGCGCCACTGTGGACTCAAGGAGCAAGCACGGCATGATTCCCGGGGTTAAGCCCTGGAAGCTGAAGCTTGTGTTTGAAGGGGGTTCCGAGCGGTTGATCGGCGGTCAGATTGTCAGTGACAGCGGAGCCGCCGTCAAGGAAATTGATGCGGTCAATGCTTTGATCCTGGGCCATAAGACAGCATCGGATCTTGTCTTTCTCATGTGTGCGGGAAATCCAGACTGCTCTTCTGAACCTAGTCTGGAGCCCATCACCATTGCAGCGGAGCAGGTGCTGGCCAAACGAAGACCTTGATCTGTTCACAAGGCTCAATGGGGATAGTTTGAATGAAGGGGTCAGGTCCTAAATGTTGACCTGACCCCCTTGTTCGCTTATTCGGAAACTGTCGTTATCTATAAAACAGCCGTCAGAAACTATGGCGTAGAGATGTGGGTTGAAATTTTGAAAATCACCGTAAGTCTGTACAGCAATGCTGGCTCTGGGGACAGCACCATCATATGGAACAGCTGATTTTTTATAAGAAACTCTTGTCGAAACATCATTGTGAAAGTCTCGACTTTCGAGCCCTCTTTGGTTTCCCTGACTGGAACATTGCAAACCAAAGGGGTTAGGATTTTTGCCCTTCCAGGCGTTAAGAAGCGCAGGCTGTTTGAGGACTTTAGCCCGCAGTTCCTGCGCTTTAGTCTGGAAGGGCAAAAATCCCCCCGACGTTTACCGTTCCGGTCAGGGTAACCAAAGAGGGCAGAATGGTACTATCGCCTGCCCGGTATCATCGTGTTTCATGCTTCGTTGTGTCGGCAGGCCGACATGGCCGTTATATGAAACACTCGCCAAAGCATTACAAACAGAGGCGTTTCATCATTCGTTGAGGCCGGAGCCATAACTCGCTCCGGCCGTGCCGGTTTATATGAAACTCTCGTCGGACCGGTAGACGGGAACGGGTATAACCCTCCGCTCATTCTCGCAGCCCGTCCTGGGCTGCTTCGAGGGAAACGGCAGCTCCTTCAGCGTCCATGCTGACCGCTGCCGTTTAATCCGCTGCGGGCAATACCCGTTCCCGCCCACCTCTGCTGTCGAGTTTCTATATTCGTTGAGGCCGGAGCCATACCTCGCTCCGGCCGTGCCGGTTTATATGAAACGCCCACCAAAGCATTGCAAACTGAGGCGTTTCATTGTTCGTTGTGGCCAGAGCAGATATCATGCTCCGGCCATGCCGGTTATATGAAACACTCGTCAAAGCATTGTCAATGACGGAGTTTTAAAATTCGTTGAGGCCGGAGCCATACCTCACTCCGGCCGTGCCGGTTAATGGTTCCATTTTACCGTCCAGGACGGTTTAAAATCTTTGTAAGCACCATCATCATTCCTGGAAGGGGTATTTTGTTGGACGTGGGCCACTTCTTTTATATTCAGGAAACTCCATTTCGGGTTTTTTCAGCCACAGCAGTGACAGTTGCCAGGCAATACCATAAAGGCGAAGGACCCGGTTTAGTCTGTTCTGATTTCCACTGATTCTCCATGCCACCCTTTTCTCATATTATTTTAATATCGACAATAGTTCTTGTTCTGCTTTAACGCATTTTTTTTACTGCCATATGTCTTTGAGCCAGTAGCAGGAATGACAGGGATGATAGTGATTGCAGCCATAGTTGAAATAGTTGCAACAGCAAGGATGGTACCATTCCTGTTTTTTTGATTTAAGCTGTTTACGTCGTTTGTTTACGCTGGGTCAATGAGCTTAATAGCTGGGAGTAGCCGAGTTTGTTAACCAACTCGTCATCAATGTTTTTAAGAACGAAATCAATATCAGATTGATTAAAGGAAGACATGTACTGATGGGTCATATATTCGTTTTTATTGAAGGAGTTTTTTGACTCATATTGCTTTAATTTGTGCAGATCTTGTCCATCGTTCAGTCTCTTTACTTTTTTTGACGGGTTTTTAAACTCTCCCTTCTTTTGAATTGCATCGATTTTATGAGCTGTATCCAAGATGATCTTTTGGGGGTTATCGAGCAAATCTTCATAATTGATATGGATGAATTGTTGGCAAGAAAGGTAGTTCCAATTCATCACATTCCACAACTCGATGGGGTTTGAAAACCTGAGCTCGGGTGAATTGTCCTGAGTTGAATCAAAAATGATGATTCTGCTTGAGATGAAATCGGAGAATTTCTCCTCGCCCTTGATGTTTAATTTAAATTCATCGAAATAGTTAAATAACGAGACGAGGAACGAGAACGGGTTTTTTGTTACAAAAACACCGTGATCGAATTTGATTTTTTTCTGGATGGGGGAGTAAGGCGTTATTATCGGAATTAAGCCGTGCTTCCAGCCGAAGATATCGTTTTTGACGGTACATTTGAAGTTGAGTTCCAGCAGTGTTTTTGCGTAATTGGTGCCGCTTCTAAGGCATCCCGCGAGCGCAATTGTTTGCTGGTTTCTATCTATGAAAAATTTATAAAATCCGTTTTTTAGGCTTTTCCGGATGGTCTTAATTTTATTTTTTTTGGGTCCTTTTTTAGCCATTAGTTATACCATCAGCGTATCTATGATAGGAGACGCTTTTTGTCAAGAAAAGTATGAAAAATTATTAAAACCCTGAAATATACCCCAGCCGGACATCGGCACAACATGTTGTGCCGATGTCCGGCTGGGGAGCATTGATAGAAAGCAGTATGAATAGCATGAGAACGCCAGAAACCATACTGGGAAGCATTCATATTATCCCATGCCCCCTCCTTTCATCTATTTTTAATATTGACAAGAGTTCTTGGTCTATTTAATAAGATCCGGTTATGGGATCTCCTATGAAAGATACAGCTTCTGCCCGTAAAGGGGTACTGGTGGCACCCATGAAGAACTCATGGCCCTGGGTGGTAAATATTATTCTCTTTGCACCATGCAGCAGATTCAGAACCCCTAGGCTCTTCATACGAAATTCGTATCATTCCATGGAGATATAAATCACTTTGGCAATACCGTCAGTTGATTCTTCTGCTGGAATATAAATCATTCTTTCCTGGGAGAAACAGGCTCGGATAATGTAATTACAGGTTTTCAGGTGGTCACCGGGGTTGGGAATATTATCTGATCAGGATGCCGCCGGAACGGGGTTTTTGTAGATTTCTTCGGGCAGAGTTCAAGGTGCATCAACGGCCTGACAATAGCTGCTTTGTCAGATTTGATGAAATCAATTATGAAAAATTACGTACCGGGGATTTTGCAACTGATCTTCTGAACATCACCCAGCGGATTGCCAATGAACTGGAAGGTGGGGGCCGGTAGTATCCAGGGCAATAGCTCTGGCTAAACCGGCGCTGGATGACACGTCCCTCTTGATTTGCCAGTATTCCCTGAAATATTCAATAAGGGTATTATTATGAAATTCCCGCGGATTATCCGGTCCGGGGATGTCATCCAAAGTCAGAGAATCATCAAGTTTTTTGTTCCGTTTATAAAGGCTTGAAATCCTGTTTTTACGTTTCTTTCCGCCGAAATAAAGATTTGTGTGAGTAGGAACAGCTATCCGGTTAATATGATTCTGAGCCAGCCAGCCGGAGATCCAGATATCATCCATGTAGAAGGCGCTTTCGGGCGCAGTGGAATAATCCCAGAGGTTTTCATCCATTATGTTCAGGGGCAACGCATACCCTCCGACTCCGGTTATGATATCAACATCCTGAGGAGTGTTTATTTTGGGACCGGCAATTACCGTTGATTTGCAATATTCATACTGTCCGTCAAGATTTCTACCCCGGTTGCAAAGTACTTTATCCGGATATTCAGCATGATACCTGATGAAATTTGAGACCATGGTGTTAACATAAGACCGGTCATCATCCACAATAATGCAGAGTGTATCTGATTTCCCAGTTGCTTTTTCCCGTTGTAGTACCGGGATGAATTTTGTAGCCGGTCCCCAGTCTTTTTCTGTACGGTTGATTGTTAAAATTGGTTTCTGAGGCAGACCGGGATATCTTACCTGTTGTTCATCTGCATAATTTTGTAGAAAAGAGGGAATCCGGTAGCCGCATTTCTCCCGTTTTGACATCTTGGGAAGGTTTATTGTTATTTCATCCGGAGGCCTTGTCTGGTCGAGTAATGAATCTATTGTTTTCCGGATGGAGCTGATCCGTGACGGGATCGTGGTCAGGCTGACTATTACTTTTAAGCCGGGTTTGCTGCTTACCGGAACCGAAGTCAGCATGGTGTGGATACGGTTTTTAATATGCCACCACATACAAATCAGTCCTGCAGGAAGTCCATTGTGGCACGGGCACAGAGTGTTTCGGAACCTTCAGGGGAATGGGGAATGATGTCCTGTATACGGGCAGTCTGCATTTCTTTATAATTGTTCTTAAAATTCATGGATGCTTTTAATATATAGGAAGACGCTTTTTGTCAAGAAAGGTATGAAAAAATATTAGAAACCTTGAGTGCCCCTCCCAGCCGATTACAGGCACAACATGTTTTTCCTGTAATCGGCTGGGGGGGGATTTTGCGGGCAATACCTGTTCCCTAATATGCAGGATAAAGCCAATGAGCTGATTTCACCTGGATAAGGTCATGGATTTCACCCCTATCATCTGAGTGACCTCAATGAACGATCAGTCCAGGTCTTCGATTGCCGTCCAAGGCCAGGCGTTGATATCGGTTATCACGGCAGGTGGGGACCAGCACTTGAAAGATGTTTAAAAATTCCCGGCGCCAGACCTCGGCCACCCTGTTTTTTGGAACCTCGGATCCAGATGTACTTACCGCGGGAGACTGTATTGAAAATTGTCACTTCATTGAGGGGGTCAGGTCCTAAGCGTTGACCTGACCCCCTTGTTGCTTAATGGTTGCAGGGAGACTCTGGGTCATGCCCGCAGACATTCTCACCCGTGACCATGCTCTGGTCAAGGTATTGTTTTACAAGGACTTCAGGGCTTTCTGTGGGTGCGCCTGTAACAACCTTGACGCCTGCTTCAGCAAAAAGTTCCTGGGCCTTGGGACCCATTCCGCCGGCAAGCACAATGTTGATGCCGTGGTCGTGGAGCCATTTTGGAAGGACGCCTGGTTCATGGGCCGGGGGCTCAAGAACTTCAGTGCCTGTAATCTCATTGTTCTCAACGGTGACAAAGCAGAATTCCCTGCAGTGACCAAAGTGGGCAGTTAATTTTCCCATTGCCATGGGGATCGCAAATTTCATTGTAAACGTTCCTTTGTTTTTTTCAATTGTTTCTCTTTATACCCAGTGGCCTTCCACATTGGGGCCGCCGGCATAGGCCAGTTTGCCTGTTTTGAACTTTTCCACGGCATCCTTGACCGTGCCGTTTATGCCGATGATCACCTTGACGTCTGCTGCCTCAAGGATATTAAAGGCCTTGGGACCACAATTTCCCGTAATCACGGCTTCAACGCCCAGGTCGGCCACGGTTTTTCCAGCCTGAATGCCCGCCCCCTGGGGAAGGTTCAGGTTCTGAACGTTTTCTTTTACCTCAAACGCCATGGTTTCCGTGTCAATGACGATGAAGTTCTGGGCCCTGCCGAATCTTGGGTCAAGTTCAGATTCAAGGGTGTTGCCTGATGATGAAAGTGCTATTTTCATTGGGTCTCCTTTTAATTCCGTTTTGATTATGCCTTTATTATGCCAGTCTGTCCATGGTTTCGTTTAAATAGATTGTTACATTTTCCCAAACCTTGCGCACTGCCTGGGCCGCAGGACCCTGGGAGAATTCCACAAGGCTTTTTCCTGCATTCATGGAGGCTGTGACCTCCCGGTCAAAGGGGATTTCTCCTGCAAACTTGATGTTGTTCTTCTTTGCAAACGCCTTCATTGAATCTGTTTTTTCCTGGTTGAGATCTGACTTGTTAATGCAGAGAAAGGCCGGAACCCTCATCTGGTCTGCAAGGCGTTTTACCCTTTCCATATCATGCATTCCCGACATGGATGGTTCGGTGACAATGACCAGGGCGTCCGCATTGGTGATGGATGCGATCACTGGGCACCCGATTCCGGGAGGGCCGTCAACGAGGATCATGGGGATATTTTTTTCTTTGGCGATTTCCCGGGCCTGCTGGCGAAGAACACTTACAAGCAGACCTGAGTTTTCCTGGGCAATGCCAAGCCTTGCATGAACCATGGGGCCATTGTCCGTGTCAGAGAGAAACTTTTCTCCGCAGACCTGCTGCTCAAAGGAGATGGCGTCAACCGGACAGAAATGAACGCACACGCCGCATCCTTCACAGGCAATGGGATCAACAATAAAATCTTCAGAAATGGCTTTGAACTGGCATCTTTCCAGGCACTCGCCGCATTCTGTGCAAATGCCGGGATCAATTTCAGCTAATCTTCCGCCGACAAAATTTTCCTGGGATATGGTGGTGTGGGGAAGGGTGAGGTAGAGGTTGGCCGCATCCACATCGGCATCCACCACGACCCGGTTGGCTGCAAGAAAAGCAAAGGATGCGGTGACACTTGTTTTTCCGGTCCCGCCCTTACCGCTGATGATTGTAATCTCTTTCATTTTTTATTCCCCCTGTTTTTTGCCCTTTCCATCACAGTCGAATAGAGTCGTGTAAAAAGGGGCTCCATTTCAGGGATTTCCTCCTTCAGCAACAGGCCTTTTGAACAGACTGCTGCCGCTTCCCGGGTAAAGGGAATTCTTGCCAGGATTTCGATTTTTTCCCGGGCTGCATAGTCATCAATGACCCGTGTTTCTCCATCATCCCTGTTGATGACAATGCCCATGGGGACCTTAAGTACTCTCAGGGCCTCCACGGTCAGGGCAAGGTCGTTGAGTCCAAAGGGGGTAGGTTCAGCAACTAAAAGGGCAAAGTCTGAGTCACGAAGGGCTGATATGGCCGGGCAAGAGGTGCCGGGAGGTGCGTCTACCAGGGCTGTTTTTTTAGGGTCAATCTTTTCCTTGACCTGCTCGATGAGGGGGGGAGCCATGGCCTCTCCCACCCTGAGTTCTCCCCAGGTAAGGCAAATGCCACTGGCGTTGGTTCCCTGGACCAGGGTGCCAAGTTCCCTTGTGGAGGCAGTGATGGCGCCTTCGGGGCAGACCATTACGCAGCCCTGGCAGGAGTGGCACATTTCCGGGAAGGTCATCACCTTTTTTCCGATGGTGGTGATGGCCGAAAACTGGCAGATCTCTTCGCACGCCTTGCAAAGGGTACATTTTTCCATGTCAACCTTGGGTATCATGGTTGAAATGGGTGTCGTTGAAAGGTTCTCAGGTTTCAGGAAAATATGGGAGTTGGGCTCTTCAACGTCACAGTCAAAAACCGCCACATCTCCTTTAGGGGCAGATGCCGCAAGGTTGACGGTGACCGTTGTTTTTCCGGTTCCCCCTTTTCCGCTGGCTATGGTGATGATCATTAGTGATTGTCCTTATCTTTTTTGGGTCATGGTAAGCATATGCTCAAAAGTATAGCCTTGGTGGGGTGCTGTCAAGGGTTTAATTTGACTTTTAAAATCAAGCCTGAAAAAGGGTGTTATTTCGAAAGGATAAAACAGTGTGGTCGGTTGGTTTTATACGGGTTCATTGACTTTGAGCCTAAATTTTTATATGACTGCCTGAAACAATTTGAAACCCCAAGGAGTTTAGAATGGATAAAAAGAACAAAGAAAAACCAGATTCCTCGGCAATACTGCCGGTACAGATGGGCTATAATTCCCGGTTTAAGTTTGACTGCCACAAGGGAGTCAAATGCTTTACACGATGCTGCCGGGGCATTGATATCATGCTCACCCCCTACGATATTCTGACCATGAGAAAGCGTCTTGAACTTTCGTCCGAAGAGTTTCTGGCCATTTTCACGGAGCTCAAGCTCCTTGAAAAGGGAGATCTTCCCATTGTGACCATGAAGCTTCTGGACGATGACCAACGTTCCTGTCCCTTTGTCCGGGATGGGCAGGGGTGTATCATCTATGAGGACAGACCCACCACCTGCCGTTATTATCCCCTGGGCGTGGGATCCCTGAGCTATGCCAGTGAACCGGACAATCCCGATGAGTTCTTTTTTACCGTCAAGGAAGACCACTGCCTGGGGTTTGAAGAGGACAAGGAGTGGACCGTTGCTGAGTGGCGGGAGGATCAGGGGGTGGATATCAGGGATAAGGTCAATGCCGGATGGACAGACCTTATTGTACGGAAAAAATCGCTTCCTGCAAACATCAAGCTTTCAGAGCAGAGCAAACAGATGTTTTTTCTGGCCTGTTACAATATCGACAAGTTCAGGAAGTTTGTTTTTGAAAGCACCTTTCTTCAACGGTACGACATTGATGGAGACCGCCTTGAAAAGATGCGTCAGGATGATATCCAGCTGCTTCAGTTTGGCTTTGAGTGGATGAAGACCACTCTGTTCAGTGAGGGCAGCATCACGCCCAGGAAGGCTGGGGAAAAAACCAGCGCCGGGGATGGCGAGTAAAATTTGTGGGGCAGACCCAGGGTCTGTCCCACGGTTGATCATGCCTGTTCGTAGTCGTACCACAGATCCCTGGTGTGCTCGGGATTGTCTAAGCGCTCGTCAATATCCACCCCGAAAAAATCAGCCACAGGTGCAAAAATCCAGGGTGTCTGGGCCTGGATTTTCCGGGCAGCAGTGATAACAGTTTCCAGACCCAGATGGGTCATTTTACCCATGGGGGCACGGCAGGCTCCGGACGGCATGCCCATCACCCGCATCAAAGTCTTGAGGGCAAGGGGATTTCTGGCCCTGCATTTTACCCGGCCAAAGGGGGTCGTTTCAACGGTGGTGACGGTGACAAGGTCGAGGAGGGGCGCAAGGGCCGTTTGAAGTTTTTCAGCGGCTTCCTGTCTGCCCTGGTCAAGGAGCATGACAAGATCGGCCATGGCCTTTGGCGCAATGTTGGACATGACGGAGAATCCGCCTGCAGCCCCGATGGCAGGATCTGTCATCATCTCAAGCACCAGGGAGTCATCCCCGGACATGATGGTGAAATTTTCGCCGCAGCATTCACGGGTTCGGCGCATATTGTCTATATTTCCGGTAGCCTCCTTGACCGTGGTGATGTTCGGGTATTTTTTTGCCGCAAGGGCCAGGTCTTCGGGTAAAAGCTGGGTTCCGGTTCTTCCCGGAATGATGTAGGGAATGATCTGCATGTCCGGAAATGAGCGTGCAACGGGCTCAATGTACTCCCTGCGGATCTCAAGGGAGCTTGGGCCGTTGTAGTAGGGGTCCACAAGTAGAACGGCGTCGGCCCCTGCACGGGCAGCATGGCGTACAGCATCCAGTGCCTCGTGGGTATTGTTGCTTCCCGTTCCTGCAATGCAGAGGCATTTTTCCTGGGCAGCTTTTGCCACCTCGGCAATAATCCGGTTGTGCTCTTCCCATTTGAGGGTGGGACTCTCTCCTGTGGTTCCGGCGGCAAGGATACCGGTTATGTTGTTCTGGATTTGAAATTTGATGAGTCGGTCAAGGCCTTCCCCATCAAGCTCTCCTTTATTGGTAAACGGTGTTATCAGCGCCGTATAGCATCCTGTTTTCATCAAAGCTCCCTATAATTATGGTGTGTTTCCCTGTCCCTGTGAGTGTGCATTTTTTTCTGCTGGACTGTTTTTTCCTTTAACCCTTACCAGCTATCATAGGTGGGGTTTCAGTTCAACCTCTTTTCCCTTGACACCCTGGCCCGTTGAAAATAGTATAAGCAAATTTGTACTTGAATAAAACGTACCATCACAGAATGATATAAGGATCTTTAATGGGAAACACACCACGACCACAGAATGCAGACGAATATATAGCTAGGATGCGTAACACGCTCTCCGAGAACACTGAATGCGGGACCACCCACTACAACCTGGCCGTTGGCCTCATGGGACAGCAGGAGTACGACGCAGCTGAAAAAGCCCTCCACGATGCCATTGAGTGCAGTCCGAACCTGGCTGAAGCCTATGTGCTCCTGGGCGGGCTCTGTCTCCAGAGAAATGATCTTGAAGGATGTCTCAGGTATAACCGTTATGCCATTAAAGCCAGGGCGGGTTTTGCTGAAGGGTACGCCAATATCGGATTTGTTCTGCTCCAGGTCATTGACGGGAAAAATGAAAAAGAAGATGAGGAAAAGCTTGACCAGGCCATCAAGCACCTTAAAAAGGCCATTATTCACAATTCCAAGTTTGTCCAGGCCTTTGCCACCCTTGGCAGTGCCTATTATATGAAGGGGCTGATTGACGAAGGTATCAAGGCCAACCTTGAAGCGGTGAATATTCAATCTGATTTTCCCATAGCCCACAACAATCTTGCCGTGGGCTATCTTCAAAAGGGGCTTTATGACAAGGCTATTGACCATTGTGACAGGGCTGTGGCCTTGGGGTTTGACGTTGCTGAGGAGCTTAAGAACGAGCTTGCTCCCCACAGGGGCTGAATGGAATCCTTGACCCCGGATTTCATTTATCGCATGGCAGGGATGGACCAGGACCTTGATCCCGGATCCTCCCTCTGGCATCTACCCCTTGGCGGTGGGGCGGGTTCCGGTCCCTGCCTGGGTGAGTTCTTTGAATCGGCCGCTGACTTTCTCGCAGCCGATGATTACAGGGGCGTCCGCCAGGGGCTTGAATTTTATGGCCAAGGTGAGCAATCAGATTCACACCTTCGATCCATTGAAATAGCCATTGAAAAGCATGGGGCCTTTTACCATCCGGCCCGGGTGACTGTAGGGCTTGAATCCGGCAGGCGCTTTTTCTTTGTCCTGAATACAGCCGTGGCCGCCCACGGCATCCGGGTGATGGAGAACGAGGTTGCAGCACTTGCAAGGCTTGCACGGGAGTTTCCCGCTGTTGTGCTGCCCCGGGTGTTTGCCTCAGGGCAGGTGGCGTCCGGTTCTGGTGATGTAATGTTTTTTCTGGCCCAGTGGTTTGACGGATATCTTGAATTTCACATCTCAGGGTCCCAGGAGCGTCAGCATCTGGAACTATGGTTGGGTGACGGTCGTGTGACCTGCCTTGAACCTCCCGAGTATTTTGGAATCTACGGACAGGCAACAGAAATCCTCACTCGGCTCTACAACCTTGAAACCTTTGATCAGGTGTTCCCCTGGCACCATGCGGCAGGCGATTTTGTGGTTAAACCCCTTGATCATGGGTTTGACCTTGGTCTGATCACAGTGAGAAATTATGATTCCATGATCGGCGTCGTCGCTGATGGCGAAGACCTTGATATGGATGGAATCAACAGAGCCCTGCTGCTTTTTTTTCTTAACCTCACCCTGAGGATGCGTCTTGACAGATTTGACGGCACAGGGGCGTTCTGTCTTGTGGATGAACAGGTGATTCCCCACATTGTTACAGGTTTTTTACGGGGGCTTGAATCCAAGGGGTCAGGTTCCATGGGCGGATCGGATTTGTGCCGGGGTTTTCTTGATTTTACCGGAGGGTTTGACAGCACGGAACTGACTGGAATTCTTGAAATGATTCTTGCTGCCTGCAATCAGGATGCCCCTGAAATCGACCTGCTCAAAAAAAATATTGCAGCCCATGCCAGACTGCTGGTGCCACATCTGGGTGAAATGGGAAAAAAGAGCTTTTTTATTGACAAGGTCCTATAGAAATTTTATAGGAGCACTAATAATCTGCTGAATCACATTGCAGGAAACGTGATGGCCCCCTGGGTCATCCTTGGTAGATAGTTGTGAGTAAGACTGTTGATCGAATCACGTCCAACCTGTTCGTCGGGAAGGCATCGTTCATCAAGGAAATGTAATTTAACTATTAACGGAGGTAAGTAAATGGCAAAACATGAAACTCCTTTTTTGGATCAGCTTGAGTCTGGTCCATGGCCGAGTTTTGTCTCTGACATGAAGCAACAGGCCGAGGTCAGAGCAAAGAATGAAGCAGGTGTGGAATTCCAGATCCCCCAGGATTGTGTGGATGATCTCCTCGGCGTTGTGGAGCTCTCTTACAAACATGGCAGAACCCACTGGAAACACGGCGGAATCGTAGGTGTATTTGGTTACGGCGGTGGTGTTATCGGTCGTTACTGCGATCAGCCCAGTCTTTTCCCCGGTGTTGAGCACTTCCATACCATGCGGGTCAACCAGCCTGCAGGTAAGTACTACAGCACAGAGTACCTTCGTTCCATCACCAAGCTCTGGGATCTCCGGGGTTCCGGCATGACAAACATGCACGGCGCCACAGGTGATATCATTCTCCTTGGCACCACAACTCCCCAGCTTGAAGAGGTTTTCTGGGAATTGACCCATAATCTGGGCCAGGATCTTGGTGGTTCAGGTTCCAACCTGAGAACCCCGGCAGACTGCCTGGGTACCTCCCGTTGTGAATATTCCTGCTACGACACCAATTCCCTGGTACATTTCTTGACCAACGAGTTCCAGGATGAGCTTCACCGTCCGGCCTTCCCCTACAAGTTTAAATTCAAACTTGACGGTTGTCCCAACTGCTGTGTTGCCTCCATCGCCCGTTCTGACATGTCTTTCATCGGTACATGGAAGGACGATATCAAGATCGATCAGGATGCCGTCAACAAGTACATTGAGCAAGATCCTGCATATCCCTCAAACGCCGGTGCCCACAAGGGCCGTGACTGGGGCCCCTTTGACATCCAGAAAGAGGTCATCAATCTTTGCCCCACTGGCTGTATGAAGATGGTCGGTAAAGAGCTGAAGATTGACAATGCAAACTGCACCCGCTGCATGCACTGCATCAACGTCATGCCAAGGGCGCTTAAGATTGGTGATGTCAGAGGCTGTTCCATTCTCTGCGGTGCCAAGGCGCCCATCCTTGATGGTGCCCAGATGGGATCTCTCCTGGTTCCCTTTATGGAAGTTAACCCTGACAATGATTACGAAGCCATCACAGATCTTATCGAAAATATCTGGGACTGGTGGATGGAAGAGGGCAAGAACCGCGAACGTCTTGGTGAGCTGATCATGCGTCAGGGCTTCCAGAAACTCCTCGAAGTCACAGGTATCGAGGCTGTGCCCCAGCATGTGGCATACCCCAGAACTAACCCCTACATCTTCTGGAGAGAGGATGAGGTGCCTGGCGGATTCGAACGCGACGTTGTTGAATACAGAAAACATCACCTGAGATAAGGGAGGGAGAATAACCATGGCTTTTATATCATCTGGATACAATCCAGCGAAACCGATGGAAAACAGGATCACCGACATCGGTCCGAAACATTTTGAAGAATTTTATCCTGAAGTCATCAAGAAGAACAAGGGTAAATGGACCCACCATGAGATCCTTGAGCCGGGCGTTCTGGTTCATGTCTCTGAAACAGGGGACGAGGTTTACACCGTTCGCTGCGGTGGCGCCCGCCTCATGAGTACCACCCATATCAACGAAATCTGTGACATTGCTGACAAGCACTGTGACGGTCATCTTCGTTTCACCACCCGTAACAACATTGAGTTCATGGTGGATTCCAAGGACAAGGTCGAGCCGTTGAAGAACGACCTTAAGAGCCGTAAATTTGCCGGTGGAAGCCTCAAGTTCCCCATCGGCGGTACCGGTGCAGGTATCACCAACATTGTTCATACCCAGGGATGGATCCACTGCCACACACCTGCCACTGATGCGTCAGGTACGGTTAAGTCCACCATGGATGCCCTGTTTGATGAGTTCCAGAACATGAGACTTCCTGCCCACCTCAGGGTCTCCATGGCCTGCTGCCTCAACATGTGCGGTGCTGTTCATTGTTCCGACATAGCCATTCTTGGTTACCACAGAAAGCCCCCCATGCTTGACCATGAGTACCTTGACAAGCTTTGCGAGATCCCCCTTGCGGTTGCTGCATGCCCCACGGCAGCCATTAAACCAGCCAAGGTGACCCTTGCAAATGGTACAGAGGTCAAGTCAGTTGAAGTAAAGAACGAGCGCTGCATGTTCTGCGGTAACTGCTACACCATGTGCCCCTCCATGCCCCTTGCCGATACAGATGGTGACGGTATTGTTCTCATGGCCGGTGGAAAGGTTTCCAACAGGATCAGCGATCCCAAGTTCTCCAAGGTTGTCGTGGCCTTCCTTCCCAATGAGATGCCCCGCTGGCCTTCAATGACCGACGCCATCAAAAAGATGGTTAATGCTTATTCAAACGGCGCCAACAAGTATGAGCGTCTGGGTGACTGGGCAGAGAGAATCGGATGGGAGAAGTTTTTTGAAGTATGTGAGCTTAACTTTACCCACCATCTCATTGATGATTTCCGTCAGCAGGCATACATGTCCTGGCGTCAGACCACCAATTTTAAGTTCTAATCGAGCCTAAGCTGGTGTTGACAAGGTGATTCAAGGCCGGAGCGCCCCTAGGTGCTCCGGCTGTCACGTTTTAAAATTTATAGAGGGAGTACATCATGAGTGATCTTCTTGACAACAAAGAAGAGGCCGAAAAGGCAATAATGGCATGGCTTGAGAAAAAGACCAAGTCTAAATCCAAGTTCTACCTCAAGGATTTCTACTCGATCTTTCCCGACGACAAACCCAGGATGATCAAAAAGGTTGTAAATAACATGGTTACAGAGGGTGTTCTTGAGTACTGGTCCAGCGGAAGTACCACCATGTACGGTATCAAAGGTGCTGGTAAGCAGAGCCATTCTGAGGGTGAAGATTAATCGTCGTACCCGATAAAACCATGCAGCAGACGAATCAAAAAATTCCCGGTCTGGTGGTCGCAGGCCTAAGGGGCGGGGCCGGTAAAACGGTTATATCCCTCGGTATTGCCGCTGCATGGCGTCAGTCCGATCTGGCTGTGGCCCCTTTTAAAAAAGGCCCGGATTATATTGATGCCGGCTGGCTGTCTCTTGCAGCCGGCCGGCCCTGCTACAATCTTGACACCTACCTGTGCGCCGATTCCCAAGTTCAAGAGAGTTATTCCACCCATTCTAAAAATTGTGATATCGCATTGGTTGAAGGCAATCGCGGGTTGTTTGACGGCATAGATATCCAAGGGCGAACCAGCACGGCCGAGCTTGCCAAGCTTTTGAACCTTCCCCTTCTGCTGGTGGTTGACTGCACCAAGAGTACCCGGACCATTGCAGCCCTGATCCTGGGATGCATGCATTTTGATCCCGATCTTGACATCGTTGGGGTCATTCTGAATCGGGTGGCCGGCAAACGCCACGAAAACAAGGTCAGGGATAACATCAAACAATTCTGCAATCTTCCCGTGTTTGGCGCTGTTCCAAAGCTTGGGTCCAGGGACTTCCCAGAGCGTCACATGGGACTTGTTCCCATGGCGGAACACGCCCTTTCCATGGATTCAGTTGCCGCTGCAGAAAGGGTTGCAAGGGCGTCCATAGATCTTGACTGGCTTTACAGGGCTTGTGTGGAATCAACGAACAGGGTAACACCAAAGAAACCGTTGCCTGCTAAATTGCCCCATTTACGGGTGCCGCCTCCTCCAGCGGTCGACCATGGCGCCAAAAGACCCAAGATCGGCATTATCAGAGATTCCGCATTTCAGTTCTACTATCCGGACAATCTTGAGGCACTTGAGGCCCTTGGGGCCGAACTTTGTTACATCAGTCCCCTCAGGGAGAGTCGAATTCCTTTGGTGGATGCCATCTACATGGGAGGTGGGTTTCCCGAGACCCATGCAGCCCAGCTTTCGGCCAACACTGCATTTTCTGAAAATTTAAGGCTTCTTGCAGCCAGAGGACTTCCCATTTATGCCGAGTGTGGGGGATTTATTTTTCTCGGGCAGAGTCTAACCCTTGAAGGGGTCGTCTATCCCATGGCCGGGGTTCTTCCTGTAAGGTTCGGGTTGTCCAAGCGGCCTGTGGGACATGGCTACACCCAGGTGAGGGTGGTTGAAGAGAACCCCTATTTTAAACAGGGAGAGGTGATCCGGGGCCATGAGTTCCGATATTCCACCGTCCTTGAAATCGATCAGACCCAGGGTGCCATGGCCTTTTCCATGGAAAGGGGAAAGGGGATCATCAACGGCCTGGACGGATTCTTCACAAATCGGGTGTTTGCCACCTATACCCACATCCTTGCCCCTGGCACCCCTGCCTGGGCCGAAGCCATTTTAAATCAAGCCCGGATCTATCAAAGCCGCCAGGAATGCAATTTTTAGTTTCCAGCAAAAAAAAGGCCTTTCCTAAATACGGAAAGGCCCTGAAAAGCTGGTGAGAGATTGTCTCTCCCGGGATTTAATTATTTCTTGGGATGACACTTCGAGCAGGATGCAGGAGCAGGGCCCTTGGTGCCCCTGGGATCCTTGGGATCCTTCAATGAGATGTTGTGCTCCTTATGGCATTCGATGCAGTTGGCATGCATGGCTTCCTGCTGGTATTTCATGATCTTGTCTTTTTTGCTGATTTTCTCGCCCTTGACCTTTTCGGTTTCCTTGTGGCACTCAACGCAGCGTTGGACATCGTCTCCCGATTTCAGGTCAAGGGGTTTACCCTCGGCGTCGTGGTGGCATTCGCCGCATTTGAGTTTGTATTCTTCAATGTGTTTTTTGTGGGTAAACTCCACAAGGCCCTTAGAGTGGTCTGCATACTCTTTTGTGTTCATCTGGATGGTGTCTTCAACCTTGGTGCCTGCCTGCAGGCCTGTGGCTGCAAAAACAAGAGCCACGCCAGTAATTAGAAGTACAGTCAACATTCTTTTTCCCATTTTTCAATACCCTCCTCAATTTTACAGTTAAAAGTTTATTCTACCCTTTTACAGCCTTGCGGCTGTCAAATTCCATGGTTTTTGCTTCCGGGTGTAACCGAAATTCTAGCGTTTCCAGGAAAGGTCTTCTTTTGTAAGTGTCATGCAACTGGCGTGGTTGAAGCATGGTATCTGCTCTATCCTGAACCAATGATATACTCCTCTGTTTGCAATGATTCAATGGGAGTTCCATATGAAAATGGTGGACAAACTGTATAATAGAGCATCAGACTCTGTCAATGATAAAAAGGTCAATTTTGATCTTCCCCTGGGGTCGTATCATCAGTGCTCTTATCCGTCTGAACGTCACTGTTCTCAGCCGCTTCTTCCTCGTCTGAATCCTTTTTTTTTCCGAATACTCTGGCCCCGATTATGCTGATTTCATATAGTATCATCAGGGGAATGGCCATCATGATCTGGGTCACCACATCCGGGGGGGTGATAAGGGCCGCACCGGTAAAAAAGATGAGGATCGCATATTTACGGTTCTTTTTAAGAAATTCCACCGAAACCAGCCCCATCCTAGCCATGAAGGTGAGGACCAGGGGCAGTTCAAATACAAAGCCAAAGGCAAGGAGCATTTTGGAAGCAAATCCAAGATACTCTTTCATGGAGGGCATTGCCTGGATGGTGTCAGACGAAAAGCCCAGAAAAAATTGAAACCCATAGGGAAAGACGATGAAGTAGCCAAAAGAGGAGCCAACACAAAAAAAGAAGATCGACAGGATGACCACGGGTAAAACAAAACGTTTCTCTTTTCGGTAGAGGCCCGGACTCACAAACATCCAGAACTCGTAAAAAAGGACAGGAGTGGCAAGGATAACTCCCGTGAGCAGCGATACTTTGAGATAGGTGAAAAAAGCCTCGGGAAGGCCGGTAAAAATCATTTTTTGACCCTCGCCCATGGCTGCTATGAGGGGGGCGGTAAGGATATCAAAGAGCCGTTCTTTAAAGCAGTAGGCAATGACAAAACCAACGCCCACGGCAATAAAGGACCGGACAAGCCTGTCCCTGAGTTCACCAAGATGCTCGGTAAATGGGCTCTTTTCTTCTTCCCTGCTCAATTTTTTGCCCCATCACCGTTGCTGGTTTGGTTGCCATGGGGGGTATTGTCCCCTTTGTCTGGCGATGGCGCCTGGTCGGCAGGGGTGACTGCCTCTGGAGTGGCTGCCGGGTTTTCTTCAGGGGAGGGGGTGGCTTCCTTGATGGTTTCCCTGATGCTTTTTGCGGGTGCTTCAAATTTTCTGGCCGTCTCCTCCAAGTCAATGCTTCGCTTGAAATCCTGGGCAGCCTTCTTGAACTCTCCCATGGCCCGGCCAAGAGTTTTGGCAAGTTCAGGCAGTTTTTTGGGGCCGATCACCATGAGGGCAATGGCCAATATAAGTAGGATTTCAGGCATTCCCAAACCAAACATGCTAATGTTGCTCCTTTTCTAAAAGTCTAATGCAGATTTAATTCATTCTTGTACAATATCTGTCCTTGATGTGTCAACGCTGGGAAGACTCCTTTTTAGGAGCGTTCCTGGGGTTTCTCTGTCTGGAGCTGCCCTTGGGGCCCGGGGTTCCCTTGGATCGGGGGCGGCTGTTTGATCTGGAGCTGCGGTTTTTTTTCTGGGGGGGCCGGGTGTCTGGTTTGGGGGGGATTCTTCGTTTAGGTTTTGGAAGCGGCGCAAGCATGGCGTCATCGGGATACTCACACTCAAGCTTGTTGCCGAGCACCGCTTCGATGTCGGGAATTTGGAATGAGCTCATCTCATCGGCAAAACTGACGGAAATTCCTTCAGCCCCGGCCCTTCCCGTGCGTCCGATGCGATGTATATAGTGCTCAGGGTCCTGGGGAAGGTCATAGTTGATCACGTGGCTGACCCCTTCAATATGAAGTCCCCGTGCAGCCACATCCGTTGCCACAAGAACCCTTACCTTGCCATTTCTGAAATCATCAAGGGTTCGGATGCGCTGTTTCTGGGAAACCTCTCCTGAGAGAATTTCGCTTGAGATGTCGAATTGAACCAGACGCTGGGCGATTCTTCGGGTGGTGCTTCGCATGTTGACAAAGAGGATGACCCGTTCAAGTTTTTCCCCGGAGATGAGGTTGTAGAGCAGGGGGAATTTTTGGTCTTCCGTGACAATGAAAACTTTCTGGTTGATGGAATCCGCCGCAGTCTTGTCCGGGTCAATTTCCACAACTGCAGGGTCAACGGTCCATTGGTTGGCCATCCGCAAAATCTCAGGGGCAAGGGTGGCGGAAAAGAACAGGGTCTGCCGCTCTTTTTTGTGGGGGGTATTGTAAATGATATTTCGCATGTCCGGGATGAATCCCATGTCCAGCAGTCGGTCTGCCTCGTCAATGACAAGGATCTCAATTTTGCCCAGGTTGATAAGCTTCTGGCGCATGAAATCCATGAGCCGGCCAGGTGTTGCTGCGATGATGTCCACATGGGCCGAGGCGAGTTGGTCCTGCTGGCGTTTGTAATCCATGCCGCCGAACACGGATACGGTTCGAAGGGGGGTGTAGAGGGTCAGGGCCTTTGCATCTTTTTCGATCTGGAGGACAAGCTCCCGTGTGGGTTCAATGATCAAGGCCCTGGGCGTTCCCTTTTCCCTTTTCCCCCTGGTGGGGTTTTTCATGAGGCGTGCAATGATGGTTACGAGAAAAGCAGCGCTCTTGCCTGTACCTGTCTGGGCCTTGGCTGTTGCGTCCTTACCCATGAGGGTGTGGGGAAGCACCTCTGCCTGGACCGGCATACAGTATTGAAAGTTTTCATCTGAAATGGCGTGCATCAGTCCCAGGGGAAGGTCAAGATCATGGAATCGGGTCTTTCCCTCCTGGGTGGGAACCTGGAAATGGTCCAGGGTCCAGGGTTCACGTTTTTTGTGGGGTCGCACCCCGTCTCCAGGTCGGACCTTTTCCCCGGGGCCGGTCTCTATGGGGGGGGAGTGACGGGTTTCAGGAGACTGTGGTTGGGACGTTTCTGTTTTTTTTCTGGTTGGGATGGATGTATCATCCCCGGGTGGTTGTTTTTTCCGAATGACAGGTTCAGTGGGCTTGGGTGGTTCTTGTCGGAAGAGTCTTTTTATCAAGGAAGAGAAAAAGCGTATCAATACTGGGGGTTTCCTTTGAGTGCCTTTTCCCGGGACAACTCCTGGAAAGAGCAGTCCGAGCCGGCTATATTAGTGCCTGGGTAAACAGGTCGATTAAAAAAGGGCACCAGGTCCAGAGGAGCTGTTGTTGTCCTTTTTATTCATAATGTTTGTAACACCCTACCTTTTACCCATTTTTACCATAGAAAGCAAGGTCTCATTTTTCGGTCCCTGCCGTTTCAATGGCCTTGACAGCGGCAAGGGCGGTGGCAATGGCAACACCTGATCCGCATTTCATGCGCATCCAGTCTGAACCGGCCAGGATGGAGCCTGCCACGTAAAGACCGTCCAGAACCGGTTCTCCTGAAGAGGTAAGGGGTCTGAACGCTGAATCAGTCTGGATTCCGGCCCGGTTTACCGGGTGTCCCTTGGGATCGAACAGACTTGTTCTGTGCCATCCATCGCGGGATTCAGGCTGGGTTACAAAAAGATTCATAAGGGGTTCACAAATACCCCTGCGACCGGCCACAAGTCCCTTGCCAAGGAAGCGGCCCGTTGCCAGGAGAACGGCCTTTGAGACAATGGTCTGGTTGCCGTTGTTGCCCTTTATGGTGGTGATGAACTCTTTGCCATCTGTTCTTGTTACTTTGGTTGCCATGGTCGAGAGGCTGTAAAAAATCTTGTTGATCCCAAGGCCGTTGATCATGGCCTCCTGGAGCCTTATGCCCGGCACAGACACTGGCGGGGTGGGGATTTCAAATATGGGTCTTCCCAGGAGGGTCTCAAGCTCGGCCACGGTCTCAACGGATTTGTACATGCCAAGAAGGGCTGGAAAACCGATGTATTCAACATCTTTCACAAGGGGTTTTATCCGGCGTGCAAGCGCTACCCGGTTTGCCGAAAGGTCAAGGACTCTTGCCACATGCTCGGGGTGGAGTTCTTCCAGAAGTTCGGATTTTGGAAAGTCAATGGTTTTGGATCGTAAGCCCGGCCATATTTTTTCAAGGGAGGATGCGATCTGACGTGCACTGAATAGTTTCATGCCCGTGAAATCAAGTATCAGTGTGGGGGCTTTTTTCTCAAGGGCCTTCACGCCGTTCCACATGGTTTTGGGGACCATGTATGTTTTTTTAGGGGTACCCACGGAGGTGACAAGGGTGACGTTCGTTCCCATGGATCGCCGGTAGGGGAGCTTGCCTTCAAGAAAGTTCGACACCTCTTCCAGGGACTCTTTAATCAGGGTATTTTCTACCTTTGCGAAGGGGTGGTCCGGCAGGTCGTAACGTACCTGGTCAATGGCCTTCCAGGGATCGTCCCATTGTTGGCCAGCCGGGTGCACGCCCATGAGATCCATGATCCCGCTTGCAAAATTCATGGCAGAATGCTGACCCACCAGTGCGGTTGAAATCTTTCGGTTAACGGCAAAGAGGGCTGCTGCCATACCGGTCATGCCGGCACCGATGACGGCAAGGTCGGCTTTAATGGTTGAGGTTTCCATGGGGGCTGGGGTGTTAATGATCATGGCCGTGGTCTCCTGGTTGTGCAAGTTCAAGGTCAAACAGTCCGCAATGCATGGCTTCGGTGAGTTCAGCCTGGACCAGCTGGTCCCCCCAGAAGATGGCCTGCTGACCCTTCCAGCGTTCGTCAAGAAATGCCTTTATATCGTCAACGCCGCCGGGGCCGGACAGCGCTCCTTGGTTGTACATGTGGGCAAGGACCCGGGTGCTGCAGAATGCACCCTGGCAGGGCCCTTTGCCCAGGCGGCTTCTTCGTCCGATGGTGAGCAGGTTCGGTGTCTCATTGCTGTTTCTCAGGGCTGTGGCTATGGCATCAATGGTGCTTTCCGGGATCATTTCACACTCACACAGAATTTTGTCCTTTTTTCCGGCAGGTTTGGCAAACCAGACGCTGGGAGCGATGCCGGGTTCGGTCCATTTGCCGTCAAGGGTGGATGGCAGGGGCGCTGTTTTTGTTGTGCAGGGGGTCTTGTTCCCAAGCCTTGCGGCCACAAGATTTGCTGTTTTTTCGGCCATGAGCCGGAAGGTGGTGAGCTTGCCCCCGGTGATGGTGGCAAAGTTGTCAAGGTTGTCCGATGCATGGTCAAGAAGAACAAACCCCCGGCTAACTGTTCTGTCGTCTCCAACGCCTGAACTCTGGCTGACCAGGGGGCGAACTCCTGAGTAGGCGCGTATGTAACGGGTTTGCTCCAGGCTTGGAATCATTTTTGATCCCTGTTCGACAATGAGGTTGGTCTCGGCCACGGTGGGTCTGATCCTGTCCGGATCATCCACACGTACCGAGGTGGTGCCAAGGATGGACACCGTTCCTCCAGGGACAAGAATGTCTGCGTCAGACGGGGGTCTGAGGCGGTTGATGACCCCCTGTGTCATTCTGGACTGGGTGACGAGGAGGGTTCCCATGGAGTAGAGAACGTGGGTGGTTGCACCGGCAAGGGCGGCAACTTTTCCGGCCCAGGCACCCGTGGCATTGATGATCTGCCGGGGTTCCACGCTGAAGCGTTCGCCTGTACCGGTTTTTTCAAGCCAAACCTTTGTAATGCAATGGTTCTGCCGTTCAAAGCCAACCACCTGGGTATGGCAGAGAAGCGTTGCGCCCAGGGCCCGGGCATGGGCCATGTTTTCCAGGGAGAGCATGAACGGATCAATGGCACCGTCCCTGACCCTAAAGGCGGCAATGGTTTCGTCTGCCAGCAACGGTTCCATTTCACGGGCCGCCTCCGGGGGGATGGCCGTGGTGTCAAGGCCGGCTTTTTCACAGAAGTTCGGAAAATCCGCCACATAGTTTTCATCGTCGCCCTGGACGGCCGCAAAGAGCCCGCCGCAGTCGTCAATGCAGTGGGGGGCTGTCTGCCTCAGAATATCCGCCTCTTCCATGCATTCCCGGGCACTTCCGGCGTCATTGGAAACATAGCGTGCGCCGCTGTGGAGCAATCCGTGATTTCCGCCCGAAGCCCCTGCGTTGATATCCCCCTTCTCAACCACAATCGATCGGATGCCCCGGAGGGCAAGATCTCTGGCAATCCCCGTTCCTGTGGCACCGCCGCCGATAATTAGAACTTCAGTTTCCACACTTGCCTCCATAAAAAAGTTGACATATACTGACATTAGCACTTGAATATTGCTTTTTCAACCTGTGTTTGTTCGCTTTGTAACCATAAATTTTCGGTTTTCAACATTGAAGGGGGATTCATGGATCTATCTTTTTTCGGAGCTGTAAGGGAAGTGACCGGTTCCATGCACATGATCGACACCGGACATGATCGTATTTTGCTTGACTGCGGACTGTTCCAGGGCAGACGAAAGGAAACCTGGGAAAAGAACACCAGTATGCCGATTAATCCGGCAACCATTACCAATGTGGTGCTTTCCCATGCCCATATTGACCATTCAGGCCGAATTCCCCTGCTTGTGAAGGAAGATTTCAAGGGGCAGGTTGTCACCACCCGTGCCACCCAGGATGTGTGCAATTTTCTGCTGCCCGATTCGGCCCATATCCAGGAATCCGACGCCGATTATCTCAACTATAAGAACGCCCGTTCAGCCCTTGCCACCCACGGAAAGAAAGGTGTGGCCGATGACCTTTCAAACCGGGAAGCCCAGCAGGTCAGAAAACTTTTAAAGTCGGGAAGAAACAAACTCAACCGGGCGGCCATCAGTGAGATTGCCGATCGTCACAATTTGACCCGGGTGGAGCCCCTTTACCGGGAGGCTGATGCCAGGTTTTCCCTTGGTTTCTTTTCAGGTAATCCCTACCGGACCCCCATAACCATTGGAAAGGATATGACCTGTACCTTTTACGAGGCCGGCCATATCCTGGGGTCTGCCATCAGCATCATCCATTACGGGCAGGGAAAGGACCGGCGGACGGTTTGCTATACGGGTGATCTTGGCCGGTTTGACATGCCCATCCTGAAAAATCCCTGCCTTGACTTTAGAGAGGAGGACAGGGAAATTGATCTGTTGATCATGGAGAGCACCTATGGCGATCGTGTCCATGAGAGTTCCCAGGACCTCAATGCGCGCATGGCCCAGGAGCTCAACCTTGCCATCCAGCGCAAGGGGTCGGTTGTGATTCCCGCATTTGCCCTGGGCCGGACCCAGCAGATCCTCTACGTGATCCATGAACTTTACGAACAGGGGGTGGTGCCCAGGATTCCCGTGTATGTGGACAGCCCCCTTGCCTCGGGTCTGACCAAGGTGTTTGTTGAACATCCTGAACTCTACGACCAGGAAACCCATAAAACCTTTCTTGAACACAAGCTCAACCCCTTTTGTTTTGACGGGGTCGATTTTGTCTCTTCCGTGGACGAATCAATGGATTTAATGCGAAAACCTGAACCGTGTATCGTGATTTCCGCCGCGGGCATGTGTGAGGCTGGGCGCATCCTTCACCATCTCAGGTATCGCATTCACAACCCGGTCAACACCATCCTCATCGTAGGGTTCATGGCCGAAAACACCCTGGGCAGGCGGATCCTTGACCTTGGCAAGGCCTATCGTGATGGGGGTGGAAAGGGTGAGGCTCCGGTGGTGAAGATTCTGGGTAAGGAGTATCCCCTGAAGGCCAATGTCGTTCCCCTGAACGGTTTCAGTGCCCATGCCGACCGGGAGGAGATGATGCGATTCCTCAAGACATCAAACCTCAAGGTTAAAAAGATTGCCGTGGTCCACGGGGAAGAACAGGCCTCCCTCAAGTTTGCCGATCGACTGGGTCAGGAAGGCTTCAAGGCCGTGGTACCCAAGGCGGGCCAGAAAATCGAGGTATAAGGAAAAGAACAGATGCAGAAACGGCAGGCCAAAATTGTTGAACGGGTTCAGGCCTTGGGGTATGTATCCATTGAGGACCTTGCCACGGACTTCAAGGTGACCCCCCAGACCATACGACGGGATATCAACCTGTTGAGCAAAGAGGGGCTGGTCCGGCGATACCATGGGGGAGCAGGGCTTGCCACAAGCGTTGAAAATATCGGTTACGCCACCCGTCAGGTTCTGTGCCGGGAGGAAAAACAGATCATCGCCTCAAGGGTGGCAGAGCGGATTCCGTCACGGGCCTCAGTGTTTATCAACATCGGCACCACCACCGAGGAGGTGGCAAGGGAACTTTTGAAGAAAGACGGGTTGAGGGTCATTACCAACAACCTTAACGTGGCCGTTATTCTGAGCCAGAATCCCGATATTGAAATTTACATGGCTGGCGGGGTGGTGAGGCACCGGGACCGGGGCATCACAGGCCATGCCACCCTTGAGTTTATTCGTCAGTTCAGGACGGATTTCGGCATCATCGGCATCAGTGGCATTGCTCCCAATGGGGACCTCCTGGATTTTGACTACCAGGAGGTCCAGGTGGCCAAGGCAATCATTCACAATTCATCCAAGGTGATGCTGGTGGCTGATCACACAAAGTTCGGCAGGGAGGCCATGGTTCGCCTGGGCCATGTGGCGGACATAGATGAACTTTTTACCGACATCATGCCCAGAAAGGCCATGCAGGATTTTCTTGCGGAGAATGGTGTCCGGCTCCATACCTAAGGCCCCTAACCCACAAGCACCCGTTCAAGTCTTTCCACCAGAAAATCGAGCTCCTGGTCATTGATCACAAGGGGGGGGGAGATCCGGATGGTATGGCCGTGGCTGTCGTTGACAATGATGCCAAGGTCGAGAAGCTGTCTGCAGAACGCCATGGCATTGCCGTTCTTTACCTCGATTCCGATGAACAGTCCCTTGCCCCGGACCTCCTTAACATGGGGGGAGGCATGGGCAATGGTCAGGATTCGTTGTTTTAGAATATCTCCCTTTTTCCTGGAGCGGCGGTCAAGGGCCTCGTCCTCAAATACCTTGAGACCGGCTGTGCCGGCAACACAGGCCAGGGGGTAGCCGCCGAAGGTGGAGCCGTCCGAGCCCTTGCTGAACACAAGATCCATGATATGGGCGTTGGTGATGAACACGGAAAGGGGGACGAGGCCTCCTGATAGTGCCTTGCCGAGGATGACACCGTCTGGAACAATGTTGTCGTGTTCAAAGCAGAACCGTCTGCCCGTTCGACCCAGGCCCACCTGGATTTCGTCACACACCAGAAGCAGGTTTTTATCGTCGCAGACCTTTCGTAGTCCGGCCAAAAATCCCTTGGGGGGGATTCTGATGCCTCCCTCACCCTGGATGGGCTCCACAAGGATGCCGCAGGTGTTCTTGTTTATGGCCCTTTCAACGGCCTGGATATCGCCAAAGGGAACGCTCACAAATCCAGGAGTCAGGGGGCCGAATCCCTGGCGGTATTTTTCAGAGGTGGAAAAAGAGACCACTGAAATTGTCCTGCCGTGAAAATTGTTGTTAAATACAATTATTTCCTGGTGTCCGTCTTTGATGCCCTTTTGTTTGTATCCATAGTAGCGCATGGCTTTGATGGCGGTTTCAACGCTTTCCACGCCACCGTTTTTGGGCAGCACCTTGTTGCCGTTGTTGCCAAACCTTGGTGCCATCTGGGGGGCAAACTGGCCCATTTTTTTGAGGAATATGCCAAGGGCGTCCGTGTAAACCACGTTGGAGAGGACCGATGCATATCCACCCTGGACGGCATCCATGACGGCCTTGGCAATGACCGGATGGTGATGGCCGGGGTTGGCTGCGGAATAGGCTGCAAGGCAGTCCAGATAGCGGTTGTTGTTCTGGTCATAGATCCAGCACCCCTTAGCCCTTCGTGCGACCATGGCGATTCGTTCATAGTGGTGGGCCCCGAACCGATCTTCAGAATCAATAATGCCTTGGTCGGCGGTCTCTGAAAATCCTGGGGGCAAGCAGCTTGTCTCTGGCATGTCTGGTGTTTTTGTGGTTTCCATTGTTTCCATGACCATCTCCCTGATTGTCAATTGTCGTTTTTTATGATGTTGTAGATTTTTTTTTCCTGGTCGTTCAGCAACTGATTATCCTCGTGGATTTTTTTCAGGAAACAGTGGTAAAAATCATGGCGAAGGCTGTCGCGGTTCGTGGTGATGAACCAGGGGTTCCGGGTCCAGTTGATCGATGAATTGTCCAGGTCGTCCGTCGCAAAGACCCCCACAAGGGCCTCATTTTTGTCCTTGATCAGGTCAAACGAAGCCCCGCCTATTTTTTTAATAAGCTCTGCCTGGTCTGGGTGGGCCACCTGGACCTCAAAGGTTGTGGGGGTATCGCCCATGGCAATGTAGCGGATATTGACACCGCGACCGGAGGCATTTTCAAGGTCTGCTGAAAGGATCCGGGCTTCGCCTGGAAAGAGCCTTGTGTAAATTTCTATTTCAGCGGTGTTGATCATTTCCCTCGCCTTTGCCATTATCGTATCATAACCGGCAAGGGTCCATATGTATTCGCATTCTGTCCTGCGAAACACCCTTGCAACCTCGTTTTCAAATGCCCGGAGGTTCTCCTTGAACCGGGTTTTAAGCCGGAAGCTCAACTGGTCCGGGGGAAGGGGAACATACTGCCCCTTACTTGCCTCAATAACAAACCCCTTTGCCATCATGCTCCTGAGCACGTCATAGATTCGAGACCTGGCAATGTTTGAAAGGGCGCTCAGCCTTGAACCATTTACCGGGTGATCGGTGAGGAGCGCCATGTAACATGCGGCTTCATACTGGGAAAATCCAAGTTCTTTCAGGTTTGCAAGGGCTTCCATCTCACTCCTTTTTATTTTGTTGCTACTACGATAGCAACATTATATCGATGTGGCTTTCCAGGGTCAATATGATTTTAAAAAAACTGTTTCCCCTTGAGTATTGTTCCTGGGCATACTATATGGAAAAGGTTTTTCGATTCCTGGAAAATCATTGGAGGGCTGAATATAAAAGCGGTTAATGAACAAAGGGTATCTTTGATGGGTAAAACAGTATTGATCAACATCTCTGGCCGGGACAGAAAAGGGCTTGATTCAAAGTTTGCAGCCATTCTTGCCGAGTATAACGCCAATGTCCTTGATATTGGCCAGGCTGTGATCCATGATTACATCACCCTTGGAATCCTTGTGGAAATCCCAAGGGCCGATGATTTTTCTGCCATTTTTAAAGACCTGCTGTTTGAGGGCCATCAAATGGGGCTTGC
The DNA here is from genome assembly GCF_000020365.1 of Desulforapulum autotrophicum HRM2. Classification (NCBI taxonomy): domain Bacteria; kingdom Pseudomonadati; phylum Thermodesulfobacteriota; class Desulfobacteria; order Desulfobacterales; family Desulfobacteraceae; genus Desulforapulum; species Desulforapulum autotrophicum. The sequence goes on along the minus strand of NC_012108.1, from coordinate 4,736,285 downwards.
CATTAAGGTCAAACCCGTTGACGGGGCATCCTACGAGAACTGGGTCAAGGCCCAGGGTCTGGAAAGGCGGATTATCACCTTACTTGGCAAGAAGATCACGGCACGCCAGATTTCAAGTGTAGCGTCGGTGGTGGCGGAAAATGAACTCAATATTGACGGTATCACCCGTTTGACGGGCAGGATTTCCCTTATGAGCGAGCCTGTAAATCCAAGGGCGAGTATTCAGATTTGTGTGAGTGGGAAACCTGTGAACATAAGGGCCATGCGGGGCCGTTTCATGGAGATCTCCAGGGATATGGGAATTGATATCTCCTTTCATGTGGACAACATTTACAGTCGGAACCGCAAGCTTGTGGTTTTTGACATGGATTCGACCCTGATCCAGACTGAGGTGATCGACGAACTTGCAAAAATTGCCGGGGTGGGGGACGAAGTTGCTCGGATTACCCATTCGGCCATGGCCGGTGAGATCGATTTTAAAGAGAGCTTCAGAAAGCGGGTGGCGCTTCTGAAGGGGCTCAAACAGAGTGAACTTCTCAATATCACTAAAAATCTTCCCCTGTCCGAAGGGGTGGGCCTTGTGACTGCAACTCTTAAGGGACTTGGATACAAGCTTGGCATTCTTTCGGGCGGATTTACCTTTGTCGGCGACTATCTTAAAGAACAACTCGGATTTGACTATGTCTATGCCAATGAGCTTGTGATCCGGGACGGTGTTGTCACAGGAGAAGTGGCAGGCGAAATCATTGACGGTGAAAAAAAGGCTTTGCTCCTCAAGGCACTTGCCCAGAAGGAGCATATTTCCATTGAGCAGACCATTGCCGTGGGAGACGGGGCCAATGATCTTCCCATGATCAGTATTGCAGGCTTAGGTGTTGCCTTCCATGCCAAACCCATTGTCAGAGAAAGGGCAAGCAATGCGATCTCAAGCGTTGGGCTTGACGGGCTCTTGTATCTCATGGGCATGCATGAACGTGAGTTTAACAACGGATTGGGTTAGCCTTTTTTGCCGCCAGTCCCAATATTTTCCAGAAAGCGTTTTCGCCTGAGCCGGAACAGGCTCTTGTCCTCGTTTACAAGGTAGAAAATCGACCGGTTGTCGTCGTCAAAACACTGGTAGAGTGCGGTGAACCCCTCAATGTCTGTGACATCTCTGATGCGGTGGACATCATCGTTGAAACGGGTGCATACCTTTACCCAATCTTCAGGTTCAGCGTTTGTACCCACAGTTACCTTCTGGTTGTCTTTGTCGTAATCTGCCAGGATTGATTTCATCGTTTTTCCCCGCTATGGTCAGGTCAAAGGCCTTTTCAAGGGTCTGGAAAAGCCTGCCTTAAGTTTGACAAGAAACAGCTGCCGGAGCAGGCAGGCCATGGTTGTCCCGGCCATGCCTGCAGCAAAGATGCCCGCGATATCGGTTGCCCTGTCCATTCCGGCACCAAATGTTTAGGCCTTTTAGGCCTGATCCCCATTAACAACCTGTGCCTTTAGGATGGTTATGGGATCCTTGGGCACATCGCCATGGCCGGCTTTATTGCCAGTGGCAACCGCCTTGATCTTGTTGATGACGCCATGGCCCTTGGCTACCTTTCCAAAAACAGCATATCCCCATCCCTGGGGTGTCTTGGACTTAAAGTCAAGCATGTCGTTTTTCTTTACATTGATGAAAAACTGGGCTGTTGCACTGTGGGGATCCATGGTTCTTGCCATGGCAATGGTGTAGGGGGCATTGCAAAGGCCGTTATCTGCCTCATTTTCAATGGCCGGGTTGGTGGGCTTTTCAACCATATCTTCGGTCATGCCGCCGCCCTGGACCATGAAGCCGTTGATCACCCTGTGGAAGATGGTTCCGTCATAGTGGCCGGCATTTACGTATTCAAGAAAGTTAGCGCAGGTTTTCGGGGCCTTTTCCTCGTCAAGTTCAATCAGGATTTCTCCCATGGTGGTGTCGAGCTGAATCATTATTTCTCCTTTACCTTGTCTCGTCTGTTGTTTTGATTGTTTTAAATAGTGCGGGAAGGGGATGACGTCATTCCCTTCCCACGGTTTTTCTTTGGTTTTGATCCAGAGCTGACCGCTCTGGCAGCATCAGCCGGCTCAGGAAAAACCCTTGGGGGCATCTGCTGCACAGGTGCCGATACTTGGACCCATGAAACTTGCCGCACTCATGAGCTTTTTAACCGCTTTGCTGCCGCATTCAGGGCATTTTACCCTGTTTTCCTCTCCCTTGAAGATAAGCTTTTCAAAGGTTGCGTTGCAGCGCTCACATCTGTATTCATAGATTGGCATGGCGTAAACTCCTTTCTATAGTGTCTTTTTGAAGTCGTTGTAGCTCATCTGTTCATAACTGTCGGTGTTGATAAATCTTAAGATGTTACCAAAGGTTTTTGCATCAATATAGCCGGGCAGATTGCTGATCCGGGTATGGTCGGATTTCAGGAACCAGAGGGTTGGCAACCCGCGAACATTATAGGTCTCGGAAATCTTCTGCTCCCTGTCTGAATCAACCTTGATGGCGATGAAGTTTTCGTTGATGTAGTCGATGACCTTTGATTTTTTAAAGGTGGTTCGTTCCATTTTTTTGCAGTAGGAGCACCACTCTGCGTGGAAGTATAGGAAAACGTTTTTGTCCTGTTCCTTTGCCATGGCCATACCCCTGTCAAATTTCTGCCAGGAAATTTCCTGGGCGGAGACTGCAGCAGGGAGGAAAATGGCAAAAAACACCACTGCCAGGAGTGTGTTCAGGATTTTTTGTTTCATGTTGAATTGGTCCTTTTGCTTATAACCCGGCAAGAATTCTGAAGCGATCTGTGATGAGCAGGAGCCCAAGGGCGATCAGAAGAATGCCGGATATTTTGTTGATGTATGATATGACCCGTGTGGCCCGCTTCATTATTTCAAGGAGGCGGTTTATAAACAAGGAGATCAGGATAAAGGGCAGGGCAAGTCCTGCTGAGTAAACGCCCAAAAGAGCCATCCCCTTGACAACTGTTTCCTGGTTTCCAGCAACAATGAGGATTGATCCAAGGAGGGGCCCGATGCAGGGACTCCAGCCTGCGCCAAATGCCATGCCGATGACAAAGGTGCCCATGAGATGGACAGGCTTTTGGTCCAGGTGGATCTTTCGTTCAAAGTTGAGTCCCTTGATGTTGATGATGCCAAGCAGGTGGAGGCCAAAAACGATTACAATGGCGCCGCCCAGGTAACGCACAAGCCAGGTATATTTTGCCATGAAGCTGCCGAGGAAAGAGGCAGATGCCCCAAGCAGAATAAACACAAAGGAGAATCCGCACACATAGGCCAGGGTTGAGAGCATCACCTTTTTCCGGGTTTCTTTGAGATCCAGGGTCAGTTCGTCAAGGGAAAGTCCTGTGATAAAGGTAAAATAGGCGGGAATCAGGGGCAGGATGCACGGTGAAAAAAACGACAGCAGGCCTGCCACGAAGGCTGCCTGGAAGGTTACAGTTTCTGTGAACATGTGCAGCGTTCCCCTTAAATGTGCTGGTCTATGAATTGGTCTGGCGTATACATATCATACATCTTAATCATATTTGGACGCTTTTTCAAGGTTGATGTTTTCGAATAAGCCCCCTTAACTGGTCATAGGAGAGATGCAGAAGTGCTGCGGCACGTCTCTGATTGTGCCTGGACTTGGCAAGGGCCCGTTCTAAAAGAAGTTTCTCCAGGGTTGCCACGGCCGATTTAAGGGGCATGGTTGTAAAATCGGGGAAAATGTCCGGAACTTCCTGTTGATCCATTGTCTCTTTTACAGGGACGGGCGGGTCTGGCAAACTGCCATGGGGAGAGGAAAAGGGGTTGAAAATGATTTCCCGGATGGTATGATGGCTGGAACGGTAAACGGCCCGTTCGACTACGTTTTTAAGCTCTCTGACATTTCCCTTCCAGGGATAGGCCTCAAGAAGGGCTGCAGCCTCGTTTGAAAACCGGGGCGGCTCTGTTCTGTCTAGTTCCCTGGCCATCTCCCTGGCAAAGTGGTCAGCAAGGAGGCGGATATCCCCGGACCGGTTGCGCAGGGGTGGAAGAAACAACACTTCAAAGCTGAGTCGGTCAAGGAGATCCGGCTTGAACTGTCCTGTTTCGCACCTTTGGACAAGGTTGGCATTGGTGGCGCTGATAATTCTGACATCCACTTCAATGGGCGATGAGCTGCCCACCCGCTCAAACCTGCCGTATTCGACCACCCGCAGAATCTTTTCCTGGGTTTCAATGGGGATGGCACCGATTTCATCCAGGAAAAGGGTGCCGGTGTTTGCGGCTTCAAAGCGGCCTGTGCGGCGCTTGTCAGCCCCGGTAAATGCACCCCTTTCGTGGCCGAACAGTTCAGCCTCCACAAGGGCTGGGGCAAGGGATGCACAATTAAGGGTGATAAACGGACCCTGCCAGCGATGGGAGAGAAAGTGAAGGCGTGTTGCGGCAAGCTCCTTACCGGTTCCCCGCTCTCCAAGCAGAAGAACCGGTCGGTCAATGGGAGCAACCCGGGCGAGTCGCTCCTGGAAGTCGAGGAAGGCCTCTGACTGGCCAAGGGCCTCACGGGGGGTGGACTTTAAAGATGAATAGGTGTGGCTCATGGCTCTTTTAACCTTTTATTGGTTTGCTATACTGTATATTGGTCGATATTACCATTTGTCTCCATGGCCCGTCAACGCCGTTTTGGCACCGACCATGTCCTGATGGCCCCGTGATTGCAGTGGGTTTCACGACAGAAGGACTTGACCAGGGTATTTCCCAAGGCAATGGCACGCATCCTGCTGTAGTGGGGGGTAAACCCCCAACAAAAGGAGAAACACCATGGGTATTTTTACAAGATTTAAGGATATCATAAATTCAAACATCAATGGCATGCTTGACAAGGCAGAGGATCCTGAAAAATTAATCAAACTCATGATCCGTGAGATTGAAGACACACTTGTGGAGCTTAAATCTGCCTGCGCAGGCACCATGGCAGGCAGAAAAAGGGTCCAGCAGAATCTTGCCCGGGCAGAGGAGAAGACGGCGCTTTGGGCTAAACGGGCTGAACTTGCCGTTTCAAGGGCCAGGGATGACCTTGCAAGGCAGGCCCTTGTTGAGCGAAGGCGGTTTGGGCAGGTTGTGGACAGCCTGGGCGAAGAACTTGAAGAGCTCTCGCGCCTTGTTACTCAATACCAGGAGGATATTGTGCAGCTTGAGGAAAAGCTTGCAAGCTCAAGGGAGAAAAAAAGGATGCTTGTCCAGCGTCATCTCCATGCCAGAAAAAAACGACAGGCCCAGGAGGAGATCCGGCGCATGGACAATTCTGAAACCCTGGCCCGGTTTGATGCCTTTGAAAATCGCATCAACCGCATGGAGGCTGAGGCTGATCTTGTCAACTTTGGAACCCGGCCAATTCTCGATGAGGCGTTTGAATCCCTTGCCACCGACGATGAAATTGAGCAGGAACTTGAGCGGTTGAAATCTGCCGGATCCAACCCAAAAGAGGAGGTGTGACCATGGGTGATGTTCAACACCCTGCCCTGGTTTTGGTCGTGTTCCGGGACCGGAAAGGGGGAAAATAATGCAGGGATTTTGTTTTCTAGGCCTGATGTTTGCCGGTGGTCTCGTCTTTCTGGCCATTGTCTGTGGTGCTATCATACTGATTCTGCGGATGGTAAAAGGCGGTCTTTCCCCCGAAAACCGGGATGAAAAAAACGAAGAGGCCAGAATGATACAGGAGATTTACCAGGGGCTTTCCAGGATGGAACAGAGGGTGGATGCCCTTGAGACCATTCTCATGGAACGCCGGAAAAAGGAGGTGTAGTTACCATGGGAAAAGGTCGTTTTAATCATCAGGGACGTGGCCGGGCGGGAACAAGGAGCCGTCACCCCCGCTGGAACAGTAATTTCACAAGTTTGCGCCAAGACCTGTTTCGTTCAAGGAGCGGTGTGCTCATGGGGGTGTGCAGGGGCATTGCCAATCGGTTTGATCTGTCAGTTCACCTGGTGAGGGCCGTTGCGGTCTTCCTGCTGTTTGTCAGCGGATTCTGGCCGGTTGTGGGGCTTTATTTTCTGGCAGCCTTCCTCCTCAAGCCCGAACCGGTGGCCCCCATCCATTCCGAGGCTGAGGGTGATTTCTATGAGAACTATGTGACCTCGAGGAAAGCTGCCATAAGGAGCATTCATAGCCGGTTCACAACCCTTGAAAGAAAAATTCTCAGACTTGAAGATGCAGTTACCTCCCGGGAATTTGACTGGGACGAAAAGTTTTAAGCGTTTTTGAAAAGGAGATTTCATGAGATTTCTGATCATTGGAGGTGATGCTGCCGGCATGAGCGCGGCAAGCAAGGCAAAAAGAAGGGCGCCGGATCTTGATGTGGTGGTGCTTGAACAGGGCATGGATGTTTCCTACAGCGCCTGCGGCATGCCCTATAACATTGCAGATTCTGAAACCGGGATTGATGCCCTTGTGGTAAGGGATGCTGACACCTTTATCCACAAGAATCACATTGATCTGAAGCTCGGCCATTGTGCCGAATCCATTGATCCCGGGGCAAAGATCGTAAGGGGTATGGGGCCGGATGATAGACCCTTTACCCTGGCCTATGACAAGCTTCTTATTGCAACGGGTGCCGGACCGGTTATGCCCGACATTCCCGGTTTTGATCTTCAGGGGGTTTTTCCTCTGAAGAGCCTTGACCATGGCCGAAGAATAAAACATTTCATCGGTGTAAAAAATGTACAAAAAGCGGTGATCATCGGCATGGGGTATGTGGGGCTTGAAATGTGTGAAGCCTTGAGAGCAAGGGGAATTGAGGTTGCCATGGTAAAACCCAGGCCCCGGCTTTTACCCTGGATGAATCCTGAACTTGTCCAGGCGGTCAGTCTCGAATTGACAAAAAACAGGGTTGCCATGCACCCGGGCCATGCCATTGACGCCATTACCTCCCACAACGGTGCTTTACGGATAGAATGTGACACCATGGCCCTTGATGCTGACATGGTGATCGTGGCTTCGGGGGTTCGACCCAACAGCCGGCTTGCCCGGGATGCTGGGTTGGAGACGGGCATTTCTGATTCCATTTCAGTGGATGATCAGCTGAGAACCTCGGATCCGGACATCTATTCTGCAGGCGATTGTGCCGATGCCATCCATGTGGTCACCGGGCAGCGGTGCTGGATCCCCCTGGCCCTGAGGGCCAACCGGGCGGGTTGGGCCGTTGCAGATAATGTCTGTGGTGTAGAGACCCGCCTTGACGGGGTGGTGGGAACGGCTGTTTTCAAGCTCTTTGCCCTGGAGATCGCCCGAACCGGATTGTCTCCAAAAGAGGCTGTGGCAGCCGGGTTTGACCCGGTGGAGGTGGTTGTCAAAAACAATTCAAAGGCCCATGCCCAGCGGGGCGCCACAACCATTTATACGGCCATGACAGGCGACAGGAACACCGGGCGGCTTCTGGGTGTCCAGATGGTTGGTGAACAGGGGGTTGCCCACAGAATTAACGCCCCGGCCGTTGCCCTGCACAACCGAATGGATGTACAGGGTTTTTTCCAGACCGATTTTGCCTATGCCCCTCCCTTTGGTCCGGTGTGGGATCCGTTGTTGACAGCAGCAAACCAGCTCCTGAAAAAGCTATAGCCTGGCAACGGCACAGACCCGGTTGGCTTCAGACACCTGTGAATTTGGGTTTGCGTCGTTCGCTAAAGGCCGTGAGGGCCTCCATGAGATCGTTGGACGGAATGATGTTGGCGCTCATGGAGGCAACATAGTCAAGACCCTCCTGAACGGTTTTACCAACGCAGAAGTTGAGAACATCCTTGGATGCCTGGACGGCAAGGGGAGAGTTGTCGGCAATTTCCCGGGCAAGAATTGCGGCATTTGCCATCAGGTTTTCCTCTGTGTCATAGACATGGTTAACAAGAAGGATCTGTTTTGCCCTGTCGGCCGAAATGTCCTTTGCGGTAAAGGCAAGTTCCCGTGCATGGCCCTGGCCCACAATGGCCGGTATGCGCTGGAGGACCCCAACGTCGGCGACAAATCCCACGGCAGCTTCCCGCAGGGAAAAGGTGGCATCCTTAGAACAGATCCTGATATCGCAGGCCGTCGCAAGATCAAGGCCTGCGCCGATGCAATGGCCGTGGATTGCTGCGATGACAGGTTTTCTGCAACGTTCAACCGCAGAGATGGCGGTCTGGAGATGCTTGATCTTTGGCAGCAGTTTCCATTTGATTCCACCCTTTTGCTCGTTGTCCATGAGTTCTGGAAGTTCGCCCACCATGCCCATGAGGTCTATGCCCACACAGAAGCTGGGTCCCTTGCCTGCAATAACAACGGCCCGGATGTCAGGATCATTGTCAAGATCGTTGAAAACAGCCTCGGATTCCTTCCAGGCGGCAGGTCCCATGGCATTTTTCTTTTCAGGCCGGTTGAGAAAGACCCAGGCAAGGGGGGGGCGTTTTTCCACAAGATAAAATTCATATTGGTTCATTGATTTCTCCTTATTGTTTCATAGGTTTCAACACCGTTTGTAGACAAATGCAAGGTTTTTTATCCGCAACTCTAATTGTGGAAGTCAGAATGGGGCATCAGTCTGTGTCCATATGAAACTCCCATCAATGCATCACCAGCGGAGATGTTTCAGATTTCGTTGTGCCCAGGGCAAATACCCTGCAACGCGTCCCTCTTTTTTGGATCAATGGATGAACTTCAGGGGGTGATATACAGGGCCCATTGTGTCCTATTTTACATCAAATGTCACAGGGGGTCTGGGGAAGGGATGTAATGATCGTTTGGATCTGCTCAGGCAGCGGTGCATGGCCCTTGGGGGAGAAGAATCTGTTTTTGGCTCAAGCGTTGATATTTCAATGATTATTCCGGTTTTGTCCATGTGAACGTGGTGTTCAGTTTCAACGACAGGGACGAGGCCTTTCCTGGAGTTGCAAATCTTATCTATGACCGGACCGTTGCACTTTGCCTTAAGATGGCGTGGGTGGGTATCGCAGGTGCCGCACTTGCAGGGACTATTCTTCCGGGTCGGGTTCAGGGTCAAGGGTGAAGTATCTGGAAAAGACGGGGCAGGTGCGGCATTCTTCTATCTTTTCTTTCCAGGTCTTATGGGCCTTGCCGTTACAGATGGTGCCGTTGATGAACCAGCACAGATCCCCTGAATTAAACTCCCAGGCAGGACATTTTTCCTTGAGTTCGTCCGGGCAGTCAAGAATTTCCCAGCAGGGGGGGCTGTTTTTGTTTTTCTTGTCCTGTCTCATCAGCAGAAAAAGAAGCTGCCGTTCCACATGGTGGGGAACTTTCCTCCACCCCTGCTCATAGCTGTGAACTGCCTTTATGGAAGTGCCAATGAGCTGGGCCATCTCTTTCTGGGTCTTGTTAAGCCTTGCCCGGATCTGTTTGAACTGGTGTTGCTCCATGATCGCTCTTTCTTTTACAGGTTGGCATCATATCATGGTGCAGGGTATCTGAGACGTTCATTGTTGTCAACGATTGAATTGCCACATTGTGGTAGGTGGGTTGCTGTTTCATCCACCTTTTGGGACATGGGGTGAAGCCTTCCTCCGGGGAGGACTTACGATTGCGGTCCCGTCAAGCACCAGGGTGTTGTCCTGGTTGAAACAGCGGGTGGCAAGGGTGACGGTCTTTTTTTCAGGGTCGATATCCATCACCTCCACAACGGCTTTGATGGTGTCGTTGATGTAGACCGGTGCCAGAAATGTTAAATGCTGCTCTCGGTAGATGGTGCCGGGGCCTGGAAGCTTCATGGCAATAACGGCTGAGATGAAACCGGCCGAGAGCATGCCATGGGCAATCCTTGCCTTGAAAAAGGTTTTGGATGCATACTCCTGGTCAATGTGGGCCGGGTTAAAATCTCCAGTTATGCCGGCATAGAGGTAGATATCTGATTCTGAAACGGTTTTTGTAAAATCGGCAGAATCCCCAGGGGTCAACTCTTCAATGGTTTTTCCAATCATGGGATATTCTCCTGTTGTTTTTCTGAGTCCCTTAAAACCAGGAACGATGGCTCCAGATTTCTTTTTCCAAATTTTCCTTGTCGGACTGGAGTTGAAGGTACATGGATGCGTTGTTGATTGCAAGCCCGCCAAGGCGTGTAAGGGCCCTGAGCAGGTTTACGGTATCCTCGGGAAACTTTCGGTCCGTGGCCAGGTAGATCCTGAAAATACCGATGACCTCTTCCTTGACTTTGATGGGAAGATTGAGCAGGGTGACAATGCCCTCTTTTTTCTTTTCCTCAAAATAGTCAATGCCTTCAACATTTTCCTGTCCAATCCGCTGGATGGGTCTGGACAACGAGAGATCAAGGGTGTCTGCTGAAACCGGTCCCTTGTTCAGGTAAGCTTCGCTGAGGCCATAGCTTGACATGAGTTTCAGCTCTTTTCTCTGTTCATCAAGCAGCCTCACCGAAGTGCCTTTGACATTGAAGGCCTCTGCGATTTCAGACGACATGATGTGGAGAATATGCCTGATGTCCAGGGTGGAGTTCAGATTCTCAGTGATGGTGAGCAAAAGGTCAGAATGATTTTTCTTCCGCCGGATGAACCGGGCTTTCTGGATGGCCATTCCCCCCTGGTCAGCCAGGGCGCTTAAAAACTGAATTTCGGATTCAACAAATTCCCTGGGAGTTGCATTATACAGGCAAAGGGTTCCAATGGGTGTTTCATCGGCAATCACCGGTACCACGAGCATCGATGCAATTCCTTCTGACACTTTCTGGTCATGGTTTTCTGCCCTGGGGTCATGGGTGGCGTCCTTGATGGCAAGGTATCCCCCCTGCTTGAGGATGTCCGCGATCTGGGCACGGGCGCTTGTCGGTGCCGCATGGACATAGGTGTCGGACAGGCCGGTCTGGGCAACCGGCATGAATTCGTCCGTCTCGTTGCTTTTCAGAAAAAGGGCGCTTGCCTTTGCCGCCATGGCCCGGGTGGCGCTGTTGACAATAAGGTCAAGTACCTTTTCCATTTCAAAGGTTTGCTGCATGGACCTGCTGATCTCGCAAAAGGTCTTAAAATAAGCCTCGCAAAAGGTCTTAAAACTGGTGTTGATATCTTCCATTTAGCTCTCCATGAATTAGTCAATGAACGATTAATCCCTCGCTTTTAACCACGAAACGATTTTAGGTGCAAATTCTTTTTGACATTTTGAACTCACATAGATCCCGATGTGTCCGGTATTAAAACAGATGTCCTCGGTGTCCGTGGATCCAACGGCTCGTGTCAGAAGTTCACAGGCTTCAGGGGGAACCAGGTGGTCGTATTTTCCATAAAAATTGAGCAACGGCATGGTGATTTTTTTAAGGTTTATCGTTTTTTCGTCCACCTTCATTCGATTCTGTATCAGAAGGTTGTTTTTGTAAAGGTCGTTGATGAATTGCTTGAAGGTTGCTGCCGGAACATCGGGGCTGTCAAAGATCCATTTTTCCATGCGAATGAAGTTTTCCACAAAGTCCCTGTCGTCCATGTGGTTAAAGAGTCCCACATATTTGTCGATCATCAGCCTCGCCGGATTGAGCAGCAGGAATCCAAGGTTCATCAGATCCCCGGGCATGTTACCGTAGGTGGTGCCCAAATGCTCTGGGCCGGTGTTTTTCATCCAGATGTGGAGCAGTCCCTTGTCCGTGTCAAAGTTGGTCGGCGTGACCGTGGTCACAAGGTTTTTTATTTTTTCAGGATAGAGGGCCGAATAGATAACACAAAAGGTTCCGCCCATGCAGATGCCCATGAGGTTGATCTTTGGCACGTGGGTCTTTGCAATGATAAAATTGACGATATTGTCCATGTAGCCGTTGACATGGTCGCCGATGGTGAGATATTGATCCTTTCTTGTGGGATAACCCCAGTCGATCATGAACACCTCTATGCCCATCCTGAGAAAGGTTTCAACCACGCTTCTTGCTGGCTGGAGATCCAGCATGGTCTCCCGGTTGATCAGGGCGTAGGTTACCAGCAAAGGGGTGCGGATGGATGTCTTTTCCGGCTTGTAGTGCTTGAGCTTGACCCTGTCCTCCTCATAGACGATATCATAGGGGGTGCTTGCAATCCGGGTGTCAAGCTCACCCGTCAGAACCTCCCGTCCTTTTTTAATACGATCTTTGGTCTTTTTCTGCTGTTCAGAAAGGTTCTTCAGGATAAGATCCACAGGAATTCTGGGTGTCTGCATGGTATGCTCCTAGAGGCTTAACGTCAAAAGGGATTTGCGGCCGGCGGAAGTCATTCTTTCTTGAGTTGGGATATCTCTTTTGAAAGTGCCTTGATCTGCCGCTTGAGCGTATAGAGTTCCTTGTAGACATCGTCCATTTCCCGGTTCGTGGGAATGGGAAGCTGTTTGAGTATCTGGCCCATGACCTCGTCCCGGGCCTGTCGGTATTCGGCCATGGCGTCAATGGTGTTCTTGAGCGTCTGGGTATATTTCCCGGATTTTAGAAGAATCATGTAGTGGCCTTCAAGGGTCTTGACCCATTCGTCATAGGCCTGGGTGGTATCGTTGAAAAAAATGCCCTTGTCAAGCATCGCATCCATCTTATCCTGCATCACCTGGTTGGTTTTGTCCATGGGGACGGAAAAAAGATAGAGCAGTTCGGACAGGTTGAAGTTGAATACGTTGAACTTGTCCGCAAGTTTTGCCAGGTTTTCCTGGTGAAATCTGGGCAGTCCAAACTGGGGGATGTAGAGGTATTTCTGGAACTCCTGTTCGTAGAGGGTGCGAAACGATTCAAATATGTTCTGTTCCGTGTCGTCAAAGGCGTAGGGCTTTGTGCGCTGACCGATGAGCAAGAGGGTTTTTAAAAGCTGTTCCTGGAATTCCATGGTATTTTCAACCGAGTCTCCGGAAAGGTGCATCAGCATCTCCCCGAGGCTGGTCATGCCGTCGGAGAGCGCCTCTTGATTTTCCGGTTGTCCCATGAGTTTCATAAACGAAGCCAGTATGTTGAATCCCTTTTGCCATGCCTGAAAGGTTTTATCACCAGGGGGGGCATCGTCGGTCCCAGGGGCTTGTCCATGTTGCGGGTCACGCTTTGCTGACGGATTTTTCCAGAAATCTGCCGCCAGATTCAACCATGGGGAGATAAAATCCTTGTTAAAGGCGTCGTCGTCCTGCTGTTTTGTCATGGCGGTCTCCGTTAAAGGGATCGGTTATATCGTTGTGCTGCGCTTACTTTTTTTCGTCCTTGTTGCCAAAGGTTGATGAGAAAAACCCCATGGGATCCATTTCTTTGAACGTTTTTTTTGCAAGGGTTGATAGATCCATGCCCATTTCAAGGTAGGTCTGGAGCTGGTGATCCATGGATCGTCTGTATTCCAGGTAATTTTCCATGGTCTGTTCAAGGTGTGTATCGAAAAAGTCGTGTAAAAGGGTATCGCCATATCGGATGACAAGGTGAAGGAGGGATACGGGCAGCAGGGAATTGGCTTCCTTTGCCTTGTTCATGATAATCTGGGTGAGAATAAAGGCTGTGACATCCTCCCCTGTTTTTACATCGGTGACTTCGACCCTGTGACCATCGCTGATCAGACCGGATACATCCTGGAGGGTGACATAGGCACTCTTGTCTGTGTCGTAGAGTCTTCTGTTCGGGTATTTTTTGATGTGTATGGTATTGTTCACTTTGCTCGTCCTTGGGATATGATAGTATGAAAATATAGGTCAAAGCAGGCCATGTCAACCTTATAATTTCCATGGGCCGGTTGGGGTAACGCCCTATCCTAATCTTTTTTTTAAATATTTGTGCAGTGCACCATTTTTCCCTTGACAGGCTTTTTTTCAATGTTATATTCTTTACCAAGATCAAATCCAACAGACAGGTGGACATGCATCGTGATGCATATCAAATTAAAAATAGAAAGAACAAAGATGAGCCAGATATTCGTCAACCGACGTTTATATATCTAATAAGGCGTCTGCGACCCTGCATTCTCGGCGATAATGCTTTTTCAGGATAAATTCCATGGGGGGTGTCGCATTGAATGTCGTCTTGTTCAAACAACCAACGATAAGGAATCATCATCATGGAAACAGCAAAAGCAGCAAAACAGGTATTTGGATTTCAGAAATCTTTTTTTGACAACAGTTTTAACGCCATGTGCATTGTCCAGGACCAGACAGAAAACATGGTCACGGGCTTTATGAACCAGCTTCCCTGGATGACGGCAGACGGTAAAAAGGCCGTTGAAAACACCATGGATTTTACCAAAAAGATCAGGGGGGATTTCAAGAAGACCATTGACGACGGATACAAGAACTTCGACTCTTTTTTTGAGACAAAATAATAACCGGAGGATACCCCCATGGAAGCAGACAAGGCGTTTACGCAGGTGGTCGATTTTCAGCAGGTGGTTTTTGAAAACACCTTTGGCCTGATTAAAACCTTCCAGGACCAGAGTCAGGTTTTGATGAACCTCTCCATGGAAAACAATCCCTGGATCCATGAGAGCGGTAAAAAGGTTTGTGATTTCTGGGCCAAAACCTGTGAAAAGAGCATGGACGATTATAAAGCGTTCATGGATACAAGCTTAAACCAGACAAGGAAGATGTTTGAGACTTCAGCACCTTCAAAGCCTTCAAAATCTTCAGCACCTCCTGCCCAGCCTGAAAAAAAATCCTGATCCCATACCTGCCGGCAGAAATTCTTCTGCCGGCATACCCACCCAGCCGATAGGAGACAATTATGAACAATGACGATGGGGCTTTCAATAGCTGTTCAATGGATGCCCTTAACCAAAAAATAGCTTTGTCTTCAAAGGCGCTTTCCGATCAGTTGACCATGGCCCAGGAACTGTTTCAAGGATTGTCAAATTACAACCGGGAATTTCTGCTCCCCCTTTTGATCTCAAGCAACTATTTTAACAAGGTTGAGCTGGAACGGCTGCTCACAAATTCGCCGGTTGATAATTTTGACTCCTACATGGGGCTCTTTGAGTTTAACATGGACATCTTGACCCGCTATTTTACAGGAAGTCTTAGTGCCCTTGACGATTATAACACCAGGGAGTTTAAAAAATGTGTCGCCGCCTGGTACAATACCATGTTCAACTGTCCGGGCGACAAGATTGACGATTTCATCTCCCGCCAGTCTGAGATGGTTTCCAACGTAACAGAACTCCTGCCCAAGGCCATTGCCGCTATCGAGCCTGAATACGGATTTCACTTTGAGCGGGGTGAAAACCCCAAATTTGCCGAAACAGACCGATTCATCGTTTACAAAATAGTTCCGACAGACAAGACTGTGACCACGGACAATTCCATGAAGCCGGTCTTGATTATTCCGCCTTTTGTACTTGGCAGTAATATCCTCGCCTTTTTGCCAGGCGAGAATAAGAGCTATGCCCACAGTTTTGCCAATCAGGGAATTCCCACCTATATTCGCATTATGCGGGATATTGATGTTACCCCGGCATTCCAGGTCATGACCCTTGAGGAAGACGCCCTTGACACAAGGTATTTCTGCAAAAAAATAATGGCGGAACATGGGAACCCTGTAACCTTGAATGGGTATTGCCAGGGAGGGTACACGGCTGTGTGCAATCTTTTGTCCGGCGAGCTTGATGGCCTTGTTGATGCCTTTATCAGCTGTGTGTCTCCCATGGACGGCACGAGGAGCCAGGGGCTTGGCAGCTTTTTAAAGAAACTGCCGCCGCGGTTTAACGACCTTGTTTACGGCAGTAAAACACTTGAAAACGGAAATGTTGTGGCCGACGGCCAGCTCATGGGGTGGGTCTACAAGCTGAAAAGTATTGAAGCTGAAGCACCCATGGTCTCGTTTCTCCGGGATCTTTCCATGGTTTCTTCCAGGAACAATAACCCCGTGGAGATTAGCAAGACCGCCGCAGCCCTTAATTACTGGCTAAGGAACGAACGTACCGATCTTCCCATGTCTGTCACCCGCATGAGTTTTGCGTCGTACAATACGCCTGTGACACCGGACGGTACCCTTCCGGTCACCATGTTTGGGCGAAAGCTCAATTTCAAGCGGATGGCTGAAAAAAAGATCGCCTGGCTTATCTGCTATGGGGAAAGTGACGATCTTGTGGAAAAAGAAACCGCCCTTGCCCCCCTTGATTATGTGGATGCAGAGGTAACCCCGTTTCCAAAGGGGCATGTGGCCATTGCCACCTCATGGTCAAATCCTGAGTCTGCCTGTGCCCTTCATACCCGGTTTGGCAAGGACAATTGCCGGGGACCGGTCCGGTTTCAGCTTGACCTTGACAAAGCCCTTAACGACCGGGAAAAATTTGGGACGTCTCCTGACGGATCTAACTCCAGGGTGGCCGGGGGGGATGAAACTGGAAAGAGCAGGGCAGAAAGTGCAGTTCGGGCCAGGCTCAAAGCAGAGGCCAGTCCCATAACCCAGACCAAACCCATAGCCAAGGCCAAACCTGCAGTCAAGACCAAGCCCCCTTTAAAGGCAAAGAAAACAGCCAAGGCCAGAACGCCTGTGAAAAAAACGGCCAAAGCCTCGGCAAAGCGGCCAAAATCTCCTGGAAAAGCCACGGTGGGTAATGCCGGGTCAGGCACAACCGTTCCGAAATCAGCCCGTGAAAAAACCAAGGTCACTCCGTCAGAGGGCAATGCCTCCTAAGGCAAATTGCCGGGCTCAACGTGGATAACGGCATCGGCAACCCCGGGGGTCTTTGAGAGGATGTCATTCTTGATGCGTTCTGCAATATCATGGCCCTTCTGGATGGTCAGTCGTTTGTTAAGGACCAGGTGGAAATCAATGTATAGGTTTGCACCAAGGTAGCGGGTCCTGAGTTTATGAATTGTGATAACCTCCGGGTGGGTCATGATAAGGGCCGTGATTGCGGCAAGTGTTTCCTCGGGCGCCCCTTTTTCTAACAGTTCGCCAAATCCAGGTACCATGATTTTGACTGACGCCTGGATGATAAAAACAGAAACAACCAGGGCGCCTGCACTGTCAAGAAAGGTGAGGCTGGGAAAGAGCATGGCACCTGCCAGGGCGATCAGGACAGGGATGGAGCTTATGGCGTCCAGGCGGTGGTGCCAGGCATTGGCGGACAGTGCGGTGCTTCTTATTTTTTTCCCGGCCCGGTCGGTCCAGCGAAAGAGAATTTCCTTTGTGACAAGGGAGATGACTGTGGTGCCAAGGGCCAGGGATGAAGGTGTGGGTACCGATTTTTGGTGCAGGGTGGTAATTGCATGCCAGCCGATCCCTGCCCCTGCCATGAAAAGTACCGATCCAATGGCCATGGTCACTATGGTTTCGATGCGCTGGTGGCCGTAGGGATGGCACTGGTCCGGCGGCTCTGACCAGAAAAAGGAACCCAGGATGACGGCAAGATCTGTTATCGTGTCTGAAAGGCTGTGAACTGCGTCTGCCACCAGGGCCTGGCTTTGTCCGAATATGCCTGCTGAAAATTTGATGCAGGTGAGTATGATATTTGCCCCAAATCCGACCCAGGTAACCCTGCGCACAAAGGCTGCGTGAGTGTTCATTCTATTTAAAGGCTGCTGCAAAATCTGCCGCCTGGGCGTCTTTTTCAAGGAATCTGTAGAGGGTGGCCCTTCCCACGCCCAATTCCCTGGCTGCCTTTGCCTTGTTTCCTCCTGTTCGTTCAAGGGCTGTTTTCACAGCGTCAAGGTCAAGTTTTCCAATAGTTTTCCTTTCTTGATAGACCCGGGAAATCTGCCTGTTTTCGGGCGTATTCCTGAGTTCCATGGGCAGATCAATGGGCATTATTTCGTTGGATTTGCACCGGACAATGGCAAACTGGACTGCATTCTGGAGTTCCCTGACATTGCCGGGCCAATCGTAATCCATCAAGGCCCGCATGGCGTCTTTTGAAAAGGCGGGTATGATGCCGTTGTTTTCATCTTCTGCACGCTTGAGGAAGTGGGCGCTTAACAGGGGAATGTCATTGCGTCTCTCCCGCAGGGGTGGAAGTTTTATGGGAATGACGTTGAGGCGGTAAAACAGGTCTTTTCTGAAATTTCCCTTTTCCACCTCAGCGGAGAGGTTCTTGTTGGTGGCACTGATGATTCTGACATCCACATTGATTGTTGTTTCACTGCCGACCCTTTCAACCACTCCTTCCTGGAGAAAACGCAGGAGTTTGACCTGCATCTGTTTGGGAAGTTCCGCCACTTCGTCAAGGAACAGGGTTCCGTTGTGGGCGAGTTCAAATCGGCCTTTTCTATCCTTTACCGCCCCGGAGAATGCCCCTTTGACATGGCCGAAAAGTTCACTTTCCACAAGGCCCTCGGGGATGGCACCACAGTTTACCGGCACAAACGCTGCCCGGGTCCGTTTGCTCTCGGAGTGAATGGCTGCAGCTACCCGTTCTTTTCCCGTACCGGTCTCTCCGTGAATGTGGACCGGATAATCGTACTTTGCCACATCCGTTATCTGTTGAAATATCTGGCGCATGGAGCTGGCTGTGCCGATGATGCCGGAAAAAGAGGTCAGTTCTTCGGCCCGGGCTGCAAGCTCCGTGTATTCGGTCATGTCCTTGAATGAAGCAATAACGCCTTTGAATATATCTTTGTCAAAGATACCGGTGATGCTCATTTCAATGTGCCGGATTTCACCAGATTTTGAGATAAAGGTTGTGGGAAACTCGAGCCGGTCTTTCAAGGTGGGGACTTCGCCGCAAAATGAACAGCGATCCCCACAAAATGGTGCGCCAAAGGCCTTATGGCAGTCTTTACCCATGACATCGTCCTTTGAGAATCCGGTGATTTTTTCCGCCTCTTTGTTGAAGAAGATGATTTTTCGTTCAAGGTCGTGGGCCACGATGCCGTCTTTGAGGTTGTCAAGTACAAGCTCAAGGGTCTTTCTGTCGGAAATAAAGTCGTCAATATAAACCATAAACTGCTCTCCATCCATGGGTAAGGTACATATTTGTATCATAGCCAGTTAACAAATTCCATGGATTTTATCGATCCCCAGCTTTTGCCCAGCAATTCTAATTGTGGCTGTGTCTGTAAAAGACAGTTACCGACTTCCCTTTATGCTGACTTTTGCCTGGAACGTTCTGAAATTGGGACGCTTTGAGCAATTTCTTTGTCGTAAAATCCTGGGGCCTTGAAATCCAGGTGAACTTTTAGATGTCTGGATGTGTCATATCCTGTCTGGGTGTCCGATGCAGATATGTCTCGCGAGACATCTAAACGGTCTCGGTGTTAGACGTTTTGTCCCATGTGTCGGGCCTATTTGTTGTTAAATCCTCCTGGCACATCCTTTGCAGTATTGCAAAAAATAAATAACATGGACCAACGATCCATGACGTGGTATGTTCTATGGATTCAGTAGTAAATCTCTTGTCCCCCGGCCTTTCCAACAAATATGGAAAAAATTTTCCGGGGTGGCTATTACCATGGCCGGAACCTTCAAAATTAGAACGAATAAACAATAAGGAGACTATATCCGATGGGCAATTTAAAGGGAACTCAAACGGAAAAAAACTTACTCACAGCCTTTGCTGGAGAATCCCAGGCAAGAAACCGCTATACCTATTTTGCAAGTAAGGCAAAAAAGGATGGGTTTGTTCAGATTCAAGCTATTTATGAGGAAACTGCAAACCAGGAAAAAGAGCATGCCAAGCGGCTGTTCAAGTTCCTCAACAGCGGTGAAGAGCTTGAGATTACTGCGGCTTTCCCCGCCGGCGTCATCGGCGATACCACGGACAATCTTAAAGCCTCTGCTGCCGGCGAGCACTATGAGCATTCAACCATGTATCCCGAGTTTGCAAAAACAGCAAGGGCCGAAGGGTTTGACGATATTGCCAATGTGTTTGAAGCCATTGCCGTTGCTGAAAAACAGCATGAAAAAAGATTCCTTGATCTCAAGGCCAATATCGATAACAACCGGGTGTTTAAGCGCCAAGAGAAAACCACATGGAGATGCAGAAACTGCGGCTATCTACATGAAGGAACCGAGCCCTGTGACGTATGTCCGGCCTGTGCCCATCCCAAGGCTCATTTTGAACTTCTTGGAGAAAACTACTAACCGGCATGGCCGGAGCAGGGTATGCTCCAGCCGCAATAAATAATGAAACGCCCCTGAGTGCAATGCTTTGGCGAGTGTTTCATATAAAAGAATAAAAGGAGAATAACATGTCTGAGAAACTTGGTGTTTATCGATGCAAATTGTGCGGCAATATCGCCCAGGTCCTCCATGCGGAAGCCCCTGCCATGAGCTGCTGCGGTCAGGAAATGACTCTTTTGAAAGCCAATTCTGTGGATGCAGCCCTTGAAAAGCATGTCCCCGTAGTGGAAAAGATTGAGGGTGGATATCTTGTCAAGGTTGGCGGTGTTGCCCATCCCATGGAGGACAAGCACTATATTGAGTGGATCGAGCTTAACACCGGCGATATGGTTTTGAGAAAATTCCTCAAACCGGGTGACAAACCTGAAGCTCGTTTTCTGGTGGATGCAAAAACAGTCACCGCCAAGGAGTACTGCAACCTCCACGGTTTCTGGACATCGTAATCTTTAAAAAAATCTGCATGGCCGGGTCGAGATGTTTGATCCGGCCATAACGAAATCTGAAACGCCTCCATTGACAATGCTTTGGCGAGTGTTTCATATGAAAAAAATGGGGTCAGGCCCTTTACCATACAGGTGCCCGACCCCGTTTGTTATTTGTTTTCCATCAGTTTGCCGGACAGCAGGCGGATGTGAGACATCTCCTCTTTGATGATACCGTCAACCCGTTTTTTTCCAACCTCTCCCTTGACCATCTCCTTCATACCAAGATAAAAAACAATGGATTCTTTTTCAGCCTCTATGGCGGATTTCAGGATCTCCTTCATGTTATTTTTCGGGGTCTCCTTTTTAAAGAAAATCCGGGTGTCGGCAAGGGCTTTGAGATAGAGAACTGCCTCTTCCATGGGATCAAATACCTGGCTTTCCTTTTCCTGTCCGGCTAATTCCTTTTGCATCTGTTCAAAGATGCGTTCATGGGACTCTTCCATTGCGGAAAGGCCCAAGAGAAAACTCTTTTCCTTGGCTGCCTCAATACTGTCTGCCGCCTGCCTGTAAAAGATGACACCGTTGCGCTCAATCTGTTTTGCCATCTCAAAAATTTCATCTGCACTAAAGTTGTAAGCCATTTTTCCTCCGAATTGATACTATGCAAACGCCGCGTTTATTTTCTGTCCAATGGTTTCCCCTGACCGCTGCAACCTACATTGTGAATGCTTTTGGTCATTTCACCAGGTTTGTACCTGGGCTGTCCCATTGCCGGTTTTTAATCCATCTTCTCAAAAAATTCTTTTTCAGCTTCGCACAGGGGGCAAACCCAGGAATCGGGAAGGTCTTCAAAGGCTGTTCCAGGTTCTATTCCGTTGTCAATATCACCTTCAGCCGGATCGTATACATAACCGCAGGGACATTCATATTTACTCATTTGTCATCTCCTTATTTTTTGTCCTAGGGCGGGTAGATTTTACTCTTCCCGACGTGGATGGGTTACTTGACCACAGTGGCAAGTGCCCCGAAAAAATCTGCTGTTACCTGTTTCAGAAAAAGATCCCACTCAAGGCCGAATTTGTAAAAGGCCATGGATGCAATCTTTTTAGTGAGAATAGCATCCCGATAGGCATGCATATCATCAGAGTCTAATATATCCATTATTTTCTTTTTGCCAAGGGTCTGAATGAGAACAGCCGGGACATAGGCTTCCATGACTTTCCACACCAGGGCTTTTTGCTTCAGGAAATCGCTGATTCGTTCCTGCACCAGGCCCTGGAGGGTAAAAATCTGTTCGCTTGTTTTTTCAGACAGGCTGAACAGGGGTTGGTCAGGGTTCTTTTTATGGATATTGATCAGCATGTCTGTTTCCGCGCATGAGTATTTTTCCACCAGCAGCATGATATCTTTGATCAAGGCCCACCGGGTGGCTGTGTCGTTTAAAAGTTTTGTCTCATAATCCTCCCCCAGTAGAAAGGCCGTGAGAACCTCAGCAATGGAGCTTGAAAAGACCCCGCCCTTGTTTGCCGTGGAATCCTTGATCTGTTTTATGCCGGTTTTTGCGGCAATGTGGCGCCGGGAAGCATCATCAAAAAAGACGTTTGCCCCTTCCACGATGAATTTAAGCTCTTTGAAATTTTCAAGAAACCCCTTGATATTGTTGCGGTTGATCGTGTCTTTGAATCCGCCGCAGGGGATGAATGCCTGGATATTGGCCGTTTTCAGACAGACCTGGTTTTCCGGATCAAAGAGAAAGTTCCGGTGAAACACGGCACCGTCCCGGATCACCCGGCCGTCCGGAAGGATGGTGTTGGCCGATTGGAGGGGCACCTTGAACCCCTGGGGCGAGAGCTTTTCAACCGGGAATGCCAGGGAATTCTTTCTAGGGGAGGAGTGGCGCATGAAGGCGATCTTTTCAAGCTCTTTCCGGTCAAGGCCATTGGGGTCAAAGAGGACAGACCCCCCGTCAATGATCAGGCAGATTTTGCCCTGCCAGGTTTGAATTTCATTGGCCCCAAGATCACCGTCGGGCCCGCCGGTCATCATGAGGTTGAGACTCTCCTCCTTGGCGTTATACCTGGATATCAGGGTTCTGAAGGCCGCCATGATGCAGGTGGTTGTCATGCCGCTGGTTTGTATCTTTTCCCCGACAAGGTCATGGATTTTGTCCATGTCCGTGGTCGTGACAACGGATTTTCCGTTGATCTGAAGGTCAGTTCCGGCGGTGTGTGCATCCAGAAGTCCAAAGGTGTCGCCATTGTCAAGCAGGCCAAAGGTGTCGTGGGGAATGCCAAAACTCTTGCCCGTTGTCAGGGTTCGCCAGTGGGGATATCCCCTGTGGTGGGCCTGGAGGGCCACGGCATCCATGAGGGGGGCGGTTCCCTCGTCCGGGCCGAAAAAGATCATCTCTGGTCTGCCGTAATAGTCCACAATGGAATTGTCCACAAGCATCAGATCCAGAATGCCTTCGGTGTAGTCGTAAAGGCAGTCCATGGCATGGGTTGCGTAGGTGGCATGGGGCACCACCACTCCCTTGGATCCACTTTCGCAGATATCCTTGTGTTTGAGGCGCTGGGCTTTTGGGCCCAGGGCAAAGTTGAGCAGCACTGCATTGTCAAGCTCGTTGCCGTGGTTGGAAGGGGTGATCCTCAAGAGCCGCAATCCCCCCCTTGCAATGTCGCTTGCCCTTAAATGGGTGCCACAGGCATAGTGGCCGTTTACAAAAAAGATACCAAACACAAACTGGTTGTAGACCAAAGGATCCAGCACACTATTGTCAAACCGGAAGCTGAACGATCGTTTCTCCGGTTTGTAGAAGTTGGTCTTCAAGGTGCAGTTCACAAGCTTTACCATGAATTTAAAAATATCCTGGGCAATTGTGAAATCCATGAACCTTGACTCCACGAGCCTGTTAAACTCCTTGATTCTTTCGTCAAGGTTGACGGTCAGATCCTTGCCTGCCAGGGCAGGATCAAACCGATGCTCAAAAAGGGTGTATAGCAATTTTAAAAGATCGGGGTTTTCCACGGCAGTGGACTGGATAATCCTTGAGCCATAGGTGGATTTGTTGGACTTGTGTATCCTTGCGGCAAAGGCATCTTCATGGTCTTTGCTGTTCAGGCTTGCCATGATTTCCCGGTCCGTTGCATTTTCACTTTCCCGGAAGATGAACATGTGGGTGAAGTCAATGGCATTACCGGCGAACAGCATCTCCTTAAAATTTAATTTGCCGTTGACATAGAGTTCAGTCACAGGATTGATGCTGAACGACAGAAATGCCGATAAATCCGTGAGTATCTCAGCCTCTTTTTTCCTT
Source organism: Desulforapulum autotrophicum HRM2 (assembly GCF_000020365.1). Taxonomy (NCBI): domain Bacteria; kingdom Pseudomonadati; phylum Thermodesulfobacteriota; class Desulfobacteria; order Desulfobacterales; family Desulfobacteraceae; genus Desulforapulum; species Desulforapulum autotrophicum. The sequence goes on along the minus strand of NC_012108.1, from coordinate 4,712,547 downwards.
GAGATCTCGCCCTGGACGTAAAGTGAGCAGATGGATGAAGGTACTTCAGATTTGCCCCAGTAGGGCTCCCAATAGGCCCGGATCATAACCAGTCCGTGGTCTTTAAACAATCGTCGGAAGATGGGCAGCTGGGGAGAGGCAAAATCAGAGTTGAACATGAATCTTGTTTCACCGGTGACCGGCAGGTTGAACACTTCGATCAGGGGGGTGACCGAAGCCTCGGAAAGGGTAAGGAATTTCTCGTACCGTCTGCGGGTCGGTTCTGGAGTGGTCGTAAAGTCGCCGGCAAGGGTAAAGAGAAATCGTGATGCCTTGAATTCTTCCCTTGTGTAATCCCGTACCGTTTCAGGGCGGATGATATAGGTGCAGTAGTCTTTCTCAGGGCTGAAGTAATATTCTCTTCTGTGACCGGGAATGAGGTTCTCCAGCACCTTTTCCATGTTATCCCGGGTTTCCCGGGTGGCAATCCTCACCCGCTGGACATCGTTTCCATGCTCAAGGTCAAAATCGATGTGGGCAACCCGGCCCACAAGATCCACCTTGCCGTCCTTGATGGTAATGCTTGAGGTGATGGATGCGAGAATCTGTTTCAGGGATGCCTTGGTGATGTTTTCAAAAAAATAATTGGGAAGTCCCAGGTCATTGAGCAGTATGCCAGCTGCCATGTTGATGCAGTTTGCAGTGGTCAATCCTTCAGAGGAGAGGTCTATGACAGCCTCGTAAAGGACCCTGGGGTCGAGTTTGACACTCTCTGCCCTGGCGATGATGTCGCTGCCCCGTGAAACAGATCCTGTGAAATGGTCTTTCATGGTGTCTCCTCAAAATCTTGATTAAGTGGCGTGTAAACCGGTTCAAACCCGACGCACAAATTGCCCGTTCCAATGCTCTTAAGTTTAAAATGACTATAAGGGATGGTTAATCCTTTTTCAACCTGAATTTGAATACGGGATACCCTATTACCTTGTGGCATGAATTTTGAAAGATATTTGTCAGATATTACCCTAACGATTAAAGGAGGAACCATGACCAGCTGGATTTGTGATAAATGCGGTTATCGGCTTGAGGCCGAGACACCGCCTGAAGAGTGCCCGTCGTGTAAAAAAAAATGTTCGTTTGTTGATAATTCCTGCTATACGCCGGACTGCCAGGGTCAGCCCATTGACCCCAGAATTAAAAACAACTAACACCCGGAAGACTGACTGCTGCCCCTGTTTCAGGGGCAGCGGATTTAGATGACCATGCATTTCGCTAATATTTTTTACTTGTTTTTTGCAACAACCCAGACTGCATGAACGATACCAGGAATGTATCCAAGTATTGTTAAAATAATATTGATCCAGAAATGTTTTCCAATGCCAACCTGCATGAACACTCCCAAAGGTGGCAGAATGACTGCGCATATGATTTTTATAAGTTCCATGGAATTCTCCGTTGAAATAATAAAGCTTCTGAAGCATTTAATTGCGAACACTTTATGGTGGAGAGAAAAAAAATGTCAAGCAAAAAAAAGATCGATTTCTGCCTGAATTTCCCCATTCCCTGGATGATGACCGGGTCATTTAAGTTTGACAAACACGGCAATTTTCCATAGTCTTTTTTAAAATCTTCTGATCTTCATAAAATGATTCATTTCTAAAAAATCAATATGTTAAATCACACGACCATGGGGGTAAAATTATGCTTGTACTCGCCATAAAGGGGAGTCCCAGGAAAAAGGGAAACACCGATTATCTGCTTGGTTTGTTCATGGCCGAGGCCCGGAAAAGGGGATGGGAAACCGAAGTTATTGATGCGGTTAAGGAAAATTTTGAACCCTGCATTGGTTGCGGCAATTGTGAACGAACGGGTTTTTGCAGTATTAAGGATACAATGCCTGAACGTTTTTTTTCCCCGTTGCGGCGGGCCGATGTCGTGGTTGTCTCGGTTCCCACCTATTTCTATGCGGTTCCAGCCAGGATCAAGGGGTTGATGGACCGAACCCAGACCCTCTGGTCCCGCAAGTATCTGTTTAAAATCAAGGACGCTGGCCATGACCATCGAAAGGGGGTGCTCCTAGCCGCTGCCGCCACCCATGGCAGGGATCTGTTTGACGGCATAAAACTCAATGTCAAGTATTTTCTTGATGCTGCCGGTGCCGCATTTGAAGAGAATCTCTGCTACAGGGGGATCGACAGCCGGGGAGCCATGGAAAGGCATCCGACTGTTCATGGCGACGTGGCCCTGCTTGCCCAAAGGGTGTTATCCCCGTTTGAGCAACGCAGGACATGGGTGTTTGCCTGTCGGGAAAATGCAGGCAGAAGCCAGATGGCCGCGGCCTTTGCCCGCTTTCTTGCAGGCGACAGGATCGAGGTGATCAGTGCAGGATCGGCCCCAGGGGAAAAGGTCAATCCCCTTGTTGTTGCCGCAATGGCGGAAAAGGGAATTGACCTGGCCTTTCTGAAACCTGTGCCCCTTGGGGATATCCTGGAAAAATGTTCTCCCCATTTGCTGGTCACCATGGGGTGCGGCCAGGAATGTCCGTTGGTTCCTGGATGCCGGGTGGTTGACTGGGACCTGCCTGATCCTGCGGCCATGGATCTTGACGGTGTCCGGGCCCTGGGAAATGAGATTGAAAAAAGGGTCAACGCCCTTGTCAAGGACTTTTCGGCAGCAGCTGTTGAATAATTGATTTAAACCTAAAAGTTGCATGCGCCCTTTGACTGGATATGCAAGGTGTCGGAAAGGAGAAATCAATGGTATTGAAACGGATTTGCCTGTTTGTATTGCTCGGGTTGATTGCAGCCCAACCCCTGGGGGCCGATCAAAGTAAGGAGGTTGAGGCCACAGCAGCTGCCCGGTCATGGCTCCTGCTGGTTGACGATCAAAGCTACACAGACAGCTGGGAACGTGCGGACCCTTATTTTAAAAATGCTGTTACCCTGGACCAGTGGAAAAAGTCGCTACTCCTGGTTCGAAAACCCCTGGGTGCTGTTTTGTCCAGGAAATTGATTTCACGGCAATATCTTCGATCACTTCCCGGGGCGCCCGACGGTGAATACGTGGTGATCCAGTATGGGACAAGGTTTGAAAATGGTGGGGCATCGGTGGAAACCATCACCGGGTTGCTGGATCCGGACGGGGTCTGGCGGGTGGCTGGGTATTATATTAAACCGGGTGGGTGACTAAGCCATATCTGCTGAGGGCCTCCAGGGCTGATGGGCATATTGTGACCCCTCCGGCATTGCTGCGGGCCGATGTGGTTCAGGCCCGGGCTGAACTTAAGGTTTGTCGGTTTGAATACCTGCGTCAGTGGGACGACTCATTAAGATGCTCAATTGGCTGGGGTTTTCCAATATGATACCCTTGGGCATAGTCAATCTCATATTCCCTTAAAACAGAGACAATGGCTTCATTTTCCACAAACTCTGCAATGGTCTTTTTGCCTAAGGCGTGGGCGATTTCAGACATGGATTTCACAAAAATTCTGTCCCCATGGCTGGTGTCGATTTTTCTGATAAAGGATCCGTCTATCTTAACATAATCAACGGCAAGGTCCTTTAAATATTGAAAGGATGAGAAGCCTACTCCAAAATCATCAATGGCAAATCGGCACCCGAGTTCTTTCACCTCATTGATGAGGGTCCGGGCTGATGGAAAATTTGAAATCGCAGCTGTTTCCGTGATTTCAAAGATTATTTTTTCAGGATTTACATGGGGCAGGGTTAGCAACCGTCTGATTTCATGGGAAACGGTTCGGTCGTTCAGGGAGCGACCCGATAGATTAATGGACAAACCCACGGTCATACCCCTTTTGTTGAATTCAAGGTGCTGGGCAATTGCCTTTGCCATGACGATGCGATCGATGTGACCGATGAGTCCAAGGACTTCGGCATATTCGATGAATTCTCCAGGTGGGATAACCGAGCCTTGCTCCGAAATCAGCCGTATCAGGCATTCATAGTGGCTGATCCTGTCGGTTTTCAAATCCAGGATCGGTTGAAAATAGAGAACAAACCGATCATTCTCAATGGCCTCTTCAAGCACATTTTTCCAATACATCCTTTGTGTTAAATGAACCTGGTATTGCTGTTTGGCTGAATAAACGTGAAACTGGCCATAACCCGATTTTTTGGCATGGTACATGGCAAGATCTGCATTGGACAGGAGGTCGTGGATGGAAGTACCATGCTGGGGAAAAATGGCAATCCCGATGCTGGCGCTGATTTTAAAATTATGCCCCATGCCTTCAACCGGTGTTTTGCCCAGGGCCTGATTGATTTTTTTTGCCAGGGTCAGAACGGCTTTTCCCGTTGCATTGGGCATCAGCAGGGTAAACTCATCCCCGCCGATACGGCAGATCAGATCTGATTTACGGGTTATCCGTTTAAGGGTCATGGCCACGGTTTGAAGAACAACGTCCCCCCTGTGATGGCCCTGGGTGTCATTGATGATTTTAAACTGGTCCAGATCCAGATAGAACAGGGCCACCTGCTCGTCATACCTTTTGGCCTGGTCGATGATTCGTTCAAATTCGTGGTTAAAATGCCTCAGATTGCTCAGGTTGGTCAGGTGATCATGGGTGGCAAGCCATACCATTTGCTCTTCCGCCCTTTTCCGGTCTGTAATGTCAAGCCCGATGGTCAAAATTAAAGGGGCGGTTTCTTCCTGGGGATAAAGCGTGGAATGGAACCAGGAGATGGCATGGGTGATGCCGGATGATGAGATCATATCGGCATCATATTGAATGGATTTAATCTCTTTTTCCTGCCTGAGCGCCATGAGTTGATCGTGGTGGTGGTGGTTTTCTGCACTGAAAAAATCATCAAATGAGTGTCCGACAAGGGCCTCTTTTTCTACTTCATGCAGGACAAGGGCCGCATTGTTGACAAACAATATTTCACCGGAACAGGTTTGTGTCATGATCAGAATCGGAGCAGTCTGAACAAGTCTTTCAATAAATTCTTTTTCCCTTTTAAGGTCCTGGCTTTTTTTTGTTAAAAGAAGGGTTTGGGTCTGGGTCTCATTTTTCAACGCTTCCAGTTGATCGGTCACATCCCGGGCAACGGCAATCAAATTGTCGACTTCATCATGCCAGCGGTGATATGTTTTTTTGCTGTTCAATACCTGGCGTACTTTCTGGTACTCATGGCGGGCAAGCAGCGGTAGGGTCGAGGAAAGGGTGGCTATTCGTTTTAACAATGCATGGACGAGTAAAGAGAGAACCAGAAGAATTGAAAACAGCCCCAGAAGGCTGGTCAGGACCATGCGGGCCAGGTGATGATGCATCTCCTTATACTCAGCCGTAATATCGTCAATGATCAGTACCAGGGATGACGGGTTCTGGATGTTGTCCATGGCATGGGCCTGAATGTTGTAGAATCTTTTTCCATGGTGGAATATGATGTTTTTGTGGACAAGCTCATCCATGGTGTGCTGTTCTTTCAACGCTTGGAGTAACGGGGTGTTATGGGCCGCATGGGTCATGGCTGACAATTGGTAGGGTGCGTCCTTGGCTACGGGCTTTTTTCCGACCCGTGTCAGGATCACCATATCCGTCTGGGTTGCATTTTGAAATTCGATCATTCCGTCTGCCAGCGAGCGGCCAAGGGTAAGGGTGCCAATGGCTTTAAACGATGAAATAACAGGAATGGTCATGGTGGTATAGCATTCATCCTCACAGGCCATGGTGTGTAAGGGCTCTTCTTTTTTTAAAACCTGTTGGATCTGGGGAGATAAATCTTTGAGAACACGACCCCACTCCTTGATCTTTTTTCCTTCGTGGTCCGTCAGTACAGCCGTTTCAAGCCCCCAGATAAATTGCCAGTTCAGCCAGTTTTCATCCAGCAGAGCAATGGTGCGTTCCTGTCGCAACCTGCTAGAACTGTTGGACGCCTCAGTCGGGAAAATCGATTCGGCAAAGAGTTCCAGCACCTTTGAAGAGTTGTTGATGACGGTCTTGGCAATATGGAAATAACGGGTCTGGGCCTTTTCTCCCTGGTCGAGGAAGGCCCTTTGGGCATCAATATAGGACAGGCCGGTCAGATACCCCTGGAGAAGAACAAGGGTGAAGCTGATTAAAAAAATAAACTTCCACTTCAGGCTGAAAAATTTGTGGTTTGACATGGTACCCTTTGTCAAAATTTAAAGGCAAGCTGCAATGCATAGAGGTCGTGGTACTGGTCTGTGAGGTTTCTGTCGGGATTGTCGGCAGTGGTAAGCCATGATGTCCCGTTAATATGGTGGTATTCACCCCGTATCATCATCCATGGCTTGATATCCCAGCGAAGGGCAAAGGTTAAATCCTTGGTAAACCCCATGTGGGTCGGCAGTCCAATCAGTTCGAAAGTATCTCCGTTTCTGTCGTCTCGATCAAGGTAATGTTCTCCGTAGCGTCCCAGGATCTGCCAGTTGTAGTTGAAACGATAGGCAGCCTGAAAGTACCAGCTTTCACTTGTGGATTTCCCATCTGGACTGTAGGGGCCCAGGTTTAGGAATTCATTTTTTTGATACAAATATTCCCCTGTCAGGCTGATCCTGTCGCCGTTATACTGGGCTGAAAAGACCATGGGGTAAAAGCGTACCGTTCCATTGGTGTAGTTGTCCATGGGACCCGGCTCATAGGACAGGGTGACATCGGCATAGCTTACGGCGATCAGGTATTCTCCCGAGTTGATCCCATAGCTCAGTTGTCCTGCAAAATCAGTCTCTGTGCGCATCTCTCCTGTGGCATTCAGGGGAAGAACAGCATCTCGTATTTCATCATTGTCGTTTCTCATCTTTCCATAGTTAAATTTGCCGGACAGCCATCCTGCACCCAGATTGTGGTTAAAATACAACTGTCCGCCGTCGGACGACAGAAACAAGGACCTGGAACGGTCAAAATAAATGCCATGGGGCAGGATAATCGTGGGGGTTGTAAAGGCCACATCCCTTGTCTCGTTGTACAGTCCCAGGGGGTTTTTGATGCGGCCCAGCCTGATTCCCAAACTGCCCCGGGGGTGTCGATACAAGGATAGATCGGCCAACCCGTAATCAAGGGTCAGGCTGCCGTCGTCAAGTTCTCCAGCCTGGCGGAAAAGTCCCTGGGCAGAAAAATGCAACCGTTCCAGGGGCTGGTAACCCAGATTGAGCCCAGCCTCGGTAAGCCTGTAGGAAACCCTGTCTTGACTTTCACCATAGGCCTGATTGGCTGTGGTATGAATGGCATTCTGGGTAAAAAAACCATGGATCTGAGCCTTGTCTGACAGGTCGTAGGCATTTATCCCTGGGGTAAAGGCCAAAAGAATGAATATAAGTACTGTCCCTGGAATGGCGTTTTTATTCATGTATTATAATCCTGATGTTGTCATTGTCAGGTTCAGACCCGGTATAGCCGATGCTGTTGGGGGTGGTGCTGACCTTGTCGATCATCTCTTCCGGGGACGAGACCTGTCTCGGCGGTTGACCGGTTCCGGAAAAGAGCAGACGGTCCCAGATTCTTCTGAACTGGTGGGGAAACATGTTGAGTCGTGTTTTGGTGAATTCACGGTGGACAGGATTGTCATCGGCAAAGACAAAAATATGTATTCTTTCACCGTTCGACCAGACCGGTCGCTGCATGGCAAAAATAGCCTTTAAATCGTTTACGGTGTATGGTATTTCAGGTACGGATGCATTAACAATTACCTCCACCCCCCCGGCGCTGGAAACCATGATAAAAAAGACGAGGGGGATCAAAAGCCCCTTTTTCATAGGCGTTATGGAGAAAGAGTTAAAAAACATGATAAAAACATAACCTGATTAATCGACAAAATCAAACACAAAATCAGGGAACCCGGATGCCGCAGTTATACTTGCAGTCCTGTCCGGGTATATCCGGGACGTTTCTATTATTAAAAACAGCGGGGAAAGGGAATCCTTTCCCATGACCATCATATTGACATCCCCATGTCCCTTTGCCATAATCAGCCATGATTCAAGCATATCATACCAGGGGCAGTGGTGTATTGCTTCAAGGGATGCGTTCAATCTGGAACAGAGGAATGAACAGATGAAAAAGAATGTTTTTTTATGGTCGACCCCTGTTTGCCATGGGCTGGTCTGTATGCTGATGGCTTTTTTTATGACATCATGGGCAAGGGCAGAGGGGTATGACAAGGTCATGGAACGGGGAACACTTCGTCATCTTGGAGTCCCCTATGCCCATTTTGTCTCTGGAAGCGGTGACGGGTTCAGTGTTGAGCTGGTACAGATGTTTGCAGATTATCTGGGCGTTCGTTACGAGTATGTAAATGCCTCCTGGGCGAGTGTGATCTCCGATCTTATTGGGAAAAAAACAACCGTATCGACCCAGAAACTTTCCACAGGGGAACCGGCTGACATCAAAGGAGATCTGATCGCCAACGGGCTTACCATCCTGCCATGGCGGGAACGGGAGATCCTCTTCTCCGTTCCCATTTTTCCCTCGGGGGTGTGGATTGTTGCCAGGGCCGATTTTCCCCATCAACCCATCGTTCCTTCGGACGATCTGGCCCATGACATTCAGTCAACAATCGACCGGGTTAAGGGGTATCGTGTCTTGGCCATTGAGGGAGGATGTCTTGACCCTGCCCTGAACCGCCTAGAGGGTTCAGGGGTAAATGTAAAAATCATGCCCGCCAAAATGAACTTGAATGAACTGATTCCCGCTGTCCTTAACAATGAGGCAGATTGCACCCTGCTGGATTTCCCAGACGCCCTTGTGGGTATCCAGAAATGGCCGGGAAAGGTTAAGATTCTTGGTCCCGTTTCAATGAACCAGTATATGGGAGTGGGGTTTGCCAAATCCTCGGTAAGGCTCAGGGATGAATTTAACCTTTTTTTCCAAAAATGTGTAAACGAGGGAAAATATGCAAGGCTTGTGAACAAGTATTATCCGGCAGTTTTTTCATTTTATCCCTCGTTTTTTGAAGGGGTGATGCGCATTTGTGAAAAATAAAAGATAAGGGCCTTTTTCGGGATGACTTCTGATTTGACCAGGCGTACCAACGTTGTAATTGTAATGGTGATCATTCTGATACTGTTTTATGTGGGCACGCTCCTTGTGAACAACTACAATTCCCGGATTCAACTCATTGATGCATCCCGGAAACGGTTTGTCACTGTGTTTGAAAAACAGGCCATGGCCATGGGCTATTTCTTCTCTGAACGTGAACAGGATCTTGTGGCCCTGTCCGGCAGCAGGGAGATTTCCACCTATTTTGAGAACAAGGCCCTTGGCATGTCCATGCAATACGGGCTGGGTACAAGCCTCCTGGATATGCAGCACTCCTTCACGACACTTGCCGATTCAAAAAAAATAGGGGAGGTTAAAATTTATAACTGGATCGCATTTGTTCAGTCCGACGGTACTCCAGTTACAACGGTTTCACCCCAGGTGAAAAAGAATATTCAGAGGCGTTTCCAGCAGAATTTAAGCCTGGCCGACAACTGCATGGGCACCATTCTTGAGAAAAGAAACAACACGACCCATGCCGTTATTACTGTTCCCTATTTTTTTAAATATCGATTTATGGGGTATATTGTGGCGGATGTCACCCTGGAAACGGCATTCCATCATCTCCTTGACACCTGGGACGTGGGTGATTCGTCCCGGATCTATCTCTTCTGTCCGAAATCAAAGGCGCTTTTCATGGCCGAAGACCCTGTGTTCGGAAAATGGGTCAGTGAGCACCTGGCACATGAAAAAAAACGCAGTGGCTTCATCCAGCTGAAGGGTCTGGAATTGGGCAGAGAAAAACAGGTCCTGGTCTTTTCACGGGTTGTCCACACGCCTTTTTTTCTGATTCATATTTTTCCAGACGACAAATTTTCATCGGGTATAAATCCCCGGGATGCTTTGCTGATCATGGTGCTCTTGTTTTTACTGGTCTTTGGCAGCGTGGGGTTCTTGATTCACAGTAATACCCAGAAACAACTTCTTGCCGGGCAGGTCGAGGCCTCCCGGAGAAATGCCCGTGAATTCCAGCAACAGAACGATATATTGTTCATGGAAATTGCAGAACGTAAAAAAATGGAAAAAGCCCTTGAAAAGGCGAACCGGGAGTTGAGTCAAACGAGTCTCACCCTGAATTGCATATTGAAATCTGCAACCGAGTTTGCCATTGCAGCAATTGATTCCAAGTCTTGCATCATCCATTTCAACCCGGCTGCAGAAAGGCTGTTTCAGGTAAAAAGAGAAGAGATCATGGGGCAGCACTTTTCAACTCTTGATTTTTTTTCCAGGGTCGGGAATGAACAATTTTACCAGATTCTGGATATTGCTCAAAAACAGGGAAAATTCGAGTATGATCTCATCTGGAAGAATTCCGTGGATGGCGGTCAACTCTTCCGTTTAGTGGTCATGCCCATGCATAACGATGATGGGATAAACGTGGGCTTTATTCTTTTTGTGGTGGATAATACGACCCGGTACCGGTCAGAGGAAAAGCTGCGGTTGAGCGAAGAAAGGTATCGAACCCTGGTTGAAAATATGCCGGACATTGTGTTCTCCATTGATGAAAATTTTTTGATAACAACGGTTAACATCCCAAACAGCCCATCCTACAGCCTTGAAGCAGGAGATATCGTTGGACGTTCGTTTGAACAGTTTATACATGAACAAGATCGGAAACAGTTACAGAAACTGACCAGGTCTGACTTTCGAGAAAAGAAAAAATACCGCCGGGGGGTTCGTTTTAGATTCCTTTCAGGCGCCGGGAAAAGCAGCTGGGTGGATTTGAATCTGCACTACCAGTACAACAATGACGGCAGTTTTTCGGGGGCCAATGGTGTGCTGACAAACATTGCTGAGCGCAAACTGCTGGAAGCCCAGCTCGTGCGAACGGAACGACTGGCGGCCGCAGGGCAGCTTGCAGCATCCATTGCCCATGAAATCAATTCCCCCCTGGCAGGAATCTCGGCCCTGTTGGCCCTGGTTCGCAAAAAAAACCTCAACGATAAAAAGGCCATAGAAGAGATTGACCTGATCAGAAGTGCCTTTGAAAGCATTGGAAGCACTGTTAAAAAGCTGCTCAACCTCAATCGCCCCGGCCTTGATTATATGCAGAGAGCAAATATAAATGCCATTGTTCATGACACGGTAAAACTGTCGGAAGCCTATTTAAAGAAAAAGGGAATCATTGCCCGCCTGGAGCTGTCTGAGTGTGTTCCGGACTTTGACTGTCACCCCCAGGATCTGGGGCAGGTTTTTTTGAATTTCATTAACAACACCATCGAGGCCGTGGAATCAGCTAGGGGTGCCGGGGGGGATAAATTTGAAATCCTGTCCTGTCAAAATGAGATCTTGATCACCACAAGGGTTTCAGCTGATAAAATTTTTGTGGACTATGTTGACACCGGGCCTGGAATTGCCCCGGAGGATCTTGATAAAATATTTGATCCTTTTTTTACCACCAAAAAGCAGCTTGGTATGGGTTTTGGGCTCTCCATCTGCCACGAGATCATCCTTCGCCATAATGGAACCCTGCGGGCTCTGCCAAGGGAGAATGGGGCCTGGTTTGCCATGGAATTTTCGCCTGTAAGAGAGGTGTAGGCGAACGAACGCCAATTGTTTAAAAGAGGTTATATGGAAAAATTACCGTACCGTATATTGCTGGTTGATGATGACCCCATTGTGCTGATGGGAATCGGCAGGGAGCTTGAGGCCCAGGGATATGACGTCTCCACGGCAAAATCCGGCGAAGCCGCCCTGACTATTTTAGATGGGCAGGGGGCTGATTTTGACCTGGTCATAACCGATCTTATCATGGGAAAGGTTAACGGTATTGAGGTGCTTAAAAGATCCAAGCAGGTAAACCCTGACGGAATGGCCATGATAATGACCGGTTATGGGGATCTTAATTCTGCGATTCAGGCAATCCGGTTGGGTGCCGATGAATATATGCTCAAGCCCGGGAGCCCTGAGGAGCGGACGTTTCGCATCAATGAGGTGCTTGAAAAGTATGAACTAAAACAGAAATTAAAGATGTATGAAAAAATTCTGCCGGTTTGCTGTGTGTGTAAAAAAATTCGTAACGACGCTGGTAAAAACCCCGGAGAAGGCTGTTGGATGTCGGTTGAGGAGTATTTAAATGTAAAGGGAAAGATCCAGGTAACCTCCACCTATTGTCCTATTTGTTACCAGGAAGCGATTGCAAGGATTCGACAGAAATAACTGTTCCACCGGGTAAAATATGTTTAAAAACCCACAAACATGGGAATTAAAATGAAAATCATCCTCTCCCCTGCCAAAACCATGGCAGATCCGGAAAAAACCATGCTTCGTCCGGAGATTGAATCTGAAATCATAATGACCAGGCCTGTTTTTGAGCAACGGGCCCAAGCACTGATTCGTTTGCTCAAGGGGTTTTCTGAAATAGAGCTCAAGGCGCTCTTCAAGGTGAGTGACGCCATTGCCCGAAAAACCCTGGATCAGATTAACGGGTTTGGTGAAACCCGGCCAGTTCCTGCAATCTTTGCATTCCAGGGCGCTGTGTACAAGGCCCTTGCTCCGGAAGCATTCACAGGAGAATCCCTCGTATTTTGCAGGCAAAACCTGGTGATTCTCTCGGCCCTTTACGGGGTGCTCAATCCCTTTGACGCTGTTTTTGCCCACAGACTGGATTTCACCTGCAAGCTTGAATGCGGCGCAAACATGACCTTGCGTAAATTCTGGACATCTCCGATTCACGAATGGTTTGATGAGAATCTTGCCGCGGATGAATTCATCGTGAACCTGGCATCGGACGAATATGCATCCCTGGTTACAAAGGGTGGATTAAAAGCGAGGGTCATCACCCTTGCGTTCATGGAAAAAAAAGGGGGAGTATTAAAAACCGTTGCAGCCCACTCAAAACAGGCCAGGGGGCTCTTTTTAAGGCAGATCGTTCAACAACGGGTGACAGAACCAGGGATGATCAAGTCGTTCAAGGTGGCAGGCTACACCTATGACGGAAAAATTTCCCAGAAGAACCGGTGGGTATTTGTGTTGAAATGAACAAGGCCCTCCCGGTTGAACAGGAGGGCCTTGTTCCTTTATTGGTGCTTATTTGTCAATGGTGTCAGGATCTGTGCTGTCATTGTCTTGATCGCCCATGGTCATGCCGTTCCTGGGGCCTCCCATGCAGCCCTTTTTTCCAAATCCCTTGCCGCCTGCAAAAAAGTTGATTTCCGGGGCAATCTTTTTTGCCTCAAGGGCAAAGTTGATCCGTTTGACCATCAAAGCCTTTTGAAGATCACCTGCTTCATTGGCAAGTGCAACAAGGCGTTGTCCGTCTGGGGCCGATGTCTGCATGAGGATTCTTAGCTCATCTTTTTTTGCACGCATGGCTGCCCTGGTCGCTGCTGTTTCATCAATAAATTTTTGGTGAAGGGTTTTAAGCTGGGTTTGCTGGTCCTCGGTAAGGTTTGCCATGGGACTGTTGTATCCGGCCCGGCAACCCTTTTTTCCATGCCCCTGGCCGTGGTTCCAGGCAAATGCTACTCCAGAAAGCCCAACTATGGCAAATACGAGTGTTGTAAGGATAATAATTTGTTTTTTCATGGTTTTCTCCTTTGTGGTGGTCTGGCCACCTTTTTGTCTGTTCATGTTTTGCGGCCCGGGCCGCACATCCGCTGTTGTTGGATACTAATCACTGCATACGGCGTGCCATGGGCTGATCAAAAGGATTAACTTCCTGAAATATAATGCAAAATACATTTTTTCCTTTGTGGTGTGACTGAATCGTGATACATGGGTATCGGGTATTTTGTATCCAGTACGGTGTCCTCACATGGGTATAAAATACCCGGCTCCCCGGGTGGTCAATGGTGAAACTCCGGGTGTGTCGGCCCGGGCACCATAATTGCTTGGTAAATTGGGGAGAACAAGGAAAAATTAAGAACAAACCTATGGATTTTACGCGAGATGGGCCAATGACAGAACCCAAAAAGAGAACAACGGGAATCTCCCCTTTTATAATCATGGGGGCAATTCTTGTGCTGATGTCCATTTTTATGCTTATGGCCATGGACAACATCAAGGAACACGACGCCAGGATTGTTGAAAAGCTGACGGCAAAGGGAACCTTTCTTATCAGGGCCTTTGAGGCCGGCACCCGCACGGGTATGATGACGATGAGATGGCGGGCAGCAAGGGTCCAGAACCTGTTGACTGAAACGGCCTTTCAGCCGGAAGTGAAATATCTGATGATCATAACCGGGGATGGAAAGATTCTGGCCCACAGTGATCCTGAAAAAATTGGCACCTTTTATGGGAAAATGCCCGATGTGGACCCCCTGGGTGACGGTACGGCCATTTTTCACCGGGAAGTTTTTTCTGGGGAAGGGGACAAGACCTTTGAGGTATTTAAGGTGTTCACCCCGGCAAAGCGGTTTCATCGTCCAGGGCCGGGGGGGCGCATGGGCAGGCGGAGGACAGCCGGGGCTGTTCAAGGCCTTTTTCTGACCCGGGAATCACAGCCTGAAACAGGTACAGCTCCAGAAATCCCGGGTCCGGCATCATCAAAAAAGGTCCACGCCAGCCACCAACCGGCAGAGGGTGACTGGTTCAGTTCCCATTTCTCCAGGTGTCCTGAACAATGCCGGGATTCGGGTCCACAGATTATCATTGCAGGCCTTGATATGACCGGCGCCGCGTCAGGGAAAAGAGCCTATATTAACCATGTTATCATCAATGGTGCCGTTCTCTTTCTCATGGCAAGTGCTGGTATTGTTGGCCTTTTTATGCTCCAGGGATACCGGTCCACCCGGTCGTCGCTTTCCAGGGTCATGGCCTTTTCAAACAGGCTGGTCGAAACCATGCCCGCAGGCTTGATTGCCGTGGATCTTAACCTTGAAATCACTTCCTGGAACCGGGAAGCCATGGTGATTCTCGGGGAAAAAGATAAGCCGGTCCTGCCGGTGGCGCTGGTTGAAATGGCCGCAATCATGGAAGAAAAAAATCAAAAAATCTCAAGGGAGCTTGCCTTTCCTTCCCTGTCCGGTGGTTCTCTGGTCCTGGATGTGGTTGCTTCACCCATCCGGGATGACGGACAAGGGGCATCAGGCTATCTTTTTTTGTTCAGGGATCTGACCGAGCTTACGGCGTTAAAGCAGGAGGTGGAAAGGAGTCGTCGCCTTGCTGCCGTTGGTAAGCTTGCCGCAGGTGTGGCCCATGAAATTCGAAATCCCTTGAGCTCCATCAAGGGATTTGCCACCTATTTCAGGGAGCGGTATAAGGGCGTTGCCGAGGACAGGGAGACGGCCGATATCATGATCCACGAGGTCGAACGGCTCAACCGGGCCATTACCCAGTTGCTTGAATTTGCAAAGCCCGTGCCCGTGGTTGCCCGAAAGGTGGATGTTAAGGACCTTGTGGCCCATTCGTTAAAGCTTGTGGAGAACGACCTTGCCGCCAGGGGAATAGGGGTTGAAAAAACGATCCCCAGGGATCAAAAAGAGGTGACAATTGATCCAGACAGGCTCAACCAGATTCTTTTAAACCTCTACCTCAACGCCATCCAGGCCATGGACAACGGTGGCACCCTCGGGGTAAAGGTGACCACGGAAAAGGGGTGTTTGTTTGTTGAGGTGAGCGATACCGGGTCTGGCATTGCCGTGTCGGATATGGAAAAAATATTTGACCCCTATTATACCACAAGGGCCAGGGGTACGGGGCTGGGGCTTGCCATGGTACACCGAAACCTTGAGACCATGGGCGCTGACATCAGGGTGGAAAGCAGGGAGGGGCATGGAACGACCTTTTTTCTTAAGATTCCCTGCCTGGACACTGGGGAGACAGAATAATGGATTGCAGAAACAGGATACTGGTTGTGGATGATGATCTGGGTCACAGGACCATGCTCAGGACACTGATGACCGGGTGGGGCTATGAGGTGACTGTGGCCGATGATGGGACAACTGGAGTTGATGCGGTAAAATCAGCCCCCTTTGACATGGTGCTCATGGACATGAAGATGATCACCATGTCGGGCATGGAGGCCCTTGAGGAGATTCACGGATTTAATCCGTCATTGCCGGTGATCATCATGACGGCCTATTCGTCGGTTGAAACAGCCGTTACCGCGTTAAAACGTGGAGCGGTTGACTATCTGACAAAACCCCTTGATTTTGAAAAGCTCAAGTTGACCCTTGCCCGCATGGTCGAGACCCTCTGCCTGAAACAGGAGAATCTCACCCTCAGGCAGAGCCTTGGCAAACAGTTCAACCGGGAGAATATCATCGGCAACAGCCCGGCCATGCTCGCCTTGCTTGAAACGGTTGAGATGGTGGCGCCGTCGGAGGCCAATATTCTTATTTATGGCGAATCGGGAACGGGCAAGGAGCTCATTGCCGGGGCCCTTCACCAGAATTCCACAAGAAGAGTGCACCCCTTTGTCCGGATCAACTGTGCCGCCATCACTGAGACTCTGCTGGAATCCGAGCTGTTTGGCCACGAGCGGGGGGCCTTTACCGGGGCTGACCGGCGAAGAAAGGGCAGCTTTCTTGCCGCAGACAGGGGCAGTATCCTTCTGGATGAGATCGGCGAGATGAATCAGGCCATGCAGGCCAAGCTGTTGCGGGTGCTCCAGGAACGGGAGGTGACTCCGGTTGGCAGCGAAACCCCTGTTCCCGTTGATGTGAGGGTCATGGCATCGACCAACCGGGATCTGGCCCGGATGGTCGAACAGGGGCATTTCAGGCAGGATCTCTTCTTCCGGCTCAACGTGGTCGGTATCGAGATTCCGCCCCTCAGGGCCCGCAGCCAGGATGTGCCGGTGCTTGCCCTGCATTTCTTAAGACTGTTTGCCGAAAAAAACAACCGTGACATCAGGGGGTTTACCCCCGAGGCCATGGACGCCATGATCCATTACCCCTGGCCGGGCAATGTAAGGGAACTGATGAACTCGGTGGAGCGGGGTGTGGTTCTGGCACGGTCGGACTATCTGAACCTGAACGACCTGCCGTTTATTCGACAGGGACAGGTCATGAATACAGGGTGGTCCGGGGAAAATCCATCTGCGGGTGTGGATCGTCCCCTGGCCGAGATCGAGCAGGAAGCCGTGTTAAAGACCCTTGCCTCGGCCGACAACAACAAGAGTGAAGCGGCCAGGCGCCTGGGCATTACCCGGAAAACGCTTCTTAAAAAACTGCGGCTTTACGGCGAAGCGTAATCCAGGAGCGTTGCCTGATTGGGCAACGCCCTTGATTCCTATCGTCGTTCCGGCCAGATTTCAGTGGCAAGTTCGGATAGCTTGAATTTTTGAATCTTGCCGCTGGCCGTCATGGGATAACCCTCGACCA
Source organism: Desulforapulum autotrophicum HRM2 (assembly GCF_000020365.1). Classification (NCBI taxonomy): domain Bacteria; kingdom Pseudomonadati; phylum Thermodesulfobacteriota; class Desulfobacteria; order Desulfobacterales; family Desulfobacteraceae; genus Desulforapulum; species Desulforapulum autotrophicum. Next base: position 4,695,288 of record NC_012108.1, on the reverse strand, counting down.
TGGTGACGTAGCGGGGGATCTTGTACCGGCTGATCTTGCCCCTGCAAAAATCCATGACATCGCTCTCATCAAGTAAGGTGCCCTCCTTGAGCACGATAAAGGCGCCCACCTCCTCCCCATATTTTTCACTGGGAACGGCTGCTACCTGGACATCCTTGATCTCGTCCATTCGGTAGAGAAACTCTTCGATCTCCCTGGGATAGATGTTTTCCCCGCCCCGGATGATCATGTCCTTGTGGCGACCTGTGATTGACAGGTATCCGTCCTTGTCCATGATGCCAAGGTCCCCAGAGTGGAGCCAGCCTTTGGTGTCAATGGCATCGGCCGTGGCCTGGGGATTGTTGTAGTAGCCCTTCATGACATTGTACCCCCTGCAGCACACCTCGCCCTGAATTCCCGGGGCAAGGGTTTCGCCCGTGTCAATGTCGATTATTTTTACCTCAATGTGGGGCAGAGCCTGGCCAACGGTTTCAACTCTCTTTCTTAAATCGTCGTTAATGCGGGTGTAGGTCATGACAGGGCTTGCCTCGGTCAGTCCATAGCAGATGGTGATATCCGTCATGTTCATTTTTTCAATTACCTGCTCCATTACATGGACCGGGCAGTTGGAGCCTGCCATGATACCCGTTCTAAGGGTTGAAAAATCGAACTTTTTGAACATGGGATGGTCAAGCACGGCAATGAACATGGTGGGCACCCCGTACAGGGCCGTGCATCGTTCCTGTTCCACCGAGGCCATGATCAAGAGCGGGTCAAAACCCTCAAGTATCACCATGGCTGTGCCGTGGGTCACGGCGGCAAGCACCCCGAGTACACAGCCAAAGCAGTGAAACAGGGGTACGGGCAGGCAGAGGCGGTCGTTCTCTGAAAATCGCTGGTTCTCTCCGATCCAGAACCCGTTGTTGCCGATGTTGTAGTGGGTGAGCATCACCCCCTTGGGAAACCCGGTTGTGCCCGAGGTGTACTGCATGTTTACCACGTCGTGGCAATCCAGGGTCGCCTGTCTTTCAAGGTATTGATCGTCGGATACCATGGTGCCCAGGGCCCGGATTTCGGGGATCGAGTACATGCCTCTGTGCTTTTCCTGGCCCAGAAAGCAGACGCGTTTGAGGCAGGGGTAGCTGGGTGATGACAGGTGTCCCCGCTGCTGGGTTTTGAGCTCGGGCACAAGTTCGTACAGGGTGTTGACGTAATCGGTATCCTGGAATCCGTCGATGATAAATAGATTCTCCGTATCAGACTGCTTCAGCAGATAGTCAAGCTCGGCAAGCTTGTAGTTGGTGTTGACCGTGAGAAGCACGGCACCGATTTTTGCCGTTGCAAACTGAAGTGTGACCCAGAAGGGGATGTTCGTTGCCCATACCGCAACCTTTTCTCCCTTTTTAATGCCCAGGGCCATAAGACCCTTTGCAACCTCGTCCACAAGGTTTGAAAATTCACGATAGGTGAGTCTGAAATCCCTGTCAATATAGACAAGGATTTCGTTGTCTGGATATCGTTCAACGGTTCGGTCCAATATCTGGCCCAGGGTGTGTTCCTCGAGGGTGGTGGTGTTGGTCATGGTTGTCTCCCCTTACTCTGGTATGTAAATGACCGCATGGATTTCGGCCTTTTCGCTGCCTGCGCAGCTTACGTAATGGGGAACTACGGAATTGTAATAGACGCTGTCTCCGGGGTTGAGCAGGTAGGTCTCTTTGCCGTAGATGATCTCAACGCACCCCGTGACCACGGCGATGAACTCCTCGCCCTCGTGGGAGGAAAGTTCCTTGGTTTTGGCCGATTCCGGCAGGATTTCAACAAAAAAAGGTTCCATGTGACGGTCAGTCTTGCCCTTGCCAAGGGAGTAGAAGTTAAGGGCAGCAGGTTTGCCCTTGCCTCCAAGGACGCTGAAGGCAGCCTCACGCTCGGATCGTCTGACAATAAAGGGGTCATCGCTCTCCTGGTCGTCCAGAAAGGTGCCAAGCCTCACGCCAAGGGCCCTGGCAATTTTCATGAGCGGCCCCAGGGGAGGGTAAACATTTTCGTTGAGCATGGTGTCGAGAAACTCCTGCTTGAGCCCTGTCAGACCTGCAAGGGCTGCAAGGTCCATCTCACGTTTATCCATGAAATAGCGGATGCGTCGGCTTACCTTTCCTTTTTCCATTGTCGTTCGTGTCTCCTTGAATAAGATTAGACCTTAAAAAAGATTAAAGGGGTCTCTTATATAATGGAAACAGGGGGTTTGTCAAAATAAAGCGCAGGAAAAAGCAACTGGGTTGCCGGAACAACCTGTGGTGGGCAATCATATTGGGGGTATAGGCTGATATAAACAAGGATTTGAGATTCGTTTTAATTTGATGAAATTTTTTGATAGACCCCCGGCCGTTTTTCCTAGGCCGATTTGAAATGCAACCCCAATCCACCACCTAAAAAAAAGAAAAACCCCGTTGCGCTTGATGGTTCAAGCAGATAGAGTCTTTGTGCGAACAAAAAACTATCATCAACGGGGTGAAACAAGTTATGACACAAGGCGTGCTTCCATTCAAGTATGAAGAAGAAAAAACTCAGACCGGCATGACCGCATTGGCTGGCCTGCCCGTCTATCTCGACTTGGCCAAAGTAATCGGGTTGTCCAAATCCATCCAAAAACATCTGAAGGTAAGAAAGAACTCGCAAGGCTGGACTGATTCCCAGATGGTTTTATCTTTGGTGCTGCTCAATCTTGCCGGAGGAGACTGTGTTGATGATTTAAAGATACTGGAGGCGGATGAAGGGTTCTGCCAAATATTGCGGAAATCAGAAACGCATGGTTTGAGTCGTAAGGTTCGCCGAACTATAGAGAGTAGGTGGCGGAAGGAAAAAAAACGTTCTGTGCCGTCCCCGTCAGCTGTCTTCAGGTATTTGTCCAAATTTCATGATGCTGAACAGGAGGATGCCCGAAAGAAGTCAGATGTTAAAGCATTTATCCCCGCCGCTAATGACTTCCTGAAGGGGTTTGGAAAGATTAATAAAGATATGATCGCTGGCTTGAATACAGTAAGCGTCGAGACAACGGCCACCTTGGACATGGATGCCACCCTGGCTCAAACCATGAAAGAGACAGCTTCTTATTGTTATAAAGGGTTCAAGGCTTACCAACCTTTCAACACATGGTGGTTTGAGCAAGGAATTATTCTTCACACAGAATTCCGGGACGGTAACGTGCCCGCTGGTTATGAACAGTTAAGGGTTTTTAAGGAAGCCTTGGACTGTCTTCCGAGCAATGTGGAAAAGGTGAAGCTCCGTTCAGATACTGCTGCTTACCAGCACGATCTTTTACGGTACTGTGAAAAAGGTGAAAATAAACGATTTGGTAGAATCGAATTTGCCATCGGCTGTAATGTGACTAAGGCATTCAAAATAGCGGTAGCTCAAGTGCCAGATGCCCAATGGCAGCCGATCTATAAAAGGGAGAAAGGTTTACAGTTAAAAACCGGTAGCGAGTGGGCCGAAGTGTGCTTTGTTCCCAACGAACTGTGCTATAGCAAAGATGCTCCGGTATACAGGTATCTTGCCAAACGGCAGCGCCTGGTTGAACAACAACCTTTGCCCGGTATGAATGATGATAAACAGCTTAAGCTTCCCTTCCCGACAATGGAAATGGATGAAAGCCGATACAAGGTATTTGGTGTCGTTACCAATATCAAATATACACAGATGAACGGGGAGAATGTGATCCACTGGCTTCATGAACGATGCGGTAAGAGTGAAGAGGTTCATGCGGTGATGAAAGACGATCTGGCCGGTGGAAAAATGCCATCATCTGACTTTGGTACAAATGCTGCGTGGTGGTGGATCATGATAATTGCCTTAAACCTGAATGTGATGATGAAAAATCTGGCGTTGGCTCCTTCGATGAAGACGAAACGGATGAAGGCCATCAGGTTTTCACTTGTCAATATCCCGGGGAGAGTAGTTAAACGATCCCGTACTCTGTTTTTGCGTTTATCTAAAGGGCACCCATCTTACGATCTCTTGGTTGAGGCGCGCAGAAAAATTGCAATGCTTTTCGGTTCATGGGCACCATCTGGATAACTATATGACAAAGGTACACACTAAAAATCTAATTTTTCCGGTCCGCCAAGGGATATCTATACCCAAAATTTGCCCAGATCAGAGGGACGGCCACAAAAAGACCAAGCCCCCACCGGAATAAGCTCCAGCCGCGAAAAAAAATTCCCCGAATCGTTTTTGGAGGGGTATAAAAAAAATAGGCGGTGGATTTAGGGCAAAGTGTCGTTGCAAAAAAATCAGGAACAGGTTATCCTAAAGTCCTCAAACAGCCTGCGCTTCTTAACGCTTGAAAGGGCAAAAATCCTATTCCCTTTGGCTTACAATTTTCCGGTCAGGGAAATCAAAGAGGGCTCGAAAGTTGAGACTTTCACAATGACTTTTTGACAGTTGTTTTTTATAAAAAAAATCTTCCAAAATATGGTATAGTCTCCAAATCCAATAATGAGGGAAAAAAATATGACCAATCCAATAAGCGTTCAAGGGCAAAATCCGTCGATTGATGGGGATAGCTCTTTTTATCCCCCCGATGCAGACGCCCTATCCACCCAATGTTACGCCTGCGGCATCTGTACCTCCTCCTGCCCAATCTCCCTGGTGCCCGAAGGCCTTGATCCAAGGCGAATCGTTCGTCTTGCAAATCTTGGTGGCCTTTGTCTTGACCGGGTTGGATCGTCCATCTGGCATTGCCTTGACTGCCGCCGTTGCGGCAATCTTTGCCCCAACAGTGTGAAACCCTGGCTCCTTATCGCCAATCTGCAGCGAAGGGCCGTGGCTGAACATAGGGTTTCAATGCAGACTGTGACGCGCATTCACCAGCTTAAGCAGGAGTTGGTGACGGTTCTTTCCAACGCCTTGTCCATGGCAGATCCTCCCCTGTTTGATGCGCTTTTTCAGCAGTGGGATCAATGGGCCTGCCCGCCTGAAGTATCGCCAAAAACCCGGGAAGCTGTGGGGATAAAACCCCTTAAGCGATCACTCTCCCACACAATGAACCATTCCCTTTGCATGACCTGCCGGGAGTGTTCCAGTGCCTGCCCCCTAACGGTTTCCACAGCTGATTTTGATCCCCTTTATTTCATCCGGTGCTATGTTTTGGGTGTTTCTCCAGAAAGGGCTTCCCTGTGGAGTTGCCTTGGGTGTGAAAGCTGCAGTCAGGCCTGTTCCCAGTCGGTTCAGGGTCATCTTGTGATCAAAGCTCTCCAGATGGAACAGGAAGGGTTCTTCAGCGTTCCGTTCCAGATCAGGATTAACACAACCCGGGAACAGGTGTTTCGTGCCTATGTCTCCAGGGTAGACGCCCTGGTGGCCGGGGATATTTAAGTGCATGGGTGCTCTTTCTATTTCAGAAATTGTAAAAAAATGTTAAACAGAGATTTTTGTCTGCCATAACAGGAAATTGTTTCCCATGGAGAGGATCTTTAGGAGCGTTATCATGAAAACCGCAACAGTTGAAACAGGTGTGCCCACTTGAAATCCGCCCCATGTGAAGTCGGATGGTGGGTTGGGCTGGTTGTGGCGGTTGGGATAATGCTGTTTAATCCCCCCTCCGGCGCTTGTACGGATACCCGAACGGCCGTGGACCAGGTGGGTAGAACGGTTACCTTTCCTGCTCACCCTGAACGGGTCATCTCCCTTGCCCCGAGTATTACCGAGATCGTATTTGCCATTGATCGTGGAGAGTGCCTTAAAGGGGCAACCGTTTACAGTGACTATCCCGAATCTGCAAGGAGGATTCCAAGGGTTGGTTCCTATGTCCACCTGGACCTTGAAAAGATCGTGGCTCTGGAGCCGGATCTTTGCATTGCCGTTAAAGATGGAAATCCCAAGCAGACGGCGGACAGGCTTTCGGACCTCGGTATTCCCGTTTATGCCGTTAACCCGGTTGACCTTGATTCTGTTATCACGACGGTGACATTGATTGGTTCGCTTTTGAATGCCGAGACCCGTGCTGCCCAAGTGGTCAATGACATGGAGACAAGGGTCAGACGGGTAGAGGCCCTTGTGGCAACCACAACGGTCAGGCCAAGGGTGTTTTTTCAGATCGGGATTTCCCCCATTGTTTCTGCCGGCCGGGATACCTTTATCCACGGGCTCATTGAGCGGGCAGGCGGGATTAACCTTGCCGCTGCCGCTGTTGCCTATCCCAGGTTCTCACGGGAGCAGTTTCTTGGTCTTGCCCCGGATATTATTATCATTACCTCCATGGCAAGGGCCGAAGTGTTTGAACGGGTAAAAAAAGAGTGGGAGAGCTGGTCTGGTCTTCCTGCAGTCAAGAACAACCAGGTGCACATCGTGGATTCTAATCTCCTTGATAGGCCCACACCAAGGATGGTCGAGGGGCTTGAACTATTGGTCCGGCTGATCCATCCGGAGCTTTTTTAGGATGGAAATGAGGGATCCATCCACGGAAAAATCCATTGTCCTGCGTATCTTCTGGGTCTGCCTGGTGCTGGTCGTGTTTCTTGCCGCCTCCATGTTTCTTGGCCTTGGCATTGGATCCACGTCCCGGGATCTGACAGGTGTCTGGAACCTGATCTTTTCAGGGGATTCCGGTGATTCAACCATGGCCGCCATCATCTGGCGCATCCGGTTCCCAAGGGTCCTCATGGCCATGATGGCAGGTGCTGTTCTTTCAACCGGGGGGCTGGTGTTCCAGGCTCTGTTAAGAAATCCCCTGGCTGAGCCTTACATCCTAGGCATTTCAGGCGGTTCAGCCATTGGGGCCATTATCGGCATCATCCTCGGTCTTTCAAGGTTCCCCGGCGTCGGCATCACCGCCTTTGCCGGGGCCATGGTTACCCTGGTACTGGTGGTCATCATGTCAACGGGCAATGCCTCGTTGAAAAAGGATTCCATGCTGCTTTCCGGGGTGGTCGTCAATGCCTTTTGCTCGGCTGTGATCATGTTTCTCATCTCTCTGACCCAGAACAACAAGATCCACAGCATCATGTTCTGGCTCATGGGGGATCTTTCCTCGTCTGATCTTGACCAGGCCGCCATTCTTGCACTCTGTATTGTTCCCTGCTTTGCTGTTATTTTTGTTCTTTCCCATGCCATGAATCTTCTGCTCATGGGCAGGGAGATGGCCCACTCCATGGGGGTCAATGTGGGTACTGTCACAGGGGTGCTGCTTGTTACATCCTCGTTCATGGTGAGTGCCACCGTCTGTCACTGCGGTCTTATGGGGTTTGTGGGCCTTGTGGTTCCCCACATTTTCCGCCTTGCCCTGGGACCGGACCACAGGGTTCTGGTGCCCGCCTGCATCCTCGGAGGTGGTTCCTATATGGTGATGTGTGATCTTCTGGCACGGTGGATTCCCCGCCAGGGAGAGATTCCAGTTGGGGTAATCACGGCAATGATCGGGGCGCCGCTTTTTATCATGCTTCTCAAGAGGGGAAAAAATTGACCCGGGGGCCCGCCTTATCCATTCGACACCTCTCCCACGCCTATGGAAAGGTCAAAGTGCTTGAGGATTTGTCGTTTGACGTGGAAAGGGGTGCCTTCTTTACCATTATCGGGCCCAACGGGTCGGGTAAATCCACCCTCATGCGCCTTGTCTCAGGGGTTTTAACCCATGGTAAGGGCGAGATTAAAATTGCTGACCGATCATTGAAAACTTACTCGGGGCGTGGCCTTGCCAGAAAAATTGCCTATGTGCCCCAGACCGTGTCCCAGTCATTTCCCTTTACCGTGGAGGAGCTGGTACTGCTCGGTCGTTCGCCCCACCAGGGCATACTAGGTATGAATACCCGGCAGGATTATGATGCAGCACACCAGGCCATGGGGTTCACCAATGTGGATCACCTGGGCCAGAGGACCCTTGATCAGATCAGCGGTGGTGAGCGTCAGCGGGTGTTCATCGCCCGGGCCATCTGCCAGGATCCTGAGATTATGCTCCTGGACGAACCCGCCTCAGCCCTTGACCTTGCCCACCAGGTAATGCTCATGGATCTCATGGATCAACTCAAGCGGGAGACGGGAATCACCATTGTCATGGTCTCCCACGACATCAACCTGGCTGCCATGTATTCGGATCATATGGTCCTGCTGGCCGGGGGAAGGGTGGTCAAAAAGGGAGCACCCGGCAAGGTTCTGGATCCGTCGATCCTGGAGGAAATCTTTGGGTGCCCGTTTCTGGTGGATCTCAACCCCCTGGGCAATGTGCCGAGGATATTTCCAATCCCTGGCAGATTCAGGACCCCGGTTAAGGGCTTTGCACCGACAAAAGACCAGTAATTTTCATTATGGTTGCATCTTTCCCAGGCAGATACCTGGTCCATCAATGTCCTTGATTTTCGGGAACTTCTTTTTTCCAGGTCAAAGATTTTAGTTTCACAAGTTCATAGGTCCTTGTGCCAAGGCCGATGGTCTCGGCGTAGTCGAGCTGGATCTCCCAGTCCACATCGGGATATAACCCCCGGAATTTGTCTTCGCCAGGTTCCCGGTTGTGTTTGAGGCGGGTGTTGGCGAATGCCTGCTGCTGATTGACAAGATCCACGGATGCCTGGTCAATGGCAACGGGGTCAGTGGAGGCGACAATGCCGATGTCCCTGACAATGGGGGCGTCGTTGTAGGGCAGGCAGTCGCAGGCCGGCGAGATGTCTGTGATAAAGTTGATAAACAGCGTCTTGTCCTCTTTGCCCGAAATAACGCCCTTGGTATACTCCATCATTTTTTCAAGGAACACCGGGATGGTCTGGTTCCAACGTATGTTCACCGAACCCGTGGGGCAGCGGATGATGCATTCGCCGCACCCGATACACACCTCCGGGTTGATGGTCGCCTTATCGTCTTCCAGGGTGATGGCTTTGACCGGGCAGTTGTCGACACAGGCGCCGCATCCAATGCACGTCTTTCGCTTGATTTTTGGGCTTACCGTTGAATGCTGGTCAAGTTTGCCTTTTCTTGAGGCGCAGCCCATGCCCAGGTTTTTGAGGGTGCCGCCAAAGCCTGAAAGCTCATGGCCCTTGAAATGGGCAACGGAAACAAGGGCATCGGCCGCAACGATCTCTTTGCCGATGTGGACCTCGCTGCAGTGCTTTAAGCCCACCTGGACGCTGGTTTCACTTTTTCCCCTGAGTCCGTCGGCAATGATAATGGGGGTGCTGTCCATGCTAGAATAGCTGAACCCATTGGCAATGGCCGTTGTGATATGGGAGACCGAGTCGCTCCGGGTGCCGGCATAGAGGGTGTTGGCGTCTGTAAGAAAGGGAATAGCCCCCCTTTCTCTGATGGCTCTGGCGATTCGCCGGACGAATGGCGGGCGGATAAAGGCCGTGTTGCCCATCTCTCCAAAGTGGAGCTTTACGGCGGTGAGGTCATTTTTGTCAAGGATGCCATCAAGGCCGGCTGTGGCCATGAGCCTTGCCAGTTTTTCCAAAAGATTTTCCCTTGAGTTTGCCTTGAAGTCGGTAAAATAGACGGTTGCCGTCATTTGTTTTCTCCTTTTAATGGTATCTCCCATTTTTTCATGTATTTCCAGATGGCAGTTCTGCTTTTTCCCATGCGCCTTGCCACCTCGGCTTTGTTCCAGTCGCACTGGTTTAACAGTTCCAGCAGGGCCTCCCGGGTAAGGTTTCTGGCTGGGTTTGTCCTAGGGGTGGTTTCAACCGTCTGGTGGGTATGGTTTCTGATTTCAACGGGAAGGTCCCTGAGATCTATCTGGTCGGCCCGGCAGAGGACAAAGGCGTGTTCAATGGCATTCTCAAGCTCCCTTACATTCCCGGGCCAGGGGTATTCCAGGAGGGCGCGCAAGCCTTCCTGACTGATTTTTTTGATCTTTCTTTTTTCCCTTTTGTTACCCTTGTCAATGAAGTGGCTAACCAGGAGGGGAATATCTTCCCGCCGTTCCCGAAGGGGGGGGATGGTTATGGGAAATACCTTAAGCCGATAAAACAGGTCTTCCCTGAACTTTCCCATGTTGGTCAGATCCACCAGGTTCTGGTGGGTGGCTGCAATGATCCGGATATCAATTTTTCTCTGCTTGGATTCGCCCACCCGTTCTATTTCCCGCTCCTGGATCACCCGTAGAAGTTTTACCTGGATGTAGGGGGTCAGCTCTCCAATTTCATCCAGAAAAATGGTGCCGTGGTGGGCCTGTTCAAACCTGCCCATGCGATCCTTGTGGGCACCGGTAAAGGCTCCTTTGCTGTGTCCAAATAATTCGCTTTCAAGCAGGGTTTCAGACAGGGCGCTGCAGTTCACCGTTACAAGGGGGGCGTCGGCGTTGAAACCATTGTAGTGGATGGCCATGGCAACAAGTTCTTTTCCGGTGCCACTCTCTCCCTGGATCAGGATGTTTGCCCTGCTTTCAGATGCCATCTGGATGGCCTTGAAAACTTCCTGCATCCGGGCACTTTTGCCGATGATGTTTCCCAGGCGGAATGTTTCCCCAAGCCGGCGTTCTGCCTCGGCTATTTTTTTGCGAATGGTGTTGAGTTCAGTCAGGTCGGCCAGGCTTTCCACCACTCCGACAACTATCCCCTCCTTGTCTTTGATTGCCCGTGCTGTTTTTATGACAGAGATTAGATGACCGTTTTTATGCTTGACCAGGCACTCCTTGGGACCTGTGTTTCGTTTTTCAAGCACCCCGCAGTAGTTGATGTTTGCCGGGCATTTTTTCCCAAAACAGCGGCTGCACTGGAGAAGGCTGCAGGTTTTTCCCAGGGCCTCACGGCTCGTATAGCCGCTGATGCCTTCCATTGCCTTGTTCCATGAGGTGATTTCGCCGGATAGGTTCATGGTAAACAGTCCGTTGGCCATGGTGTCAATGATCTGGTTTAAAAATCCAGCATCCCACAGATGTTGTTTTTTCATGGCGCTCCTTGGGTACATGGAATAAAATTCGATAACGATAATTTTTATCCTATGATAACGTTACCCCTGTTGTCAATTTTTTTACCCGCTGTCAATGGACCTTTATGACCTTTGATTCAACAACTGCAAGGAATTATTTTTCTGTTTCATCCGGATTCGGGCAGGGGCGGAACAATGGTTGTGCGTTACCTTTGGGCTGTTTTAACGTTACCCCATGGGCGAAGCTTCCCTGGCCAGGTCATTTTTTGTGTGTAGGATTTTTTTTAAATCAGGTTTAAACCCGGGCCTGCATGGAACAGGGTTGTTTTTTGTTAAAAAAAATTGCAAATGGCACGGGTTCTGCTATTGTGCTAATCTGTTATTGGTTTATGATCATAATTTAACGGATGCTGTTTTTAAATCGGGTCGGTAAATCCCATTGAAATGTCCTGGAACGGTTTTAAAGGAGGAATAATGGTTGGAAAAATTTGTTTTGCAGTTGTTTTTTTCATGTTCAGCGGTTTGTCCCATGCCATGGAAGATCATTCTATTTTGATGGAAAAGGCCCATGGCAGTGCCCGGGAGATCACTCTTCAATGCCTGGAATGCCATGCAGCCCAGGGCGAGGATTTTGTCAAGACGGCCCACTGGCTCTGGAAGGGGGGAACCGCTTTTTTAGAAGGCCGTGAACGAGGAGCACAACTTGGCAAGATAAATCTGATGAACGACTACTGAGTGGGTATTGAATCTAATTGGTGCGGGTGCACCAAATGTCATGCCGGTTACGGGTGGAAGGATGAGACTTTTGATTTTACGGATATGGCCAATGTGGACTGTCTGGTTTGCCATGATACCACGGGCCGCTATTCCAAAAAGAAAAATACTTGTGGGTATCCAGACAAGGATATTGATCTGGCAGAGATTGCTCAAAAAGTGGGCCCTCCTGGACGGGGTAACTGTGGTGCCTGTCACTGGTATGGTGGTGGTGGGGATAATTTCAAGCATGGGGATTTAAGCAGTGAATTGCTCAATCCTTCAAGGTCCTTTGATGTCCACATGGGAGGAGAGGATTTTTCCTGCCAGGAATGCCACACCACAGATCACCATCGGATCTCGGGCAGCAGCACCACCTCAGCCGTGAGTGAGGGCAGTGTGTCATGCACGGATTGCCATGATGAATCACCCCATGATGACGTGTCTCCGCTGTTGAACCAGCTGAACCGTCACTGTGAATCCATTGCCTGTCAGACCTGCCATATTCCCACCTTTGCACGTAAAAAGTTTACACTGACATCCAGGGATCCCTCCAAAGGGGTTGGGGAAAATAAGATCCTTGAACAGAGTGAAAACAAGGTAGTGATGCAGGGAAAAATGGGCATCACTGTAAAGGAGAAGGCTTTGCGTCCCACCTATGCCTGGTACAATGGGAAACACCGCAGGTATCTCAAGGGAGACGTTATAACTGCAAGCGGCGTTACTGCGCTTAATCCCCCGGTGGGAAGCATCAAAGACCCATTGGCAAAGATCACCCCCTACAAGATGATGAAGGGCCGGCAGCTTATGGATCCTGAAAATCGAACCCTTGTTGTTCCCCATTTAACGGGCAAGGACGGTTTTTTTGCCACGGGAGACTGGAAATCGGCGGCAGAAAAGGGTATGAAGGCTGCAAAGCTTCCCTTTAGCGGCAAAGTTGACTTTGCTGAGACGTCAATGTACTGGCGTCTGAACCATGGGGTGGTTCCCAAGGAGGAATCCCTGTCCTGCCTGGATTGCCACAGCCCTTCAGGGGTGATGGATTTCAAGGCCCTGGGGTATAAACAGGATCCGGCCGGCGGTGGTGCCCGGTTTGCCAAATAGGCGAACCGGTATCCAACGGCGGAGCGGAAAAACTTCGACCTGTGCGGTTCGTCGGATTTATACTATTTCCGTATAAAAAAAGGTTAACCGCACAGGTCGAAAAACTTTAAACCCAGTTGAGGAATAGATTTGAAAATGGATTTTCAGGAAAGGAAAAGATGAAAAACGAGAACACCGGGAAAACAGGCACATTCTGCATGGTTTTAAAGGGATATCCCAGGATATCTGAAACGTTTATTTCCAATGAGATCCTGCTTCTGGAATCCCTTGGGTACAAGATTCACATTGTTTCCATGCGCCATCCCAGGGAGTTGTTCACCCATGCCAGCGTGAGCAAAATCAGGGCCGGGGTGGATTATTTGCCTTCAACCATCCTGCCCAACCTTCATATTCTCCTGTACCATAACCTGCTGTTGGCCTTGAAACGGCCAAAGCGCTACATGGGTGCCCTTAAAAAAGCGGTTGAACGATGGTTCAGGACCCGGCGGTCGGCAACGGTGAAACACCTTCTCCAGGCGGGGGTCCTGGTCCATAAATTTCTGCCGGGAAAGGGTATTGTTCATTTCCATGCCCATTTTGCACATTCCCCCACTTCTGTGGCCCTTTTTTCAAGTCTTTTGTCAGGGCTTCCCTTCAGTTTTTTTGCCCATGCAAAGGACATCTATACCTCGGACCGGCGCCAGCTTGCAGAGAAGATTGACATGGCGCGTTTTGTGGTGACCTGCACCCGTTACAACGAACAATACCTTGCAACGGTTTCACCGGGTACGGCCACCCCCCTGTTCTGTGTCTACCATGGAATCAACCTGGACTATTTCAAGCCCCAGGGAACAGCCAAAGTTCCCTCTATCCCATACCGGATACTGACTGTGGCAAGGATCACTGAAAAAAAAGGACTGGAAACGGTTTACCGTGCCCTGGCCCTTTTGCGGGACCGGGGAATTGATTTCAGGCATACCCTGATCGGCGAGGGAGATGACAGGGACAAGATCGTGGGTTTGATAGAATCCCTTGATCTGGGTGGCCGGACCACACTCTGCGGCACCATGACCCACGAGCAGGTGATTGATTACTATGCACAATCAGATATCTTTGTCCTGGGATGCCAGGTGGCAGCCAACGGTGACAGGGACGGGATTCCCAATGTCATGGCAGAGAGCATGGCCATGAATCTTCCCGTTGTGGCAACCAATGTGTCGGGGCTGCCCGAGTTCCTTGAGGATGGGGTGACGGGGCTCATGGTGGAGCCAAAGGATCCCGAACGACTGTCCCGTGCCATGGAACGGCTGTTGACGGATCAGGCGCTTCGCCAACGGGTGACAGCGGCGGCCAGAACGAGGGTTGAAAAGAACTTTAACAATAAAAAACTGGTAAGGGAACTTGCCCATATCTATGAGACCATGGTACCGGAACTCGGATAGGCACTGGGGATGAAAATTGCCTTTTATGCCCCGTTTAAACCCCTTGGCCATGGAACCCCGTCGGGAGATCTTGCCATTGCCCAGGGAATCGTTGAATTCCTTGAACGTAGGGGCCATGAAATAAGTGTCCAGAGCCGGGTAAGGGCCCGGTGGATCTATTATCGGCCCTGGCTCTGGCCCGGGTTGATCCGGGATTTTTTAAGGTCAATGAGACACCTTAGCGTTTCTCCACCCGACCTGTGGCTGACCTATCATACCTACTACAAGGCCCCGGATATCCTGGGGCCCTGGGTGTGCAAATGCCTTGGCATCAGGTATGTTATTTTCCAGGGAATCTATTCGACAAAGCGGAAAAAGAAAATCAAGACCCTGCCTGGCTTTTTTTTGAACCGGGAAGCCCTTTTGCGGGCCGACCAGGTGATTACCAACAAGCTCGAGGATTTTGAGAATCTGAAACGGATTGTCCCGCACGAACGGCTCGCCCACATTCCTCCGGGGATTTATCCTGAAGCCTTTGGGCGAAACCGGTCAAAGGGCAGGGCTCTCAGGGCTCAATGGCAGGTGTCCGGGGTGCCGGTTATCCTCACGGCAGCCATGTTCCGCGATGATGTCAAGAGCCAGGGGCTGGCCTGGCTGATTCGTTGCTGTTCAATACTTGTGGCACAAAAGGTGCCCTTTCTCCTGGTTATAGCGGGCAGCGGCCCCATGGAAAAAAAGCTCAAGGCCATTGCGGAGCAATGCATCCCGGGGCATTGTCGGTTTGTGGGGAAAATTCCAAGGCAGGAGATGGCCGGGTTCTACAGTGCGGGAGACCTTTTTGCCTTTCCCGGGATCCGGGAGTCCCTGGGCATGGTTTTTCTCGAGGCCCAATCGTGCTCTCTGCCCGTGGTTGCCTTTGACAATGGTGGCATTCCCGAGGTGGTGGACAATGGCACCACGGGTCTGCTGGTCCCCATGTTCCACCAGGCAGCCTTTGCCCGGGCTTTGACCCGGCTGATCCAGGATCCTGACCTAGGACCCGGCATGGGCAGGGCCGGGGCCGCCTACATCCGGCAACGCCATGACCTTGGCCGTAACTATCTTTTGCTTGAAACCCTGTTAAAGCGGGTGGCGTTTAATGATTTGTTTTAACCTGATCCGCCATGGTAAAACCCAGTGGAACCTTGAGCAGCGAATCCAGGGACGGACGGACGTTCCCCTGTCTGCCCAGGGACGCCGCCAGGTGGCCTCATGGTGCCCTGCCCTTGGAGATCTTTCACTGGACCTGATTGTTTCAAGTCCCATGGCCCGGGCAAGACAGACGGCGGAAATTATTGGACAGGGCTTGGGCCTATCGGTGGTTATGGACGAAAACCTCAAGGAACAGTCCTTTGGACTCTGGGAAGGTAAAACCATCAACCAGATAAGGCAGACCTCTCCTGGAACTGTGGAACACCAGGAGGGGCTGGGCTGGGATTTTTGTCCCCCGGAAGGAGAAACAAGGCATGGGGTGCTCAAGCGGGCCCTTGGGGCCCTTGGAGCGGCTGCACAGCGATATAACGGACTGAATCTCCTTATTGTAACCCACAATGGTGTTATCAAGTCCCTTGCCTACCATGCCCTTGGAAGAGGTTTTTTGCCGGGGGAGGAGCGAGTGATCAAGGACGGCCATCTGCATCGGTTCGCATGGGATCAGACAATGGTCCTTGAACGTTTGAACCTAATAAACCTGAACCAGGAGGCGCAATGAAGATCATCGTCTATTGCCAGCATGTGCTGGGAGTGGGACATTTTTTCAGGACGCTTGAGATTGTCAAGGCGCTGAATGCCCATGATATTGTCCTTGTCACAGGCGGGGCTGCCCTGCCTTGTCCGGTTCCCGCCCATGTGCGCCAGGTAAATCTACCCGGGTTGATGATGGATGACCATTTTAACGGGCTCTACAGCGTTGATCCGGCAAGAACCGTTGAGGCGGTTAAACACGAGCGCCAACAGATTCTGGAACAGCTCTTTTTTGACGAGCGTCCGGATTTTTTTCTGGTGGAACTCTATCCCTTTGGCAGAAAAGCCTTTCGCTTTGAGCTGGATCCGGTTTTGTCCCTTATCCGGCAGGACAAGGGCATTCAATGCCGGGTGGTTTGCAGCATCAGGGATATTCTTGTGGAAAAAAACGATGTCACAGCCTACGAAACCCGGGTGGTGAATACCCTGAACCAATATTTTGACGGGGTATTGATCCATTCGGACCCAAAGTTGATCCGGCTTGATTCAAGCTTTTCAAGGATGGCTGAGGTTCGAATTCCAATTGTTTATACCGGTTTTGTGACCCCCCTGCCTGATCCTTCAGCAGTGGCCGGGGTTAGAAAGGCCCTGGGGATTACATCGGGTCAGTCGCTTGTGGTTGTGAGTGCCGGCGGCGGAACCGTGGGGGCACCTCTTTTAAAGGCTGCACTCCTTGCCCACAGGCACCTTGTGAACCGTGACAGGGTAAAGATGATGGTTCTGACCGGTCCCTACATGGACGAAGAGGCGGTTGATGCAATCCATTCCCTGGCAGGGGAGGGTGTTCGGGTGGAACCCTTTTGGGCAGATTTCATCACCCTTCTGGCAGCTGCGGATTTGTCCATCAGCATGGCCGGGTACAACACCTGCATGAATCTTGTGGCCGCAGGTGTCACAGCCCTTGTCTGGCCCTTTGACCAGAACCGGGAACAGCGGACCCGGGCAGGGATGCTGGCTGATTTTGCAGACATGACAATGCTTGAACAAGCGCACCTTGAGCCAAAGGTCCTGGCCGGCATGATCCAGGAACGCCTGGTTGCCGGGAAAAATAAAATTGTCCAGCCCCTGGACCTTGGGGGGGCTCAAGCAGTGGGCAAATGGATTGAACAAAAGGAGAGACCATGAATCGGATTTATGATGCCATCCAGGACCGTGTGCCGGCGTTGATCCAGCAGCGCCTTGAACAAACCCTGGCCCGGGGGGTGGAGGGGAAAAAAGAGGTGAGTGTCTTTTTCAGGGCCGATGACATCGGGGTGCCGGGGCACAATTTTACCCGGATGGTGAACCTCTTTCTTGGGTACAGGCTTCCCCTTTGCCTTGCCGTGGTGCCCACCTGGCTGACCCGTCAACGATGGGAAACCCTGGAGCCCTTTGCTGAAAAAGGGGGGAAGCTCTTGTGCTGGCATCAGCACGGGTGGCGGCACTGCAACCACGAAACCCAGGGAAAAAAGCAGGAGTTTGGCCCAGGTCGGCCTGCATCGACTGTCACCAGGGATCTTGAAAGGGGCAAACAGCGGCTGGAGGATCTTTTAAATCGTCGTTTTGACCGATTCTTCACCCCACCCTGGAACCGGTGCACCCGGGAGACCATGGATTGCCTGGTGAGCCTGGGGTTTGATGGTATCTCCAGAAGCGCCGGCAGCCGTCCCGGGCCGCCTGAAATGCTCAAGGAATATTCTGTCCATGTGGATCTTCACACCCGGAAAGAAAAATCTGCTGCGCTTGGGTGGGACGCTTTTTTTAACGAGCTCTCCCAGGGTATGGCCACAGGGGTCTGCGGGGTCATGCTCCACCATAGGCGCATGGATGAGCCTTCCTTTATTTTTCTTGAAAGTCTGTTAAAGGCAGTGGCTGCCCAGCCCAAAATCAAAGGGGTAACATTTGCTACCCTGGCAGCCATGGGGGCTTGACGTGGAAATGGAGAAGAATGGACAAATGGTTTCCATTGAACTGCTCGAAGGGTTTGCAGCCCTTGCAGATTCCGGTAAACTTTTTTTATCCAGGGATCCGGCCTGGTACGCCGACCTCAGGTCCAGTCTGGTAAAAGCCCTTGACGAGCTGCTCTTCTGGCATCGGCCTGAACTTGAACAATTAAGGGGCATTGACTGGGCCTACGCGATTTTAAGGGATCGTCTTGCTCTGTTTGAGGGGCTTGCCCGACAAGACCAGGAATTTGTGGGGTTGCAGGCAAAGCTTTTTCTGGCCCTGTTACCCTTTCCAGGTCAATGGTCATGGCTTGAAAAAATGGCTGTCGATTGTGGAAACCTGCCTGAAATACACTCGTTTCTGGAAAATGAGCAGCGTGTGATCCAGAGAAAGATTGAAAAGAAACAATACAAGCGGTTCAGACTGAGGAATTTCTGCCAGGTGCTTAAATCACCCAGGCTTCCCCGGGAAAAGGGGGTGTTGAGAATTTTTTCAATCCCCTATCTTTTTTTTCCGGTGCCGGCCCTGCTCCAGGCCGTTGGTGAGGCCTATTTTCTGTATGTGGAACCTGCCGCAGGCGTCACCTTTCGCCACACCTGGCTGCGTCTCTATTCAAGGCTGAAAGACCCTGTACTGTTCGGTCTCTCCTCCCATGAGGACCGGGCCTTTGTCCTGGGGCAGCCCAATACCGTTACCACCCGGCTTGCCCATGGCGACTACCTTGATGCAGAAACTCAAATGCCCATGCTGGCAAAGAAACGGTTTGACCTTGTTTTTAACAATACCTTTGACGAAAGAGAGAGAAAACGCCATGAATTGATGCTTGATCTGATGCTTGACCCATGTTTGAAAACCTTTCAGGTGCTGTTCATGGGAAGGGGGACGACGGAAAATGTCGCCGGTTTCAAAGGGGAGATTGATCGAAGGGGGCTTTCCTCCAGGGCCACTGTTCTTGCCAACCTGCCTCGAAAACAGGTTGACGCCCACCTGGTCCAGTGCCGGGTCGGGGTTCATCTTTCCCTCATGGAAAACGGATGCCGTGCGGTGTATGAGTATTTAAGGGCAGATCTTCCCTGTGTCATGTCCACATCCACGGCCGGTATGGATCAGTCGATCATTAATTCGTTGACCGGAGTGCTTGCAACGGACAGGGAACTTCCAGGGGCAATCGCCCGGACTGTTGAGCGGGCAGACCAATTCTCACCGAGAAAATGGTTTCTTGAAAATTCTGGTTGTTCGAATGCCACAGGGCAACTCAACGGGCAATTAAAAACCCTGTTTGAATCCAGGGGATATGAGTGGCAGACGGATATTGTTCCCCTGACAAGCAGCGGGGTGGGAAGATATTTTGATCCACAGGATATCAAGCGGTTTGAGGCGGATTTTAAAGGTCTGACAGCCTTGTTTGCAAGCCAGCCGAATCTGCCCATCCGTTTAGATTGACGGGTGATTATAGGATACATCACATGAGTTCATTGCATCAACTGGAAGTGTTTTCAGACTTTACCTGACCATGGTGTTATCTCAGTACCGGGCGTATTGAGCGATTGTATCAGGATTATGGCATAGCGGTTGTCTGGCGGGCTTTCCCCCTGCACGAAGAGATCCTTGACACGGGGATGACCCTTGAGGAATTTATCGGAGATCCCCATGTGGATATTGCCGGGATGCTTGGAAAATTCAAACGCAGGGCAGATGAGTGCGGCCTGCCCTTTGTGGGTAGTCCCATGATCTATAATACCCGCATGGCCCAGGAGCTGAGGGCCTGGGCCCATGAAGCCCATGGTGCAGGAAAAGCGTTTGAGCAAGCGGCCTTTGCCGCCTATTTTGTGGACGGCAAAAATCTGGCCCGGACCGATGTGCTGCTCGATATTGTCCGGGACCTGGATCTGCCCGAAGATGAGGCCCGGAATGTGCTCAATACACGGACATACCGCCAACATGTGGACAGTGACCTGGACCGGGCCCATGGGTTTGGAATCATGTCCGCACCCACCTTCATTGCCCACAACAAGCGTCTGGTGGGTGCCCACCCCTTTGGAGTGCTCCTGGATTTTGCCCAGGGCAGGGAAGGTGGTTTGAGCGTCATGTAAATCGTGTTTGAACGAAAACTCACCCATCTGCGGCGTTGCTGCAAAACGCTGGAACCTCACGTACTATAGTACGTTCCGGTTTCAGCGTTTTTTGTGCCTTGCATATCCGGCCAAAGGGCGCTTGCACCTTTTAGGTTCTATCCTGCTTTTTTTACCCGTGTCTTGATGTATTTCAAAAGCGGTGTTCCGCCGGTGGGTTCGGTCACATTGGGAGGCATCAGGGCGCCGGGCACATTGACGCCTCCGAAATCCGGGAATTTGGGGTCGCCTTCAAGGCCACGCTCATGGCCGTACCCCCCGGCCGCGCCAAGTACCCCCGGTCTGATATCCGGGGTGGGCTCGGCTTTGATGGTGGTGCTGCCCCAGGGCGATTCCAGCAAGACCGTGTCACCGGGTGTAATGCCCAGTGCAGCCGCATCCTGATCGTTGATGATCAGGGTATTGGTTCGCCTGAGCTTCATCAGCTGGTAATTGTTGAAAGTTGAGCAATGTTCATGCTGAAAGATTCTATAGTTTCCGAAAATAAAGGGGAACTCATTATCCGGCTTGAACTTTTCTTCAATTTCTTTATAGTCGGGGAGGGGATCAACCCCTTTCTCCTGGCTGACGACATTCAGGAAGTTGTACTTGCCCGTGGGGCTTGTGCCTGAACTGCCATACCCCGCCGGGGGATTGATGCTGCCCCATTCTCTGTATTTGTAGTATCTGGCAGGGTCAGTGACAATATATCCTTTTTCCTTGAGTTCCTGAAAATGCCATGGCAGGTCACGCATCTGGTTTTCAAAGGCTTCGTCCATGGTGTTCCAGGGTACAGCGTCCTTGACTCCCATACGTTCGGCCAGTCCCTGGACAATGCGGTACATGGGGCGGGAGTTGTACATGGGGGGAACCACCTGGGCAAAATAACTCAAAAAGGCGTCATACAGCCAGTCCGGTTTGACCTGGCTCTGTTCCAGCCACGTGGAATCGGGCAGAACAACATCACTGTGAAGGGCTGTATTGCACATGAATGCGTCGATGGTGACGCATAGATCAAGCTGATCAATGCCCCTGATTATAGAGGCGGTATTACCCCAGGTGAGCACAGGATCGGCCCAGTAGGTTATCAGCCCCTTGATCCGGCCGTCGGCAACCTGGTCCTCGAATTTGGCCGGGGACCAGCCGGACCAGAGCAGATAGGTGTCCATTTTGGGGGCTGGCTTTTTCTCCGGCTTCTGCTGGCCGTCCCGCCAGGCTGAGCCCAGTTTCCTTTTCCAAGGCAGTGAGGGGCCGCCCGGAGCATCAAAGGTTCCGCAGAGACCGTTGAGAGCCTGGATGGCAGCCGTGGCCCAATGGCTGTTGGGGCTTTGGGCCAGCCCAGCCCAGGAAATGACGCCCTTGGCTTTGGCCTGGGCAAATTCCCGGGCGATGCGCTCCAGGGTCGTGGCTGGTACGCCGCATATCTTTTCTGCCCATGCAGGCGTTCGGGCAATCCCGTCTTCCTCTCCCAGAATCCTGGCCTTGAAGGGTTCAAAACCTGTGGTCCATTCTTGAACAAATTCCTTGTCGTACAACTCTTCTGTGATTATCACATGGGCCAGGGCCATGGCGGCAGCTCCATCCGTGCCAGGCGTAAGGGAGATCCAGTCCGTGGCCTTGGCCGCAGTTTCCGATTTCCGGGGGTCAAAAACCACCACCCGGGTGCCCCTGTCCATAGCCTTTTTCAGTGCTGCTGATTTGCGTTGGCCGTAGGAGGTGATCAGATCGTTGTTGCCGAACATGATCACATAGTCCGCCTCTTCGTAATTGATCCAGGGGCGTTTGTCGTTGAGGTTGTGCTCGTTGGCCATGCGATTGGCGTTGTCGCACATGGTCCGGTGGGTCCCTTTGGGGCAGCCCAGATGTTCGAAAAAAGCTTCGTGCACAAAGTTGGTAAAGTCATTGCCCCGGAAGTAGGCCAGTTTGCCCTGGGGAATGTCCGCCATGCGCGAAGCGATAAGGTCCAATGCCTCGTCCCAGCCAGCCTTGCGAAAACGGCCGTTTTCACGAATGAGAGGGGTCTTGAGCCGGTAGGCACTGTTCACATGTTTGGGAGATGCCGCACCCTTGGGGCAGAGGCGGCCCTGCCCCTTCGGGTCACCTTTGAGTCCGGCCACCTTGACCAGGATTCCGTCCTTGACCTTGGCTGTCATGCCGCACAAGGCACCGCAGGTATAACAATGGGTAGGGATTTCCTGCTCCAAACCTTCTGGAACTGCACCGGGAACAAGCAATGACGGGGCAGGTTCAAAAAGGATCAGGCGAAAGGTTTCAAAAAATTGATGCCAGGGTGTGTTTGCATTCCCGAAGGTATCTATATCGGATGTTTCAAGTGTCTTGCTGCAAGACTCCAGAAATGCACGGCACATAAGGGCTATTTCTTTATAGAAGGGCGACATTGCCGCATCGTGCAATTGGTCGCAGAAGGTAAGGGCCCATTCCATGAGGGTTTGAGTAAAAAACCTTGCATAGCGTTCCGTGTTGTCCTGTCCCAGCAAAAACGCACACACCTCAAGTTCCACGCTGATATGGTCATCCAGATCCTTAAATGCAGGATCGGTATGGAGATCCAGACTTCGCAGTGTCCTACGCAGATCAAAAAGGGGCTTCTGCTGAACCACCGGCGTTCGGGAAACATGGACCGAGGCATAGGGAAACACAGGATTGGGACCGGCATTGAGGAACAGGTCCGCATATTCGTAGCGGAGTTGTTGGTGCAGGTCTTTGGTGGGCATGCTCTGGAGATAAGCGTTGAAACGACCGGCCGATGCTTCCATGGCGGACCGCTCTTTCTTGCCTATATTTTTGGTGGAATGTTCCCGTAAAGGTGATGATTTAAGGGCGCTGACACACGCAAAAGTTGGCTCATCCCTGAGAATGGTTGCAAAAAAAGCGAATACTGATGCCTGGTCTTTGTGTAATTGATTATTCATGGCGTATCCTCCTATATACTGTACATCCCCGAAGCAATGTTTTTGCAAATGTTATTCATGCTACAGTTGACATCGCTTTTTAGTCTATGTTCTCATCGGCATGAAACCTCCGGGGGCTTTAGCTCAGTGGTTGTTGAAGTGATTCTTGAGTCCATTGCTTAGTGTAGTACATTGTATGTAGCATTTGGAAGGTTTAAAATCAAAAGAGCCATGTTTTGGAATATTTTATTCCGATCATAATCCCTAGGGTTGTGAAATAAAGGAGGGGGCCACTCTTCTGGAGCCTCCTGGATTTTGCCCGGGGCAGGGAAGGTGGTTTGCGTACGATGTGAATTTTCTTGACAAAAAGGAAATGCCCATCCTAAATTCCGAGCAGAGTATTGAGTGATATTTTGGATTGAACGTATCGTGCAGGGTAAGGAGCTCAAAAAAACGCATATATTTTGATCATGGGCCTAAAGGAAATTTAAAATCATGGAAGAGACACTTTTAGAAAAAACGAGTAATCACATTACCACAATTACCATAAATCGCCCGAAACAGCTAAATGCACTCACCCCGTTAATGATAACAGAGCTGGAACAAAAATTTAAAATCCTAGGTGAAGATAAAGAAGTTAGAGCTATTATAATCAGGGGACAAGGGAACACCTTTTGTGCAGGTGTGGACGTAAAAGGCTCTTCATATAATCCTTTAAACTCCCGTGTCTTTTTGAAAGATTTTAACCGTATGCTTAAAACCATTGAAATGATGCCCCAGCCTACCATAGCCATGATTGATGGCAGTGCAGTCTCCGGCGGGCTTGAGCTTGCACTTGCCTGTACCTTCAGAATAGCTGCAAAAAATGCTAAACTGGGTCTTCCTGAGATAAAACTTGGACTGGTTGCAGCTGGTGGAGCAACATATCGTCTTCCACGCCTTGTTGGTTTTGGCAGAGCAGTAGAGATGTGTCTTTTGGGCGATCTCATGGATGGTGAAGAGGCTGGTGACTGCAATCTTGTAAATTTTGTGGTTTCAAATGAAGCGCTTGCTGACAGGACAGAGGCACTTGCAAATCGATTAGTCAATAACCCGCCCATTGCGATGAGTCTTGTCAAAGATGCATTGTACAGTGCATCCGCTCCCCATGTTGATAACTCTGCACTGATGGAAATCCTTTCCGCCAGCGTCAACCACTACACTGAAGATAAAAAAGAAGGCATTGAAGCATTTTTCTCCAAAAGAAAACCAACATTTATTGGAAAATAAAAAGGGGAACAGTTTATGTTGAAAAACAAAGTTTGCGGCATTAAAGGTATGGGTTTTTATATGCCTGAAAAAAAGGTATCCATAAAAGAACTGGCAAAACAAAGCGGGATTCCTGAATTTGTAGTTGATGCCCTGGGTGCTGAAACAGTGCGTGAAGCCAATGCCGATGAATATCCTTCAGACATGGCAATAAAGGCAGCTTTAGATGCTTTGGAAAATGGAGATGTTGATCCCCTTGATATTGATACGATCATCTATTGCGGTGCAGGTGTTCCAGACTACATTCTACCCCATACAGCCGGCAAAATTCAGCATGCAATTGGTGCAAAAAATGCGTTTGCCTTTGATATCTCCCAGGGATGCTGCGGTATGCTAACCGCCATACAATTAGCCAAGGGTTATATTTCCCTTGGTGAAGGCATAAACAATGTAATGCTTGTCACTGGAGACAAATGGAGCCAGTTTACACGATTTCACTCTGCTGATTCAGTTTTCTTTGGTGACGGAGGAGGCGCAGCAATTTTCAGCAAAGGTCATGGTGACTTTTCACCTTTAAGTACAGAAATTATCACTAAGGGAGAATTCTACGATCTATGGTGTGTTCAGGCAGGCGCATTGCGTCATCCTGCTTCCAGGGAAACCCTTGAAAGTAAAGATATGCATACCTATGTATGTCTCGATCTGGACAGGGCAAGGCATGAATTTAAGGATATCTATGTACCTGATCTTATAAATGCTGTGAAAGGTGCTTTAAAGAAATGCAGTCTTGAGCCTTCGGATGTCTCTTATTTTGATATGGTGAACAATAATCTTAAAGTGCAGGAAATTATTATGAACAAACTTGGAATTCCTGTTGAGAAATCGTCTGCAGGCTATTTACAAAGATTTGGACATTTTGGTGGACAGGATATTTTCCTGAACCTTCATATGGCAAAAAAAGAAAAAAAGATTAAAAAAGGAGATATAATTGTAATGCTCACCGCAGGCATCGGATTTTCCTGGGGCAGTGCCGTATTTCAGTACTAGGACCGCAATTTCATAACTTGAACGAGATTGCTTGCCTTTTCAGCCCTTTCCCATGGCCATATATCTTTTAGTTGTCGGGCATAAAACCTGTCAAGGGTGTAGACCTGACAACTTAAAGCTGCTATGTTATGGCCTTTTTACCAGCGGGAAAACCGATGCATCAAACCGTTAGGTCAAACATTCTCCGGCTCTACATCATCAAGCTCTCCAAGTGGTTGATGCTGACCATGCCCATCTTGTTCCTGTTTTACCGGGAGAACGGTCTTGCCACCCATGACCTCTTTGTACTCAAGGCTGTCTATTCGGCAGCGATTGTCTGCCTGGAAATACCTTCCGGTTATTTCGGGGATATCTGGGGAAGAAAACGCTCCCTGGTGCTGGGAAGCGTCCTGGGTTTTGCAGGATTTGCCCTCTACAGTGTCTCCACGGAATTTTGGGGTTTTTTGGCCTGTGAGATCATCCTGGGCATCGGCCAGAGTTTCATCTCTGGATCCGACTCCGCCCTGCTCTATGACACCCTCCAGGCGGCAAACAACGAAAACGAATACCTTAAAATTGAGGGACGCTTGATCTCTGCCGGCAACTTTGCCGAGGCCATTGCCGCCCCCCTGGGGGTTCTCATTGCTGCCATCAGCCTTCGTACCACATTTTTTTTCCAGGCGGCAGTGGCATTTTCAGCCATCCCGGCAGCGCTGACCCTGTTTGAACCAACGCGCCGGGAGATGACCGGTACCACCAGTTTTAAACAAATTCTCAGAATCGTGAAATATGCGTTGTTCGAGCACCAGGGGCTGCAGGCAACCATCGTCTATTCATCGGTCATCGGCACGGCTACATTGACCATGGCCTGGTTTGTTCAGCCCTACTTTGTTTTCCTGGCGTTGCCCCTGGCCCTTTACGGCATCTTTATTCCCCTGTTGAACCTGACAGCCGGTGTCACATCCATGCATGCCTATAAAATTGAACGACGGCTTGGCCGGGAAAAAACCATCCTGTTCATCGCCATCGGCATTGCCTCAGGCTATCTCTGCCTGGGCCTGTTTAACACCCTGGGCGCACTGTTTTTCCTCTTTGTCTTCTATACCATCCGGGGAATTGCAACACCGGTTCTGAAAAACCACATCAACGAGATCACCCCGTCGGAAATCCGGGCCACAGTACTCTCCATCAGGAGCCTCATCATCCGGCTCGCCTTTGTTATCCTGGGGCCTTTTCTGGGCTGGTGCGCCGATCGGTTCGGGCTATCGTCTACCCTTATTGCCGGGGCAGGCATTTTCCTGGTTACAGGCATTTTTGCCGCCATGTTCATCATCAACACCTTGAGGAAAAATTCCCTGGCTGTCATCGGGACCGTCCCTCAGGTACAACAAAATGGGGGACCGTGGTGAGGGACTTTGATGTTCATTAGTCAAACAGTCAGGGCTTGAGGTTGTTTTTCCGGACAAATATCATTATATTGAAATCTGTGAATGCATCCCCTTTAATCAACTAAATATGTGGAGGCTAAAATGGAATTAAAAACGATAACCATTGAAAACCCGGATGAGCTGAATTTTATTCTCGGTCATTCCCATTTTATTAAAACAGTGGAAGATATCCACGAGGCCATTGTATGTACCGTTCCTAATGCGAAATTCGGGGTGGCATTCTGTGAAGCATCCATGGAATGCCTGGTCCGCCACAGTGGAACCGATCAAGAAATGATTGAATTGGCCAAAAAAAATGCCTATGCACTTTCTGCCGGTCATTCTTTCATTATTTTCATGAAAGATATGTTTCCCATTAATATTTTAAACACCATAAAAAATGTGCCTGAAGTTGCCAGAATCCATTGCGCAACGGCCAATCCCGTGGAAGTTATCCTGGCCCAGACCGATTTGGGCCGGGGAATCCTGGGGGTGATTGACGGGTTTGCCTCAAAGGGGATCGAAACCGAGGCAGATATTGAAAAAAGAAAAGGCTTTCTCAGGATGATCGGGTATAAACAATAGCATGAATGCCAGGCAGATATTTTTTTCCTGGCAGGCAACGGGGTAAAAAGATATTTCGAGCCACAGGGTATCAAGCGGTTTGAGGTGTGTTTTAAAGGTTTGACATCTGCCCATCCGTTTGGATTGACCTGTGGTTTCGCCTTTAAAGGTCTTGCTGTGGATCAGGTCTTCAGCAGAAGGTCCATGTGAAAATCCATTCTTTTCATGCGCGCCTGGATCAATTTCTCAACGATGACTATGCAGCTTTCAGGATATCGGACCATCACCTTGCGGAAATTGTCCCTGTCCAGGGTCAGCAGTTCGCAATCGCAAAGGGCACAGGCTCCCACATTGAACTGAATTTCTGCCAAAAGGGCCATGTAGCCGAAGAAGTTGCCCGGTCCCAGGCGTTCAAGGCTGTTTTTTTCGTCCTGGGTGCCGAGAAATAGCTCCACCTCTCCCTGGATGATTATAAATGCCGTGTAGAGAAGATCTCCCCTGGAAAAAATGGTTTCCCCCTGGGTATATTTTCTTCTGTCTGCCACCAGGGCAAACAGGCTGAGGATGTCGTAATCAAGCTGATGAAATGCCGGTATTCCCCTGAGGATGTCCAGGTTCTGTTCAATAATGCTTTTTTGACTCTGTCTCTCCATGGTCTCATCTGCCCTGCACAAGTTCATAAAAGATTTCCTTTTTATCTATCAGATCCTGGTACTTGCCCATTTCTAACAGTTTTCCATCCTTTAAAACAAGGATTTTATCATAAAAAGGTAGCAGGTCTGTTCTGTGGATGACCGAAATAACCGTGGAGAGCCCCTTTAGGTGATTCGTTATATAGGCCTGCACCTGTTTCTGGGACATATTGTCAAGGCTTGCCGTTGCCTCGTCAAGGATGAGTAGCGGCGGTTGTTTCCCAAGGGCCCTGGCAAGGGCGATTTTTTGCTTTTGACCGCCGGACAGGCGATCACCCTTGCTCCCTACCCTGAAATCAAGGCCTGTGCTGATCAGTTGGTCACACATTTCCTGATCGTTCTCCAATACCTTGATGACCTGTTCCCGGATTCGGGGAGAGGATGAGGTGTATTCTGTTTTGACACACCCGAACAGCAGGTTTTCAAGAACTGACTTGGACGAGAGGTATTCTCCGGGGCAAAACACGGTGTTTTCTTTCCTAAGGAGTAGCTGATCCTTTTTCATGGGATTTCCAGACAGCAGATCGCCCATGGTGCGGGTGCATTGATTAAAATCGACCTTGATGAAATCATCCAGAAAAGCTTTACGAAAGGCCACGATGGTGTCCTGCATCTGTCTGGACACGGATGCCACCTTGTGCCTGGCTGGTACATAGGTCAGGGCCAGGGAGAAAAAAAGGGTCTTGTCCCGTGGGTGCATCTCTTTGGGTCGGCATTGTGGGTAACGTTCCACAAGGGCTTCGTAGCGTGCCATGTCTTTGATGTCCATGGGGGTTGATTTGAAAAAGGCCGGGTCATCCGCAAGGTTTTTTAACAGAAAAGCCGATTGCTCGGCAATTTTGTAGCCCAGGCAGACAAGGTCGTCATCCAGCCCAAAGGTGTCCAGGAAGGTACGAAATTGCCTGTTCTCAGCAATGGTTTCCCGGGCAAGGGTTCTATGAAATTTATCACTGAATACCAGGTTCTCATAGATGTCCGTGTGGTTGAGAAACTTTGTTGCATCAAAGAGTTCGATCCTTTCGTAAAGGTCAGTGCCAAGGGTTTGCCTCAGGGTCCAGCGGAAGTTAATGATCTTTTCAGCAAAGAGTGCTTCCCTGGAAGGTTGAAGCTTGTTTTCAAGGGCAAACTTGAGAATGTCGTCCGTTAACCCAACTGCATTGAGAAGCGCTTTTGCCCCGGGGGCATCCTGGGCCAGTCTGGGACAATCTTCAGGGATACCCAGCATGATGTTTTCCCCCACACTGGTGTCAAAAAGGTAGGGGTGCTGGGCAACATAGCCCATGTTGCAGCTGATGTCCTTTTTGGTGAGCCGTTTCTGGTGGTGGTCGTCGAACAGGACTTCCCCCTGCTGGTAGGTGTAAAGTTGACCCAGAATCATGGCAAGGGTGCTTTTACCACTGCCGGAAAATCCGACAATGGCCATGTGTTCCCCGGATTGCAGGTCAAAGGAGATATCATGGAGCAGCTTGATATGGTTGGCGGTGGAGTAGTTGAGATGTCTGACGTTGATATGGCCCCTTAGGGTAAAAATGCTGCGGTCCGTGGGTGACATTGAAAACTCAGGTTCAAGGTTAAAGGTTTCCATGACCCGGTTGTAGCGCACCACGGCGTCCTGGTGGGCCTGATAGAATTCGATCATCTCCTTCCAGGGATCATAAACTTTCCCATAGGCTGAGAGGCAGGCGATCAGAGCGCCCAGGGAAAAATCTCCCTGGATGGTCAGGTAGCCGCCAAGGATGAAGAGCAGAAACGGTCCTGCATTCTGAAACAGGTTGTTGATCATCTTAATGGCGTATTTGATGAGAAAAAGCTGCTTCATGGTCGCCACAAGGGAGGATGAAAAAAGGTCAAAGTTTTTTTGCTCCCTCGGGAAAAGGGCATTCCCCTGAATCTCGATGATTCCGGAGACGGATTCGTCTATTTTGTTACTGATCCTGCGCAGGGTTTCGATTCGATTCCGGTTGTGAAGGTTGTAACGTTTCTGAAGATAGGGAATTAAAATCAGTTCAATGGGAAAGAGCAACAGGCTGATGGCCCCGAGAAGGGGATTCAAGTATACCATATAGGCACCAAAACTGAGCAGGGTCAATCCCAGGGAGATGGGAACCGTCAATGCAGTGCCGATGAAATGGCCAACGCTTGAAAGCTCTCCGGCCAGGGCGTTGATGATGGTTCCAGGGGGATGGTTTCGAAAAAAATGAAGGGGCAATTGCAGGAGATGGCCGTAGAGTTCACTTCGAATTTCATAAAGGATGATCTGTCCCAGCTGGGCCTGCATCATATTGATGATAAATTTCAGGCAGCCAAAACCGATGAATGAAACCAGGAACCCAAGGGAGTACTGGATCAACAGGGGAACGTTTCCTGATTTGATGGCGATATTGACGATGCGTTTCTGTAACTCAAGGGGAAGGATTTGCAGGGATATGCTCAACAGGATCAGCACAAGGGTTGCTGCCTGCCACAGTCTGTGCCGTTTCAGTACCCAGAAATACAGGGTTTTTTTTCTCTCCATGGAGGAAGTCCCGGTTGCTGTCTATTGTTATAAGGGTGCCGGCCGGTTGGGTTCCGGCCAGCACCAATCTATACTCTTTATGCCATGACTGTACCATGGTAACAAGGATTCAATATAAAAAAACGACAGCCATGGTCCGGGTCTATCTAGAAGCTTAACTCAATGGAACAGGCGATTTTCCAGAAATCTTCCACATCGCCGTTGATCTCCTCATTATAGTCGCTGTCTTCGTCAAAGGTTATATAGCCCAGTTCAGTTGCAAAAACAAGGTGCTTCATCACCTGGAATTCTGAATTGAAGTTGACCTCCACAAGGCTTTCGTCCTCGTTCAGGAGAATGTCATCTGGTGATTGAAAAATCGAGTCATCGGCAGTACCCTCTGCATACATGATCTGGAATTCATGGGTGAGTCTTTCCCCAGTTCTAATGTCTTTGAGCTTGAAACCTACGGCCCACATGGATGTGGCATAGGTTGAATCATAGGAGTCAAACATGTTGTCGTTGAAACGGCTGCCGCCAAAGTAGGAGGAGGTGTAGGTTGGTCCACCAATGAGGACGGGCATCATGTCGATGTCTGAATCATCGGCATCTGGACCGTTGCCATAAAGTACAAAAAATTCAGGGGTCATGGACGCCATTTTGTAGTCAACCACAAGGTCGGTGAAAAAACCGGAGATGCTTGCATCCACAGTGGCTGTTTGCCAGTCCATGTCGCCATAGGTTGCGCTTGCACTGACGGCAAGATTTTTGTTGGGGGAGAATTGAATGGAGGCACCCAGGTAATATGCGTTTACATTGTCTGTGGGATTGGCATTGGTGATGGCGCTGTTGGCGCCTGTGAGCAGACCGGGATAGTCAAAATAGGCGTATTTGTAGTAATTATTATCCTCGTCAGTGTCAATTACATCTTCCTGGATGTTGGCATAGGCTGCCCAGGGGGTCACCTTGACGGTACCCATGGAAAGGGGCATTTTGGCAAAAATAAAATCGGCCTGGTCGTCGGTTTCGCTTTCCGAATCATCCATGAGATCCGCCATCCTGAACCAGCCTACCTCCAGGGAGACGGTTTCGGACAACGGTGCCATCATGGTAACGCCGGGTGGGGTTTCATAGAAAATGTTCGAACCATAGGCAATTTCATGGAGGTTAAAGCTCTGGGAGCCTAATTTAAAGTTCACGCCGCCATTTGTTGTGTAATCAATATATAGCTTGTCAAGTTCCAGGATTAAATCGCCGTCTTCCTCCCCCCCCACTGCGGCATCGGTTGATCCAAAATATCCGCCCGTGGATCCTTCTCCTATCTGAAAGCTTACAACACCTTTCAGGTTATCGTTTAAAATCCAGTCGACCCTGAGATTTAATTCCCTTGTTGCGTCAAAATCTGCATCGTCTCCCTTGGAATTGTTGTCCACAAAATCCAGGTACTGGGTTGCGCCAAAGCTGGCCTTGATGGCGCCACTCACCTCCATCTTTCCCATTTCTCCAGCATCAAAGGTCATGGCAGTTGCGTTTAAAGGGCTGAAAGCCAGGATTGCAGCCAGCAGCACGATGATTGCCGGGGTGTACATAAATGATTTGTGGGTGATTCTCTCAATTTTGCTCATCTTTTCCTCCGTAACGGTGTTGGGGTTGAAACAGATGCATGCCAGTCCCTTTAACTGGTATGGATACCCTTGGTTACATATACATTAGCAAGGGAAGGGCCAGTTTCTTTGAATTTGCCTTTATTTTTTTTAACTATCTGAAATAATTTTGATTATATTAGTTATCATCGGGTCACCTGATTTGATTTGCATGTATTTAAAGCGTTACTTAACGTTGGGTTGCGTTACCGTTAAAGAACGGCTTGCTCCCCTGGAAAGGCTATAGGGGGTATGCTGGAGATGCAGAAAAGAATAAATTCGCAGCTATTACCCATATCCCAACGAGAAAACAACTTGAGACATAAATTACCGACGTTCCCGTTTGCTATAACCGGCACGGCCGGAGCGCGATATGGCTCCGGCCTCAACAAATTTTGAAAAACCGTCATTGACAATAGTTTGGGGGGTGTTTCATATAAAACTTCGTGTGATTTGACATTTTTTTCTGTTGGGGGCATAGTCCATGGGGGTCAAATGGTTGACCCGCAATACCGCCAAAATTAAATTCAAAGGAGATGGATATGGCTAAGATGACAAATCGAATAAAAGCCCTTTTTGAAAAGGTTCCCACTGCCATTCTTGCAACGGCAACTGTGGATGGAACGCCTAATGCCGTGCCCATTGGCGCTAAAAAGATTATTGACGACGAGACGATCCTTATTTCAGATCAGTTTTTCAACAAAACCCTGGAAAACCTCATGGCCAATCCCAAGGTTGCTGTCACCTGGTGGGAAGGCCATGAGGGCTACCAGATCAAGGGAACCGCCATCGTTGAAACCACTGGCAAGCGGTTTGAGGATACGGCGCGCTGGATGGAAGAACGCAGTGCTAAAGCCGGGTTCCCCCTGAAATCCAAGGGTGCGGTTATCATCCATGTGGACGGGATTTATGGGGTGTCTCCCGGACCTGGGGCTGGAAAAAAACTGGTCTGAAAATTTGGAAAAAAGACCCTATGGCCCCGGGCCGTTGAAATTTTCCCAATAACCGGCACGGCCGGAGCAGATCCCTTGCTCCGGCCGTGCCGGTTTTTATAAGAAACTCATGTCGAAACATCATTGTGAAAGTCTCGACTTTCGAGCCCTCTTTGGTTTCCCTGATCGGAACATTGTAAACCAAAGGGGATAGGATTTTTGCCCTTCCAGGCGTTAAGAAGCGCAGGCTGTTTGAGGACTTTAGCCCGCAGTTCCTGCGCTTTAGTCTGGAAGGGCAGAAATCCCCCCGACGTTTACCGTTCCGGTCAGGGTAACCAAAGGGGGCGGAATGGTACTATCGCCTGCTCTGTATCATCGTATTTCATGCTTCGTTGTGTCCGTCAGGACATGTGGGTTTATATGTAACTCGCTTCGACCGGCAGGCGGAAACGGGTGTTGCCCTTCTCTCATTCTCGCAGGCCGTCCATGGCCTGCTCCGAGGGAAATGGCAACTCCTTGGACCTCATGTCCACCG
The DNA here is from genome assembly GCF_000020365.1 of Desulforapulum autotrophicum HRM2. Taxonomy (NCBI): domain Bacteria; kingdom Pseudomonadati; phylum Thermodesulfobacteriota; class Desulfobacteria; order Desulfobacterales; family Desulfobacteraceae; genus Desulforapulum; species Desulforapulum autotrophicum. The sequence goes on along the minus strand of NC_012108.1, from coordinate 4,661,912 downwards.
TTGCCATTTAATCCGTTCAGGGCAACACCCGTTCCCGCCTGCCTACTATTGTCGAGTTTCATGCTTCGTTGTGTCCGCAGGACATGTGGGTTATATAAAAAAAAAGGGCGTTTATAGCAGGATAAAAACGTTTCCATGGGTTGCTTAACTTTTGGTCCGGGGTAAATTTTTGTTGATCTTTTGACCTGGGATATTCTATTATTTACAGACTAACCCGGAAAATATGCGGACAGAGGGCCGGGGGTATCCCATGGAGAGATTTTGGCTACAGACTGGTATATTTATATTTTTGATAAGGAGAACCCTGGTTGGCCCGTTCCCAGATGTACCCCATTCATCGTTTCAGCACCTGGCAGGTGTGGCCGGGATCCTATGACAATCCTCCCATAAGTGAATATTATCCCTTTCCCGAAAGGTCGGATTTTGCCATTGATAACACAACACCCATCGCCTCCATGGGGTCCTGTTTTGCCCGGGAGATCCGCAAGCGGCTCATAAAAAAAGGATATAACTATATCCAGGAAGAGCGTGACCACCCCGCCTCGGTCCATGCCAGTGCCGCCTGGGAGAGGACCTACAGCATCTTTTCCATGCGGCAGATTTTTGAATACACCTTTGGATCGTTTGACCCCATCATTCGGTGGTGGATATCTCCTGAAACACAGACCGTCCAGGACCCCTTTCGCCGGGTCGTCCTCTATGACAATCTTAAACAGGCGCGTAAAGATTTTAAGCAGCATATTTCTTTTTCAAGAAAGGCCCTTACTAAAGCCCGGGTGATTATTCTTACCCTGGGAATGACTGAGGTCTGGGAGGACCAGGAGGACCAGACCGTTATCTGTGTGCCAGCAGGTCCCTATGTCAACGAGGGGGGAGACATGGATCGCTATCGGTTCCGGGTGACCCGCTACCTGGAGAATCTTGAAAATCTTGAACGGATTCACACCCTTCTCCACCTTCACAATCCCGAATGCAAGATCCTCATCACCGTTTCTCCCGTCCAGCTGTGGGCAACCTTCAGAACTGACCTTGATGTGATTTCAGCCAGCTGTAATTCCAAATCCACCTTGAGGGCTGTGGCTGACGTATTTGCGTCTGACCACGACAATGTGTCGTATTTTCCGGCCTATGAGATGGCAATCCTTCATTCGGTGATCATGGGAAAGAATCCCTTTGCCGATGGCAAGGAAAATTTCCATGTGAGCAAGGAAACCGTGGATCACATCATGGAACAGTTCTTTACCTTTTACGCAGGAAAAAATTCATTATAGTCAGGAGACTGCCCATGGACGAGAAGTTCACCTTTAATATTCTCATGTATTCCCATGACACATATGGGCTCGGCCATATCCGACGCACCATGGCCATTGCTGAACATTTAAGCTCTGAGGATACCAATATCCTCATCTTGACAGGGTCTCCCATGGCGGGCCGGTTCAGGTTCCCCATGGGCGTTGACTATGTGCGTATCCCGGGAATGATCAAGCGTTCCAATGAGGACTACTTCCCCCTTTCCATCCGGATTGATCCAGTCCAGGCCCTGGAGATAAGAAAGAGCATTGTACTGGCAACTGCACAGACCTTTCGGCCGGACCTTTTCATTGTTGACAAGGAACCCCTGGGGCTGAAACGCGAAGTGCTGCCTACCCTGGAGTGGATCAACACGGATCTTAAAGGCTGCTGCACGGTCCTGGGCCTGAGGGATGTGATGGATGATGCCGATACGGTAAGGCAGAACTGGCAGGGAAAAGGGGTGTATGAAAACGTTGAACGACTCTATACTGAGGTATGGGTTTACGGGGACAAGGCCCTTTATGATCCTGTTGTTGAGTACGCCATTCCCGAAACCATTTCCAGTAAACTTTATTTTACCGGATATATCCCAAGAAAGGTGCCTCCGCCCTTTGAGGTGGAGGATATCCAGAAACAGCTTGCCCTTGACCCAAAAGAGCGCCTGGTGACGGTGACCACCGGGGGGGGAGGGGACGGTTTCTGGGTGCTCAACGCCTATCTCACCATGCTGGAAATCATGGCAGCATCGTCTGACCCTTTTCCCTTCAAGACCGTTCTCATCACAGGGCCGTTTCTTTCCGATGATGAAAATGCCGTTGTTCATGAACGGGCAAGGGCCCTTGGGATTCTGGTGTATCAGTTTTTTATCCACATGGAACAGCTGTTTGCAGCCTCTGATCTTGTGGTGTGCATGGGGGGGTACAACACCGTGTGCGAAATCCTTTCCCTTAAGATCCCCTCCCTTGTTATTCCCAGGGAGGACCCCCGCAAGGAACAACTCATCCGGGCCATGGCCATGGAAAAAAAGGGGCTGCTTGATTATATTTCCTGGGCCATGGTGAGCCCCGATCTTATGCGGGAGAAAATTCTGGCCATGCTTTCCCATTCTGGATGCTTTCGCAGGGCCATGGCGGATTTTTCCCTCACAGGCATTGACAGGATCTGTTCCCGGATATCAACCTTCAGGAACAAAAAAAATGGGAATAAATCCAAGGAGACAGACGCCCTGGAGTGTCCTTCTCCCCCGGAAGGGGCATAGTATGGTATTATTCTCCTGGAACAGACGACAAGAGCGCAGGGTTTCAAGGTCTGGGCGGCAGGTGACACTGCCCTTTTTTAAATCCGTGGAGATTGCTGTCAAGAGCATACGAGCCAGATTTTTCCGCTCGTTCATCACACTGCTGAGCCTGGTGCTTGCCATTTCATTTTACAGCTATGTGAAAACAAATGTTGTGGTGGCCCAGGGGATTATCCTGTCCCAGGATTCCCTTGCCGTGGAAAAGCTGGTTCAACAGGGGTATGACGTGGATGATCCGGGAAATAATCCAAAGCAGCGCTGGATACTTTCCCTTTCTCTGCTGGTGTGTGTGGTGGGCATTGTCAATACCCAGCTCATGGCTGTGACCGAGCGATTCAGGGAGATCGGCACCATGAAGTGTCTGGGTGCCCTGGACCGGTTTATCCTGAGGCTTTTTTTGATCGAGGCAACCATCCAGGGCTTTATCGGTGCTGGGGCCGGGGCTTTTCTGGGAATATCTGTGGCACTTTTGACCTCGGCGTTAACCTTTGGTACCCATGTCTTTGTCATTATTTCCTGGTCAGACGTGGTCTTTACCCTGGGATCGGCAATGGGGCTGGGGTCTTTGTTGAGCATTTTAGGTGTCCTATATCCTGCCCTTGTGGCAGCAAGAATGCAGCCGGTGGAGGCCATGAGGACCAGGGCCTGAACCTGGCGTGCCAGGCCAGGTTGTTTCTGTGGGTATGGGGCATGGTTGAAAACAAGGGGGGATTAAAGATGGAAGAGACAAACTGGATTGTCCGGGTAACCCAGGTCACCAAGGCGTTCACCATGGGCAGGACCGTGGTGCCCGTTCTCAAGGGGATTGATCTTTCCATCCGTGCCGGGGAGTACATTTCGATCATGGGGCCTTCCGGGTCGGGCAAGAGCACCCTTTTCAATATGATCGGCGGGCTTGATAAACCTTCGTCTGGTGCCGTTTACATCGACGAGGTGGACATTGCCCAGCTTGATGCCTATGAGCTTGCCTGGCTTCGGTGCCGGAAAATAGGTTATATCTTTCAGACCTTTAACATTATCCAGGTGATGACGGCCCTTGAAAACGTGACCCTGCCCATGGTTTTTGCCGGAGTCAGTGCCACGGATGCCACGGACAAGGGCATGGCGCTCCTGGATCTTGTGGGGTTAAAGGAGCGGTTTAACCACAAACCCTTTGAGCTTTCAGGCGGTCAGCAGCAGCGGGTGGCTGTGGCCAGGGCCCTTGCCAATGATCCGGCCATCATCCTTGCCGACGAGCCCACGGGAAACCTTGACCTTAAAACCGGGGCTGAGATTATTGATCTTTTAAAGATGCTCAGCGTTGAAAAGCGGGTGACGGTGATTTCAGCCACCCATGACTTTAAAATGCTCAATGTCTCCGACCGTGTGGTGTGGATCGAAGATGGCAGGATAGACAGGATCGAAAACAGGGATGAGCTTTCCATCTCCATGGGGGAGATCGGAAACAGGTAATAAAGCCGGAGTAAAAGAGGGGTGGGTTGAAACGATCTGCTGAAAAAAAACTGCTGTTTCTCGTGCTTGGTATAGCCTTAATGGCTGTTTCTGTGGCCCGGGTAAGTCTGGCCATGGAAGGTGGCAGGGCCTCGGATATCGCTTATTTCAGTCATGTGGTCAAGACCCTGGCAGGGTTTGGTGAAAGGCGAACCGGCACCCTGGGAGCTGAGGCGGCGGCCCGTTTCATCCAGACGGAGTTTGAACGATCAGGCGTTGAAGCCCGGGGGATTCACACCTTTTCCCTGCCTGCCGTTACCGGTACCCATGCAACCCTCACCCTCCTGGACACGGGCAGGACCTCCCGGCTGACCCCTTTTCTGGGGAACGTGATCTCTCCGCCGTTTATTGGCCATTCCGGCCTGACAGCCCCCCTTGTTTATGTGGGCCAGGGAGAGTTTGGTGATTTTAACAACAAACCCATCGCAGACAGCTGTGTGCTTATGGACCTTGATTCGGGCAAAAACTGGATCAACGCCCTGGCCCTTGGGGCAAAGGCGCTGATTTACCTGGGGCCAGAAAGCGCCAACCGCTTTGTCTATGAAGACAAGATGGAATTGTCACCTGTGGATTTTCCCCGTTTTGTCATGGCGCGTACCCAGGCTGAAGCGCTGTTTGGTTCCCTTGATCTGCTTGGCCGGACCCAGGCCATGACCCGGGTTCGCCTTGATTCGGATTTTGCCTGGAACCCTGTCCATGGCAAAAACATCTACTGCCTGGTGCCTGGCGGCGATCTTGGATCGGAAATCGTCGTGGTTGAAGCCTTTTACGATGCTCCTGCCTTTGTGGCAGGCAAATCTCCCGGGGCTGACCAGTCCTGTTCCCTGGCCACCCTGCTCAGCCTTGCCCGTTATCTCAAGGATCATCCCCCCCGGCGGTCGATCCTGCTTGTGGCAACGGCGGGTCATGGGGAAAGCCTTGCCGGCATGCGGGAGATGGTCTGGAGTCTCAGGGAAAAGAAGCGTGTCCTCAAGGCCATGGTCAAGGACCTTGACGGGATCATTGACGCATCTGGCCAGGCCCTTGCCGACCTGGTTGCCTTTCAGGGTGTGTCTGATCCGGACAAGGCGACTGTGTTGAAGATTCTCGGTCATGTGGCAGAGGATGCCAGGGCCCGGGTGGAAGTCCTGAACGGGCAACTCATGGCCTTAAGGCGTGCCGGGTCTGACCGGGCCGATCTGATTACCTCCCTTGCCAACGAACGCATGGCCTTAAAGCAGCTCATGTGGAAGTCCAATGAAACGGCCCTTGTGCCCCGGGATCTTGAACGGGTGGTCAAGCTTGTGCCCAAGGCCATCCTCAGGTTGGAACAGCGGATTTCAGACAAGAAAAATCAGCGCAAAAACCTGAAATCGGCCCTGAATCTCAAGGACCTTGTTGACAGCGACAGGGTGAGCCTGTTTGTTTCCCTTCATCTGTCAAGCCATGGTGACGGGATCGGCGCCTTTAACCAGGGCGGGTTCTATCCCATCAAGGAGACCATCAACCCCTATCCCTCCTATGCCCGGTTGGACGAGGAGCTGGCCGTGGCCGGCAGAATCCTGGACAAAAACCTTGTTTTGCCGGGTTTTCTCAAGGACACCCTTCGCCCGGGCTTTCGACGCTCCTGGGAGAGCTATCTTGTGGACCGCCCGGCCCTGGGGGGCGAGGTAAGTCAGCTTGGGGGATTCCTTGGCATCACCCTTGCCACGGTCAATGATGCCCGCCCGGCCTGGGGAACCCCGGATGATGGTGTCGACCGTGTTGACCTTGCCGGGGCAGCGGCCCAGGGCCAGTATGTCCAGCAGCTTATTGCACAGGTTGCCCAGGTCCCTGAACTTGCAACGAATCGGGGGTTGAAGAACGGTTTTGCCACCATCCAGGGCAGGGCCAACTCCCTTCGTTTTGGCGAGGTGTTTGCCGATGAGCCATCAACCGGGGCAGTGGTGATGTCGTTCCAGGGCGAGGCAATTCACCATGCAATGGTGGATGGGACGGGTGATTTTTACATCAAAGGGGTGGCCGATAAGAAACACTCCCTGCACAAGGTGATCATTGAGGGGTATCGGTTTGACCCTGAAACGGGCAAGATCAACCTGGCCGTTGACAAAAAACAGACCTCAAAGGACGGGTATCGGGTTAAGGTGAGCCGCCTTTCCACCCGGACCGATCTTGTGATGTTTCCCTGCGCCCAAACCACCCTTGTGAACCTTTTGGAACCACGGAACTTTGACTACATGACCAAGATCCAGGTGCTGGACGGCAGGCTTGAAGCCCCGCCCATCCGCTATTGGTACAGCCGCATCGACACCAGGGAATCGACCCTGTGTTCGGTTTTTCTTGCACCTGGAACTCCCCTTAAGCTGACCCTTTCAGACTCGTTGCTCACAAAGAAGCTGATTCTGACCCATGCCGATCCCGTCCATCCCCAGGGAAAGGGGTATCTTATTGACGATTATCCTTTGATCGCCCCGACCCAGTTCCTTGCGGCAGGGGACATGTGGGCACTGTTGAATCCCAGGATCGATAACCTGGAAGAAAAGGGGATCAACAACCAGAAAATAAGGGATCTGCGGGCCAGTGGAAATCTTGCCCTTGACCAGGCCAGACAATGGTTCGAGGCCGGGGTGTACGACCGGTTTTTTTCCGCGGCCGCAACCTCCCTGGCCCTTGCCGGCAGGGTCTACCAGCATGTGGAATCCGTGCAAAAGGATGTGCTGTTCGGGGTGTTGTTCTACATTGCCCTGTTCATACCCTTTGCCTTCTGTTTTGAGCGTTTTGCCTTTGGGTTCAGCAATATCTACAAACGGATCATTGCCTTTCTTTCTATTCTCATCGGGCTGATCGCCATCATCTATAATGTTCACCCGGCCTTTGACCTTGCCTACTCGCCCGTGGTGGTAATCCTTGCTTTTTTTATCCTTGCCCTGTCGGCCCTTGTGGCATGGATCATTTTTCTAAGGTTTGAAGAGGGGATCAAGAACGCCCGGCAGGCCCTTCCGGAAGAGAACGAGATCGGTTTGATTGCCGCATTTTCCGCATCGTTTTTCATGGGGGTGACCAATCTTCGACGGCGGCGGCTCAGAACCATCCTCACCTGCACCACCCTGATCATCCTCACCTTTACCGTTATGAGTTTCACCTCGGTCAAAAATATCCGCCATCATTCCCGCATGGTGTTTGGCGCCCTTGCCCCCTACCATGGCATGCTCGTGAAAAAGCTGGACTGGAACCCCCTTGCCGAGCCCGCCGTCACAAGTCTTGGGACGGCCTTTGAAACCCGCCATGGGTTTACAGCCCGGGCCTGGCTCGGGACGGACGATAGAACCCGGGCCATGTCGGTTCCCCTGAAATTTAAAAACAACACGGCCCAGGCCCACGGGGTGATCGGTCTGTCCCCCCAGGAACCGGTGATCTCAGGTTTTGGTCGCCAGGGCATAAAGGGGCAATGGTTTGCCAAGGATGACCCCTATACGGTGATGATCTCAGAAACCATGGCCAAAAGCCTTGGCCTTGATTTGAAAGAGATCGGCAGGGCAACCATCAAGATCTGGTCCATTCCCTTCAGGGTCGTTGCCGTTTTCAACGAACGGACCTTTGACGATTTCAACGACCTTGACGGCGAACCCCTGAGCCCGGTGATCTTCCCGGACGAGGTGTTCCAGCAGACCAGCGAGGCTGAAATGGAGGCCATGGAGTCGGGCCAGGAGATCAAAACTTTCCAGAGCCGTTACCGCCACCTTGGGTTTGACCGAACCATCATCATCCCCCATGGCACCCTTGTCTCCATGGGCGGCCATTCGGTGTCCGTTGCCATGAACGCTAGAGGGGACGTTAAAACCGTGGGCAACAATTTTGTGGACCGGTTCGGGCTGTGGCTCTTTTCCGGGGAAAAAAACGGGGTTTATCTCTACAGCGCCAGCGACACCCTTGACTACAGCGGCATTTCCAACATCCTTGTGCCCATTCTCATCTCCATCTTCATTGTTCTCAACACCATGATCGGAAGCGTTTACGAGAGAAAGCCTGAGATCGCCATCTACACCTCGGTGGGCATGGCACCCTTGCATGTTTCGATCCTCTTTGTAGCCGAGGCCATGTCCTATGCGGTTTTAAGTGTTGTTCTCGGCTATCTTCTGGCCCAGACCGTGGCAACGGTGTTTGCCGGGACCCCCCTTCTTGCGGGCATCACCGTCAACTACTCGTCCCTTGCCGGGGTGGGGGCCATGGCCATGGTCATGGGGGTGGTGCTGGTATCGGCCGTGTATCCGTCCAGGGTTGCGGCCGCCATCGCCATCCCGGATGTTGAAAAATCCTGGAAACTTTCGATCACCAAGGGAGATCAGATGACCGTTGACCTTCCCTTTCTCATGCACGGCAATGATGAGGTCAGTGCGGCAGGTTATCTGTTTGACTATTTTGATGCCCACCGGGAGATTTCCCAGGATGTTTTTACCTCAGATAATCTTGGGGTTATACGCTCTGTGGATTCGGCCACCCACAATTTTTCCATCTGCTTCAGGGCCTGGGTCTCGCCCTTTGACCTGGGGTTAATGCAGGATGTCTCCCTGATTTTCAACGAAAGTCAAACCCAGAAGGGTTATGTCTCCATTGTCATGGAGATCACCCGCAGGGCAGGAGAACACAACGCCTGGGCCCGTGCCAATCAGCGGTTTGTGAATGGCATCAGAAAGAAACTTCTGGTCTGGCGATCCCTGGACCGGGAGAACAAAGAGCAATGGCGTACTTTTTTCGGCTCCCTTGACCAGAGCGAGAGCCAGAACCAGAGGAGGATACAAGGTGACTGATCCTGTTCCATCCCATGTGATCCGTCCCAGGGCCTATATTGTCGGGATTTTTTTTGCAATCATCATCTGCGCCCTGACCCCCTTTAATAATGTGGTTCGCGGGGCAACTCCCCTGGGCGGTGGTTATTTTCCCCTGGCACCCTTTTACATTCTGGTGTGGATGACAGTATTGACAACCCTTGCCCGGCGGATCTTTCCCGGCCGGATTCCCATGACAGGCCTTGAGCTGATCTTTGCCTGGATGCTCATGGTGCTAGTGGCGGGCATTGCCTATACCGGGTTTGCCAGGACCTTTTTCATCAATATCACAGCCCCCCTCTACTTTGGCGCCAACGAGCCCGGGTGGCAGGCGACCCTGTCGCCCCTGCTGTCCGACGCCCTTTTTCCCAAGGATCAGGCCGCAGTTGACATGCTCTACAACGGCATTGAAGGCGGTCGGAACATGGGATGGCTGGCCCTTGCCGCCGCCGTTCCCTGGAAGGCCTGGATCCGGCCGTTTTTATCCTGGGGCCTGTTCATGATCTGCGCCTATTTTATGTTGCTCTGCCTTGTCAACCTGATCAACCGCCAGGCAACCACCAACGAGCGGATGAATTTTCCCCTTCTTATTCTGCCCAAGATGATGGAACAGGCCGTTGATGAGAACCGGGTGGGGAGTTTTTTTGCCAACCGGTTTCTTCTGGCAGGCATTGCCATACCCGTGTTTCTCCATGGGCTCAACGGGCTCAACTTTTATTTTCCCTGGGTGCCCCAGATCAACACCCTGGCCCTTGCCGGGTCCTATTTTCCCAAGCAGGGCCTGTTTGCAGGGTTTGTCAAGCTCAAGCTCTACTTTTACCCGGCCTTCATCGGGTTTGCCTACCTTGCCTCAAAGCAGGTGTCTTTTTCCTTCTGGTTTTTTTTCCTTGCCGGGGCTCTGTTCACCGGCATACTCCAGGTGACCGGCAACAGCTTTCCCGCCTCCGAGCTTGGCATCACCTTTGGCCCCACCCTTTCAAGGCCGGAAGAGACCCAGATGATCGGGGCATTTATCGTATTTTTCTTCTTTCTGGTCTGGCTTGCCCGGTTTTACATGAAAGAGGTGGCAGAGCACGCTTTTTTTGTTAAACACGGCCCGACCCCCTGCGTCCATGAGCGGACAGACAGGATGGTGTTCTGGGGAACGTTGCTGGCTTTTTTTATCCTGGTTGCCTGGTTCATGTTCCATGGGATGACCTTTGTGGCCGCTGTGGTGCTGCTCGTATTCTCCCTCATGTTCATGATGGTGGCCACCCGGGTGGTCTGCCAGGGCGGGGTCACCTATTTCACCCTGACCGTGGCACCCCTGGATGCCATCAACACCCTTATGGGGCTTCGGATTTTTTCAGACATCGGCCTTCTGGTGGCCGGGGTCACACAAAAGGTGATGTTCGTGGATCTCAGGGAGTCGGTGATGCCGTCGATTCTCCATACCCACAGGGTGGCAAGGCAGTCCCGCTCCCACGTCACCATCGCAGGCGCCGTGTTTTTCTCCATGGTGATCTGTCTAATGGTTTCGGCCGTTGCCATGATTCTTGTCTGTTACCGTTATGGCATTCGGGAACTCTCCCTTGACTGGGCCACAAGGACCACGGTTTCGGTTTACAACAATATTGTCCCGCTCTTGCATGATGCCCCGGGCCAGGGCGACTCCATCCGGATGTTTGCCCTTGTGGGGGCCGTGATCATGGCCGCTCTTCTGGTCTGCTACCAGCGGTTTTACTGGTGGCCGCTCCATCCCATCGGGTATCTCATGGTCTACAGCTCGGCCATGAAGATTTTGTGGCTGAGTTTTTTCATCGGCTGGATTTTCAACACCCTCTGCCTTCGGTATGGCGGAGTGGCTCTTTACAAGCGCATGCGTTATTTCTTTGTGGGGTTTATCATGGGCGATTTTCTCATGGGCGGCACCTTTGCCATCATTGGATTCTTTACCCAGACCGGCTACCAGGTGCTGCCCGGATAGTCCACAATGGTTTCAGGAGAACATTTCATGGGCCATGGCCTTAAAAACAACAGCAGGCAACGCCTGACCCCCACCGGGACCCAATAGGAGAGAGGATGTACGAGGACAAGGAACTCCAGGAATACCGGGATCTGATGAAGGTGCCCGATACGTTTGAGGAGGGGTTTAACTGGAAGAGCGTGGTCGGGGCCGTGTTCATCGGGTTTCTCATGATGCCCGGCAGCATGTATCTTCAGCTTGTCATCGGAACGGGTATCGGGCCTGCGGCAAGGTGGGTGACCATTATTTTATTTGCCGAGATTGCCAAGCGGGCTTACTCTGAGCTCAAACAGCAGGAGATCTTTCTTCTCTACTACATGGCGGGCGCTGCCATGGCATCCCCCTTCCAGGGACTTTTGTGGAACCAGTACCTTGTTGGTTCGGATGCGGCCAGGATGCTTGGCATCACTGAGTTCATCCCCTCGTGGATCGCTCCCCATGCCGGGTCTGAATCCCTTGTGGAGCGTACCTTTTTCCACAGGGACTGGTTGGTCCCCATCCTGCTGCTGGTGGGGGCCCAGATTATCCAGCGGGTGGACCAGTTTGGCCTGGGTTATGCCCTTTACAGGATCACATCCGACGTTGAAAAGCTCCCCTTTCCCATGGCCCCGGTGGGCGCCCTTGGCACCATGGCCCTGGCAGAATCTGCCGAGGACAAGAAAAAGAGCTGGAAATGGCGGGTTTTTTCCATTGGGGCCGTGATCGGTTTTTTGTTTGGGGGAGTTTACGTCATTCTTCCGACCCTGTCGGGGCTGATTTTTACTGAACCCATCCGGCTTATTCCCATTCCCTGGATCGAGCTGACCCGGCACACTGAAGGGATTCTTCCCGCCGTTGCCACGGGCATTCAGCTTGATCTGGGCCTGGTGTTCATCGGCATGGTGCTGCCCTTCTGGGCAGTGATCGGCGGATTGATCGGGCTTGTGATCACCATTGTGGCCAATCCCATCCTCTACCACCACGGTGTGCTGACCAAGTGGCATCCGGGCATGGGAACGGTGGAGACGGTGTTTGCCAATAATCTGGATTTTTACATGAGCTTCGGCATCGGGCTCGGGCTTTCCATTGGTCTCATTGCCCTGTGGCAGGTGTTCCGTTCGTTCAAGGGAGGAGCCCGGCCCAGGGGAAGTCTCAGGGACCTTTTGCACCCCCCAAAGGGCAGGGGCGATTTTGACATCCGCATCGCCATTGCCATCTATGTGGTTTCAACCCTTTCCTATGTGGGGCTGTGCATGATCCTGGTGCCCTCGTTCCCCTGGATCTTTTTCCTGGTGTATGGGTTTGTATACACCCCGGTTATTTCCTACATCACGGCACGCATGGAGGGAATTGCCGGCCAGTTTGTCTCCCTTCCCCTTGTGCGGGAGGCAAGTTTTATTGCCGGGGCAAAATACTTTGGTTACAGCGGGATCGAGATCTGGTACGCCCCCATTCCCATGCACAACTATGGCGAGGCCACGGTCAACTTCCGCCAGATCGAGCTTACCGGAACAAGTTTTCGGGGGATCATCAAGGCCGAGTTTGTGGTGTTTCCCGTGGTCATGATCGCAAGCCTGCTCTTTTCCCAGTTCATCTGGCGCCTGGCCCCCATTCCCTCTGCAAGTTATCCCTACGCCCAGGAATTGTGGCACCTCCAGGCCCTGAACACCCTGTTGATGCAGACCTCGACCCTGGAGGGCAATTCGCTTTTCTACCAGGCCCTGAATGCAGTGACCGTTGGCTCCGGCGTGGTGTTCGGTGTTGTCGCCTACGCCATCCTGAGCATTCTCGGGCTTCCCATCCTTCTTGTGTACGGGGTGGTCCGGGGCCTTGGCCAGAGCACTCCCCACGGCCTTATCCTGGAGGTGACAGGGGCCTTTCTCGGGCGGTTCTATTTTTTAAAACGGTATGGAAAAAATTGGCGTCAATACGCCCCTGTTCTTCTGGCCGGCTTTTCCTGCGGCATGGGCCTTACCGGCATGATGGCCATGGGGTTTACCCTGATCCTGAAATCCCTGGGCCGCATGGCGTATTAGAAAGTATATGGGGCAACGGTTTTGCCTGGCTGCCGGCAGAACCAGGCGCAACAATCAGCATAAAGGAGCGTAGAAATGTTTAAAGTCACACGGGTGAATGAAAACCGCCTGGACATCGAGATGAGTGGACGATTGGATTCAGCGCTGATGGAGAAAGCCTTGGACGAGTTGGTTGATAAGTCCGAAGGTATTGAAAAGGGCAGGATGCTCTATGATATCGTGGATTATAACCTGCCGTCATTTGGGGCAATCGGTATTGAGCTGTCACGATTTCCCTCGATGTTTGCCCTTATGAAAAAATTTGATCGCGTTGCTGTTTTAACGGACGAAGCGTGGTTGAAAATGGCAAGTGAAATTGAAGGTGCGCTGTATCCAGGCCTGGAAATAAAGGCTTTTGCCAGAGACCAGAAAAAGGCGGCAGAAGCCTGGTTTTCGAGCTGATTTGAGCGCCTGGTAAAGGGGCAACTGTCTGACCGGGAGAATGAAGTCCTGGAAAGCATGTCGTTAACAGAACCCACACACGGAATAGAAGGATATGGATAACATAAAAATTGTCCAGGGAGATATTACCCTGGCCGCTGTAGATGCCATTGTCAATGCCGCCAATTGCGGGATGCTTGGGGGCGGCGGGGTGGATGGAGCGATTCACAGGGCTGCTGGCCCTAAACTGCTCGAAGCATGTAAAAAGGTTCCCCTGGAAAACGGAATTCGCTGCCCCACCGGGGAAGCAAGAATTACTCAAGCCGGAAATCTCAAGGCAAAATATGTCATCCATACTGTGGGACCCAGGTATGGAATTGACAAAGACCCTGAAAAGCTTCTCTCTTCTGCATATCAGAATAGCCTGGATCTGGCGCTGTCCCACGGGTGTCAATCAATTGCCTTTCCTGCCATTTCCTGCGGGGTTTATGGATATCCCCCCCGGGATGCCGCCGGAATTTGCCTTTCAGTGTGCAAACGGCCGGCGTATCGATCATTGATGAAATATTTTTATCTGTTCAATGACAAAATAATGGCCATCTGGGTGGCCGCGTTTGACCACCCGGAATAACCGGCATGCCCCCTTTTTAAAGGAATATGAAAATCAGGGCTTGGTCATCTTTTCGGCCAATGAGAAATTTATCCAGGCGGGTCAGGCTTGCATTATTGACACTTTTAAGGGATAGGGATAGGGATAAGAACTTGCTTTTAGGGATAAGAACTTGCTTTTTGTTAAAGAAAGTATTGAATATCCCAAAAGTTAAAAAATATACTCCTCCCCTGATACAGGGCACAACATGTTGTGCTTGTATCAGGGGATGTCAGCTTAAGTCAAGACAAAAATCAAGATCAAAAAAGCAGGCAGGAAATAGTTTCAGATTTTTAAAAAAATTCCAGAATAGAGCGAATTTTGAGTATAGGTCACCGTAATCCCTCAATCCAATTTCAAAAAAATCAATACCAGTGCTCTAATTCCGGAATCATAGAGTCTGTCTCATCACAGACCAGTTCAAGGATATAATCTGGAACCTTTTGCGGCGGCGGGTCATGATTGCGGACATCCCAGAGATCAAGGTGGCGCAGTATCTTTTCAATGACATCAAGTTCTTCGATAAAGCTGATGATTTTCATTTTACCCTGGCATTTGGGGCACACAAGCGGATCAACTTCATAAATTTTCTGGATCAGGCGTGCCCAGTTCTGCCGTGATTCTTTGGAGGACAGATCATTTGGCATAACGGCAGGAATGGTATCATCCGTACCAGTCTTTTTTCTCATCCCTCGGGATTTGTTCGAATAAAAACCGTAGTACCTAACCGTCTGCTCATATCTTCCGGGAATATGGGTCACCAGGCGAGCCAGCCAATCCAGTGCATTAAAAACTTTCCGGGACTTTCTGTCTTTTGATGTGTAGACCACTTTGGCAACACCATCTGCTGAGTCTTCAGCCGGGACATAGACCATTCGTTCCTGGGAGAAACAGGCACGGATAATATAGCGTGCCAGGTTGCCAAGACCGGTTTTGTCTGAAGGCGTTATCCTATCACCGATATAAACATGGAAACCGCTATGGCGCCATGAAAGCATATTCTCAATGACGGCATCATTAATTTTTCCCTCTTTCTTGAGCATTTTCAGCACCTCATACTGGAAAATTTCTTCCAGATCTTCCAGTATAAAACCTGGGGCAGTTTTAAAACTGCCATCATCGAGAAAACAGCCGTCAGTGGTTATAGCATGCAGGTGAGGATTGAAATTTAAAAAATCTCCGTAAGTCTGGACTGCGATACTAGCACCAGGAACGGCAGTATCATCGGAAACAACGGATTTAAGATATGCATTCATCACCTTCCAGGCACAAATCGACAATTTTGCCAGCAGTTTTCGGTCATACAGAAAATAAATCCGCAGCCGTTTGGGAATACTGAAAACCCACTGCCGATGAGGGACATCTTTCAGCACCTCCGCCAACAGCCACTCACCATATTCAATTACCCGTTTCTGATGGCAGGATGGACAGAACTGCCGCCGTTTGCAAGAAAAAGCCAATAAATACTCATGACCACATTCTTCACAACGCACCCTGGCAAATCCCATATGGAGATCACCGCAGTCGAGATATCTATAAATCACAGTCATGACGTATGTCCGCCAGAAACCGTACCGGGATGCATATATATCATCCCATGCCCTTTCCAGCTCTTCAAAATGATTTTCGACACACTTGTAATATGCGCTTGCCTTAGGATTGCGCTGCTGGTAAACATTAAGATTATATGTTGCTGACTGGGCCATGAGCAAACCAATAATAATGATAAACTTTTCGTGTATAGCTGGTTGGGAATTAAGACCTGGAAATAGATGATATGGTATTTGTTGAATTTATGCAACAATATGATGAAAAAATTAAACAAAAAACTGTAAGACTTTCAACAAAAACATGCTGCGGGTGAACCGCAGATGTTATAGTTCACGGCGGCTGCGCCGCCGTGAACCGCGGTGCTGACTAAAGTCCAGCTCCTTGCCCAGGCGCCTTGCGCCTGAATCGGGTAGCCGGGGGTTTTAATCCCCCAGCCCCCACAGCACCCTGCATGCGGGTCCGCACAGGGCGCTTCACCAATTTTACCTGGCCGTGGCCGGGTAATGAATGTTCACCCACTGTTCTTTGACAGAGATTAACCCCTGCTCCGATAGCCATTTATTGGTCATGCCGGATTGTGCTGCCATGGTTCTGGAAAGATGCCATGGCCCTTTTCGGCTGAGTGCTGTCATAATGGCTTGTCTCTTGAAAGTACCTAATTTGAGAAGATTTCGGACTTTGGTACGGGTATAGCGCCACTGCTTCCAGTAACACATCCGTATCCGGCGGCGGAGCCATTCGTCTATTAAAGATGCTTTCCCTGGGAGGCCTTGCCGCAGGCATGGCCCATGAGATAAACAATCCCCTTTCCTCTGTAATCCAGGCAAGCCAGGTGGTGAAAAACAGGCTGGGGTCATCACTTCCAAAAAACAAAGCTATTGCAGAAAAATTCGGCATATCCATGGAGGTCCTGGAAAACTATCTGGCGGACAGGAATATTCCTCAGATGCTGGATACCATCGCCGAATCCGCAAGCCGCACCGCCGCCATCATTGAAAACATGCTCAGTTTTGCCCGCAAGGGGGAGGGGGATTTTTCACCTGCGGACCTGGCCCAATTGATCAACAATACCCTGGAATTGTCCCAAAACGATTATAATCTGAAAAAAAATACGACTTCAGAACGATAAAGATCGTCAGGGAGTTTGATCCGGATATGCCCAAGGTACCCTGTGAAACCGGAAAAATTCAGCAGGTGCTCTTCAACATCCTCCAAAACGGATCCCAGGCAATGGCCTCCTTTGAAAACAAAGCTGAGCATATTCATTATCCGCCTTCCCTTGAAATCGCCATTACCATAACTTGCATCCATGTTTATATCGGGGTGAGGATTTTTGAAACGGTTTTGTAATTCACAAAAAGGAGATTTTCCCATAAAAAGAAACTGCAAACGGTCGCTCTAACCTGCTAAAATTGATATCCGGCCGCATAGACGGCTATATCAATGATAAAAACGCCATGCTCTGGGAACTAAAACGTCTCAAGGATAATGGCGAATATGATCCTTCTAAAGGAGAACTGGTGATTGCTTGTGATATCAGCAAAGAACAGGGCTACCTTGGATTCACCAACAGGGATAACGGTGCCTTTGGTTATAAGGATGATTTTATAAAACAATATATTGCCGTGATTAAAGAGATGAAGGCAAATGGCGAGATCGAGACTATTTTGAATTCTCCTAGGCCGCCTGGCCCAGTTCGGCCATGGAGTCTCTGGCGTTGGCCGCTGTTATCACGGCGATGAGGATGCTGATGTTTCTAAGGGCGTGGGCTCCGACCGTGATTTCATCCACCGGGACGGCCACGGCAATACCCCAGGCCATCCCGGTCCTGCCCGGGGTTATGGGGACAAATACATAGGCATTGGGCTTGCCGGTGATGGTGGACAGATGTTCTTCAATCGCGGGTTCTCCCAGGGTGATGCGGTCGAAGGTGGTCTGGAATACGAATTTCCTGACGTTCTCCCCCACCAGGTTTTTTTTCGGATGGGCAACCATGATTCCGGTTTCCGATATCAGGAAACCGTAACCGGTGGTATAGGGCTTGATCTTCAGAACCAGATCCCGCATGGCATCCATGGAAAAATCCACCCCGGTGACACCGATGACCCGGTTTTTATGATAAAGGAGCCTGCCAACCTTGTCCACAGGGGTGCCGCCATTACACCTTGAATCGGCCTACCAGCTTCTGGAGCTGGTGGGCGAGTTTTTGAAGATCTTCGGCGCTTAGATTGTTCCCTTACCGTGGCGTTCATCTCTTCCATGGCCGAGGCCACCATGTTGACGTTGGCCGCTGCAACGGAGTTCATGTTGGCGCTCATCTCCTCAGCAGCCGCAGCAACTGAGCAGGAGCGTTCCGACATGTTGTCCGAACCGCTGGAGATGGACTGGGAGAGGGAGACAAGAGAGTTGGCCGAGGTTCCAAGGCTGTCGGCATTTCCGGCGATACTTTTGATCATGTCCTGGAGGTTTCCCATAAAACGGGTAAAAGGACAAGCAGGATGCGTAGATTGTTTTTTAAAAATTTTCTAACCACTCAACTAACGCTGTGGCCGGCCTAATTATCCTCCAGACCATGTTGGAGGCGAACCGCTCCCCACTTTAGAGTACATTGCGCGCTTCGTTTTCTCGGAGCAGCCCCTTTTTCCTTTTGGATTTCAGCCTTGATGAATTTAAAATATAACCGGCATGGCCGGAGCGAGGTATGGCTCCGGCCTCAACAAATGATGAAACGCCTCTGTTTGCAATGCTTTGGCGAGGGTTTCATATAAACTGATTTAAAATCCTACTCTGACACAATGTTGATATTTTTTTTATTATGGGTGCCGTTAGATGCTTTGGCACCATGACAATAACAGAATCATCAGGGATGCCATGAAAAAAAAATTTATTCCGGACACCAACGTCATTCTCCACGATAGCGGCTGTATTCATCAATTCAAGGATAACAGTATCTGTATTCCCATCACTGTTATTGAAGAGCTGGATAAATTTAAAAAAGGGAATAATGTGATTCACTGCAATGCCAGAGATTTTCTACGAACCCTGGACGGCCTGTCCAGTGATTGTATGCTCACCAATGGCGGGGCGCCCATGGAAAACGGGGAGGGAACCATCTCCATCCTGCTGGATCTGCCCATGGATGAAAAGGTGAAAAGTAATTTCAACGGTATTACGCCGGATGTCAGAATTCTCAACATTGCCTATTGTCACGCCAGAACCCATGGGTTTGATAAGGTGGTACTGGTCACCAAGGATGTAAATTTGCGGTTGCGGGCCCGGTCCATGGGGGTGAAAACCGAAAACTATCAATCACAATATGTTAAAGATCCTTTAGATATTTACAGCGGCATGCAGGTGATAGAAAATATTAAACATGAGATGCTGGAACATCTTTTTCAGAAACCCTATGAATTGGACGTTTCAAATCTGCTCCAGGCCCCTTCACTGCTGGCCAATGAAAATCTCATCCTGAAAAACGGCTCAAGTTCAGCCCTGGCCTGCTTTGATGCAGGTCGGCAGACCATACGGCGGATTCAATCCCGGGTCTGCTATGGAATTAAACCCCGAAACTCGGAGCAGGCCTTTGCCCTAAATGCCATGCTCAATCCGGACATTCCCCTGGTGACCCTGTCCGGCAAAGCCGGCACGGGAAAAACCCTCCTTGCCCTGGCGGCGGCCCTGGAGACCCGTCGCAGTTACCGGCAGATCTTCATTGCCCGGCCGGTGGTGCCCTTAAGTAACAAAGATCTGGGATATCTGCCCGGGGATATGGCTTCCAAGCTGGACCCTTACATGCAGCCGCTTTATGACAATCTCGCCGTGCTGCAAAATCAGGCCAACACTCAAGGTGAGGGGCGTGCAAAACCCATTTCCCAGCTTCTGGAGGATGAAAAAATTGTGATTACCCCCATCTCCTATATCCGGGAACGAAGTATTGTTCGGGTTTTCTTCATCGTGGACGAAGCCCAGAATCTCACCCCCCATGAGGTGAAAACCATCATCACCCGGGCTGGGGAAGGAACCAAAATCGTATTTACAGGAGATATCATGCAGATCGACCACCCCTATCTGGACAGTCAGACAAATGGCCTTGCCTACATCATTGAAAAGATGAAGGGACAAAAACTCTACGCCCATATCAATCTTGAAAAGGGCGAACGATCTGAGCTGTCGGAACTGGCTTCCCAAATTCTTTAAAGAGGGGGACCATTTGAACTGTTTGCGATGCAGAAACCGATGCAAAGTGTCCTGTGTTCACCGGCATTGCCCGTCGATTAAACTGGCCGTTTCCCGATCCTGAACATGTGACCGGATCCGACAAGGAGAAATTTGAGCGGGTGAGGCCATCAGGGATCTCATCAAAGCTTCCATATCCGAATTTATCGCCTGAACGATTCCATCCGTCATAACGGTAATTGTCAATGGGGTTCATGGTGTGTTGCCTTGTCCACACACCATGAGCTGACCCCCGGAACGCCGGATCATGGAAGGGATAGGTTCGGGCGGTTTTCCGTCACAGAACACCTTGGTTGCCTCATCTATCTTTCCTCCCCGTACATGGGCGGCACGTCCGAATTTGGTTTGGTCCAGAACAAGATAGGCGCTGCGGCAGTTTTGCCGGATGATCTGCCGGACCTTGACTTCCTCTTCATGGAGATCCAGAAGGGTTCCATCTTCGTCAACCCCGGCCACCCCGTAGATGCCGATATCCACTTTATAGGCCTTGAACAGGGTTTCCATGCCGTCACCCATGACATCCCGTCCCGCGTTCCTGAGGCGCCCGCCTGCAATGGTTACATCAAAGGTCGGGTTGGCACAGGCCAGCATGGCAATGGTCATGTTGTTGGTGACGATCCGCAGGTGCCCATGGTCGAGTAACGCCTTGAATACAATCTCTGGCGTCGTACCAATGCCCAAGGCCACGGAAACTCTGTTGGGAACATGGCGGGCCACCTCCCGGGCAATGGCCTGTTTGGCATGGCTGTTAAGAATTTGTCTCCATGCATAGCTCAAGTTGCCCGGCATCTCCAGTTTCTGAACTCCGCCATGGGTCCGCCTTGCAATGCCGTGTTCGCACAGCAGGTTCAGGTCACGGCGAATTGTCTGGGACGTTACCTGGAAGTTTTGGGCAAGGACGTCCACACGGATGAAACCCCTTTGGCGGATCATCTCGGCCATCCGGGTCTGGCGGTCCGACAGGGAAAACCCTTTATCCGGGGAAAACGGGCTAAGCTGGATGGTGTTCATTTGAACCCTTTTTTGCATGAAATGGTTTTTCGCAATTGATTTATCCCTATAATATTTTCGTTTGATTTTTATTAGGGCGATATTCGGTTTCGGTTAGTTTTCAAATGAACATTACTGCGGTCGTCTTTGTGCGACCGTATTTATTGTAACCTAACGAAATTTTAACAAAAAAAAAATATTTGCTTGACACCCCCCCCCCCTATTTTAGGATGCTATCTATCTTGGAGATTGAAAATGTGTGCAGGAAAGAAAGAAATTTTTACCCAAACTTCCAGCTTTTTTTTGTTGTTTTAATAGCTGTTAAAAGCTGGGTTCAACCGGCAATTGCTGCCGGATGGTTTTTTGTAAAGATTCCATATGAATCTTTTCCATTATTATCTTTTTTAAAGGAGGTTGTGTCATGAAATATATCCCCAAAGGGCTGACTGCTGGAAACGTTGCCATTGGCGTTGGTGTTGTTCTTCTGGCTCCGATTGTGCTTCCCATTCTCGGCAGCGTGGCCAAACCCATTATCAAGTCGGTGATCAAAGGCACCCTGATCGCCTATGACGGTGTAAAGGTAACCATTGCCGAGGCCAAAGAATCCCTGGAAGACATTACTGCCGAGGCCAAGGCAGAGGTTGCGTCCAAAGCAACCGTGGAAGAGTGATTTTTCTTGGTGACTGACATGGAGATTTTACCTGAAGCAACAGTGACACATTGTATTAAAGGCCGTGTTCGGCTCAAGATCTTCGCAATTCCCTCCCCCAGGGAGCGTTATTTTAATAGAGTTTCGGAGACCCTGAGCCAGGCATTTAAAGATGGGTCTATCCGCATCAATTCTGTTACGGGAAGCCTGCTTTTGGAGTGTCCGGATCTTGATCTTGATTCCGTGGTCCGCCATGGGCAGAAGAACGGGCTGTTCCGACTAAACATCCATGGTAGTCAGGCCCCGGTCACTGTTGCCAGGGTAGCCAGAACCCAGATCAAAAGGATTGATGACGGTATTCGGAAACTCTCCTGCGGCATCCTGGATATGCCCGGTTCTGTTTTTGTCCTTTTGATCGCCCATGCCATGCGGGAGATCATGCGGGGAAAACTGGCGCTGCCCAACTGGTTCTCGGCCCTTTGGATTGCCTCCACTATCTACAACAGGGAATTTTACGGTCATGTCAGTGACGGCGTTCATGTCCACGATGACGGAGATTCCCATACGGCATGATCAATTGCCTGTTTAAAAGGTTAAAAAAGAGGAGTTGCTGAAATGGAGGTGCTGAAACCTGTTCATATCCGTATCCCAGGCAGGGCGCGTTACCGCGTGCCTGGACTGAAACGGTCGGAGACCTATAAAAACCGGCTCACGGTCCGGCTGGCATCCCTGAAGGGGGTCACACGCATTTCGGCCAGTTCCCTGACCGGAACCCTCCTGGTGCAGTATGATCCTGGTTTCAGTGCGGCGGAAATTTTCGGGATGCTCCAGGATGCCATTGCACAGATCACTACCCGGAACACCTCCCGGACAAAGGTCCATGACCATGGGCAGTATGTTGAAGAAACATCCGGTCCGGAAGATAAGTCCAGTGCCCGCAAAATCATGGACAAAATCCAGACGTTGATCCAGGGCCGGCAGAAATTATCGGAAGATGACTGGCACACCCGGCCGGGAAAAGAGGTTGCCGACCATTTTGGATCGGATCCGGGCCAGGGGCTTACCCAGGACAGTGTTCTTGCTAAACAAAGGGAGTTTGGCGAAAATGTGCTCCCCAGGACAGAGTGCCGGTCCAAGATTGAGATCTTTCTGGGTCAGATGAACTCCCTGCCGGTTTACCTCCTTGGTGCCGTGGCCGGCGTCTCCATTGCCATGGGCGGTGTCCTGGATGCGGTGATCGTATTCGGCGTTGTGGTGGCCAACGCTGCCATCGGGTACGTAACCGAAAGCAAAGCGGAAAAGAATATCGACGCCCTCAACGACCTGGTCCATCACATGGCCGAGGTGGTACGCAACGGCAAGCACGTGTTTATCCATGCGGAGGAGGTCGTGCCGGGCGATGTGCTGGTTCTGAAACCCGGTTCCTTTGTGCCGGCGGACAGCAGAATCATTCATGCATCCCAGCTGACCATAGATGAGTCCATGCTCACCGGTGAGAGCCTGCCGGTGGAAAAACATGCACGTTCTTTAAAAGAGGCGGATGTCGCCCTGGCTGACAGAAATAACATGGTGTATATGGGTACCTGCATCACGGGCGGCCAGGGGCTTGCCGTGGTGGTTGCCACCGGCAGACGCACGGAGATCGGCAGGCTGAAGGTTCTGCTCAATGAGACCCAGAAGACCCAGTCCCCCATCGAGCGGCAGCTGGATGCCATTGGTGACCAGCTGATCTACGGATGTCTTGCCGTGTGCGGTGGTGTGTTTGCCATGGGGCTTACCATGGGATTCGGTTTCCTCAACATGCTGAGGATGTCTATCTCCCTGGCTGCAGCGGCTGTGCCCGAAGGTCTTCCCTCCATTGCCACGGTCAACTTTGCCCTGGGCATCAGCCGGATGGAGAAGAACAATGTCATTGTCCGCCATCTGCCTGCAGCAGAAACCCTGGGGGCCATCCAGACCATCTGCCTGGACAAGACCGGAACCATCACCCTGAACCAGATGCGGGCAACGTCGATTTTTACCAATGAAAATTGGTTTTCCGTTGACAAGGGCACCTTGGTGTCATCCCGGGGTGTGGTAAAACCCACGGATATTCCTGAACTGGAAAAATTATATTCAGCCTGCGCCCTGTGCTGCGAAACCAAAATAAACGGAAGGTGCTCGGACGGAGGGCTGGATATCTCAGGATCAGCAACGGAGAGCGCCCTCACCGACCTTGTGGACCGGGCGGGCATTGATGTCAAGGGGCTCAGGAAACAGGCGCCACTGCTCGCTGTAAACCAGCGGTCCGAACGTCAGATTTTCATGAGCACCGTGCACAAGACCGGTGGGCAAGGACAGCGGCTTGTCATGGTCAAGGGAAGCCCCCTGGCTGTTCTTGAGCGGTGTGACTTTTACATGGCCGGAGGCCGTGAAATTCCCCTGACCCGTCAAGCAAGAATAGAGATTGAACAGGCCAATGGGTTCATGGCCAACAAGGCCTTGAGGGTGCTGGGGTTTGCCTGCCGAACCGTGGACACCGGAGAGGTGGAAAACCTGGAAGTCCGGATGACCTGGCTGGGCCTTATCGGGATGACAGACCCTCCCAGGGAAGGCATCAAGGAACTCATTGCCGAGTTTCACAGGGCAGGGGTCAGAACGGTCATGATTACCGGAGACCAGGAGATCAGCGCCCGGGCCATTGCATCCCAGCTGAACCTTTCAGGTGGATTGCCCCTGGAGATACTGGATGCCGCAGACCTGATCAACCTGGACGGTGAAGAACTGGTCAAGAGGGCCAAAAACGTTCATGTCTATTCCCGGGTCACCCCGTCCCACAAGCTCAAGATTGTCCGGGCCATCCAGGCCTCAGGGCAGACCGTGGCCATGACCGGGGACGGCGTTAATGATGGCCCTGCCCTGAAGGCGGCCGATATCGGCATCGCCATGGGAGGATCTGGAACAGACCTGGCAAGGGACGTTGCAGACGTGGTCCTGACCCAGGACAATCTGGAACTCCTGGCCGCATCCCTGGCAGACGGCCGGTGCATTTATCAGAACATCCGAAAATCAGTTCACTACTCCCTGGCCACCAACATCAGTGAGATCCAGCTCATGGCCACGACCATTGCCCTGGGCCTGGGATCGCCCCTGAACGTAATGCAGCTGTTGTGGATCAACATGATTTCCGACATCCTGCCGGGCTTGGCCCTGTCCCTGGAAAAACCTGAAGTCGACGTCATGGAGCTTGAACCCAGAAACCCTGCAGACCCCCTGTTCAGCAGCCGGGATTTCAGGACCATGTTCCTGGAGTCATCGGCCATCACTGGCGGCGCACTGGGAACCCTGCTCTATGGGATCTCCCGGCACGGGTCAGTTGCACAAGCCGGAGGGTTGGCCTTTCAGAGCCTGGCCATTGGTCAGCTGCTCCACGCAATCACCTGCCGGTCTGAAACCACCGGTATCCTGACCCGTAAAAAGCTGCCCCGAAACAGACCTCTGACCTGGGCCATGGTTTTTTCCCTGGCTGCCCAGGCCCTGACCCTGGCCCTTCCGCCCCTGCGCGGCCTTCTGGGGCTGTCAGCCATTACCCCCATGGACGGCCTGGTGATCGGCGCGGCTTCCACCCTGCCACTGATTGCAAACGAAGTGACCAAGGCCGTTCGACAGAGGCCCCTCCCAAGCCATGGGAAGCCGTCAGACAACGGAGAATCCCAAGAAACCGACACCCAAACCACCATGGACGATATCAGCAACCTGACCTTGGACGAAATGGAAGTCCGGTTTAAAACATTTTGCAATTAAGGGGGGGAGGCAATGGACGCATTTTTTATGGGGTACCTGTCATCCGCCGGCGTTCCGGTTCTGTTTATGACCATTGCGGCCTTGATTTATTTCCTTGGCAAAGGTGCTGACCTGCTCGTCAACGAGGCGATAACCCTTTCAGCAAGGCTGAAGATTCCCAGGGTATTGATCGGTCTCACCATTGTCAGTGTCGGAACGACCCTCCCGGAGGTGTCGGTTTCCGTGTTTGCAGCAATGGGCGGCAATCCTGAAATTGCCCTGGGCAATGCCGTGGGGTCCATTATTTGCGACACAGGATTGATCCTCGGTCTGATCACCCTGTGTTCCCCCATATCCCTGAAAAGCAATTGGATCAAGATGCAGGGTTGGGTTCAGCTTTTTGCCGGAGTCCTTTTGGTGGTCTCGTGTATTCCGTTTTTTGTCCCTGGTAATTTTCTTAAAACCGGCGGACACCTGCCCCAGGGCATGGGCATTGTGTTTCTTTTTCTTCTGGGTGTTTACCTGTGGGCTTCCCTGCACTGGCTCAGGGAGAAAACTTCCGATAATGGGGTTGAGGAAGATACCGGGAGCGATGGGACCCATGTTGCTGTGATTCTAGGCAAGATCATGCTTGGGTCGGGACTGGTCGTTACTGCGGCCCATTTTCTGATCCCCATGGTGGCAAAAGTGGCCATGGTTCTGCACATTCCCGAAGGGGTTATCTCGGCCACCCTGGTTGCCTTGGGTACCTCCCTTCCTGAACTGGTCACATCCATAGCCGCTGTCAGGAAAGGTTTTGGTGAACTGGCCCTGGGTAACATTATCGGCGCCAATATCCTGAATGTCCTTTTTGTTGCCGGCGCAGCGGCCAGTGTGACCCGCCAGGGACTGGCAGCGCCGGTTCATTTTTTTACAGTTTTATTTCCTGCCATGATCGGAACCTTGATCATTTTTGGCATGGGGGTTTACCTGTCCGGCAGTGTATTCAAAAAAACGTTCAGCATAATCCTGTTGACCATTTATGCCCTGGTAACCCTGTCAAGTTACCTGGGGGCTGCCGGATGACCAACAATCATATTCATCAGGGTACATGAATTTACCAGTATCCAAGGAGGTATCATGTTCTGGGTGTCAGTAACTCTTCTGGGTGTTCTGCATTATTGTTTTCACAAGGGCCGTCAACGCAATCCACCGTCTTTGGTAGAGGAGACTTCAGGGTCATTTCCTGAAACCTCACCGGCCGGCGGAGAGGCCCCGGCCGGCGTAGAGGTCCCGGCCGGTGGAGAGGCCCCTGCCGGCGACACTGGAGACAATGCCGAAAAAGCTTCCCAGGCCTCCCCCATGACCCTGGAAACGGAAACCGACCCCTGGGAGCGCCACGTTCTGTATACCCGTAGCATCGAGTCTGCCTACAAAAACAGAAAAGCCAGCAGTGAGGATCATGATCGGGCCATTGATTTGTCATACAAGTATATCAATGAGTTCCAGGCGTTGAAGCCGGTTGTGTTCGACAGAATAGGGGATCCCCCCAGATTGATTCCCGCCTTTAAAGTCCTGGCCATAATTCTGGAAGAAGATGGTGACTATGACAGGGCCGTGTCTGTCTGCGAGACTGCCTTGGCCAATGGTGTTGATGATGGAACCAAATCAGGATTTGAAGGCCGGATCCAACGAATTTTCGACAAAAAGGGGTAAGCCGGCTAGAGGAGTTATGGTGCGGATCCAACAAGAGGGTATTGAAACAGCACCATTGATACCAAGGGGGGGGAGTACCAGGAGGGGTGCAGCAGGTTCTGTATCAGGCAAGGTCCCTGCTGGGCTAAATAAGGGCTGCAATCAGTGAAAATCCGTTGGCTTCCAGCACCTGGCCAGCCAGCCATGATGCAGCGGTTTTTGTTATTTTCATGGCAACTTTTTCGTTGTTTATTCGTTTTTTTTGATTTTCGGCGACCAGCCTTGCATCAATGGTATACCCGTTGGCATTGAGAATATCCAGAAGGTGGGCGGAGGTTATGAGAGCCGGGTCGTACTCGACCACGGTGCTGCCTGTCAGGGCGTTACTTTTGACTTTATGAACTCCGTTGGCGATCAGGAGTTGACGGACCTCTTTGAGGCGCTCGGGATGGTTTTTAAGGTATTCTATTTTTACACGGAGTCTTCCAGGAATATCATGAATGAAGTACATGGTTTGTAAATCTCCTCATCAATCATGTTAATAATGCTCAGATACTGTCATCCTTTTTGAAAGAATTATAGACCCCATATGTTTGGTTTCTATTAGGTTTAGTTGAGGATTCGGTTTGAGATTGATCTTTTGCTTTTGTCCAAAAAACAGGTGTCCATCACAGATGCCGATGACCGGGGCGGCGCCATTATTCAAGGCATGGAGTCCATTGAACCGGATTACACAAACCACCACTCGACTGGCCAAAATGAACCTGGCAGTCCATGGCCTGGAGGGAAATATAGCAGGGGGGAGCATTAAGCTATTATGATGACCCCCACGCAGATCTTATGGGTAATGTGGATTTCTATCTGCCCATTGGCTGTAATGGGGACAGGTATGGTCTTTTGGGTTTTATCACCATCGTTTATGATCTTTTTTATTACAGCTTCTGCATCAAACGGATTTTAACGGGCACGCCCACCTGTTCGGCCAGGGCCGTTTCCGTGCCGCTGATCAGTTTTTCCAGTTCCTTGATCTCGTCGGAAAAAAGCGCGTCGTCCATGGCAAGGCAAATGGCCAGGGTCTCGGTGCCGTCCCTGCGGATCCGGTCGATGGCGCAGTCGGGGCATGCCATCTTCAGGGCCGTTTGCAGATAGATCTTTACCTGGTCCTGGGAGACCTTGATGCCCGAGATGATGATCATGTTGTCGGTCCGTTCCTTGAGCCACTCGATTTTCAGCAGGGGCGAGTGGCAGCCGCAGGGTTCGGTCAGGAAACGGGCCACATCTCCCGTGCGGAACCGGATCAGGGGAAAGGCCCGGGCAGACAGGGTGGTCAGTACAAGTTCCCCCTTTTGTCCCACAGGAACCGGGGTCCCCGTTTCCGGATCAATGATTTCAGGCAGGATGTGGTCGTCGTTGATGTGAAGTCCGCAGTGGCTGCCGCACTCATGGGCAATGGCCGGACCCGGGATTTCGCTCAGGCCGTAGTGGCGCCAAACGTCCACATGGAGACGCTGTTCAAGGTCAGTCACGGCATTTTTACCCACGGGCTCTCCCACCAGGATGACCCGTTTCAGGGTCAGCTCGTTGGGGTTGTGCTCCCGGTCAAACATATGGTCCACGAGCTGTTCGGCAAAGGCGGGGGTGGTGATCAGGGTGGTGGTCTTGTAATCCCTCAGTACCATGAGGGTCTTGGCAAGGGAGAGGGGGGAGTTGGGAATCACACCGGCACCCATGGCCTCGCCGCCGTCCTTGTAATCCCGGCCCCAGTTGGCAAGCCCCGGTGGCAGATGGATCTGGATGATATCCAGATTGGTCACCCCGGCCGTCTCAAGGCTTCGGACCACAAGTTTTTTCCACACGAGCAGATCGGTTCGGGTGTAGCCGCTGATGGACGGGCTGGCTCCTGTTCCCGGTGCTGTGTGAATGCGCACAATGTCCCGCAGGGGAACGGCAAATAACCCATAGGGATAGTGGGTACCAAGATGGGTGCGGTCCATCAGGGGCAGTTTTTTCAGATCCTTTAACGAGACGATCTGCTCGGGAAGAAGCTGCCGTTCCAGGAATCGGTTGCGATGGAACGGGACATTCTTAAAGGCCCGGTTTAAGGTACTCTGGAGCCGCTCAAGTTTGAGTTGATCCTTTTCTTCAACAGTCATGTCAAGCATCATCCATCCCTCCCGTCACAAAAATCACCATAGTCCTGGCCAAGGTAGGCCCGTTTCACATCGTCATCCACCAGAAGTTCTTCACCACTGCCCTGGAGCACCATTTTTCCGGTTTCCAGCACATATCCCCGGTCGGCAATTTTCAAGGCGGCCCTGGCGTTCTGCTCGACCAGAAGGATGGTAACCCCCTGATCCCTCAGGGTTGTGATTACCTTGAAAATCATGGTCACAATTTTAGGTGCTAGCCCCATGGATGGTTCATCGAGCACAAGGAGCCTGGGTCTTGCCATCAATGCCCTGCCAATGGCTACCATCTGCTGCTCGCCGCCGGACAGGGTGCCTGCCGCCTGCCTGGCCCGTTCCCTCAGAATGGGAAACATTTCCAACACCATTTCAAGATCTTCCTGTATCTCTTGTTTCAATCCCCTGTGGTATCGGGTGTAGGCCCCCATTTTCAGGTTGTCCAGGACGCTCAACGGCGAAAAAATCTGCCGGCCTTCGGGAACCATGCTGATGCCGGCCCGGACAATGGCCGGGGGGGACATTCCCCGGATGTTTTTTTTCTGAAACTCAATTTCGCCTTCCCAGGTTTTCAAAAGACCGCAAACGGCAAGCAGCAGGGAGCTTTTTCCCGCACCATTGCCACCTATGATGGAAATTAACTCTCCCTGTTTGACCGAAAGGCTTACCCCGTGAACAGCCATGATGCTGCCATAGCTGCATTTTAAATTTTTAATTTTCAACATCTCTATTTTCCTGGCATTCCCGGACTTGTTTTCAATATCTGTTTGTAATTTTTTTCAATCAACTATACACGTAAATCCATAAAAAACAATGGGCTTCTCTTGATACAAGTCCTCCCTGCAATCCCGGAGCTGTCCCATGGATTTCCCTGGACCGGTTCTGTCCGGGATTGTACTTGATGTTGATCCTGGTATGGGTTATTCTGAAGGACCTGGTAACTTTTGCCTGTCGGTAATGGATTTGTCTGAACCCCAAGCCATGGAGGGGAAAAATGAAGTATTTGTTTTTTGTTGTATGCACCTTTGTGATGATTGTCTGGTCCGTTCCCGCAACGGCTGCCTTTCCCATTCATCTTGGTGGTTTTGTCCTGGGAGATGATGTTTCCGCATACAAGGACAAGGTGGAGATGGAATCATGTAAAACCCTGCGGTACATGGATTACATTGAAGAAGGTGAGATAATCAGCCTGCCGGGATTTAAGAGTGGACTTATTGCCTATGGCACCTGTGACCGACCCAATAAGATTCTCCGGATTAAACTCAAGTACCAGGATGGCTCCAAGGAGTTTTTCAATACAATAAAGGGCCGATTTGAACGAAGCTTTGGCGCACCTGACGAATATCTTGGGGACCCGTTCCAGATTCTTATTGGCTGGAAATGGTCGTTTAAGGATGTCAATGGGGATCGGATCAGTCTGGTTCTCCAGCACAACAGCATGAATCCCGAGGAAAAAATTGGAAATGCTGTAAAACTGAGCCTTACGAGCCAGATGGAACGAGAGAGGATCTGTTTTGAGGCAAAACAACCTGCGGAGCCCCCCCCGGTCAACAGGACAATAATGGATCAGGCCATGTGGCGCCTCTTTGTACCCTATTGAATCAAACCGGATCAAATGGTTTCAGGAAAACAAGGCCTTGACCGTTGCGTTTAAACATATTGCCTGGAACGGCATCTCCCTGGACCTGCCAATGGACTGGCAGGTGGCAACCCTAGGCGTTGATCATCTTTTTCTGGAAGACAACAATGGGCCTGCCCTTGAAATCACCTGGGCCGGAAAATTTCAACCGGGCCGCCTTGAAGTCCTGATGGCCCGGTTTGTTCTTCGCGCTCAACAGCGGTTCTCCATGGCCGTAGTTCCCCTGACTTTGCCCCTGGACCGTGTAACCCTTGGCGCTGAAATGGACCTTGCCTGGTTCTCCTGGGCCGCCCACCCGTCCCGGGGAAAGGGAGTTCTCATGGGGTGCAGTCAATGCCGGCGGCTGTTCATCCTTCGTTTTTTTACAGGTGTTGAAAACCTGTCCGACTCCCTGGTGGAAAAGGTGGTTTTCTCGTTTAAAGAGAACTGTGGCAAAGGGCCGGGACACTGGAAACTGTTTGGTCTTGAACTTACGACTCCTGACGGGTTTAAACTGTCAAATTATTCGTTCAGGCCCGGGTCTTTCATGATGGATTTCAAGGCCCGGTTCCAAAGCCTGACAGCCTATTCCTGGGGGCCTGCCGCTTTTCTCCTCTTGACGGACAACCTGGAAGCCTTTGCACGAAAAAGGGTGGATCTGCCGGACATAGCGCCCAGGGAAGAAAGATGTGACCACGACCCTTTTCTGGCCTGGGATTGGGAGGGGGTTGCCTGGCCCCTTGTTTTTCTGCGGCAAAGGCAGGCATTCAGAGTCCATCATAACCGGAGAAACAACAGAATTATCGGGCTTAGATCCAGATCCAGGGGCCGTTATGGTGCTGTCCCATGGAATCTGGAGCGTCTGATGAAAGGATGTCTGGATTAAGATGTCGTCAAGACCCAAAACCCCCTTGAACCGTTACGATGCCCTTGCCTGTGTTCCGGTCAAAAGCGTGGCAGTTGAAGAGCACGCAGCAGAAGACGGCACCCTTGTTCTTTCCTATCCCTTTGGCTACCGTCCAATGTTCCAGAAAATAAGGCGGCTTGTGGGCCGTAACCCATCGTCTGGGTTTACCCGGAAGGTTGAGCTTGACCTCCTCGGGGTCGGGGTATGGCACCTGATAGATGGTAAAACCAATGTGCGCACCATCATTCAGCGGTTTGCCCGGGCCCATGCCCTTGATCTAAAGGAGGCTGAGGTGTCTGTCACCCTTTTTCTTCGATCCCTTGGCAAAAAGGGGCTGATCGGCATGCGGTGACAAAATACTGGAGAAATTTTAGGTTTTTTCCCATGAGGCGATCGCCTTTTCCCGGGTTGGTTCAAGGGTGAGGTAGGTGTCAAAGCCCGCTATTTCAAACACTTCCTGGACATAGTCCTGGAGGGTGCAGAGCACAAGCTTGCCCTGGGTGTGTTCCAGTTTTTTCATGGTCTTGAGGATGACCCGGATGCCCGCGCTTGAGATGTACTCCAGGCCTTCAAAATCAATCACCATGCGGGTTGAGCCCTTGTCAAGGCACAGGTTGAGTTGCTCTTCAAGCAGGGGAGAGGTGTTTGAATCGAGTCGGCCTTTGACTTTGAAGACCTCAATCTGGTCCTGTCGTTCCTGGATAATTTCCATGGTATAGGTCCTCTGTTTAGTGTTTTTGACGTTTAGGTTCAATGCCTGCTGGGTCCGTTAGTCGTTTCTTAAGGATCATGATATTTTTATCTTTTTCCCGCCGATAGGAGCAGGTGTCTATGAAATGTTTGACAAAGTGTACCCCAAGCCCGCCGACCAGGCGTTGTTCAAGGGCACATCCCGTGTCCGGGCAGGGCACACCTGTGGGGTCAAAGGCCTTGCCGTCATCTTCAAATCGAATGGTCAACAGGTCCTTTTGGAAGGTGAGGATGATCTCTATGTCATGCTCTCTTTTGTCGGTAAATCCGTGGTTGACGATGTTGGTGAAAATTTCTTCAAGGACCAGCTGGATCTCACAGCGTTTTTTCCGTGAAAGGTTGATCTCGGAGTCAAGGGTGTCAATTGCCCGGCAAAGGACTGGAAGTTCTTCCAGGTGGTTTTTGACCCGTATGGGAAGTGTAAACGCTTCCATGTCTTTCTCCTTTCTAAATGAGGCTGGCACCAAAAAAATCCTTGATGTCGGCATTTTCCTTTTTGTAATGTTCAATGCTCTGCCCCTCTACTTCGTTGATTCTTTTGGCAATGGCCTTGACCATTTGCAGGCTGAGTTCAGGAAATTTTTCCATGACCATGGAAAATTTCTCCCGGGTCATGACAATGACCGTGAGATCCTTTGCAGCCCTCAGGGAAAATAGCCTTGGCAGGGGAGAGAACATGGAAAGTCCCCCCAGAAAATGATCCTGGGGGTAGTTCCTGACAATGGATGATTTATCCTTATTGTCCAGCACAAGGTCTGCGCTTCCTTCCATAATGTAATAGGAACAACCGTCGTCGTCCCCGGTCCTGAAAACATATTCTCCCTGTCTGTAACTCTCCCGGGTTGCGAGATAGGCAAATAGTTTCAGGGCCTCCTGGGGCAGGGATGAGAAAAGATGAGCCTGTCTCAGGATGGACAGATTTGCGATAAATTCGCTCGTGTTCTGGCTAGTGTCTGTTGATGAGTTCATACAGGTTTCCCTTTTTTTCAACAAGTTCATCATAGCTGCCCATCTCAATAATTTTACCCGACTTCATAAAGGCAATCTTGTCGTAATCCATGAGGTTGTCAAGTCTGTGAACAACTGCAATCAAGGTGGTTTTTCCCCTGAGCCTGCCGGCCAGCACGTTCTGTATACGTTTTTGAGAATGGTTGTCCAGGGCTGAGGTTGCCTCGTCCATAATTAGGATGGGCGCTGATTTGAGAAATGCCCGGGCAATGGCAAGCTTCTGCTGTTGACCGCCTGACAGTCGATTACCGTTTGTCCCCACTTTAAATTTCATGCCTGTTTCTATGATCCGTTCCAGGAGATCCTCGGCAACCAGGAGATGGACAATGGACTGGTTGATTCTTTCCTGGACGTTGGCGCTTGAACTCTTGGTCCGGCCGAACAGGATATTGTTGAGGATGGTCTGGGAGTAGATATAGTCTTCCTGGCCGAAAAACGAGATGGGGTCATTGTCTGTCTCACGTATCCGTTCCCGGAACATGTGACGTCCTTCCAGGATCAGGCTTTTCAGAAAATCGGGCATCAGGGCCGTCTTGTGCCGTCCCGGGGAAAAGCGAAGGGCCAGGGTCAGAAGTAATGATTGCTGGTTGTTTGTGAGCTGGTGAAGGTTTTTTCCCTTGATTCTCTGCACAAGGTCGCTGTAGCGGTCAAACTCGCCGGGCATGATGGGGCTCTGGGCAAAAAAAAGTGCCTCATCCGGGATGTTTTTCAGGATGTCCACCGTCTGCTCAGCAAGATTTATTGCCAAAGAGAGCAACGGTCGCAACAGGTCGGCATCGTTGAGGAAGGTCATGAAAAAGGTGTTTTTGACCAGGTTATCAGCGTTAAACGCGGTGGTTCGGGCGGTGCCGAAAATGATGTTGTCGCCCACGCTCGAGTGGTTCAGGTATTGTTCGTCGTTGTAGAACTCCACCCATTCGCTCATCTCCTGCCCGAAGTCTGCCTGGAAGTTTTTTCGCACCTGGATGATCGTTGAGGCAAGGGTCGTGTCGTTTCGGTCTATGATGGTGGTCAGTCCAAACTTCAACACATCCACAAACATACCCGATTGCTGAAGCACGTAAATAAGGTCGTCCAGGGTCGGATCGAATTTTTCGGCAAGGAATCCTTCCTGGCCGTGGATGGCTGCATGGGCGTATTCGAGGTTTTCCCGGATGGTCCCGTTAAAGATAAAGGGGGCCTGGGAGACAAGTCCCAGGGTGCAGACCATGTCGGCCCGGGTAAGATCCCGGATTTCTTCTCCCCCGATTGCGGCCCTGCCTGAGGTGTAGTTCAGCAGCTGGGCAAGGCACATGGCAAGTGTGCTCTTTCCTGAGCCGGAAAATCCAACCAGGGCAAGGTGTTCACCTGGTTTAAGGGCGAGGGTCACGCCTTCTATGAGTTTGATTCCTTCTGCAGTCTCCAGGGTGAGGTTCTCAGTCTCAATGGCGGGCAAGAGTTTCAGGGGTTCCCTGCCGGGGGGGAGCATCAGATGTTCGATGGGAACGTCATAGAATCCCATGGTTTTGTAATAGGTGACTGAGCCGTCCTGGTACACCTGGTAGAATTCCACAAGTTCTTTCCATGGGTCGTAAAGCTTTTCCTGGGCCGAGAGAAAGGCCACAAGGGCGCCTAACTCAAGCTCTCCCCGGATGGTGAGATAGCCGCCAAGGACAAAGATGATAACCGGTCCCAGGCTGGTGCCAAAATTGTTGACCACCTTGACCCCGGATTTGAGCAGACTCCACCGCACCCGGATGGTTCTCAAGGCATTCACGAGGCGGGTAAAGTTTCGGTTGGCAAGGGCAAATCCGCCGTTGGCCTGGACCTCGTGGAGTCCTGAAATGGCCTCGACAATGGTTGAGGAAACCTGCCTTGACAGGTTGATACGTCGCCTGTTTTCCCGATTGACCCGGCCCTGGAGAAGGGGAATCACAACCACCATCAAGGGATAGATGACAAATGAGATGCCGGCCAGCAAGGGGTTGAGCCGGAACAGGTAGATGGCAAAGGCAACGAGGGTCAGGATGTTGGTCAGGGGGATGGCAACGGCCATGCCGATGTAGTTTCCGGGAAGGGTGAGCTCGTTGACCAGCGAGTTGACCACGGTCCCGGGCTGGGTGCCCCGGAAAAAACCCAGGGGCATGGTCAGGATGTGATCGAACAGGGCCGATCGCATACCCGCCGTTGCCCGTTCGCTGATAACGGCCTGGATGATGTTGATGAAAAATTTCAGTAGCGAGGCTGTCATCACCGATACGAAATAGAGGGTGCAGTAAATGCCAAGAAGTTTGAGCTGTTTGAGATATATGGCCTCGTTCACGATCCGTTTCTGCATTTCAAGGGGGATGACCCTTGTAACAACGGTAACAAGGATGATAACGACCAGCAGCACCTGGAGCAGGGTGTTTCCGTCAAATACCCATGAGCCAAGGGTTCGTTTCACAACTGATTGTTTTTGTCTGTCCATGGGTAATGTTTTGTTCTCCTGCCATGCCGGTTAGCGTAGTTTGATGATGACGATGGTGACATCGTCTTCCACTGGCTCAACTTTACTAAATCGCTCGATGTCATTGATGAGCTGTTGCGTGATGGTCTGTGCCGACTTTTCCCTGTTGGCTTGGATCACCTGCTGCATCCTGTCGGTCCCATACATTTCACCGTTTTTATTCCTTGACTCTTTAAGCCCGTCCGAGAATATCAACAGAATGGCACCGGGCTTCCAGCCGGTGATATCGTAGGCTTTTGAACGCATGTTTTTGTCCACCCCAAGGGCCATGCCCTCGCCCTTGAGGGGACTGAAATCAGCCGTTTCAGGGTCGAACAGCAAGGCAGGTTCATGGCCGGCCCTTACCCATTTAAGGGTGTGCCGGACCGGGTCTATTTCAAGGAAAAAAAGGGTGGTGAACCGTCCCGTGTCCCGGGTGTCCCGGGTGAGATGGCGGTTGACGGTATCCACAAGCAGGGCTGGTCCCTGGTAGGATTCCGTGGCAAACCGCATACAGGCCCGGGCCGTTGTCATGTAAAGGGCTGCCCCCACCCCGTGGCCTGCTGAGTCGGTGACGGCAATGCCGAGGCGGCCATCTGGAAGTGTTAAATAGTCGAAACAGTCTCCCCCCACCTCCTGGCAGTAGATAATGGCACCTGCAATGTCCACTCCGGGGCAGATGGGCGGGGACTGGGGCAGCATGTTTTTTTGCACCTCGGTTGCCAGTCTCAGGGTGGTGAGTATCCGGATGCGGTCCCTGAGCGAAAGGATCATCCGGTTGGTGTATCCTGCAATGGCACCAAATTCGTCGTTGGTTGCAACGGGTACAAACCGGGAAAGATCCCCGTCTGTAACGGCTTTGAGGATGCTGGTTTCCGTGTCAAACAGCAGTTTCAGGTTCCTTGAGTAGGACAAAAGAATGTTCACCACCATGACAAGGAGCAGGACCATGATGAATGAGATTTCCTTGAAAATGGTCTGGGTGGTGATGGAGATGAGAGTGGCCATCTGACCATTGTCCATGCTTTCAATCCAGGCAAGATCCCTTGAGATGATGAGGATGATGACCAACATGACGTACACAAAGGTCATGAGGGCCACCATGAAAAAGGTCCGGGTCATGGGGCGGAGGGTGCCCTCGATTATGGCGGGCAGGGGAGAGGCGATCCGCTGTTCTATTCTCCTCCTGGAACGTTCAAGGGAGAGGTCAAGGGCTATGAAAAATCCAAAGGCAAGAAAGCCAATCAGGAACATGCTGCCTGAAGCATAGTCTATGTGGTAGAAGGTCTTGTTGGCAATGATGGCGATGAGACCGGCCAGTGTAAAGAGAACATACTCAACGATGAACTGGCGCAGGGTCTGATCTTGGAGGGGGGCTGCCTCAACATAGCGTTCCAGCACAGGCCTTCGAAGTGCAAGGGAAATGAAAAGGGAAACGACAATGGTTGCCCCCAGCTCCACGGAGGGCATGGCTTCTAACATGGGTCAGACTTCACCGCCGTAGAATCCCAGTGCCAGGGCTGCAAAGATATAATGGACCATGATCCGCATGGGGGTATCTCTCCTTAAATCATCGGGTACAAATGGATCTAAATCGTTTCTGATTTGTGAACGATCCTTGAGAATGGGTTACAATAGCACATCTCCCGGGCCATGACCATTTTAATTGCAGGGGCGTTTTACCTTGGGCCATGCATGGGGATAACGCCTTTGTCTATTTTACTGATTCTTCGATGAAAAAAGACCCCGGTAGGCCCTGTGGCTGTTGGATGCCACCCTTGCCGGACAATTTTTAGCTGTTCGTTGAGAACGTCCACCTGGTTTTGAATCACCCGGTGAAACAACGGCATTGGGGAGTGCGGCGATTATGGTTTTATTCCATGGTGTTTCCATGGGAAAAAAAGTTCTGTTTGAGGCATTTGGCTCTTTTTTGTGAAACTGTTTGATTTTTAGTTTTAAAATGTTAAAAGAACAGACAATTAATAATGGGCGAATGTTAAAAATGAGAGGCTGGATAGTATTGTTCAGGCGCTCTTTATAAAAAAAGGATAAGGAGTCAAAAAGGAGAGATGGCTAATAAAAAAGTCGGATGCGATATTTCGTGCGAACTTGGTAAAGTTGATTCCAGTGAAAAAATTGATGCAATTTTCTCCAGGTACATGGATGATAAAAATCTTTTAAAGATCGCTCTTCAGACCAACTTTGACGTGAGAAAAAAGATCGCCAATGCCATTGCCATCTGCAAGCCAAAGGCGGCTTTTATCAATACGGGTACGCCTGAGGACCGTGCATTCATCCGGAAGCTCGCCCTTGAAAAGGGTGAGGAAAGTCCCCTTGCCATGGCAAACCATACCATCCATTTTGACCTTGAACAAGAACAGGGTCGGATCCTGGACAGGACCTTTTACATCGTAGATGAGTGGGAGGATGTATCTTCCCTTGCCAAACGAATGGATCGGAAGACGGCCCTTGCGGATGTTGGCTCCAACATGGACGGCATCATGGCCGACATGACCATGATCGTAGGGTTTTATATGCGTGGACCTGTGGGGGCGCCCATGGCCAATCCGGCCCTGGAGATTACAAGTTCGGCCTATGTGGCCCACAGTGCTGAAATCCTCTATCGAAATGCCTTCAACGATTTCAATAAAGAGGTTGATCGCCTGGGCTATTTCTTTACCAATATTCACAGTGAAGGGTTGAACCGTGCCGAAGATCTCCCCCAGGCAAGGGTGTTCATGGACCGGAGCTATCTCACCACCTATGCGTATAAATGTACCTATGCAGGCAATACCCTGATGCTTAAAAAGGGAAACCATCGGTTTGCAGTGGACAAGGCTGTTTATAAAAACCGGGGGTTTGAGATGTCCGAGCATATGTTTATCACTGGTATCAACGGGCCGGGCAACAGGATTACCTGGTGTGCAGGGGCTGCCCCTTCAGGGTGCGGAAAGACGACAACGGCCATGGCTGGCAACCATTTTGTGGGTGACGATCTTGCCCAGATGTGGATCGCCCCGGACGGCACCATCCGATCCATCAATCCCGAGTGCGGCATCTTTGGCATTGTAGAGGATGTGAACTGGGATGGTGATCCCATGCTCATGGAAAATTTAAGAAAACCCGGTACAGAGGTGATCTGGTCCAATGTGCTGGTGGACGACCAGGGCATTCCCCACTGGGAGGGCAACGGCGAAGAACCACCGGTTTCGGGTACCAATTTCCAAGGGCCCTGGTACCAGGGAATGACCAATGACAATGGAAAACCCGTTCCCATCTCCCATCCCAACTCCCGGTGTACCCTTGCCTCCACGGCCCTTGCCAACTACTGTCCGGAGGCGGAAAACCCGGCCGGTGTTGAGACACGGATCTTCACCTATAGCGGCAGGGACAGCGACACCATGCCCCCTGTGTGGGTGGCAAAGGATTCCGATGCAGGCGTTGTTATCGGGGCCTGCATTGTGTCGGCGGCAACGGCCACGGAAGTGGGGGCCAAGGGCGTAAAACGTGCACCCTGGGCCAATGCACCGTTCATTCCCGGCGCCCTTGGGGATTACATGGCGGCCCAGTTTGATTTTTTTGGTAATCCGGCCATTGCCGGCAATAAACAACCGATCATGGCCGGGCTCAATTACTTTCTGACAGATGAAGCCAGGGGGGGGACCACCAAAAAACTCCTGGGTGAAAAGCGGGATGTCAAGGTGTGGCTTGCCTGGCTTGAGCGATATGCCCACAATGAGGTGGAATTTGTACCAACTCCCCTTGGCAACCTTCCCTGCTACGAGGACTTGAAGCGCCTGTTCTGGGACCTGCTCGAAAAAGAATATTCTGAAGAGTTGTACCAGCGCCAATTTACCCTCAGCATTGACAATATTATTGCAAGAATTGACCTCCAGGTTGAGGCCTATGCAAAGGAAAAAAACATTCCTGAACGGCTCTTTGAAATCCTTGCCGAGCAGCGTCAGGGGTTGCTTGACATGAAATAAGGATTAAAATCCGGTTTGCTTTGGGCAAGCCGGATTTGTTTGGATAATGAAATGTCTTATGCCTGAATTCTCATTTTAATGTGATTGGTAGTGCCTTTCCGACCGTCAATATTTTGTTGTTACCCTAGCCGTTTAGTTGAAGTGATTTTGGTGTAAATTTTTTCCAATATCCGGGAAAGAACAAAGGAGGGGTGATTCATATGCTTTCTTTTCTTGAAGCCAGCGATACCTCCATTGATGATGTGGGAGCTCATCTCAAAAAAATGGTGGAAATTGGAATTGCTCTTTCTGCTGAAAAAAACATAGATACTCTTTTTGACATGATTGTTGAAGAGGCCAGGGCGCTCGCCATGGCTGATTCCGGTACCCTCTATATCCTTGACAGGGACAGAAATGTTCTCAGTTTTAAAATTCTCCAGAATAATTCCCTGGGGCTTCACCTGAAAAGGACGGAAAACGCTGAGATTCTTTTGCCTGACGTTGATTTATACCATGGGGAATCCCCCAATTATGAAAATGCCTCGTCCTTTGCTGCCCTTCAAGGAAAAATTCTTAATATTCCAGATGTCTATGCTTCAACCACCTTTGATTTCACAGGCCCCATGAAATATGACAGCGTTACCGGGTATCGATCCCAGTCGATGCTTGTCATTCCCATGAAAAATCATGAGAATGAGGTGATCGGGGTATTGCAACTTTTAAACGCCCAGGAGGTTGAATCCGGTCGAGTGGTTCCCTTTGGAGACAGATGTGTTAGTCTGGTTGAGGCCCTTGCCTCCCAGGCCGCCGTGGCCCTTACCAATCGACAGTTGATTCAGGAAATAAAAAAGCTTTTTTATTCGTTTATCGAAACCATTGCCGGTGCCATTGACGAGAAATCGCCCAATACGGGCGATCACATCAAGCGGGTGGTGAAGATAACCATGGCGCTTGCCATGGCCGTAAACGAGTCAAACCAGGGACTCTTTAAAGAACACTTTTTTGATGATGAAGAAATGGAGGAGTTGCGGCTGTCAGCCTGGATGCATGATGTGGGCAAGATCACCACTCCCGAATATGTCATGGATAAATCGACCCGGCTGGAATCAAAATTTGATCGCATTCACCTTATCGAAACCCGGTTTTCCCTCATTGCCGAAATCGTTGAAAAACAATATTTAGAAAAACAGGTGAAGCTGCTTCAGTCCCGGGAAACCAGCAGTGACATTTTTTTGGAGCTTGAGAAGGCCAGAAAGGAGAACCTCTCTTCCATCCATGAAGATCTGGCGTTTATCAAAACATGTCATAGGGCCGAATTCGTGAATGATAAAATGATCCACCGCCTTAATAAAATAGCAGAAAAACAATATATTGTATCGGGAAAGATCCAACCCTTTCTGGACCCCTGGGAGCTTGAGAATTTATCTATTCAGAAAGGATCGCTCAATGAAACAGAGCGGCACATTATCGAAAATCATGCCACCATGACCCTGAAAATGCTCTCTTGTCTTCCTTTTCCAAAAAATCTTTCCCGGGTGACTGATTTCGCAGCAAGCCACCATGAACGGTTGAACGGTACCGGGTATCCTAGAAAGCTTAAAGGCGATGCCCTCCCGCTTCAGGCACGGATTATTGCCATTGCAGACATATTTGAAGCCTTGAGTGCCAGGGACAGGCCCTATCGGAAGAGGATGGAAATTTCCCATATTTTTGAAATTATGGGAAAGATGAAGGAGAACGGACATATTGACCCGGACCTTTTTGACCTTTTTGTCAGATCTGATATCGGTAAGAAAGTAAAACTCTGAACCAGGTACCCCCAAAAACAATTTTTCTTGACAGAAGAGCAGATATCCGTATTATCTTAGTTTTTTTCATGCTGGTGGGTTGAACCGGTTCAAATTCCGGTGTGAATTGCAAAACTAAGGAATATTATGGTTAGCAAAGAAGATTGCCTGGTGCACCTCAAAACCGTCACATCCAGTTTAAAAACAGATGATTCCGCCACACAGGGATATCTCTATATCGCTTGTGCCGCCATTTTGTGGGCGTCCGGTGGTGCTGCGTCCAAGGCATTGTTTAATGCCGGTGTCACACCCGAGCACCTTGTTCAGATGCGTTTAACCCTGGCAAGCGCGGTTTTTTTTGTGTGGATGAAACTTGTCTGTCCTGATCGGTTGAAAATCTCCCCCGGGGATCTGCCCTCCTTGATTCTTCTGGGCGTTTTTGGAATCGCAACGGTCCAATACACCTATCTGGTTGCCATAAGTAAAATTAATGTGGCATCGGCAATACTTCTCCAGTATCAGGCCCCGGCTCTGATGGTTGTTTTTTCCGTGTTTGTGCTAAAGGAGAAGATCAGGCTGTTAACCCTGGGCGCCATATTGTTTTCAACCCTGGGGTGCTATCTTGTTGTGGGGGCCTATGACTTGTCGCTTCTTTCCATGAACCGTCTTGGAATGGTTGCCGGTCTTGTTTCTGCATGTGCCTTTGCCTTTTATACCATGTATGGCGAATATTGGATGCAAAGGTACCATGCCATCACCGTCATCTTTTACTCCACCCTGATTGCGGCCATGGCCTGGAACCTTGTGCAACAGCCCCTGGGTGCCTTTGAGCCCGCATATACCTTTCACCAGTGGTTGCTGATCGCCCTTATCGCCATTCCAGGAACGGTTGTGGCGTTCACCCTTTACTTTAAGGGGATCAACATCATACGATCCGCCCGTGCCGGCATAACGGCAACCCTTGAACCCATTGCCGCAGGCGCCATTGCCTATCTGTTCCTCGGTGAGATTCTGGCTCCTTTGCAGATGCTGGGAGGTCTTATCGTGATCGGGGTTGTCATTGTGCTTCAGCTTGATAAAGCATAACCGGGGTCAGGCTTTCCTGACCCCGGTTTTAAGACAGCAGGCCGGTTTGGCCTTGGCCTGTCGTCGGTGTCCGATCTTATTTCTTCCAGAAGGGCGACATATCCCTGAGACGCTTGATTACAGGGGGTAGAACGTTTATAATATGGTCCATCTCCTCCCGGGTGTTGTAGGTGGACAGGGAAAAACGGATGGTGCCGTGGGCCGATTCAAAGGGTACCTTCATGGCCATGAGCACATGGGAGGGATCAAGGGAGCCTGAGGTACAGGCGGAGCCTGATGAGGCGCAGATGCCGGCCTGGTCCATGAGAAGAAGTATGGACTCCCCTTCAACGGCGTCAAATCCAATGCTGAGGGTGTTGGGCAACCGGTTTGATCGCTCGCCATTGACCGATGATGAGGGAATTTTTTCAAGGAGTTCCTTTTCAAGATAATCCCTTAACTCTCTTACGGTTGTGTCCATCTGACCCAGGTGAGCCCGTGCAAGATCGCAGGCCTTGCCAAGGCCGATGATGCCTGCCGTGTTTTCCGTGCCGCCCCGTCGCCCCTTTTCCTGGTGGCCGCCGGTCATGAACGATGAAAATTTCAATCCTTTTTTGACGTAAAGTACGGCAACCCCCTTGGGAGCATGGATTTTATGACCAGATAGGGAGAGCATGTCAACGCCTGCATCCTTGACGTCAATGGGAATTTTACCTGCAGCCTGGACAGCGTCCGTGTGAAAAAGAATACCTTGTTCCTTTGCCTTCCGGGCAACCTCTTGGATGGGAAATATGACACCGGTCTCGTTGTTGGCCCACATCAGGGTAATCAGAGCCGTATCCTTTGACATGCTCCTGTAAAGAATATCCATGTCAAGCCTGCCCTTTGTATCAACCGGAACATAGGTGACGGTGTATCCTTTCTTTTCAAGGAGCTCAAGGGTGTTTTTGATGGCCGGATGCTCCACATTTGAGGTGATGATGTGGCGTTTTTCCGGGTTTGCCTCAAGGGCGGCATGGATGGCGGCATTGTCACTCTCCGTGCCGCAGCTCGTAAAGATG
Source organism: Desulforapulum autotrophicum HRM2 (assembly GCF_000020365.1). NCBI lineage: Bacteria > Pseudomonadati > Thermodesulfobacteriota > Desulfobacteria > Desulfobacterales > Desulfobacteraceae > Desulforapulum > Desulforapulum autotrophicum. The sequence goes on along the minus strand of NC_012108.1, from coordinate 4,618,264 downwards.
ATCTCATCGGGGTCTGCGTTGATGAGTTCTGATACCTTTTCCCTGGCCTGGACAATTGCCCTGCCCACATTCCCGCCAAAAGAGTGCATGCTGGACGGGTTGCCGTAGTATTCGCTCAAATAGGGAAGCATCTCTTCGAGCACCTCGGGTGCAACCCTTGTGGTGGCATTGTTGTCCGTGTATACGATTTTCATCTCATCCCTCCCGTGGTCTAGGCCTTTGCCCGTGCCTCTTCAACGATCTCTTCGATTCTTTCCAGGCAGTTGCCGCATCCGCCACCGGCCTTGAGGTAGCAGGTGACATCTTCGGCCGATTTCAGGTGGTTTTCCTTGACAGCGCTGATGATCTCAAGGTCCGTGACTCCAAAGCATTCGCACACCACATTGCCCGGTTTTTCCATGATCTGGATGCCCCTGTAGGCATTGATCGCTTTTCTCAGGGCATCCTGTCCCATGACCGAACAGTGCATTTTCTCCTTGGGGAGTCCGTCAAGGTAGTCTGCGATGTCGTCGTTGGTGAGTTTTAAGGCATCGTCCAGGGATATTCCCTTGACCATCTCGGTGAGGGCCGACGAAGAGGCAACGGCACTGGCACAGCCAAAAGTCATGAAACTTGCGTCGGTGATCCTGTCATTACCGTTTATTTTGAGGAATAGTTTCAGGGCGTCCCCGCAGGAAAGAGAGCCTGTCTCTCCAACTGCGTCTGGATTTTCCATTGCACCCACGTTCCTGGGATTCAGAAAATGATCTTTGACCTTATTTGAGTATTCCCACATGATTGTCTCCTTTGGTTTTCATTCCACTGGTCTTTTTGTTCAGTCGAAAAATAAAATACCACATTGTGGCAGATTGTCAACAAGGGACCAGTGGATTTTTCCTAGGGGAACAGGATATTTTCATCAGCATCCTTGACATTCTTAAGGCCGGTCATGAAGAGAGCCTTTCTCAGGACTTTGTGGATGTGGGTCAGGTGAATCTTTACGCCAAGGCTTCCACCGCCAACGGCGGCCCGGATGATGTCCCTTCCCAGAAGAACAGCATCGGCCCCGAGGGCAAGCATTTTTAGCACGTCATACCCGGTCCGAACTCCGCCGTCCGCCGTGATAAGGACCTGTTTGTTCAGTCGTTGAGCGATCAGGGGCAGCACTTCTGCTGTACCTGGAACCGAGTCAAGAACCCTTCCCCCGTGGTTGGAGACGGAAACCACCTTTACCCCTGCTTCGGCGCACCCTTCTGCATCGTCCGGGTCCATGATTCCCTTGGCAATAAAGGGCAGGGATGAAAACTCCACCAGCTCTTTTATTTCGGCAACGCTTTTTCGGAACACGGGCTGGCCGTGTTTTGCCATGATGGTGGATCCGCATCCGTCAAGATCAATGCCAACGGCAGGGCATCCGGCCTCCTCTGCCATGGTGATCAGTCGTTTGAGCACATCCTGGGATCTTGGCTTGAAGATGGGAATGCCGTATCCTTTTTCCTGTTCCAGGGCCTGGAGGGCTGGGCTGTCGTCCGGGGTGTAAAACCAGGTGTCTCCCCGCCAGCCAATGGTGCCGGCCTGCTGGCTTCCCCGGACCACGGCCCTGCAGAAATCTTTCTCCTTGACCACGTTGTTGTACCGTTCGATGCCGGCCGTGGAGGCGGCCATTACCGGAAATTCAAGGTCAATGCCCAGGAAATTCATCCGGGTGTCAGGTTCGACATGTTCGCCCACCACCCGGGTTTTGAACCGGACAGCTGACAGGGCAAGGGCGTTGGCCCGGAAGCTTGCCCCCTGGCCGGCCCCGCCAAAGCCGATGGGCTTGCCATAGGCCTCTTTCTGGCAAATTTTGTCAAAGTTGCCGTCACAGGCAGGGTAGGCCGCACAAATTCCTTTGAGGCGTTTTCTTGCAACGTCCCGGACATCCTCAGGGGTGCTGGGGATCCCCTGGTCCGGGTCAATCATCATGATTTGGTCGGCCCCGCAGTTGGGGCAGGTGTCGGGTTTTTCAGGGGTCTCGCTGTTTGTGTCGCACAGGGTGCAGTACCAGTTTGTCATGGCGTTCTCCTATGGGGGTTATGTTAAAAAAGAGCCGCAGCAACGGCTTTGGCATCAAATTTGTGGGCAATCAGAGGGCCCTCTGCCAGGCGCTTGACCCGGTCGTGGAAGGTGGGTTTCTCCTCCCTGTAAAGGATGCCAAGGGGGATCTTTTCTTCCCATTCATTGCTTCGTTCCAGGGCACTTTGTTTGTCGGTCATGTCATGGCCGGTTTCGCCAAGGTCGTAAACCCTGTCCTTGTACCACTGGAGGGTGTTGACCCGGTTAAAAGAGACACAGGGCTGGAGCACGTCGATGAGGGAAAACCCCCTGTATTCCATGGCCTGGACAATGAGCCGGGTCAAGGTTTCGATCTCGCCTGAAAATCCCCTTGCCACAAACCCTGCCCCCTGGGATATGGCCAGGGCCAGGGGGTTTACCGGGGATGACATGGTACCGGCAGGCTGGATCGGGGTTGCCATGCCCATGGCGGTTGTGGGCGAGGCCTGGCCCTTGGTGAGGCCGTAGATCATGTTGTTGTGGACAATGAGGGTAATATCGATGTTCCTGCGGATGGCGGCAACAAAGTGGTTTCCCCCCTCGCCATAACAGTCACCGTCCCCTGAGTTCACAACGATGTTCAGATCTTTGTTGGCAATCTTGGCCCCCGTGGCAACGGGAAGTGCCCTGCCGTGGAGGGAGTGGAACATGTTGCAGTTGAGAAAATGGGGGGTTTTTCCGGCCTGGCCGATGCCCGACACCAGGAGAAGATCCGCTGGGGTTAGGCCAAGGTCAGTGAATGCCTTTTTCATGGCCGAAAGAATGGGAAAATTGCCGCAGCCCGGGCACCACTTGTTTTCAAAGTCGTTGTCAAATAGTTTGCTGGTTGCCATGGTTACGCTATGATCTCCTTTGCTCTGTCAATGATGTAATCGGGAAAAAAGGGTCTGCCGTCGTACTTGAGGATGGAGAGGGTGGGTTTTATCCCTGTCTCCTGGGCAATGAGCCGTCCAAGCTGGGCCGTGGCGTTCTGCTCGACCATGATGAGTCGTTTGTTGTCGAGGATTTTTCTGATCCTGTCCGGGTCCATGGGCCAGATCTCTTCAAAGATCACCCATCCAAGGTCGATTCCCTCCTTGCGCAGGCGCTCTGCTGCCTCCTCGACCACACCGCCCGGGCTTCCCCAGGCCACAAACAGCGTATTGCTTTCAAGGTGGCTTGCCCGGGGCATCTCCATTTCAGCCTGCATGGCATTGATTTTGGCGTTCCGTTTGTCCATCATTTTCACCCTGAGTTCTGGATCTTCAGTGATGTGTCCGGTCTCGTCGTGCTCGTTGCCAAGCCCCCTGACAAGGGCCTTGCCCATGCAGGGAAGGGCCCTTGGGGATATTCCGCTGTCCGTGAATTGATAGCGTTTGTATGCTTCCGGGTTTGCCATGTCCTCGTCCTTGACAATAAAGGTTTCAAGTTCCGGGTCCATGTCAGGAAACGCCTCCTGGCTTACCCGGGTGGTGGTGAGGAACTGGTCCAGCAGTATGATTACCGGCACCTGGTATCTTTCGGCCAGGGTGAACGCTTTTTTTGTCAGCCTGAAGGTGGCCATGGGGGATGACGGGGCAAGGACAAATCGTGGAAAATCATCCTGGGATGCCTGTATGGAAAACAGCAGGTCTGCCTGGGCTGTACGGGTGGCAAGACCGGTTGCTGGCCCGGGGCGCTGGGCATTGATGATGACAAGGGGGGTCTCGGATATGGCGGCAAGGCCCAATGATTCAGTCATGAGGCAGAAACCGCCCCCTGAGGTGCTTGTGAGTGCCCGTACACCGGCAAAGGATGCCCCGATGGCCATGCCCACGGCTGCGATTTCATCCTCGGCCTGTTCAATGACCAGGGGCAGGGTTTTGGCGTAGGGCACCACATTGGTGATGACCCCGGTGGCTGGGCTCATGGGGTAGAACGAGTAAAAACGGCAATCAGAGGCAATGGCGCCAAGGGCTGCGGCCTTTGCCCCGGTCATGAGAATTCTGTTGTTCGGTTGGCCGTGCCAGTCAAGTTTTTTGGCGGTCCGGATTTTTCTGGTCTCATCATATCCCTTTTGGGCCGCAGTGAGGTTGAGGGTGACGATCTTATCCCCCTTTGCCTTGAAGCGGTTTTCCAGAACCGTTTTTAAAAGATCAAACGGAGCGCCCATGATGGAAAGGGCCGCCCCTGCTGCCACCGTGTTTGCAGTGATGGCGTTGCCGGCCTGTTTTGCAAGTTCCTCCAGGGGAAGATGAAGGGTCGAGGCGCTGGATCGTTCCCGTTTTGTTGAGTTGAGGATGGAGATGGCCGTGGGGGTCAGGTTTTTCTGGTTCAGCGCCAGGGTCTTGTCGTCAATGGCAACAAGAATGTCGATGGCGTTGCCAGGAGCGGCAATGGGTACATCGCTGACGCGTAAAAGATTGAAGTTGTGCCCACCCCTGATCCTTGATTCAAAGTCGTCCACAGAAAAGGTAAAGAGGCCGGCCCGGTGGCAAACCTCTGCAAGCAGGGTCCCGATGGTCTGGATTCCCTGGCCTGCCTCTCCGCCTATTTTAAGTGTTAGATCCGTTGTCATGGTCTCTCCTTGGAAAATGGTTGTTGGGTTTAACTTCCACCCCTATCAGCTAAGCGCTTTAGTCTGCTAAAGTAAAGCAATATTTAAACCACCTCAGCCCAGGTTTTTTACAGATTGCAGCTTGCATGGTATAAAAATTGTATCCTTGATATAACCAGTACGGTCAGAGTATGGTATCCGATTGGGCTACAACGAAATTGGAAACGTCTCCACTGGCGATGCTTAGGTGGGCGTTTCATATAAGCGGCATGGCCGGAGCGAGGTATGGCTCCGGCCGCAACAAAATTGGAAACGCCTCAGTCTGCAATGCTTTGGTGGGTGTTTCATATAAAAAAAGTATTTTCATTTTCATTAAAATGTGGTGTTGTGAGTATATTGATACAACCCCAGATTAAAAGCGCGTTAATCGTTTTTTTGTCATTACCAATAAATAAAGGAGATTGATATGAGCAAGCGATACAAAATAAAGACATCCTGTCCCCAGTGCGGCTGCAGCGCCGTGTCAAATCTTTCCCCAGAGGAGATCAAGGCGAGATTTGGAGATGTTCCCAATGTGGAGATGGAGTGCAGCGAGTGCCTGGAACATTACAAAACGCCAATGGAAGAGGCCTGCCCGGAATGGGACAAGGAATGTAGATTAAAGGATGAGTAAAGAATGGGATATGATAAAGCAAAGATTTATTCGCTGAGTACCTGCAGTCATTGCAAGGCTGCCAAACGCTTTCTTGGTGAGTGTAAGGTCAAGTACGAGTTTGTGGATGTGGACAGTCTCACCGGCGAAGAACGCAAGGCTATCATTGCCGATATCAAGGAGTTAAATCCTAGATGTTCCTTTCCCACCATTGTTATCGGGGATGCCGTTATTGTGGGATTCCATGAGGATAAAATCAAGGAGGCTCTGGGAATAAAGGATGGAGATTAAGGCATTTTACGAGAAGCTCAGGAAAATCCATGAACCCAAGGGGTATTTTTTTAACAATGATACCAACCTTGTTTATGAATTGCTTGAAGCCCTTCTCCAGAACAAGGAAACCTATGGATACATGGCCTGCCCGTGCAGGCTTGCCTCAGGGGATAAGGAAAATGACCGGGATATTTTCTGCCCCTGTGATTATCGAGAACCCGACGTTGCCGAATATGGTTCGTGCTTTTGCGGCCTTTATGTGTCAAAGGCTTATCAAAAGGGCCAGGTAGAGCCCAGGTATGTGCCTGAACGACGGGATCCGGACAAGATGTTTTAATAAGGGGGAAGCAATGGATGAGTTTGAGTGCACGCCCACACTGAATACCGGTTTAAGGGGAGTTGAGGTGGCAAGTACCCGGATCAGCCAGGTGGATGCCAAGGCCGGTAAGTTGATCTACCGGGGCTATCTTGTGGCTGAACTTGCCAAAAACGCCTCGTTTGAGGAGGTTGTGTTTCTGCTTCTTTACGAGAGGCTTCCTAAGGCAAAGGAGCTTGAGGACTTTTCCGGGCGACTGAAGGTCAAACGGGCACTTTCGCCGTCCCTGGTGGCGTTCTTGAAGAGTGTTCAACCCACCGTAAACCCCATGGATGTTCTCCAGGCAGGGGTGGCTCTGCTGGTTCAGGGGGACCCGGGTGCAGGGGACAACACCATGGCGTCAACCCTTGTAAGTGCCGAACACCTGGTGGCGGGGATTGCCTCCCTGATTGCGGCCTGGGACCGGATCAGAAAAGGCCTGGAGCCGGTTGTTCCAGACGACAGCCTGGGCCATGCCGAGAACTTTCTTTACATGCTCACTGGCAGGAAGCCCGAGCCTGAGACCACCCGGTTTTTTGATACGGCCCTGGTGCTCCATGCCGAGCATTCATTTAATGCCTCAACCTTTACGGCCCGGCAGGTGGCATCCACCCGGGCACACATCTATGCTGCGGTGTCCGCCGCCATTGGATCCTTGTCTGGAGAACTCCACGGTGGCGCCAATGTTCGTGTAATGGAGATGCTCAAAGCCATCAAAGCGGTTGAAAACATAGACGCCTATGTCAATGATGCCCTTGATGCCGGTAAAAAGATCATGGGTCTCGGCCATGCCGTGTACCAGGTGGATGATCCCAGGGCCGCCATTCTTGCCCCCATGTCAAAACGGATGGGTGAAATGGTGAACCAGACCCTGTGGTATGATATTTCCACCAGACTCGAACAGACGGCAAAACAACGGTTCAAGGAGAAAAAGGGGAGTGATATCTTTGTAAATGTTGATTTTTACAGCGCTTCGCTCTTTTATGCCATGGGAATCCCAATGGATCTGTTTACCCCTGTTTTTGCCCTTGCAAGGGTTCCTGGCTGGGCTGCCCATGTGATCGAAGAAAAATTTGCAACCTCGGCCCCGGCCCCTGCCCTTTACCGGCCCGGGGCGGCCTATGTCGGAGACTATTGCGGACCTGACGAATGTTCGTTTGTTGATCTGGACCAGCGATAGGGACTCACAATTACCCATAAGGAGAAAATCGGCCCATGAAACGATGGAAATGTACGATCTGCAACTATGTTCACGAGGGGGATGCACCGCCTGAAAAATGTCCCATCTGCAATGCACCTGCCTCAAAGTTTGTGGAGATCGAACCGGCACCGGCAGAAGCAGTACCCGATGCCCCTCCTGCCAGGCCTGCTCCAGTGACAATCCTTGATAAAATAAAGGCGTTTATGGTCAAGCACCACCTGCACCCGGTCTCGGTTCATTTTCCCAACGGACTTTTGCCCGTTGTGGTGACTTTTTTTATTCTTTCCCTTGTGTTTAACAGTGCAAGCATGGCCAAGGCAGGATTCTACAACCTGGTATTTATACTTTTATCCCTTCCCTTGGTGCTTGTTGCAGGGTATGTGGAGTGGGAAAAAAAATATAACCGCGCCCTGACGACCCTGTTCCAGATAAAGATCGTTGCTGCAGCCATTACAACGGTTCTGTGCCTGGTCTCTACCGTCTGGTTTTTGTTTCAGCCGGATGTTGTTTCGTCCTCCAACGCCGGGATTTTTATTGCGATAAATATTGTGATGCTCGCCTCTGCCGGTATTGCCGGATTCATTGGCGGGAAACTGGTGTTTAAAGATTGATCCTAACTGGGAAACCAGTGTGTTGATAAATAAAAGGGGAGGATCCAATGGCGGAAAAAAATGTAAAAAAGACCGGGTCAACCAAGGGTGAATACCCCCTAGGAACGGTTGATGCTCCCGTCGTTCCCTTTATTGAGGGTGACGGCATCGGGCCCGATGTCTGGCGTGCCGCAAGGATGGTTCTGGAAGCAGGGGTTAAGGCCGTCCATGGCGGGGACAGGAAAATTCAATTTGTGGAGGTGCTTGCCGGGGAAAAGTCCTTCAGGCAGTCCGGCCAGTGGCTGCCCCAGGAGACCCTGGATGTGATAAAACGTTATAAAATCGCCATCAAAGGACCCTTGACCACCCCGGTGGGGGAGGGACAGAGAAGCATCAACGTTACGTTGCGCCAGGAGCTTGAGCTGTTCTGCGGGGTCAGACCCATACGTTACATCCCTGGCGTTCCAAGCCCTGTAAAATCACCTGAACTGACGGATGTGGTGATTTTCCGGGAGAACATGGAGGACCTTTACCGGGGGATTGAGTGGGAGGCCGGCTCAAAGGATGCCCTTGAGATAATTGCATTTCTTGCCAAACGGGGAATAACCCTTGCCCCGGATACAGGTATAGGCATCAAGCCCATGAGCCGGTCCAACACCCAGCGGCTTGTGGCAAAGGCCATTGAATTTGCCATCAAGAATCATCGCACCAGTGTCACCCTCATGCACAAGGGAAACATCATGAAGTTCACCGAAGGGGCCTTCAAACGATGGGGGTATGAGGTGGCAGCAGAGCGGTTTCCCGATCAAACCATTACTGAACAAGCGCTGTTTGAGCGTTTTGACGGCAAACAGCCCCCTGGACGGGTTGTTATCAAGGACAGGATTGCCGACAGCCTTTTCCAGCAGTTGCTGCTGAGACCCGATGAGTATGACGTAATCGCAGCCCCGAACCTGAACGGGGATTATGTCTCAGATGCCCTGGCAGCCCAGGTGGGGGGGCTGGGACTCTCTCCCGGGGCCAACATGGGCGAGGAAATTGCCTTTTTTGAGGCCACCCACGGCACGGCGCCAAAGTATGCAGGTCTTGACAAGGTTAACCCGGGGTCACTCATCCTTTCGGGCGTAATGATGCTCGAGCATATGGGGTGGAACGAGGCGGCCGGGAAAATAACCCGGGCCCTTGAACAGACCATATCCGAAAAAATAGTCACCTATGACCTTGCCCGCCAGATTCCCGGGGCCGTGGAGGTGAAGTGCTCGGCCTTTGCAAGGGCCATATGTGACCGGATGGTTTAGTCTGGTCCCGATAAGCGGGAGTCAGGCTTTTGGGGGTGTCTTTGTGCCTGTTTTTAAATGGCAGGACGACCCATACTAAAAGTCTGACTCCTTGGATGAATATGTTTGATCAGTTTTCGTTGTCAGCCAGAAAATCGTCGTACATGGACTCCAGGGCAAGTTTGTGCTTTGACTCTTCCTGGGCCAGGAGTTCAAAAATTTTCTGAAGCCCCGGGTCGTTTGATTTGGCCCCAAGGTCTTTGTACAGGTGAACGGCCTGCTCCTCGCGTTTCATGGCAACTCTGAGGATGTCGGGCATGAGCATTCCCTCTTCATAGTCAATATCCACGAGATAGTCGCTTATCTTGAGATCTGGGACGGATTTAATTTCATAGGTTTCGATCTTTGATCTGTCCTTGGAGAGATCCGTTATCATTTTTGCGTGTTTTTTCTCTTCATTGGCAAAGCTGTTAAAGGTCTCTTTCAGCGCTGCGAATTTCTCTTTTTGAGCCAGTTCCTGATAAAATGCGACGGCCTCCTCTTCCTTTTCAATGGCATAGGCAAGGATTTCATCGATGTAGTTGAACGACATGTGGGAACCTCCTTTCAGGTCAGTTTTTTTATTTCGTTTCAGTCTTGCAGGTTTTGAAGTCAATTTTCTTGCCACAGTCCTTGCATACATGGGTCTTGTCAAATTCGTCTGAAAATATTTCATTGTCCGCGCCGCATGCCGGGCACTTGCAGATGAATGATTTAAGATCCCTGAACTGTTCAAAACCGGGGCAATGCTTTGGTGTGGTCATGATTCTCTCCTTCGATGGGTTGCTTACGGTTAAAGGACTTTCTCCCTTTATACTAGGCTGAAAAATAATTTGCAATATTTAAGCCATATTCCGGTTGAATCAGGGGTATGTTGCCACATTGTGGCACTAGTATTGCATATATCTAATATCATTAAGATTTTCTGCCATTGTGGAGTGGTTGGCGACTGGGTTTCCTTAATAACTAAATTAGCAAATCAGTTTGTGTGTGAAAAAAGGAGGTGATGGCAGGGGCTCGTAACGTTTCCATGGAGAAAAGCGCATCAATGTCTCAATAAAGTTCATATGTCTAAGACACAAGTGTATCATGAAACACTTTTCTTTTGTCGTAACCGCCATTTAAATCAGGGAGCAATAATGAATAAAAAAGATGATAAAAATACAAAAACCATGATGGACCCCAAGGATTGCACAGCCTGTGATTCCACGGCCCAGATGATTACCAAGGCCAGAAAAGACGGGGTGGTCCTTGCTTTTGACCGGGCCGAGGATATGAAGCCCTGTCCCATTGGGGCCGATTCTGCCTGTTGCAAAAATTGTTTCATGGGACCCTGTCGATTGAATGCCCGTGATCCTTATAAAAAGGTGGGGGTATGTGGCGCCACCATTGATACCATTATGGCGAGAAACTTTGCCAGGGCCGTAGCATCCGGAGCTGCAGCCCATACGGATCACGGCATGGCCATGCTTGAACTCTTCCGTGATGTCGTGAACGGTAAGATCCTGGATTACGAGATCAAGGACAGTTTTAAACTCCACAGTGTTGCCAAGTCCCTGGACATTGAAACCGAAGGAAGGAGCGACCAGGATATCTCAACCGATCTTTACAAGGAGCTTGAACGAACCTACACCCAGGTGGACGGCGAGATGCCATTTGTAAAAAGGGTCCCCAAGGGAACCCTTGAGACCTGGCGGAAACTTGGCATTGTTCCCCGGGGGGCCATGCGGGAGATCATGGAGATGATGCATCGTACCCACATTGGGGTTGATCAGCACTACGAGAACATCACCAAACAGGCAAACAGAACAGCCCTGTCCGACGGCTGGGGTGGCTCCATGGTTGCCACCGAGATTTCAGACATTCTCTTTGGTACCCCTTCTCCAGTCGAAGTGGGGGTGAACATGGGGGTTCTCAAGGAGAAGATGGTCAACATCATCATTCACGGCCATGAACCCAACCTGTTTGAGTCCATGGTGGTTTCCGTGGCAAGCCCCACCCTGGTCCAGGCGGCCAAGGATGCAGGGGCCGACGGCATCAACCTGGTGGGCATGTGCTGCTCGGGCGCTGAAATGATGTCCCGTCATGGAATTCCCCATGCCGGCAACTTCTCGTCCACAGAGGCGATTCTGGTCACCGGGGCCGTGGATACCATGGCCGTTGATATCCAGTGTATCAAGCAGGGGCTTGCGGAAGTTGCAAAGTGTTACAATACGCCCCTGATCACCACCAACACCCGGGCCCACATTGAGGGGGCTGTTCATATCGAATTTAACGACCATCTTCCCATGGAGTGTACGGATGAGATCGTTATCAAGGCAATCTCAAGGTTTAAGAACCGGGTGCATCCCATCGAGATCCCCAAAGAGGTGAAAACAGGCATCCAGGGATTCAGCCACGAGTACGTCCAGTACATGCTCGGCGGGACCTTCAGGGGCGGGTATGCCCCCCTTAATGAGAACATTATCAACGGCAGAATCCGCGGTGTTGCAGGTGTTGTGGGCTGTACAAACCCCAGGACCAAGCAGGATGATTCCCACATCCAGCTTGTAAAAGAGCTGATCAAGAACGATGTGCTGGTGCTGTTGACCGGCTGCGCACAGATCGCCATTGCAAAGGCCGGCCTTGCCTCGCCAGAGGCTGCCCACTATGCGGGACCGGGTTTGAGGGAGGTTTGTGAAACCGTAGGCATGCCGCCTGTCCTCGGGCTTGGATCCTGCGTGGACAACTCACGAATCCTGATTGCGGCCTCGGCCATGGTGGCCCAGGGCGGGCTTGGAGACTCCATTGCAGACCTGCCCGTTGCAGGGGCAGCGCCTGAGTACATGAGTGAAAAGGCCATTTCCATTGGGCACTATTTTGTGGCATCGGGTGTTTATACCGTTTTTGGCGTCACCTTTCCCATTGTGGAGAATACCAAGTTCCACAACCTTCTCTTTAACGGGCTTGAAGAGCAGGGGCTTGGGAAATGGGGATTTGATAAGGATCCCATTGAGATGGCAAGAAAGATGATCGCCCATATTGACAAGAAGCGAAAGGAGCTTGGCATTGACCAGGCAAGGGAGCGGGTGCTTGTGGGTATGGATGACAGACGGCAGCTTTAAACCAAAACCCATGGGGACAGGTGTTGAACCTGTCCCCAATCGGTAATTTTTAAATCTGATCCTTTAATACAACCGTTGTGGAGGTCATCTCCACAACGGGAATCATGGGTAATTGTTTGACCCCATAGGTTTTTTCAGCAAGTGCCGGGTCGGGAAACAGGCTGTAAAGTTTTTCCGCAATTGCCTGGCTTGCCTGGCGGAATTGAAGCCTGGCATGGATCGTCACGGGTCCCGTTCCTTCCGGATTTATTCCATACACCACAACCCGGGATCCCTTTGGGGGAATGGTTTCTTTTTTAGAGAAGGTCTCTATTTCCCAGGGGTGAATGGAAAATTTGAAGTTTGCATCCTGTCCCATGGTGTTGAAAATTTTCGCACCATCTGCGATTTTCCCCCTGTCATCCACGGTTCCCGTGGATATGATGGTCTTTCCGGTCCCGTCGCTTGCCGTCACCTCCAGCCACATTTCACGGATATTGGTCAAAGAGGTGGGCAGGTTGTGACCAGCCCGGACGTTTTTGACCCGGACATGGATTTCAGTAAGCCTGCCGTTGGTATATCCCCCTGACACCTCAAGCTCGGCTGCGGCCTTAAGCCTGGCCTCGGCCATTGTGTACTTTTCCCGGGCATTGGCGGCAAGGGCCTCGTTTCCGGCCTTTTGGGCCGCATTGGCAGTCATGCTGTACAGCAGCAGGTTGGCTCCGTTAAAGTAGTGGCGGTGTTCGCCTGATGCAGGTTTTACAAACTGGTCTGCCGATCGCTTAAATGTCGCAGTGTCGACCATGTGACAATCCTGGCATTGGATGTCGTGTGTGGAATAGGCACCCTCCTTCCACTCCTGGTAGGTGGCCTCAAGGGGTGTGTGGGTCCGGGCGTTGAACACCTGGTGGCAGGAGGCGCACAGTTCCGATGTGGTGTGAAGTTTGGATTGTACACAGGTGTGAAAATCGTCCCCGCACCCATCATAGGGTTCCATGGGGCCGTATTTTGTGAGCATCGCCTCCCCATCCTCTTCCCGACCCGGTGAGAGGACCAGGGATCCGTTTTCAGGCTGGTGATAGGGGGTCTGCCAGCCCGTGTGATCCTTGACCGAGTGGCACACATCGCAGGACACTCCGGCCATGGCAAGGGGGCTCAAGCCCTTGAAGTCCGGTGTGCCCTTTACTTCGCCCGTAACCACGGCGGCAGGGGTGTGGCAGCCTTCGCACAACCGGGCCGTGTCATGTCCGGCTTCTTCCCTGGCAAGGTTTAACTCTCCCTGGTAAATGGGGTCTTTAAAGGCCATGGCGTGCATGGAACCCTGCCACTCTTCGTACTTTTCCGGGTGGCACTCGCCACAGGTGGCAGGATCGGTGAATTCAGCCGTTGTTTTGTCCCATTTTAAAAGGGAAGGGGCATAGGGATAAAAGTCGGTGTCGGTTTTCATATGGGGCGCTGCCGAAACAAGGCCAAGGGAAAATATGAATGCCGTCACGACAAAACCTGCCATCTTTATCGGGTTCATTGGGTTTCTCCTATTTATAGGGTTTGTCCTGTTCATGCTGGGGTTCCTTGCAGGTATGATTTAAAGGGTCAGTTCAATGCCCACGGGGCAGTGGTCCGACCCCAGGATATCGTTGTCGATAAAGGTACGGGTGACCCATCCCTTGTCAATGATGTCCTGGGTGACAAAAAAATAATCGATGCGCCAGCCGGCATTGTTGGCCCTTGCATTGAAACGGTAGGACCACCACGAATATTTGACGGTGTCAGGATTAAAGTGACGAAAGGTATCCACATACCCGCGTTCCACAAGTCTGTCCAGAACTTCACGTTCCACGGGCAGAAAACCCGACCGTTTGCTGTTGGGTTTCGGGTTTTTAAGGTCGATTTCGTTGTGGGCTGTGTTGAAATCTCCCGTGATGACAAGGCTTCTTCCTTTTTTCCTTAATCGGTCGGCATGGGCAAAGAAAGCCTCGTAAAAATCCATTTTATACTGGAGTCTCTCGTCGCTCATCTGACCGTTGGGAAAGTAGACGTTAAAGAGGATAAAATCTTCAAAATCAAGCTCAAGGATACGGCCTTCATTGTCAAATCGTTCAATCCCGATGCCCGGGGCCACGGCCAAGGGAACGGGTCTTGTATAGGCGGCAACCCCGCTGTACCCCTTTTTGACACTCGAGTAGGCCCAATGGGAGTCATACCCGTCCACAAGGAGCATCTCGTCGGTTCGCTGATCCTCGGACAGCTTTGTCTCCTGGAGCATGAGGACGTCCGCATCAAGCTGTTCCATGGATTTCAAGAAATCTTTTTTAACAGCGGCCCTGAGGCCGTTCACGTTCCACGAGACCAGCCGTAGTTTTTTATTATTCATCCTGATTTACTCCTGATCGTTGTCATTGGTTTTTGGTATCCTAACCTATTTTAACCGTGTAATCAAATCGATCTTTTCCCCTTGTGTTTCCCTCCCATTATTTCTGTAACTTTTTTGTAACCAGGGGTGTGGTAGCTGTTGATACACGTTCAAATTTGTCCCCCAGGGGGCATATCATCGGTATTAACCCATTTCAACATAAAGGAGGGGGAGTCCTATGAGTTTCAGCAGAAGAGAGTTCTTGAAGGTCTCTGGCGTAACGGCCGCAGGGATTGCCGCAAGCGGTCTGGGATTTGACTTAACACCTGTCAAAGTCCATGCCCAGACGCTCAAGACCATTTATGCCAAGGAGACCACAACGGTGTGCTGCTACTGCGCCGTGGGTTGCGGGGCCATTGTACACACCAGTCAACGCGGAGACGGCCGGGTCATTAACATTGAAGGAGACCCCGACCATGTGATCAACAGGGGAGCCCTCTGTTCAAAGGGTGCCTCGTTAAAACAACTGATTGAAAACGAAAACCGCCTCACCGAACCCATGTACCGTGCCCCTTATTCCAAGGAGTGGAAAACGGTTTCCTGGGACTGGGCCCTGGACAGGATCGCGGCCCGGGTCAAGGAGACAAGGGACGGCGGGTTTGACCAGACCAACGCCAAGGGCCAGCAGGTAAACCGTACCATGGCCATGGCCTCGGTGGGCAGTGCTGCCATGGACAATGAGGAGTGCTGGATTTATCAGGCTTTGATGCGATCCCTGGGACTTGTGTATGTGGAACACCAGGCCCGGATCTGACATAGCGCAACCGTAGCGGCTCTGGCAGAGTCGTTTGGACGTGGCGCAATGACAAATCACTGGATCGACATCAGAAACGCAGACTGTGTGCTGATCATGGGCAGCAACGCAGCTGAAAACCATCCCATCTCGTTCAAGTACGTGAACCAGGCAATGGAGAAAGGGGCCAAGCTCATAAACGTGGATCCCCGGTTTACACGGACATCGTCCAAGGCAGATATCTATGCCCCCCTGCGGTCGGGCACGGACATTGCCTTTCTGGGCGGCATGATCAAGTACATCCTTGACAATGATCTCTACAACAATGAGTACACGGCGGCCTATACCAATGCCCCGTTTATTGTCGGCAAAAAGTTCGGATTCAAGGATGGCCTTTTCTCAGGATACACAAAGGGCGAGTCAGGACCCTCCAGGGGCGGTTACGACAAGGGCACCTGGGCCTTTGAGATGGACGAAAAGGGCGTTCCCATGACGGACCCGAGCATGAAGCATGAACGCTCAGTCTTCCAGCTCTTGAAAAAACATTACCAGCGTTACAACCTTGATACGGTCTCCAAGATCACGGGTACTCCGAAAAAAGATCTCATGACGGTGTACGAGACCTATGCTGCCACGGGCAAGAGAGGCAAGGCCGGGACCATCATGTACGCCATGGGATGGACCCAGCACACGGTGGGCACCCAGATGATCCGAACCATGGCCATGATCCAGTTGCTGCTCGGCAATATGGGCGTTGCAGGCGGCGGGGTTAACGCCCTCAGGGGTGAATCCAACGTCCAGGGCTCCACGGACCAATGCCTGCTCTGGCACATCTGGCCGGGCTACTTAAAGACTCCGGTTGCATCGGACACCACCTTTGATGCCTACAACAAACACTGGACTCCCCACAGCAACGACCCGCTTTCGGCCAACTGGTGGCAGAACTATCCCAAGTACAGCACCAGTCTTTTAAAATCCTTTTTCGGGGCCAATGCCACTGAATCCAATCAATTCGGTTTTCCGTGGTTGCCCAAGGTGGATAGCGGCGCTTCCTACTCCTGGTTTGATATTTTTGACGCCATGTACAAGGATAAGATCAAGGGGTTCTTTGCCTGGGGACAGAATCCTGCCTGCTCAGGTGCCAACGCTGGAAAGATCAGAAAGGCCATGGAAAAATTGGACTGGATGGTCAACGTCAACCTGTTTGACAACGAGACCGGTTCGTTCTGGAATGGCCCGGGAACCGACCCTTCAAAGATCAAGACCGAAGTGTTCATGCTTCCGGCATCGGCATCGGTTGAAAAAGAGGGGAGCATTACCAATTCGGGCAGATGGATGCAGTGGCGCTACAGAGGTCCAATGCCCCTTGGAAACAGCCGGCCGGACGGTGATATCATCCTGGATCTTGGTCGTCGCATTAAAAAATTGTACCGCACAGGCGGTGTGTTCCCAGAGCCCATTGTTAACCTTAAATGGAATTATGAGAGCCACGGAGAGTATGACGCCCACAAGGTGGCAAAGGAGATCAACGGCTATTTTCTCAAGGATGTCACCATCAAGGGTACAACCTACAAAAAGGGAACCCTGGTACCAAGTTTTGCCTTTCTCCAGTCGGACGGCTCCACCTCGTCGGCCAACTGGCTCTATTGCAATTCCTATACAGAAAAGGGCAATATGTCGGCACGCAGGGGCCAGAAGGACGCCCCCAACAACATCGGGCTTTATCCTGAATTTGCCTGGTGCTGGCCCGTCAACCGTCGTATCCTCTACAACCGGGCATCTGTGGATACCAAGGGCCGTCCCTGGAACAAGGATCTGCCGGTTATTTCGTTTGCCGGTGAAGAAAAGGGTGGTAAATGGACCACCAGCAAATGGGTCGGGGATGTTCCCGACGGCGGCTGGTACCCCCTTGAAAATCCCGACGGCACCAGAAGAGAGGATTCAAAAAATCCGTTTATCATGTTAAAGGACGGGATGGGTCAGATCTTTGGCCCGGGCCGGGCCGACGGACCTTTTCCAGAGCACTATGAGCCCCTGGAATGCCCGGTTAGCGAAAATTACCTCAATCCCCAGCTCACCAACCCCACGGCCGTAGTCTACTCAACCAAGGATGACCAGCATGCCACCTGTGATCCAAGGTTCCCCTTTGTCGGCACCACCTACAGGGTGTCCGAGCACTGGCAGACCGGCCTGATGACAAGGCCCCAGGCCTGGCTCATGGAGCTTCAGCCCCAGGTGTTTGTTGAGATGAGCGAAGAACTTGCCAAGTTGAGGGACATTACCAATGGTGAGCGGGTAAAGGTTTCCACGGCAAGGGCCTCCCTTGAGTGTACGGCAGTTGTGACCAAGCGTTTTAAACCTTTCTGGGTTGGTGATGCTGTTGTTCACCAGGTGGGCGTTCCCTGGCACTATGGCTGGCGCTGGCCTGCCACGGGAACCGAGGAGAGTGCCAATCTGCTCACACCACCTGCCGGAGATCCCAACACCCGGATTCCTGAAACCAAGGCGTTCATGGTTAATGTAACCAAATTGTAAGGAGGTGATCCATATGTCCAAATCATTTTTTGTTGATACAACCCTGTGCACAGCCTGCAGGGCCTGCCAGGTCGCCTGCAAGCAATGGCACGACCTTCCGGCAGAGAAAACGACCAACAGGGGCGGGTTTGAAAACCCAAAGGATCTATCGTTCATCACTTACAAGGTGGTGAGGATGCGAGAAGAGGTCATTGACAATAAGCTTGAATGGCTGTTCTTTCCCGAGCAATGCCGCCACTGCATTGATGCGCCCTGCCTTGAGATAGCAGACAACAGTGACGCCATATACAGGGATCCGGATACCGGAGCCATTATTTATACCGAGCAAACCCGTGACCTTGATGCCCAGGCCATCATTGATTCCTGTCCCTATAATATTCCAAGGGTCGGAGCCGACGGGGTTCTTGCCAAGTGCGACATGTGCAACGACAGGGTCCATAACGGGCTTTTACCGGCCTGTGTGGCCACCTGTCCCACCGGAGCCATGAACTTTGGCGACCGGGAGGAGATGATTGAATTGGCAGAGGCAAGGCTTGAAAAGGTGAAAAAGCGTTATCCCGACGCTGCTCTGCTTGATATGGACCAGGTGAGTGTGATATATTTAACCGTACATGAGCCTTCCCTCTACTCGATCAACGCCGTTGCATCGAATCAAAGGGCAGGTATCAGTCGAAAGGTAGCCTTGAAGCGCATGATCAAACCCTTTGCAGGTCTGTTCAGGGTTTAATTGAATCAAACCGGTGCCAGGCCTTCCCCTTGATTCAAGGGAAAGGCCTGGACCGTTAAAGGAGGTGTTGTCGTGAAGTGGATCATCCCCGTTGTTTTGCTTGTTATGGTTCTCCCCGCCATGGCCATGGACCCCGTGCAGACCGGTGAAAAACTTCTCGGGGTCAGCCTTGAAACACCTGAATCCCGGGAAACCCAGGCGTATCTGGGACTCTCTGCCAAGCCTGCCTTTACCATGGATGACATTGATGCTGATGTGGTTATTGTTGAGATCTTCAGCATGTACTGTCCCCACTGCCAGCGGGAAGCGCCCATGATCAATCAATTCCATGATCTTCTGCTGACTCGAAAAACGTCCAAACCCAGCATCAAACTCATGGGCATAGGAGCCGGCAACTCTTCGTTTGAGGTGGACTATTTTCGAAAAA
This sequence comes from Desulforapulum autotrophicum HRM2, assembly GCF_000020365.1. NCBI lineage: Bacteria > Pseudomonadati > Thermodesulfobacteriota > Desulfobacteria > Desulfobacterales > Desulfobacteraceae > Desulforapulum > Desulforapulum autotrophicum. The sequence continues at coordinate 4,599,371 of NC_012108.1, read as the reverse complement.
CCTATAAGGTAGCTTTCCCGCTGTTTGCCGATGGTGACTTTGTTGTTCACAAGGCCCTGGGGGAGGTGAGAACGCCTTACTTTATAGCCCTTTCAAGGGAGCCGGACCGGTCATGGAAGGTGGTGCTGTCACGGCCCGGTGGAATTGAAAGTCCTGAAGCGTTTCTGTCGACCATTCTTGAACTTGCCCGGGGAGGAAAATAATCATGCGTTTTTTTATTGTACTGTTGCTGCTGCTGGCACCTGCTTCAGGACATTGCCTGTCGTCTGCCTTTGAATCTTCTGTATTTGATCCCGGCCACTTAACGCCCAGGGACAGCGTGCTCAAGGTCAAGGTGGGTGATCCAGTGCCGGATTTTATGCTGCCGGCCATTTCCGGTGGTCAAGTTGGGCCCAGTCAATTCCGGGGTAAAAAAAATCTTGTAATTTCGTTTATTCCTGCGGCCTGGACCCCTGTATGTTCAGACCAGTGGCCGGGATACAACATTGCACGTCCCCTGTTTGACGCCCACGATGCCGTTCTTTTCGGCATCAGCGTGGACAGCCGTGCCACCCTTTACTCATGGACCCGTGCCATGAAGGATCTGTGGTTCCCGGTGCTGTCTGATTTTTGGCCCCACGGCCAGGTTGCCCAAAGCTTTGGGGTGTTGCGCAGCGACGGCATGGCCGAACGCGCCATCATCATTGTCGACAAACGGGGAATTATTCGATTCCTTCACGTTTCAGATATTAACGTTCGACCGGAACTTGGCATGATCATCCAGGCCCTTGACGCCATCACACCTTAAACCTTTGCACCATGGCTGAGAGATGCGCTGCAAGTTATAGATTAAGACCAGAACAATATGAAATCTCGGAAATAACATTTTGGAATCAATGGAAAAGAAGAATCAGTTTGAACAACGGATGATCGATATTCTCAATGCAGGTGCCTTGAACCTTGCCCTTGCCGTTGGTTATCGGCTCTCTATCTTTGATGCCATGGCTGAATTTGAGCATCCGGTCACGGCCAAAGTTATTGCAGACAGGGCCGGGGTAACCCCCCGGTACGTGACCGAGTGGCTGGCCGTCATGGCCACTGGAAGGATTGTTGAAATTTCAAAAGCGCCCACGGGTGAGACCCTTTACCTTTTGCCGCCCGAGCATGGTGCATTCTTGACCCGAAGTGCCGGCAACGCCAATCTCGGGGTCTACGCCCAGGAGATTCCCCTTTTGACCTCCTGCGCCATGGATGCTGTGGCCCAGGGTTTTACCACGGGCAAAGGGGTTCCCTTTAGTCAGTATCCCGATTTCCAGGCCTTCATGGCAGAACTGTCCAATGCCAAGCACCAGCAGGTGCTGATCTCTAAATTTTTACCCACAGTGGACAACGGCCTTCTTGTACCGAGGCTTGAAAGAGGGATTGAGGTGCTTGATCTTGGGTGTGGTGAAGGGGTGGCCCTGAATCTAATGGCAAAGGCCTTTCCCAACAGTCGATTCACGGGGGTGGATAATTTTGGGGCTGCCCTGGAAAAGGCAAGGGCAGATGCCGCAGGTCTTGGACTTGGCAATGTTGACTATGTAGCAGAAGATGCCGCAAACCCCGTTATCGGGGAAAGATTCAGGAGAAAATTTGACTATGTCACGGCCTTTGATGCCATCCATGACCAGACCCGGCCCCTGGAAGCGCTTCAAAACGTTCGTGCCATACTTGCTCCAGGGGGTATTTTTTCCATGGTGGACATTGATGCTGCCACAGACCCTGTGGAGAACATGGATCATCCCATGGCCCCGTTTCTCTACACGGTGAGCCTGATGCACTGCATGCCCGTGGGGCTCAACCAGAACGGTGCGGCTCTTGGCATGATGTGGGGACGTGAAAAGGCCCTATCCATGCTCAGGCAAGCAGGCTTTGACAGGATTGAGGTGCTCTCCATGGACCACGACAGCTTTAATCTTCACTTCCTTGCCAGGGGCGACGAGTTATAGGTTCTTCTCTCACACCCACCAAAGCATCACCGATGGAGGCGTTTCAAATTTCGTTGTGGCCAGGGCAGATACCATGCTCCGGCCATGCCGGTTATACGAATCTGGATAAATCACGATTTATGTCATCAAAAGGAATTACTCCATGGCTATTTTTGGAAGGGATGGATTTGTGCGGAAACAAGAAATTGCTTTCGCGAAGAAACTTCTTGTCTGGAAATATGAAAAATCTGGTATGGCTTTACCCCATGAGACGGCTATATCCGATCACGCCAGGAAAATTGTTGATGATGCCCATAGTATAGCTAAAAAAACTGGCAGCAATGTGTTGGAAATCTTGAAAGAGACTGTGACAGATATTCAAAATAAAAAAAAAGAATGAAATCTGAAAGTTGCAAGCGCCCTTTAGCCGGATATGCGAGGTGCCGGACATGCAGCTGTAGTTGTCTACTGCAAATGTCCGGGAACGCAGCAGATCCGGTCAAAGGGTGCTCCCGGAGGGTTTGCCTGTTTTGAGTTTTGACTGCTGATTTTGTATTACAACCCTCGCATGTATTCAGGGCGCCTGACCGATGGGTCTTTAATCCCGGCTTCAACTCTATGCAAAAAGTCTCGTTTATCTTTTCCCAGTTCACCTTTCAAACTCAGATAATTGGAAGCATGATTTGTGTTGAATATGCAACCGGTCAGGTCATCGTCTGTATTTTTTATCAGGGTATACAATTCCTCTAAAATCTGGGTGGAGGTACATGGCTGGAATTTGTTCTTTAAATTTTGAGCAAGTATCTCTGATCCTGGAGTCATCTCCAGTGTGAGGGGGGAAATATACCACTTTCTCGGCATGGGAGGAGCCATACGATTTATTAATTTTGCCGATTCAACAGCGTGCCTTTGACTTTTTTCCGGGTCATTCCCGGCAAGGCCCAGCAGAAAAATCCCGGACCAGTCAATTCCTGCCTGGTGGCATTTTTGAGCAGCCAAGGCGTAATCGTCCTGGGTCGCCCCTTTGTTGCAGTCTTTGAGTACCTGGTTATCTCCACTTTCAATACCCACATAAACCATTGTAAACCCGGCGTCGGCAAGCCGTTTTAAATCATCATCAGACTTTTTGAGAATATCCTGGACATGGGCATAGGAACTTACCTTTCTTAAATTCGGATGCTGCTGATAACAGTATCGTGTTAATTCAATAAGGACATGGGATTTCACAACAAAGGCATTACCGTCTTCAAAAAATATCTTTTCAACCCGGCTTCCAAACATTTCCCGGGCCTTACGAATATCGTTTTTGATATCTTCGATATCCTTGCGCATTGAAAATTTTTTTGTCAGATACATGGAGCAAAACGTACACCTGTGAGTGCATCCGTTTGTAACTTTTATTAATAATGAATCCCACTCCGAAGGCGGTCTGAATACAGGTGCTTCTAAATTGCCAACATCCATGTTCATGGTTTGTTTCTCCTTTTAACGGTCTTATCGCTTAAAATTACCTTTAAAAATGAATCGGGGTTTCAATTTCACAAAAGCGATGGCATATAATCGTGCCCTCCATAAATATCCGTTGCACAAGCGGCGTGTCAATACAATTGTTTCCATTCTTGATTTGTGAACCATTCCAGGTACAGGGACCATGCAGTGGGTCGAAAAAGTTGAGTACTTAAGTTCAGAACTAAAAAGCAGAAGCCCTGCGGGAGCGTTATTTGACCGGATCTGCTGCTTTGCCGGGTCTTTTCGGGCGGCTACAGCCCCATGCCCGGCGTTTTGCATATCCAGCCACCAGTTACCGTTTGCAACTTTTTCGATGGAATTTTTTCTTTTATGCGAACATGGGTGGCGTGGGTCGGGGATGAACCTAGTCAATGTTCAAAAGCTGATTCCATTCGGTTGTGTAGGCTGGAGATCTGTGACTGCAGGCCCCTTTCCAGGACGGATGGCCGGAAAGCCCCATTGCGGCATACCGGACAGCGTGACTGCCCATGCGGGCATTGATTTTGTCCATGGCCTGCATCAGGTTGTCTGACCTGGATCGGTCCGTTGTATCAAACAGATCCAGTTGCACCTGGCCGTCCCGGGTCAGGCTGGAAAAGACAATACCCGCCTTTGTGTAATATTTGCCGGATTGGAATATTTGTTTTAACAGCCCCTTTCCCTGCTTGATAAGCTCTGGTGTGCTGTTGGATGCTGTGGGCAGAACCGCTGTTTTGGAATTGTAGTAATAGGACTGGGGGGAGAACCGGTTTGTCATCACATACACGGTGAGTGTTTCGGTAAAGCTGCCCTGGTGCCTTAGTTTTTCCGCACCCCGGGAAATGTAGAGTGATACGGCCTGGGACAGTTCATCAAAGGTGGTTGCCGGTGTTTTAAACGATCGGGAAACAGCGACAGATTTTCGTCTTGCAGGACAGTCCTCCAGGGGGTAACAGGATTCTCCTGCAAGCTCCCGCTGCATGCGGATACCGTTGATGCCCATTTTGCCTCGAATCAGGGATGGGGCGGCTGACTTGAAATCCAGGGCAGTGCGAATGCCCCGGTATTTAAAAAAGGGAGTCAATCTTCTGCCAATGCCCCAGACATCACCAATGGGGGTCATTTCCAGGGCAAGATCCCTGTAGCTTGTCGGGGTTAAATCCAGCACACCATCGGCTTTGGATGATTTTTTGGCAATTCGGTTGGCAATTTTTGCAAGGGTTTTGGTGGGTGCAATGCCAATGGATACAGGAATGCCGGTATTTCTTTGCACGGTATTGCGCATTTTCCGGGCATAATTCACCAGGTCTGTGAATGCAAAATTTGTAAGATCCAGAAAGGCTTCATCAATGGAATAAATTTCCATGGCCGGGGTAAACGGGGCCAGGGTCTGCATCACCCGGTTGGACATATCCCCGTAAAGCGGATAATTGGATGAAAAGACACGCACGCCATTGCCTTCAACAATGGCTTTGATCTGGAAAAAGGGGGCACCCATGGCAATGCCCAGGGCTTTGGCCTCATTGGAACGTGCCACGGCACAGCCGTCATTGTTGGAAAGCACAATCACAGGTTTGCCCACAAGCTGGGGATTAAAGACCCGTTCACACGAGACATAAAAATTATTGCAGTCGACCAGGGCAAAAACCGGCATATTTCACACCTTGTGAATCACATTGGTGACAACACCCCAGATTTCCAGGGATTTTTCCTGGGTGATGCTGATGGGCTGGTAGTCCTCATTGTCAGGTTCAAGCGAGATAAGGGCGTTTCTGTATCTCAGGCGTTTTACCGTTAACTCGCCGTCGATGACAGCGATGACAATTTTCTTGTCCGTGGCTTCCAGGGAGCGGTCAACAATGAGGATATCACCCGGGTGGATCCCGGCATTGATCATGGAGTCTCCACTGACCCGGACAAAAAAAGTAGCTGCCGGGTGTTTAATCAGGTGGCGGTTCAGATCCAGGCTGCCTTCCATGTAATCCTCAGCAGGTGATGGGAAGCCCGCTTCCACGGAAGAGATACAGATGGGGCAGCTGATTGCGGTTGAATTATCCGGTATGAGTATTGTGTTCATTAAAATCCTGCTTGTCTGATACCAAAATGAATGCCATGGGGATAGATTATAATTTGATAAGAGACAATGCAAGATTTTAAGATTAAATTATAGCTTGTTTCTCTAACCCGCCGGTATCCGGTTTAAAGCAGTGATAAATTTTTTGTCAACCCATCCCAGTTTGCCGGAGGGAAGCTCAACATAGAGCCAGCCTGTGGACTCTTGGTAGACTCTGAGGATTTGTCCCTGATATGCCAGGGACGACACCCCGTAGGTCATACCGGGTCCAGATCTCACATTGAGTATCTCCACTGCCACGGATACCTCTTCTTTTACTTTTACGATTTCAGCTGTTTCCTCTCGTTCAGCAGCTGTTAAAACAGGTGGGGCAACGACTAAATATCCGTCAGGCACCCGGACATAATAGATCCCGTTGAAATAGTAGTATTTTGCATCATCAACAATCCTGATGCCGTATCCGGGGGGAAGTGACGCTATGACTGCCCCCTCTGGCGCTTCAACCGGGACATATCCAGCAGGCCCTCTATGATAAAATCCGCCGTCCCTGAAAAAGAGATGTCTGGTTCCGACAACAATGAGCTCAAACAAGGGGTCAGGGCCGTGGAAAAATCCGTGGAATGGAGCTGTTGGAGGGCCTGCAAAAGTTGATGGACAAGGCATCGTGATGCCTAAAACGACCAAAAAAGCAGTAATTGTTTTACATATGTTTGCCAGCATGTTTTTCCCCTGTATTATAGTCTCATGATCAGATTAAATCCTTCCATATGTCTTGTCTTTTGAGCCATATTTTGGAAAACTTTTATCTGATCATGAGCCTCAACTTCTTTTGTGCGTCTACTCGTTCTGCCTGTCCTGATTTTCGCGGTCAGGCGGGTTGTCTGGACGAAGAACCAGCTGGTCCCCATCCCTTTCCTGAACACAGGTTCCGGTTACCGTATCACCCTGGGGGTTTTCAAACGCTGCAGTATCCCCCTCGGATTTTCCTTCGCAGGCGGTATACGCTTCCGGTGGCGGCCCCTTATGTCCTTTGGGCCCACCCTGGGCAAAGGCTGGACCCAGCGTGAAGATAGTTAAGATTCCTGCAAGTATTAGGATCGTTGATTTTCGCACATTAATTGTCATCTTTCATTCTCCTTAATTGGTATTGAATAATTTTGTCCGTTGCAATCAAGCGCCCCCGGGTCTTTTCATCCTGTGAGGCCTTGTTTAACTCAGCTTTTTTAATCTTCGTAGCATTTCCCATCTGTTTCATTCTTGTGTCCTGATTTTCGGGATTTTTTTGAGGCTACAATCATTCTTTCAGGGGTATAATGACAAAACATTATGGAAAAAAATTGAGGAAATCGTGTGGAGAATTAGTGGATGTCACATGTTCTGAGTCAATCGACGTTCAACAGCCGCCACCCCCATGGAACAGCAGAAACAGACAATGAAGTAGAGTGCAAGAATGGTCAACCACACCTCAAAGGTGAGAAAGGTGGCGGACATCAGTTCCATGCCCTGGAAGGTCAGCTCCTGGATGGAGATCACCGACACAATGGACGAATCTTTGATGGTGGAGATGATCTGACCGGCCATGGGGGGAAGCATACGCCGCAGGGCCTGGGGAAGGATTACATGGCGGAGCTGCTGGAACCGGGTGAAGCCAAGGGATGAAGAGGCTTCCCACTGCCCTTTTTCAATGGATTCAATGCCTGCCCGGATGATTTCAGTGAAATAGGCCCCCTCGTACAGGGCAAGGGATGCGGTTGCCGAAAAAAAGACCGGCAAAAGAGACGGATCCGACACAAAGGTCGTTAAAAATTGCCTTAACAGCCCCTCATTCATATTGACGGCCCTGTCAAGCCCTGTCAGGGGTACGATGATATCGCCCAGAAAGTAGTAAAAAATGAAGATCCATACGATCACAGGGATGTTGCGTATGGTCTCCACGTAGGCCGTTGCCACCATTTTCAGGTAATGGCTCCTGCCGCTTTTCATGGCCCCCATGATTGTCCCGATCACAAGGGCTGAAAGGGTTGCCCAGAAGGAGATTCTAAGGGTGATGAACAGGCCGGTAAGGATCATGCCCGGCACCCATTTCTGGGTTGCATCGTCAAGGCGCAGCAGATACTGGGGGATCACCTCCCACTGCCAGTTGTAGTGGGATTGAGCGGTGATGGCCCCCATGAGCCAGGCAAGGCCTGCAGCAACCAGGGCAAAGATCAGGAGGTCAAAGAGTTTTAGCCTGGGCGGTTGCTGGATCAATTGAGTCGGTCTTCCCAGTCCCTTGTTTCAAACCAGAAGGATTTTCTTTCCTTGAACCACCCTTCGGACGTCACATAGGTGATCCAGTTGTTCAAGAAGTTGATGGTGTCAAAATCACCCTTTTTAACGGCAAATCCAATGGGCTCCCGGGTAAAATTTTCCTTGAGGGGCAAAAAGAGTTTAGTAGGGTGCTTGATGGCCTGGAACGCAGGTGTCGGGGCAGAAGAAACCACCCCATGGACCCGACCGTTGATCGCCTCTTGAAATGCCTGTGCCTCATCGTCGAACATGCGGATACTGGCATTTGGCAGGTATTTTTTGATGGCGGCGACCCCTGTCGAACCAAGGCGTGCCGAAAGTACCACATCTTTCTGGTTAAAGGCTTCTAATCCTGAAAAGTCCTTGGCAAGGGTGGTGCTGGCTGCCATGGACATGCCCGTATAGTCATAGGGGATGGAGAAATTGACTTTTAGGTTCCGGCTGGGAAGGATTCCCATGCCACCGATGATGATGTCAAATTTTCCCGTGAGAAGGGCTGGAATGATGCCCGACCATTTGGTGGGGATGAATTGAACCTTTACCCCCATATCCTTGGCAAGTCTTGTGGCCACATCAATTTCAAACCCCATGAGCTTGCCGGTCTTGTCCTTCATGGCCCAGGGAACAAAAGTGGACATGCCCACCCTTAAAACGCCATTTTTCATCACCTGTTCCACCGTGCTTTCACCGTTGGGTGCGGCATAAACCTGAGGTATGATCGTTGCACAGGCCAGAACAAGGGCGACCACTGCCGTGGTAAAAAAGGTTGCCGGTTTAGTTGATAGGCTCATTTGTTATGCTCCTTATATTTTGCGGTTAATGAAAGGGAATAATTCCCGGAAGGGCTGTCAGGTCTATTTTTAAATACCATAAGTTTATGGGGTTGGGGAGAGCTTTTTTTCCATGAATCGGGTCACCAGGGAAAGGGTATAGGTGATGCCAAGGTAGATAAGGGCAATGGTCAGCCAGATTTCAAACACCAGGTAGGTTTCGGCCATTATCTCCTGGCCCCTCATGGTGATGTCGTAAACGGCGATGGTGCTCACAAGGGCCGAATCCTTGACAAGGGAGACCATCTGACTGGTAAGGGGCGGCAGCATGATCCGTATGGCCTGGGGAAGGATAACATGGCGGAAGGTGTGATGGCGGCTGAGACCCAAAGAGATGGCTGCCTCCCACTGGCCTTGGGGAATGGAGATGATGCCGGCCCGGATAATTTCGGATGCATAGGCCCCTTCAAACAGGGCCAGGGTGAGGACGGCTGCAGCAAACCGGCTGATGTTCAAGGTCGGAGAAACGACAAAATAGATGAAAAAAAGCTGTACAAGCAGCGGGGTGTTGCGGATCAACTCAAGGTAAATTCTGGCAAGAACTCTGAGGGAGAACAGATTTGACAGCCTTGCCAGGGCTGCGACAAGGCCGAACAGGCTTGACAGTAAAAGGGCTGCAACTGAAATTTTGATGGTCACCCCAAGTCCCTGGATGAGCGGTCCTGGAATAAATCCAGTATCTCCCATGGCGCCAAGGTATTGGGGGATGCGATACCACTGCCAGTGGTAGTTCATTTTACCTGCTCCGGTGTAGACCAAAAAGATGAAGATCGCCGCTGTTATGGAAAATTTGGCAACATCCAGGACTTGGCCCTTTCCCGGGGTTAGATGACAGAGCGTTGTTGTTTGCGTTCGCGGTTTGATCTTTCCTCCTGTAAATAGTTTCAGTACACAGTATACCACATCCGAGGGGTTATTCAATCAGTCTTGAAAAAAGAGGGATAAAGGGGTAAGTAGACCCCATGCAATTCTATCCCATGGAGGTTTTATTGTCGATCTATAAGAAACAGTCCAAGATAAACGGTTCGGCCCCAGCCCTGTTTGCCTGGCATGAGCGGCCGGGTGCCCTTGAGCGGCTGACACCACCCTGGATGGCCCTTAAATCGGTAACCGCCACCAATGGCATTAAAACTGGCTCCCAGGTTCGAGTCAACCTTTCGGTCATGGGACTGCCCTTTGCCATGGCGGCTGAGCATCTTGATTATCAGCCCCCGGACATGTTCAGGGACCGACTCGTGAAAAGTCCCTTTGCAAAATGGACACACACCCACAGGTTCATTGATCTGGAAGACAACACTTCAACCCTTGAAGACAGTATCTCCTATGACGTTCCCCTTTATTTTCCCAAGGCGTTGAAAAACCTTGCGGAACGGGAGGTGACAAGGATGTTTGAATTCCGCCATCGGGTCACCCAGGAGGACATGGCTCGCCACAAGGCCTGTTCCCGGCGGTTGACCATTGTGGTGTCAGGGGCGGGGGGGGTGATCGGCCAACAGCTTTGCTATTTTTTGACCACGGGTGGTCACCGGGTCATCCGCCTGGTCCGTCGTTCTCTCCAGGTCCAGGGGGATGAGATATTCTGGAACCCGGCCGCAGGTCAGCTGGATTTGAGCGATGCCGGACCCATCGATGCCGTGATCAACCTCAACGGCAACTCGGTCTTCTCCAGGTGGTGGACCCGGAAACGACGGGCCGAGATCATCCAGAGCAGGACCGATTCCACCAGAACCCTTGCCCTTGGCCTTGCCCGTCTTGCCCAGCCGCCAAAGGTCTTTATCTCGGCTTCGGCCGTGGGGTATTATGGTGAGACTGGGGATAGTGCCGTAACTGAAGCATCGCCACAGGGTAATCTTTTTATCTCAAAGGTGTGCCATGAGTGGGAACGGGCCGCAGCCCCGGCTTCAGCTGCAGGCATACGTACGGTGTTTGCCAGGATCGGTGTGGCTTTAACCCCCAGGGGCGGGGCCCTTGCCCAGCTTCTTCCAGCCTTTCAACTCGGCCTTGGTGCCAGGATCGCCAACGGCAGTCAGTACATGAGCTGGGTATCCATGGATGACGTCCTTTATGCCCTTTACCACACCATCAACACACCCACCCTTGAAGGGGCCGTGAATATTGTTGCCCCGATCCCTGTGACCAACAGGGCATTTACACGATCCCTTGCAGCCATTCTTGGCCGTCCTGCCCCTTTTGCCTTGCCCAGTGGCGCCATTGACCTTTTATGGGGAGCCAGGGGCAGGGAGGTGCTGCTCTCAAGCACCCGGGTCATGCCGGAAAAACTGCTGGCTTCCGGATTTCGGTTCCGGTACGCCGACCTTTTTGACGCCCTTGGGTCTGCCCTGGGCATTTTTGATAAGGTGCCAACCAACAAAGGATAATTTCCATGCCCACCCCCTTGAAACTGTTTTTCTCGTTGTTGATGATAACGGCCCTGTGCTTCGGGTTTGCTGACATCTATTTCCCCCTTGAACGCTTTGACCTTGAGCGGCTTCACATCTTTTTGTTTAACCTCTGCACCGGCGGCACCATTCTTCTTCTGTTTACGGAAGACAGGGGGGGGCTTTCAAGGCGGACAGGCAACTTTCTGGGATTATCCCTGGTTTATGCACTGTCCGCCTTTCTGGAACTCTACCCCATCACTATTGTTCTTTCCCTGGTGCTTGCAGGGATTGTCGAGTCAATTCGGGTTGAGAAATTTTCTTTTTTCCCCGGCAATTTTTTTTCCCTGACCCAGACCGTGTCGGGAAAGTTTCACCAGGCCGCGCTTTTATGCCTGTCCCTAGGCCTTGTGCTTTCATCCGTGGTGATTGTCAACAACGAGTATCTCCACCTGGTTCACATGGAAAAACTGGTGCTCAACACCTTTTTCCTTGGTTTCTCGTTTCCCCTGTCCCTGATCACCTTGTCCGTGATTTTCTCCATGATACAAAAGGGAAAGGGATCAATGATTCTGCTCCTTGCCACGGTCTGCTTCTGGGTGATCAACCTCGGGGTGATCATTTTTTTTGTATTTATTCTTTTTGAGCGCTTTTACCCCCAGATTGCCGTTACCCTGGCCCTTTTTATGGCCGTTGTCACGGTGCTGCTGCTCTACCTCAGGCTTGGTTCGAGAATACAGCAGAAACAGTTTCTCTCATCGGGAATCGGGTTTCTTATTTTCACGGCCGTGTCAGGAATTGTTTACATTTTTCTTCAGATGGATCCTGGCTATGATCCGGAACGGTCAAGGTGGCTGTTGCGCGTCCACACCTTTGCCTCCCTTTACGGGTGGAACCTGTGCGGCCTTGCCGTGATTTGCCGGTACGATGATTTTCCCATTCGACTTAATTCAGGCGTGGTCATCGCCGTCCACTGGCTTACGGCCCTGGTTCTTGCCCCCCTTGGAACTTTTTATCCGGTTTTTGCAATTTTTGCCGTTCTGAGTTATATCTTTATTGTATGGTCCCTTTTTTTCAGCACCAACCAATAGGGTGGTTACATGAGCAATATCAAAAGACTTGAGGCGTTTCTGGCATGTTTTTCACCGGAAAGCAGAGTGCTTGTTGTCATCAATGCCGACCCTGATGCCATTGCCTGTGCCATGGCCGTAAAGCGGCTTTTGTGGCGGAAGGTCAGCGTGGTTTCCATTGCCTATTTTAACGAGATCAGTCGCCCGGACAACCTTGCCATGCTGCGACTTCTGGGGGCTGATCTGGTTCTTCTTCCAAAGATTGACGAGCGTAAGTTCAATAGTTTTGTGGTGGTTGATTCCCAGCCCGACCACCACGAATGCTTTGCCATGTTCCGGTATGATGCCATCATTGATCACCACCCCCTTTCCTGTGATGTGGGAAAATTCAACGATATCCGCGGGGGGTACGGGGCGTGCTCGACCATGCTTACTGAATATCTTAAAGCCGCAAGGATAAAGCCTTCGGCAAAGCTTGCCACGGCCCTTGTTTTCGGCATTAAATCTGATACCTCGGGGTTCCTGCGCCAGGCCACCATAGAGGATGTAAAGGCCTTTCAATATCTGTATCGGTATGCCAACCCCTACCTTTTAACAAGGATCGAACAGGCGGAATTCGAGGAGGAGCACCTGGACATACTTGCTGCTACGATTCAGACCAGAAAGATTATCAACAACCGGATCTATGCCCATGCGGGCAAGGTTTCAAACCCGGACGAGTGCGTCATTACGGCCGATTTCTTCATGCGGATTTCTTCGATCAACTGGAGCATTGTTTCAGGGGTGTACAATGAAAACCTTGTCATTATTTTTAGAAATGACGGCCTGAGGAAAAGCGCAGGTACAGCAGTAAAGCAGGCGTTTGGGGATTTGGGTTCGGCCGGGGGGCATAAATCCATGGCCAGGGTCGAGATTGCCATGAAGGATCTTCCCCCTGACCTTGATCTTGGCCCCTGGATTATTGATCGTATGGAAAAGCATGCAGGTCGAAAAATAGAGTGAGACACTTTTGACCCTGGCATGGGAATTGCTACGTTAGTTATCGTTGGATTAATCTTATATTAGGAGGAGCATTAATGAATCTCAACGATATTAAAAAAAATCTGAACGTCCTGAATGCAGTAGACTGGGATATGACGCCCGAAGAGGCCATCGCCCTTCACCTTGAATGGGGACCACTGCGGGATCTTTCTTACTATAATTCCAGGGATAACAATAATGAGACCGTCTATTTTGTAATGAATACCTGGAAAAATCCGCCGATCATCACCCTGGTCAGGAGAAGGGGGTTTGATTCCGAGGAACTTGCCAGCTTCAGGCTTCCCCAGGGGCTTGAAGAGCAGGTGATTCGCTCTGAGGGAAAGCACAAGGGGGTCTATGCCGTTGAAGGAGAGGTGAGGGAGTGGCTCAAAAAGGAGCTTGCCGCATAATCAAAACCATGGGGGTGGATAAAATCCGCCCCCAGCTGATCGTATTAAATTGTCCAGGCATCATTTTGCCCTAGCATGAACAGCAGGGCGGATTTTGATCTATCCCCAAGGAGGAAAACAATGAAGCCCATGGGAGAGATGCTGGTTCAACAAAACGCCTTTGATGAAATCGTCATGGGTAATACCGCCCTGGTCAGGGCCATGGTGGAATCCGGAACCCGTGTCGTAACTTCCTACCCAGGGTCCCCCACACCTGAAATCGCAACGGCCATTCAATCGATTCCGCCAGATCAACGACCGTTTTATTTTGAGTTTTCCATAAATGAGAAGGTGGCCTGTGAGGTGGCCTATGGGGCTGCAATCAACGGCCATTTTTCAACGGTGTTCTTTAAGAGCGTTGGAATGAACGTTGCCTCTGACACCTTTATTCAGCTCAACCTCATGAATATTATCGGGGGTATGGTCATTGTCCTTGGCGATGATCCCGGGGCAAATTCCTCCCAGAACGAACAGGACAACCGTCATTTTGCCCGTATGGGCTATACCCCTGTGCTTGAACCCGCCAATCCCCAGGAGGTGTACACCTTTTACAGGGAAGCTGCAGCCCTGTCCACGAAGTATCATATGCCGGTAATCCTGCGGTTGACCACCCATGTCTGCCACGCCAGGGAAAAGGTTGCCTTTGGCCCATACACCCCGGGGCGCTTTGATGATACGCCCCGGTTTGACGTTGAAAACGGCCCCTATATCCCATTGACGACAACCGTTGCCCCTAAGAAAAAGCGAGCCCTTGAAAAACTGGCTGATGTTGAAAAGGTGGGGGAAAAGAGCCCCCTTAACCGATTGATTGACAACAACAATCAACGGTTTGGCATCATCACCATGGGGCTTCCCTTTTTGTCCCTCATGGACGTGCTTGAAACCGCAGACACAAAACCCGATATCCTGAAACTTGGTTTTGTATACCCTGTTCCCCGAAAGCTTGTGGAAAATTTTATTGCCCGGCACAGGGAGGTTCAGGTGCTTGAGGAACTCGATGACATCCTGGAAAAAGATGTCAAAGCAATAGCCTTTGATGCAGGCGTTGGCACTAAAATTTATGGCAAAGAAACTTTGGACGACTGGATCGGTGAGTACACGGCCGACAGAGTGTACGAGATTTTGAAACGGCGGTGGCCGGACACGCTTCCCGAAACAGGCGCTCAGGGTCAGGGGGCGGTGGGTGTCCCGGAAATCATTGTTCCAGATCGTCCGGCACAGATGTGTCCCGGATGCGGACACCGCAGTGCATTTTATGCCATAAAAAAGGCCGTTGAGACAACGGACATAACCGTAGGGGATATCGGCTGCCACACCCTTGGATTCCTTCCCCCCTATGAAATGGGACAGCTGCTCATGTGCATGGGTGCATCCCCTGGAATTGGGTCTGGACTCTCCCTTTTTAACCGGTCCCGAAGGGTGGTCGCCTTTATGGGTGACTCTACCTTTTTCCATGCCGGGCTACCCGGGATCACCAACGCGGTTTTTAATAACCACAATATTACGCTTATACTCATGGAAAACGGCACAACGGCCATGACCGGCCATCAGGACAACCCTGCAACGGATAGGACCCTCGGCGGGGTGAGTGGGAAAATATCCATCAAAGCGGTGCTTCAGGCGCTTGGAGTCAAGCACGTGTATGAGGTTGACACCTATCTCCAGGATCAGCTGACCGACCTGGTTAAACAGGCCATGACCGATGATGGGTTCAGCGTGGTGATCGCACGCCATCCGTGCATGCTCAAATTTACCCGTGAACAGCGCAGGAATAAGAACAAGGACAGACCCGGGGTGACCATTGACACCAGTGTCTGCAAACGCCATCATGTCTGTATTGCCGAATTTGGATGTCCCTCTTTCACCCGAAATCCGGATAAATCCATCGGGGTAAATTCCGATCTTTGCATCGGGGACAGATCCTGTGTCCAGACCTGTCCTGTGTCAGCCATTGTCCCCCGAAAGTCCGCCATTGGTACTGAACCCTCACCGCAAGGAGGGCATGAATAATGGATGAATTCAACGTCTACATGATCGGGGTGGGGGGCCAGGGCATCGGACTCTTGAGTGAGCTTGTCACCCGGGCCGTTGACCATGCCGGGTTGAAGGTCAAGGGGGTTGACACCCATGGTCTTGCCCAGCGGGGAGGGATTGTGGTTTCCCATCTCAGGGTGGGCAATCGTGTCTATTCGCCCATGATCCCATTGGGAAGGGCTGATATTGTTGTTGCCCTTGAACGTAATGAAGCGTTGCGGGGGGTGAAGACCGCCGCTAAAAAAGGGGGGACCCTGGTCTACTATGATGCCGAGTGGCAGCCGCTTGGGGTTCGCCTGGGCACGGCAGAACCCGTGGGGACAGTGGATATTGAAAAGGCTTGCGCACAAAAGGATGTCACGGTATACAGGATTCATGATCCCTGTCTGAACAATCCAAAGATGCAGAATATTATGGTGCTGTCTGCCATTGTAAGGTACGCTCTGATTCCCGGTGTGGATCATCAAACGGCCGGCCGGGCCATGGCGGATCTCATGGGCAGAAAGATGCTCGAGGAAAATATGGTTCTTTTTAACTTGCAGACACAGGGGGGTTGATATGGTCGAATCCCATACGGTGGCGTTTTTTTCACCCTATGATTTTCACGAAGGACAGAAAATACACATCAATTCCGGTCCCAGAAAAGGGGACTGGGAGGTCGTCCATGCCACAGAGAAAAAAATCAGGCTCCGTTGTCCTGTTTCGTTCAGGGAGTTTGAATGGGACGGTTTCTGTTTTCATGTAACCAACGGTACAGTGACTGAATGGCCCCAGAAAGATTAGACGGGAAATGACGTCCCGGCAGCACTCAAATTAACGATAACCATCAGATGGAGGCGGAATATGGATGTAAGTACTTTTGAAGAAATTGTGGACATGGCCATTGCCAACGAGATCGAAGCCTGGGAATTTTACCAGGCAGCCGCAGCAAAGATCAAGGATCCCTATCTCAAGAAAATGTTCCAGGGTTTTGCAAAGGAAGAAAAGGGCCATGAACAACTTCTTAGAAATATTTTGACGAAAAAAACCATGGTGCTTAATTTTAATGAAACCATTGATTATAAGGTGGCTGAAACCATTGACGAGCCCAGGCTCTCCCTGGATATGAAACCTGCCGACGCCATTGCCCTTGCCATGAAAAAGGAAGAGAGAGCCATGAAGGGGTACACCCAGCTTGCAGAGGCGTGTTCGGATGATGGTCAGAAAAAGGTGTTTGTTGATCTTGCCGCCATGGAACGGGGCCACAAGTTGGCACTTGAGCAGATGTTTGTGGATGTCGGCTATCCTGAGGTGTGGTAAAACAATGGCCCTGCCCTGGTGTTCAGGGCAGGGCCATGAATTGATGCTTATCCTTCCTGCTTATCCTTCCTTGGAAAAATCTTCTTTTCCTGCACCGCAAACAGGGCAGACCCAGTCTGCCGGAAGATCGGCAAAGCTTGTTCCCGGATCAATCCCATTGTCCGCATCTCCGTTTGCCGGGTCATACACATAACCGCATAGATCGCATACATACTTGTCCATAATTTTCTCCTTTTGGTGTGGTGGTTTGTTTAAAAAGCGTTTCCAGATTTAACCCCTGCAGCTTTTAAAAAGATGGCAAGGGGACAAAAACCGGTAAATGACGCCTGGAAAAGGTTGGCTCCGATAAAGGCCGTAACCCACAGCCAGTAGAGGCTGTGGGAGACGGCAAAAATAATGGTGACCAGTATCAGGGCTCCGGTAATGGCAAAAACCATTTTGTCAATATTCATTACGTTTGACCTCCTTTGTTGGCAGAGTATCTTCTTTCTATGAAACACTCGCCAAAGCAT
Organism: Desulforapulum autotrophicum HRM2; assembly: GCF_000020365.1. NCBI lineage: Bacteria > Pseudomonadati > Thermodesulfobacteriota > Desulfobacteria > Desulfobacterales > Desulfobacteraceae > Desulforapulum > Desulforapulum autotrophicum. The sequence continues at coordinate 4,581,982 of NC_012108.1, read as the reverse complement.
TGTCAATGACGGCGTTTCAAAATTCGTTGTGGCCAGGGCAGATACCCCACTCCGGCCGTGCCCGTCAATACTCAAGATCATGCTTCGTCAATTTTCCCTTGAACAGGTTGTAGGCCCAGATCTGGTAGGCAATGACCAGGGGCAGAAAAATCAATACCACCGTGAGCATTATCTTAAGGGTCAAGGGGCTTGAGGATGCATTAAAGGCTGTAAGGCTTGCCCCGGGATTGTTCAGCGAGGGGTAAAGTGTTGGAAAAAGCCCTGCGATTCCGAAAAAAGTGGCTCCCACGATGGTGACGGCAGATGCAAACCACGCCCTGAAAAAATATTGTTTAGCAATAAAATACCGAACACCCAGAAGGGCTGCAACGGTAACAATAATCACGAGGAAGAGGGCCGGATATTTGAAGTAGTTGTCATAGAGTGAGGTTGCAAAAAAACTTGCCACAAGAAAGAGAACGGCCAGGGGAACAACTGCAAGCCAGAGTTTTCCGGCCGTTGCAACGGACCGATCATGGAGATCTCCCGTTGTTTTAATGGCAAGCCAGTTGGCCCCGTGGAGCATAAAAAGTACCAGGAAAAGGGCGCCCCCAAGAATCCCGTAAGGGTTGAGGAGCATGAGAAGATTTCCATGGTACAGGCCATTGGCATCAAAGGGGATTCCCCTGAAAATATTGGCAAAGGCCACCCCGAACAAAAGGGCTGGAGCTGCGCTGCCAATGAAGATACAGGCGTCCCAGATCCGTTTCCAGCCTTCCGAGTGGATCTGCCCCCTGAATTCAAAGGCCACCCCCCTCAGGATCAGGGCAAAGAGAATGAGCAGCAGCGGTGCGTAAAGGGTGGAAAACATGACGGCATACACCTTGGGAAAGGCGGCAAAGGTGACACCCCCTGCCGTTATGAGCCATACCTCGTTTCCGTCCCACAGGGGGCCGACCGAGTTGATCATCATACGCCGGTCAATGTCGGATTTTCCAAGAAAGGGGTACAGGGTTCCCACGCCAAAGTCAAACCCGTCTGTCATGAAGAAGATCGCCCACAAAAGGCCCCATAGGATAAACCAGGTTGTTTGCAATTCCATAATTGAAAGCTCCTGTAATTGTTGAATTTAATGTTATTGCTGAACGGTTTCCGGCTCAGGACCCTGTATGGCCTTTTTTGCCATCAGGTAGAACCCGACAGCCCCAAGAAGACCATAAACAAGAATAAAGGCGATAAGGGAGATCATTACCTGGTAGCCTGCAATGGGGGATGCCGCCTGGGAGGTTTTCATCAATCCGTAGACGATCCAGGGCTGACGACCGACTTCGGCCACCATCCATCCCATCTCAATGGCAATGTAGGGAAGGGGGATGGCCCACATCATGATTTTGAGATAACCCGGGGATTCCATGAGGCGGTTGCGTTTCATGAACCCCACAAGGGTGAGCAGAATAAAGAGGGTGCCAAGGCCTACCATGATTCTGAATCCCATAAATGTGAGCAGGACCGGGGGACGCTCTTCCTCTGGAAAGTCGGCAAGCCCCTTGACTGATGCGTTGAAATCGTGGAAAGCCATGAAGCTTAAAATACCCGGGATGGAGCCAAATTCCCAGGCATTTTTACCGGCCGCCTCATCGGGAATGGCAAAGAGAACAATGGGTGCCTGGGTCTGGGTCTCCCAGTGGGACTCCATGGCCGCAAGTTTTGCCGGTTGGACCTCACTCACATGCACCGCGTGGAGATCTCCTGTAAAGGCAACGGCCAGGGACGAGACAAGTCCGATCACCAGGGCGATCTTAAACGACCGGGTAAACAGATCCACATGCTGTTTCTTTAACAGGTGATAGGCGGAGATACCCATGATGAAAAATGCCCCGAGAACCAGGGCCGAAGGGATCATGTGGACAATTTCAAGCAGGGCGAATTTGTTGAAAACAAGGGCCAGAAAGTCGGTCATCTCAGCCCGGCCGTTGCGGATGGTGTAGCCCACCGGATGCTGCATGAACCCATTGGCCGTAAGAATCCACACGGCCGAAAAGTTGCCTGCAATGGCAACCATCCACATGACGGCTGCATGGGCCTTGGCTGAAAGTCTTTTCCATCCAAAGACCCAGATGCCGATAAAGGTAGACTCAAGGAAAAAAGCCATCGTGGGCTCAATGGCCAGAAGAGAGCCAAACACGTCGCCCACATATTCGGAATACCTGGACCAGTTGGTTCCGAACTGGAATTCCAGGGTGATTCCTGTGACAACGCCCACGGCAAAGTTGATGAGAAAGAGTTTACCCCAGAATTTAGTCATTCTTAGGTAGGTGGTGTCTCCTGTCCTGGCATACTTTGTTTCCATATAGGCAATAATGATGGAAAGCCCCAGGGTCAGGGGAACAAACAGGAAATGGAACATTGTTGCAACGGCGAACTGAAGCCTTGATAGAAAAACTGGATCCATGGTCACTCCTAATGGTTCTATGGTTTTTTATGTTTGAAACGCCACCTAAGCGTTGCAATCAGGGGGGTTTCGTTATTTGTTGTGGGCAGGGCAGATACCATGCTCAGGCCATGCCGGTTATTGTGTATCATTTTTTTTGGCCGACAACATAAGATTTTCGGCCCAGGGGCGTAACAATCAAGCAAGAAACAGCCGCTGCTGTTGCACAATTGGCAAAAACAAAAGCAACTACCATGCCATTGGGCTTTGTCTTTTTCAGGGATTTATTATGTGCTGTCCGCCCGTGGAAGGCAAGGAAAATGTTTTCCGTTTGAATGGAAAATAAGGTGTCTCTTTGAGGCATAACTGTACCATTCAATTTTGATGCAGTGGTACATGATTATTGAAAAGTTCAGGGGAAATCCTATGCCCGGCACACCTTTTTCCCGTGTCAGGGGTGCAAAATCAATCTGGCATGGTTGCTGCAGTGTTTTTCACATATAACCTAGGATGTTATCGGGATCATTAGCGAGGAGAGGTTTTCCAGATGCTGCAGAAACCATGCGACAACAATATTGTCAAGGCCCTTGAACTTGCCGAGCAGATGATTCTTCTGGCCCACAAGGGCGACGAAGAACGGGAGGATTCAGGGTGCGGCATCTTGTACGGTATTCTCCTGGATTCAGGGTTTAAACTAAGGGATCTTGCAAGAAAGGAGGAAGCTGCCCACAGGCGTAAGGGGTGGTGGAAGGAGTGTGAACACGATGCAGAAAAAACTTGAAATTGATTTGAGTGAATGCGTGCTTTGTGACATCTGCGTTGAGCTTTGTCCCCATGTGTTCAGGAAAAACGATGCGAACTATATTGAGCTTGTAGAAAGTGACTCATATCCTGAAGAGGATATCAACGATATTATCAGAAGCTGCAGGGGGCATTGTATTGAGTGGATTGAGGAAACTTAAAAATGAGGTATACACACTGCTTGCCAGGGATGATGGCAAATCATTTCCTGATGAGATTCTCGGGTATAACCTCAAAAGGGTTGTAAATCCGTTGATCTCCTATATCCAGAGCTGTGATGAGCATATCCGTGCAAGGGCCGTTGTCTCCCTGGGACAGGTGGTGGCAACCCTTGCCGATCGGGACATGGAGTCTGCAAGGGTTGTAATGAGACGACTCATGTGGAGTCTAAATGATGAGTCCGGTGGCATTGGTTGGGGCGCCCCTGAATCCATGGGGGAGATCATGGCCGTCCATGGCGGGCTTGCCCGGGAGTTCCACAGGATTCTTATTTCCTATGTGGATTCCGAGGGTAATTATCTGGAATACGAGCCCCTGCGTCAGGGGGCGGTCAAGGGGCTTAAGCGTTTGTTCGCTGCACAGCCCCTGATCATGGCACCTTACACCCACCTGCTTGGCACCTTTTGAAGAACCCCTGTGGTTTTGTCTGAAATACCCACCAAAAGATTACACCTAAAAGTTGCAAGCACCCTTGTCCCGGCCATGTTCGTTATTCCTCTTCGTTGTTTTTTGCAAAGTTTTTGATCATTAGCTCGCCAAGCTCGGTGGATCGTTTGGATGCGGCCTCCACTGCATTGATCATTGTGGTCCTGAGCCCTCCCTGTTCCAGGGTGTGAATTCCGGCAATGGCCGTTCCACCCGGAGAGGTGACCCTGTCCTTGAGCTGGCCCGGATGTTCTTTGGATTCCAGAAGGAGCTTTGCCGCACCCAGAACGGTCTGGGTAGACAAAAACAGGGAGTCTTTTCTGGACAGCCCCATTTTTACCCCTGCATCGGCCATGGCATCTATGATCATGAAGATATAGGCAGGCCCACTTCCGCTCAATCCGGTAAAGGCGTCCATTAAAACGTTTTCCTGGATAAAAACGCTTTTTCCCACAGAGTCAAACACTGCCTTTGCAAGCTCCACATCCCCCTTGAGAACGTTCTTTCCAGCCGCAATTGCAGTGGCACTCTCCCTTACAAAGGCGCAGATGTTGGGCATCACCCGGATCAGCCGTAATTTCTTTTGAAGGCAGGATTCAATGGCGGCAAGGGGGACCCCTGCGGCAATGGAGATGATGAGCTTGGACATGTCAAGGGCCTTTGCCGTTTCCTTGAAAACCGTATGGAGAATCTGGGGTTTTGTTGCGTAGACAACAATGTCGGATCTTTCAATTACCTCAAGATTCTCTGTGGTGGTGGCAATGCCGTATTTGGCCTGGATCGCATCGAGCTGATCCTGCCTTACATCCGAGCAGATGATATTTTCAGGTAAAGATACCTTTGAAAGAACAAGGCCGCTGATAAGGGCCTCCCCCATGTTGCCGGATCCAATAAAGCCAATTTTCTGGTCACTCAGCATATTGATTGCTCCTGAAAAGAAGATGTTGATGAATTTATACGCATTAATTGTTCAGCTTTGACATTAAAAGGTAGGTCTGCTTTTTAGTCAAGGTAAAATATGTTATTAACACCAGGCACAAGCGAACAACCAGATTGCCAGGAGATTTATTTGATGCTCAAACAGAGACTTGACCGTATCCATGGTCAATACAACCGGCGGGAGTATGTGGCTCCCGATCCCCTGGAGTTTCTCTACAACTACCCCCAGGTCAGGGACAGGGAAATTGTGGCCCTGGTTGCAGCCCTCCTTGCCTATGGTCGGGTAGCCCAGATTTTAAAGGCCGTAACCCAGGTGCTTGACCTGTTTGGCACTTCGCCCCATGGGTATCTTTTGACCCGGAATCAGGCGGACATTGTTCACGATCTTGAGGGCTTCAAGTATCGGTTTACAACCGGAAAGCAGATGGCCTGCCTTCTGATGGGAGTAAAAACGGTGCTCCAGCGGTTTGGGTCCCTTGAAACCTGTTTTGCTGAAGGCTTTTCGCCAGATGATGAAACCGTGATCCCGGCCCTTTCCCTGTTTGTAAAACAGCTGTCCTGCCGGGGAAGCATGGGGATTCTTGCGGCCGACCCGGACAAGCGAAGCGCCTGCAAACGCAATAACCTGTTTCTGCGCTGGATGGTCAGAAAGGACCGGGTCGATCCAGGGGGATGGGACAGGATTCCGTGTTCAGCCCTTGTTGTCCCCCTGGATACCCACATGTTCCGTGTGGGCACCCAGCTTGGCTTTACCCGGAAAAAACAGGCCAATTTGAAAACAGCCCTTGAGATCACCCAGGGTTTCAGAACCCTGGTTCCCCATGATCCTGTCCGGTATGATTTCTGTCTGACACGGTTCGGCATCCGCAAGGAGATGAACCCCGCTGAGTTAAAGATGATTCTATCAGGAGGCACCGGCAAGGTGTCCGGAAATAAAGGAAAAAAATGACTTACCATGGTTATGAGTTACCCCAGTTGATTGCCGGTACCCTTGTACGCCGTTATAAACGGTTTCTGGCCGATGTCACCCTGGAGACGGGTGAGCTTGTAACGGCACATTGCCCCAATACCGGGTCCATGCGGGGGTGCTGTGAGCCGGGAAAAAAGGTCTATCTGTCTGAAAGTAACAACCCCAAAAGAAAACTTGGCTACACCTGGGAACTCATGGAACTGCCCGAAACTCTGATCGGCATCAACACCCAGATTCCCAATAAACTGGTGCACCACTCCATTGGGGCAGGTCTTGTGGACGAGCTTACCGGCTATACCACCATCCGGCCGGAGGTGAAAACCGGGGACCATACAAGGCTTGACCTGCTGCTCACCCGGGACAATGGGGACGAATGCTTTGTTGAGGTTAAAAACTGTACCCTTGTGGAAAACGGGCTTGCAAGATTTCCAGATGCCGTGACCCTGAGGGGGCAAAAGCATTTGGCCGAACTCCAGCGGCTTGCCCAGGAGGGCAAACGGGCCGTGATCTTCTATCTGATCCAGCGCATGGATGCTGTTTCTTTCTCTCCTGCGGCAGACATAGATCCCATGTATGCATGTGCGTTGAAACAGGCAGTGGATGCAGGGGTGGAGGTCATTGCAAGGGATACGGTCCTTGATACCACAAGAATCTCCATGGGCCGATCAATTCCCGTGGTCCTTGAACCGGTTTCAGGCCTTGTGGGATAACGGCCAACAAACAATAAAAACGGTATCACACCGCCTGGAGCTCTGATGTCGGTTGTTCTCCCCTAGACCAAAGGAGGATTGATGGACCCAATAAACGAACAGTTAAAAGCCATTTTTAATGCCGGGCTGGATGCAGTCAAGACCGATAGTGCTGTAAAAAGATGGGTTAAACGACGGGGAAACACCCTTGTCATCAACCACCAGACCTACAAGCTGGATTCCTTTAAAAGAATTTTCATCGTTGGAGCAGGGAAAGGCGTGGCTCCCATGGCAGGGGTATTGAAACAAATACTGGGTGATTACTTATACCGGGGAATGGTGATCGTCAAAAACGGTCATGCCGGTGACCTTGACGCTGTTGAAGTGGTTGAAGCCGGGCATCCGCACCCGGACCAGGCCGGATTTGAGGCCTCCCGTCGATTGGCCGGGATGGTGGAAGAGGCGACAGCGGACGACCTTGTGTTCTGTCTTATAACCGGTGGGGCAAGCTCGCTTTTAACACTGCCCATTGACGGTATCACCCTTGAAGACAAACAAACCGTGACCCATGTGCTGCTTGAGTGCGGTGCTGACATCCAGGAAATAAATACCATACGCAAGCATCTTTCTGGGATAAAGGCAGGGCAGTTGGCAAAAAAAGCCTATCCCGCCCAGGTGATCACCCTTATTGTTTCAGATGTCATCGGCAATCAGTATACCGATATTGGTTCTGGACCGACAGCGCCGGATCATACAACCTTTCAATCCTGTTGGAACATTATTACCAGCTACGGGCTCGAAGACAGATTGCCGGCCAACGTCATCCGGCGGATTGAAGCCGGTGTTCATGGGCGAATTCCTGAAACCCCGAAAGAAAATGATCCGGTTTTTGAACGTGTCAACAATATGATCGTTGCCGATAACCTTCTGGCTCTGCAGGCGGCACAAACCAAAGCAGAACGACTGGGATACAACACCCTTATCCTTTCTTCCGCACTGGAGGGAGAATCCAGGCAAGTTGCCAGGTTTCTGGCTGCCATTGCCATGGAAGTCAGGCAGACCCATCATCCCATCGCCCCTCCGGCCTGCCTGATAATCGGCGGTGAAACCACAGTGCAGGTCAAGGGTAGCGGCAAGGGTGGTCGTAATCAGGAACTGGCCCTGGCCATGGCCCTCAGCCTGAAAGCTGCCGATAACATTTATGCCCTGTGTGCCGGAAGCGATGGTTCGGACGGAATGACAGATGCCGCCGGTGCCATTATTGACAACACAACGGTTGGGCAGGCAAGATCTGAGAAACGTGATCCTTGGATGTATCTAAACAACAATGATTCCTATAATTTTTTTAAACCCATGGGCAACCTCGTGATCACCGGCCCGACGTTAACCAATGTTATGGATATCAATATTATGATTATACCCTGAAAAAAAGGTGGTGTCTTCCGTTCAAGCAGGAGATAGTCACTTTTGCGGGTGAGCCGTTTGAAAAAGGGTTGTGCTCGTGTCTGTCATGTTATAAAGGGATACGATGAAATCAACAGCAGAAACGATCGGAAAAGTACCCCTGTTCCAGGGACTTGACCCGGAAAACCTCAAGGAAATCATTGCCATATGCGAAAGAAGATCCGTGCAGAAGGGCGAGATTATTTTTACGGACGGGGATGCCTGTAACGGGTTCTATGTGGTGGAGACCGGTAAAGTCAAGGTTTTCAAGCTTTCGTTTGGCGGCAAGGAACAGATCCTCCATATTTATGGGCCTGGAAAACCCTTTGGCGAGGTGCCGGTCTTTACGGGGAAAAGTTTCCCGGCATCTTCGGTTGCCATTACCAATGCCTCGTTGATTTTTTTTCCAAGAAAAAGGTTTGTTGAACTTATCTTAACCCACCCCAATCTTGCCCTGAACATGCTGGCTGTTCTTTCCATGCGGCTCAAAGAATTCACCATCATGGTGGAGAACCTTGCATTAAAAGAAGTTCCGGCCCGGCTTGCCTCCTACCTCATGGCCTCGATCAAGGATAGAGATAAACCCGGTTTGGTGAACCTTCCTGTGTCTAAAACCCAGCTTGCAGGCATTCTTGGGACCACTCCTGAGACCATTTCAAGAATACTGGCCCGTTTGACAAACGAGGGATTCATAACTGTGGACAACCGGTTAATAAACATTGTTGACCCGGATGGTCTGGCAGAGATTTCCGAGGGGGAGTAAACAAGCCTGCTGGGGGGCAGATCTGAAATCCATCCCCCCTTAAAGCTCCCGGGATCAAACGATGGTTCCGGCGTTGATCTTGTTGGGCTTAACTATTTCGCCCCTGGCGCTGATTACCGTTTTTGTCATTGGAATTTTTTTGTCTGCAAGGGCCATGGCCCGTTCCAATATGCCCGGAAGCCCGGAGCAGCAGGGCACCTCCATGATAAGGACAGTGATGCTTTTGATGGTGTTTCCGGCAAAAATCTGGGTGAATTTTTCCACATAGGCGTCTTTGTCGTCAAACTTGGGGCATCCCATCATCACGACTTTGTCTTTCAGGAAATCCTGGTGGAAAGAGCCGTAGGCAATGGGCACGCAGTCGGCTGTGACGAGCAGGTCTGCATCCTTGAGAAAGGGTGCCGTGGGCGGAACCAGTCGGATTTGAACGGGCCAGTGTCCCAGGGCAGAGGCGGACTCACCCATTATCACCGGTTTATTGGCCGTCTGGCAGGCACTCTCGTCCAGTGTTGAAAAGGTGTGCAGGGTCTCTGACGGGCAGCCGCACCCTGACGATGCAGGTGCGCTGTTTTTGTCTTTGGATTTTAAAAAGGCCTCCACAGCCTCTTCATCAAAGGCATCTGCCTCCCTTTCCACAAGCGTTAAGGCACCCTGGGGGCATTCGCCCATACAGGCCCCAAGGCCATCGCAGTACTGATCCTTTACCACCTTTGCCTTTCCATCAATGATTTCAATGGCACCTTCGGCACAGGAGGGAACGCAGTTTCCGCATCCGTCACATTTTTCTTCGTCTATCTCTATTATTTTCCGCATGATTTTCATGGTATATCCTCCTGGGTTCAGGTATTCACACCGGTTTTGATCCCGGGTTGTATGTCTGGTGCTGCTGTTCTTTGCTCTGTTCTTCTGTCGGCGGTTTTTCGGCTTATACCTCCGGGGTCAGGAGAACCTTGGCTGCTTGTTCCCTGCCGCTCTGGGTTAGAAAAGACTTGTTAATGATGGCTTCAAGCCTTGCCCTTTCCAGGGGGGTCTTTTTTTGTGCCTCCTCAAGGTTTGTGATGAGGTCGGCATCGTAAAGCACCTTAAAGTTGAGTGTCTCTTCGTCCCTCGGGTGGTGATGGTGGCCGACAATGTCGCATACCTCTTCGATGAGATCCGCCTTGGCCTTGAGGTGTTCAAGGATTTGTCGTGCAACGGGCGGGCCTTCAATCTCCTGATATTCAGGTGCGTTTGAGTTATATTTTTCCTCGGCTTTTTTAATACCGATGTCGTGGAGATAGGCGGCACACAGGATGATGGCCAGATTTCCAAGCTCGGCCTTACCAATGGCTTCGGCATAGCGTGCCACCCTTGTGGCGTGGCCGATTCGCTTAAAATCCGTGTGAAAATAACGCTTCATCTCCACGGCCACCCTGTCCTTTAGAAGATCGTCCCTGTTGGCCAGGAACTCTTTGGGAAGGGTACCGAGGCATTGTTCTGCATATTGGCAATAGGAGGCGCAACCAAAATCCAGTTTCGGGTTTACCATCCGCTTGCCGCATCCCTTGCATACCCGGGATGTGTCATCCTTGAAAAATTCAATAATGGTGCCGCATTCAGGGCAAGGTGTTTCGAAAATGGCTTCCTTATTCCAGTACTGGGTATCTTGACCCGGGCATTTCATGGAGGGCCTCCTTTGTGGGTTGATGGGGTCAGGCCTGTTTAAGTATAAGGACCTGACCCCGAATGTCATTCTATCGTTAATTTCCCTGCATCATGGCTGCAATATCACCCTCGGCATCGCCAATGGGCTTGATGTTAAAATTTTCCACCAGCACCTTGAGTACCGCAGGAGAAATAAAGGCAGGAAGGGTTGGTCCAAGTCGTATGCCTTTCACGTTCAGGTGAAGAAGGGCCAGAAGAACCGCAACCGCCTTTTGCTCGTACCAGCCAATGTCATAGCTGATGGGAAGCTCGTTGATATCATCAAGGCCAAATACCTCCTTGAGTTTCAGGGCAATGACGGCAAGGGAGTAGGAGTCGTTGCACTGTCCCGCATCAAGCACCCTTGGAATTCCGCCGATATCGCCGAGGTTTAGTTTGTTGTACCGGTATTTTGCACAGCCTGCCGTGAGGATAATGGTATCCTTGGGAAGCTTTTCGGCAACCTCGGTAAAGTAGGCCCGGTCCTTTTGCCTGCCGTCACAACCGGCCATGACAATGAAGCGCTTGATGGCGCCGGATTTTACCGCTGCAACCACCTTGTCGGCCAGGGCCAGCACCTGGTTGTGGGCAAATCCACCGACAATGGTGCCTGTCTCGATCTCCCGGGGGGCAGGGCAGGTCTTTGCAAGGGCGATAATTTTTGAAAAATCTTTTGCTCCGCCCGGCTTACGATCGGCAACTTTTTCAAGACCGGGATATCCGACCACGCCTGTAGTGAATATTCTGTCCCCATAGGTGTTACTCTTTTTGATGGGAATGATGCAGTTGGTCGTCATGAGAATGGGGCCGTTAAACGACTCAAATTCCTCATTTTGTTTCCACCAGGAGCTGCCGTAGTTGCCCTTGAGGTGGTCGTATTTCTTGAATTCAGGATAGTAGTTGGCCGGCAGCATCTCTCCGTGGGTATAAACATCAACCCCTGTTCCCTGGGTCTGCTTCAACAGTTCGTCCATATCCTTCAAGTCATGGCCTGAAATCAGGATGCCGGGGCGGTCACCCACACCGATGTTGACCTCGCTGATCTCGGGATTGCCATAGGTTGAAGTGTTGGCCTCGTCCAGGAGCGCCATGGTGACCACTGAGATCTCACCGGCCTTGAGTACCAGACCCACCATCTCATCCACACTCAGATCCCGGGTGGTTGAGTCAAGGGCTTCAAGGATAAAGGTGTAGATCTCATCTTTTTCCTTGCCCAGAATCGCTGCATGCTCGGCGTAGGCCGCTATGCCCTTGAGGCCGATGATCAGAAGCTCCCTCAGGGAGCGGACATCCTCGTTTTTTGTGGCAAGAACCCCAACGGTTTTTGCCTTGTCCTGGAATTCGTCCACATTGGTGGACATCCAGGTGGCTGAGTCGTGGAGCGCTCCGGTGATTTTGCCCTTGATTTTGTCTGCAATATTTTTTTTAAGGGCAACGGCCTGATTTACCCAGTCAACAAGGCTTGCATCGTCAAAGTTGGCATTGGTGATGGTGGTAAACAGCGCCTTTGAAGCAAACCTTGCGGCCTCTGTGGTCATGTCCACCCCAGCTGCTTTTCCCTTAAGGGTAAGAACGGCGATGCCTTTGAGGTTAAAAATCAAAAGATCCTGAAGGTTTGCCGTCTCTTCTTTCTTGCCGCACATCCCGCTGATGGTACATCCCTTGTTTTTTGCCGTCTCCTGGCATTGAAAACAGAACATGGTCGTCCTCCTTGAATGGTTGTTTGTGTGGGAACTCTTTAACCGTGAAATAGATATTATCTGATTAAGTTAAGGATTTCCTTGATCTATATCAAGTAAATAGAAAATTATTCAAACCAATCAAATCTTGATATTTTTTGCCATAGACGATATTTACCTAGGTTGCGGCAGAGAATGGTGCTGTTTTTTGTGCCGAATTTTGAACAGGGTTGGATAAATCTTACAGGAAGGGTGTGGTGGAGTGGATATGGAATTATATCAGGGTGTTGTGCTTGGCGTTCTACAGGGGCTTACAGAATTTTTACCGGTTAGTTCATCGGGCCATCTTGTACTGGGCCAGAATTTTTTTGGCATTACAGAACCTGCCCTTTCGTTTGACATCAGTGTTCACCTGGGAACCCTTTTTGCCGTTGCCCTTGTCTTTTTTAAAGAGATCAAGGCCATGGTCGTCAGCCTTGGACGGCTGGTGCAGAACCTGGGTTCACTGAAGAATTTCAAGCAGGTTGTCAAGGCAGATGGAGATGTCCGGCTTGCGGCCCTCATCATTGTGGGATCCATTCCAACGGCAGTTATCGGGCTGATTCTGAAAAATTATGTCCATGCTCTATTTTCTTCTCTGGTGATTGTGGGCAGCATGCTCATGGTCACGGGAACCTTTCTCTGGTTGACCAGACATTCAACACCCGGGGGGAAAAAGGTCGAACAGATTGGGTTTGGAACGGCCCTCTTTATCGGAGTCTGCCAGGGGGTTGCCGTGATTCCGGGGATTTCCAGATCAGGTGCCACGATTGCAGCAGGTCTTTTTTCCGGGGTGGAGCGGGAAACAGCGGCAAGGTATTCGTTTCTGCTGTCCATGCCCGCCATTGCCGGTGCAGAGATATTGAGTCTCAAAGAGTCTTTTGCCACTGGTGCAGGTTTTGACACAGTGACCCTTTTAAGCACCCTGACCGCTTTTATCGTCGGCACACTGGCCCTGGTGGCGCTGTTGAAAATTGTCAAAAAAGGGAGATTCTATCTTTTTGCCCCCTATTGCTGGGTCGTTGGATTGATTTCAATTATAGCAGGATTTGTCGCCTAGGGGCATATCGTGAATGATATCTGAATTATTGTTTAAAAAGGAGGAAATATGAATCCGGGAATTTTCAGGGAGTACGATATCCGGGGAATTGCAGGCAAGGAGTTTGTGGATGAAGATGTGGTCAAAATTGGTCGGGCCTATGGCACCCTCCTTGACCGGGACAACAATCGACGGGTGGTTGTGGGCCGGGATTGCAGATTAACTTCCGATCATTATTCCGTCCTCTTTATCGAGGGTATCCTTTCAACCGGATGTGATGTCATTGATATTGGTGTCTGTCCCACGCCCGTGCTCTACTTTGCCATCCACCACCTCAACGCCCAGGGTGGTGCCATGGTGACTGCCAGCCACAACCCGCCCGAGTATAACGGATTCAAGCTCATGAACGGGCCTGACAGTATCCACAGCCAGGGACTCCAGGAGGTGAGACGGATCATCGACTCGGGCGTATATGTACAGGGACGGGGAACCATTGAAATCAGCGATGCCCTCACCCCCTACATGGCCTATATTCAGGAGAATGTCTGCCTGAAACGACCCCTTCGCATCGGCGTTGATGCGGGCAATGGCACGGGCGGCGTCACGGCCCTGCCGGTCCTCAAAGGTCTGGGATGTGAGGTCCATGACCTTTACTGCGACATGGACGGCACTTTTCCCAACCACGGTTCAGATCCCACGGTCAAGGCCAACATGGTTGAACTCATTGACCTTGTCAAAGCAAAAAAACTGGATCTGGGCGTCGGGTATGACGGGGATGCCGACCGCATCGGCGTAGTCGACGAGCACGGGAACATCATCTACGGGGATCAGCTCATGGTAATCTTTGCCAGGGAGATTCTCAAGCGCAAACCCGGGGCTACCTTTATTTCTGAGGTCAAGTGCTCCATGGTCATGTACAATGACATTGAACAACACGGGGGCCGGGCCATCATGTGGAAGACGGGCCATTCCCTGATCAAGAAGAAGATGAAAGAGGCGAATGCCGAACTTGCAGGTGAGATGAGCGGCCACATGTTCTTTAAGGATCGGTATTTCGGTTTTGACGACGCCCTCTACGCCACTTGCAGGCTTCTTGAGATTGTTGCTGATACGGGCAGGACCGTATCCCAGCTGATTGAAGATCTTCCCGTCACCTTTACCACCCCTGAGATTCGGGTTGAATGTGACGATTCCAGAAAATTTGACGTAGTTGCCGCCATTACAGAGCAGTTTAAAAAGACCCACGAGGTCATTGACATTGATGGCATGCGGGCGCTCTTTGGCGACGGCTGGGGGCTTGTGCGGGCCTCCAACACCCAGCCTGCCCTGGTGTTGCGGTTTGAGGCATTAACACAACAAAGGCTTGTTGAGATCAGATCCATGGTTGAGACGGCCCTTGAAAAGATCATTTCCAAGACACCCTAAGGGAGTTAAGTAGTAAAAACCAATGGAATTATCCGAACAGCAGCAGACGGCAGTCCTTCACACGGGGTCACCCGCCCTTGTGGTTGCAGGGGCAGGATCCGGCAAGACCCGGACCCTGACGGCAAAGATCATGCACCTCATCGGCCAGGGGTTTGATCCCACAAGAATCCTTGCCATCACCTTTACCAATAAGGCGGCCCAGGAGATGAAGAGTCGCCTTTATAAACTGTCCGGCCTTGGGTATGCCAAGTTTCCCTGGGTCAGGACCTACCATTCGGCCTGTCTTGTTATTTTCAAGACCCATAGCCATGAGATCGGTTACTCATCTCCCATCCAGATCTGCTCGATTTACCAGCAGAAAAAGATCGTGACGGAGATCCTTGTGAACAACAACCTTGAAAAAAAGCATGCCGGCAATCTCATCTCCATCATCTCAAGGGCAAAGAATTCGGCCAATCCAGACCGTTATTTTGACGAGCACCCGAGGATGGGCATAATCCGGGTGGTTGATCTTTACAAGGCGTATGAACAAAGATTGTTTGAGGCCAACCTGGTTGACTTTGACAACATCCTGCTGAAAACCCGGGACATTCTCAGGGATTTTCCCGAAATTCAGCAGCGGTACAAGCAACAGTTCACCCACATCCTTGTGGACGAATACCAGGATACCAACAATCTCCAGGACGAACTTACCAGGCTTTTGCTGGGTGATCACGGTAATCTTTTCTGCGTGGGGGATGACTGGCAGGCCGTGTATGGGTTCAGGGGCAGCAATGTTAACCATTTTCTTCAGTTTTCCAACCGGTATGACAATGCCAGGATTTTTCGCCTTGAGGAGAATTACCGGTCGGCCGATGAAATTGTCCAGGCGGCCAACGGGCTCATTGATTTTAATGCCGACAAGATGGACAAAAAGTGTTTCTCCCAGAAAAAGGGAGGGGTGGTCGAAATCCACGAGTTTTTTTCCGAAGGTGAAGAGGCCGAATGGGTTGCAAAGCGCCTCAAGGCCTTGAACTGCAAGGGTGAAGGCATTGATTTTGACAAGATTGCCGTGGTCTACCGCACCAAGTTCTGTTCCCTTGCCTTTGAAAAGATATTCAGGATGTTTAAAATTCCCTACCGCCTCATGGGTGCCCAGGGTTTTTTTGAACGGATGGAAATTCTGGACATCAATTCCTATCTGAGCGCGGCCCAGTTTCCCAACGACGACGTCTCGTTTGAGCGGATCATCAATACCCCTAAAAGGGGGATCGGGCCAGCCATGGTCAAGAAGATCGGCACCATGAAAGAAGAGGGGATGAGTCTGTCCGGTGCTGCCAGAAAAATGGTCCAGGAGCGGGTGCTGACCCCCAAGATCCATGGTGAGCTCTCAAAGCTCCTTGAGCTGCTGGATTCCCTCTGGGACCTGCCGCCCAACCAGGCCATGGAGCGGGTGCTGGATGGGACAGCTTACTTTGATTACCTGAAGAAAAAGGTCAAGACCGAGGCTGAATTTATCTCTAAAAAGGAGAACATCGAACAGCTGGTCTACACGGCACGGGAGAAATCCACCATCCTTGAGTATCTGGAAGAGGCGGCCCTGATTCGGGAGGACACCAAGGACGAGGATGACGACGGGGAAGGGGTGGCCCTCTTGACCATCCACTCGGCCAAGGGACTTGAATTTGACACGGTGTTCGTGGTCGGGTGTGAGGAAAAGCTTTTCCCCCACTGGCGATCCATTGATGCCGGAGAGCAGGCCATCCAGGAAGAAAGACGACTCATGTATGTTGCCATGACAAGGGCCGAACGCTTTCTCTATCTTTCCCATGCCAATTATCGAAAAGGTCAGTTTGCCATGCGGTCAAGGTTCATCGATCAGATTGAGGAATGTATGGCGTGAGTGTAAGGTAAAGCCTTGGTCCGTCACGATTTAGCAACTGTAAAATATGTGAAGTAAGGATACCATCATGGGACAGTCTGGTTTTTGTATACGAGGGATGGCGTTGATAACGGCCATGGTCCTTGTGTTTGTCCTGGGTGTTCAAAGGGGTGGGTGCGCCACACACGATCTTGAGACGGTGATCCTGCAGCTTGACTGGAAGCACAATGCCGAGTTTGTCGGGTTTTATGCCGCAAAAGACCAGGGGTTTTACCGGGAAGTGGGGCTTGATGTCCGATTTGTCGAACCAGGACCCCATACCGATCCTGTCCGGGAAGTAGTGGCCGGACGGGCCGATTATGGCCTTGGGCAGTCTGATCTTGTACTTGGGGCCATGAAGGGGCGACCCATTGTTCTGCTGTCTAACTTTTTAAAGCGATCGTCGGTTTTTGTGGTGGCAAGGCCGGAGATTGAGCAGGTGTCAGACCTTGCCGGAAAGGCCGTCATGGGCGATCCAGCCATGGGTAAGGTTGCCGAGCTTGCCCATATGTTCAAGGCAGGCAAGTTGGATCCTGGGACCTTAAATTGGGTCCCCTCCACCTTTGATGTCGATGGTTTTGCCCGGGGAAAGGCCGACGCCATGGTGCTCCATGTAACGGACCGGCCCTTTGTGGGTACCCCCGGCAGGAGGTATTCGGTCTTTACCCCGTCGGATTTCGGGGCCGATTTCCTTGGCCAGAGCCTTTTCACCTCAAAGGAGTCCCTTGCAGACCATTCAGACCGGGCAAGGCGTTTTGTCGAGGCCAGTTGCCGGGGATGGGCCTTTGCCATGGACCAGGATGAGGCTGTGACGGCAGCCCTTGTTGCAGCCCATGTTCCAAAGAAGAGCCTTGAGACCCTGATTCTTGGCGTTCGGGCCGTTAAAAAACGGGTCCTTCCTGCCACCTATGACCTGGGGACCATGGATCGTTCAAGCCTCCAGCGAATCGCCGACACCTTTGTTTCCCTTGGCATGGCTGATTCAGACTATGACCTGAGTGGTTTTATCTTTGACCCCTCCGGAGGGATGACCCCCCTGACACAGGTATCCCTGACCGGGTTGGAAAGAAGATTCCTGGCCGATCACCCCGTTGTAACCGTGGCATTTGAGGATAATTCCAAACCCTTTTCCTTTGTTGCCGACCAGGGCCACCAAGGGTTTGCCCATGACTATTACGGGCTTCTGGCCAAAAAAACCGGGCTTCAATTTTCGTCGGAATTCGGCTCCTGGACAGCCAACCTGGATCGGTTTAAGGCCGGGAAGGTGGACCTTATCGATGGGATCTCGTTTGACCGTGACCGCCAATCGTTTACCCTGTTTTCCCCACCGTACTACACCATTCCCCTGACCCTGTTTACCCGGAATGAATTTGGTTTTTATTTCAACATCTCCCAGCTTTTTGGACGACGCGTGGGCATTGTCCGGGATGTTTACTTCAAGGAGGCCCTTGCCGGTTATCCTGAAATTAATATTGTTGCCCTTGCCGATACCCAGGCCCTGATGCAGGGACTTTCAGAAGGCCTTGTGGATGCCGTTATCATCAACCTGGGCGATGGTCTGAGTACCATCAGGAAACTGAACCTCACCAATGTACGTTCTGCCGGAGCCATCGCCCTTGAAGGGAAAACAAAGGAGGACCTCAGGATCGGGGTCAGGGTGAACCTGCCCGTTCTTCTGACCATCGTTAAAAAGGGAATGGCTGCCGTTACCGCATCTGAGCTTGCATCCCTGAGGGACAAGTGGCTGCTGCCGGCGCCGGGGAGTACGGGGTTGAGAATTCATCTGACGGACAGTGAAAAGGATTTCCTGGTAAACCACCAGGTAATCCGTGTGGGAAACGAGGAAAACTGGCCTCCGTTTGATCTCAATGTGGATGGTGAAGCCCGGGGGTTTGGTGTTGACCTGCTAAAGCTTGTGGCCGATCGTATCGGCATTCATCTGGAATTTGTCCCGGACCATACCTGGGATGAGACCGTGACCCTGTTCTACGACAAAAAGATTGATGTA
Organism: Desulforapulum autotrophicum HRM2; assembly: GCF_000020365.1. NCBI lineage: Bacteria > Pseudomonadati > Thermodesulfobacteriota > Desulfobacteria > Desulfobacterales > Desulfobacteraceae > Desulforapulum > Desulforapulum autotrophicum. The sequence continues at coordinate 4,563,549 of NC_012108.1, read as the reverse complement.
CTCCACAGTCTCACCCGGAACCAGGAGCGGGAAAAGCACGCCCTTTTTTCCCTGCCCTTTTATTCTTCACCCCATGTGCTGATGTGCCGGAAGGATGCCCCGCCCGTGACCGACATCAGGTCGCTTTACGGCAAGACCCTTGCCATGCCCGAAAAATGGGCCGTGGTCGATTATCTGCGACTGCACCACCCGGAAATCAAACTCATATACACAGCCGACACCATGGAAGCCCTGTCCGAGGTGTCCCAGGGAAGGGCTTTTGGCACCATTGAACAAGAGGCTGTTCTCCATTATTTCATGAAAAAGTATGGGTTCTCTTCGCTTAAAAAGGCCTTCACCTTTGATGAATTTGACAATCTTGGCAACGCCTCCATGTACATTGCCGTTCGAAACGACTGGCCCCAGCTCATGGATCTTATGGACAAGGCGTTGAAAACGGTTTCTCCAGGGGAGATGGCAGGCCTTGAGGTCAAGTGGTTTGGCCAGGCAAAACAGAACCACTGGAACAGAGGCGGCACCCTTGAACTTTCGGGAGGGGAAGAGGCCTTTTTGAAAAATCTAAAAAAGATACGATTCTCCATTCATTCGGACGCCATGCCCTTTGAGGGGGATGAGGGCGGTGCACCGGCCGGAATGGTGGCCGACTTCATTCCACTCTTTGAAAAAAAACTGGGCGTTCCCTTTCAATACGTTCCGACAGCCGCCAATGCTTCAGCGGTTGATACCCTGAAGTCCGGCCGATGCGACCTTTTGCCCATGGTGGCCGTTTCCCATCTTGTGGACGAAAACCTGGGTCTTACCGAACCCTATCTTTCCCTTTCCGTGGGAATCATTGTGAATGAGTCATTCCCCTTTATTAAGGGTTTGGGAGACCTGGCCGGCAAGGATGTGGGAATCGTACGGGACAGTGATCTTGGGCCGGCCCTTGTGGCAGGCTTTCCCCTGGTGGAGTTCAAGACCGTGGGGAGCGTGGGCCGGGGGTTGCTCGAAGTCTCATCGGGAAAATTGTCCGCCCTTGTGGTCGATCTTCCGGTTGCCTCCAACTATATCGAAAAACTGGGCCTTTCCAATCTCAAGGTGGTCGGTCACCTGGATCGGTTAAAATCCATCGGTATGGCAACCCAGCAAAAGTCAGTGGAACTCAATCGCATCATGAGAAAGCTTGTGGATTCCCTGACCAGGGAAGAGGTGGACGGGATTTATCAGAAATGGGTCACCCTCCGATTTGAGCACAGGTTTAACTACAAAAACATGTGGCGGTACCTGTTTATTACTGCCCTGCTTTTTTCTGGTATTCTTTTCTGGAATCGTAAACTCTCAGCCTTTAACCGGCAGATGGCTGAGGCCAATGCAAAGCTTGAACAGCTTTCTGTCACGGACCGGCTTACAGGACTCTACAACCGCATGAAGATTGATGACACCCTGCTTGAAGAAATCGGGCGGGTGTTAAGATACAACTATCCCCTTTCCTTGATTTTAATGGATATAGACCTTTTTAAACAGGTCAATGACACCCATGGGCACCAGGCAGGGGATGCGGTTCTGATTCAAATGGCAAAAACCATGGATAAAAATATCCGATCTACCGACATCTGTGGCAGGTGGGGTGGAGAGGAGTTTATGGTCATCTGTCCCCATACGGATCTCAAGGGCGCCCTCAGCCTGGCGGAACATCTCAGAGAATCCATTGCTCGACAGATCTTTCCCCATGTGATAACCCAGACAGGAAGCTTTGGCGTGGCCCAGTACGGGAACGGCGATTCAGAGGCCGATCTCATTGCCCGGGCTGACCGGGCCATGTACCTTGCAAAGGAGGGGGGCAGAAACCGGGTGGAATCGGTTTTGTGATTCCTGTTTCTAACATCTTATGAATAAAAAATTGACTAAACAGAAGAGTGACGGGTTTTTATATTTTCCCCTTGGAAAACTTGCCAAAGATGAAACGATCTTCAAAGATGCAGATAAACGCAGCTTTCGAGATGCATATAAATTTATTTTAAAGCCGATTCTTGGTAAACAGCTTGCCGTCAACACCTACTATAAAAACGACTTGATTGCCGCAGCTAATACCCGGATTACAATGGATCTGCTTCGTATCTTTGACGAGCTTAAAATTAATTTCAAGGTTAATCGGGTAGAAATCACTGAAGAAGAACGAAACAATGCCCTTGATTCTGCAATGGCACAGATCATGAAAATCAAGCATGATTTTTTTAACGCCATGGACAAAAAAGAGATCCCGGCCATGCAAAAAACACTCAAGGGCTTTCTTCGCGAAACCCTGGCCTCGTGTAAAATGGACCGTTTCCACGCCCACGATGAATTAGTGGCAGGATACCTGGCGTTTGCCAATAGCGCCATTACATCCCAGGACCAGTATCTGTGGACGGCCATGGCCCTGAAAAAGATAATTGACAACGAGAAACGGATTTTGGGCCTGGGAAAATCGGAAAATGGTGAAACCATCGAGCATGTCGTAAAAACCACATGGCTTTCGCTAATGCTTGCCAGGAAACTGGATGATTTTGATAATTCTGATTGTGAAACCCTGAGTATCATCTGCATGGGCCATGACGGGGGAAAGGTCCTTGTGCCCGAAGAAATACTGTACAAGAAGGGACGGCTGACCCAACTGGAAAACGATATCATGAAAAGCCATGTGCTGTTCTCCTATCTGTTTGCCTCCAACAATCAACAGGATCTCAATTTTGAATCTTTTGCCATGGCTCTGCACCATGTCAAGGAAAACAAATCTTTGGCCCAGAGCTATGGAATCATGAGTGACACCCATACCTCGTTTTACGAATATCTCACACCTGGGGCCCAGACAAAGCTCAATGAAATTTACCATTCAACCAAGAAATATTACCGTTTAATCAGCCTTGCAGACACCTTTGAGGCCATTGCATCCCCCCGGGTTTACAAAAAGGCATCTTCCATCGGGGCAACCCTGTCCATCATGATCAGCAGTCATCAAAAATACGGGTTGTTTTACCCCCCGTATTTAGAGGCGTTTGTGGGTTTCTGGATACAGGAGGTTCTTCCTAAAAATCTCAAGTTCAGAATCAATGACGAGATCCTGGATCTATATTGTAAAAAATTATCCTTAACGTTTGAGCAAAGAGAGCACTGCAAAGAGAATTGTCTGGGGGCAATTATCAACTCCTGCTCAACCTTGGGAACCGATATACATTGCGTTGTTTTTGATCCTGGAACCCGGAAGGTAGTGTTTGAGCTGTCATTTCCGCCAATGGTACTTTTAAAGGATTTCTATTTTTAATCCCTCAATCCTGATCCTTTAAAATGTTGATACAGGCGGTTTAAAATCTTTATCACCTGAAATTTGTTGAACAGAAAGGTCACAATCGGATTGTAGGGAGTCGGCTTGACTGCCGCAACCAAAACAGTTGTTCAAAAAAATAATGACAGGGGATACGCTGATTGTGAGATGGATTGGTGGGCGATACTGGGTTCGAACCAGTGACTTCTACCGTGTGAAGATAGCACTCTACCGCTGAGTTAATCGCCCGATGTTTTTGATCCTATCCGATTCAGGATATTGAATACTCTTTTAAGAGCTTTTCTCCAGAATGTCAATGACCATTTTAGATCTGGAACCATTTTTTTAAAATATTGAACAAGGGGGGCTCGTCTATAGATTCCATCCCCAGAATTTTAGAAAAGTGCTGAAATCCCGCATATCCGAGGCGTCTTTTTTCCAGGGTGTAAGGCTGGTATAAAACAAGATTGCATCATCCCTGTTTTTACCGAGTTTTTTATCTTCCCCGACGCGCCAGTCAAATGCCCACCAACCCATGAAAAGTCTTTCCCATATTTTTGTGCTTGATTTGACATACCCCTTTCTCGGGCCCGATGTCTCAAAAAAAGAGGTGAACCTCCCATCATCAAGGCATAATGTTTCAAGGGATTCCATGGGGGACAGGGCTGCGGTTGACCCATGGGGTGACCCAGGCGCTGCCATGTCATACAGCCGAACATCTTTTACCCTGTGGGTTCCATGCCGGAGTGTGATCACCAGCCTTGTTCGTTCATCGAAATGTTGTGGGTATTTGAGCATCCCTGGAAGGTCCTCTGAATAAACCTTTTGCCGACTTTTATTCCAGGGTTGGGGAAATGCATATTCCGGCATATATGACGTTGGGATAAAGGCAAGATAGCAGCCGCAGGTGTGAACCAGCGTATAGAGGATTGGCCGATCTTTGGCGTCAAGGGTTACGACCACAAACAATCCGACATTTTTACCGGCCACCAGATAAAAGGGGAACAGCTTTAACGGTACTTTTTCAAAATGAACCCTGAATATCAGGTTGCGGTAGGATGACCGGGGTGTTTGGAAATTTCTTGCCTCGTAATAGATCGTGGGGTGTCCAGGGTCAACACCGACCCTTTCGGTTAAATCTTCTGTCACCCAGGCCCTGGGCATCCCAATGAGATTGTAGGGCTCTTCGGGATGTTCAATGACAAAAACCGGAGAGCGTTTCGCCTGCAGTGTTCCATCGGCCTTTGCAGAGATGGTCAGGGTGTCGGTCCCAGGCCGTATCGTATTCCTGGCTGCACATGAGGCAAAAATCCCCAGTGACAGGACGATCAGCAGCAGGCACAGTTTTTTGAGACAGCAGACAAGCGTCAAACATCGGTGTTTTTTCATTTTATATCCTCATTTGCCATCAGGGAAAACATGTTATAAGAATAGGGGGCCTTCAGGGTGGTTAACAGTATCGGTTAAAGACCACTTTATAAAATTTGTGGTCCCAGGTGAAGGAAAGCCCTGACTATTGATCAATAACATATCAAACCTTAAACGAGAAGGAAGTAGTTTTGAAGAAATCCATTGATCCGGGAATGCACTCGGCAGAACATATTCTTAACGGTACCATGGACCAGTTGTTCAACTGCGGACGTTGTTTCAGCGCACACATCGAACGAAAGAAGTCCAAGTGCGACTATCACTTTACCAGAGCCCTCACCCCGGAGGAGTTGATCCAAATTGAGTCCCAGGTGAACCGGGTAATCCGTGCCAATATGAAAGTGACAGACACCTGTATCCCCATGGCTGAGGCAGACAAACGGTTCAACCTGAGTCGCCTTCCAGATGGCCGTTCCGACGAGATACGCATCGTAAGCATCGGTGATTATGATGCCTGTCCCTGCATCGGGACCCACGTGTCGGAAACGTCGGAACTTGGCACCTTTCGAATTACGACCTCGGATTTTAAGGACGGCGTACTCAGGATCCGTTTTAAACTGAACCGATAATTCTGCCAGGGCAATACCACAATGGCCGGAGGACTCCAGGGGATCCACCAGGAGGGGCATTGGGCTATAAAGTCAGAAAGTTAAAGATCCTATGAAGCGGGTCCATCCCCCCCGGTCCCGGGGGGCAGTTTGGTTTTTAGTATTCCATTTTGAGCCGTGATAAGGTATAACAGCCCTATGAAAATCCCGAAAAGAATTCAACCCCTTATTGATGAAGGTCTGGTGGATGAAGTCCTCCGCCAGTTGATGAGCGGCAAAGAAGCCGCTGTATATGTGGTACGTTGCGGTTCCGAGATCCGTTGTGCCAAGGTTTACAAGGAATCTGACCAGCGCAGCTTCAGGCAGGCCGTACAATACCAGGAGGGGCGTAAGGTGCGTAACACCCGCCGGGCCCGTGCCATGGAAAAACGATCCAAGTTCGGCCGTAACCAGCAGGAACAGGTGTGGCAGACTGCCGAAGTGGATGCCCTGTATCGACTCGCCAGTGTCAAGGTGCGGGTTCCCCAGCCCTATGGCTGCTTTGATGGCGTCCTGCTCATGGAACTCATCACCGACGACGAGGGCCAGGTTGCTCCCCGCCTGAGCGATGTTTCCATGTCCGTTGAAAAGGCGCTCCAGGACCATGCCGTTGTCATGGGATACGTGATGCAGATGCTCTCTGCCGGAATCGTTCACGGTGACTTGTCTGAATTTAATGTGCTGGTGGATGACTCCGGCCCGGTGATCATCGACCTTCCCCAGGCCGTTGATGCCACAGCCAACAACCACGCCCAGTGGATGCTGGAACGGGACGTCACCAATATCACCGACTATTACGCCCGGTTTGCCCCGGAACTTGCGGGCAAACCCTTTGCCAAGGAAATCTGGGCGCGCTACGAGGGTGGCGAATTAAATCCCGAAGTCCCGCTGACCGGTCAGTTCGAGGAAAGCAGCGAAACCGCCGATGTGGATGCCGTGCTCAAGGAGATCAAAGAGGCTTGGGAAGAAGAACAGGAACGCCTTCGCAGGGCCGAAGAGACGTATTAAAAGGCCGCGTCGTCAGGGGTTTGATACGGGTTTCCACCTGCCACCGATTGACAATCCTTAAAAATTCTGGCATACATCCCCTTTTTTAATCCCCTGGAAACCCTTATACCCATGATGCAATTGAAAAAAGGCCAGCGCTTTACCAGCGAAATGGAACCGGAACTGGGGCTTGGCGTCCTTGTTACCAGTGATTCAAGAACCCTGACTGTCAACTTTGCGGCAAGCAACTGTGTGCGCCGCTACACCACTGCTGCCGCCCCCTTAAGGCGGGTCCGGTTTGAGGTGGGAGATACCATTGTGTTTGGCGACAATCGTACCATGGTCATTGAAACCGTGGACAACAGGGACGGGCTCCTGGTGTATGGTGGCGCAGGAGAGTGCGTGCCCGAGCAGGACCTTGCCGATACCATGAGTCTGTCTGCCCCCAGGGACCGTTTGTGGGCCGGCATATTTGACCCGGCCGATACCTTTGATCTGCGGTTTGAGGCAAACCGCCTCAGGCACGCCCATGAAACCTCCCCGGCCATGGGGTTCATGGGCGGGCGGGTGGACCTGATCCCCCACCAGTTTTACATTGCCGGGGAGGTGTCAAACCGGTACCTTCCCCGGATCCTCCTTGCAGATGAGACCGGCCTTGGCAAGACCATCGAGGCCTGCCTTGTTCTCCACCGACTGCTCTTGAGCGAACGCATCTCCCGGGTATTGATCCTGGTGCCTGAATCCCTGGTTCACCAGTGGTTTATCGAACTCTACCGGCGGTTCAACCTTGTTTTCAGAATTTTTGACCCGGAGCTGTGCAGGGAGCTGGAACGGTCTGAGCCCGGGCAGAATCCTTTTTTCTCAGAGCAGCTCGTCATCTGTTGCCTTGATGGGATGGCAGCGGATGAAACGAGCCGCATTCAGCTTGTTCAGGCCGGGTGGGATATGGTCGTGGTGGATGAAGCCCACCACCTGGAAGAGGGGGGGGCCGCCTACAGCCTTGTTGAGGCCCTGGCCACGGCCCAGGCCGGGATGATGCTTTTGAGTGCCACTCCCGAGCAGCTGGGCCGGCGAAATCATTTTTCCCACCTGCGGCTGCTTGACCCGGATCGGTACACAAACTTTGACGATTATCTTGAGGAGAGCCGTCAGTACCGGCAGACGGCAGAGACCCTTGAAAACCTTGCAGATCCTGGGGAGGATTCCCAGGAGATAACGGCCCTGCTCGACAGCCACGGGCCGGGCCGGGCTGTGTTCAGGAACACCCGGGCTGTCATCAAAGGATTTCCGCAACGAAGTGGGGTGCTGTATCCTCTGGTTCCGAAAACCGATACAACCGTTGCCCTGGGCCGGTGTGACGCCCCTGTTGCCTCTTTGTCCATGGCAGATGACGACCCGGGTGTCTTTTTTGCTAAAATAGAGTGGCTGAAGGGACTGTTAAAATCCCTGAAACGGGAAAAAGTGCTTTTGATCTGCGCCACCTCTGAAAAGGCCGCCGCCATTGAGACAGCACTTGCCACCCTCATCACCATGAAGATCGCCAGGTTTACCCAGGACATGACCCTGGTTCAGCGGGACCGGAGCGCAGCATGGTTTGCAGAACCCCTGGGTGCTGAACTCATGATTTGTTCGGAGATTGGCAGTGAAGGACGAAATTTCCAGTTTGCCCATCACCTTGTGATGTTTGATCTTCCGGATAACCCCGAACTTGTGGAGCAGCGCATCGGACGGCTGGACCGCATCGGGCAGCATCACCCCATCGTGATCCATGTTCCCTATGCCCATGACAGCCGTCAGGCAGTCCTGGCAAGGTGGTACCGGGAGGGGACGGGGATCTTTGAAAACAACATCAGTGGCATCCACCAGATCCACAGGCAGTTTGCAGCCCGGCTTGCCGACCTGTCAGATCTTTGTGATCAGGCAGGCCAGGTCCCCTATGGTGCCCTGGACCAGCTCATTGCTGATACCCGCACCTTTGCCGCCGAGACCTCGAAACGGCTCAAATCCGGCAGGGACAAGCTTCTTGAACTCAATTCATTCAGGCCCCGAAAGGCTGAACAACTGGTCAAGACCATCTGTGAAACAGACCAGGACCAGTCCATTGATCTTTTCATGGCAAAAATATTTAAATTCTACGCCATCTCCCCGGAACCCATCATGGCGCGAACCTTTCGCCTGGAAGTTTTTAATTCCGCAGGGGTTCCGTTCCCGGGTTTCAAGGGTGACGGCATGATCGTGACCTTTGATAGAACGGTTGCCGTGACCCGGGATGATATTGTTTTTCTGACCTGGGATCATCCCATGGTGACCGGGGCCATGGAGCTGTTCCTTGGCAGTGACCATGGAAACGCAGCCATTGCTGAAGTCAATGGGACCGGCAAATTTGAGATTCTCCTGGAGTCTGTTTACACCCTTGAATGTGTTGCACCCAGAGCCCTTCACATGAACCGATTCCTTGCCCGAACCCCCATCCGGACCCTGGTGGACCACAATCTGACGAATTTGAGTCAGGATCGTTCCTGGGCGTTAACTGCTGCATCTCTTTCAACCCCTGCCCGGTCCTGGCTCGGGCAATTTCCTGAAATCAAGGAACAGCTGCTTCCAGAACTTCTGGCCGCCGGGCGAAGGTTTTCTGAACAGGCGGCAGCCCGGGTCATCTCCAGGGCAAAGGCCGCGGTTGAAAAGGTTGTGGGCGGCGAGGCAGCGAGGCTTGAACGACTCAAACGGATCAATCCGGCCATACGGGAGGATGAGATTCGCAGGGCAAAAGATGAGGCAACGACACTCGTGATTCACATTGATCAGGCAAGGTTGAGGCTGGATTCTTTAAGATTGATCAAGGTGAGTTAATGCCATCCTGGAAAACAGGTTGATTCTCTGGCGCTTTTTGTATAACGTTCGATCAGAAACGATACGGCTGGATAGGCTGATGATCAGGTTAAACGCTTTAAAAAAACAAGACATATGGGAAGTTTTATTCTGATTGGGGGCCATATCTGAACAGTGGCGAAAAAATTATTTATCATCTTTCACAACGGAGGTATCCAATGGGTAAAAAAATTGATGGGCAGGGTGTGATGTTGATCGTTAATATTGTTTTAATCCTTATGCTGAGTTATTGTTCGATTCCTGACAAACACAAGCTGCCCCAGGCTTCTGAACCCCATGGAACAGAGGCAGTGACCCAAGATGCCGCAGTTCATGACAACGCCCAGGAGGCAGTTGCTGAAGTCAAGGAAGCTGCTGAAGTCGAGGCACCGGTTGTTGAGGAAAAAGAACCGGTTGCTGAAGTGAAGGAACCGGTTGCCGAAGTTGAGGAAACAGTTGCCGAGGTTGAGGAACCGGCTGCAGAAGAAAAAGAACCGGCTGCCGAAGTCGAGGCACCAGCGGTTGCTCAAACGACATCTGGAATGCCCGATGTCATTGCCATGGAAAACGCCATCTATGCGGCACACAAAAAAGGGATTGTCCAGTTTACCCATCAAAAGCATGTGGCCGATTACAAGATCGGTTGCGGTGAATGTCACCACGGGGACGACGGTTCACCCCTGGCGGACATGAAAGCTGGGGACGATGCCGTTGGCTGCGCCGAATGCCATGCCGAGCCTGGCACAGCCCCGAAATCAAAGGATAAGAAGCTTTCAGATTCAGAAAAGCTTGAGTACCATGCCGAGGCCCTCCATGAAAACTGCATCACTTGCCATAAGGCTTACAACAAAGAGAACAATACCAAGGATGCCCCGGCAAGCTGTGCCAAATGTCATCCTAAAAAATAGCGTTTCGTTCACATGAAGGATACCCCCTGGGCCGGATGCCGACGTTGGCCCGGGGGTAGCTGTGCCATGGGTTTTTTAACTTCGTTTTTTTGTGGCCAACTCCCAGGGTGATGGTTCCGGGGGGGGATCAAGGGGTTTGTCTTCAGGGCCCACAAGGCTGATGCCCGTGTCTGTGATATTGATGGTTCTGTTTTTGTAAAGCCCGCCAATGGTTCGCTTGAACTCTTTCTTGCTCATGGCGAACCGCTTCTTGATGGCGTCGGGTGTGCTTTTATCGTTGATGGGGATGAACCCGTTCTCCTGTTCGAGCGCCTCAAGTATTTTGGCCGACGACTCTGTCACTGATCCATACCCGGGTTGTTTGAGAAGAAGGTCAATTTTGCCATCCTCCTTGATGTGGTGGATGTACCCGATGGTTTTATCGCCGACAGCGAGGTGTTCAAATGTTTCGTTGTGGAAGAGCATGCCTGTGTAGCGGTTGTTGATCAACGCCTGAATTCCCAGATCGCTCGTGTGGTAGACCAGAAGATCGACCGGATCTCCGGGTGCAAGGCCTTCAAGGTTGTGATCGATGAACCGGGATAGATTGGCCGTGGCATATACCCGGTTAGTGGCAGCGTCAAGGCAGGCCCTTACGACCACCTTGTCGCCGGGTTTTACCGGTTTCGGCATCTCTGACTTGGGCAGGAGCAGATCCTTTTCAAGCCCCCAGTCAAGAAAGGCACCAAATTCCTGTACATCCTTGACCGTGAGTCCTGCAAAATCCCCCACAACGGCCAGGGGGGTGAGGGTGGTGGCAACGGGCCGGTCTTCGGAGTCGGTGTATACAAACACCCGTATGGTGTCTCCGGGTGCAAGTCCTCCGGGTGCGTACTTGGCCGGAAGCAGGACTTCGTCCTCCTTGGGATTCAGGTAGAACCCGAAATCCACTTCCCGCTCAACAACCAGTTCATTGTAACTGCCTATGATTAACATGTTTTCTCCTTATGGGGTCAGGCGTTGCTTGTTGTCGTAAATTGGGGTCAGGCATTGTTTGCTGCTGTTTGTTTTCAGTCATTGGCCGGAAACGATTATTTTAAAGGTTCGAACAGGTACTCAAGCCCGTTGACCTTGATTTCATGGACCATCCTGAGCATGTTACCAAGCTCGCCCTGGGGAAATCCCTGCTGTGCAAACCATACCACATAGGGCTCGGGAAGGTCCACCAGGGGTATATCCTTGTAGCGGCCAAAGGGCATGGGGGTGCGGGCAATCTTGATGAGTACGGACAGGTCTGGAACAGATGGAGGAAGCTTGGTGGTCATGAATGGTTATCCTGGTTACCGGTGTTTAAAAGATATATATTAGATCAAATTTCAAGGTTTTTGGCAACAGATAAAAAAGGCCTAAATCCACCGCCTATTTTTTTTATACCCCTCCAAAAACGATTCGGGGAATTTTTTTTCGCGGCTGGAGCTTATTCCGGTGGGGGCTTGGTCTTTTTGTGGCCGTCCCTCTGATCTGGGCAAATTTTGGGTATAGATATCCCTTGGCGGACCGGAAAAATTAGATTTTTAGTGTGTACCTTTGTCATATAGTTATCCAGATGGTGCCCATGAACCGAAAAGCATTGCAATTTTTCTGCGCGCCTCAACCAAGAGATCGTAAGATGGGTGCCCTTTAGATAAACGCAAAAACAGAGTACGGGATCGTTTAACTACTCTCCCCGGGATATTGACAAGTGAAAACCTGATGGCCTTCATCCGTTTCGTCTTCATCGAAGGAGCCAACGCCAGATTTTTCATCATCACATTCAGGTTTAAGGCAATTATCATGATCCACCACCACGCAGCATTTGTACCAAAGTCAGATGATGGCATTTTTCCACCGGCCAGATCGTCTTTCATCACCGCATGAACCTCTTCACTCTTACCGCATCGTTCATGAAGCCAGTGGATCACATTCTCCCCGTTCATCTGTGTATATTTGATATTGGTAACGACACCAAATACCTTGTATCGGCTTTCATCCATTTCCATTGTCGGGAAGGGAAGCTTAAGCTGTTTATCATCATTCATACCGGGCAAAGGTTGTTGTTCAACCAGGCGCTGCCGTTTGGCAAGATACCTGTATACCGGAGCATCTTTGCTATAGCACAGTTCGTTGGGAACAAAGCACACTTCGGCCCACTCGCTACCGGTTTTTAACTGTAAACCTTTCTCCCTTTTATAGATCGGCTGCCATTGGGCATCTGGCACTTGAGCTACCGCTATTTTGAATGCCTTAGTCACATTACAGCCGATGGCAAATTCGATTCTACCAAATCGTTTATTTTCACCTTTTTCACAGTACCGTAAAAGATCGTGCTGGTAAGCAGCAGTATCTGAACGGAGCTTCACCTTTTCCACATTGCTCGGAAGACAGTCCAAGGCTTCCTTAAAAACCCTTAACTGTTCATAACCAGCGGGCACGTTACCGTCCCGGAATTCTGTGTGAAGAATAATTCCTTGCTCAAACCACCATGTGTTGAAAGGTTGGTAAGCCTTGAACCCTTTATAACAATAAGAAGCTGTCTCTTTCATGGTTTGAGCCAGGGTGGCATCCATGTCCAAGGTGGCCGTTGTCTCGACGCTTACTGTATTCAAGCCAGCGATCATATCTTTATTAATCTTTCCAAACCCCTTCAGGAAGTCATTAGCGGCGGGGATAAATGCTTTAACATCTGACTTCTTTCGGGCATCCTCCTGTTCAGCATCATGAAATTTGGACAAATACCTGAAGACAGCTGACGGGGACGGCACAGAACGTTTTTTTTCCTTCCGCCACCTACTCTCTATAGTTCGGCGAACCTTACGACTCAAACCATGCGTTTCTGATTTCCGCAATATTTGGCAGAACCCTTCATCCGCCTCCAGTATCTTTAAATCATCAACACAGTCTCCTCCGGCAAGATTGAGCAGCACCAAAGATAAAACCATCTGGGAATCAGTCCAGCCTTGCGAGTTCTTTCTTACCTTCAGATGTTTTTGGATGGATTTGGACAACCCGATTACTTTGGCCAAGTCGAGATAGACGGGCAGGCCAGCCAATGCGGTCATGCCGGTCTGAGTTTTTTCTTCTTCATACTTGAATGGAAGCACGCCTTGTGTCATAACTTGTTTCACCCCGTTGATGATAGTTTTTTGTTCGCACAAAGACTCTATCTGCTTGAACCATCAAGCGCAACGGGGTTTTTCTTTTTTTTAGGTGGTGGATTGGGGAAGGGAGGAAAGATCATGACAACGGCACAGTTTGCGGTGAATCTTAATATGGAAGGGCTTAAGGGGGATCTCCTGGTTTTTTGCGTAAACCAGGCAAAGGAACGAGGGAAGATCGTCTGCCACAACCTGGTGGATGCCCAGGTACGGGCAGCCTTTGACCTGGGAGATTTCTCAGGCAAGGAGGGGGAAACCCTTCTTCTTTACCCCTTCCATTCAACTGAATTAAGCGTTGCCGGTGCAGCACGGATACTGGTTCTGGGCGTGGGAGATTCTTCGGATCAAAAGGAGCCGGGTGGGGTCAGGGATCTTTTCCGGCGGGCAGGAGGGTGCATTGCCGGGCAGTGTGAATTGTTAAAGGTCGAAACCCTCATGGTGGCGCTTCCTGAAACGCCATTCCTGGATCCAGGCCAGACAGCTGAATGCCTGGTTGAGGGCATCTGCCTGGGCGATTATCGTTTTGTAAGGTACAAGCAGCCGGAAAGCAAGGAGCGTGAATACCTGGGATTGAAACAGGTTTTTCTTGTTTCCGGTAAAACCGATCCGGCCGTGGAAAAGGGTATGGACCTTGGCCGCAGGGCGGCACTGGCTGCCTGCGAGGCAAGAAACATGGCCAATGAACCGGCCAACATCTGGACTGCCAGCGCCTTTGCAGCGTTTGCCCAGACCCTTGCAAAGGCCCATTCCCTGGGGTGCCGCATCCTTGAAAAGAGCGATATGGAACGCCTTGGCATGGGTGGCATTCTTGCCGTGAACCAGGGATCGGGTGAACCGCCCAAGCTGGTCGTGCTGGAGTATCTGCCTGAAAATCGGTCAGAGACCCTCCTGCTGGTGGGCAAGGGGGTTACCTTTGATTCCGGTGGCATCAGTCTCAAACCGGCCCCTGGTATGGAAAAGATGAAGTACGACATGTGCGGCGGGGCTGCCGTTCTGTGTGCCATGCAGGCCGTGGCCGAAGAGCGTCCCCATGTGGGGGTGGTTGCCATTGTGCCTGCAACGGACAACCTGTCAGGCGGCCTGGCAGTGAAACCCGGGGACGTTATCCGACATTTTAACGGGAAAACCGCTGAGATTGTCAACACGGACGCAGAGGGAAGAATGATCCTGGCCGATGCCCTTGCCTGGGGAATTAACGAGTACAACCCCTGCTGCGTTGTGGACCTTGCCACCCTGACCGGTGCCGTTGTCATGGGACTGGGTCACCACTATTCAGGAATCATGGGCAACAACGATGCCCTTGCCCGTTGCCTTGAAGACGCCGGTGAAAAGGCAGGGGAACCCCTGTGGCGCCTACCCCTTGGCAAGGCCTATGCAAAGCAGATTGAATCCAAGGTGGCGGATATCAAGAACATTGGCGGGAAATCAGCTGGTGCAATCACGGCCGCCGCCTATCTTGAAAATTTTGTGGGTGACACGCCCTGGGTACACATGGATATTGCCGGCACGGCCTGGGATTTCACTGAAAAAACCTACATCCCCAAGGATGGGCCGTCCGGGATTGGGGTTCGTACCCTTGTGTCTTTGATCCGCAACTGGCAACCGGGCACCATTGTGTCTTCCCGGTGATTAAACTAGTGCCTGATCGAAAACTCGTGTTTGGATGGCTCGAAGAGGAGCTATGCTCACAAAGTTGCCCATCTGCAAGGCGCAAAAAATTCTGAAACCGGAGTATACTGCTGTACATGAGGTTTCAGAATTTTGCAGCAACGCCGCAGATGGGTGAGTTTTTGTTCAAACACTAAAATACATTGTGTTCGTGGAGGATCTTAACACCAATGAGGATTAAGATGCCCCCGCCCATGAGTTCTGCCTGCTTACCGACTTTTCTGGACGAAAGCATGCGGTTGCCCAGCAACAGTCCGATCCAGGTGAACACCAGGGCCACCACGCCGATGACGACCACGGGCAGAATAATGGAGACCTTTAACGCTGCAAGGCTGAACCCAACGGCAAGGGCGTCCATGCTCGTGGCAAGGGAAAGAAGAATGAGCCTTGCTCCCCGGGTGGGGTCTTTTTGCGGAGTGTCGGAGCTGGTATCAAAGGATTCCCGAATCATGTTGGCACCAATCCAACAGAGGAGGATAAAGGCAGCCCAGTGGTCGTAGGCTTCAATGTACGAAACTACGGCCTTGCCGGAAAGCCATCCGATCACGGGCATGAGGGCCTGGAACAGCCCGAAATGCCAGGATAACCTGAAGATCCGGCGGCCGGTCAATTCCCTGAGCTGAAAGCCTGCGGCAACGGCAACAGCAAAGGCGTCCATGGCAAGGGCAACGGCCAGGAGGAGGATGGTCGAAAAATTCATTTGTTCAGGATCTTTTCATGTCTATGGACTCTGTATCCATGGGGTCTGCATCCAGGTGATCCGTGCAGAGAATGGCCCGGAAATTTTTGGTTAATGGCTTGACGTAAATTTTTTTCGGG
Source organism: Desulforapulum autotrophicum HRM2 (assembly GCF_000020365.1). Classification (NCBI taxonomy): domain Bacteria; kingdom Pseudomonadati; phylum Thermodesulfobacteriota; class Desulfobacteria; order Desulfobacterales; family Desulfobacteraceae; genus Desulforapulum; species Desulforapulum autotrophicum. Next base: position 4,547,831 of record NC_012108.1, on the reverse strand, counting down.
GTGGTCCGGTCTGTTTTGCTGATACCGGCAAGGCCCTTGTCCGTGGTCATTCCCAGGCATTCCCAGTTGGAGGCCTGGTAACAGATTCCTTCATACAGTACAGGATCGACAAAAGCTTCGATCAGAGCCGGGGTATAGCCCCAACGGGTCTTCCAGTTGTGGCCGACGTTTCGAGTGATTTTGCCCAGGACATGGCTGGCCAGGTACCTGACCTCCACCCATGGAAAAATTAAAAATCGGGAGTTATTGACAACCCATGCCATATTTTTCAGAGACTGCCCTGGTGTCCATCCAATCCAGCTGTCCCTTGCCGCCATTGAGTGTGCTGCCCCGGAAATGAGTATGCATCCCAGTATGTTCTGCTCACTTTGGATGAAATAACGTATGGAACGGCCCAGGGGTTTCTGGTAACCCAGGTAATGATATCGTTCCACATACTCATTCCACAATTGTGTGCTCTGGTTGTCTGCCACGATTTCAAGATCCACCTCACTCAGATCCTTCAGTTTGCAGTTAAGGATAGGTTGAGGGGCTGTGCGTGGCGTAATAGAAATTTTCTCCTGAATTTGTTTTGTGTCTTCAGGAGCCACAGGATTGCCATTGTAAATCAAGTCTGGATCTTTTTTTTCGCTCATAGTATTTCTCCCCTACCTGACTTTTAAACTATTCAACTTTGATGATCCATGTAAACAGCCAATCCCCAAAGTTGAGTCAAACTATTACCTCCTATGTTACCAAAAGGGAAAAAAAGAGTATATGTTTTTTATGGGAGAAAGATCATGGCAATCACCAATGGTGAAGATGGACAACATCCATCTTGCCTTTGACGGCAAACCGTTGTTCAGTAATTTTTTTCTGACCATTGGGCCCGGGGAAAAGGTGATTCTCAACGCGCCTTCAGGACGGGGAAAATCCAGCCTTGTCAAAATGATGATGGGCTTTGTACGACCGGACATAGGAGAGATCTTCATCGATTCCCAGCGGTTAACCCCGGGTACCCGGATCGAGTGTCGCTCCAAAATCAGCTATGTGAGTCAGGATGTGGATTTAAGGGATGAGGGGGTCGGTACCCTGATTGAAGAAATCTTTGCCTACCGGGTCAACAAAAATTCCCTTTATACCCCCACGGCCCTGTTGCAGGCCATGGACCGGTTTGATCTTGACCCGAAGATGCTCAAAAAACAGGTGGGTGAACTGTCCGGTGGTGAACGCCAGCGACTGGGATTCATCATCTGCCTGTTGCTCGACCGGAAGATCTGGGTCCTTGACGAGGTGACATCCGCCCTGGATGAGACCCTTAAGCGCAAGGTGGTTGAGGCGGTTGCAGCGGCAGCAAGTACCGTTGTCATCATCTCCCACGATAATATCTGGGCGTGCCAGGACACCTGGAAATCCATGCAGATGCCCAGGCACATCGCTTTTTAAGGAGTCGTTATTATGGAAGGAGGAACTGTTACCTACGGGACCCTGTTGTACCTTGTTGCCCTGCTCGTGCCCATCATGGTGGTCAACCGCCGGCTCAGGATTTTCATCAACAAAAGGCTTGCCTGGGCTGTTGTCAGGATGGTGGCCCAACTCACCCTTGTGGGTGTTTTTCTTGAGTTTGTCTTTGGGTTGAACAACCCGTTTGTCAATCTTTTGTATGTCTGCGCCATGATTGTGGTTGCCGCCTTTTCAGGAGTCAAGGGCTGTGACATGAAAGGCGGCAAGCCTTTCATGCCCATATTGATAGCCTTTGCCGTTCCCAGCCTGTCCATGCTCCTCTTTTTCAACGGGTTTGTGGCGGATCTTTCCCATCTCCTGGATGCCCGACACACCATTCCCATTGCCGGTATGCTCCTTGGCAACAGTCTGAGCAGTATCATCATCGGAGTCAACACCTTTTACAAGGGGGTCAGGACCAGCCAGAAAGAGTATCTCTACGCCTTGAGCCTTTCAAATTCCAGGACAGAGGCCCTGCTGCCCTATTTCAGACGAGGGCTTTTTGCCGTTGCCAATCCCATGGTCGCCGGCATGGAAACCATCGGGCTTGTGGCGTTGCCCGGCATGATGACCGGTCAGATCCTGGGTGGAGCACTGCCCATGACGGCCATCAAGTATCAGATTGCCATCATGCTTGCTATTTTCGTGGTGCAGTACCTTGCCGTGATTCTGGCCATCGGGCTCACCTCCCTGGCAGCATTTGACGAGTATGACTGCCTTATTTAGGACGATCCTGGTCAAGGAGGGCCGTCATCTGCCGGGGAATCTGTCTGGAGGTGATGATTACGGGAACCGTGTCCAGGATGAATTCAATTTTAAATGAGTGGAGACCCAACCGGTCGTAGGCGTGGTTTTCTCTAAGGAACTCCACAGACCGTTTTGACCCGTACCGGGTGTCCCCGGTGACCGGATGCCCGGCAAGTTTTGCATGGCGGCGGATCTGGTGTTTGCGCCCCGTGACAAGTTCGATTTCCAGAAGGGTGTAGTGGGGGCTCTGGTCCATGATGCGGTATCGGGTTTCAGATCTCACCCGTTTGCCCTTTCCCCTGGGGTCGGTTCTGCCGCCGGCTTGTTTGGACAGGGGGGTGTCCCAGACTTGAAATGGATCACAGGGCGGGTCAAAGTTGCCGTGGACCAGGGCAATGTAGTGTTTTTGGACGGCTCCCTGCTGGAACAGGTTTGACAGATAACGCAACCTGTCCGGGTCTGTGGCCACAAGGATCAGGCCGCTGGTCTCCTGGTCCAGCCGGTGAACCGGGTGGATCTGAAATCCTTCTTGTGCGCCTAAAGCCACCATTAAGTCTTCATCGGCGCGTATCTGCCGTTCCAGGACGCAGAGCAAATCACTGCCCGGATGGTTGTGGACGCTCATGCCCGACGGCTTTTCAGCACAGAGCCACCCGTTGCCTGTTCGTACTATTTCAACGCTGTTTGTTGTTTCCATGGGGGTTATCTTCTGCCTTGTCTGTGCATATATATGGTTTGAAAGATTAATAAAGGCCATGTATGGGTCATGCCGGTTCCCTTGCCATGAAAAGGTAAAAGGCGGTTCCGCCAACGACCATAACACCGGCCCCAAAGGGAAAAACCACGGCAAGCTCTGCATGGTCCATGGCAAGGCCTGCAGCCATGGAGCCTGTCATCATGCCGAGGCTGTGGGCCATGGTGATCAGCGAGATCACTGATCCCATGGCTTTTTTTGAGTTTCCCTTGATCACGGCCATGGCCATGATGGACGGCATGGAGATTCCGCCGCCAATGCCAAAAAGTGAAACAGCCCCGGCAAGTCCGGTATAGGTGGTTGCCGAGTTGACCATCACCATGGCAACGGCGCACAGGACGCCGCCAACGATGACCATTCTTTGGGTGTTGAACCGGTCTGCAAGGTATCCCATGGGGATCTGGAAAATTCCGCTGATCAAGACCCCGAGCATTACAAGTACCCCGGTGAGGGTGTCCGAGATGTTGAATCTTGATTGGGCAAAGATGGGCAGAAAGCTCCAGATGATGCCGATACAGGCCGTGTAAGCGAATCGATAGGAGAAAAGTCCCAACAGTCCGGGGTCGGTTACCATGGATCGCCACGAGGGAAGGGCTGACGCCCTGGGCCGGATCTGTTCGTCACCGGCCTTGGGCAGCAACACCAGGGTGAGGCAAAGACCTGTTGCAGACAGAATGCCAAGGCAGGCAAAAGCCGCATCCATGGAGACAAGATCCGATATCACGCCCCCCATGAGGGGGCCCAGGCTCAGGCTTGCAAACATGGACATGCTGAACAATCCCATTGCATAGCCTTCACGGCCGGGCGGGGTGATTTCTCCCACATAGGCCTGGACAACGGGCATGATCATGGCTGAGGCAATTCCCTGGATGAACCTGAAGAAGATCAGGCTTGCCACCGTGTGGCTCTGGATAAAGGCAATGGAGACAAGCACGTAACCAAAGAGGCCTGCAACGATGAATGGTTTTCTGCCGATCCTGTCCGAGGCCCTGCCGAACCAGGGAAGAAAAAGCGTCCTTGACAGGGCAAAGGCACCGAAGATCATACCGATATAGACGCCCTTTGCGCCAAGGTCATTGGCGTAGACCGGCAGCAGAGGCACCACAATGCCTACTCCTGTCACCGTGATGAAAATGGTGAAAAAAAGGGTCAGAAAGACCTTTTTATCTGGACTGGGGATCAGGGAAAAGTTGGGATTCTTTTCCTTTAGCAGGTTTATCCATTCTAATATCATGGCCCGGTCATACCTATTTTTGGGCTGATTTGCAACATGTCCTTTCCTTGCCTGGAACGACGTCTGGTGCGTTAGGCCTGATATTCCGACCGGTGAGGATGTTTTTTTCCGGCCCATGGGGCCCGGGATACTCAAAGGATTTGAAAATTGTTTCAGCAGGTGATAAAGGTCAAATCAAGTTTGTTTAAAAAAAACAAGTCAAAAAAGGAGGGGGAGAGCCCATGGGCAGGATCACAGTTCTTCTGGTGGACGATGAAAGGGAGTTTGTGGATACGCTTGCCGAGCGCATCACCATGCGAAGCTTTGATACCCTTGTGGCCTACAGCGGTGAGCAGGCCCTTTCCATGATCGAATCCACCCCTCCCCGGGTGATGGTGCTGGATCTTAAAATGCCGGGCATGGGCGGGGTTGATGTCCTCGAACGGGTCAAGGCCGAACACACTGACATCAGCGTCATTATCCTTACCGGCCATGGTGACGAACGGGATCAGACCCTGGTCATGGATATGGGGGCGTCGGGTTATTTCCAGAAACCCGTGGACCTTGACGTCCTGGTGGCAAAAATTATGTCCCTGAAATAGCCGTATCCGTTTTTTGTTGACCCGGTCATTTTTTATTGATAATAAAACTGACTGACTAATCAGTAGTCTGGTTAGGGGGCAATCAAAACTGTAAACGGAGAAAAGATGTCCAAAAAAAATGATATCCTCAGGTCTGCAATCACCCTTTTTGCCGACAGGGGATTTCAAGATGCCTCCATGACCGAGGTGGCCCGGATGGGCGGCGTTTCCGGTGCCACGGTATTCTATCATTTCAAAAGCAAGGAAACGTTGTTCCTGACGGCGCTGGAGACTGTCAAGGACGGCATTATCGAGGAGTTTGACGCCTACCTGGACCAGCATGAGTTTGCGTCGGGCATTGATCTTGTGGAGGGGATCATCTCTTTTTATCTCTACCTTGCAGGATCCATGGAGGAGTGGTTCCTTTTACTCCACAGCCATTACCCCTACAAGCTCGCCCTGGTGAACAAGGAGTGCCGAAGCCATCTTGAAAAAATATACAACAGCCTTGTGGATATTTTTGAACGGGCCGTTGCCCTCGGCCGAAAGGATGGATCCATCCTGGCCGATGATACCCGGAAAACAGCCCTGGTGATTTTTTCCATGGTAGACGGAGTGGTCCGGTTTAAGATTTATAACCTTTACGATACCGGGGCACTTTATATGGATCTTATCAATTCATGCAGAAAAATTTTAAAATACAAAACATGATTTTTTAAACCCCTAACCCAAATTCAGGTGATTAAATGCTGACGAAACTATTACCGTTCATTACATGGTTCAAGGGATATAACCTTGACAAGTTCAGGATTGATTTTCTGGCGGGACTGACTGTGGCACTGGTGCTTATTCCCCAGTCCATGGCCTATGCCCAGTTGGCCGGAATGCCATCCTATTTTGGGCTTTACGCCTCTTTTTTGCCCCCCATGATCGCGGCTCTGTTTGGATCAAGCCGGCAGCTTGCCACGGGCCCTGTGGCGGTTGTCTCCCTGATGACTGCGGCAAGCCTTGAACCCCTTGCAACGGCTGGGAGTGAAGGCTTTATTGCCTATGCCATTGTCCTTGCCCTTATGGTCGGCGTGTTCCAGCTTTCCCTTGGGATACTGCGCCTTGGGCTTGTGGTGAATTTTTTGTCCCACCCCGTTGTCAACGGTTTTACCAATGCCGCTGCCATCATCATTGCCTCGTCCCAGCTTTCCAAGATGTTCGGTGTGTATGTGGACAAGTCAGAACACCACTATGAAACCATCATCAACGTGTGCAAGGCTGCTGTTCATTACACCCACTGGCCGACCCTTTTCATGGGGGCCCTTGCATTTGCCATCATGTATGGGCTCAAAAAGATGCTTCCCAAGATTCCCAATGTGCTTGTGGCCGTTGCTGTGACCATCGTGATCGCCTGGGCCATGGGATTTGAGCACAATGAAAATGTTGATATCTCAGCCTTTGATTCGCCGGATGTCCGCGCCGATATCGAGGCGTTCAACAAAACCGTTGCAGAAATTCCCGTTCTTGCTGAAGAGCGGGCCGCTGGCTCCAATGCCGTTGACGAGGCCAAAAAAGAGAAAGACACCATCAAGGTGCTGGATGCGGTCCATGATTTCAATGTAACGGCCGTAAAACTTGAACGACTCAACCACATGTCCCACCTCCAGAGAGAAGCCCTGAGGAATCTTCTGTTTTCCGGCGTTGTCCAGAACAACGGATCGCTTAAACTTTTTCTCAAGCAGGATCTGCCTGAAAATGTTAAAACCGACGGCAGAACCTGGCGCCTCAAGGTGAGTAACCGACTGCTTGACACGACCAGTATTCTGGTAACGGGCGGTGGTGCCGTGGTCGGCACCGTTCCCAGGGGGCTTCCCTCCCTTTCCATACCCAAACTTGACATCAAGGTCATGCTTAAACTCCTGCCCTTTGCCGCCATTATCTCGCTTCTGGGATTCATGGAAGCCATCTCCATTGCCAAGGCCATGGCCGCAAAGACGGGCCAGCGCCTTGATCCCAACCAGGAACTCATCGGCCAGGGGCTTGCCAACATTCTCGGTGCCATTGGCAAGAGTTACCCTACTTCAGGCTCTTTTTCCCGGTCGGCGGTCAACCTTCAGGCCGGTGCAGTTACCGGGCTCTCCAGTGTTTTCACAAGTCTTGCCGTGGTGGTGGTCCTGCTGTTTTTCACCCCGCTTCTTTACAACCTTCCCCAGAGTGTGCTTGCCGCCGTTATCATGATGGCTGTTATCGGTCTTGTCAATGTATCGGGTTTTATCCATGCATGGCGGGCCCAGTGGTATGACGGTGCCATTTCGATCATCACTTTTCTGTGCACCCTTGCCTTTGCGCCCCATCTTGACAAAGGTATCATGGTGGGTGTAGCTTTGTCACTGATGGTCTTTCTTTACAAGAGCATGCGGCCCAAGGTCCCTTCTCTGTCCCGGTTTGACGACAATGCCCTTCGTTGCTCCGTAACCTATGGCCTTAGGGAATGCAGTCGTATTGACCTTGTCCGGTTTGAGGGTCCTTTGTTCTTTGCCAATGCAAGTTATCTTGAGGACCAGATAAACGACCGGATGGCTCGAAAAAAAGAGTTAAAGGATATCATCATCGTTTCAAACGGCATCAACGACATTGACGCATCGGGTGAGGAACTTCTGTCGCTGTTGATCGATAATGTCAGGAGCGCCGGTGTTGATATCTCATTTTCCGGGGTCAATGAATCTGTGTCAAAGGTTTTTGAACGTACCCATCTCATTGAAAAGATCGGAAGGGATCACATCTATCCAACCATGGAACAGGCGATCTGCAAGGTCCATGAACATGCCCATGAGAGTAGCCAGGAGCAGAATTGCCCACTTTCAACCACCTGCAAGCTTGCATAAAATATCAGGAGAGGAAAATATCATGTCTGTCATTACACTGTTCAGCGGTAATTTCTGTAAGGATAAGGAGATCGAGGCAGCCCTGGTTGCAAAAACAGGGTGCAGGCTGATTACTGAGGATGAGATCGTCGCAAAGGCCGCCGCCCTGTCTAATATCAGTCAGGGTAAAATTAAAGAGGCATTTTTTGAAAAAACCTCAATATTTAATAAGTTCACCCATGAAAAAGAGCGCTCCATTGCCTGCATGCGGCTGGCTGTGGCCGAGATGCTTGCCCAGGATAATCTGATTGTAACGGGTTTTCCGGCCCATCTGATTCCAAAGTACATCAGCCATGTTCTGAGGGTCTGTTCCATTGCAGAGCTCAAGTACCGGTACGAGGAGGCCGAAGCTTCTGGCATCAACCAGAAAGAGGCCCTGCGACTCATCAAGGAGAACGATAAAAATGCTGCGGCCTGGGTTGAATCCCTTGCAGGGAACAAGGATCCCTGGGATAATACCCTTTACGACATTGTGATTCCCATGGGAAAAACTTCCGTGGATGAGGCCGTTGCCCTTGTGGTTGAAAAAGCCCAGAGCCCGGCCGTTGCCTATTCAGATGCTTCAGCCCTTGCAGTTGCCGATTTTCTCCTGGCAGCCAGGGTTGAAACGGCCCTGTCCAAAGAGGGCCATAACGTTGTGGTGACTTCAACGGCAGGGAATGTAACCCTCACCATCAACAAGAATGTGCTGATGCTTAAACGCCTGGAAGAGGACCTGACCGCCATTGCCAAGAAGGTCGAGGGAGTCAAGACGGTAACAACCGAGATCGGCAAGGGCTTTTACCAGACAGACATTTACCGTAAGTTTGATTTTGAAACCCCTTCAAAGGTTCTGCTGGTGGACGATGAAAGGGAGTTTGTTCAGACCCTGTCCGAACGGCTTCTCATGCGGGAGATGAGTTCCGCCGTTGCCTATGACGGTGAATCGGCGTTGAACATCGTTGACGAGGACGAACCGGATGTAATGATTCTGGATCTGAAGATGCCCGGAATTGATGGTATTGAGGTACTCCGAAAGGTCAAGGCCTCAAAGCCCGGCATTGAGGTGATCATTCTGACTGGCCACGGCAGTGAGGCCGATAAAAAGGTCTGTATGGAGCTCGGTGCCTTTGCCTATCTTCACAAACCCGTTGACATTGATCTGTTGAGCAAGACCTTGAAGCTTGCCAACGAAAAGATTAAACAACAGGGCGTATAAACCGTGGAGGCGGATGAAAATCCGCCCCGGGGATCCGTGGGGACGGATGAAAATTCGCCCCTGAAACAGGCCTAACCCGTGGGGGTACTGATTAAAATGTCTTTTTTTGAGAAGTTTAAACCCGCATTCTTTGCGACCACTGGCGTTGACCAGGGCCGTTCCAAGCACACCTTTAATTTCAGGAAGATCTGGCGCATGGTGATCCTGCTCATGGCTGCGGTTACCCTGGTTCCTTTGATCACCATCACCGTGGTGGATTACAATGTAACCCAGCGTTCCATTGAATCGGAGATTTCCCTTCGAACAAGGAGAACGGTCTCCAACACCAAGCGGACCATTTCCGCATTTTTTTCAGCGCGTAAGGCTGCCCTGGATTTCGTTGTCCACGACAACGATTTTTCGGTTCTGAGCAACACGGATCGCCTGGCCCATATCCTTGACAACCTTGAAGCCGGATTTGGCGGGTTTGTCGATCTTGGGGTGATCAACGACCGCGGTATCCATATTGCCTATTCCGGTGCCTATAATCTGGGGGGCAAGAATTATTCCGACCAGGCCTGGTTCAACAAGGTTCTGGAGATGGGGGTTTACATCAGTGAGGTGTTTCTCGGGTTCCGTAATCAACCCCATCTGGTCATCGCCGTTAAGTACGAGTTCGACGATGGTGGGTTCTATGTGCTGCGGGCCACGATTGACACGGATCAGTTCAACGAAATTCTTTCAACCCTTGAGCTCAACGGTGAGGGCGATGCCTTTTTGATCACCCATGACCGGGTGATTCAGACCCCGAGCCGGTTTCACGGCAATGTCCTTTCCACGGTCGACATTCCTGTTCCCCCCTATTCGGACCGCACCCAGGCCCATGAATACCGCGACGAAAATCATGCCGGGTACCTTGTGGGGTACGCCTATATTCCAGACACCGATTTCATTCTGATGATCGTAAAGCAGAAGGCTGCCCTGATGAAATCCTGGTACGCCACCCGGTCCCATCTCATCGGATTTCTGCTGTTGAGCATCACCCTGATTCTTGGGGTGATTATTTTTGGCACCACCTATATGGTCAACCAGATGTTTTTCTCCGATAGGAAAAGGGCCATGGCAATGCACCGGATCGAGTATGACAACAAGCTTGCCACAGTGGGAAGGCTTGCCGCAGGGGTCGCCCATGAGATCAATAACCCCTTGGCCATCATCAATGAAAAGGCAGGACTGATCAAGGACATTTTTGTATTCCGGGAAAAGTATTCCGCCGACGACAAGCTCATGGGCCTTGTGAACTCTGTGATTTCGTCGGTGGCTCGCTGCGGAACCATTACCAAAAGGCTGCTTAACTTTGCCCGGCACATGGACGAATCCTTTCAGATCATTGACATTGAAGTTGTGGTAAGAGAGGTATTGGGATTCCTGGCAAAGGAGGCGGAGTATCGAAGCATCGAGGTTCTTATCTCGGTTCCGGAGGGATTCCCAAAGATCGAGTGTGACCGGGGAAAGCTCCAGCAGGTGCTGCTCAATATCGTGAACAATGCCTTCTCAGCCATTGGCAGTGAGGGCCGGCTCACCATTGATGTACAGAAAAAAAATGATCAATATTGGATGGTTACCCTGACAGACACAGGGTGCGGTATCCCGGAAAAAGATCTTGAGATGATTTTTGAGCCCTTTTTTACCAAAAAAGCCGCCCAGGGCGGAACAGGACTGGGGCTTTCCATCACCTATCAGCTTGTGGAAGAGGCGGGCGGTTGTATCAAGGTCAAGAGTGAAATAGGCAAGGGAACAAGTTTTATAGTGACCTTGCCGTTTAAACCCAAAAATAAAAAGGAGATAAACACGTGCGAGTCCTTCTAGTTGACGATGAGGTGGAATATGTGTCCACCCTTGCTGAGCGCCTCTCATTCCGGGGATTTGAAGCTCAGTGGGTCTCAAGCGCAAACGAGGCCCTTGAGAGCATCGGGAAAAATCATTTTGACATTGCCGTGCTGGATGTCAAGATGCCCAAGATGGGGGGGATTGAGCTGAAGAAAAAAATTGAAGAAATCGCTCCCGGCATGAAATTTATCTATCTGACAGGCCACGGCTCAGAGGACGACTATAACAAAGGGGTGACGGATGGGGTTTACTATCTGATCAAACCCGTTGATATTGATCAGCTGATAACGTTCATGAACCAGGCCATGCCAAACGCAAACAGCTGAAGTGCAGGGGGAGTGTGAATATGAACGGGGAAACAGAGGCAGTAAAACCCATGGGGCTTGCCTATTTTGGTAAAATGATGGCTGCCATCAGCCATGAGATCAAAAACTCACTGGCCATCATCAATGAAAATGCAGGACTGGTGGAGGATTTATGCCTGATGGCAAAAAAGGGTAACCCCATTGATCCCGAACGAATCGGAACCATCGCAGGCAGGGTGGGCCAGCAGATACAGCGGGCCGACACCACCGTTAAAAAGATGAACCGCCTGGCCCACAGTGTGGATGATCCGGTGCGGCAGGTCGATGTGGCCGCAGCCCTTGCCTTTACCCTTGAGCTGGGAGAAAAAGTCCTTTCCACCCTTGGAATTGAGGTTAAGGTGGTCCCCCCGGCGTCACCAGTAGTCATGAATCTCAATGAATTTTTGTTCATGAATCTTCTATGGGAGACCGTGGCCCATGTCGCTGCAGGGATTGACAGGAGCAAAAATCGGACCATGACCATTACCATTGGCAATACCGACAAAGGGGTTGAGTTTGTCTTCTCTCCCGTGGATGGGGTGGATGGTGGCAAAATGCCCTGGGATCTGGCGCTTTTGGAAGTCTTTGGGGCGAACATCCTTCCCCTTGCAGACACCCGGGAACTTGTGTTAAAACTTCCGGAAAATGCAGAAATCATGTAATATGTTGATAGGGCTTGGGTCGAATTTTAATACAACCTATATTTAAAGGAGAATAACCATGGGTGAAAAAATATTGCTGGTTGATGATGAGCAGGATTTTCTGGACGTCATGTCCGAAAGGATGCGCAACCGCGGCATGGATGTAACAACGGCCAATTCGGCAAAAGAGGCCCTGGAAAGGGTGAAAAACGAGACCTTTGACGCCATTATTGTTGATCTTCTCATGCCCGAGATGGACGGCCTTGAGGCCCTTGAAAACATGAAAAAGATTAATTCGGATCTCCAGGTGATCCTTCTGACCGGTAACGCAACTGTTGAAAAGGGGATCGAGGCCATGAAGCTCGGGGCCATGGATCTTGTGGAAAAACCGGCCGATATGAACAGCCTCACTGAAAAGATCAAAAAGGCCAAGGCCCACAAGATGATTCTTGTTGAACGTAAGACCGAGGAAAAGATCAGGAAGATCATGAGTTCCAAGGCTTGGTAGCCCCGGGTTTTTCGTTTTTTCCTAGAGCCGGTACACCGTTGGAATCTCTTCTTTGTTGAGGAAGATTCCAACGGTATCCCCCGTGCTGAATCCCAGGTGAGCGATTTCCCGTGTAACTGCTTCATGCTTGTCCGCATGCCAGAAGACGTTCCACATGGGGTTTCTCACCGTATCAATGCCGTAGGCATCGTGGCTGCCCAGGTTGACCCGCAACCTGTCTTTGGCAATAAGGGTGTCTGCTTCAAAGAGAAAAAAATCGATCTGATAGAGGTTGTTGTTGAGTTCCTGGGCCAGTTCTTGCTGGAGGTCCGGAAAGTCATCAAGGTAGTGGTTGGCAATCTGGTAAAATTCCCGGGGTTCCTTGATGGATATGCCCAGGATGGCAAATCGCTGGTGGGTCATGGCAAAGGTTTCGATTTCGTTCTGGAAGGCGTGGATGATATCAATGGCCTGTTCCAGTCCCTCCCGGGGCGGCAGGTCCTCGAGAACAATCTCTTCGCATTTTGCGATGACTTTCATGTATAGCTGTTTGGTGTCCATGACGTAGATGGGTCGTTCCCGGTAATTTCTGCGCTTTCGTATTCGTTTGACACCGGCAAGACGGATGGAGATGATACCTTGTTTTTGTTCAAGGACCTCAATCTTTGAGATGTCCTTTGCCTGGACCACAAAGATTTCACCGGTTTCTGAAATGATGTATTCAATTTCACAGGGAAATTCCAGGAAGGTCTGTATCTGCCTGGACAACGCCATGAGTTTCCGGTCGTGGGGGGTCTTTGTGATGTAGGGGTCTGACTGTATTCTGGCGTGTCTGTTTCTGCAGTATCCGAACTCCCACTCGTTGAGGATCATCTTTGCCATGACGTTTGACCCTTCCACAAAGGGCATGACGATGATACCCATCTGCTCAAGGTCGAGGGCAGGGGCCTTTAAGAACTTTTGCTGGCGCTTGATGGAAAGGGCCTTGCTGGTGCGTGCCGCCTTGATGATCTTGGATCTTGCATAGGTGATTCCCAGGACATCGGCATAGGTGTCAAGGGAGTCAAAGGTACCGCCCTTGAAACGGTTCTCCAGGGGATGGGCGCTCCTTGCGATAACCTTGTAGTACTGCTGGTGCTGGGAGAGAAATGCTTCAAGGGGGCCAAAGGCGTTGTTTTGAAACGCTTCGGGAGGTACATATATGAATTCGGGGACGTTGAAACCTTCGTGCTTGAGGCGTAACAGCAGTGCTGCCTTTTCCGGGAGCAGACCGGCCTCTTTTGTTTCTGTGCTGTCTGTCATTGTTCTGTCCTAAAATTTACACCTAAAAGTTGCAAGCGCCCTTTGACCAGACATGGAAAGGATTTTGATAATAGGGGACGGATGTCAAATCCGCCCCCTTTTCTTAATTTATCCAACGGTAATGGGCATTCCCATCATGGGCCACAGCACCAGGACGGAAAAGCCGACAATGACCAGGAGAATGATACTTGCCGGGACGCCATAGAGAAAAAATTCGCCCGTGGTAAATTGTTTTGAGTCATAGGCAATGGCGTTGGGGGCCGCACCCACGAGCAGCAGAAAGGGCATGCCTGCAACCACAAGGGAGGAGAAGAGAATGGCTTCGCCGGAAACCCCGAGGTAGGGGGCGATGACCAGGGCCACGGGCAGGGAAATGGCAATGGCTGCAACGTTCATGATAAAGTTGGTCATCATCATGACGAAAAAGGCGATGCTCATGACAAATACAAACCAGTGGGACTCCTTGAAAATGGTCAGCCAGTTGATGGCCATCCATTCAGCGGCTCCCGTGTCCCAGAGGCAGAAACCAATACTCATGGCTCCGGCAAACAGCAGAATAATGTTCCAGGGAATCTCTTCCAGATCGTCAATGTCCAGGATACCCGTGATGAAAAAAAGTATGGTGGAGATAAGAATTACAGCGGTTTTATGGGGCGCAACAAAGCCTGGAATAAAGGCCTTGAGAATGGCAAAGGTGGCAAGGGCAAGGATGCAGAGCCCCACGATGCTTGCGGCAACGATCTCTTTTCGGGTGATGGAGCCAAGCTCGATGTAGAGGTTTTTTGCCCTTTTTTTGAGGCCGGGGATGGTTTTTTTCTCAGGCTTTAAAACGATCATGAAATAGACCCAAAGGGCCGCGGTCATGAGAAAGCCCACCGGCGCCATGTAGTAGGACAGCTCGAAAAAACCGATATCCTTGCCCATGATATCCTTGAAAAAACCAATGGCAACAGCCCCCCTGGCAGCACCCAGAAGGGTGACGATGGAGCCTGCGCCCGCCACATAGGCCATGCCGATGAACAGACCCTTGCCGAATTTGGTCGGTTTATTTCCCTCTCCGTAAAGGGAATAGATGGCCACGAGCAGGGGATAGATGGTGGCGGCAACGGCCGTGTGTGCCATGATAAGGGTCAGGGCTGCGGTGACGCCAAAGCAGCCAAGGTAGATCATGCTGGTCTTTTCCCCCACAATGGAGAGCATCTTATAGGCCAGTCGTTTGGTCAGTCCGGTTTTGGTGAACACAAGCCCGATGACGATGGACCCGAAGATGAACATGACTGAGGGGTCCATGAAATCCTTGAATGCCACCTGGGCCGGACGGATGAAAAAAAGGGTCTGCATGACGCCAATGGCAAGACTTGTCACACCAATGGGAACCACTTCAAACACCCACCAGGTTCCGGCCATGAGAAAGACGGCAATGGCGCCTTTGCCGGCCTTTGAAAGGGCAAAGTGCTTGCCCAGAGGATCGATGGCATCGGGCCAGACCGGGGAAAAGTAGACAAGGGTAAAAAGTCCAATACCCACAAAAAGCCATGCCGTTTTAACCCAGTTGAAACTGGCTGTCTTTTCCATTTCTATTTCAACACTCATTAAAGGTTTCCTCCTGAATTGTCTGATCTTTATATGTGAAACGCACATCGAAACATTATCGGTGCAGGCGTTTCAAATTTTGTTGTGACAAGAACCTGTACCCTGCTCTGGGCAAGTCGATTTGTCTGATTTTAAATGGTTGCAGCCGTTATACAGCTTATTTTATAGGGCATTGTCCGATGATCTTTGAAAAGGCTTCAAACACATCTGAGAGGCGAAGCACACCTGTAACAATCTCTTCTTTCATCACCAGCAGGGACTGATGCCGGCCAAGGACCAGCTGGTGAATAGCCTCGTCAAGGGTGTCATTCTCCTCTATGAGTTCTCCTTCCGAAGGGGGGGTCAGGACCTTGGACACGGGTATGGAAGCCCCTTTAATACAGATATCTTTGAGGGGGGAATCCCAGAGATGGTAGTTTGTCAAAAGTGATTTCATAAAGGTCCTTGAGAATCCGAATTTTGCAAGACCTTGTCTTTCAAGCATTTCGCTGTACTTGGGTTCCAGTGCCCTTAACACATCAAGCTGGCCGACCTTTCCAGCGATTTTACCGTTTTTGCCAAGGACAATAACGGCCCTGTGGGGGTATTTTGAATGGTTAAATCGTTCCTGGGCGGTTGCTAGCGCCTGCACGACGTCAAAGAGTGACGCATCTTCCGTCACCGTTGCATAGTCGGCCAGGGGGACCATCAGGTCCTTAACACTGTTTGTTTTCAATTTGTATCTTCCTCCATTATATGTTTAGCACTTACGGTGCTGTTCGGTCTTGTTTAAAGGCTGCGTGCTTTCCAGGAGTTCATGGAAATTAAATTACGCCTATCATGATGAAAAAAAAAGATCAAGAAAATGCGGAAACCGGGTGTCGATTTTGTAACTAATTCGATTCATTATGGATATCTAAAATCGTCCCCTGGTAAAGAAGGGTCTCCCCGGGGGTGAAACCTTTGGGACCATCCCTGTTTGGGCTTAGATTACAGGGGCTTGATATAAAATAAAAGACATGATAGATCCTGTGACATACTTGGGGAAGAGTGCCATTTCTTTGCCCGGGCCTGTTTTGCATGTCAGTTCTATTAACCGGATAAAGGAGTTTCTTTAATGAACCAGATAGTAAAAGATTTGATGGTGCCCCTTTCCGACTATGCCACCATTGCCAGAGGGTCTACACTTTACGAGGCGGTTCTTGCCCTTGAAAATGCAAAAAAGGATGTGGAGCGGTCCGTTCATCCCCACTGGATTGTTCTGGTCCTTGATGAAAACAAAGAAGTGATCGGCAAGCTGAGCCAGCTCACCCTTCTCAGGGCCCTTGAACCTAAAACCGAGCACACGGCTGTGGTGGACCGGATTGCCAAATTCGGTTTCAGCTCAAAGTTTGTAGCAGCCATGCGGGAGGAGAATCTTCATGATGGTAAGGCAGAAGATTACCTGTATACAGACCCCATTGCCATGGAAATGAAGGTCGAGGATTTCATGCTGACCCTTGCTGAAAATGAGTTTATCGATGAAACTACTTCGCTTAACTCTGCAGTCCACCAGCTCACCGTTAGAAATCGTCTCTCTCTCCTTGTCACAAAGAAAGACAAGGTTGTGGGCGTTTTAAGACTTTCCGATGTCTTTTCCGCATTGATAGCGGCCATGAAAAAAGTGCATAAATAGGTTAAAAGGGGAACATATATGAGAGAGATAGAAAAACTTTTTGACAGAATTGTACAGCGGGTAAACATAAATCTGCGGGAGCTTGAGTATGATGTCAACCCCTATGTCCAGGATTTGATTCCTTTCAACCAGATGGTCAAATTTTACGGGTTCTACGGCATCAGCCCCCACCATCCCTTGAATTTTAAATTCAGGCATTCAAACCTTGCCGGAAGTTATTTCCTGGGGCGCTGCCGGGTGAGCAATTCCCTTCTCTACAAGAGCGATATCAGGGGGGATGAATTAAAGAAAAAAGGAGACCTTTTTCAGTTCAACGACTATGAGATTCCCGTGGTGGACAACGAAGAGATCCATGTGGAGGACAGCTTTCTCATCAAGACCCTGGTCCACAACTTTTCCCATGATCCTGAGTCCCTTGAGCGGTTCTTTATCAAGGACACCATTTCCATGAATTATGCCAACATCCACGGGGCACCCTGCGACGGATGCTTCCTCGGTGTTTTTGCCACAGTGGACCTGACCACCATGCGTGACTGCGTCATCGGCAATTTTTCCTATGTCCAGGCCGGGGAGATCAGCCACCTGAACATTCCCCCCGGAACCGTGTGGGTGAGAAATCCCGGCGAGTTTAATTTCTACTACCAGTTTCCTGAACCCAGGCTCAACGACTATGTCTATTTTGGTGCCGGCTTACCCCCCCAGGGTAAAATTATCGATTTTGTGGAAGATCGCAAGGAGGCGTTCCAGCGGGTTTTTGATGTGGTCAACATTGAGCAGACCATTCCTGTTCCCTCATCGGCTTCCCTTGACCGCTATTCCGTGACCCGGGGATTGACCACCATTGGCGATAATGTGCTTGTGGCCCAGCGGGCCTACCTCCAGAATGCCTGGCTTGGCAAGGGTGCCAATGTCCAGGAAAATTGTTTTATCATCAATTCAAGACTTGAAGGTAACGATGTCACGGCCCATGGGGCCAAGATCATCGAGGCGGATCTTGGGGTCATGGTTTTTGTCGGGTTTAACAGCTTTGTGCGGGGCCGTCCGGAAAATCGCCTGACCATTGGTGAGAATTCCATTGTCATGCCCCACACCATCATTGACATCACAGAACAGCTGACCATTCCACCCAATCACCTAGTCTGGGGTCTGATCGAAAACGAGGAAGATCTTGAAACCAACTCCATCGCCATTGAAGAACTTTCAAAGGTGGACACCCGGCTTGCCATGGGTAACATGTTTTTTGAGGGCAATGGGGCCGCTTTTGTGGAAGCGTTCCAGCACAGAATTCTTCACATCCTTGAGGCCAACGGCGCTTTTTTCAATGGGGCTGAGAAAAAGGGCCATGCCCAGAAAAATCAGTATATCTCATTCAACACGATTCAGCCCTATCCAGAGGGTGCTAAAAAGGGAATATTCCCGACAATTGTCATTCAGCCATAGGAGAACAGGGCCAGGCGATGAAACATTATATCTCCCTTAGATCGAAAATCATTTACATCTTTTCTGCCATGGCAGCCACGGTCGTGGCCGGCGGCATCTGCTTTCTGTGGTATTCCTATGAGATTGATGCCATGCTCGTGACCATGGTGGAAAAGGAGGTGGTCCTTTTTAAGACGGCCCAGGACATGGAGCTTGCACTTGCAAACCAGAAGGGGTTTCTGACCTATTATTTTGTGGACGGCCAGGTAAACTGGCTTAAATCCCTTGGCCAGTACCGGGAGGTGTTCCGTCAGAGCCTGGACCGTGCCTCGTCCCTGAACCTCAGTCCGGATCAGAGGGAAATTCTGGAAAAAATAAAAACCCAGTATGCCACCTATGTGGCGGCCAAGGACCAGGTGATCGACAGTTACCGTCAATCCAATGTATCGGAGAGCATCTCCCTTGTCCATGAACGCCATCGGGGGCTTTTTTTCAGTCTCCTCGAACTTTGCCGCGGGTTCACCCAGAATCAGTGGCGGGTTATCCAGGAGACAGAGGCGAAAAATCATTGTCGATCGGTCACTTTAAGGTGGGTGGGGTTTTCCGGCATGGGGGTCTTCCTCTCCCTGTGCACCCTTCTTTTGTTGGTTCTCTATCGCCACATCCTGATTCCCATCCGTGGGCTTGCCATTGAAACGGGTGGTTCACCGGCAGAGAGCCATCAGGATGAGGTTGTTTCGTTGAAACATTCCCTGGAGGGGATGATGAAGGAGTTTGGCGACACCCATGATGCCCTTGCCAGAAGTCGGCAGCACCTTCTCCATGCCGAAAGAATGGTTGTGGTGGGCGAAATGGCGGCGGGTGTTGCCCATACCATTCGAAATCCCTTTACTTCGATCAAGATGAGGATGTTTTCCCTGAGCCGATCCCTTGATCTCACCGATATTCAGAACGAGGATCTCCAGGTGATCTCCGATGAGATCGCAAGGATAGACCGGATTGTTCAGAATTTCATCGAGTTTGCGAGGCCCCCTAAACTGAGGCTTAAACTGTGCAGCATACAGAAGGTCATCAATTCGGTGATTACCCTTCTGGAATACCGGCTCAAGGAGCACAATGTGGAACTTGTGTTTCAGCCTGACACAGATCTTCCCGGGGTCATGGTGGACAGTGACCGGCTCAAGGAGGCCCTGGTGAATCTGGTCACCAACGCCTGCGAGGCCATGGAGGGGGGCGGACGCATTGTCATCACTGAATCCCGGGAGGTTGTCCCGGATGTCGGGGATATGGCCGTTATCTCCATTGTTGACAATGGACCGGGTATTCCACAGCCAATCTTAAAGGATATCACCAACCCCTTCTTTACCACCAAGGAGGAGGGCTCCGGTCTTGGGTTGAGCATTGTTGAAAGGATTGTCCGGGAGCATGGAGGACTTTTTCTAATCGCATCGGGCAGGTCTGAAGGGGCTGAATTCATCATAAAACTACCAGTCAAGGAGATCGTTCATGGGTCTGATACTCGTCATTGACGACGACCAGCAATTAAGCCGGAGTTTCGCAAAAATCCTTACCCAGGACGGCTATAAAATCGAAGCGTCCTACACCGGCCAGGACGGTATCATCAAGACTGCAGCCGTGAACCCGGATCTTGTGATCCTTGACATCCGCCTGCCAGACATGAGTGGCATGGAGGTGTTTGAAGCCATCCACGCCGAGAACCCAAAGCTTCCCGTGATCATCATCACCGCCTTTGGCACCACTGAAACGGCCATCCAGGCCATCAAGCAGGGGGCCTACGACTATATCTACAAGCCCTTTGACGTGCCTCAAATGCTTGGGCTCGTTAAAAAGGCGCTCCTGGCTGGCCGATGCATGTCCTCCCCCGTGGATGTTAACCCCGAGTCAGACGGTTTTTCCGGCCGCGAGGCCCTTGTGGGAACCAGCAGTCAGATGCTCGAGGTGTACAAGGCCATTGGACGGGTGTCGTCAACGGATGCCACGGTTCTTATCCGGGGGGAGTCCGGAACAGGCAAGGAACTTGCCGCAAGGGCCGTGTATAATCATTCCCTCAGGGCTGAAAAACCCTTCATGGTCATCAACTGTGTGGCCATTCCAGAGACCCTTCTCGAGAGTGAGCTCTTTGGGTATGAAAAGGGGTCCTTCACCGGAGCTGCCCATCGAAGGGTTGGAAAAATCGAACAGGCAAGGGGTGGCACTGTGTTCCTCGACGAAATCGGGGACATGCCCATGAGCATCCAGGCAAAGTTTCTGCGCCTTCTCCAGGAGAACAGCATTGAGCGTCTGGGCGGAAGGGAACCCATCAGCGTGGATGTCAGGATCATTGCTGCAACCAACCGGGATCTTGAACGGGCCGTGGCCGATGGGGTCTTCCGGGAGGATCTTTACTATCGCCTCCAGGTGATCACCATCACCATGCCCCCCCTGAGGGATCGAAAGGGGGATAGCGTTATCCTTGCTGACTACCTGCTGGCAAGGCTGAGTGCGGAAATGTCCATGGCAAACCCGGGCATCTCACCGGAAGCCGTGAAAAAGATCAAGCAGTATGAGTGGCCCGGCAACATCCGGGAGCTTGCCAATGTGTTGAAAAAAGTTCTGATTTTCAACCGGGGTGCCCCCATCCAGGCCGAAGAGATCACCCTGAATGAACTTGACAACCGGAGCCGAACGGATGATGTTGAAGCAACACCCGCAGGCGGTGTCCGGGACTGGGTGCGTGAATGCCTTAGATCGGAAAAGGACGAAAAGATCTTTGATTCCTGCCTGGATCACATTGCATCGCTGCTCATTGAGGAGGCCCTGGATTTTACTGAAGGCAACCGTTCCAGGGCAGCGAAGTTGCTGGGCATGTCAAGACCCACCTTTCATTCAAAGCTGGACAAGTACGGCATTCGGATCGGTACCAACGCAAGGGAGTGATACAGTTTACGAAGTGTAAAAAAGGTTGACACCCGGCACCATGGCATCAGGCATATCAGCCCCGCGGTAGCCGCTTGTTCACGCGTAAACCCTGTTTTATACATTGGCATGGGAATTGCTCTTTGTTTTATCAGATGATGTTAGCACTTCAATATCTGAGGAGGGCGATATGCTGATAAAACGATGGATGAGTAAACCCGTTGTCACCGTTGAGAAGGATGCATCCCTTATGGACGTGTCCGATCTTTTTAAAACAAAGATTATCTCCATGGTTCCTGTGATGGATGATGGCAGAATCATTGGGATTGTCACGGATGGAGATATCAAAAAAGCGTCTCCGTCCAAGGCCACCTCCCTTGATATCTACGAATTAATGACCCTGGTCCGCAAGATCAAGATCACCTCTCTCATGTCAAGTCCCGTGATAACGATTCCTGGAAATTTTACCGTTGACGAGGCTGCCGCCAAGATGCTTGCCAACAATATTTCCGGTATGCCTGTCATGGGAGACAACGGTAAGATGGAGGGGATCATCACAAAAAGCGATATCTTTCGCTGCCTTGTTTCGTTTACCGGAGCTGGCCACAAGGGGCAGACTTTTGCCTTTAAAGTAAAAGATCGATCCGGCATTGTCCAGGATCTCATGGATTCCGTCCGCAACCACAGGGCGCGTATCCATAGTGTTCTGACCTCCAATGA
Source organism: Desulforapulum autotrophicum HRM2 (assembly GCF_000020365.1). Classification (NCBI taxonomy): domain Bacteria; kingdom Pseudomonadati; phylum Thermodesulfobacteriota; class Desulfobacteria; order Desulfobacterales; family Desulfobacteraceae; genus Desulforapulum; species Desulforapulum autotrophicum. The sequence goes on along the minus strand of NC_012108.1, from coordinate 4,525,999 downwards.
AGAGAAGGACGATGGATTCAGAAAGATCATTATCCATACCTTCGGGATTGCCCCTGACCGATTTGATCCCATGGTTAAGGCCCTTGGGGCCATTGCCGAAATGACCTATGCCGCAGATCAGACTACGGGCCAAAGAATTGTTTTTTAATTCATAAGTAATTGAATTCCAGGAGGCTGCAATGAAAAAAATAGAAAAGATCCTTGTTGGTGTGGATTTATCCGAATATTCCACCCTTGCCATTGAGTACGCCGTTGAATTTGCCAAAGCGTCCAATGCCGAGATTCTGCTGTTGAACGTGTTGAACCAGCGTGACATCAACGGTGTTAAAATGGCCAGTGCCTATTATCCCAACGGAATTGACCTTGAACGTTACATCACGGATTCAAAGACCGAGCGCTATAACGCCATCCGGGCCCTTGTAAAGGAGAAGTTCTTTGAGGTGAAATCGACCATGAGCATCCATGTCAACATGGGGGTTCCCTTTGAGGAGATCCTCAACTTTGCCAAGGATGAAAATATCGACTTGATCGTCATCGGCAACAAGGGCAGGAGCAACCTTTCAAGAACGCTTTTCGGCTCCAATGCTGAAAAGATTTTCAGGCACGCCAAAGTGCCAGTTGTGAGCGTTCGGGACCGGGATAATTTCAGCCGTAAAAGTTGAAAGGAGAAGGTAAAATGAAACAGATAAAGAAAATTGTGGCTGCCCTTGATTTCTCCACCTATTCCCAGGACATTCTGGAACACTCCTTGAGCCTTGCAAAGGGAATCTCGGCCCAGGTAATCATTGTTAATGTCATCAACAGAAAGTCGGTTGACGCGGCCAGGCAGGCCTTTAATGCCGAACATCCCAACAGCTTCCTACCCGATAAGTATATCGGAGATGACAAGGAGAGACGAAAAAGAATGCTTGGGGATCTCCTGGCTGAGTGTGGCGGCAAGGAGACAGATACAAAGATTATAGTCCGGTATGGTATTCCCTTTGAAGAGATTCTCACTGCCCTGGATGAAGAGGACGGCGACCTTCTGGTCATCGGCCAGAAGGGTCGGACCAACCTGCCTGAATTTCTCTTTGGTACAACGGCTGAAAAACTCTTCAGACACTCACCTGTTCCCGTTTTCAGCATAAGAAAAGAATAGGGTTCAGCGCATTCAGGGACGTTTCATCACAAGGAATTTGTGAAGCGTCCCCTTTCTTCTACCACTATCTCAGTTGGGGCCTCCGCCATTTGATCGTCCTTTTGGGGCGGTTCTCAATTGCCTTTCATGCGTTCCTTCCAAATGATTCGATCTTTTTTTTCATGGGTGCGATGCTATTTGCGCTCTTTTCCACAAAATAAATGTTTTCGTCAACATTCATTTCATTGAAAAATTCTGCAAATGTGTGGATAATGATTTTAACCGGAGGAATCCTGTCCTGGATTTCATCAAGAAGGGACTGGCCAAAGAAATCGGGAAGCTCAGGGTCAAGGACGATGATGTCCAGCTGGTTGCTTCCATATATATAGCCGTGGGCCTCTTTCTTGTTCTTAGCCATATAGATGGTATGTCCATCCTGCTCCAGCTCCCGTTTTAACAGACTCCTCACATGGAGATTGGTATCGGTCACCAGGATATGGAATGGTTTTGTCATCGCCTGCCCGTCAGTTTTCTATGTTTATAAAAAAAGTCTCTCTTAGGGTATCAGCAAAAAACATGCCTGTCTGGTCTGCCGTGTAAGGCCCCACATTCAACGGTTCTGGACGGCTATCCCTGCCGTGGGGTGAAACATTTTTTTTACACCTTGTAAATTTTGCTGACACGGAACTATTTTTTTCCGGTCATGCCGAAATAGATTGCAGAAAGGACCACCACGACACCTGCCCATCCTGCAGGTCCTGTGATCCGGTCAAAGAAGATGACATCCCACACAAAGGAAAGGGTAGGCTGCAGCAGCAGAATAAGTCCGGCAAACGATGCGTTGACCTTTGGAAGGGCATTGGAGATCATCACCCAGGCAATGGTCTGACTGAAAAGCCCGAGGCAGATGAGCCACACCAGGGTGATGACATCGGGAATGGCAAAGCTGTCCGTTGACATATATATTTTGCCACCCAGGAAAAGGGCACTGGCAACAGAGACAACCATGAGATAATAAAACAGGGAAAAATCGTTCCGGTCCGATTGGATCTGTCTCAATACCAGCAGGAAAATGCTGTAAAACAGGGCCGTGGTCAGTCCGAACCCAATACCGATGAGATGGTCCCGGGTCAGGTGCCCCATGTCAACGCCCACAATAAGAAACAGCCCAAGAAATGCCATGGGCAGGGACAGAACAAAGACCCATCCAATTTTTTCCTTGAATAAAAAGACCCCTGCAAGGGTCAGTACAAACACCTGGCAGTTGGAAAGAATGGTGGCAAGCCCCGGTCCGACATAAAGGATGCTCAAATGCCAGACCCACAGATCAAGGCCAAAGACAATACCGCACAGTACTGCAAGCAGATTATTTTTCAGGCGTCGGGGTTTAAATTCTTTTTTTAAGATACAGGCAAGCACCAGAAAAACAGCGCCAAAGGCCACCCGGTAAAAGGCGGATACGGAAGAGGGAACATGGGCCGCCCGGACAAACACGCTTGAAAAACTGATGATAACGGCACCCAGGGTCAGTGCCGTTACCGGCTGGAGGATTTTTAGTCTCATTCAACGGGTCAATAGCCCAGCATGGCGGTATTGTCAAGTACCCTGGCATCCCCATGTTCTGCGGACACAACAACGCGTGAAACACGATAGCAGCAGGCGGGTGGGGACGGGTGTTACCCTGAACGGATTAAATGGCAACGGTCGGCATGGACGCCGAATGAGTTGCCATTTCCCTCGGAGCAGCCCATGGACAGGCTGCGAGGCTCGAAGAGATGCATAAGCATACATGAGAGAAGGGCAACACCCGTTTCCGCCTGCCGATTCGAAGTGAATCTAAAAAACTTGATAATCTAGTTTTAGAAATGGGAAGGGGGCGAATTTGATGAAAAAGGGCGGCGGTTTACGGTCATGTCCATTGACAACTGACCGGGGGTTTGCAAGAATACAGGGTTTAAAATGACAACCCCATGGACCACGGCCGATGGCCTGGGCCGGGAAGGGATCGTGTGGTTGAACTGGCTTGTAAAGAAGGTCATGGTTTAGGACCGCAGATGAAATAATTAGAACAGAAATAGCGCCGACCAATCTATCAAATCTGGTGGTCCATCTACAAGGCAAGTTAAAGGTCCAATCGCAGTCCTGTTTGGCCTTTGATGCGTTGCTGCAGACGGTCCAGAAGGCAATCAATTTCGTTTAAGTTATAAAATTTGCGGTCGTTAATATCTGGAGGCAGTATGATGCAGTTGCATAAAACAATCCATGGAGAGCTTAAAATGAACATCTGGGCAATACTTGTGTCTGTCTGCATTTTTCTGGCAGGCTGCGATGGTCAATCCAAAACGCAACCCCCGGCGTCTGCCCCTGTTCCAGAGGTGTCAACCATAACGGTAAAACCCGGGAAGATCATGCTCACCCAGGAACTGCCGGGCCGCACCTCAGCCTATCGAATGGCCCAGATCCGGCCCCAGGTGAGCGGTATCATCCTCAAACGCCTGTTCAAGGAAGGATCCGATGTCAAGGCCGGCCAGGTGCTCTATGCCATTGATCCTGCACCATTTCAGGCAGAGATAGACCGGGCCACAGCCAACCACCTTGCCCTACTGAAAGCTGCCGACCAGGCAAGGGCCGCCCTCAAGGCCAGTATCGCAGATATTGACCGCCTCAAGGCCACCCTTGAACTTGCCCGGACCAACCGGGATCGATTCGAGGCCTCGTTCAAGGATAAAATCGTATCGGCCATGCAGCGGGACCAGACCGTGACCGAGTTCAAGGTCGCAGCAGCGACCCTGGCAGCAGCCCAGGCCCAGGTGGAAAATCGCCGGGGCGCTGTAGCCGCGGCCGATGCCGCCATTGCCCAGGCAAGAGCTGCAATGGAAACTGCGGGTATCAACCTGGGATACTGCCGGGTTATGGCCCCCATTTCCGGCCGGATCGGCAGATCGTCCGTGACCGAAGGCGCCGTTGTGACGGCCTACCAGGGGGTACCCCTGGCAACCATTCAGCAGCTGGACCCCATTTATGCGGATCTTCCCCAGTCCACCAACCAGCTGCTGCGGTTAAAGAACAGCACCCTCAATGCCACCACACCAGAACAGAACAAGGTTCAGCTGCTGCTGGGGGACAATACCCCATACCCCCAGGAGGGAACCCTCCAGTTCAGTGATGTCACTGTGGATCCCACCACGGGATCGGTTATTCTCAGGGTGGTTGTGCCCAATCCCGACGGCACGCTTCTGCCGGGCATGTTTGTGCGGGCTGTGATCAAGGAAGGGGTGGATGAACAGGCCATTTTAATTCCCCAGCAGGGTGTGGCCCGGGATCCCAGGGGCAATCCCTTTGCCATGATCGTGGATTCCGAGGGCAAAGCAGGCCTTCGCATGCTCACCCTTGACCGGGCCGTGGACGATCAATGGATCGTTGATGCAGGCCTTGCTCCCGGGGATCGGGTTATTGTGGAAGGCCTTTTGATGCTGCGGCCGGGTACCCCGGTCAAGGCGACTGATTTCCATGGGCCCTCCCCGGAAAACGGTGCCATGGGCAGCCACCCGGGATCCCGGCCCGATGCACAGCCCGGCCCGGATGCAAAATCCCAGAAACAGAATAACGGGGGGATGTGATGCTTTCGAAATTTTTCCTGGACAGGCCCGTGTTTGCCTGGGTTATTGCCATCATCATCATGACGGCCGGCGGGCTTGCCATCTATAAAATGCCGATCTCCCAGTATCCGGCCATTGCGCCACCGGCCATTGCCATTGATGCCTTTTATCCCGGGGCCTCGGGAGAAACCGTTGAAAACACCGTGACCCAGATCATCGAACAGAAGATGACGGGCCTGGACGATATGCTGTATCTTTCCGGCACAAGTTCCTCGTCGGGTGCCGCCCGGGTGGAGATGACCTTTGCCCCTGGAACAGATCCTGACGTTGCCTGGTCCAAGGTGCAGAACAAGCTCCAGCTCGCCATGGCAAGCCTTCCCGACGTGGTTCAGCGATCCGGTGTCAAGGTCAGTAAATCCACCCGGAACTACCTGATCATCGTGGGGCTTATTTCAGAAGACAACAGCATGGACGGCAATGATTTAAGGGACTATGCCCAGTCAAACCTGGAAAAAATCCTTACCCGGGTGCCCGGAGTCGGGGAGGTGGAAAATTTTGGTTCCCAGTATGCCATGCGGATCTGGGTCAATCCCGACAGCCTGACAAGTTACAACCTTACCATGGAGGATGTGATTCTGGCCCTCAGCGCCTATAATGTGGAGGTGTCTGCCGGCCAGCTCGGTGGTGCACCTGCCGTTGATGGCCAGCGCATGAATGCCGCCATCATTGTCCAGCACCTGCTCCAGACCCCGGATGAGTTTGCCGCCATTCCCATCCGCACCAACGAGGACGGTTCTGTTGTGCGCGTCAGGGATATCGGCCGCACGGAGCTTGGTACGGAGCGGTCTGATATCGTTGCCAACTATAACGGCAAGGCATCTGCTGGCATGGCCATCCGCCAGGCTGCGGGGGCAAATGCCCTGGATACAGCCAATGCCGTCAAGCAGAAACTAAAGGAGATGAGCCAGTTTTTTCCCCCGGGCATGAAGGTGATCTATCCCTACGACACCACTCCCTTTACCGTGGTGGCCATTGACGAGGTGGTCAAAACCCTGTTCGAGGCCGTTTTCCTGGTGTTCGTCATCATGTACCTGTTCATGGGCAATATCCGGGCCACCCTCATTCCTACCATTGCCGTACCCGTGGTGCTCCTGGGCACCTTTGCCACCCTGGGTTTTTTCGGGTTTTCCATTAACATGCTCACCATGTTTGCCATGGTGCTGGCCATTGGGCTGCTGGTGGACGATGCCATCGTGGTGGTGGAAAATGTGGAGCGCATCATGGCTGAGGAGGGATTATCTCCCCGGGACGCCACGGCAAAATCCATGGATGAAATCACCAGTGCCCTCATCGGCATCGGCCTCGTGCTTTCGGCCGTTTTTGCACCCATGGCCTTTTTTGAAGGGTCAACGGGGGTGCTCTACCGCCAGTTTTCCGTCACTATCATCGCCTCCATGCTGCTTTCAGTCCTCGTGGCCTTGATCCTCACCCCGGTGCTGTGTGTATCATTTCTTAAACCCATACCCATGGGCCATGAACCCTCGGACAATGCCGTGTTCTTCCTGCGGCCTTTTTTCAGGTGGTTTGACAGAACCTTTGTGAAGATCAGGCGGCTGTACGTGGGCCTGGTGAGCCGTTCGTTTACAAGGAAGGTCCGGTACCTGGTTCTCTATCTTTTGATTGTGGCTGTCGTGGGTTTCTTGTTCCAGCGAATGCCTACATCCTATATCCCGGATGAGGACCAGGGTATCATGATGGTCATGGCCATGCTGCCGTCGGGCTCGACCCTGGAGCAGACCAGCCGGGTGATGGACAAGGTCAGGGACCATCTGCTCGACAACGAACAAGAGGCGGTGGAATCCTTAATGTCCGTTGTGGGTATCAGTTTCGGGGGCCAGGGCCAGAACATGGCCCTGGGGTTTGCCAAACTCAAGGACTGGAAACTTCGCCAGCGACCCGACCTCAAGGTCAAGGCCATTGCAGGTCGGGCCATGGGGGAATTCTCCAAGATCAACGAGGGCATGGTCTTTGCCTTTTCTCCACCCCCGGTCATTGAGCTTGGCATGGCCTCGGGATTTGATTTCCAGCTCCAGGACCGTGGGGGTCTGGGCCACGAACAGCTGATGGCGGCCCGGAACCAGCTCCTGGGGCTTGCAGCCCGGGATTCCCGCCTTGTCAGGGTGCGGCCCAACGGCATGCAGGATGTACCTGAATACCGCATTGACGTGGACTGGAACCGTGCCGGTGCCCTGGGGGTTCCCATCAGTTCCATCCACACCACCATTTCCGCAGCCTTTGGCAGTGCCTATGTCAACGATTTTATCCAGGCAGGCAGGGTCAAGAAAGTCTATGCCCAGGCAGACGCCCCCTACCGCATGCTGCCAAAGGATCTGGAAAAACTCTACGTGCGTAACAACGTGGGCAAAATGGTGCCCTTTACCTCGTTTGCCACAGGTCGCTGGAGTCTGGGATCGCCCAAGCTCGAACGCTACAACGCCTTTCCTTCGATCAACATCTGGGGGGAGCCGGCCCCGGGCTACAGCACGGGCGAGGCCATGGCCGCCATGGAGGCCCTTGTGACCAAGCTGCCCCAGGGCATCGGGTTTGACTGGACAGGGCTCTCCTACCAGGAGCGCATGGCCACAGCCCAGGGGCCCATTCTCTACGCCTTTTCGATTTTTGTTATTTTCCTGTGTGTGGCCGCCCTGTACGAAAGCTGGACCATTCCCTTTGTTAATCTCCTGATGCTGCCCCTGGGGGTGTTCGGTGCCATTGCAGCAACCTCCCTGCGGGGGCTTCCCAATGACGTTTATTTCCAGATCGGGTTTCTCACCACCCTTGGTCTTTCCACCAAGAACGCCATCCTGATCATTCAGTTTATCAAAGAACGCCTGGGCCATGGCGACAATCTGATCGATGCGACCCTTGGGGCGGTAAAAACAAGGTTCAGGCCCGTAATGATGACCTCCCTGGCCTTTTTCTTTGGGGTGCTGCCCCTGGCCATTGCATCCGGGGCAGGTGCCGGTGCCATGAACGCCATTGGTACGGCTGTCTGCGGGGGAATGTTGTCGGCCACCTTTATTGATCTGATTTTCATCCCGCTGTTTTTTGTGGTTGTGGCAGGCATGTTCACCCCAAAACCCAAAAAAGAACCCAATACGGATCACCATGAAGAGGTCCTTGAATTACCGGGAGGTACCCTGCGATGAAATCCGTCAACTTCACATTGCGGCCCATGGCCTTTAGATGTCTGACTGTGCTGGCCCTTATCATCCTTTTGGGCGGATGTTCCCTTGCCCCCCGGTATACCCGGCCCCCGGCCCCGGTCCCGGGTCAATGGCCCCAGGGAGCCGCCTATAAAAGCGGCGATGTCCCAGCCTTGCCCCAGGACGTTCAGTCCCTGGCCTGGCAGGCATTCTTCACGGACCCACGGCTTCAACAGGTGATTGAAACTGCCCTTGAAAACAACCGGGATCTTCGCCTTGCGGCGTTGAACCTGGAACGGGTGCGGGGGGTGTACGGCATCCAGCGGGCCGAGTTTTATCCGGTTGTTGATTTTTCAGGATCGGCCAGTAAACTGGGTAGATCCAGGGATCTCATTACCACGTCCTATCCCCGGACCATTGAACAATACACCGTGGACTTTGGCATTGCCGCCTGGGAGATTGATTTTTTTGGTCGCCTGAAAAGCCTCAAGGATCAGGCCCTGGAAGAATATCTGGCCACGGACCAGGCCCGTTCCAGCGCCCAGATTGCCCTCATGGCCGAGGTGGCCAGGACCTATTTCACCCTTGCTGCAGACCAGGAAAACCTTGCCCTTGCCAGGGCCACCCTGGAAAACCAGCAGGCATCATTTGATCTCATCCAGAAGAGCTATAATGCAGGGCTTGTAACCGAAATTGATCTGCACCAGGCCCAGACCCAGGTGGATGCGGCAAAACGAGATGTCCCCCGGTTTACCCAGCTTGTGGCCCAGGATAAAAATGCCCTGACACTGCTGGCCGGTGGCGAGGTGCCAGAGGCGCTGCTGCCGGCAGGCCTTGATGGTATCGCTGCCCTTGAACCCCTGTCCCCGGGGCTGTCTTCGGCCGTGCTGTTGAACCGGCCGGACATTGTTGCTGCGGAACATCGGCTCAAGGGCGCCAATGCCTTTATCGGTGCGGCCCGGGCCACACTTTTTCCCCGCATCTCCCTGACCGGTGCCCTTGGAACGGCAAGCGATGATCTCGCAGGTCTGTTTAAATCAGATTCAAGCACCTGGAACTTCACGCCCCAGATTTCAGTGCCGATTTTTGACGCCAGGGCCTGGGCTGCCCTGGGGGTCAGCAAGACCGATCGCAGGATCATCCTGACCCAGTATGAACGAGCCATACAGACGGCCTTCAGGGAGGTGGCCGATGCCCTTGCCGTCCAGGGCACCATTGACGATCAACTTGCCGCGCAGAAATCCCTTGTGAATTCCGTGGCAGCAACCTATGATCTCTCAGGAAAACGGTATAACATGGGACTCGACAGTTATCTCGGGGTGCTGGATGCCCACCGATCCCTTTATACCCAGCAGCAGGTGCTTATCTCCCTGCGCCTCACAAGGCTTGCCAGTCAGGTGACGCTCTATGCTGTACTTGGCGGCGGCGGCAACCCACCCATGGCCGGTGGTGATCTGTAAGTTTGTCTCGAAAGGCGTGATAATGGAGGAAAAAATGAAAAAAAAATTACTTGTGCTGGTTGACGGCTCTGAACGGTCCATTCACACGGTCAAATATGTCAAGGATTTCATGCCCATTGATGACTCGACACAGATCGTTTTGTTCCATGTGTTTGACAGCAGTCCTGAATGGTACCAGGAGGCGTATCAGGAAGTGTGCCAGGAAGTGCACAAGGAAGTGTACCAGGGGCTGGAGAATCGTCCGGCCGGTGATAAAATGGAAGATGCCTTGAGCCGCTGGGAGTCGGTGGAGCAAAAAAAAATCCTGACCCATCTGAAAAAGGCGAAACAGATCCTGGTCCGGGGCGGGTTCCAGGAACACCAGGTTGAAATCAAATTTCACCATTTGGAAAAAGGGGTGGCCCAGGACATCATCAAGGAGGCAAAAGACGGCTATACTGCCGTGATCCTGAGACGACGGGGTATGGGCAAGTTCAAAAGCATCATCCTTGGCAGTGTTGCCGTGAAGCTTCTGCAGACGTTGACCTTTATCCCCATCATCATCGTGGGACAGACTCCTGCTGTGAAGAAAGTTCTGCTGGCCGTGGATACCTCCCCCTGCTCCATGAAAGCAGTTGATCTCATTGCCCAATGGCTTGGAGGCCATGGCCATGGAGCGGTTATTTTCCATGCCGTCCTGGGCCTTGGGGCGATCAATTTTGAATGTCCGGGAACGGATTTGCCAGTGGACCTGCCCAGCGAGTCCGACACCTCCCGGGTCGCCATGGAAGCCAACTGCATTAACAGCTTTAAATCAAAGATAATGGGGCTGTTCCAGAACATAAGAAAGATCCTTGAGCGATCCGGGTTTAAACCTGAAAATATTTCTGAAAAAATAGCCACGGGCGTACACAGCCGGTCCCAGGCCATTATTGAGCAGGCCGAAAAGAGCGGGTGCGGCACCATTGTTGTCGGGCGACGGGGGCTTTCAAGGGTGGAGGCCTTTTTCATCGGCCGGGTCGGTCACAAGGTGGTTTACGGGGCAACCCATTATACTGTCTGGGTGGTATAGTTGAATCGTTTTGCGAAAAAGATCGGGTAACGGGGGGGGGTAAATGCAGCCAAGGGGGTATTTAACCTTTGTCTCCAGACAATGGAACCTGATCACTGCGTTGTTTGAGCTGAACAAGGAAGGTCCCATTGATCAATATTCGCTGTTACAGGCCATACGCCGTCATGACCCTGAAACAGACGCCTTTTCTTTTATTGAAACCCTGGTGTCCTATACTGTTTTGTCCCAGATCTTTACCAGCCAGACGCTCTATACCCTTGGGGATCTGACCGAACAGATCGTTGAGGACCTGTTGAGCGAACAGCAGCTGGGGCTGTCCGAAAGCATCCGGGTCCATATGAGTCAGTTTGATATGCTGAGCATCCGCCTGACAAAGGCGGTTGAGGCAAGGGACGCTGATGCTTTGTCCAGGGTGATCAAGAAGATCAACAAGCAGACCCAGACCATTAAACGGCAGACCCGCCACGATTACAAGGCCATTGAGAACCTTGTGGCTGAATCAAAGAAAAAAGACACGGCCATTCCCCTGAAACAGCGGTATGCCGATATTCTGGATGCATGGGATCAATACATTGCCCCCATGGGAGAGATGATCGATCCATGGAGCGCCTTTGACCAGAACACAGACAAGGTGATCAACCGGCTTGAAAAGGCCGTGGAAACCCTTGAACGGGGCGGATCCCTGACCGGTGAGCGTGATAAGATCCATATTGCAAAGCAGATGCTCATTGATATGCGCATGACGGTGCTGGGACGGTTCAAGCTGTCACGGGAACTGCTGCAGCCCCTTTACGAGGTTGCCCGGTTAAATTCCCGGGTGACCCGGGGGACCTCCATTGTCCTGGACTATTTGAGGAAAAACAAGTTCCAGAAGATTGAATCCATGGCCACCCTGAACTGGTTTTCCAGGGAACGCTCGCCCCTGATAAGCCATGACCTGGTATTGCTCAAGTATTATGCCGGTTACAAAAATATCAAAGAAAATCCAGCCCCGCCTATTTCCATGCTGAGTGAACAGGACAAGGCGGAACGTTTCTCCAGGATCTCTGTGCCCCTGGACAGGCATTCCATCATCCAGGAGATCCGGTCGGCCCTGCCCATCAAGGATGGCATGCAATGGGCCATTCAACGATACCCGGAATTTTCCACTGGAAAAATTCTGGACATCGTTCTTCTGATGATGACGGAAAAAACATTTCGTGTTAAAAAAAGCCGGACAAAAACCTATCAAACCCCAACCCATGGGATCCATGGGTTCAGTATAAAGGTGGAAAATGCCTGAAACAGATACCCCCCAGACCCAGCCCCGGCTGACCCGGGAATTGTTCCATCACTTCTCCATGGGGTATCATCTGTGCATCGATGATGGTGATCTTTTCACGGAATTGACCACCCATGAGACCTATTATCGAGGGCTTTTCAATACCCTTGGGTTTAACCTGTGTGACGGCGCTTCAGGCATATATTATTTTGAGCCTGGGCCGGAAAAGATCAGTATCAACCGGGTCAGCAAAAAATTTACCGTGTTCATGGCTATTCTCTACGATTTTCTGGCAGACCAGGGAAAAGACCCGGTTTCAGCCATCATCGAACAACGCTTTGTGGTGCCGGAACTGCCCCATTTACAGTTCGACCCCTACCGGAAAGTCCTGGAGCAGGTGGGTATCAATGAAGAAGCTGATCTGCTCCGGACAGTGCAGCAACTCCAGAAGTATGGTTTTTTAGATATGAAAGACAATTACCTGATCATGTTTAAACGATCTGTTTCAAGATTTACCACCCTGTTTTCCGAGGTGGTCGAACCCTTGAAAACAGAGCCCGGACAAGGGGATGACTTTGATGACCGCTAAAATCAGCTACGGCATTCGAAGGCTGGTCCTGTTGAACACAGAGAGTTATTCCCTGGGAGATTTTCCCCTGGACAAACCCCTGTCCATCTCTGCCACCAACAATGTGGGAAAATCCACGGCCATCAATGCCCTTCAGTTTCCTTTTCTGTGCAACTATCGGGACATGGTTTTTCCCAAGGATTACAAACAGACCCTGAAATATTATTTCCCCTATGAAAACAGTTATGTGCTTTCTGAAGTCCTCACGGAAACGGGAACCTTTGTTGTGGGGGCCGCCGGGAAGGGGCCGCTTTCCGGACATGAATACCAGTTGTTTGCCATTAAAAAAGAGTTGAACCTTGAAGATTTCCTGATGGACGCCACCGGGGGGGCAGGAAAAAAAGTCAGAACCCTTGACCAGGTTGAACAGCACCTGGGGCTGGCGGATCACTGGGTCAAACGGCTGAAGCCCAAGCAGATGCAGGATGCCCTCATTGGTAAGGAGATCACCATCCAGGGCAATGAGAAATTTTCAATTGGTGTTTTCAGGCTCAAAAGCATGACCGATAAAAATTATCGTCTGTTCATAAATGTTTTTAAGAATCTTCTCCACATGAATGATTTCAATATGGAAGAAGTTAAGATGTTTTTAATCAATTCCCTGTTGCCCAGCTGGGAGAGCGTTTCCTATGATTTCATGAGTGAATACAAAAACTTCAATGAATCACTGGAACGTGAAAGAGACCGGATAGCGGCCGCAAGAAGCATTGCAAAAGAGGTGCAGGCGCTGGTTCGGTTAAAGGCTGACTGGGATGAAGGGTTTGAATTTCTCTCGTCTGCATTCAGACGAATCGAAGCCGGGTACGAGCGGGAGCGGGAGAAAAAAAAGACAGACCTTGAAAACATGAGGTTTGCCCACGGAGAAATTGAAAATCAGATCAACCGGATAAAAGCTGACAATGAGATTCAAAAGACGGCATATGGCAGGTTTTTCAGCCAGCAGGAAGAACTGGGAAAGCGGTTGGCTAAACTGGAAAGAAAAGCGGCCCATTATGCCCTTTTCCCCGGTGTTGACGTCTGTGTCCAGAAAATTGCCCTGCTGGAGGATCAACGGGACAGCCTGGTTCTTGAGCTTGGAAAATCAACGGTGGATCCGGTTAAGAGAATAGAGCAGAAAATCAAATCCGTTCAAAAAGAGATTGCCGGATTTGAATCCCAGTTAACGAACATTCGATCAAACCTGCTGTTTGTGCTTAAAAAACACTTTGGACCGGAAGATATTCAGATGCTCATGAAGATTCTTAACAAGGATATTTTAACCGCTTTTTCCCTTGAGAACCAGGATCTGTGCATCCACGATGAACCCGGCCTTGTCAGGCAACTGCAGCAGCTTTTGCAGCGGTGTGCCAAGGGGATCTACAATGATGGAAACATACGGATTGATCTGAACCGTGTTGCCTCCGTTGATATTGATGATTATTTCAACCATGACCGGATCAAACAAAACCTGGCGCTCGTTCAAAAAGATAAGGCCGAGCTGGTGAAAACCCTGGATGTTGCAAAGAACTACCAGCAAAAGGAACGAGAGAAGAAAAATCTTGACCTGACCATCCGGGAACAGAGCAACGAGCTTGAGGGCTACAAGGCCTTTTTAAGGGAAAAACAGGAAAAACCCCGGCTTGAAGCACAATTGGCCGAGGCACAAAGCGAGCTGAAACTTGTTGTCGATCGAATGAAGGACAATGAGGATCAGAGTGCGCTGCTGAATAAAAGGATCACAGGCGACCGGTTTGAAATAGAAAAAAGCCAGGCCGCGCTTCTAAAAATGGAGGCTGAACGGCAGCGGGTTTTAATCGTGAAAAACCTTGAAGGCAATACAGCCCTGGACAGGGAACCGGTCCTTGACATGGACGGTATCAACATTGAAACCTTAATCAATGCCTATGTGGTTAAACGAGAGGCGATTTCAGACATTCGAGCCAGAATTGACCAGTGTCTTGTAAACATAGAGCTCAGGGGCGGCAATCGATTTGCCTCAGGCAGGGATATTCCGGCCAGAATCAAAGAATTTGAGGACAATACCAACGAGGAGAGCATAAACAACTATGAAACCGTCCTCAAGAGAAATGAAACAGCTGCCACCCGTCAGCTCGGGGCCATGCTCAAGAATCTGAAAGATCAGTTCCATGAATTTGTATATGAAATCAAACGATTTAACCGGGACATGAACAAACACCAGATTTCCAATATCAATAAAATTGAGTTTGTGGTAGATGAGAACAATAATATTTTAAGCATCATTAACACTTTGATAAACGAAGATTCCATTTTCGGCGGAGACAAAGATATTTACAGGGTTGTGCAGAGATTTAACGAGCTGATCGATAAAAAGGGGGTGAAAATCTCCCTGCCGAACCTTTTCAACCTTGGTATTCTGGTTCAGCTTGAAAACGGTAAAGAAGTAAAAAGTTTTGGAAGTACCAGTATCCAGTCAACGGGCACAGACCTTACCGTAAAGGTTGTCCTGAATGTCATGCTGCTCAGTCGGATCCTGCACGTCAAACAGAACCAGATGCTCAACATCCCAGCCTACATTGATGAAGCCGGTCAAATTGACCCTGAGAATCAGCAGACCCTTATCGATCAATGTGCAAAGGCTGGATTTGTCCCCATCTTTGCATCGGTTGAGGCCCAGTCCACGGCTGAATACTGGATTGGGTTAAGGCAGGTTAACGGCAAAATTCTGGTTGAACAGGATGACTGGTACCGCCTTACGGCAAAACCCCTGGAAGCGACGACAGCTTCCTGTTAAAAATGAGATGAAATACCCCATGAAACATATTTGCACCATTGTTCTTGCCGTTCTGGTCTTTGCCCTGGGCACTACCTGCCCGGCCGTGGCCGACAGCCCCCCGGAATTGACTGCAGACCGGGCCGTTGAAATCGCCATGGAAAATAGCCTGTCCCGTAAACTTGCCACAGCTGATGTGGACATGGCCCAGGACCGGGTGGGTCAGGCCCTTTCGGCATTCGGCCCCGTGGTGACCCTTGACGGTGGCATCTACCGCTACGACGATCAGCCTTCCCTGGTGCAATTGGAAGAGGGGCTGGTCCAGCTGAACAACGCCCTGTCCGCCTTGACATCGGGCCAGATTTCGACGTTGGACATGCCAGATGACAGCCGTACCTATTACGGCATGGCCGTGGAACTGACCCAGCCGGTTTACACGGGTGGCCGGCTGACTGCCGTTAAAAAAATGGCCGAGGCCGGGCGGGACAGTGCAAGGCATGACCTGAAAACAGCGGACCAGGACCTGGCCCTGGCCGTTAAAAAGGCATATTTCACGGTTCTGCTTACCCGGCAGATGACCCGTGCCCTGGACGATGCAGTGGCCAGCATGGTGATCCACGTAAACGAGGCCGAAGCCTATCACCTCATGGAAACCGTGCCCCGGCTGGACGTACTCCGGGCCAGGGAAAAACTGGCCGACCTGAAACAGCAGCAACTCCTTGCAACCAACAATTTCGCCCTTGCCAGAACCGCCCTCAACTTTACCATGGGGGTGGATCTTTCCACCCGGTACACCTTTGGAGGGCAGCCACCCCTGGGATCGTTGCCGGGCAGCCTTGATGCCCTGGTACAAGAGGCCCTGGCCCGCCGTCCTGAGCTTGCTGCCATGGATGCCAAAATCCGCATGGCCGAAGATCAGGTGGCCCTGGCCCGCAGTGGCCATCTGCCCACCGTGGCCCTGGTGGGCAGCGCCCACAAGTTTGAACCTGAAAACCAGGACCCGTCCGCCGAGATCGGGCTTGTGGCCAGTCTTAAACTCTACGACCACGGCATGGTCAGCCATTCCGTGGCCCTGGCCCGCCATGAACTTCAAAAGGCCAAAACCGCCCGGACCCAGATTGAACGGGGCATCCGCCTGAAAGTGGAACAAGCTTTCCGCAATGCCCAGGCCGCCAGGGAATCCGTCCAGGTGGCCCAGAGCTCCCTTGTCACGGCCAAAGAAACCCTGGAGGCCGCCCGGACCCGGTACCAGGTGGGCCTGAGCACCTCCCTTGAACGACTGGACGCCGAGGTCTCCCTGACCCGGGCCAGAACCAACCATATCCGTGCCCTGAGCATGTACAATATATCCGTTTCTGAACTGGAACGGGCCCTTGGAAAGGAGTAGACCACCGTGTATCGATTTCCCCGAATTTCCTTTGTTTCAGGAAGTATCCTCCTGCTGCTGGTGCAGCTCTTTGCTGCCGGGTGCGACAATCCCCTGAAAAAAACCGATGCAGTGGCACCTGCCCTTCCTCCCCTGGTCAGTGCCATGACCGTGGGCAGCCTCCTGGAGGACCCGTCCCATGTCTATTCCGGGGAGGTGCATGGCCGTTTTGAAACCGGCCTGGCCTTTCGGATTCCGGGCAAAGTGATTGCCCGCCACGTGGATGCGGGAAGCGTGGTCAAAGCAGGAACTGTCCTGATGCAGGTGGACCCCAGCGATGTCCAGCAGGCAGTTAACGCCAGCCGTGCCCAGCTTGCCGCGGCCCGGTCCCAGTTTACACTGGCATCGGATCAGCTCGGGCGGTTCAAGGCCCTGTATGAACGGGATTTCATGAGCAAGGCAGAACTTGATCGGTACCAGAACGCCCACGACTCGGCCCAGTCCCTTGTAAAACAGGCCAGGGCCCAGTATACCCAGGCCTCCAATCAGCTTGCCTATTGCAATCTTGTGGCGGAAACCCCGGGTGTGGTCCTGGACGTTCGGGCTGAACAGGGTCAGGTGGTGGGGGCAGGGCAGCCCGTGGTGATCATGGCCCGGGGAGACGAAAAGGAAGTAGAAATTGATATCCCGGAAAACCGGATTGCGGACTTTGCCGGGGACACCCGTTTCAAGGTGACCTTCTGGGCACTGGAAAAGGTTGAGGTCCAGGGCCGGGCCCGGGTGATTTCCCCCGTGGCCGACCCCATCACCCGGACCTACAAGGCAAGAATCACCCTGGTCAGTCCCCCAGCAGGGGTCAGGCTGGGCATGACCGCCTCGGTTCTCCAGGACGAATCCGTCCCTAGCAGGCTCCTGATTCCCCTTTCAGCCGTTTACCAGACAGGAGAAGATCCAACGGTCTGGGTCATCCAGGATGACCGGGTGACACAGCGGCAGGTGGTGCTGGGAGGTATGGACGGCCGAGACCGGATAGCGGTCATCAAGGGTCTTGAACCAGGTGATAAAATTGTCACCGCAGGTGTGCACAAGCTGTCCGGCAACGAGAAAGTTCGGGTCAAAGAGGATGTTAGATGAAACATTTCAACCTGACAGAGTGGTCCCTCAACCACCGGCAGCTGATCTGGTTCTTCATCATTCTGTCTGCCGTTGCAGGTGCCTTTGCCTATGAGCAGATGGGTCGCATGGAGGATCCGGACTTCACCATCCGGGAGATGATCGTGGCCGTGGGATGGCCCGGGGCCTCGGCTGCCCAGATGGAGCAGCAGATCACGGACAAGGTTGAAAAGCGCCTCCAGGACACCCCGGGGCTGGACTATCTGGTAAGCTATTCCCGGCCCCAGCAGTCGGTCATCTTTGTGCATCTCAAGGAGCCCATCCATCCGGACGAGATCCGCCCCACCTGGCTTGAGGTCCGCAACATGGTCAATAACATGCGGGATGAGCTGCCCGAAGGGATCCGCGGTCCCTATTTTAATGACCGGTTTGACGATGTCTACGGCAATGTCTACGCCCTGACCTCGGACGGATTTTCCTACGAAGAGATGCGGGTGCAGGCCGAAAAGATCCGCCAGATCCTGCTTCGCATGGGCAGCGTCAAAAAGGTTGAGCTGATCGGGGTGCAGCCCGAAAAGATATTCATCGAAATGGACAGCCGGAAACTTGCCCGTCTGGGTATTGATCCTTTGCTTGCGGCAGCCCTGATCAAAAAGCAGAACACCCTGACACCGTCGGGCATGATTGAAACTGCAGACGACAACGTGTTTCTGCGCGTCACAGGGCTTTTCAACGATCTTTCCTCCCTGGAAAACCTGCCCATCCGTGTCCTTGACCGGACCTTCCGCCTGGGTGATATGGCAAAAATCCGGCGGGCCTACGTTGACCCGCCCGATCCCAAAATGTTCTTTAACGGAACACCCGCCATTGGCATTGCCGTGTCCATGGAAAAGGGCGGCAACGTCCTTAAACTGGGGCAACTCCTTGACGAGACCCTGGCCGACATCACCCGGGAGCTGCCCCTGGGCCTTTCCATCCACCAGGTGGCCAACCAGCCCCGGGTGGTCAAGGACTCCATTAACCAGTTCGTGAAAACCCTGGCCGAGGCCATTGCCATCATCCTTGTGGTCAGTTTCCTGAGCCTGGGCCTGCGCTCGGGGCTGGTGGTGGCGCTGTGCATCCCCCTGGTGGTGGCTGCCACCTTACTTGCCATGAAAATGGCCGGCATTGATCTTCACCGGGTCTCGTTGGGCGCCCTGATCGTCTCCCTGGGACTGTTGGTGGATGACGCCATCATTGCCGTGGAGATGATGTCCGTGAAGCTCGAACAGGGTTGGGAAAGGGTCAAGGCTGCGGCCTTTGCCTATAAGGTCACTGCTTTTCCCATGCTGGCCGGCACCCTGATCACCTGTGCCGGATTCACCCCCATCGGTTTTTCCAAGGGCATGTCATCGGAGTTCTGCAAGAGCATCTTCCCGGTCATTACCCTCTCTCTGCTCATCTCGTGGGTGGTGTCGGTCATGGTTACACCCATGTTCGGTTATTACCTGATTAAACCAAAACGCGCTGTAGCAAAGGATCCTGAAGACATTTACGACAAGGCCTTTTACCGGGGGTTTAAACGGGTTCTGGTCAAGTGTCTGGACCACAAAACCATTGTGCTTGTCCTGACCCTGGCCCTGTTCGGGTACAGCATATATGCATTCAAGTTCGTGGAACACGAATTTTTTCCCAACTCTGTCCGCCCGGAGCTGATCGTGGATTTGACGCTTCCCGAAGGGTCGTCGATCAAAGCCACGGAACGCCAGGCACAGGCCTTTGCCCGGGCCATAGGGACAAGTCCCCACATTGACCATTTTGCCAGTTACGTGGGATTCGGTGCCCCCAGGTTTATTCTTGCCTTTGACCCGGTCCAGCCCCGGTCCAACTTTGCCCAGTTCGTCATTGTGGCCAAAGGCCTGGACCAGAGACAACAGCTTGAAGAGGACATCTCCGAGATTCTTGACACCTCGTTTCCCATGGTGCGTGGTCATTTAAAGACCCTGCAGCTCGGCCCGCCCGAGCCTTACCCTGTCATGCTCAGGGTTTCAGGCCCGGACTATGGCAAGGTGAGAGCAATTGCACAAAAGGTGGGCCAGGTGATGACGGCAAACCCCCTTCTTCGCAACGTCAACTTTAACTGGTACGAAAAGACCAAGATGCTGCGCCTGGCCGTAGACCAGGACAAGGCAAGGCTCCTGGGGATCAACAGCACGGATCTTGCCCTGGCCATCCAGGCCCAGATTTCGGGTATCCCCGTGAGTCAGTTCCGGCAGGGGGACAAAACTGTTGAGATCGATCTGCGTTTGGACGCGGCAGACCGCCGGTCGATTTCGGACATCAAAACCCTGCCCATCCATATCGGCAAAGGTCGCACCATTCCCCTGGAGCAGATCGCCGTCATCGGCTTTGACACGGAAGAGGGGCTGATCTGGCGACGCAACCTCACCCCCACCATCACGGTCCAGGCCGAAACCGTTGCCGGCGCCACGGGCAACGACGAAACCCTGGTCGTTTACTCGGCTCTTAAACAGGTGAGGGACAACCTTGCCCCGGGCTATCGCATCGACATCGGCGGCATTGCCGAACGCAGCAGCCAGGCCACGGCCTATATCCTTGCCATGGCCCCGGCCATGTTCATGATCATCGTCATCATTCTGATGATCCAGCTCCAGAATATCTCGAGCGTGATTCTGACGCTGTTGACGGCGCCCCTGGGCATCATTGGGGTCATTGCCGCGCTTCTGACCTTTCACATGCCCATGGGATTTCTGGCCCAGCTGGGCATTCTGGCCCTGTCCGGCATTATTATCCGTAACTCGGTCATCCTCATGGACCAGATCCACCGGCAACTTGAGGCCGGAGAAACCCGTTACCACGCCGTCATCAACGCGGCCGTGCTGCGCTTTCGACCCATCATGCTCACGGCTGCGGCTGCCATCCTCGGGATGCTGCCCCTGGCCCTGGACAAATTCTGGGCCCCCATGGCCGTATCCATCGGCGGCGGGTTGTTCGGTGCCACCATCCTGACCCTTCTGGTGCTGCCCTGCATGTATGCGGCCTGGTACCGGGTCAAGGCCGAGTGAGATTTACCGTTGAAATTCGGATCATTTAGTTTCTTATCTCTGATTTTCTTGTTTTTATGGCAAAAAAATCATGCTGTTTCATCATAACTCTTTGCTAATTCAGGAATTATTACCATGGTTTTCAATTTCATTCCCATGGTGATTACCTGACTGCCAAATCGTGTCAAATAGTATTTGTAAGTGTGGGCTATTTTTTTAATCATACCGTGAGTATGCAATCTTTTTAAAATTCTTGAAATTTGGCTGCTTGAGTAAGATCCAAGCTTTAATCGAATATTTCTGTTTTGAAATCCACTGATTGTAAATTCTCCAGATATTAATGAGTGTAATATCTTCATGTCATCCTCACTGAAGAAATTGAATCCTCTAAACGGCCGATCATTCTTGACAACGGTCTTTGAAACTTTTTTTAGTTTTTTAATCCCAGCACTTGGATCAACAATATCTGAGATGAATTTAAGGAACCGATTGTTGGCATTAAACAGTATTCTGGTTAAAGGCCCCAGGCTATATAAACCTTTCTTCAGAGGTGCCAATTTCATTGAAGTTGTTCCATCACGATGTTCTACCTCACGGTAGTGTTTAAAGAAAGAGACATTATTTGTGGTCGTTTCTATTCTGAGAATAATGCCGTATTTATCATACATTTTTATCGAATTTGCACCCATTTTGAATTTGACGCATGTTCCCTCTATCCTTGTCGAAAAGTTATTACCCACCTCATCTTGATATAATGGATGGAGCTTTTTTCCAAGAAAAGTAGCTATATTTTCGGGTTTAACAGAGTGAATAGCAGTTCTAGTTAAATTTTCATAAATCAGTTTTAAGTCTTCCTGACGTTTAAAAACAATGTCTGTCGCATACTCGACCTGCATAATACTCCAATGGTAACTCAAGGGGAAATGCTTGACAGCCGGACAATAAAGGCTTGCAAATCCATCGAGTTTCTCATGAATGTGCTTTATGTTTAGATCGTTACTTAATTTTTGAGCAGATTCAAATGACTCCGTTTGAAAAATTGCATTGTCCCGTATTACACTTTGAATACCTTCTTTTCTCATGGCAGAATTGAGGGCATTATGCCCATTGAAATATATTTGTAATCTAAACGGGCACCATGTAGGGACCCGGATATAGCAAAGCCCCAAATCTTCATCGATCAAATAAAAATAATAATGTAAACATTTTCCCTGGGTTCCTTTCAGGTAGGTTTTCCCAGTTTTTTTATTATGCCAGGGTCTATAGGAAGGACAAGCCTCCATAGCGGAAAGGATATGAACAAGGCCAGGATGATCACCACGTTCATTAATGACCTTTTCAATTATTTTTTCTTTGCGAACGTTTCTTTTGCGAACAAATTCAATTTCAAGGCCATTCTTTGAAGCAACGTCTTCAGCATTGTTTCGAATTTCGTCTTTAAAAGGGGCTGCAAATTTTGGATAATCAAAAATTCTGATTTTCTTCATGTAGAGATAACTTGTCATCCCAGCAGCAAAGCAGATTCCAGGAATTGTACCTTGAATAATAATGCGGTCATAACAGTGCAAAACGCCAGATATTTGATCGGAATATCTTTCAGTCAGTAACATAATTAACCTCCTTTAACATCTGCATATTTTGGAAATTATTATACTACGTATTTGGAATCATAGAAACTTTTTGAACCTGCGAGGTTAGTTTTCTGACTGGAACCATAAATTTTAAAATACGACAGCAGAGGTGAACGGAAACAGGTATCTCCCGAAGCGGGTTAAATGGCAGCGGTCAGCATGGACGCTGAAAGAGCTGCCATTTCCCTCGCAGCAGCCCATGGACGGGCTGCGAGAATGAGCGTAGGGTATACCTGTTTTCGTTCACCGGACTTATACTATTTTCATATGAATAAGGTTAACCGCACTGGCCAACCCTTTTTGGTTCTGGCTCGTCCAGGTTAGGTATAGGACGGATAAAATATAAATTTTACGACATTCAGATGAAAGGGGGCATCTTTGATACACATGACAATTGTAGACTTTCTGGCGGACCGGGCAGTTAGAAATGCAGACAACCTGGCGTTCAGATTCATGGAAAACGGTGATATAGACGGTCCCGTTCAGGAATGGTCCTTTGCCGAGCTCTATGCGCGCAGCGCCGGTGTCGCCAAAGACCTCACTGACCAGGGATTATCCGGTACCAGCGTCCTCCTGGCCTTTCCCCCGGGCCTTGATTTTGTCAAAGCATTTTACGGCTGTCTGCTGGCTGGCATCAGGGCCGTGCCGGTTCCCCTGCCCAACCCCAGGAGTAAAAATCCTTTGGCCCGTATACTCAATACCGCCAAGATCAGCGGTGCACCTGTGGTGCTTACCACCGGGCCTTTTGCCGACATGGCCAAAAGCCTGGGCAACCTGCCGGTGGATTTCCAGGCCGTCACCCAGGAGGCTGCATCGGATTTCAAAGGCCCCAGACCCGGAATGGATCAGATCGCCTACCTTCAGTTTACATCCGGATCCACCGGATATCCCAAGGGGGTTGCCATCAGCCATGGCAATGCCGTGGCCAACCTGCGGGTCATGGGACAGATGCTGAGAATGGATTCCACCAAACCCGCCATTGTATGGGCACCCCACTACCATGATCTGTGTCTGGTCTGCGACATCCTGGGTCCGGTTTTTTTCGGCTATGAATCCACCATCATGTCCCCCATGGATTTTTTAATGAAACCGGTCCGGTGGCTTAAGGCCATCAGCCACTATAAAATCGCCAACTCCGCCTGCCCCAATTTCGGGTATGCCTATTCTGTCCGGCGCATCACGGCCGAAGAATGCCAGGGGTTGGACCTGAGCTCCTGGGAAACGGCAGGCAACGGTGGAGAACCGGTGCTGCCCGAGACCCTGGCCGCCTTTAATGAAAAATTCGGTCCCTTGGGTTTCCGGCCCCAGACCTTTATGCCCTGTTACGGAATGGCCGAATCCGTCCTCTTTGTGGGGGGGCTGAAACCCCAGTCCCAGCCGCCCAAAGTGCTTTGCTTAAGTGCTGAAGCCCTTGAAACCCACCAGGTCCGTCTCCTGGATGAAAATGCACCGGGCGCACGAAAAATTGTCGGCTGCGGCGGCCCCGGAGGTGACCATAAAATCATTGCGGTGGATCCGGAAACCCTCACAGCTGCCAGGCCGGATCAGGTGGGAGAACTCTGGATCAAAGGTCCCAGTGTACCCGAACGTTACTGGGGGCTGGAAAAAGAATCCGAGGAAACCTTTGGCGCCCGCCTTGCTGACACCGGCGAAGGGCCGTTCCTGCGCACCGGCGACCTGGGTTTTGTCATGGATGGTGACGCCTATATCACAGGCCGCCTTAAGGATCTGATCATCATTGCAGGCAAAAATCACTATCCCGGCGATATCGAATTCACCGTGCAGAACTCCGGTGCCCCGGTCCGCCTGGGAGCTTGCATTGCCGTATCCAGACCCAGCGATGACGGCGGCGAAGAACTGGCCGTTATTGCCGAGGTCGACGACCGCAAAATCCCGGAAACGCCGGACGCCCAATTCTGGCCTTCTGCCGTACGTACCCTCCAGGGAGCGGTTACCGAAGGCCACGGCCTCTCTGCCAAAACCGTGGTATTTGTGGAGACCCGCAGTCTTGAAAAGACCTCCTCCGGCAAACCCCGGCGCCGGCACTACCAGGAACGCCTCCTTCAGGGGAAGCTGGCCGTGGTCTATAAAAAAGGACTGTAAAAAAATAACAACCCCTGCTTGACCGTGATAAAGAGTCCTTGGAAATTTGGATTTTTGGCGACTTCTTCAATATAATCCATGATATCGTGGATTATCTGGCTTTCACCGATAAATTTGAGCTGGTTTTCCTGAAGCGGCTAGACCTTTTTTTGCAGGCGTATGGTTTCCAGGGCTTTGGCGATGGTCACCTCAAGCCTCTCCATGTGAATGGGCTTGATAATATAATCATAGGCGCCGTGTTCCATGCACTCGATAACGGAATTGGCATCTTCATAGGCCGTGATCATGATCACCAGAAGCCCGGGGGCGACAGCCTTGAGTTTTTTCAGGGCCTGGATGCCGTTCATGCCGGGCAGGCCAATGTCCATGAGAACCAGGTCCGGGTTATGGGACTGCAGGTTGTCAAGGGCGTCTTCAGCAGTTTTAAAGGTGTGCAGGTGATAGTCTTCACCGATGTCGGCAACAATGCCCTCACGGATTGTTTGTTCATCATCAACGATAAACAGGGTATAATCTAACATGGTATTTCCTCAGGTCCGGGGCAATGGATCAGGTCTCTTTAAAAGGGCGGGTTTTGTCTGGCAAGGGAAGTTCAATCCAGAAACAGGCTCCGCCCAGATCAGATTGTTCAACGTCCAGTATGCCCTTGTGATCAGTGATGATCCTGCGGCAGAGGCTCAGGCCAATGCCGGTGCTGTTTGCCTTTGTGGTGAAAAAAGGATCAAATATTTTTCCCCTCAAATCCAGGTCAATGCCGGGACCGTCATCTTCCACACAGAAAAGAATCGTATCTGTTCCGGAAAAGGATGATATTTTTATGGTCCCCTGGTCCCGGATCTTCAGGATGGCATCTGCTGCATTGTTGATCAGGTTCAGCACCACCTCTTCGATCAAATGGGGTTCTGCATAGCAGTCGGGCAGGGCACTGTCCAGGGAATGAATAATGTTTATCTTTTCTTTATTCAAGGTAAAGCGGGTCAGTTTTATGGCTTCTTCTATGGGGTCGTTGACATGGATCAAGTTGACCCTGGGTTCGGCAGGCTTGGCAAAATTCATGACCCGCTTGATCACCGATTCGATTTTCTGGGATGCTGAACAGATGGCCTCAATGGATAAATCGATTTTTTTATGCTGGTCCGGATTTCTAAAATATTTTTCTATGGTCCTGAGATAGATGTTGATCCCGGACAGGGGGTTTCTGATCTCATGGGCAATGCCGGCAGAAATATTCCCTAAAGAGGCCATCTTGTCCTGGACGGTCAGCAGATGGCTTAGTTTTTTTGCCTCTGTGGTATCAATGAATATCAGCAAAAAAGCCTTTTGGTCACGATAATCCATGGGGGTGGCAATGCAGGTGACCCATCTCAAGGTATCCTGGACGCTCCGGGGGGAACGGGGATAGAACCGGAAGTCCAGTTCTATTTGCGTCAGTTGATCTTTGACCATCTGTGCAAAGAAGAACCGAACCTTGGGAAGGTCATCCTGGTGAAACCTGGGTTCGGCATCTGGATCAAGAAAATTCAAATCTCCCATGAGTTTCATCTGGGTTGAATTTTTATGGACTACGATATTGTTCTGGACAATGGCAATGCCGTTGGGCGTATTTTCCACAAGATCCTCAAATCGTTTTTCACTCTTCTGCATGCCCTGTTCTGCCTTTTTCCGCTGGATCAGGCGCCACATCCCGTGGGCCAGGAGGTTAAGCTGTCTTAAATCCGCCTGGGTGTAATCACTTGCCTTATTTCCCATGCCGGCCACCACCACGATTCTGCCATGGTTGAAAATGGGAACATTCATATACCGCAGGATTTTTTTGTGGGCCGCTGGCAGGCCCTTTAATCCTGGATTGGATTGCTGGTAATTATTAGAGATAACAGGCATGCCCCTGTCCACGGCATCTCCCCAGAATCCCTTGGTATGTCCGTCAAACCCCCTGGGAAGCACCTGTGTTTTCAATTCTTTCTGGTTTTCGGATTCACGGGAGTCCACCACATAGATGGCACCGTCATGGTCTTCCAGGGTGAGATATCCAAAACGGCTTTGGGTCAGCTCGAGCATCTGCTGAAAGGAAAATTCAATAATATCCTGGATGGAGTTGTGGGGTTTTTCATTCAGGGCCAGAAGGGCTTCAAGGCCGATTTCATTGTGACGCAGGGCTTCAGTGCGTTGGTGCACCTGTTTTTTCAGCTCCATGTTCCACAGCAGAATGGTACCGATAACCAGCAGCACCGATGCAGTGATTCCCAGGACCGAATACCAGAAAGCCCGGGTCTGGTAAAAATTCTGGGTTTCCAGCTTTATCCAGCGCCGGTATATTTCCTTGTGTTCCTGATCGGTGATGGACAACAATGCCTTTTCAATAATCCGACTGAAAACAGGCCAGTCTTTGCGGATACCCATACCGTGGTTGAGTTTAAATCCGGTATCTCCGGCCAGGCGCAGGTTGGTTATTCTTTCAGATTCAATGATATACAGTGCATTGGGCACCTCGGTGATCATGGCATCCAGTTCACCAAATGAGACCTTTTCAATTCCTTGAATGGAGCTGTCGACATTTATCAGGGTGAGATCAGGATAGCCTTGATGGATAAATTCACCCACTGCATATTGACTGACCACGCCGATTTTCATGCCCTGCATTTGATCCAGGGTCAACTGACCCTGCAGCTGCCTTTTAACGATAATGGTGGTTTTAAGATTCAGATACGGGGTGGACCAGTTCATGAATTCCCGACGGCTCGCTGTCTCCTGGCCGGCGCTGATCACATCAATGGTTCCGGCTTTAGCACTTTCAATGAGTTCACTCCAGGACTTCATCCTGACTCGTTTGAATTTAAAGCCAAGTTTCTTTTCAATCAGGCGGATATAATCTGCTGCCATTCCTGAGAACTCATTTTTTTCATTCAGAAAATCCAACGGTGGCCAGTCCGGGGTATGGGCCAGGCGGATGGTTCCGTCGTGGGCCGCCAGCCATGCCGTTTCCTCCTGGGTCAAATCGGGCAGGGCAGCCTCCGCCCCAGGGCACAGATACAGGAGGAGCCCAATAATAATAAGAAAAAAAAAAGGTCGTTTCCTGGTAATACCTGTCATTGTCGTCCTGTTGATGAAATGATGCACTTCATTTGTGGGCTTTGTTTGTATGTGTTATAAAATCCCAATGCAATATTCATGTCAGGAATCACCGTTTAATTGAACTTACTTCCAAAAGACCTGAAAAAAAGACCGCTGCTCTCTGGGTGCCCCTGTTTACGGTAAAATCAAAAACAAGGCCATGCCATTGTCTGGATTGAATTCACCCGGGTTCCCAGCCCGGTTTTTCTTTTTCCCTTAAAAAAATTGTACTGATTTAAGAATTTTCTCAAATTTAATTTCTGGTTTTAAAACCTTTATGATTTTTACCCGGTACCGACCCTGTCTCGATAGAATTGATATTTACTTTCTGATAATTGAAAATCCCAGCCCGACAATACCCTCACA
This sequence comes from Desulforapulum autotrophicum HRM2, assembly GCF_000020365.1. NCBI lineage: Bacteria > Pseudomonadati > Thermodesulfobacteriota > Desulfobacteria > Desulfobacterales > Desulfobacteraceae > Desulforapulum > Desulforapulum autotrophicum. The sequence goes on along the minus strand of NC_012108.1, from coordinate 4,498,212 downwards.
AAGTTCTTGAACGGCTTTTTCCAGGATTATTTCTTTTTCCCCGATGCCGGAAATAGTCATGGTAATATCCATGTCAGGGTTCTCTCCGATGGTTGCAGCCAGCGATTTGGTGTAAATTTCAGGATATTTCTCCACGATGCGGGTCAGTACCGGTTCCAGAAGAGATTCATCGTTACATGCCACGGCAACACATCGTGACAGGGCCCCTCCCTTGCCAAAGATCTGATCAAGAAAGGGTCCCAGAGAGTGCTCAATAATCGCCTTTAATTCAGATGGAACCCCGGGAACGCTAATAACGGCTGTTTGCTCCAGCTGCAGATACATTCCGGGAGCTGTTCCTGCAGGATTAAACAGCGGCTCCCCGCCCCGGGGCAGACAGGCCATCTTCTGCCGAGCCGGATTCAAACCGCCCTGTGACATGATTCCCTGTTCAAAGAAATGATCATATTGTTGTCTCACCTGCTCAAGGGCCTGGTCGTGCAGAACGACTTCGCGGTCTGTCCCTTCAGCAACGGCCTGGAGGGTTATGTCATCTGATGTCGGTCCAAGTCCACCAGAGGTGAAAAGGATGTCAACCTTTCGTGTAACAGCTTCACGAACTGACGCTGCCACGATTCCATGCTCATCCGGAACAACGGTCACCCGGGTTACAACCCCACCGCGTCCATGCACGTGTCTGCACAACCAGTTTGAATTTGTATCTAAAATATCACCCGTTAATATCTCGTTGCCCACGATAATGACTTCGACCTCGGCTGTCTTTTTCATAACACCTCGTAAATTGTTGACATGGCGTATATTACCCGTATTAATTACGGGTAATGTAAACACCTGACCAACATAAACAAACTTTTTTTCAAGAAATAAAAAAACTTGACACAAATGACCCGGAACTGCCCATGGTTGACCGATGACCTTCATTAACGCCAACATAAAAAAACTCTACCTCTTCTCGTTTCTCAAGATGAGTCTGTTTCCCATGGCGATTATCACTCTGTTCTGGAAGGATCATATCGGTTTAAGTTTAACAAAAATCCTGCTGTTACAGGGGATCTATTCCGTTGCCATGATAATTATGGAGTATCCTTCCGGCTACCTGGGTGACAGGATCGGTTACCGCACCGCGCTCAACCTTGCTTCCCTGCTTGGTATCATCGGCTGGGGCCTCTATTCTTTTGCAGATTCCTTTGCCCTTGTCCTGATGGCCGAGATTATCCTGGGGATTTCCCTGTCGTTCATCAGTGGTTGTGACAGTGCCCTTTTGTACGAAAGTCTGAAGGCAGACAACCAAGAACAGCACTATGCACGCCACGAAGGCCGGATCAACGGTCTGGGACAAATTGGTGAGGCCTGCGGTGCAATTTTTGCCGGACTGCTCTACGCGACGGCCCCGCTGCTTCCTTTCATGATTCAGGTGGCTGTCTGGGTATTGGCTCTATTGCTGACACGAACGCTGATCGAGCCTCCGCGGCAACTCAAACTATCAACCAGCCATTTTGCCGAAGCCCTGCAGTCGATCCGCCATGCGTTCCTGGAAAACCTGCGGCTGCGTTCTATGATCCTTCTGAACCTGATACTGGGCATGGCCTCCTACTATCCAATCTGGCTGATTCAGCCGTACATGCAGGATGGCGGTGTTCCCATTGCATGGTTTGGACCGATCTGGGCCCTGGCAAATCTGAGCATCGCAATTTCTGCCCTGGTGAGTTATCGCAGCCACCTGAAGATGGGGGACCGACAGATGGTACGCCTGTTCATACTCCTGATCGTTGCAGGCTACCTGGGGCTTGGCCTGGTCGGCGGGGTGTGGGGCTTTTTGTTCTACTATCTACTGACCATCATGAGGGGGCTGCGCGGCCCGATGCTGCTGAACCACGTTCAGCAGGAAATCCCTTCGGGCAATCGCGCCGGTATCCTTTCACTGCAGTCGTTCGTCTTCCGCATCAGCTTTGTCTGCACAGGCCCGTTGGTCGGCAGGTTCGCCGACACGGTTGGTGTTCGCCAGACGTTCCTGCTTCTTTGCGGCGCTTTTGCCTTGATATTGATCCCTGTGGCCCGGTTGTTTTTCAGGCAGGTTATCCCCAGGAAATTCAATTAACCTGGTCCATTGTGCCCCCCGGAAAACCGCACCTTCCGCCGCTTCCAGACGGATGGTCCTATAAGACTATTACCTAAAAGTCATCGTTCACCTTTTTTGACTTCCTACGAACAGACTTTGGCATGAGCGTCAGTTTTTCCTTAGTTTGACGAAGTTGTCTTGCCAAAACGCTTCCATCGGCCTCAAACAGCTGGATGCCGACAATGGTTGCCACTTCAAAAACGGCTCCAATTTCACATTTGAGGTTGCCTTTTTCAATGCGTTGCAACAGCCCTCTGGAAATACCAGCACGATCCGCCAATTCCTGGGCGGTAAGTTTGCGCTCGTTCCGTGCTTCGCGGATTAATGCGCCGAGCAAGGCTGCTGCATCTCGGCTATAACGTGAGTAAGTGCGTGGGATGGATTTTGGCATCTCTTTCCTTTGGTCTATATATAAACCATAATACCTTTATATGGTCTTTTTATAGATCAAAAACTATTATGATTTAAATCAATTGGTCAAATGGTATTTTGATCCATCCTGACCCTTCTGGTGCTGCCCTGCATGTATGCAGCCTGGTGCCGGGTCAAGGCCGAGGAGTGAGGGCTTTCCGGCCATGCCGGTTAAATGGGGGAGATGCAGATCGCTTTTGCCCTTCTGAAGTATGGCAGGCCTATCTCATCCCAAGTGTTCTCATCCTGGCATAGAGACTTGTCCGTTTCATCCCAAGTCGTTCGGCAGCCCCACCAGGGCCTCCGATCTGGCCATTGCACTCTTCTAATACGGTACCGATATAGCGGCGCTGCATCTCATCCAGCGAGGGCCTGTCTCGAAAAAAGTCATCGGGATGGGAGCTGTTGTTCTTTGTTTTTAATTCAATTTCCAGCTGATCCTCTTCAGACAATAATACCGCCCTTTCGATGATATTGTTGAGCTCCCTGATATTTCCCGGCCAGTTATACTCTATAAGCATTACCTTGTTCTCCGGTGTAAATTCAATCGTGGGGAAATTATATTTCATGCGGAATTTTTTCAGAAAATATTCAGCAATCAGGAGAATGTCCTCCCCTCTCTTTCTCAAAGGCGGTATCTCAATGGGGATCACATTGAGACGGTAAAACAGATCTTCCCTGAAATTTCCCTTTGCGACCTCTTTTTGCAGGTCCCTGTTGGTTGCGGCAATCAGTCGAAAATCCGAATGAATGGTGGTGGATCCGCCCAGTCGAACGATGGTCTTTTCCTGGAGGGCACGTAGAAGTTTCACCTGAATGGAAAGGGGAATCTCTCCAACTTCATCGATAAAAAGTGTTCCTTTATGGGCGAGCTCGACACGACCTGTTCTCTGTTTGTCCGCGCCGGTGAAGGCGCCTTTTTCATGGCCGAACAGTTCGCTTTCTATCAAGGTTTCAGGGATAGATGTGGGGTCAACCACAACGAGGGGGTAATCTTTCCGCAGGCTCCGTTCATGGATGCGTCGGGCAATCAACTCTTTGCCGACACCGGTCTCTCCCAGAATAAGCACCGTGCTGTCTGTCCCGGCAATTTTGTCCACCTGTTTTAATTTTTTCTTCATGATTAGGCTTTGGTAAATAATGTTTTCCCCAGAGATTTCTCCCAGTCTTGTATAGTTCTTCGAGGTTTTTTCCTCAATCCTACGCGTTAAGTTTAACAGATGATTGACATATTTACTCAGATAGCTTGCCATTCCTGCCAATTCGTTTTTATTGAAATAACTGAAACAGTCGTCGATGTATGCATTGTCGTGGTACAGAATTCCCTTGGCCGTCCCCTTAACTTCAAAGGGGACGGCCAGCATGGCTTTTGTCCGGCCAACCAGAGTCTCGACGACCTTGCAGTGTTTGATGAGGGGCGTGTTGTCGTGAAACGCTTTGAAAATCAGTTCCAGGCTCGAACGAAAGGTTTTATTGTTGATATCGGATTCAAATAAATTGTGGGCAGCAATCAATCGAGGCGTTTTTTTGTCTTCAAACCAGAACACACCGCCGCGCTCAGCGCCTAAAAAGCGATTGGTCGCTTTGACCGTGTGGGTCAGCAATTCGTTTAAGTCGTTACTTAAAACCAGTTCGTCGATCATTTCCGTAAATCGTTGAAGCATTGTTTCCGGCTCTTTTAAATCAGGGTCGCGGCCGTTTTCAACGCCAAGTAAATGTTGAAGATCGTCCGGGAAAAAAATATCACCATATCCGGCAAGTCCTTTCCAGGCTTTTTGTGCCATATGGCGGGCCTGGGGCTGACTGCCCTGTTTGATACTGAGTCTTGCAATCTCGATTCTGGTTTTGGCCAGCTGGACAGGATCTCCCGAAATTACGAGGTATTTTTCACTTTGCTGAAGTTTTGACCGGACGATACCCAGCTCTTCTCCCTGAATCAGGCCGTCCATGGCTTTTAATCGCAAAGCCACACCGATCAGGTGGATATTGGGCTCTTGACAAATTCTTTCAACTTCGCTTTCAAATGAGAAATCTGGAATAGGAGCCAGTCCGTGGCGGTGAAATTCATATATGATTTCAAGAACAAAAGGAGAGGCATACTGTTTAACAAGACCTAATTTTGCCCCAGAGGTCATTGCAGTGTTCATCCACTCCCTTGCATCCGCCAGGCGCCCTTCGGTCATGTGGTGAAATGCCAGCCCCCCCCTTGCAAAATAGACGGCAAAGTCATTTTTTTGCTGAATGGCCTCCTGCAGCGCACCAGACAGGTGAAAGGTTGCCTCTTTCAGTTTTTTAATTTTTACCAGGCAAATGCCCAGAACCGCTCTTAATGTGGTTGCCAAAGGTTTGTTGCCGTTTTCCTGGGCCACTCTGCGGTAATAATCAAGGGTGCCGATGGCACGGTTGAAATGACCTAGAAATATATAGCAATAGCTGAGCCACATGGGACCGGAATGGCCATATTGACCGAGTTCAAAACTTCTGGTTGCCTGTTCAAAATACACTTCAGCTTCCTTGAAATGTCCCTGGATAAAATAAAACAGCCCAATAAGCTCAGAGGCCTGTAATGAAATGTCATCATCACCCAGAGCGTCGACTTCGGTTTTGCCTGCGGAAAATGCCTCCATGGCTTTATCCCGCTGCTCGGAAAAATAAAACAGGCGTCCCAGATGCAGGTTGATCATGGCCCGGGAGCGCCTGTCACCAATCCGGTCGGATGCCTGGAGCGCGTCCTGCAAATATGCGTTAAGTTGTTGAAACCCTTTGCCCAAAGCAAAACAGATGCCGGCAAATTCAAGGCTTATGGATATAAACAGGACATCTCTATCTTTTGAAGGCGGGTTTGTCACCATGCTTGATAGAATTTTGTCCAGCTGTTGAAAAGAGAGGGTGTAGGCGCCGCTGTCAAGGTGGCGTTTTACAATGGAATCGTTGGAAATGGTTTCGTTTGTTTCTGATTCGATCCCCAGGGGGAATTTGTCCGGTTTCATGTATCTTCTCCATTAATATGCCGTTTGTTCTTTAGATGAAGACATTTGATGGGACTATAGTGTCATATATTCTGTGCTGTCAACAATTTAAGTGATCTTATTGGGTCACTGTTTGACCTTATGGCGTCATGTGTTCTGTCGTTTAAATTTGCAAATCAAATAAAATCAAATGGTTATATTTAGAAATGGTTCTGGCACGCAACTTGTAGTGTTAAACAGGCAGATACTCAATGGAAAAAAGGCAGAAGATTAAAGGTACAGGAAGAATGGATACTTGAGTCGGGTATTCGTTTGATTTTGACACTAACACTCGAGGGAGAAAAATCAAATGGCGATTTACAAAGACAGCGAGCACATGTACGAAATTCTGGGAAAATTGTGGAATCATGTCATCCGGGAGACGGAATTTGGCCCTAAACTTAAAGAGTACGGTATTACCTATAAATTTGTTGTCAGTGATCCCAAGGGGTATCTTTTTATCACCCCTGATCAAGTGGTTACAGGGGATGAGGCGAACAGGGATGCCGTAATTACCATGGAATTGTCAGGAGAGACCATTCACAATTTCTGGTTGAACAAGGTCAATCTTCCGGTGGCCCTGGCCACCCGGAAAATAAAATCAAAGGGTCCCATTCCTAAGGTCCTTAAAATACTGCCCTACCTGAAGCCGATGTTTGAGCTGTACCCCTCCTATTGTAAATATTACGACCTGCCCATGTAATTTAAACCGTCAGATACCCATGGAGCCTGTTTGGGTGGCCAGGGCGCTGCAACGTGGTCCCCTGGTCGCAGGATATGATTCCAGCATTTAGATTTAGGGGCTCAGATGTAAATAATTCCACAAATATGGAGCTGAAAGACAAGCAAGATTGAGTAATTATTTATTTCTGAGTCCCTTAATTATCAGGAGCAAGAAAATGGCTAACAGTAAAATACCAGGATTTTTTTCCTACGAACTTGACGCCAAGGCAGAGGAAAATCCAGAATTTGAGATTTTAACTTTTGAAAATGGCATCCATGCCGATGAAGTGCTCACCTACGGGACCATCGTCACCCATGGGCGTAAACTCGCCCAGAAATTAAAGGATTCCGGGTTTGGCAAGGGGGATGTCCTGGCGTTGTTCATGAGAAATCACCCGGAATTTATTTATTCCCTCTATGCGGCCAATGTGGTCGGTGCGGTGTTGCTGCCCATTGATCCCAGGACAAAAGGAAAAAGGCTTGAATTTGTATTGAAAGATTCAAAAGCCCGCGGGGTTATTTTCACCAGTGAATTCAAAGAGGAAATTCTTCCGGTCTTGAACCGCCTTCCCGAAATTGAAATTATTGGCGTGGCCTCCAAGGGAGGCATGGAAAGACCAACGGGTCTTCCGGATCTGGAAGCGGTCTGGAGCGCGTCAAACGCCCCGCTGCCGGAGGATCGATGCGAAGACCTGGATGCACCCATGGAGATCATCTACACTTCCGGTACAACAGGGGATCCCAAAGGCGTTATCCTTAAGAACAGCCGTCTTGCACCCTTTGGCATGCTGGCCAAAGGGGTGTTTCAATACAACGAAACCGACAAATTGTACACCGGTCTCTCAATGACCCACGGCTGTTAAGATGCGAATACTCTAACGCCTACCCCCCAAATCGTTCGCAAAATACTATAACGCTATGATTAGGGCAGCCCGCCGCAAATACCCCGCCAAATAGAAAATAAATCATACCCCGCTTACCCCGCCGCTTTTACGACAAAATCAATTTTTAGGACTATATTTTCATCCAGATTTAAATTTGGAGAAAATATAATGGCAAAAAGTTCAAGTGGAAAACGCCCCTGCTGTATTTGCCGCAAATGGTTTAAGCCGGATGTCCGCCAAAAAGGACGACAGACGACATGCGGAAGGTCTGCCTGCAAAACTGAACAGCACCGAAGAAACTGTCAAAAATGGAACAAAAAAAACGGTGAATATTTTAAAAATAACTATCTGGGTAAAAAATTAGAAAAGATTGAGGAAGAATCTTCTAAGGAATTTAAATCCAGCATACCTCCCCATGAACACCCCCCGCCCAACTGCCTGGCAAAGCCCGTATTGCCATATGAAATTTTAGAAAACGAGTATGGAACAAGAAATATGATCGTCATCCAATATGTAGCTTGGCAAATACTGAATCAGTCATACGATTCAAAAACTGCGTTCAGATAGGGGGGGGTGTTTATGGATAAAAACCTCGACTAATAGAATCGGAGTTTCAAGACGCATCATAGGCTTAACCAACTGTAATTCATTGATATCCCAACAAAGTAATCGACTTAGGGTTTTAAGACACATCATTAACCTAAACCTCTGAAAACAAAGGAGATACGAACGGACTAATACCTAAAGGCGTTTAAGACACAACAGACAAGGATGGGGCTATTATAGTAGTTTAAAAATAGGATTTTTTACACCTTGCCTTGAGTTTAAGGCAAAGTTCCTTGATAACCCCGACAAATGTGAGGACCCATGCCAAAAAAATTTTCATCCCAAGAGTTGTTTGAATTAAGAAATTTTATCCCTGTGGAAATGTTGATAAGGGAGCAACTGGAAATGCCGTCAAAAATCAGTGAAGGCTTTTTCCGTTTTCTATGCCCGATCTGTAATGAATTCCAGACAGCCATAAACCCAGCCACCAACCTGGCCCGGTGCTTTCGATGTGAAAGAAACTTCAACACCATTGATCTTGTGATGACAGTTCAAAGAATCGGTTTTAAAGAGAGCGTTCTGTTCTTAAAACGCCTGATGGGCAAAGTTCCGGATCAGAACAAAGATGCCAGACAGGGGTTGCAAAATCTTGTCGGAGGCATCGGCCAGACCATGCCGGGAGGATTAGGATAATGGAACAGGATCGGTTGACCCGTCTGGAGAATCTTATTGCCCGTAATCAGGGTCGTTTCCATGAAATAGGCAAAGCTCTGAAAGAGATAAAAGATACCCGGCTGTATAAACTCAATCTTTTCAGTAGCTTTGAAACTTATGCCAGAGTACGCTGGGATATGGGCAGAGCCCAAGCCTATCGCCTGATAGAATCCTATAAGGTTATCAGCAATTTGTCTCCAATTGGAGACATTCTCCCCAGCAATGAATCCCAGGTGCGCCCCCTGGCCCCATTGGGTCCCATCGAACAGCGTAAAATATGGAAGGCGTTTTTAAAAACCGCCATGGAGATAACCGCACCAAACATCAAACAGTTCATTGATTCCGCAAAAAAAAACGACACCGGCAGTAAAGACGAACCTGTGGATTTAACCGATCAGGTCAGCAAAGCCTATATGGATGCTGTTCAGGTAATGCTTGACCAGGTTCAACTGGCCCAACAGGATCACTGGCAAAAGACATCACGCCAGGCTGGGCTGCTGTGGAACCGGGTCATTCGGGAAAGAATCTTGTCAAAGGAGAACGACAATGGACACGGATAACCTGAAGGTCATACCTAATCTGACGCTTGATGACCGTTTCAATCTTCTGCTCCATAAAAAGATCATGAACAAAAAAGGCTCAGCCAAACGAGCAAGTAAAAAATATTACAAAGATCAATATCAAAAAACCGGCATTATTCCGGGGCCACTCCTACTTGTGGAAAAGAAAGTCATGGAAGGCCGCAAATGCAGTGGACGTCCCCGCTCTTTCTCCGAACAGGTCCGCAGACGTTTTATAGAAATGGTAAAAGAGTCGTGTGATCCATCAAGCCAACAGTTCATCTTTATTACCCATAAGGCAAGAACCATTAAAAATTATCACCACTGGCTTGAAAAAGAGTTCAAAAAAAAAATCTCCATCCATGCCCTCAGGCACTGTGTCTACCGTGAAAACCTCAAATCATATTTAAACAAACCAGATTTCGAGGACGATGTCCCGGTCCAAAACAGTTTTAAACCAGAGCCGGTGTTTGACCTGATTCAGATGGATGGCTGTGTTTTTAGATATTTTAAGATCAGAAACGACAAGGGTCATTGGCAAAAGCCCCAAGTCATAGAATTTTATGATACGGGCTCTCGTTATATGTTTATCCTGGATGCGTATTTTTCCGAAAGCAGTTGGAACTCCGTGAACCTGTTCACCAAATTTTTACTGGCCAGGCCATTTCCCCAAAAGAAGATTCGTATCCGGCCCGATAATGCCAAGGGTTTTTTGAATCTTAAGCGCCCCATCAACGACTTGAATTTGAAACATTCCACCCCGAACGGGTTTTATATGGAACCTGATTTCTCAAGGATACATGCTCCCAAGGATAAGGCCCACCTGGAATCATCCCACCGCAGCCTTCATAATTTTGAAATCCGAATCATCAAAGCGTTTGAAAAAAGGATCGTAAAGACAGAGCCCGGGTATATCTTCAAAAAAGGAAAACAAGAAAAAATCACCGTTACCCTCCTTGACATAAATTTGGATGAGTTAAAAACAAGCTCACTTATGGAGGAATATCGCCATGAACACAACTGCACACGCCACTATTTCTCTGAAAAAGGAAAAGTCAATGCCTGGGTGCCGGATAAAAAGCTTACAGACTTTTTTGAAACATTTACCAGCACACTGACCTTTTGTCCTGATCAGGTTAAGGAGCACATGAAATATGGATTTAGGAAAACAAAAGCCACGGTATCAAAGCAGAAGACCATCAGATTTGAAAATCAGGATTACTATGTGACCATGGGTGCAGACAAGTTCAGCTCCCATAAAAGTACACCCGTTCAGATATCCAGATACAATGACAAGCTTTTCCTTTTTGAGCCCAGGGAGGATGGTATTTTTTGGGGAGAAGCCCTTGCCCGGAAGCCCTTTGAAAAGCCGTTAAAAGTATTGACCATATTGCCGGAAAAAAATGAACTGGACCAGATCATCGACTTTTTGGAGCACAACAGCATGGTCGTCGATCGACCCCTCCTGATCAAAAATTATGAAAAAGGTCTTTCCATGCCCATGGCAAAGCAAATCCTTCAGCATAACCAGAAAAGATACACCACCTATATAAAAAAGATGCAGCAACCCACGAATATAAAAGGGGCAGTGCTGTTCAATGCCTTTATTCTCGATTGTGAAAGCCATTATCGAAAAATCCATGTGGCACCGTATGCTTTCTCTGGAGAGGTCTAAGATGAAACGAAAAGAAGATTTTATAAATGACAAACGCCGCATTTCTTATCTGGGGGCCACATATAACCGAATCTATCGTAGGCAGAGCGTCTTGATCGAGGGTGATTACGGCGTGGGTAAAACCCGTTTCTTGAAATTGCTGCAACCGAAAAAACTTCATGCCGTCTGGGTGGAGTCACTGTTCAACATACATGAAACCCTGGCATCGATTTTAAAAGAGCTAAATTACGACACAACCGCCACCTACCGGCGAACCCCTCAATATTTAAAAATGATATGCAGTCTGTCCAACTGCTTTATTTTAATCGACGAGGCAAACGATCTCGATCCCCGGGTCTGGCCCTACCTCAAAAGGGTCATTGATGCCGGTGTTCCCATTGTATTTGCAGGATTACCAAAGGTGAGGACATTTTTAACCCGCGAGCATCCAGATATCCTCAGCCGCTTGAAAACGCTTATTTTATACCCGATTGTGGTAGAAGATTTCATTGTCGAGTACAAAGATATTGAACAGGAGGCCATTGAACAGATTTATATGACGACCAAAGGCGATATGAGAAAATTCAGAGAAATTTGTACAGACTGCAGGGACAGAGCAAAGGAGTTGAAATACACCTTTGTCGACCTCAATCTGGCCTTGGAATTTCTCTCTGACCTTCCTCCTCAATAACGAACATAAGGCACATGGAAAAATTTCACCAAGAAATAATGTGAGGCCAGAAAGGACTGATTTTGCTGTTCTAAAACTTTAGATCGTCCAGATTAGATACCTCGGACAAGATAATTAAATCAGGATAGACCATTACGCTTTTTTAGCGAATGGTCTATTTTTGTTTACAACTTCTCAAACTTCATTGACTGATTTTTGAAATACACATTCCGTGCAACACTGCTATAAAATAGCATTAACCTACTGTAAAAAATGATATTTATTTGAAGCGTTAGAGTATTTTGCGAAAACACGATTAGGGCCAATGCTATGCAAGTAGCTGATTATAAATGTTATTGAGGCCTTTTTTATAAAAACAGGGCAGATAAAAAGCGTTAGAGTATTTGCATCTTATCACACGGCAATGCCCAGGCGGTTACCATGGTGCCTGCCCTTTACCTGGGTATCCCTGCGGTGATCAGCGTGGGATTTACCAAAAGCCGGATCTGGGACATTTGCCGGAAATACGGCTGCACAAGCTTTTCTCTGCTGGGCGGGATGATGATGGGAATTTTCAGTGAGCCTGAAAAGATCGACGATGCTGACAACCCGGTTCGCCTGATCATCAGTGCTGGAACTCCGCTTGCCGTGTGGAAGGCCTTTGAGAAACGGTTCGGCGTTTTTATCCATGAGTGGTACGGCGCAGTGGAGGGCGGGTTTGCCCATAAGCCCCCGGGCGTCGGGCCCGTCGGTTCTTTTGGAAAACCCCTGGACGGGGTCATGGAGATGCGAGTGGTAAAGGATGACGACAGTGAGTGCAAGCCATTTGAAATCGGCGAAATCGTCTGTCGTACCATCGGGCAGAAAACAGAAGTCCGGTATTTTGGCAAGGCGGATGCCTCGGAAAAGAAAACAAGGGGAGGATGGCTCAGGTCCGGAGACATGGGGCATCGGGACGAGAACGGATGGTTCTTTTTTGACTTTCGAAAGGGCGGCGGTCTTCGCCGGGCAGGGGATTTTATTCAGCCCGACCATGTGGAAGCCGCATTTGCCAAATATAAAGATATAACGGATGTCTGTGTTTACGGTATTCCTGCAGCATCAGGTGCGCCGGGTGAAAGTGATCTGGTCTCCGCCGTTGTATTGACGGAAGGTTCAACCCTTGATGTTCCCGGCCTGCACCTGCATTGCAGAGCGCTGCTGGATGGCAACAGTATTCCTTCCTATCTGCAGGTTGTAGATGCCATTCCCAAGACGGCATCGGAAAAGAACCTGGATCGATTTCTCAAGGATGACTTCAGTAAAAATGCGGATAACGTCTATGGGCTTGGTAATTGATTTCCCATACGAATTCAAGTTCTTAAAGGAGAAAGAATGGATTATTTAGAGCTCAACATCAATTTAACTAAAGAAGATATTATGCTTAAAAAGGCTGCCCATGAATTTGCCAGGGATGTCATGCGTCCTGTCTCCCTGCAGATGGACCGTATGACAGCGGCAGAAGCCGTGGCACCGGGGTCTCCCTTCTGGGAGTTCAAGAAAAAGGCCTATGAGCTGGATCTGCATACCATCCTGATACCGGATTCCTATGGCGGTATGGGATTGACACCCCTTCAGTTGCACCTGGTGCTTGAGGAGTTGTCCTGGGGAAGCGTCGGACTTACCGTTGACCTTGCCGTGGCAGCTTTTCCTGCCTATCTGGCATCCATGGTCCCAGACGATGAGATTGTTGAAAATATCATTAAACCGTTCTGCGACTGCCGGGACGGCAAAATTGCCGGATGCTGGGCCATTACCGAACCCATGCATGGATCAGACACCCTGCTGCCCAACTATCCGAGTTTCAGAAATCCGGACATCCCTGCAGACTGCACCGCAACCCTGGATGGCGATCATTACGTGATCAACGGTCAGAAAGCGGCCTGGGTTTCGGGTGCACCCTATGCCTCCCATGCGCTCCTGTTCTGTCAGATCGATCCTTCCATGGGGCATGCCGGCGGTGGAATTTTTATTGTGCCCCTGGACCTTCCCGGGGTCAAAAGAGGGGCACCCCTGGAGAAAATGGGACAGCGGGATGATCCCCAGGGCGAGCTCTATTTTGATAACGTTCGTGTTCCGGCCAACTATCTGGTTGCCGGTCCTGAAGCCTACGAAGTCATGCTGGAAATCATACTGTCCGCCACCACTGCATTGATGGGGACATGTGCGACAGGCATCGGTCGAGCAGCATTTGAAGAGGCCCTGGAATACGCCAAGAACAGGGTTCAGTGCGGTAAAGCGTTAATTGAGCATCAGGATGTGCAAAAGAAATTGTTCAAAATGTTCAGTAAAGTTGAAATGACCCGTCAACTCACCCGGTCTGTGCTTGAATACAACCAGAATACATCGACACCTGCAGAAGAGTACTCTGTCATTGGCAAGGTATTTGGATGCCAGTATGCCTTTGAAATAGCCAATGATGCCGTTCAGATATTTGGGGGTAATGGATTGACCCGGGAGTATATCGTGGAAAAGCTGTTCAGAGATGCCCGGTCCATGATGATTGAAGATGGGGCCAATGATGTGTTGGCCATCGCGGCAGGACACAAGGTGATCCATAATTATCCCAGACAGGATTAAACAGCACGATCCCATATAAAAAGGAAAGAAAAATGTCCAATGTATATATTATAGGGCTTGGAATGATTCGGTTTAACAAATACCCGGACAGGGGGGTAAGGGATATGGCCCACGAGGCCACTCGTCTGGCCCTTGAAGATGCCGGACTGGATGCCGGAGCACTTGAAGCCGCCTTTTTTTCAAATACCTTCTGGGGGATGTTTGCCAATCAGCATTCCATCAAGGGGCAGGTGGTGTTGAGATCCATGGGGATTGACAGCATCCCGGTCACCAACGTGGAAAATGCCTGTGCCGGTGCCTCCACAGCCCTTCACCTGGCCTATACCGGCATTAAGGCCGGGATGTATGATGTGGCCCTGGTTTTGGGGTCTGAAAAAATAACGGATAAAAATAAAACCAAATCCCTTGGCGCCTATGCCGCCTGCATGGATGTGAAAAATATTGACAGTCACCTGGAGATGCTGGTGAAGTACAGCAAAACATTTACCCAGGGGCTTCAGATTGAAGAGAGTTCCCCGGGAGCAGGACGTTCGGTTTTTATGGATGCCTATGCCACCTTTGCGCGATGGCATATGAGCACATTCGGATCGACCCGGGAACAGCTGGCGGTGATTGCATCGAAAAATCATTTCCACGGCGCTTTGAATCCCAAGGCCCAGTATCAGCAGCAGATGACCGTTGAACAGGTCCTGGCCGATGCGCCGATCACTTATCCCCTGACCCGTTCCATGTGTGCGCCTGTGGGTGACGGGGCCGCCGCAGCCATTGTCTGTTCCGAAAGCTATTTAAGGAAACTTGCGACGGCACGCCCGGTGAAAATTCTTGCCTCCATCATGGGCTCCGGAGCAGAGAGAGCTTTTGACGGGATCGACATTGGAGAACGGCTGGTGAAACAGGCCTATGAAAAAGCGGGGGTCGGACCCCATGATATCAGTTTGGCAGAGCTCCATGATGCCACGGCCTACGGAGAACTGCACCAGGTTGAAGCCATGGGGTTCTGTCCCGTTGGAGAAGGCGGAATTTATGCGGAATCGGGAGCCACGACCCTTGGCGGCAAACAACCGGTTAATACCAGCGGCGGGCTGGAGTGCCGCGGTCATCCCATTGGGGCATCCGGCCTGGCTCAGATCTATGAACTGGGTATCCAGCTTCGCGGCGAGGCAGGAAAACGTCAGGTTGAAAATGCACGCCTTGGACTGGCCGAAAACGGTGGGGGAAATATCGGCATTGAAGAGGCTTCCATGTGTGTCCACATTCTGGAAAAAGTGTGAGGGATCAACGGTGTTCAAACTTGTCATGAACACCCTATCTTTCCCCATCTTTTCTGGAAAAAAACATCCAATGAAAGGGACAATGTGAAATGAAAGGTCGTAAGAACATTTTTATCACTGGCGCTGCCTCTGGAATCGGGAGGTCAACCGCTCTTTTATTTGCCGCCAACGGCTGGTATGTCGGTATTGTTGATATGAACACACAAGGCCTTGGGACACTGGCGGTTGAAATTGGCAAAGAAAACTGTTTTTCACGGGCCATGGATGTGACCGACCCAAAAAGCTATCAAAAAACAGTGGATGCATTTTCCGAACGAACCAATGGAACCATGGATATTTTGTTCAACAATGCCGGAATCCTGAGAATGGGACTCAATGAGACCATCGACCTGGAACAACAGCACCTGACGGTGGATGTCAATGTAAAAGGGATGCTCAACGGCATCCACGCTTCCCTGCCGTTGTTAAAAAGAACCACCGGTTCCCGGATCATTTCCATGTGTTCCACATCCTCGGTCTATGGCATGCCAGAACTTGCGGTCTATTCAGCCAGCAAACATGCCGTCGGTGCTTTGACCGAGGCATTGGATCTTGAATTTCAACAATACGGTATCCGGGTCTGCGACATCAAAGCGCCCTATATTGCCACGCCAATGGTAAAAGAAGCGGGTCAATTGGCCCACAGTGTTGTTTCAACGGGCGTCAATCTCAAACCGGAACAGATAGCGGCTCTGGTGTGGAAAGCGGCCCACGGCAACAAACTGCACTGGAAAATTCACTATTTGACCCACATTATCTATTTTTTATTCTGGGTGCTGCCTTTTCTCAAACGGCCGGTGATCAGGCACCTGTGTCTGTCAAAAAAGTAAATGGCAGGCCCTCTTTTGTTCAAAGTGTTGATGAAATCCCGAGAACAGCTTCTGAAAAGAATCCGGACCGGGTTTTCAGGGCCAGATTCAATAAAGACGCCGGCAATGTGCAGGGGTTTACGGTTTAAAAATAAAGTTTAACCTTAAATTTAAAACAGACAGGACAGCTATGAAACAGTCACTTTTAGATAAAGTTAAAAAGGCACATTTCCCTGAAACCCAGGCGTATACGCTTGAATTTAATGCAGAGACATGCAGCCACTGCGGGATGTGCGCCCAGACCTGCCCCACCTCATGTCTTCAATGGGATGAAGAAAAAAAAATACCCTATGGAACTGGCCTGGTGGATCTGGAATTGGCCTGTATCGGATGCAATAACTGTGAAGCCATCTGCCCCTCCAGCAGCATCCGGGTCCGGGGGGAGTACCGCGTACTGGAAGGACGCTACAAAACACCGGCGGACATGACTGGAAAGATGACGCCATACGCGCCTTTGAACGGCACAACGCCCGGGGATGAATTTGCTGTGCCCACTGGACTCACTGACACTGAACAAGTCATTTACAACCGCCGCAGCATACGGATGTTCAAAAACAAACCCGTCCCCAAAGAGCTGCTCAAAAGGATAATCGAGGCTGCCCGGTTTGCTCCTTCGGCAGGAAACGGCCAGCCCTGGAAATTTGTTGTGGTCACGGACCGGGATCTTTTAGATAAAATTGATGAAAAATGCGGAAGCATCCTGAACATGATCCACTGGCTTTACTCTGGAAAGCAACTCTGGAGAAAATTTTGCGTATCACTGCTCAGTTTTTTCCAGGTAAACAAATGGGACCAGCGTCCGATTGCCGCCATGGAAAAGGTCAAATATACGGGAAAAGGGAAAATTACCTTTAATGCACCCGCTGTCATCCATTTGCTCAAAGATAAAAGGGGAATCAGCCATCCGGATGTTGACGTGGCCATCGCTGCACAGAACCTGGTCCTGGCTGCACACTCCCTTGGGCTTGGAACCTGTTATGTCGGGTTTATTGCCAGCACTATAAAATATGCTCCTGCAGTGAGAAAGATGCTGGGCATCGACTATCCCTACGAGCTGGTGATAAGTATTTGTGTGGGATATCCTAAAGTCAAGGCCCAGGACAAACCTGTCCCGAGAAGGCCTGTTTCCGTGGAATGGATCAGCTGAAAACACATTTTGCGGAAAAAGGAGGCGTTGGTAAAACATCCATTTTTGCACTGATTGAAAGATTTTCCAAAATCAGGCCAAGGGAAATGTTTGCATTTTGTCGTTATTACAGGGTTTTGACCAAATCACAAAAACGCAAGCTTGACCCATTGGACCAACAACTATAAATAGAGGACAGCATTATGACCAGGGCCCAGATATTAACCCGTTAAAAAAAGATAATAATGAAAAACACGGACAAACAAATTCTTGATGCCGCCATTGACCTGCGCAGGAGCGTCGACCGGCTGATTTTTTCAGCTCCTGTAAAAACCGTATATAATCCCCTTGCCTATGCGTGGAACCCCTACGCTGCCTACGTCCGCCGGTATGCTTCGTCCAGAAAAAAAATTCTCTTTCTGGGAATGAATCCCGGGCCATGGGGGATGGCGCAGGTCGGGGTGCCGTTTGGAGAGATCGAAACGGTGAAAACCTGGCTGGGGATAGAGGCGAAGATCGATAAACCGGAAAATGAACATCCCCGAAGACCTGTGACCGGGTTTGACTGCCCCAAGTCCGAGGTGAGCGGAAGGCGCCTGTGGGGACTGTTCCGGGAGCGGTTCCATACGGCGGATGCGTTCTTCAGGGAACACATTGTCATGAACTATTGCCCCCTTGTGTTCATGGCGGACTCAGGTGCAAACATCACCCCTGACAAAATTGCAAAGCAGGAAAGAGGCCCGCTCTTTGACCTGTGTGACAGGCATCTTGAGCGGATCGTTGAAATTTTTGAACCCGAATGGTGCATCGGCATTGGTAATTTTGCCGAAAAACGTCTGCTCTCTGGGGTTAAAGCTTCGTCTGTCAGGGTCGGCCGGATACTTCATCCCAGCCCTGCAAGCCCTGCTGCAAACCAGGACTGGGCAGGCAAGGCAACACAACAGCTTGTTGAGCTGGGGGTGTGGCGGCCCTGACACGGCCTCCGTCTCGTGGAATTGTCGGCAGGCCCTGGAGCGCTACCCTCCTGATCTGTCTGGTCAATCAAGGGCCCGGCGGTTTTGTCCTTTCACATCTCCATGCCATTGTTCTTGATGCTTGTTTGCAGGATAATGGCCGTTCTTGCACAAATTTAACACAATACGAATAAACCCTTAATCGTGTCGCTGTATCCTGGTCTCAACTAAAATTCGAGTGGAGACATCTCACATGGCATATCTTTTTTTAAGTGACGGCGGCCCAGAGGCAGAAGACTACGACAGCAACTATTATTATTTTGATGCGTCTGACAAAGCGGCCCTGACAGCCATTGAAGAAATGATGATTCACGAGGATAGTCAGGATCCTGAGATCAAGGCCAGGCTTTGTCGTATTTGCAGGGAAAGCATAAAATCCAATGACAGCTGGAATCTTTTTAAAAGGTTATCCGCCTGGTACCGGCGCTTTGCAGTCAATTTTAACCCTGGGTATTTCAGACCGACAATTAACAGTTAACCCGAACCCTTTCTCCCAGCTGTTTTGGTGGCGTTTTACTCGAGCAAGTCCTCTGCCACGGCAGGATTCGTCTGTATCAGGGTCAGCAGGATGCTTTATCCCGGCCCGGCGGCGAACCGGCGGCGATTTTATCTTTATCTTTATCTTTATTTGAGTATATACTCCTTGTGAAAATTTTTGGCCCACGATTTTTTTGTAAAAATTTTGTTCTGGATTTGCGTGAAGATTTTAATTTCAAAGGGGTATTAAAATGAAATTCAAAGATTTCAGTATTAAGAAAAAGTTATACACGACTTTTGCTGTTTTGCTCATCGCGTCCGCAATTATCATTTATTTTTTTGTGCTGGGGCAAGTAAATTCCATAAGAAATACCGAATTGATCAAAGCAAAAAAACAGCTGTCCAATGCCCTTGACAGCACAGTAAAGGCGAAAGAGGACACATGGATTACCAATGCCCTGCAAATAGCGATTAATGAGGATATCATTGACGCTCTGGATACCAATGACCGGGTAAAAACCATGGAGATCTTGAAACATTATGGAAAAATGTTCAAAGAAAATACAGGTTTTAAAAATGTTGCAATCCATATCATTGATTCTAACCTGAACTCTTTTGTAAAATCCTGGGACAGCACGAACTCTGATGAAAATCTGGATTATAGTGAGGCATTCAAAGAAGTTCAGAGATCTAAAAAACCCCTGGTCACCATGGAGGAATCTTCAAAGGGGTTAAGACTCAAAGGATTGTTCCCCATTTTAAAGGAAGGCCGGTTTCTGGGCATTGCAAACTTTGAAGGGGGGCTTAACTCCATTAAAAGGACCTTGGAACCCAGTAATATTGAGTTTTTGTATTTTATGGATGGAAAGTATCTTACCATTGCCAAAGGGTTGAAATCCAAACCGAATTTTAAGAATTACTACTTGAGCCAGAATGATGCGGATGAGAATTTCTTAAACTATGTTTTAAAAGAGCTCAATCTTGAAAAGGCGCAAAAGGATGGCGCATTTGACGATAAATATTTTACCGTTGCCCTGCCTGTTAAGGACTTTTCAGGAGAACAATTAGGCTTTTTTATTCTTGGAAAAAAAGCAGCCCTTGTAACCGAGACCATTAATGCCAGTGCACAGACCACTTACAAGGTCATCGGGATTGTTTCGTTGATACTGCTGGCGCTTTTTGTTTCAGTTATTGCCATAATCAATATCTATGTCACCCGGCCATTGGTGGGTGTTGTTGAAACCATGAAGGATATTGCCCAGGGAGAAGGTGATCTTACCGTTCGAATCCAGACAGATTCAAAGGATGAAATTGGTGAGCTGGGGAGCTGGTTCAATGTTTTTATTGAAAAACTCAACAAGATTATTTTAAATATCGTGGCAAATACAGGCGCCTTGGACTCCTCATCCAAAGAACTGTCCGGGGTATCGGTGCAGATGACTTCTGACGCGGATCAACTTTCAACCCAGACCAACAGCGTGGCGGCTGCAGCAGAAGAGATGAGCAGTAACATGACTTCCGTGTCGGCAACCATGGAGCAGGCATCCATGAATGTGAGCCAGGTGGCATCGGCAACAGAAGAAATGACAGCCACCATCAATGAAATTTCAACGAACACGGCTAAAACCAGCACCATTACAGCTCAAGCCGTTGTTGAAGCTAAAAATGCCTCGGAAAAAATCAATGAACTGGGGATCACCGCAAGGGACATCGGAAAAGTAACTGAGGCCATCCAGGATATCAGTGAGCAGACCAATCTGCTGGCCTTAAACGCCACCATTGAAGCTGCCAGGGCTGGTGAAGCCGGCAAGGGATTTGCTGTGGTCGCAAGTGAAATAAAAAACCTTGCCAATCAGACAGCCGTAGCAACGATTGATATTCGCGAAAAGATCGAAGGCATTCAACGAATCAGCGGTCAGACAGTGGAAGAGATCCGGCGGGTGACAGGTATTATTACCGACGTGAATGAACTGGTTAACACGGTGGCATCAGCAGTTGAAGAACAAGCCGCCACAACCAGTGAAATTGCTGAAAATGTCAATCAAACCTCCATTGGATTCAGCGACGTTAATAAAAATGTCGCCCAGGCGAACGATGTTGCCGGTCAGATTGCCAGGGAGATTGCCCTGGCAGATCAATCAACTACGGCCATGGCAGGTAACTGCGCCCGTGTAACTGAAAGTGCCGTAAACCTGAGCAAACTTGCACAAGAGATGTCTCTGTCCACCAGCCAATTCAAGACCTGTGACCCGGGTGCTGATGCCCGCCAGAATGGAAAATAAATCAATCAGCATCGACGGCCCACTGCCCGTGGGCCGTCTTGATCTGGCTGTATCTTCCTGGTGGGGCGTTAGGGCAAAACCTGGCATGATCAGTTCCTGGGCATGAACCACTGGTCTGTCATCAATGCCCTGGCTTCGGCGGTCAGGGGAATGAGGTCGGTTCTGTCGAGCAGGTCCAGGTTGAACTTTCGGTTCAGGGCCGCAAAATGCTTGAGCCCGAAGGCAATCTTGTTGAGATAGGAAAAAACCCCAATGGCCCCGGTGGAAAAATCATTGGCCCGGGTGCCGTAAATGGCGCGAAGATCGGGCAGGTCGCAGAAGATCTCCTCAACGGTTGATCCGTAGGCCTTGAACCTGTCCGGCACATTGCCGCTTCGGATCTGGTCACCGATCTTTTTAGCGGTCATGGCCGCTGCCATGGACGCCCGGCACAACCCAATGGCCAGAACATGGCCCTGGCCATAGGCCAGCCCCTTGAATACCTGATCTTCACTTGCAAATCCTCCGGTCATCACCATGGCCGGGAGCGTCAATCCCTCTGATACCAATTGACGGCAGATGTCGACCACGGCATGCTCCAGGCAGATCGTGGGCAGCGACCACTCGTTCATCATCTTGGACGGGCTGTACCCGGAACCGCCCCCGGCACCGTCAAAGGTGACCATGTCCACCCGGGCGTTACAGGCAATGCGGAGCACCTGTTCAATATCTGCCCTGTCAAATCCTGCCATTTTAAAATAGATGTTTTTAGCCCCCATATCCCGGAGTTCGTCAATATGAGCCATCAGTGTATCCTCAGTCCACAGGGGCAAACGGCCATAGGTGTAAAAATTAGGACAGATCCCGTCCTGGTAGGCCGCCTGCACGGAGGCATCACTGGGGTCAGGATGGACCACATTGCCGGCCCGCTGGCGCTCAAGCGCGGTTTCAAGATCCTTTACCCGGATCACCGGCTGGGTCCCCTTGGCGGCCTGGCCGAATTTAATTTCAATGGCTTCAGCCCCGTATCGCTGGATGGCAATCCTGGGAACCCCCATGAGATCGTCATCCACATTGCACTGGAGCACAATCTGGCCATACCCCCTGTCATATTTTCGAAAGCAGTCAAGGGCCTTGCCCAGCAGGGGAAAGTCCGTCACCTTGTTGTTTTCGATTTTCAGGTTCGGCTCATTGTTTCGGGCATGCTCTCCGATCACACAGGTCACCCCCGCCATGGCAGCCCCGGCAAAGTAGTCCTGCCAGTTGAGCTTGATCAATGCCGGAAGGATCACCGGCATTGTCATCTTAACGGGGTTGATGGTCCCATAGGTCCGCTCAAGATTCACATTGAAAATGGTTGCCTCATCCTGGGTCGCCTCGGCGCCCCGGGCACCGAACATACGGCCATTGATGTTAAAGTGGGAAAAATCAATGGGATAGTCTTTTTCCGATGCAATCTGGTTGTTGCCCGTTGTCATGGGGTATACGGTCTGTGCGCCCAGTACAGCCGCCTGGGACAGCTCACAGGTGCCGTTGCACTCTTGTGTGCAAAAAGAGCACATCCCGGACTGGGGGGATATGAACGAACTGCGATTCTTTGCAAATGTAAATCCGGAACTCAGGGAGGGTGAATAGGTCATGGCAGGCACCTTTTGTTTGGTGGGATTAATGATTGCTTTTCGAAAACAGATAATTAAATGGCAAAGTAATGAGGTCACCAATAATATATGTTAGAAAGATTATTGTTATCAAAACAGCATAAAAAGGGAATTGGCCCTTTAAAAACATGGGTGCTATAACTCCGGCCAGCCATAATGATTTATAAATAAGTTGAAGGAAAAGTACAGGCGAAAATTTTATAGGAGATATCAATCCAAAAATTGAAAGAAAACCAAAGGCAAGGTAAACAGCCCCTGTGATCCCAAATATTACTGGGTCTTGATCTGGCATTTTCAACAATGATTGAATCAGGTCTGGATTCATAATTATTCCAAGGCCAAATCCTCCTGCACCTAAAAAAGTATAGCCGTACATAATTCTCAATTTGCCTGTTTGGGTTAATTCAACCATAACACCTCCAACCTTGATTTTTATATCGTGTTCGAAGTTTTTGTCTTCACCTTGCCCAAAAAAACCAGAATCGGACATCGCTATCTTTTTAAAATACATTCATAAGGGCTATCAGCAATTGTATCATAAAGAAATAAAAAATTTGCACGACCCCAGAATTGGTTTCATCGTCCTGAGTCTCGAAGGCTTTCCGGGAACTGAACACACGGTCATTCCTTTTAAAGTGGGAAAAATTAATGGGGTAGTCTTTTTCCGATGCAATCTGGTTGTTGCACGTTGTTGTGGGGAATACTGTCTGTGCGCCCAGTGCAGCCACTTGGGCCATTTCCATGACCTTACCTTCTAAGGAAAATGAAATTTCATGAATCATATTGTTTGGAAAGAATTTCAATATCTCGGCATTTTATCTCCAGCTGGTAAATTATTTGCTGAATCCGCTTTTCATCCAGATTATGCACTGTTTTTGATTTAATCACATTCTTCAGTTGCTTTGGATTGATGACAAACATGCCATCATAGGGCGTTTTCCTTTCCACGAACCAACCCGGAAGCGCAACAACAGGAAAAACGGAAACCGATAGCCCTGTAGACTGTTTTAACCATTTGGCGAGCCATTTGGCTTGTCTCTTTGCCTGCTCAAGGTATTGTTTGTCTTTAAAGTCAGGAAAGACAATCTCATTGTTGATATAACATGCCTTTGCATCATTGATATGATTGTCTGAAATTTTTTTTGACCTTGCCTTGGTTTCTATGGCAAACACGCCAGCCGGACCCACAACAACGTGATCAATATTAAAATTATCAGCAGGGAAATCATGGAAAACATAGTTGCCTTCAGGCATGATTTTGTGCAATTCCTGGGCCGTAACCAGTTCTCCTTCATAACCCAGTCTCAACGTGCTTCGAACGCTCATTTTTTTGAAAATTTTGAAAAGACAAAATCCAATAAGCATTAAAAAAGCCCCATACAAAAAAGGGAAGTTCTTTATGGATGGTGCAATGCCTTTGTTAGAAGCCATATGTACGACTTCATTAAAAAGCATCATGGATAAGAGAAAAATACCAACCAGATATAGATTCATATCCTCTGATAGTACTTGGATTTCTTGATTTAATGTATGCCCAGGCAACCTTAACAGTGCTGAATCAGAAAAAGGGGAGCGTCTTTTTTTCTTTCGTTGAAATCGTTTATACATTGCAACAGATACGTATAAAATTCCAAGGACAACAATGGGTACAAAAATTTGAATAATCAAAGGTATCTTCTGGCCTTCATTAAATATAGTTTATTTTTTCTTTCGCGCATCTCTAACCAGATAGGAATTTCCAGGTCCGCGTTTGAGTTCAAATAAATCGATGGGTTTTAAAAGACTACTTAAATTTTTGTACCCGTAATTTCGACTGTCGAAGGAGGTTTTATTGGATATGTGGGAGCCCACAGGTCCTAACGCAGCCCAGCCATTCTCTTCTTCAGTCGCTTCGATGGCCTGGCGTAATAAATTTATAAGTTTGGTGTCTGATTTAAGATTTATTGTCTTTTTGGGTGTGGTGCCATTCTGTTCAGGCTCCTGATCCAGAAATAAAAATTTGGAACATGCATTAACAAAAGGAGAAGGCGCCTTACGCTCACCAAATCCAAGAACAACCTTACCCTCAGCAAGGGCCCGTGTGACCATGGGTGTGAAATCACAATCAGATGATACAAAACACATGACATCGATATTTTTGGTATACATTACATCCATTGCATCAATGACAAGGGCAATATCCGAGGCATTTTTTCCCTTTGTTAAGTCATATTGCTGTATGGGTTGAATTGCATACTCGTGGAGGAGTTCTTCCCAGGATTTTAAACAGGGGTTTTTCCAATTTCCATAGGCCTTTCTTATTGTAACTACACCATATTTTGCAACTTCGCTCAGTACGTCTTCAAACTTACTCGCAGGCGCATTATCCGCATCTATAAACAATGCTATCTTTTGAGTTGATTCATTCATTCCGTTCTTTTTGCCTCATTGTGGGTTAAACGATAAATTTTGTTAGAGATTATGCTGAATTTTGATCATACACAAGATTATTTCAAAAAAAATCAAAAACCACGAGACAAGAATTATGGTAAAAACATTTAACCTGAATCATGCAAGCACTCTTTGACTGTTGAACTCCTGATCATAAATGGAATCTTTGCTTTTCAAGGTGGGGTTTTTATGGTTTAACGGCTGCCAGGAACATATCGTTTGCCCTTGTAAACGAAACGCTGATTAAACCACTACTGCTGAAAGAAAGAAACATGCCTGAAAATTCATCCACCATTAAATATTACCAGAAAAATGCAGAATCCCTGGCCCAACGTTATGAATCGGCCGGGGTAGAAGAGATGCAGGCCCTGCTGAAGTCCTGCTTTGATCCAGGGGCAAAGCTCCTGGAGATTGGCTGCGGATCAGGCCGGGACGCTGCATTCATGAAGGCCAGTGGTTTTGATGTCACGGCAGTTGACGGGTCTGCAGAAATGATTGCATCGGCCGGTAAACTTCACCCGGAACTCTCAGGAAAGCTTTACACCATCCATCTGCCCGAAGGGTTATCAGAGCATCTGGGGCAATTTGACGGTCTTTTTTCCATTGCCACCCTCATGCATCTCACCCGGGAAGCCATTGATGCCGTGTTTGAAAAAGCGGGGCGCCTTGTTAATGAACAGGGCCGGTTTTTCTTCTCCGTGCCATCCCGGCGGGACGATGTGAATCAGGGGGAGTTTGATGAAAAGGGGCGGCGGTTCACGGCCATGTCTGTTGAAGAGTGGATTCTGGCTTCTCAAAAGGCCGGTTTTGAGGTGGTCAGCTCCAGAACCACGGAGGACGGCCTTGGCCGTGAAGGCATTGTGTGGCTCAATTGCCTGGTTCAGAAACGAAAAGATCATGTTTGATTGAAATCACGAATAGGGATTGGCAGGGATATGAAATTTTTTCTTAGATTCACCAGCGTTTTAATCGGTTTGCTCGTTTTTATTCCAAGCGTTTGCTTTGCCCATACCTTATACCTCAAAGACGGAAGAAAGATACAATCCGACTCCGTCTGGGAAGAAGCGGGATATTATATGTATTCCCTTTATGGGGGAACAATCGGAATCTCAAAAGATAAGATTGCCCGAATTGAGTATTCCCAAAAGGAAGAGTCCTTTTTCCAATTTGACATATGGCCCTTTGGGAGCACTGTAAACAAGGTCTTGAACATTGCAGAAAGAAATGATGTCCCGTTGCATAGATCCGGCATAATCTCAAGCAACAAACATTTTCATGCCCAGGTCAGAAAATCTTCTGGAGCAACCCATTTTTATTATAAAACAAAGCTGCTTGGACATTTCTCAAATGTGGATCTTTTTTTTACGCCGATCTCTAAAAAATTACATACGATAGAAATTAAATGGTTAGGTCAGAACACCAAAGATCCAAAACTTACCAATGAAATAATTTCCATGGTTTCAAAAAAATATGGGAAATACCAGAAAAAGAGTAAAACTTTATTTTATGTAGCCACTGAATGGCAAATCGGCCCTGGCAACAGAATAGAGATGCAAACCCATTCATTGGCTATTTCTTTAAAATACATCCACAAGGGTTATCAACAATTGTATGAAGAAGAAACGGAACATTTGAAAATTCAGAAAATTAAAATCGGTTCCCAACAAGATAAAAATAAATTTTAGAATTCTGGTTTCAGGTCTCAGGTTCAGGAAGAACCCGTACAAACTCTCCAATAATGGCGAAGTCTTCTTTGTTTTCCGGGTCAAGCTGGATGGTTTTAAAGTCTTTATTGACGGATTCAAGGAAAATTTGTGAGTGCCGCCAACCTGTTTCAGGGTCCTCTTTCTTTATGCTGCGATAGCGTTTGACTGTGAATGAAGATTCTGTGTCAGGGTCAAAAATCCCACTGCTTTGAACCAGCACGGTTCTGCCGTTTCGAGATCCGCCCAGGGCAGATCCCCCTCGGAACAAGCAATAGGCGCCGTCGGGGATGAGGGGTTCCATGGATTTTCCTAAAACCTGGAGGACAAACATGTCCGGTTTGGTATCATCAATCAATACCCACCCTGCCGGCTCCCCGTTGAAGGGCAGCCCCGTATCTAATCCAAAATTGCCTGCAGCAGCCTTCAGGGTATAAAAGGGCACGCATGTTTTAAACCGCTGTTCAACGGGTGGGTCCGTAACGAACCGGGCCGTATGGGTTATAGCCCCAGGCGCACTGGCGCTCTCTACTGGCTGAATTTGAACGGGCTCCAGACGCCATTCCTTATCCTTTTTAACAAAACGGACCTGGTGGATTTCTCCAGGCATTCCGGCCTGGGGGCCAAACCAGTTGCGCAGAATATCGGCAATAATATTCTCTCCAGCCTCATTCTGTATGACATTGACGGCAATTTTGGCAAACCGGGCTGTATATAGGTTGCCATTAATGCGGATGCTCGTCTCGCCTTTGGGTAAAACCGGTCTCAGGCTGTCATTGAGTTTGATAATCGGGGCGGTGCCACTTCTTATTAGCTTGCACACGACCGCCTGAATTTTTGCTACCGCCGGGTTATAACCCACCAGACGGCAATTAACGATCTCCTGCAGCAGTGATTCAAACAATTCCTGGGCTTCAGGTGCCACCGGATTTTTGTATACAAACTTACCGTCGGCGACTGAAAAAAAGACGTTTTGTTTCTGTTTTCTGCCGGATAGATTGCCGCCAATCAATGCATTGACTGGGTTGTCAAGCCAGTAGCGATGCCATTCATCTGCTTTTGAGAACCGTATCTTTTCATGGGGGGCAAACTTTGCGTGAATATCATGGAGCAGGACCGGCCGACGCAGGAGGACGGCCAGGGCCTTGTCCGCCAGGATGGCTGTCCCAGGAGGTTCCATGAACCCGTTGAGCTCAATCATTGCTTCAAGGGTGATAAGTTTAAAACACTTGGTCAGGGCTGTCTTTTCCATTTCCCTGAAGAAGCCAATATGGCTGAACAGCTGTTGAAAAATGTCCGGCTCAAGGTCTGCTTTAGCATACAGCATCTGCAGCCAGCTGCCATGTGTGCGCCGGATGGCTGCAAACGTGATTCCATAGTGGCTCATTTCAAGAGCTGTGGGCCGCCGGCCATTGAGTTCGCTGAGATACTCGTAAATTCTGTTCGGATTTCTGTTGATCCGGGTCATTTTTTTGAAAACATCGATGACTTCAAGGTCCATGTGCAACTTGCAACCCGGGGGAAGCGCAAATGTCCCTTTCTGGAAAGACTTGAGCGCATCGACAAAGGCAGGGCTACCCGGCTGGAGCCCGAACAACGCCTGGGGACCCTGGAGAAAGCTTCGATGGTTGCCGATGAAATCAATCACCACCAGGCGCTCTTTGCCGTCCTTAAGCCTGAGGCCGCGGCCAAGCTGCTGGAGGTACACCACGGGTGATTCGGTTGGTCGTACCATGAGCACCGTGTCAATCCCTGGAATATCAACGCCTTCATTGAACAGGTCCACACAGAAAATGATCTGCAGTAAACCATTGCTCAACCGGTCAATGGCGTCGTGTCGGCGAACCATGGATTTTGAATGAACGGAAACCGCTTTTACGCCTTTGCCACTGAAAAAAGAGGCCATGAAATCGGCATGGTGAATCGAGACGCAAAAGCCCAGGGTGCGGCTCTGTCCTTTTTCCGTCCATTCCTCAAATATCTGCAGGGCCCGGGCCTGGGTTTCAAAGGCAGTCTCTATTTCTGCTGGGTCAAAGCGCCTGCTGCGCCAGGGGATCAACTCATAATCCACATGCCGGTCGTAGATCCCAAAGTAGGTGAATGGACACAGCCGACCCGCTTCAATGGCTTCAGTAAGATCAAAGCGAAAGGCAACATTGTTGTCACAGAATGCTTCAATATCCCGGCCGTCACTGCGTTCAGGGGTTGCCGTCAGGCCAAGCAGAAAGGATGGGGTGAAATAATTGAGAATGTTCTGGTAGGAGGCTGCCGAGGCGTGGTGAAACTCATCAATGACAATGTAATCAAAGGCTGTTCGGTCAAACTTTTTGAGATGGATTTTTTTGCCAAGTGACTGGACCGAACCAAACAGGATATCTGCATCTTCAGATTTCTCATTGCCATGGAAGAAACCCACTTTCATCCTGGGGTTGACCGTCAGAAAGGTTGATGCGGCCTGGCTCAGGATCTCTTCCCTGTGGGCAACAAAAAGAACACGGCCAAAGCCGTTCCTTAGAATATCAAAAACGGCAAGCCAGGTTTTTCCAACCCCAGTGGCCATGACAACAAGTGCCCGCTGTAATCCGTTGTTCCGGCTGTCCCGCAGGGCTTCCAGGGCCCGTTCCTGAATAGGGTGGGGCGCTGGAAGCGGCGGCGGTATTTCAGAATCAGGCAATTCAATGGGCACCCGTCTCTGCTCATACTGTTCAATCCAGTCCCAGGACAATCCCAGGGTCGTTGTTTTGTTAAACAACTGTGAAAAAGAAGTACACGCCTGGACAAAGGCCGATGGTGTCTGGCAGCTGTCGATGCAAAGGTTCCATTCTATCCCCTGGGTCAATGCGCTTTCAGACAGGTTGCTGGAGCCGATAAATGCAATGCCCTCCCTGTCGTTGCGAATGAAAATATAGGCCTTGGTATGAAATGCACCTCCGTTGTGGCAGGCGTGGATGCGGACGTCGGCTCCGGCTTCGTGTAAAAGCATCAATCGGCGAAGGGCTGCAGGCTCTGTCACATCAAGGTAATCACTGGTCAGAAATTCAAATGGTACCTTTCTGGCCAGGGCTTCTTCAAGGGCACTGCTTATCAGGCGAAGGCCTGACATCCGGGTAAAAGAAACCGCCATCTGAATTGCCGTGGCCTTGTCTATTGCCTGCAAAAGGTGGGGTAGCAAGGGGTCGGCCGTCCCCCCACTGATAAGATATGATTGTTCAGCAATATCCACGTTTTTATCCTATTTCATGCCTGACCGGAAACAGGGTATCTTTCCAAGTGCAGGGCGGCGCTAATGTTACGGAGTTTTGTCTAAAACATGATCAAGCCAAGGTCAGAGGTTCACCGTGCCCCTGCATTTTGGATAGTTTGCACAGCCCCAAAATTGTTTTCCTTTGTTTTCTCCCCGTTTTACTTCACGCATTACCATGGGCATCCCACATTTAGGACAAGAGGGTGTGTTCTCTTTCTCAGCCACAATTTTTTTGACGTGTCGAACATGATCCCGGTTGGTCTTAAAAGATCTTGCCAGTCTGCCGCCATTAATATGAGAGACGATGTTTTCAACCTGACCCTCAGATAAAACGGGACTTGTTTTGGATTTGATAAATTTGGCATAACCAAAGCCGTAGGTTACGTTTTCCGGCATTGGGGTTTTAAAGGTGCTGTCGCCAACAAAAACAATGACCGAGTGTATCTGTTCCGGGTTAAGTTCAAGCAATGATTGTAAAGTCCTTACATGTTTATAGTTCTGGTGGAGGGGATTTTGAAATTTGCTTGAATGTTTGTAAATCTTCTGGGTCCATGTCTTTTGGTGAGGGCTGCCAAATATCCAGCCTTTCATGTTTTTTGTTTCAACAACAAAGACCCCATACCTTGAAACAATAATATGGTCGATCTGTGTGGTGCCGTCCTCCGTTGGCAGGGTAACATTTTTTATCAGGTGATACACCTTTTTATCCAGCATGAATTTTGCCGAAAGGTTAACAATTAATTCACCTGCAACGCCTTTAAACCAGGGCGTTTTGATCAATCCTATTAAAATTGCGACAGGGATGAGAATCCCAAACACTTCCCATGCCTGATTGAAAATTGGTGTTAAATCCATTCACTGCCCCTGTGAGTTGCATAAAGAATAAATCAATCCTTTTTTGTCTGAAGAACAAGGAACGATAACAGATTCTCCAGAACGTTTAAGGATTCCATTCCATGGAACGTGAATTTATTCCTGATGCAAAAAGATGGCAAGGAGATTATGGTTAAATTTATTTTTAATGGAGATGGGACGGATTCATGGAACATCACCTGAATTCACTAAGCGTGAAAATCTGAACTTCATGATTGTTCAGCGTGGGTGGTATGGTATCAAGATCATCTGGCAAACGTATGTTTTACTGCAATTAAAGGACGCTCATCCGGGTGTAGAAAATTTTTATTGAGGCAGTGTCATGATATCGTGTTTTTTTGTTCAGCTAATGTGAATCTGTTTTTTTGTAATTTGGTTAAATTTTGGAAGATGCTTTATCTCTAATAAAATTGATTTCTTCACTCAACTGAATATGGGAATCAGCTGGTCTATGGAATTTGAGAATAATGCATGTATGGTTTAATTTTAAGACATTGACGAATAATGTAAGAATTATTGACTTTTATTGATTTAAGAAAAGGTGTGGACTGACAGGGATAGTCTGGAGTGGTTGTTGGGGTCGAAAAAGTAAGGATTATACGTTATAGTGCTCAGTCCCATTAAACAGGGGGCTTATAGACATAATGTGAGGTCTGATTTTTTCCTTAAAATTTTACTAAAAATAAGATTTCTAAATTTTTTTCTCCCTTTTGAATTCATCATAATTCCTCTGCACAATTTTTGTATTTGGATGATCTTTCCCAAGCTGGGCCTTTAAGATCTTCAGAGCCCTTTGATAAAGGGGTTCTGCTTCTTCATATTTGCCCTGGGACTCATATAGCCCGGCCAGGTTGTTCAATGTGGCTGCGACATCTGGATGGTCAGGGCCTTTTGCCTTCTCTACTCTTTTCCAACAGTTTAAAAAGATGGTTTCACTTGAAACGTATCTTCCTGTCCTCTCTAAATATTTACCTAAAGTAGATAACCTTGCTCTTCTGCGGTCGCAGCTTTTTGCGACCCGTAGCAAGAGCATTGTTGGAAACCCATATAATTCTTACAGTGTTGTTTTTGGAGCCGAAAACGTTAACCTAAGACAATTCTCAGGGTGTTTTTTCGGGATTCGCTCAATATATTCAGACTGTTGACTTGGTCCGGCAAGAATTAAAGTTATGTTACACTATTCAAACACCTGATACGCTAATTGACGTTTTAGATAGAACTCCTTTGAGGGGGTCGCCCCATTTCGTATTTTTTCACCATAACGAAATACTAATTCTTCGCAACGTTGAGCTTCTGATAGAAAATCTATTGCAAGATGGTCACTAAAACGTTTCATTTTTTCTTTCACTCGCTCTCTAAAGTAAATACGCCGCTGAAAAGCAGCTGGATGGTCCATAAACTCATTTACTTGGATTATTTTTTTAGAATATTGACGATTAGGAAATGCCCCCTGAAAAAACATCATAAAGGTCAACCCTATGTCCAAACCACTAAGAATATTCACAGCCATTTTTGGATCAGGAACACAAAAAGTTGCAAAATTCATTATGAGGTCAAAGGCCATAATGTCCGCTATACTTTCTCCAAACTGTGAGGATAATGCAGGAGGTGCATCAACCCCTAAAATGTTGCTAACTTCTCTCCAAGGATCAACATCTTTCAATTCATTTGGGTCTATTATTACATGGGCCAGTTCATGGAGTGCAAAAAATAAAATGAGAGAGTGAGCATGTCCCATAGCTTTAGGTACTATGCTTGGGGGTATTTCTGAGTAATTTAGCTTTGGTGCAAAGATTGCGTCTCGTCGGCTATCCCAATCTTCACCACGTTCAAAATAAATTAATGCTGAAGAAAACAAATAATCAAGTATCTCTTGATCACTGAATTTACCCTCATCATGTAATAAACTACTAAAAATTGCAGAATTGTTCCCAGCAAAATCAGCTATTCCTGTATCTAAAAGAACGAATGCCGGTTCACTTGGCGGAAAGCAAGCTTCTCCATTCACTGAGCCAAAGGGTATAAATTCAATTGCTGTTGAACTGATAGTTTCTTTAATTTTTTCATCTGATTTCAGTGCTATTGCTTGCAACATTTGATTCAAGTTTTTTCGCAATGGTTCTGTAGCAATGCCTTTTACTAATGCACTCTTTTTGCCCAACATTCTACCAGTGATTTCTTTTCTTGCCAACTTATGGCTATGTTTGTATGTGGGGTTATCAAAAATCACCATATTCACTCTCCAGTCAATGATTTAATTATCAAACGAATTGTTTGTTCTTTGTCATCTGTAATAATTATTTCTGTTTTATTAATTTTTGCCCTTTGAGTTTTGGTTTTCACAAACCAAGAGTGAAGTGCATTCGCCGCTAAGCCTGTTGCAATCCCCACTGGGATACTAAGAATAAAATTTAGGATATCAGACACCCCAACAGCCCTCTTTTTATTAATTGTTGTAAACTGCGGAGATAGTAGGATATCGTTTTCCAAAGAAATATGCTTTGATATGAGGCCACTTTCATCTAATAAGTGGGGAAATAGTGAATTTTGCTCTGCTACCTCGACAGAAATTATAATATTCATAACAAAATCCTTAATGATTCTTTTTTTTGTTTTTATAATCTATGTTATTTTCTCAACGGTTGGGTAATGATTGGTTATTCCTCTCGAATGTAACGTCCTGGGTAAGTGCTACCACTCAGAACAACTGACCTGATTACTCCAACATTATTTGACCTCAATACCCCGCCCAAAAAATAAAAAATCATACCCCGCTTACCCTGCGTACCCCGCTAATATCCGGAATTTTTGAGGAAATTATGATTTTAATGTTCAAAACATCCGAAGGTACTTACCAACCAGAAACAGAACGATGAATGTGGGAAGCGGGTCCAAATAATTTGGGACTTAGCAGGTAAGCAGCCGAAAAAGCCGTCAACACAGATTGAATTTATTAAAAATTTACTTATACGGCTCACTTATAATGAAAAAGACCTAAACTCGGCTTTTTGGGTCTGCTTTACCCAATTGTTCGGTTAAAGTTATCCTTGTCAAAGTTTCTTCCTCTATCTCTGGAAGTTTGTCAATTAGCTTATTAATTTTATCCACTAAGTTATATGATTCTTTGTATAGACGATTCAACTCAGTGTTGTTTATTGTAATAAATGATTTTTTACCCTTTTTGCTCTCGGGTAAGCCAGCAGAAAAATTTGTTCCGCAAATTTCTTCATCTGTGCTACGAAACCAACAAAAGTGAGCAAATTTATTTCGATGTGCTCTCGCATTATGAACCTCTTCGTTCACCCTTTCAATTTCATGTAAAATTTCTTCGTTTACGATATTTGCTCTATATCGATTCCGATGGAGAGCTATAGATTCTTTTATTGATTCTTGAACCTTTACAGCGCTCATACGGTCTGTATATGTTCGGGATATGAATTCTGGTGAAAAGAGAAGTCGACTTAATATCTGTTTTTGTAAAAACTCTATATTTGCCCATTCAACAACGATTTTGCCAATTAATTGAAATTGTTCATTCGTCAATTCTGCAAATTTAGATGTATGATTAAGAGACATATTTCCTTTCTAAACCGAACGTCTGAGTTCAGGGGCGTTTGAGGCGATGCCTGTTTTTGCGGTAACAAAAATGGGCAGCGGGTCAAACGTCCCTTGCAACGATTTGTTGGGCGTCACCGCGCAGACGCCTCGACCGGCGTAATTGACACTGACAATTCATACTCAAATAGCGACACCTCGGCAAGACTAGATGTTGCAAGTCGAAGGTCCTCACTAATACTTTTGGCAATGATAAAACCTCGTACACGTTGCTCAGGATCTGCCAGGTTTTGCCTGATCCAGTTCACATAACAGAGTAGCTGGCCAATAACTCGGTCATAGCCTTTCGACACCTTCAATTCAATAACTACGAAATCCCCATTGCCGTCGAGCGCAAGGAGGTCGATAAAGCGACCACCTGCAGGGAATTCGATACCAGACATTCCCTCATCAGCATACAGAGATAGGCCCGGTTCTATGAGATGAAGATTCCTGGCCAAGAAATCTCTCAGGTCACGCTCATAAGCAAATTCTCCAGTATTTTCAGGTTCGGTATCTTCAATATCTTCTTGATATTGGTCCGTAACTCCCGTCGTCAGTGGTACGGGGTCGCTTCCTTGTTCGTAGAGCCTAAAAGTACGGGTATCCATCTTAAAAAAGACATCATCAGAACCATCGGCTCGGGGGCTGTACTGATGCCGCGATGCGACATTGGTTGAAAGGCGCATCAAATGTGCAGTTACCGTTCCCTTCTTGATCTTGGGATAGTTTGCGGCGAACCAAGCAATGGCTTGGTCACGGGAGAACGTATCGCCCGGTTTAATCCCTAGCGCAGGAATCATGTCCTGCATCAGGATACGAACTGGCTTGTCATACATTGGTGACATCAACCACCTCCTTTGAGTGACGCCCAACCACCTAAATCACCGGCTCGCCCGGTGGATTTGAGTTGTTGAAATAACCATTAAATCTTAAATAGAGACTCGACCCCATTTTTAAACTAATACTGTTGAATAAAATATTTTGGTCCTCTGTCTGTTGCTAATCCGAGCATATTATTTTATATACGAAAAAGCAAAACACACTTATGTCAATGAAAATGAATAACCCAATTGTCCGGAATAAGACATCAGTGCCACGGAGTTTCGGATGCTGAATCATTTGGAAGGCCTTTTTAGCTTTGGAGTCACAAATATTTAGGTCCTGATTATTTTGCTTTGGAACACTATAATAAAGTAAAGCTGCTGACCATTCGATCAATGGATAGAAGTATTCTCGGTCAGTATCGTCCAATTTAATCAAATAACGAATCCAGCTCGTTAACGTGATACCTATAATAATTATTCCCAGAACTATCCAAAGGTAGTTATTTTCATAAAACAACCAACAGGAAGCAAACAAGGCCGCTTGAATCGCGTATAAAAGCCTCGTTCGTCCCCACAGCATTTTGTCTTGATGTATCCAACTTGCCACAAGTCCTCTGTATAGATTTCCAACAGCTGAAGTATCAACATCTTTATCTATATTAGGTCTCTCTTCATTCATGATGATTATGCCTCCCACCAATCATTTTTTTTATTTTTCGTTGATCTTTCTACATGCCAGTGCGTTTGTCATGTACAATATGATGTGTGGATCTGTATATCTTTCATGAATCGATATATAGCTGGATATCATACGGATATGAAGACTATACAGATCTGGATATTTCCTTTATCTGCCGAATTTCATACCTACCAGTATTCGGTAAGCGTGTAAAGGAAATCTATGACAAAATTATCCTATGGTAAATTGACCTTTCAGAAGTCAAGACTAACTTGTAAAGCCTTGCTTCAATTTTAATTGAAAAACTGTTTTGATTTGAACTGGTATCCTTAATATTTTCAACTGTTGACTATGGCTATTATGTTTTCCCCCAAAGCTGGATTTAAAAGAGCGGACTATTATTAATAGTTATGACCATTCTAAGCCTCTAAAAAGTAGAAACTGCTACTCAACATTAATTGTTTTTAACCTTTGTCGGAACCTAACCTGGACGAGCCAGAACCAAAAAGGGTTGGCCAGTGCGGTTAACCTTATTCATATGAAAATAGTATAAGTCCGGTGAACGAAAACAGGTATACCCTACGCTCATTCTCGCAGCCCGTCCATGGGCTGCTGCGAGGGAAATGGCAGCTCTTTCAGCGTCCATGCTGACCGCTGCCATTTAACCCGCTTCGGGAGATACCTGTTTCCGTTCACCTCTGCTGTCGTATTTTAAAATTTATGGTTCCAGTCAGAAAACTAACCTCGCAGGTTCAAAAAGTTTCTATGATTCCAAATACGTAGTATAATAATTTCCAAAATATGCAGATGTTAAAGGAGGTTAATTATGTTACTGACTGAAAGATATTCCGATCAAATATCTGGCGTTTTGCACTGTTATGACCGCATTATTATTCAAGGTACAATTCCTGGAATCTGCTTTGCTGCTGGGATGACAAGTTATCTCTACATGAAGAAAATCAGAATTTTTGATTATCCAAAATTTGCAGCCCCTTTTAAAGACGAAATTCGAAACAATGCTGAAGACGTTGCTTCAAAGAATGGCCTTGAAATTGAATTTGTTCGCAAAAGAAACGTTCGCAAAGAAAAAATAATTGAAAAGGTCATTAATGAACGTGGTGATCATCCTGGCCTTGTTCATATCCTTTCCGCTATGGAGGCTTGTCCTTCCTATAGACCCTGGCATAATAAAAAAACTGGGAAAACCTACCTGAAAGGAACCCAGGGAAAATGTTTACATTATTATTTTTATTTGATCGATGAAGATTTGGGGCTTTGCTATATCCGGGTCCCTACATGGTGCCCGTTTAGATTACAAATATATTTCAATGGGCATAATGCCCTCAATTCTGCCATGAGAAAAGAAGGTATTCAAAGTGTAATACGGGACAATGCAATTTTTCAAACGGAGTCATTTGAATCTGCTCAAAAATTAAGTAACGATCTAAACATAAAGCACATTCATGAGAAACTCGATGGATTTGCAAGCCTTTATTGTCCGGCTGTCAAGCATTTCCCCTTGAGTTACCATTGGAGTATTATGCAGGTCGAGTATGCGACAGACATTGTTTTTAAACGTCAGGAAGACTTAAAACTGATTTATGAAAATTTAACTAGAACTGCTATTCACTCTGTTAAACCCGAAAATATAGCTACTTTTCTTGGAAAAAAGCTCCATCCATTATATCAAGATGAGGTGGGTAATAACTTTTCGACAAGGATAGAGGGAACATGCGTCAAATTCAAAATGGGTGCAAATTCGATAAAAATGTATGATAAATACGGCATTATTCTCAGAATAGAAACGACCACAAATAATGTCTCTTTCTTTAAACACTACCGTGAGGTAGAACATCGTGATGGAACAACTTCAATGAAATTGGCACCTCTGAAGAAAGGTTTATATAGCCTGGGGCCTTTAACCAGAATACTGTTTAATGCCAACAATCGGTTCCTTAAATTCATCTCAGATATTGTTGATCCAAGTGCTGGGATTAAAAAACTAAAAAAAGTTTCAAAGACCGTTGTCAAGAATGATCGGCCGTTTAGAGGATTCAATTTCTTCAGTGAGGATGACATGAAGATATTACACTCATTAATATCTGGAGAATTTACAATCAGTGGATTTCAAAACAGAAATATTCGATTAAAGCTTGGATCTTACTCAAGCAGCCAAATTTCAAGAATTTTAAAAAGATTGCATACTCACGGTATGATTAAAAAAATAGCCCACACTTACAAATACTATTTGACACGATTTGGCAGTCAGGTAATCACCATGGGAATGAAATTGAAAACCATGGTAATAATTCCTGAATTAGCAAAGAGTTATGATGAAACAGCATGATTTTTTTGCCATAAAAACAAGAAAATCAGAGATAAGAAACTAAATGGTTAAGATTATCTTTGGCAAGCTTGATACCTTATATCGTGGTGGATAGGAATTTTATCTCATTTCTGCAATAAACTTATTACATGTATTAAACATTCCCTCCCTTGGGGAAATTCGAGGCCAAAATAAAACTTCTTGTCCCGGATTCTTGGTTCTTTGATCCCTTAACCGGTGGCACATACAATTCATGTAAATCCTGCCCTTATTAGCAATTATCATCCGCTGACAAAAACTTCACCTGCAATTAATGGAACAACTATAATTAATCTTTACAACTTGGTTTTATGGCGATACTGATAGTTGGGTTTTTATATCAATGTTCGAATTAGGATCAGCTGATTGATTGATGAGGCTATGCAAAGTGGTCCATGAATTAGTCGGGTGTTACCTGTATGTGGCGGAGATTGGTGTAAGTCTTTTAATAGTTTTTTAATGTAGTCGACTTTGGTTCCTTGGTAAAAACATAGCAAACCCCTTGCACACCGACCGGGCTTACGGTGCTGCTGTAATGTAGGTTTTTGTATAATAACCATCCTCGCCTTTGACCTTTCTCGGTTTCACGCCCGACGGGTGAAGGGCGACGTTAATCCTTTATGAAGCAGAGCCCCCTGTGCAGAATATCTCAGGAAATTAACCCATGTCCATCCCACCCGGATTATACGAACAACTGATCACCCAGGCACTCAAGCAAGAACTGGCCAAACTGGACCATGGACTCAAAAGCATCACCACCCAGGTGGACACCGAAGAGAGCCACGGCATACTGGCCCGGCACATGGAACAATACCTTGCCGGCATCCTGGCACGGGTCAAGGGCAGTAACAAGCTTTCAAAACAGATTGCCGTGTGCAATGAACTCATCTCTTCGGCCTGTAAATCCATTGAAAAGGATCAGAATGGCCATGGGCAAATTGATCTGGAGGGCAGACGTTTGTTGCAGGTCCTTGATCCTGCCCTTGCCAATTCCCCCAGACCGGCAACGCCTTTGTCCGTGGGGGCGTTGCTTACGGCCACATCCGGTGACCCCTCCCTGGTTTCCCAGCTCAAACAGGAAATGCTGCACGCCGATGGGGTGGATATGCTGGTTTCGTTTATTAAATGGAGCGGTATCCGCATCATCAAGGATGAACTCAAAGCCTTGACCCGGCATGGTCGGCTGCGGGTCATCACCACCTCCTACCTGGGGGCAACGGATCTTAAAGCCATCGAGTTTCTGCTGTCCCTTCCCAACACCGAGGTGCAGGTCTCGTTCAATACCCGGCAGACACGCCTCCATGCCAAGGCCTATATCTTTCACCGGAAAAGCGCTTTTGGTGCGGCCTATGTGGGGTCGTCCAATATTTCAAATCCTGCCTTGACCGATGGCCTGGAGTGGAATGTGAAGCTGTGCCAGCAGGAATCGGATCATCTCTGGGAAAAGATCAATGCCACCTTTGAGACCTATCTGCGGTCCCGGGAGTTCGAACCCATCTCCCTGGAATCTCTGCCGCGCCTGGAACGCGCCCTGAACCAGGAAAGGGGTGGCGGCGCATTCTCAGCCGATCAGGAACTCTCTTTTTTCAATATTGTCCCCTATGTCTATCAACAGGAAATTCTGGACACACTGAAAGCGGAAAGAGCCTTGCACCATCGATGGAGAAATCTGGTGGTGGCAGCCACAGGCACGGGCAAGACCATTATTGCGGCCTTTGATTTTAAACAATCCTTTGAACGCCCCGGGCAAAAGCGAATGCTTTTTGTGGCCCACCGGGAGGAGATACTTGTTCAATCCCGGGGGGTATTTCGAAATATCTTACGGGACCACAATTTTGGAGAGTTGTGGGTGGGCAACCACAGGCCTGACCATCTGGAGAAACTCTTTGTATCGGTGCAGACCCTTAATGCAAGGGCGCTGTGGGACCAGGTGCCCCCGGATTTTTTCGACTATATTGTGGTGGATGAGTTTCACCATGGTGCTGCCCCCAGTTACCAGCGATTGCTGGATTATTTTACGCCGAAGATTTTACTGGGATTGACGGCCACACCGGAACGGGCCGATGGCAAGGATATTCTGGCCTGGTTCCATGGCCGTATCTGCTCTGAAATCCGGTTGCCCGATGCCATCAACCAGAAACTGCTTTCTCCGTTTCAATATTTTGGCATCAGCGATTGTGTGGACTATTCCCATGTAAAATGGCAACGGGGCGGCTATGATCGCAATGGGCTTGAAAAACTGCTTATCACCGGTGATGATATCCGTGCCCGGCTGATCATTGAAAAGGCAAAGGAGATTCTGCTGGATGTTTCCGCTGCCCGGGGCATCTGTTTTTGTGTTTCCCAGGCCCATGCCGGGTATATGGCAGAAAAGTTCCAGGCTGCCGGTATTTCAGCCATGGCACTTACGGCAGAGACTGCCCGGGATGTCCGACGGGCGGCCGTGAAACGCCTGCAGCAGCGAGATGTGAATTTTCTCTGTGTGGTGGATCTTTTCAACGAGGGGGTGGACATCCCGGAAATTGATACAGTGCTTTTTCTTCGGCCCACGGAGAGTTTGACCGTTTTTTTGCAGCAGCTGGGACGGGGGCTACGGCTGTGTGAGGGAAAAGAGCACCTCACTGTTCTTGATTTCATTGGCCAGGCCCACCAGAAATTTAATTTTGAGATCCGGTTCCGGTCCCTGCTGGGCAAAACTTCAAGCCGCGTTGAAGATGAAATTACGGCCTCTTTTCCTTCGTTGCCGTCGGGCTGTGTCATTGAAATGGAAAAAGAGGCCCAGCGCCATGTGCTGGATAACATAAAAAAAGCCCTGACCCATGCCAGTAAAAACCAGATGATCCAACGTATGGCCACATTTGAGGCGGAAACGGGCCTTGCCCTGACCCTGGATCGATTCGTGGATCATCACCATCTGACCCTGGATGACGTCTACAAAAGGGGAGCATGGTCCCGGCTGTGTGTGCAGGCGGGTCTCAAAGAGTCGTTCCATGATCCTGATGAACCGATTTTGACCAGGGGGTTGCGGCGGTTCTGCCACCACAATGACCCGGCCCAGCTTGAACAGCTGTTGGCTGTATTAAGATCACATCTGGACCCAGCCTCCCTGGATGCCATGGATTCTGGGATGAAACAGCTGCTGACACTGTTCTGTTTTTCCATCTGGAACAGCGCCCCTCCGGAAACCACACTTTTCAGCAATTTGTCCCGTTTGAAAACCAATGAAACCTTGATGGACGAGGTGTGCGGGTTGATGGAAATTCTCATGGAACGGGCCGATTCCCTTGTGCACCCCGCAGATCTGCCTTTTTCCTGTCCCCTTTCGGTCCATGCCCGTTACACCCGGGATGAGATTCTGGCCGGCCTTGGGTGCCTTACCCTGGAAAACCGGATAAAGTTACGGGAAGGCGTGAAGTTTTTGCCGGAGATTCGAGCAGACCTGTTGTTTATCACCTTGAATAAAACGGAAAAAGAGTATTCCCCCACCACCATGTACAAGGATTATGCCCTGGACGAGGGTTTGTTTCACTGGCAGTCCCAGAGTACCACCAGCGACACCTCTCCCACGGGACAACGATACATCCTTCACGAAAAACAGGGTCACCAGATATTGCTGTTTGTCCGGGAACAAAAAACCGCCAATGGGCTTGCCTGTCCCTATTATTTCCTTGGCCCTGCATGCTATGACAGTCACACGGGCAGTCGGCCCATGTCCATTGTGTGGCGTTTGAAATACCCCATGCCGGCACGATTGACCCGGGCCACCCGGCGTCTGGCTGTGGCATGATTCATCACCTTTTTGTAATCTGCGCCCAGGCCAGGTCTTCTCACTGCCAGAGAAAAGCACAGCTTTTTTTACCAAGAACAGATCCATGAAAAACCAATCTGGCCGGCATTTCAGTGATGCCGTAACAAACATGCAGGGGCAGAAGATGCTCCTCTCTTGGATGACAGTATCGAGCATGGGGAGCATTTTCCCAGTTAACCAGCCTGTCTTGCCTGTCAGAAGGTGACAAAAGAGGGTCTGTCATAGTTTTTACCAGCCATTGATCAAATTCAATGTTTTTGGGATCCTTTCCTGTTTCCCCAAACGTTTTCATATTGTGAAAAGAAAACCCTGAGCCAAGAACTAATATTTTTTCATCTCTCAATGCCCTTAATGCGCATCCTAATTTGATATGCTGCAATGGGTCCAAACCATTAATCAATGACAACTGAATACAGGGTATCCGGGCATCCGGGTACATCAGCTTAAGGGGAACAAACATGCCATGGTCAAACCCCCACCTTTTATCCAGTTGGGCATGGATTTTGTGTTGTTCCAGGATTGAAAGCAATTTTTCTGCGATCCGGGGGGCTCCCGGAGCAGGGTAGTCGATCTCATAAGCTTCCGGTGCAAATCCATAGTAGTCATAAATCAAGGGCGGAGAAGCACTTGCGGTCAGGGTGGGAATTGACTGCTCCCAATGGGCGCTGACAATAATGATGGCGTCTGGTGGTTCGAGCTGTTCAGGGATTTCTTTTAGAAATTCAATTAACTCAAGATGTCCTTTGTGATCAAGTAAAGGTAAGGGGCCGCCACCGTGAGGAATATATAAAACATTTAAACCGGTATTTTTTTTAATCGTCATTATTTTTATTTCTCCATTGGGCGTATCGCCTTTCTTTTTGCTGGCTGATCACACGGCACCTTTGGGAGCCTTTATGCTCTCGGGTCTATGGGCTATGATTGGGTAAAAAATCGATCCAGTCAAAGGTATTCTCCTTTTCAAGCAGCAACTTGTCAATCCAAAGCATTCAATGCTTTTGAACAATGACGAAGCGCAATCCCGCTCCCTTCAGGGGCGGGTCAAGCGAGTCCGTTTTCGGCCAGTTAGCGCAATAGATTTTTTAACACTTTTCTGACAAGTTGGTTTTTGTTGATTTTGTATATATTGTTTGATTATATCCAAGGGAGCCCCACCGCAGGAAACAGCACAATAACTGGGAGACCATAGGTGTTTACCCCATAATTTGTTTTTAATCTGATCCCAATATTCTTTTCTGAGAAAATATGCTGACTTTCCTTTCAGTTTTCCCACCAGGTTAGAAATTGCAAGCTTTGGTGGGTATGACAATAGCAAATGCACATGATCATCTTCTCCGTTAAACTCATGTAATTTACAATCCATTTGTTTTCAGGTCTCTCCAAATAGGAAATCTAATCTGGAAAGCATCTCTTCTGTGAATACTCTACGACGATATTTTGTTACAAATATAAGATGTAAATTAATGTCATAAACACAACTTCTGCCTGTTCTCCATTCGTACTTTTTATCCATATACTTGATACCCTATTTTAACTAGGGTATAATTTATGTTAGGTTAAAATTCAAGGAAAAATATCTAATGTTAATGGGCATTAAACTACAAGCACATCCCACGAAAGATCAAAAAATAATTTTGAGTCAATGGATGGGAAACGCCCGATTCATTTGGAATGCAAAATGCCAAGACAACAAATATCTGACTAATTTTGCCAGGAAATATTTGCCTGTTAACACATATGCCCCCATTGATCAAAAGTATTCTTTGTACAAAGATAAAGAATTATCTCCATGGCTATTCAATTGCCCCAGTCAGATATTGAGAAATTCTGCGGCCAACTGGTATGATACCTATCAACATTTTTTAAAAGGTCTATGTGGTAAGCCCCGAATTAAAAACAAACGAGATGGGGGTAGCATCCACCTGACTAAAGAACTTTTCCGGTTCGAAAAATGTGAAGACGGGGTAACCCGTTTGTTTATTGGCTCCAAGCGGAACAACATTGGTTATTTATCAATTAAAACCCACCGGAAATTTAAAGAACCAAAATCAATTTACATTAAAAAACAAAATGGACGATATGCCGTATCACTGGTCTTTAATGATGGTATTGATGAGTCTGGTTTAAATGATCAAAAAGAAGCACTTAAAATCCTTTCCCAATGTTCTCAAGAAGATTTAGAAAGAATGACCATAGGTATTGACCGGGGTGTGGTTCGACCGGTACAGGCTGGAAAAGAATGTTTTGATTTTACACCTGAGCAAAAAAGAAAGAAAAAAGGGAAAGAAAAGTATCTGAAACGCCTGAATCGCCAGTTATCCAAACAGAAAAAAGGCTCCAGGCGCAGAAACCGGACTAAAAATAAAATTGCCAGGGCCCATGAAAAAATAGCCAATATCCGAAAAGATTTCTGTCATCAAACCAGTCGAAAACTGATCGACAAGCCAGCCATCAAGGTTTATGTGTTTG
The DNA here is from genome assembly GCF_000020365.1 of Desulforapulum autotrophicum HRM2. NCBI lineage: Bacteria > Pseudomonadati > Thermodesulfobacteriota > Desulfobacteria > Desulfobacterales > Desulfobacteraceae > Desulforapulum > Desulforapulum autotrophicum. Next base: position 4,453,598 of record NC_012108.1, on the reverse strand, counting down.
AGGATTTGAGAACGAAGAATATGACCAAATCTGCCAAGGGTACAATCGAGAATCCCGGTAAAAGTGTAAACGCTAAAGCTGGTCTTAACAAGGCTATCCTGGATAAAGGATGGCACATGATAGAAGCTTTCACCAAATACAAAGCATACAGAGCTGGTAAGGTTACATTTAAGATCCCGGCAGCATACACCTCTCAGGAATGTGCAGCTTGCGACCACATTCACTCCGACAACAGGAGGAGCCAAGAGTTATTCTTGTGCTTAAACTGCGGAAATACTGATAATGCGGATAATAACGCACAAAAGGTGATAAAGAAACGAGCAATCAAACTAATTTTAGACTCTGGAACGGAGTTGTCCAAAAGAGGTGTTCTTTTGGGTATAGGATGTGGAGCCAAAGGTAAGACGCATAAACCGAAAGGAATATGCGCTCATGGCTGTGAAACGTCAAAAAAGAAGGAGTTAGGCAGAGCGGCCTAACTTCGGAAGCTCTGCCCCTTTAGGGGCGAGTAGTTCACATAAATTCTGCTATTCACTCAGGGGTTTGCCCATTGCCCTGGTTTTATGATAAAACCTCCCATTACAATGAAAATTGCAACCACGAGGAAAGAAAATGAGGGATAAAGGGGTGTTGCTTTTTAAATCAAAGGTACGAATGGGAGATGGGGACGGTCTATGAAAATTGGTTTTCCTGCTGATAATAACCATCTTGATGCCCGGATTACAGGCAAGGTGAGCAGTGCCGACTGGCTCATTGTTGTGGACACCTTGGACATGAGTTTTGAGGCGGTTCAGGCCCCGCCAATGTCAACCCGATCCGGTGCCGGCATCAAGGCCCTTGCCCGTCTGATTGAAATGGAAGCCCAAATACTGATGGTCGGTCATCTTGCCCCCCATATTGCCCAGCCCCTTGAAAGCAGCGGTATTCGGGTGATTACCGGCCTTAGCGGCCGGGTGCGAGACCTGATTGAGAAGTATGCTGATTCCCCGGTTTCCCAGGCGTCTATACAAAAATCAACATCTGTCCACATGGCCCTTAAAAAAACTGCGAAACAATTTTTTTCCATGGCGCCGGTTTTGATGGGCGTCATCCTGATCATGGGGCTGATTCAGTCCTTTTTGTCCCGGGAGCTGATCCTGAAAATTTTTTCTGGAAACCCGCTGACAGACACCATCATTGGGGCCTTTGCCGGGAGCATCTTTGCTGGCAATCCGGTGAATTCCTATGTCATCGGTCAGTCTTTGCTGGAATTGGGAGCAGGGTGGGCCGGGGTCTGTGCTCTGATGATGTCCTGGGTGAGCATCGGGTTGGTCCAGATGCCTGCTGAGGCCCATGCCCTGGGTGTTCGGTTTGCCCTGGTCCGTAACGGGGCAGCTTTTGTCGTGACTATTCTTGCCTCCCTGCTGACGGTTTTTTGTGCGGGGGTATGGTAATGCAAGTGTCAAAGCAGGTAAAATCCTGGATGTTTCCAGTCTGTGTCGCTGTTGTCTACCTATTGGTGTGGGTGACCATGCCGGACCGGCTCATTCCAGCCCTCAAGATTATAAAAAACATTACCTTGCAGGTGGCCTTGCCCTTGCTCATAGCTCTTGTCATGATGTTTTTGCTCAACTTCTATATATCGGCTGCCCATATCACCCGGTTCATGGGCCAAAAGGTTGGAATCAAAGGAATGATATTTTCATCCCTGGCCGGTATTGTTTCCATGGGGCCTGTTTTTGCCTGGTTCCCCTTTCTCAAAACATTGAAAGAGAAGAACATGGACGATGTATACCTGGCCAATTTTTTATCCAGCAGGGCCGTGAAACCGGTCCTGATACCTGTATTGATCGCGTATTTTGGGTGGCGGTTTTCACTGATATTCACCCTATTGTGTCTGGCCGGTGCCTGGGGGGTTTCCTTTGTTGTTGCCCTGTCAGGCAAAGGTAAAAAGCCTGAATCATAGAATTTTTTTAAATCATGATCCTATCCTAAATTGGATGTGGCAACGAATCAAAAGATTGTTTTAACCTATCATTAAGCCCTCTTTATGCCCTTATTGAAATACTGGAATTCAGACTTAAATTATATTCTAAGTAATCGAACGAAATTTTAATTAACCAAAAACAATGAGGTGATTAAATGACGACGGATAAAACACAAGATTATACAGAAAGCAAAGAAGAGTCAGAAGAAGGTCACGTAGATACCCGTAGTAAAAACTTTGAGTGTGAAAAACCGGATAAAAACCTTGGGTGCGATCCTGGAATTGATGTTGCCGGATGATACAAACTTTGAGCCAGGAATATGAAACAGCAGAGCCTCTTGGAGGCTCTGTCTTTTTTATTCAAAAGGTCGACAAATAGTGGAAACATCAGATGAAATTCTTTTTAATAATTATAAGTGTAACGGCGATTATAATAATTGGAACCGTTCATGCCATGGCCATCGAAGAGGTTAAGTACAAAGTGGTAAAAAAAGACAATCATTTCGAGGTCCGTGATTATTCAACCCACATTGTTGCCGAAACCGTTGTAGAAGAAAATATGGAAGATGCTGGTAATATCGCATTCAAAAAACTCTTTGGGTATATCTCCGGTGACAATCGGTCACGCGACAAAATATCGATGACGGCCCCTGTATCTCAACAAAAAAAGGGGGAAAAGATCAAGATGACAGCTCCAGTGACGCAGGCGCCTGATAAAGATAGCTGGGTGGTAAGCTTCATGATGCCAAGCGGATACACGATGGAAACCCTTCCTGCGCCAGAAAATTTAGAGGTTACATTGCGACAGATACCAGCTCGACGGATGGCTGTCGTAGGATACTCTGGTTTTTGGAGCGAGAAGGGCTATCTGCGATATAAGGCGGAACTGGAGTCATGGATTCACAGAATGGGTTTTACCGCTGTGGGTGTTCCCATATGGGCTCGATATAACCCTCCCTTTATGCCGTGGTTCTTGAGGCGAAACGAAATTCTGATTCCGATAGATGTAGGCTCCGGTTAAGAAAAATCCTAGACCATGTTTTGGAAGATTTTATTTTGATCATGGGCCTTAATTGACAAAAGAGGTATTCCAAACAATCGGGCTTTTCTGGCTTGGCAGGTCATCGGAGTTGATGGCGTTTGTTCAACAATTGAACCGATGGGATAATGAAATGACAGCCGAATCAACCTATAAAGATCGGGCAGCAGGCGCATTTTACGGCATGTTCATTGGGAAGCCCTGGCAATGCCGGTAGAGGTGCTGTTTTAGGTGCACTGCTTGGCGCCCAAGGCGGCTTGTCCTGTTGGCCTGAACGCTGGATAAATGGGTTGCTGCAGCCGTCGGAGATGGTTTTTCTAAAGGAGCCGAAGTAACAATGCAGTTAAAAAACCGGATAAAAAAGCTGAATCGTGCACGTGTAATTAGCGGTGAATATGTGTTGTATTGGATGCAGCAGGCTCAGAGGGCCGAAGAAAACCATGCCTTGGAATACGCTATATATCAAGCCAATCAGCAAGATAAAATGGTGGTGGTGGTTTTCAGTTTGACAAACGACTCTCCGGACGCCAATTTGAGACATTACACATTTATGCTTGAAGGGTTGAATGAAACGAGAAAGAGCCTTGAAAAAAGGGGAATCCGGATGATTTTCAGGATCGGACACCCGGTTAAAGAGGTTCTGGATATTGGACGAAAGGCGTCCATGATCGTTTGTGACCGAGGGTATTTACGTCATCAAAGGGCCTGGCGGAAGGCCATAGCAGAAAAATCAGGCTGCCCTGTTGTTCAGGTCGAAACAGATGTTGTGATTCCTGTTGAACAGGTATCTGATAAGGCAGAATATGCGGCCTATACCATACGGCCGAAAATCAGCCGACAGCTGGATCAATATCTCACACCCATCGAACATATTGAATTGCGGAATCCGTCTCTTGAAATTGCTTTAAAAAGTACAGAATTGGAGCGTATAAAAACCGTTTTGAAGGATTTGAATGTTGATGACAGTATCCAGCCGGTTTCCCACATTTTCAGGGGGGGAACATCTGAAGCAAAGGCTCGATTTGACGTGTTTTTAGACCAGCACTTCTCAAGATATGCGGTGCATCGAAATGAGCCTAAATATCTGGCTGTCTCCTGCATGAGCCCGTATCTTCATTTCGGCCAGATTTCACCTTTGTATCTGGCGCTTAAAATAAAAGCATGTAAAAATGAAGCTCAAGAAGCTGCGGCAGCATACCTGGAAGAACTGATTGTCAGAAGAGAGCTGGCAGCCAATTTTGTTTATTTTAATCCGTATTATGATTCTTTGGGCTGCCTTCCCGCATGGCCGACAAAGACGCTGGCAGAGCATGAAAAAGATGTGCGTGACCCTGTCTATACAAAATCACAGCTTATCGCATGTCGCACCCATGATGAATATTGGAATGCCGCCATGAAGGAAATGATCGTTACAGGTTTCATGCATAATTATATGAGAATGTATTGGGGCAAAAAGATTTTAGAATGGAGCCCCACACCTCTCCGGGCTTATGAAACAATGATAGACCTTAATAACGCCTATTTTCTGGATGGCAGAGACCCCAATTCCTATGCCGGGGTTGGCTGGATTTTCGGCCTGCATGATCGGGCCTGGTTTGAAAGGCCCATATTCGGTAAGGTCCGATATATGGCAGCGTCCGGGCTTGAAAGGAAATGTGATATTAAAGGATATGTAGACAGGGTGAAATTTTTAATTTGATCATTAATTCTTTACAAAATCAATGCTCCGCATATACTATAACGCTTTAAATATTCGTAAAAAATAGGAGCATCTTCTATGGGCTGGCTCAGTCGGTTTTTTAATAATAATGAACAAGTACCCCCTGCAATATTACCGCGAAAGAATGATCCCTGCTGGTGTGGTAGTGGATCAAAATACAAAAAATGTCATTTATTAAAGGACAAGCGTTACTTCAAGGAACATCCTGTCCTTAAAAAAAAGGTGACGGCTAAAAAATCATGTGGTCCGGTTTTCGGCTGAGGGAAATAATGGAAAAGCCCTGTACGGGTTTTAAAGCTATCATAGCAATAGCCACAAAATAGGAGCACCCGCCCATATTGACCTGTACCAAGACAATAATTTCGGTTATTTTAGCCAACTGCTGATCAAAGCAAGTTGTATAACCCTCTTATGTATGGTCTTCATGGCAGAGCATGCATTTCATCTGACCCATCTGGTTATGCATCCCGTCTTCATCTTTTTGACTATTTTTTCCCTTACGGTGGTGGTAAGCATTCAGACAGAATTGGATATCTTCTGCCTGAATGCTTGACAGATTTGTCATTTAAAATTATTTGACAATCGTTCCATTGAGGTAGACATTTGATTCCATCTCTGTCTCATTTTGAACACCCTCACCAGCAAAACACATGCGAAGGGCTTGTTTTGCATAATCCGTCAGTGCCTCTTTTGCTGCATCACTTTTTACGATGACTCTGGTGATGACATGGTCAAGGTGACCAGTCATTGTCGGGGTCATGAAATTATCCTGTTGATAATTAAACTGGTGTTCAACTCTGAAATCATCGATATTGATGCCCTGTTTCTGGAAGTACATTTTATTTGCTGTAAGCTGACTCATCAGGCAAAACGAAGTGCCCACGGTAAAATAATCTCTTGATGTAGGTGCTTTGTCCATACCCTCATATCCACGGCTGTCATCGGTAAATAGCTCCCAGGTCTGGTAATTTTCAGTCAAGGATTTCGCTCTTATTTTATGCAGGTATGGACGCGTGGCATCATGTGCAGATTCTGCTAGGGATATTTCACTAAATGTAAACGGATTAGGGAAGTGACCCATATCCAGACCAAGATCTTTTTCAATTTCTACTGTTTGCAGGTTCAGATCAGGAGTTACATTGGTGATAGTGCGGCCATTATCGATGGATATCGGTGACGCTACTTTGCCAGGACGGGCTTTCAGCCCGGCCCAATCATCCCCATTGATAAGGATCCCTACATCAATTGTCGTTTTATTTGCTAATCCTTCACCAACCGCCCACGCTTTAATCGCTTTCTCTTCTAATTGTTTTATCTTTTCAGGTGATTCACTACTTTTAATGAGAATGTTAGAGATAACTTTATCTGTATAACCAGACCAGTTGTCACTCATCGGATCTAACCATCTGAAAAAGATTTTTGATTCTACTTTTACCTCTTCAACGTCTAATGCCAATATTTTTATTAATCTTTCAACCTGGGTCAATAAGCTTGAAGAAGCTCCAGCCGCATAATAGGTCAAAGGGTTTGGTGCTGTTTGACTATGTCCCGAACCACCCTCATCACTTACAAGCTCCCATGCGCTGAATTGCTTCTCGCCAACAGGTTTCACGAGACCTTTCTTAAGAAAATGTGCCTCTTTGTTGAGGATGTTCTGAGTAGTAGTAACAATATTTTCAGAAATAGCACCATTTACAGGTATAGCTTTTGTAGGGGTAAATGTTGTTGGACGCGTATACTCGTCCAGCCTGGTTTCAATCTGATAAACTTTTGGGCTTTGGTTTACATCATTTTGTGCATAAGCTGCACTTGCTGAAATAAGGAGAGCTGCTATTGTTGACAGTGTAAAAAATTGAGTTTTCATTGTTTTTTCTCTTTTATTCTTAATTGATTTGTTTAGGAAGAATTAAACGAATTGAATCGCTCGTTCATGGCATTGTTGGATGCACAGGCCACATTCCACACAATTTTCAGAATTGACGGCAAAGGATTTCACACGTCCTTTGATCATTGTTTTGAATTTGCCCAAGAATTTCAGGGAATCATATTCATTTGCTGTTATTTTTCTAAGTTCAAAAACTTGGTTTGGACAATAGTTTAAACAGCCGCCATCACCGTCACACTTATTCATATTGATATTAATTGTTTTATTCATCTTTACTGACATTCCTTTGACAATTCATTTTCAAGGGTTGAGGTGATAATCCCGATCAGGCGCATGAACTCTTTTTGTTCGGTTTCATTCATTCCTCCGTTAATAATCTCATTTACACTGCGGGATGCCTCCTGCAGTGCGTCCTTAATATCCAACGCTCTTTGTGTCATATAAATCCGCCATTGCCTTTTATCCTCTTTATCCGGGACCCGTTTTATTAATCCATCCCGCTCCATCCGTTTTAACGTGTTTGCAAGGGTGGGTTGTTCAACACGGATAAGATCACAAAGGGCTTTCTGGGTGATCCCCTGCTCTTCCCATAAATGGGCAAGTATGGGGAATTGCCCAACTGCCACATTATGGCGTTTTATCCTTTCCTGGAGAAGCGCCATGGCCATACGCGTGGTGTAGTGCAAGGTAAATCCTAAAGATTTTTCTTTTAACTGATTCATTTTTCTTCTCCATCGGTATAAAAAATTAAATTTCACACAATAAACACATAGCCTGCTATGTATATTGCATAGCAGGCTATGTATGTCAATAGAAAATCTTAATTCAAAATTTAATGGAGTACGATAGGTTTCAAATGGGGGGGTAACCGGTACCTTTACCTGCTAATGACACCACTAACACATTCGGTTCATTTGAACCGAAAGTTGTTAATGGATTGAGAAGGAGGAGGGGACGCAATCCGGGAGGAATATCCCCTCCACCTTGGTATTATTCTGAAGGCATAGAGTTGCCCGAAAAAATGGGGAATCTGACATAAGAAAGACCTCCAAGCAGTAGCTCCCGGAGGTCTCTTTACCATTAGCTTATTTCAGTAGATTGTACTGCTCAGCAACCAACTCATACAAGCCTAATTCTTTTAACTTATCAACCGGTACTCTAAACGTTGCGGTAACAACACCTGGTGCTCTTCCTATTTCTATGTTACCCGTGATTGTACATCTATTCATTACTTCCGGCACGGTCATGCCTAAAAGCTTTCCAGCTCTATGGAGTGCAACTTCAACGGCGTGGTTTAAAGTCTTACCACTACCAACAAATGCAAGTGGTGCAGATTCCTCAATCGGAACGTTCCACTTCTCTGATTCTACTTTAGCAATAGCTTTCTCTTTCTTGGATAATGGTCTTGCCAAATGAGGTAAGTCTTCATAAATCGGTATAATTATTGGTCCTTCAATGTTTAAACCTTTAAGAACGGTTACTTGCATTGTAACAACTCCAGATACATCTGTGGTATGTCCAGCAATTTCACCATCGCCTTGCATAGCATGCATATCACCGACGTAAACCCCGCCGCCTTTAACACGAACTGGCGCAATAATAATTGCACCTTGCCTTGCTCTGGCTATATCCATGTGACCATCTGTAGCTTGCAACTCTTCATAATCTTTTATACCAAACTCATGAGGTGCTCCAACTAGGAAAGCACCAAAATCACCGGCATTATGGGAATCCGGTCTATCGACTGCAGGCACAGTACCTAACTGACCAACAAACGGTTGCATTCTAGCAACGTAAGCGCTCTATAAACCCCATCTTTTAAAGCCTGCCCACCCGTGGCATATTAAGCCAACTTTCACACTACAGGAGGCTTATTCAATTATGACGGGAACTTTACAGGTGCAGGATACGATAGAGCAATCGATTTCTGATGATGAACGTAAACAGTTTTGGAAGTCCCATATAGCGTCCTGGTCCCCATCAGGATTAAGCCAGGCGGAATATTGCAGAAGAAACGATTTAAATATACCCCGTTTCAGATACTGGAAACGTAGGTTTCGCAAAGAAAATTTACCTTTGGAATTTGTTCAGATTCCTTCAGTGCCTGTTAAATCAACTCGGCTGTTTCAGCAAACTGGCAATCCTTCTCTTCGAATCACTATGAACTCTGAATTTACCATTGAAGTTCTGGATGATTTTTCACCGGTGACTCTTGAGAAAGTTATTTTGACCTTAAAGGGAATGTGATGTTTTTGACCTCATCCAACATTCGGGTCTACCTGGCCATGGGCATTACCGACATGCGTAAATCCATTGACGGTTTGTCGATCCTGGTAAGTGAACATCTGGAACTTGACCCCTTTTCCGGCCATCTGTTTGTTTTTTGCAATCGAAAACGCAATATGATTAAAATCCTTTATTGGGACAGGAATGGTTTCTGCCTGTGGCACAAAAGGCTGGAGAAACATTTCTTTAAATGGCCAACTTCCAAAGAGGAGATCATGACCATTGAGAAACGTGAACTCACCTGGTTGATGGATGGCCTCAATATTCATCAGAAAGAGGCCCACAATTCCTTGAAATATTCGACACTTTATTGATAATAAAGGTTTAAAATTTCAGCTCTTTATGCTATGTTGTGCGCATGATTATCGAAGCCGACATAGCCTCTGAAAAGGTTAATGAATTACAGAAAATTATCGATTCCTACTTAAGAAAGGAAAAAGAATATTTATCTGAAATCGACATCCTTAATGAACAAATTCGTTGCCTTAAAGACAAACTATTTGGCCGTAAAAGTGAAAAGAAGCCAGTTGACGATAAACAACTCTCTCTGTTCGATCTACCGGAAGAAGATTTTCCGATAGTAGAAGAGTCGGAAGAGGATGATGAAATTGTTGTTCCAGAGCACAAACGTAAAAAGCGTGGACGCAAGCCCATCCCTGAGGACCTTCCCCGGATAGAGGTTATCCATGATATAGATGAGGCCGAAAAGCTTTGTAAATGCGGTTGTTTGAAAACATGCATTGGAGAAGAAGTATCTGAGCAACTCGATATTGTTCCTTCAAAGATCCAGGTCATCCGCAACGTCCGTCCTAAATATGCCTGTAAAAAGTGTGAAGGGGTTGAAAGCGATGGTCCCACAGTTGCCATTGCGCGGCTCCCTGAACAAATTATTCCCAAATGTATTGGAACGCCGGGCCTGATTGCCTTTGTCATAACTGCCAAATTTGTCGATGCGTTACCCTTTTATCGTCAGGAAAAGCAATTTCTGAGAATCGGGGTAAAGATCTCCAGGGCAACCATGTAGTTTTGCTAACCTAAAATTGACCCCCCTGGAGGGGAATTTCTAACCGAAAAGTGACCCCCCACAAAACCACTTTCCAGTGCTATAAGGGTCTGATTATTGACCTATCAGACTGGAGAGGTAACAGGGAGGATGTTAAAGGTGTCGCAATATGACTATATCCGGACAGCACACAGGATTTATGGCAAATCAATCAAGCAGATATCGAGAGAGACCGGCCACTCACGGAACACCATCAGGAGGGCGTTAAAAGGAGAATACAGCAATTACAAGTCAAGGCAGCTGCAGCCCTATCCTGTTTTGGGCCCGTATCTGACAATCATAGACAGATTGTTGAAGGAGGATACAGACCGTCCTCCCAAACAGCGCCACACTGCCACACGAATCGCCCAGCGTTTAAAAAAAGAGCATGGGTATGCAGGAGGATTTTCAACTGTTTGCCGTTATGTCCGTGAAGCGAAACTGCGAATAGGCATCGGTAAACAAAGGGCTTTCATTCCCCTTGAAATTGATAATACGGGGGAAGCGGAGGTGGATTGGGGTACAGCCCATGTCATCCTTGACGGGATCCAGACCAAGATAAAATTTTTTTGTATGCGCTCAAAATATTCAGGTAAGCATTTTGTTCGCCTTTACCCATGTGAAAGGCAGCAGGCATTTTTTGATGCCCACGTAAAGGCGTTCAGCTACTTTGGCGGTGTGTTTCCTGTTCTGATTTACGACAACCTTACCACCGCAGTCCAGAAAGTTCTGAAAGGGAAAAAGCGTATCGAGCAGGAAGGTTTTTCCAAATTTCATGCCTATTACAGTTTTGAACCTCGTTTCTGCAATGTGGCGGCAGGACATGAAAAAGGCGGTGTCGAAGGAATCGTAGGATTTTCCCGGCGCAACTATATGGTCCCGGTTCCTGAAGCTCAGAGCTTGGAGGAGTTAAACGAGGCGATCCTGACTGAATGCCTTGCCTATGGGGACCACAGAATAAAAAACAGGCCAGGTAAAGTGGATGAGTTGTTTGCACAAGAGAAGGAAAAACTGCTCTCCCTTCCCCCAGAAGCGTTTAGCAATATTGTGATCTCGGATGGCAAGTCAGATAAATATTCAACGGTGATCGTGGACAAGAATCGGTATTCAGTGCCCACCGAATATGCACAACTCAAGCTTAAGGTACTCCTGTTCGCAGAGAAGGTTGAAATCTATTGGGACAACAAGCTGATTGCAGCGCATGAACGCCTATACAACAACAATCAGTGGTGCTTGACCCCAGACCACTACCTTGACCTGATCCAGCGGAGACCACAGGCATTTGAGTCCGCCAGACCAATCAAACAATGGCGAAAAGAGTGGCCGGAAAGCCATGGAAACCTGCTTGAACGCTTTTGTGAAAAGCAGGGGCAAACCACGGGGGTTAAGGATTTCATATCAGTCCTGATGTTTTACAGGGTTTATTCAAAGGCTGATGTTCAAGATGCTGTGGAAAAGGCATTGAAAGCCAACCTCAGCACAAGTGACGGGGTAAAATCGCTTCTTTCTTACCCGAAAACGGATGAGGCAGAGATAAAACCCCTGGTTCAGTGGGAGCGCTTACCAGCACCCGATATGACCGTTTATGGGGAACTGGGAGGTCTACAATGAATCCTGGTGTCGACATTCGCATTAAGCAAAATTTGAAAGATTTAAAATTGGCAGCCATGCTGAGAGAACTATCATCCCACCTCAGGGATGCCCGTGAGAATCAACAAAGCCATGAAGAGTTTCTGCTTAATTTAACGGAAACAGAGGTAAGGATCAGGGCAGAAAACAGCCTCAAACGAAGAATCAAGGAGTCCAAATTCCCTTTGATGAAGCCCATGGAGACCTTTGATTTTGAAAAGGCTCCGGACTTGGATGCCAGTCTGGTGAAGACGCTTTCCACATGTGAGTTTATAGAAAAAAAGCAGAATGCAATTTTTCTGGGTAGAAGCGGAACTGGTAAGACCCACCTGGCAACTGCTTTAGGGATCGAGGCCTGCCGGAAAGGCTATAAAACGCGATTTGTCACGGGATGCGGTATTGTGAATGACCTGGTGGAGGCCCGGGATGACAAGTGCTTAAAGCGTGTGCTGAGCCGTTATGCCCGCTATGATCTCTTGATTCTAGACGAACTAGGGTACGTACCTTTCACAGTAGAAGGGTCCCAGCTGCTTTTTCAGGTTCTGACTGAACGACATGAAAAAAAATCTATCATCATAACCACCAATCTTGGATTTGCTGACTGGACCCAAATCTTTGGCGATCCCAATTTGACATCCGCCCTGCTGGATCGGATCACCCACAGGGCCCATATTATTCAATGCGTCTGGGACAGCTTCAGGCTGAAAGACTCACTGAGTTTAAAAGGAAAAATGGGATAAAACTAACGCAAAGACAAGGGAATTCTATCCGATTAGATTTGGGGGCCAGCCCCCAATCCCCCGGGATTTAACGCCTAACGGACTAAAGCATGAAAGGGCAGTGCATTGGAAACATCCTGCCCTCATATTTCAATCAGCCGTTGCGACGCTGGCATGGCATAATACCAAGGGATAAAAACTTATAATCTTCAGTATGACCCCATACTGTTTCTTGTCATCAGGGGGGTCAATTTTCAGTTAGAAAGGGGGGTCAATTTTAGGTTGCAAATTCTAACCATGTGCAACTGGGCACAAAAAATATGCGAAAGTTGTGAAATTCTTTTTGCAATACTTAAAAACGAAATCCTTTCGGGACCATTAATCCAGATTGACGAGACTCCGGTCCAGGTTCTCAACGAACCTGGAAAAAAGAACACAACTAAATCCTATATGTGGGTATTCCGAGGAGGGTCCCATGAGCATCCCGGTCTCCTTTTTGAATACCACCCCACCCGTGCAGGTGATGCTGCTGTTGCTTTTTTGCAGGGATATACAGGTGTTGTTCAGACAGATGGGTATTCTGGCTATGGCTTTCTGGATAATGAGTCAAATATCTCTCACATGGGGTGCTGGGCACATGCACGCCGTAAATTCATGGATGTCGTTAAGGCTGGTGGAACAAATAAGAATGGCAAACCCAGAGCTGGTGCTGCCGACCAGGCGCTGAAATACATCCGGAAGCTCTATAGAATTGAAAAAGAAGCTAAACTGATCGAGTTAACCGGTGAAGACCTTGTCCAGGAACGACAGGCAAAGGCCAAACCGGTACTGGATGAATTCAAACGCTGGCTGGATGTCAAAATTGAAGAGGTTCCACCCAAAAGTTTATTGGGAAAAGCTATTGGCTACGCCTTAAATCAGTGGCACAGACTCATTGTATATGTCGAAACGAGTCATGTAACCCCTGACAACAATATGGCTGAAAACAGCATCAGGCCCTTTACGATAGGTCGAAAAAATTGGTTATTTTCGGGAGCACCAGAGGGAGCAACCGCCAGTGCAGGAATCTACAGCCTTATTGAAACTGCCAAAGCAAATGGCCTTGAGCCATATTGGTATCTTCGCTTCCTTTTTGAAAATCTTCCCCAGGCCATGACTGAGGCAGATTATAAAGCCTTGTTGCCACAGTATCTGACACCGTCCCAACTCTCAGGCCCTCCTAAAATCTCATAACGAGCATGGGCTGACAAGATGCGGTTTATTGAGCGCTTACCTAGCAACAACACCTGGGATATCGTGTGGTTGCATAGCTACTGCTGGATTTTGAATGGAATTATCAGGAGTATGCATATAATGCTTAGCATTACTTGCGGTCTTTTTGGTTGCTTCTTCGTTAAGTGTTAGTCCTATTGTTTTAGCTTTATCAAAGGCTATTGTACATCCATTAGAAAATTTAAATGGTGAGCAAGGTTTCCCACATATTTTACATACGACACAATCCTCGCCAATACCAACTACTTCTGTCGGCGGATTAATCGTGCCACAATTTGGGCACTTCCCCGCTACGTAAGGGTCACCAACGCATCTTTCAGGGTCAGAAATATCATTACCAGATGTAGTAACGTCAGAAGTAACCGCTATTGATATTAACCTAATAGCAATTGCATCTCCTACTTCAGCATTCTCAACTAAAACAGGAGAAGCCACTTCATGCCCACCATGAAGTTCAGGTGTAATCATCGGTCCCCAACAGCCTGCCGCTGTTTGGGCAACGATAAATCCACCATCGACTACCGGCCCTACCATTTTTGCACTCGGCCCTATCACCCCATTGGTAAAAGTATTTACAAATACTGTTTGCTTAGCCATTTTCTATTCCTCCCATATTCTCTGTTTAATCAGAATTTATCGCTATCAGACTTTATCTTCAAAAGCTGCTCATTGATCATTTTCTTGGAATAGGTGCTCATTTTCTCAAATTTAATAGCAATTCCATTTTCTTCCACTCTAACAACGGTTCCTTTCAACCTAAACAATGCAAGCGATATATGGTTTTTTTGAGTAAAAAGCTTCTATAATTGTCATAAATACAGTACTATAGCCCTATAAGTCATCACTTTATGGAGGGCACCGATATGATGAGGAAGTTTCATACACAATTTACTGAAAAAAACCTTACGGGCAACGCAGGGCTGATCAATCTTGGCAGGTTCGCGGAAAAGTTAGGCCTTCCAAAAATATTGACCAACCATCTCACCATCGAACGTGCGCCCAACGCAGACTACCAGGTGAGCGATGTGGTGATGATGCTCGCTTTTGGTGTCCTGGTCGGGGTCAAACATATGAGTCATATGGCAATTCTCAGGACTGACGAGGTTATCCGTGCCCTTTTTAAATGGGACAATTTTCCTGTCAGCACCTCCTTCGGGCGTATTTTTAAACTTTTTACCCAGAACCATTGCAAGGAATTATCCGATGCTGAATCGGTCGCCAGGAATAAAGTGTGGAACAAGAAATGGTTTGGGAAAGTCACCCTTGATATGGACTCATCTGTTCGAGGGGTGTATGGCACCCAGGAAGGAGCGGCCAAAGGGTACAACTCAAGGAAAAAAGGTCAGCGAAGTTATCATCCCCTACTGTGCTTTGTTGCAGAAAACAGAGAGTGCCTTCATAATTGGTTCCGTACTGGGAGTGCCTATTCTGCCAATGGCAGTGTTGAATTTATGAAGGAATGTTTTGCCAAGTTGCCCAAGCGGGTTTGGAAAGTATTTGTTCGAGCTGATAGCGCTTTTTTTGATGGAGCACTTCTGGACCTGCTTGAGTCAAAAAGCTGCCAATATTTAATCAAGGTCAATCTTAGGGGACTCACCACCCTTTTGGAAAAGCAGTCCTGGCGAAAGATTGCGCGTAGACCAGGATATGAAAGCACTCAATTCGAATATAAATGCTCAGGATGGTCAAAACCCAGGACCTTTGTTGCTGTAAGGCTATTAACGGAAGTTATAATCGAAGAAGATGCCCTGTTCGAATCAAAAAAATATGATTATGATTATTTTTGCTATATTTCAAATTTAAAGCTTAGCCCTTGGGCAACCCATAAAAGATATGGGAAACGAGCCACGAGCGAGAACTGGATTGAGTGGTGCAAAAATCAAATGTCATCGGGTAGTATCTTGACGCAGGAATTTTGGGCAAACTCGGCCATCTTTCAAACTTCCATTCTGGCATACAATCTGTTGGTTTGGATGATGTGGCTGAATAATGAAGATGGTTTCAATGAAGAACCAAACACCATTCGAATGTGCCTGATCCATGTTCCGGCACGATTAATGACCCGGAGCCGGCAGTGGATCGTGCGATTGTCAAAGAACTATTTTTACAAGGACAGATGGCAGCAGTTGGAAGAATCCATAATGCAATTGGATTTTGACTGACAGATCCACCAGCACAAAAAAACATAGAAGGAGGAAGCGTCAATGAACACGTGCGTCTGAGTGTTGCTTGTAAGGGCTATGGATAGGCACAGGTAGCAAAAAAAAACATACCCGCATAGCCGATGCAGGCAAGATTTTCTAAAAAATTGCTCCCCCTTAGCTCAAAAATCCGGCTGAGGGTGCCCCTTGGCCTATACTCTCAGGGCTCCAGTAAGGGCTTGCAACTTTTAGGTTCAATTTTAAGGTGATATCTGCGTCTGGAATTGTAAAAACAACCATAGCATCTTTGCCCATTTCAACGGTACCTGCTGTGTTGATATACACGCCACATGCACTGATATCCCGAGTATAGCTCTGGATAACCTTGTCATCCACCACAGCATCAATATTCATTTTGTCCGGTAGGCGTGGATATTCTCTTTGTTGTCCTTTTTGAAGGTCTTTAAGATGGTCAAGAAGATCTTTTTGTTGATCAAGGGTAAGGTTGTGGACTCTCTTGATGATTTCATCTGAAATATTCATAGTGTCTCCATGATATTTGTCATACTAAAACAGGTGGCTTTTTAGATTTATCAATCCACAAACCTATTCCGATTCCCCTGCAATTTTTCAATCCGCCTACACTGTTACCGCTCCCAAGCATCTACTGGATCTTGCTTGGCCCAAGCCTGAAACAGCTTTTAATTTTTTTTACTGATAATCCCACGGCCCAGGTAAGTATCGTTCATGTGAAAATAAGTCCGGGTAATATCTCCACGAATTTCCGGCCTGGGCTCTGCTTTCCGATTTTCAATCTCCATGTCACAGTTTCAGAAGCACCGGGGTTTTCCAGAGATCATTGCATAGCTGTAATTCGATCGTAAAGCATTAATTTGGCCATTGGCCGGCACAACCATTCTTAATTCACAAGCTGCTGAGACATCATTAAATATCCTTGCAATCCGATAATTCTGATAAAGGTCTTCTTTTGCCCATTTTTCTGCTATCCTATTATACTTTCGCACCATGTCTTTCAGGATGAGATCCAATTCCACCAGAGTTCACCCCTCAAAGCTCCGCCACATCCAAACGCCCCAGATTATCAAGCCCTGCATATCAGTATATTCCCAAATTTAAATTGTAAAGCAGAATTGAAACTAATTCAGGATTCCCAAAAAGGTCGCTTGTCAGGGGCAGTTGTGAATATGGCAGATTCCAAGAACCCGGATCAAGTATGTTTGTATTGGAATAGGGTGATTGCCTGGAGATGGGAGGTTTAATGTAATAAGTTTGATTGAATGCAGAGGATATTGAATCTTTACAACCACAATATATGGTGTTGGATCAAATTTCCAAAAAGCGGAGGCTATGAATACAAGTCTCCTCCTGTCAAATCTTGATTGCGGTGAGCACTGGAAAAAGAAGTCAATGCCTTTTCAATAAAGGGCCTCACGCCATAATGATAGACATATTAAACACCTTTTTGCTGCCTTAATATCCCTGCCCATAGGTACTTGTCTCTACCAAATGTTTTCAAGGATTCAAATAGTATCTTTCATGATTACAGATTCCTATTAATTTTGATGGATACTTAAGCATGAGACACAACTTGATTCCGACCGCCTTCTTTTGCACGGTATAGTGCTTCATCTGCCCGATTTACAAGGGTGATATCATTATCACTGCTTCGAAAGGTTGCAACACCGAAGCTTACGGTGATTTTTTTGGGGGCTGGAAAAACATAATTTTCAATTTTACTTCGCAACTTCTCGGCTAATTTTATAGCACTCTCAAGAGAAGTTTCGGGTGCCTGGATTACAAACTCTTCCCCTCCCCAGCGTGCAAAAATGTCTATCTCCCTCAAATTGGATGCCACAAGTCTGGCAAGATGCTTTAAAACAGTGTCACCGGACAGATGACCATAGCTGTCGTTGACTTGTTTGAAATGGTCAATATCAAAAAGAATCAGTGACAGGGCTACCCTGTAACGTTTCGCTCTTTTTATCTCACTTGTTAATGTCTGGTTGAACTTCATTCGATTAAATATTCCTGTGAGTGCATCTGTGGAGGCCTGTTTTTCCAGCAGTTCATTGATGCCCTCAAGGGATTGCAAATTTTTTTTCTGCACGGTAATATCTCGGAATGCAATGACGGCTCCATCCCGTGTTTCATTTTTAAAAACAGCCCTGCAGGCAAAGCTTATGGGCATCAATAAGCCAGATTTACAGGTAAAGACGCCATCATCATTATTGTAATCATTTCCCGATACGATGGCATTGAAGAATGGATTTTCCCCAGAATTGTATAGAGTGCCATCCGGTTGTTGTTTATGGATCACTTCATGAATAAGACACCCTTCAATTTCATCAAAGCTATATCCAAGCAGGCGCATTGCCTCAGGATTTGCAAAAATAATCTTCCCGTCAGAATCAACTAACAAAACACCCTCACCCAGCACATCGGTTATCTGTTTCAACCGTTGTTTTATGATTTCTTTTTCACGCAAAGACAGAATCATGCAGTTAAACGAGTATGAAAACTCACCCAGAAAATGTACCTGCTGGTTCAGGTCACCTTCAGCAACCTGCCTGGCCTGCCATGTCATATGCGCCAAACTTGCTTGTAATCCTTTAAGTGGCATTGAAAAAATATTATTGCGAGATGATTTGGCGCTAAGATCCCCCCGGGCTAACCGTTCGGAATATTGATATGATTCATTAATCATGTCGAAGATTGTTGCAAACCGATTACAAATAGCCCTGAGTTCCTCATCCTCGACCGTAATTGGATCTACTGGAAAAATAAGACCCTTGCTTCCAAGTCCATGCCCGATAGCCGTTTTCAGGCAGGTATCTATCTCTTCTAAAATCTCACGATGGTCCATTTAAATCCTCAATTGGTTTTACTTCAAATCGGCATGTTCTGTCTCCGGTAGCCCAACAATCAACTTCCTTGGCTGTGATTTTTTTACCGGTATATTCTTCAAAAATACCTGCAATAAAGCCCTCATCGTAATCACAAACAGACTCTTCAAATATTGGTAACCCTGAACAATCAAGATCTTCTGACACAGTTAAGACGAAGTGAAGTTTTTTTTCATCCGCCTTTTCGATCATTAAAATACCAATTTTCAGTGATATGAGTTTTTCTTTCAAAGCCGCTATGAATTGGCTAAATGGCAGTGACGTGTCAAGAGCGTTCTTGCAAAACTCCTGACCGGCAAGAAAACCGGCTTTAACAAACAATTCAACGGTCTTTTGCTTGCCAAGCACTTTGGAAAAAGCATCTTTGAACGTATACTGCATGAGCCGATAGGCTACAACTGATGTTTCAGTTCCCAAATTTGGGCGCCCCTCGGAAAGGTCGCCCAAGTCTTCCCATTTAAAGTCATAAACATCTTGCATGATTGGTTCCTTCTTTAGTTGTTTATTTTTATGGACTCGCAAAGAATAAGATTTTTTACAACGCTATCAAAGTCGTGAATTCTGTTATAAATCATTCTTATTCAAAGGTTTGATAATTACAAGTTGTATCTGCAGAAAAACCAAAAAAACCAAAAAATGTTACATCAAGAATTAGGAAATTGCAAAAAATGTTAATTTGAGCAGATTTACTCCTGCACATTAATGGTATGAAGCGTTACCGGCTGTGATTTCAAAATGGCCAGGACTGGAAAAAGTAGTGTAGGGTGGTCGGCCTTGAGGCTTGGGTGAGCTTTATAACGTGTATGTGTCACTATTGAGGAAGCTCTTCAAACCACAACATCCGGGATGCAAGGTTTTTTTGTCTTCATCAAACGTTTAAATTCCGAATATCAATTTTGCACCTGTCTGGAGCCATGACTAATTATCGTGAGTTATAGAAAGCGACTGATGTTTAATGATACCACCCTCTAAAAATAATCGTTTGATCCCCAAGTTTATCAGAAATCCATAAAATTCCATGAACCAGGATTTGGTTCTGTTCTGCATGCTTTCGAGGGCAGCATTACCGGTCAGTAATCTTCCGGAACGGTTTTTTGAATGGAACAGGCAGGAGCAGTCCGGGATGGACAAAACAACGTCTGTCACATGAAATTCATATGAGAGGCGGAAAAAACTTGTCAGCAGATCAATTTTTAAGAGGTCAATAAGGAGGATATTGGCATCGTTTATCAGGATAATCATGATACGAAATGGACTTCTTGGTCAAACTCAGCAACAGATGTATTCAAAAACTCAGCCACTTTGCTGAAGTTGATAAATGGCTCTGCCACCCCATGATAGACAAGCTGATTAAAGCGGTTGGCCATTTTCCTGCCTTTATATCTGCCGGGTTCTTCCCTGCGTCAGCCCTGTTTTGACGCATATATGCAAATGGATTTTATCAACTTTTAAGATAGAATATATTTTTTAGTTTTTCACTCCCCATCATCGAGCACATCCCTCACTTTAGCTGCCAGATCTTGCATCGAAAATGGTTTGTTTATAAACTGCACGCCCGTATCCAGAACACCGTGGTGGGCAATAACGTTGGCAGTGTAACCTGACATGAACAAACATTTAAGACCGGGGTAAATGGTGAGGAGTTTTCTTGACAGATCCCGGCCATTCATTTCGGGCATGACAACATCCGTCATAAGCAGTTGAATTTCATTAACATTAGAAGTCTCCATGATTGATATGGCTTCAGTCGGCGCAGAAGCCGTCAATACGGTGTAGCCCAGTCGTTCAAGCATTATCTTGGTCATCTTCAGGATGGCCTTTTCATCCTCCACCAATAGAATGGTTTCATTCCCTTTCAGAGATGTTTTCTTAAAATCTTTTTGTTTGGCAACTGCCGTTTCTGAATGAACAGGAAGGTAAATTTTAAAAGTCGTCCCTTCACCGGGCTCACTGTAAACGTTTATAAAACCATGGTTCTGTTTTACAATGCCATAGACTGTTGCCAACCCAAGACCGGTTCCCTGGCCGATACTTTTTGTGGTAAAAAAGGGTTCAAAAAGTTTATCAAGGATCTTTTTATCCATGCCGGAACCATTATCACTGACGGCCATCATTACATAACTACCGGGATTAAAGCCTTGATGTTCTTTGCAATAAGCTTCATCAAAGGAAATATTGCCTGTCTCAATGGTAACTTTACCGACACTCTTAATTGAATCTCTGGCATTCACACAGAGGTTTGCCAATATCTGGTCGATCTGGGAAGGGTCTATTTTGACAGACCACAGATTTGGGGCCGGATTCCAGGTCAAATCAATATCCTCACCAATCAGACGCATCAGCATTTTAAGCATATCAGCAAGGACATGGTTCAGGTTTAGTATCTTGGGAGCAATCGTTTGTTTGCGGGCAAAGGCTAACAATTGTCTGGTCAAGCTGCTGGATCGTTCGGCTGCTTTATATATCTCTTCCAGATTTGTGACAATAGGATTTGACGGGTCCATATCCTCCATGATGATTTCAGCATTACCAAGAATGATACTTAACATATTGTTAAAATCATGGGCAACACCTCCGGCCAGACGGCCCACGGATTCCATTTTCTGAGCCTGATTCAACTGGAGTTGCAATTTCTCCTGGTTTCTTTCGGATCTCTTACGTTCAGTTATATCCACTATTGATCCTTCAAGAAATCCCTGTTCTGGGAAAATCGTTGCCGAAAAGGATATCCAGATATGGGTTCCATCCCTGCGTATAATTTCCGTCTCGTAATCGCTGATAACTCCATTTTTATGTAAAATTCTCAAAAATTCCTTGCGCCCGTTGGGATCAACCCATGCATCGGCCGCATTGAACTCAGCCATACAGTCTTCAATATTAGAATAGCCTGACATTTTTGCATATCGTTCATTTATTTCAAGGATCTTGCCGTCGGAAAGTCTATTCCTGAACAGCGCTACCTGGGCATTTTTAAACAAGGAGTGATACTTTTTTTCACTGGTTTTCAGAGCCTCCTCTGTCTGTTTACGCCCTGTGATATCCTGAGTCACTCCCCTTAGTCCGACAGTGGTACCTGTTGCATCACGAATGACCTCTCCGTGCACCCACATCCATCCCCGGCTCCCATCCTCCCGCAATGTTTCCAACTCAAGCTCATAGGGGATTCCAGTCTCTCGAGTGTTGGTCAGGGCCGTGGACAATTTGTTCCAACTTTCAGGGGTGAACAGTTTCTGATGTTCGGTGTAAGGAGGTGGAGGGGATGAGGGATCAAAACCATACATTCTATAAAGTTCTTCCGACCAAACGACATGATTGCTCGCAAGGTCCAAACGCCAACTGCCCACATGGGCAATTCGCTGGGATTTCTTTAAATCTTCCTCGCTATGCCGCAATGCCTCCTCATTTTTTTCTCTCTGTTTATTCAGTTCTATTTGTTCCAACTTTTGAGATGTTATTTCACTGATCACCTTGGTCATGTTCAATAAAAAATCCATTGCAGTTTTAACTTTCTCCTGCGAAATTATTGGGACCTTTGCAAGCGCTTTAAGGTAGGAACTTTCCTCAAAGCCATGTATCTTGGCCTGTTTTTTAAAAAAAGAGATGTCCGGTTCTTCAAAAAGAAATTGTCCGGAAAAAAGGTTGGCAACATGATTTCCGTCTATTATTATCGGAACAGCGACATCAATTAATCCATTTAAGCATTTATAAAAATGATATTTTCCGCCCCCGTTCATTTTATTGGATAAGACGGTATCGCTAACTGTGCAATTTTTAGCGGTTTCAGGATTAATACGGTGAAATTCAGTACAGATTTGTCTCCATTTCGATTTCGATAAAACATTGCCTTCAAGGTCTAAAATGGCTGTTACAAAACCGGTTATTTGGTTGAACCCTTCAAGAAGGGGATTCACCTTTTTAAAATCGATAAAATCAACAATTTTAGTATTCACCATTAAAATTTTCTCCTGATTTAAAAAAGGCCCAACCCATTATATTTGTTAGGGGATCACTCATTTAAGTTACACAGATTAATAAAAAAAGCAATAATCTCATGGAATTCGAACAAACTGAAACCAGGGTTGATCATAGCTTCGGCCAGTGCAGAATTATATGATATGTGATTGCTGACGTTCCCTGGAATCTTTTCCGACCTGAACCGAACTTGAACCAGGAAAGGGGGAGGCGGTGCATTCGCAGCAGATCAGGGACTCTTTTTTTCAATATTTTTGCATCAGCGATTGTGTGGGTTATTCCCATATAACCGGCACGGCCGGAGCGAGGTATGGCTCTGGCCTCAACGAATTTTGAAACGCCATCATTGACAATGCTTTGGCGAGTGTTTCATATAAAAATGGCAACGGGGCGGCTATGATCGCAATGGGTTTGAACAATTGCTTATCACAGGTGATGATATTCAGGCCTGGCTGATGATTGATAGAATTTACGTATGGCCACATTTGAGGCGGACACGGGCCTTGCCCTTTTCCTGTCTAGTTTCGGTCCATGCCCGCTACACCCGGGATGAGATTCTGGCCGGTCTTGTTTGTCTCACCCTGGAAAATCGGATAAAGTTACGATAAGGTGTGAAGTTCCTGCTGGAGATCCAGGCCGTTCTTGGTCTGGAAAGATAAATACCTTAAAAATCAAAAACTGGTCTTATACTGCGCCTGACCGAATGAAGCCATGAGTACCAGTCTTGCACGAAAACTCATGACTGGGGGGTACACGGATGTTCATAAGCTTTTTTCCAGGGGCTCTTTAACCCAACAGTATGGTTATTCCTCCCACCGGAACTGTAAAAATTAAGGCAATGCTTCTATTTTGAGATAATATCGGTAGAAGGATAAACAATACATCTATTCCTTCCCTCGTCTTTTGCCTTATAAAGTGCCGCATCGGCATTGTTTAATAATTCAGTCATTGATCGACATGTGTCTTCTATTTTTGCGAGGCCTAAACTTATGGTTACAACAGAAGAAGCCTTGGAGTTTTTATGAGGTATTTTCATGTTTGCAACATTTGTTACTATCTTATTTGCAGCAATCACTGCACCAGGCATATCTTCAAGGGGTAGGACCACAACAAACTCTTCTCCCCCATATCGGGCAACAAAATCTGTTTTACGCAATGATTTGGCTATTTTTTGTGCGACTTTGGTAAGACAGTCATCTCCTTGGATATGTCCATAACTATCATTATATAATTTAAAATAATCTATATCTATTATCATAACAAATAAATCTTTTTTATCGGATCCTTTATACCTTATTCGCTCATCCAATTTTTTTTGAAAATATTCATTGAAATATTGCCGGTTAGTTTCTTATCTCTGATTTTCTTGTTTTTATGGCAAAAAAATCATGCTGTTTCATCATAACTCTTTGCTAATTCAGGAATTATTACCATGGTTTTCAATTTCATTCCCATGGTGATTACCTGACTGCCAAATCGTGTCAAATAGTATTTGTAAGTGTGGGCTATTTTTTTAATCATACCGTGAGTATGCAATCTTTTTAAAATTCTTGAAATTTGGCTGCTTGAGTAAGATCCAAGCTTTAATCGAATATTTCTGTTTTGAAATCCACTGATTGTAAATTCTCCAGATATTAATGAGTGTAATATCTTCATGTCATCCTCACTGAAGAAATTGAATCCTCTAAACGGCCGATCATTCTTGACAACGGTCTTTGAAACTTTTTTTAGTTTTTTAATCCCAGCACTTGGATCAACAATATCTGAGATGAATTTAAGGAACCGATTGTTGGCATTAAACAGTATTCTGGTTAAAGGCCCCAGGCTATATAAACCTTTCTTCAGAGGTGCCAATTTCATTGAAGTTGTTCCATCACGATGTTCTACCTCACGGTAGTGTTTAAAGAAAGAGACATTATTTGTGGTCGTTTCTATTCTGAGAATAATGCCGTATTTATCATACATTTTTATCGAATTTGCACCCATTTTGAATTTGACGCATGTTCCCTCTATCCTTGTCGAAAAGTTATTACCCACCTCATCTTGATATAATGGATGGAGCTTTTTTCCAAGAAAAGTAGCTATATTTTCGGGTTTAACAGAGTGAATAGCAGTTCTAGTTAAATTTTCATAAATCAGTTTTAAGTCTTCCTGACGTTTAAAAACAATGTCTGTCGCATACTCGACCTGCATAATACTCCAATGGTAACTCAAGGGGAAATGCTTGACAGCCGGACAATAAAGGCTTGCAAATCCATCGAGTTTCTCATGAATGTGCTTTATGTTTAGATCGTTACTTAATTTTTGAGCAGATTCAAATGACTCCGTTTGAAAAATTGCATTGTCCCGTATTACACTTTGAATACCTTCTTTTCTCATGGCAGAATTGAGGGCATTATGCCCATTGAAATATATTTGTAATCTAAACGGGCACCATGTAGGGACCCGGATATAGCAAAGCCCCAAATCTTCATCGATCAAATAAAAATAATAATGTAAACATTTTCCCTGGGTTCCTTTCAGGTAGGTTTTCCCAGTTTTTTTATTATGCCAGGGTCTATAGGAAGGACAAGCCTCCATAGCGGAAAGGATATGAACAAGGCCAGGATGATCACCACGTTCATTAATGACCTTTTCAATTATTTTTTCTTTGCGAACGTTTCTTTTGCGAACAAATTCAATTTCAAGGCCATTCTTTGAAGCAACGTCTTCAGCATTGTTTCGAATTTCGTCTTTAAAAGGGGCTGCAAATTTTGGATAATCAAAAATTCTGATTTTCTTCATGTAGAGATAACTTGTCATCCCAGCAGCAAAGCAGATTCCAGGAATTGTACCTTGAATAATAATGCGGTCATAACAGTGCAAAACGCCAGATATTTGATCGGAATATCTTTCAGTCAGTAACATAATTAACCTCCTTTAACATCTGCATATTTTGGAAATTATTATACTACGTATTTGGAATCATAGAAACTTTTTGAACCTGCGAGGTTAGTTTTCTGACTGGAACCATAAATTTTAAAATACGACAGCAGAGGTGAACGGAAACAGGTATCTCCCGAAGCGGGTTAAATGGCAGCGGTCAGCATGGACGCTGAAAGAGCTGCCATTTCCCTCGCAGCAGCCCATGGACGGGCTGCGAGAATGAGCGTAGGGTATACCTGTTTTCGTTCACCGGACTTATACTATTTTCATATGAATAAGGTTAACCGCACTGGCCAACCCTTTTTGGTTCTGGCTCGTCCAGGTTAGGTATACCTGTTAAGACATCGAATCGAGCAAGCCGTTCAAGTTTCTTTACCGCTGTTTCCAATTGTTGATTAAGCAATTCTGTTTTGTTTCTAGCTTGTTCGGCATCATTTTTAGCTTTTAAATATTCTGTTGTTTTTACCTTGATTTGTTCTTCTAAGTCAAAAACAAGATGTTCATGTTCTGAAGCTTTATTCTGCATATCTGAAAGTAGATCTTTTGCAAAAAAAGACAATAAATTTCGTTGAATTCTTTGTTTGATCGGTGGTTTTTTTACCCAGGAAAGTTCATATTTGCAAAATTCTGCCCCTTCGGTTACACACTGAATTTCTTTAACCGTATACTCTTGAAATCCTGCTATTTCCATATACCCTGCAAGACACCCCCTATATTGATTGCAAACAGGCTTGTTTTGAACATGACCATCAATTGTTAAACTAATGCCGTCAAGAAAATGATTTTCTATAAATATTTGATTCCCATCTCCACGATAAGAATGGATTGTGAGAATATTGTTATAATTCTTATTCTCTTTGTTCCCGCGCTTTAGCAGAAATTCTAGGGGCATCCTTTTCACAATACTACTCATTAATCTTACTAATTTATTGTTTCGAATAAAATGAATTCCCTGCCGATAAAGAGGATCTTCTCCTGGTAAAAGTTCCTCTGCTTTTGCAAAGATTTGATTTGAAAGTGTATTGGAAATTGCAAAATTATCTTCTTCTATCAGGTGCTCAATTGTTAAATCTTCTATTTTGTTTTTAAATTTATTTTTTATTCTATATTTAGATGTATCTATCCAGTTGAATATTTTGATTGCATCTTTACCAATTTCCTCTTGTGCAAATTGATAAAGGCCTTTAAGCAAAATCGTTCTGATCTCTGATTCTAAAATTATTTTATTGTTGTTCACCGTGAAGAACCCTAATATATTAAATAATTTTTAAAAAATCATATCCATTCTAACGGATATAGGGAGCGATTTAACAATTATACAATTGAATGATTTCCATGTATGGTTGAACTGAAAGGTTTAACCTATAAAAGGAAGTCCATATGGAAAAGTCAGAATCAAAATCGTCTTCCAAGAAAAACCGTACAATCATAGCAAATTTTATTCAAGCTGAATATGAATTTAAAATTTGTTCCACGTGTTATCTTTGATCAACTTTGGATTTTTCTATAAACGGGCAATTTGCCTATTTTAATTCATAAACCATTCAGATCACTTTGAAGAGCAGGGAGTATCCGTTCGCTAAGGACTCCAAGTTTTAGAACTTGACTGAATGCGACCAACCGGCTGTCAAGGATTGTGCAATTTATCTGTCCTTGACTATTCCGGCCAGGTTTGCTTTAGGTGTTTCGTCTTTGAAAAATAGGGCGATTTAAAGTGGTTTGATTCTTTTATAGTTTAAAGGTTAAGGGATTTATGATGAAATTCAGATATTCCGGGTTTGCGCTTGCTCCGGTTTTAATGCTTCTTGTCGTTCTATCATCCTCTTACAGTTACGGTGCTGGTTTTGGCATTTTTACCCAGGGCGCCAAGGCCCTTGGTCAGGCCAATGCGGTTGTGGCCCATCTGGACAGCCCTTCGGCGGTATTTTTTAATCCGGCTTTGATCAATCAGCTTTCGGGAACCCAGATGGAATTTGGGACCACACTGGTCGTGCCGACCCGGGAGTTTAAAAGCGATCTTACCGGGGAGACTTATCACAACGAGGACAATGTCTATTTCCCCAGCACCGTATATATGACCCATGCGTTTACTGACCGGATCAGCGCGGGATTGGGGTGTTTTGTCCCCTTTGGCCTGGGTACAAATTGGGACGACCACTGGGAGGGGCGCTACATCGCCACAAGTTCAGAAATCCAAACCTATATGGTCAATCCGGTCATATCCTATCGCCTGAGCCCGAGGGTCTCTTTGGCTGCAGGGGTTGATTTTCTGTGGCTGGACACGACGCTGGAGCAGCGGGTCAACTCTGCGGGGATCGGCTCTTTGCTCGGATTCTCTAAGGCTTATGAACTTTCTGACGGCAACCAGAAATTTTCAGGCGATGGCAATGGGGTTGGGTATAACCTTGGCCTTGCGGTGGCCTTTACGGATAAGCTGACTTTTGGCGCTTCCTATCGAAGTAAAGTGACGGTGGATATTGACGGAGACGTTGTGTTTAGTGATATTCCCGATGCATTGGCATCCACCGGTATATTGCCAGATACCAACGGCAATGCGGATATGACCCTGCCCGCTCAGTTTACCGCAGGTGTGGCCTATGCCTTTACGGATCAATTGACCGTTGAGGTGGGAATGCGATGGGAAGGCTGGTCCTGTTTTGACAGCCTGGAAATTGAAATGGATCAGGCGGTATTGAATCAAACCTCTCAAACCATTGAAAAAAAATGGCACGATACCTGGACTTATAATATCGGCGCCGAATATCAGTTGACCAAGCAGCTGGCCCTTTCCGCCGGATATCTGTATCAGGAAAATGCCGTGCCCGATGATACTTTTGAACCGTCAACCCCGGATTCCGACTGCCACTTGTTCTGCCTGGGCGGCAGCTATGGCTGGAAACGGGCCAGCCTGGCACTCAGCTACGGATACCAGTTGAATCTTGATCGGGACAAGGACAATAATGTGGGGCTGGCATCCGCAGGGGAGGCCAATATTGCCAACGGGACCTACAGCGGTAATTTGCATTTGGTTAGCGCCAGCTTGACCGTGATGTTTTAAGCGGTTAGATTCTTATCTCTGATTTTTGTGTTATTTTCGAGTCCCTTAAATGCGCCGGTCAACAGTGACGGCTTTTCCCCCCATCTGGTGATTTGGGGGATTATAATCTTTTTTGCTCAATTTTTGCTTAATATATAAAAAAAGCCGTTTCCAATCTTGAATACACAGCGCAAAAAACGCTCCAACAGTCCCTGCTGATGCCATACCGACAGGACATCCTTGCTGTCCACAAAAAGGGCAAATGGCAAACATGGCGTAAAGACCAGTAAACCCAAACCATGATGCAAGCAATCTAAACAAACGACCAAAGGGTGACAATTTTATATTTTGGTCCTTTTTTGTATTTTGAATGTTAACTCTTTCTTCTTCGTTTTTCATTGTGCAATTCACAATTTTGTCTGGTTATAAAAAGTTGATCTGTAGTTTCAGTTTATTTTTTCATATTCACTTATTTAAGGGGAACCCTCTGAAATTCAGTTAAAATCCAGAGGGTTCATTACTAAAGCAGTCAGTTGGGCTGTGTAGATCTCAATTTTTATATGAAACACCCACCAAAGCATTAACATTGGCGGAGTTTCCATATTCGTTGTGGCCGGATGCCATCCCTCGCTCCGGCCGTGCCGGTTATAAAAAACAAATTCTATTTTTTCTTCATTTCCTTACCGCAACACATCAACGGAACACTGCAAGCATCCTTAGATCCCGCATTACAGGCACAAGGTTTAGACACTTTCAATTCAAGGCCACAAGCTTCACAATAATACACATCGCCTTCTTTCATATCGCAACAATTAGCCATTTGGTTTTCTCCTTTACAGGTTTTGATTAATTAGCCTTTTATATCGATAACTGAACGGCATAGAGCAATTTAACTGTATCCAGGCTCAGCTTTAATAGTGGTATCAAGGAGCGTGAAGGAAATCAAGAAAAAAGGCAGGACTGGCAGGAGCTGTCCGGGATGGACAAAACAACGTCTGTCATATGAAATTCATATGAGAGGCGGAAAAAAGTTGTCAGCAGATCAATTTTTAAGGGAACAATGAGGATATCGGCATCGTTTACCAGGATAATCATGATACGAAATGGGCTTCCTGATCAAACTCAGCAACAGATTTATTCGAAAAATCAGCCGCTTTGCTGAAGCTGATAATGTGCTCTGCCACCCCATGATAAACAAGCTTTTTAAAGCGGTTGGCCATCTTCCTGCCTTCATATCTGCCGGGTTCTTTCCTGCGCCAGCCATGATCTTGACTGGGGGATGGGGTACCCGTTCTTCAGGGCTTATGAAACGGGTCAGGTGGTTGACCTGGTGTCCTTTTAACCAAAGATCATATACAAGGAGCGTTTTTCATGGCATTGTAAATCGAACAAATAAAAATGAGAATTCATGAGGATGTCAATTTATAATAAAAAGATAATCATGGATGAGGGCACATTTTGATACGGCGGCATATAGAGGCATTACAGCCCAATGAATATCTGGATCTGGGCCGAGGGTTGGTTCAGGAACTCTGGGGATAGTATTCGTTTTTGATGGAGAATTTCTCTCAACAATGAAACTGCTGCGGAAAAAACCGCAGATTTTAAAGCGTACAACAGGGAATCTGATGGATAAAAAAGGAACACCACTTTCTGTGACAGACTGGTTTGATGAAGGTTTGAGATGTTTCAACAAGCCGGACGGGATTGCTGCTGTCCGGGCATTTGAGGAAGTTGTCAGGATAAATCCTGTTTATCGCCACGGGGATGGCGACAATCCCTATTTTTATCTGGGCAAAATTTCCGAAATCGAAGGACGGATTGACGATGCGATTGTGCTTTACTCCCGGTCTTTGACATTGAACCCCCAGGACGAGGAGAGCCTGATCGGCAGGGGAAGTTGTTATACGGTTAAAAAGAATCACAACGCTGCCGTGGCTGATTTCAAAAAGGTGCTGGATCTTCCATCTGAAGGCAGGAATGCACCGCTGCAGATTGTTCTGTATGCCATTGCGGAAAACTACCGCCAGCAAAAGGATTTTCCAAACGCGCTTCACTGGGGAGAAAAAGCACTCTGGGAAGATTCGGAGAACGTTCTGCATCAGCAATTGGTTGCCGATGTCAAAAAACAGATGCAGGGCAGTCTTTAATTTCAGTCTGGATACGGCCCATGGAAAAATATTACTATCTGATCCATATTCAATACCTGGGATTTCGCTACCATGGCTGGCTGAAACAGCCGGGGCTAAAAACCGTGGAGGCCATGGTTGAAAAAACAGTTGCATTCATCCTCGGCCATTCTGACTTTAAGATTCTCGGAAGCAGCCGCACCGATGCAATGGTCTCTGCAAATCATTCCGCCTTTGAACTTTTTGTCCATGAACCTTTGAATGTCGAGCAGCTGGTGAAGGATTTTAATCAAAATCTGCCCAACGACATCCGGGTGATAAAGGCTCAAGGGGTTGACCGAAATTTCAGCATCATCAACGCCCCAAGAACCAAGGCGTACATCTACCTGTTCGCCTTTGGAGAAAAATGCCATCCGTTCTGTGCGCCGCTCATTTCTTCGTTCTGCCATTGGCTTGATATTGACCTGATGAAGCAAGGAGCCCTGTTGTTCCAGGGCAGGCATAATTTCAGAAGCTACTGCACCAAACCCGGCACCCGGACAACCTTTAAAAGGGAGGTGCTGGTCAGTAAAATAGAAGAGAACCGAATTTTTAAGGCCAATTTTTTCCCGGCAGAAAGTTATGCCTACCATATCCATTCAAAGGGGTTCATGCGGTATCAGGTCCGGTTGATAATGGGCCAGCTGCTCAGCCTGGGACGGGGTGAAATCGGCCTGGAAGATATTAAAGTGTCGCTCAAGGGAATGAGCCATTTGCCTTTACGGCATATTGCCCCTTCGTCTGGGCTGATGCTGAACAAAATTGAATTTCATTGACTGTTTGTTTACACAGTATGAAAAAATTTCAAGGAGAAGTTAGCTGCATGGGTCCGTCAGAAATTAAAAATCAACTAGAACGTATTACTCTTGTATCCACCCCCTGGCCGCTTTTCACCCGCCCATCCATTCAGCTCGGTGCGCTGAAATCATATCTGAGGCAGGAGATCCCCGACCTTGAGGTGAATACCCACCACTTCTATCTGAAACTGGCGGCGGCCATCGGTTATCCCCTGTATCGTGAAATCTCTGAAAAAACCTGGCTGGCTGAATCCGTTTACGCAGCGCTCTTATATCCGGAGCGATTCGACCTCATTCAAACGATGTTCTGCAAAGAAGCAAAGGGCAATCCCCTGTCATTCAAGGTCGACTTTAAAGCCCTGACGCATCAGGCGGCAGTGGTTGCCGATGAATTTATCAGCAGCATCAACTGGGACCGCTTTGGTCTGGCAGGCTTTTCAATCTGTTTTTGTCAGCTCACCTCCTCTTTGTACTTCATCCGATCTATTAAAAAAAAATTTCCAAAGCTCGCCATTGTCATTGGCGGTTCCATGTTTGCGGGAGATTCCATCAAGGATATTTTTACAGTATTCCCGGAAATCGATTTTGTCGTTAACGGAGAAGGCGAACGACCTCTTTGCAGCCTGGTGCGCCATTTAAGGCGTTCCGCCGATTCTGAGGAGATCTCCCGCATCCCGGGTCTTGTTACGCCATGCTCCTGTACAGGTGAAAACCCGGTAACCTTCGACCAGATGGCCGATCTCACGGATCTGCCTGTTCCCGATTATGACGACTATTTTCATTTGATGAAAACAGCTGCGCCGGACAACACTTTTTTCCCTACACTCCTGGCCGAAGCATCCCGGGGATGCCGGTGGCAGGCTTCCAATTCAGAACATTCAGGCTGTGCCTTCTGCAATCTTAACCGTAACTGGCAGGGGTACCGGTGTAAAGGCCCGGAACAGGTATGCCGCGAAATTGACCATCTGACTTCAAAATACCGCACGCTTTCCGTGGCGTTCATGGACAACCTTATGCCGGCAAAAACCGCCATGGAGATGTTTGATCAGCTGGCCGGACTGGAAAAAGATCTTGATCTTTTCTGTGAACTCAGGGCCACCACTCAGAAACGGGTGCTGGAAAAAATGGGTGCTGCCGGCGTCAGCAAGATCCAGATCGGTATTGAATCCCTCAGTTCCAGCCTGCTGAAAAAATTAAACAAGGGAACCACCGCCATCCAGAATCTGGAAATCATGAAGCACTGTGAAGGATTGGGTATCGCCAACAACGCCAACCTGATACTCCATTTTCCTGGCAGTGATCTTGCGGACATGGATGAAACCCTCCGGAACATTGAGTTTGCTGCTTTTTTCCGTCCCCCGACGCTTGTGCCTTTCTGGCTGGGACATGGCAGCAGTGTATATGATGATCCAGCAGCTTTTGGCGTCAAGGCCATTTTCAACCATCCCAATTATGCAAAAATATTTCCACAAGAGATTCACCGCCACATGACCTTTCTGATCCAGAGGTACCGCGGCGACATGGGATTTCAGAAACAACTGTGGCGGCCGGTTGAACAAAGGGTTGATGACTGGGAAAAAAACTATACCCGGATTCACCGGACCGGGGGTGATACACCGATTCTGAGTTATCGGGATGGTAGAGATTTTATGATCATCCGCCAGGAGCGACTCTCAAAAGCGCCTTTTACCCATCGCCTGGAAGGGCTCTCCAGAAAAGTGTACCTCTATTGTGGGCAGCATCAGTCTCTGGAAAAAATCCTTCATCATTTTCAAGGGCTGACTCAGGAGAAGGTAGTGCCCTTTTTAAAAATGATGACGGATAAAAAATTGATGTTTGAAGAAAATGGCAAATATTTAAGCCTGGCTGTACCTTTACGTGGTTAAATTTTTGATACAGCCTGGGTAATGGTCGAGAATCAGTACTGTAAGCTCCAGTGCCTGCCAATATTCCAGATGCTTTTCAAGACGCAGGTCCTCCAGTTCACACATCTGTTGTTCAAATTCCTCATCGGGGATGCAGTCCCTTTTAAGTCGCAGGATTTTTGCGTTCTTTTTATCACGAATATCGGAGAAAGCCTTGAACGCCAGGGCCGTGTTGATATTTGCCCTGCGGATGCCATAATGGCGGGAGAGGTATGATATCAGTCGTTTGGCCTGGAGATGGGTGAAGTATCTGCCTTGCGCCTGGAACCTTATGGACGTCATGAAGTCCCATACTCTTTGTTCGCAGTTAAGACGGGTAAAATAGTTGACCAGTTCAAGATGTATTTTTTCCTTTGCAGCTTGAAATCGTTTTTCATTGAGATTGGTCATGCTCATTTGGTAACTCCTTTTCTAAAAATACGCTGTCCTGCTGTTTTAACGCGTATCTTTTTCTTTTTCCAACCATGTGCCCGGTTCGGGCCATGTTTCAAATCCCTTAAAATTTTCTTGCCCAAAAGCGTTTTTTTATCGTGCTTTTCGCAGTTCTGCACCTTTGCAAAATAGACGCCACAGGGTCATGAATACTGAATCGGCAGCATAAATACAGCTTTGGTCGTAGCTTTGGCCAATCAAACAAATCCCGGGACAAAATCATGGCTGAAAAAAGAGGGTAGGGTTTTTACATGGTGTAAAAAAATTTGACATGGTTTTTTTCCATGCTTCCTTTGATGCGCATTGCATCTGGGCAATTTTGTGAGCATAGCTCCTCTTCGAGCCGCCCAAACACAGGTTTTCGGTCAGCCACTAATTATCAAACTCAAATTTAACCAAGACAACATTTGTTCCTAACAATTTAACTGTATTGCTTCTATTAGATTTTTGAAAATGCATTTGAAGATTTTATTTTTTGGGGAAAGTCAGCCGGAGTACAGGTGTTGTTCGTTTGGGAGGTGAAGATTTGATCAAACGACTGAATTATTAATTAATTAATGATTTTTGGAGGAGATTTGATGAAAAAAAGTATGGATAGAAGACAATTTTTAAAATATGGCGGTGCCGGGATAGCCGGTCTGGGGCTGTCAACGCTCAATCTGCCGTTTTTCCGTATGGGAAAGGCCAGTGCAGCCATTACCAGCAATGCCTGGCAGTTTGGTGTCATGTCCGATACCCAGTGGAAGATCGGATCAGGCGGGGACATGACCTGCGCCACGGGAATAATTGACGCCCTGAACGAGCAGTTCATCCAGCAGGGCGTTAAATTTGTCATCCAGGTCGGCGACCTGTGTAACGATGAATCTGTAGGCGGAATACGCTCCATGCCCACAAGGGCAGCACATGCCCAGGCTTTATACGATGCCGGCATTGGATTTTTCCCCCTGCGCGGTAACCACGAGGCCAGTGCAACCGCAGCCAGTGAGCTGCCGGATCTTTTCCCCCAGACCCTGGGAAATGGAACCAATCTTAACGGGGCAACCAACTTTCAGCCTTCGGACATCCAGAGCCTGGAGGGCCTGACCTATGCCTTTGATTACAACAATATCCGTTGTGTCATGCTCGACCAGTTTATCCGTGTCGACGGAACCAATTACGACGGCACCTCAAGTTATAATAACAACATGGTGGACCAGGTGGACTGGGTGGACGCCATGCTGGCGTCAAATACCGAAGGAAACCATGCCTTTGTCTTCGGCCACAAAAACCTGATGGGGCAGAACCACAAGGACAACCTGTTCGGTAGCGGCCTTACCTCCAATCCTGGTCCCAGGGACCAGTTTATCACCAGCCTCTGCAATAACCGTGTGGGATACTATATGGGTGGCCACGACCACATGCATCATCGGTCCCTGGTTTCCACCAGTGACGGATATTACAAGGTCCCCCAGATTATTACCTCCTCCAACAGCTACAAGTTTTATACCCCCAAATCAGGGGACGATGGACGGGAGACCCCCCTTCAGCAGGAACTCTATACCGTTGGCTACTATATTGTCACAGTTGACGGCCCCAGGGTAACGGTTGATTTCTACTCTTCCAGTCACGGCCAGGACTATGGTGGTGTCAGTCTTACAGCCGCCTCTGATTTTACCTTTTATTTAAGGGAACGGTTTGGGTACAGCCTTAACGGAGAGCAGTACGAAGTGGCCCAGGGTGAAACCTACACCAGCATTATCAGCAGCTTTTCAGGCACCATTGCCAGGATACTTGACGGGGTGAACGGCAACACCGAGACCGATTCCCTGAACCGTGATCTGGTAAAAACTGTCAACACGGGCTGGGCTGAGTCCGACCAGGTGGCGGATGCTGCCAGCCAGATCTTTACTCTGTGGGGGATGACGGACAACTTAAGTCTTTATGACACAGACCTGACCGGCCCGCTGCCCAG
Source organism: Desulforapulum autotrophicum HRM2 (assembly GCF_000020365.1). Lineage (NCBI taxonomy): Bacteria > Pseudomonadati > Thermodesulfobacteriota > Desulfobacteria > Desulfobacterales > Desulfobacteraceae > Desulforapulum > Desulforapulum autotrophicum. The sequence goes on along the minus strand of NC_012108.1, from coordinate 4,417,768 downwards.
TGAGGACGAAAGTCAGGAAACCGATGTATACACCCTTTCCCTCACCTATAATCCAAGGAAGATCCGTGCTTCTGAGCTCATGAGGGGGGATTTTGCCCTTGCCGCCAGAAATGAAAATGACCAGTGGGTCAATGCGGTTGATCTAAACACCGGTGGAACCAAAATCTTTAAACGCGGCGGCTGGAAACCGGGTTACGATGTTGGAACCTACGGTGTAGACGCCAGAACCAGGACCGTCTGGGCCGTCCTCAACCATGAAAATGATTTTGTTGCCAAACTGATCTGATACCCATGAATTGACTATTTTAACAGGAGACGAAAAAATGAAAAGAACCACCATCTTACTTGGTATGCTGACCTGCGTGTTTTTACTCTCACCCCTGGCAGATGCCACCACCCTGACCTTTGATTCCCTGGCCGGTGATGTTGATAGCCCCTATACTGAAGGCGGATTCACCCTCACCGCCACTGAGGATAGTTCTTTCTTCGCTTTTGAGCCATCTGATGTGTTCGATTACACGGGATCTGGGGCGCTTATTAACCAGTATTCAACAGCAACTTTCCTGACCGCTGCAGATGGATCCTTGTTTAACCTGGCCGCCATCGACCTTAGCGAAGGCTACGGCGGTGACGGGGTCTATGAAACATCAATCACCTTCATTGGAATGTATGGAGACGGTTCCACGGTCAGCCAGGATGTGACCACCGATGGATCTTTCGGCAATGAGACCTTCTTTTTCAACGACGACTTCACAGGCCTTGCCTCTGTTAGTTTCGGCGATGGCGAATATTTACAGTTCGACAATATCGTGGCCAACCCGGTTCCAGAACCGGCCGGCATTCTGCTTCTGGGCATGGGCCTTGTCGCACTTACCGGTGCTTCCCGCCGCGTAAAAAATAAATAATCAAAACTCAAAACAAGCGAACCCCAGGGAGTACCCTTTGATCGGAGCTGCTGCGTTCCCGGACATTTGCAGTAGACGACTACAGCTGCATGTCCGGCGCCTTGCATATCCGGCCAAAGGGCGCTTGCAACTTTTAGGTACCATAAAAACACGAATATCAAAGATAAGAAACTAAGACCCTTTGATTGATTTTTTTATTTCTGAAAGGGGCTCAATAAAAAATATTCCAACGCAAAACAAACTATCAGACTGGAATCAATATACTCTAGTGCAAGTATGGTATTCGTGCGGGGGCAGACTTTGATAAAAAATCTACCCTGCCTGAACGAGTATTACTTTGCGGATCAAGCATGCGGTATATCCTGCATACACAAGCAGGAGAACGATACCTTCAAAACGGTTTATGCGTCCCTGTCGCCCCCTGAATCCATACCCGATCAGGAAAAGTGAAACAGTCAGCACCCCCAGAACAACCATATCCCGGGAAAGTGTTTCAGGTTCCACTGCAAAGGGATGAATCGTTCCGGCGATTCCAACCACGGCAAGTGTATTGAACAGATTGGAACCAAGAACATTTCCCAGGGCGATATCATGCTCACCCTTGCGTATGGCAATAATGGATGAGGCAAGTTCCGGCAATGAAGTACCGACAGCCACAATGGTCAATCCGATGATCATATCGCTTACATTGAAAATATGGGCAATTTCAACAGCACCCCACACAAGGATACGGGAACTTGCAATCAGGAGCACCAGACCGACCACGAGCCAGAAAACAGCCCGTTTGATCGGCATCGCTTTTTCAGCTATAGTTGTTTTCACCTCTTTTGCCAGAGAGTCGGTTTTCTGTTTTAAACCCTGATGGATTGTCCATGCCATCAGACAGCCAAATACCAGCAAAAGGAGAATTGCATCCCATCGTGTCAGTTCCAGGTCAGCTAGGAGGATGACGGAAAGGGCGGTCAATAATGTCAGTATGGGCAGTTCTTTTCGCAATACCGTTGAATGCACCATGATTGGGCTTATCAGGGCGGTTACCCCAAGAATCAGTGCAATGTTGGCTATGTTTGAGCCATATGCGTTTCCCAGGGCGATACCTGGATTGCCTTGAAAAGCAGCCAGGGCCGAAACGACCATTTCAGGTGCGGATGTTCCAAATCCGACGATTACCATCCCAATGAGCAGCGGCGGCATGCCGAAATATCTTGCAGTGGCGGCTGAGCCTTCCACAAACCGATCCGCACTCCAGACGAGCAGCACCAGACCGGAGATCAAAGCTGAAATTGCCAATTCCATCATCCAACTCCTTTGTCCATAAATAAGGGACTCACCACACTTTTTATTACTTCTACCATTGTCGAAAATCATTGTTCAAAATCAACTTAATAACATAGGCATCACATTTGGAAAGAAAAGGGTCAGGGAAAGAAAAGGGTCAGGCTTGGCTTATTGGCGCTATTGCTGGGTGATCCGGCCTTGCATGGATCGTGGCCATTAACGCGGCTGGGGTGTGTATTGATCCAGAAAAATGTACAGGCTGAGTTTTTAAATTTCTACAGTTTCAACTTTCACCCTGGCTGTCCCCTGGCGGTAAAAGCCAAGTTTTTTTGCGGCATCAGCACTAAGATCTATGATTCGATTGCCGGAAAAAGGACCACGATCATTAACTCTAACTATTATGGAGCGATTATTCGCAAGATTTGTTACCTTAACATGAATTGGCAGGGGCAAGTGCTTGTGTGCAGCGGTTGGTTTTCCTGGGTCAAAAGCTTCACCATTTGCTGTCATATGTCCACCTTTTTGACGTAAGGTTTCGTTTCCATACCATGAGGCTGTTCCAACTTCTTGATATGTCGCAGCTTTTGCTACTGACATGGGCACATAGCGTTTCCCTTTTACCACATAAGGAGAATTTTTTACTCTGCCCTGCCTGACAGCTTCCTTTGGAGATAAACCATCAATACTCTCAATGTCAGATGTCATTGGCCATTCCAATGGTGCTGTGATAACATCAAATGTAAATGTACCAATTTTATATGACATTTTTAATGTCCCAACCCCTAATTTTGTAATGAATTTGGCTGTACCATAGGTCGCATTGACTGTTTTTTTTGTGATGTTATACGTCGTATGTAAAGTGGAACATGAAATTAAAACCGTTCCCCAGAAAACACAAAAAATTATTTTTTTGAAATTCATCATAGGATAATATAGTATATCTGTGGAATTATCTACATCTGAGCCCCCTATTTTGAACTGGGCCAATGAGCGCTTAATTGTGGAGATGAATGTGATAATGGAAAAATGTGTAACAAAACAATTCGATAATATCACTCAAAAGATGCGTGAAGCTCAGATTCAACTACTTTATCGGCAAACCTGGACCGGCCTGATTGGTGTTCTAATCGTTACACTTACGTCCTGCGTTGCTTTCTGGCATGTCGTTCCTCAATGGAAACTTTCCTTGTGGGCCGGTATTTCAGTTCTTGTTACTCTAATAAGAGGTTATATTATATTTGCGTTTCAACAAAGAGCACCATTAATATTTGATATTAACCGGTGGGCAACCCTCCATGTCCTCGGTGTTCTGGTCTCCGGCTTGATGTGGGCCATTCCGCCTGTTTTTTTATGGCCGACAGACTCGGTATATCAGCTGGTTTGGCCTGTAGTTATTTTGCCTTTGAGCGCCGCAGCTGTCGCAACGTATTATACATGGACATTATCATATACTTCATTTGTTTTCCTGACTGTACTGCCGCTATCGTTACGATTTTTCTATGAAGGTGGGGTCCTCATGAATATTTTGGGGTTGCTTTCTTTGTTTTTCATTGCTGTCTTGTTGCGTGCAGGTAGTGTGATGCATACTGCCAGTGTGTGCGCTTCAGAAATCGGGATTCGTAACGAGATACTCAATAACGATTTGAACAAAGGAATAGTCGCAAGGGAACAACTCAACGAGCAACTTCATCTGGAAATAGCTGAACGTATTTTGTCGGAAAAAAAGCTTGGTAAGCAAAATCAAGAGTTACTACGTCTGAATGGGGAACTGACCTCAACAACATCCAATTTAGAGCTAGCCAATAGAAAACTCGAAGACGCAATTGCCGATATCAATCAACTTAGTGGCATGCTGCCAATTTGCTCTTTCTGCAAAAACATTCGAAATGACCAAGGTTATTATGAGCAGATAGAGGAGTATATCCATAAACATTCAGGTGTCGATTTTAGTCACACAATCTGTCCTTCATGCATAAAAAAGTATTATCCTGAAGAGTATGAAGACGAATAGGTTACTCCTAATGAAGAAAAATTAAGTCCGCTGGATAATCGGACTTACCGCCTGACCCATATACCGATTTTAAGTGCTGATCTATAGTGTTCAAAAGTGCGTCAGGTCCTTGATCAAGCCAAAAAAAATTAAAAGGGCTGAAACACAACTTTCGGGATTGGCTGTTCACATGGGAATACCGGTGTTTAGTGTTTAATCTTGGGATAAACATTATTAAAACTTTACAACAGTAAGTCTTAGGCGTATAATTTTCGCCTTCATGATCCTTAACTGGGTATTCATTTTTAGCCCCATGGATCTAAATTTATTAAGTACGAAAAGGACAAATATGCCCATTATAACAATTTCCCGTGGTTCTTACAGCAGGGGGAAGGATGTTGCGGAAAAACTGGCCCAAAGGCTGGGATATGAATGCCTTTCCCGGGATCTTCTTATAGAAGCTTCTGATGAGTTCAACATTCCTGAAATCAAGCTCATAAGGGCACTCCATGATGCCCCCACAGTACTTGAACGATTCAGTCACGGTAAGGAACGATATGTTGCCTTCCTTCGCTCTTCTCTGCTTGAGCACACGCGCAAAGACAATGTCGTGTATCATGGTCTGGCAGGTCATTTCTTTCTCCGGGATATTTCCCATGTTCTCAAGGTAAGAATTCTTGCCAATATCGAAGACAGGGTTAAAGAGGAAATGCGCCGGGAAAAAATTTCAGCCGAGGAAGCCCGGTACATTCTGAAAAAAGATGATGAAGAACGCCGTAAATGGGGCATCAAAGTTTATGGCGTAGATACTCTGGACAGCAAACTCTACGATATAGTCATTAACGTCAGCTCAATGACGGTGGACGATGCCGTTGATATTCTATGCGAAGCAATTAAAAAAACAGTTTATCAGACCACGCCTGAATCCCAGAAAAAACTTGAAGACCTTGCCCTGGCTGCCAGGGTTCAAACAGCTTTGATGCATCTTGCTCCCAAGGTCAATGTTACCGCAAGTTCCGGGTTAATCACCATCGGTAACATTGATGAACGAGAGATCTCCCGGCCTGATACGGTTGCCATGTTAGAAAAAATTGCCAAAAAAGTAGAAGGCGTAAACGGGGTTTGTATGCATATGACTTCAGGGCGAGAAAAGCCAGAGCACATCAATCCTTTCTATAATATGTGATCCATTGCTTAACCCTGAAGAACGCCATGACAGGTCATAAATAATTTAAAGGTCCCATGCATCAACATTTATCAGAAATGCCGATGTCGGCATTTCTGATAAATGCCGTGTTGGTATTCTGTTTGAAGGGGTAATAGGTGTCCTTTTTGCAGATTGACCATTGATGACATTGTTTTCTGCAATTTTCAGGTGGCATCAGAAAAAATAACGCAGCCGTAATTCCAGCTTGCTGTGGGTGAGTTTCTCGTCGTACTCGGTGAAGGAAGAGCCTTCCCGAAAGGTGCAACGCAGGCGCATCTCCCAGTTGGTAAAGCCTGTGTATAAAATTTCCGGGCTTATTGAAAAGCTGAGATCATCAAGGTTGTAAATGGTTATCAGCCCCGGTGTAAAGTAGAGGATATCAAACGGCTCCTGCTGGGTGAACCGGCCATAGAGGTAATTGCGCCCCGATTGTGGTCTGCCGTATCCTTTCCGGCTCACGTCCCGAGCCTGGTCGAGCAGCAGGTCAGATCCTGAAGAATACAATTGATTTTCCCCTTCGACAACGAGCTGATAAAAACGATCCATCTCCCCGGTGCTGTAGCCGCTATCATTGTGATAATATTCAATGATGCTGGTAATGTTGTTCTCGGACAGATAGCGCAGGCCTATAAGGCCGGAAAGCGCCGATCTTTCCCGGAGCAGTGTTGACCCATCTTTTTGCAGAACAAAGGTCTCCTGGTTGGGAAGATAGGCCAGTTCCCCATGAATCTCAAAGTTGGCAGCCAGGTTTTTGGCAAAATCAAGCCCATAACGACTTGAACGGCTGTTGCCGGTGTAGTAGATCAGGTCGATATCGGTATCTTTGTAAAGCAGATAGAGCTTGACCGCCAGGTTGACGTTGTTGATCTCGCCGAACTCTTCATTGATCTCATTCCAGACCGGCAGGATCACAGTGGTCAGGGCCGCCGTCTGCAACTTTCCGGCAAAGCTTTTTACCAGGTCAAGTTCAACGGTCGTGTAGCCTTCCAGTGCCTCTTCCGGATCATCGGGATCTTTGGGACGGTTGAGAAAACCAGCCGGATTCCAGGCATAACCCTTGCCCCATTTATATGATTTTTTGCCGAGGGAGGCGGCCAACCGAGGGGTTGGCTTCAGGCCGACATAGGCTTCAAAAATATCCGCTTGGTCATACCAGTCGAGATTATCCTGCTGCCCGCTGGCTTTTAGGGTCCAGTTAAGGCTGGTTATGCCGCCCAGGTAACTGCCATCGATCTGCAGGGTCCCGCTGAGACGATCCAGGGTCGATCCCGACGGTTTGGAGGGGTTGAGAATCTCAAAGGCAGAGCCCTCATTGAGATACATATGTTCCCATTTAAGCTCGGCATAACCGCCCCATTCAAAGTTTTTTTTTTCAAGTTCATCAACATCAAAGCTGAACTCTTCAGCTGCATGAACCGGAGATGGAGAAAAAAACAGCAACCCGGCGGCAATCAAGGCAAGGCAAGAAAAAACGGATTTTTGTTCCCTACCGCAGCTCATGAACCCTGGGCATATAATTGAGGGTAAAAACCTCATCTGCCAGTTCTTTTTTCCGGACCTTGGCAAAAATCATTACCGACCGATAGCCTTTATTTAGGGGACTGTCGGTCTCGAGCATCGAGGGCCTGACGACACCATCGCCAAAATCTTCTATCTTTGTATAATGCAGGGTTTTAATCAGCATGCCGCTGATGGCGTAGCACTCGATGGTGGTGGGCAGCAGGTTTTTTTTATCCACCTTCATTTCCAGGCGGTCATAGGCCACTGAAGTGGATTTGGCCTTCAGTTTCAGGAGGAAGCTCTCCTCCTGGTCGGTGATCTTTTCGACGTCATACTCGACTTGATAATCAAGGCGAAGGATGTCGGAGTTGTTAAATATTCCTCCCACCACCGACTGCAGGCTGGTGATCCGCAAAGGCTTGCCCACATTGGGAATATAAAGCCACATATTGTCTCCCAGGCGCAGGGTGGCACGGCCTTTTTCGCTGGCCGGGGAGAGAAAGAGGGCCACCACTTTATCCAGCCCCTTTTTGATGGTGTAGAATACAAACTCCTTTTTCTTGCCGTCAGGTTCGATGTTGATCAGCTTGCGATACATCTCGTAAGATTCCGGCTGCATGTTGCGGTCAACCTGGCGGAGGATTTCGTTGCCGTCCAAAGCAAGGGCACCGCTGATTAGGAAACACGAGGAAAGGACTGCCAGGAGGATGGCTTTGCTAACGGTTTTGGATAATTGTCTGCACAGCATGGTCAACAACTCCTTTTTTCTTGATATAGCGGATATGATGTTTCTCCAGGGCCCGTATCATCTTGTTGCCGAATTCTCCGGCGATAACCAGGGTCACTCCCTGGTCGGATAGGAATAAAGCAGTGACTGGCCCGGCGTTGCGGGACTGGTCACCACCAGGATTTGCTATGTTTTCGAGAAAATTACCCCGGTCATCAAAAAACAGAAAAAAGGGGGCCCGCCCGGCCTGCTCGCTGATGGCTGCACCCTTTGTCTGGCCCGATGAGGCCACGGCAATCTTCATGGTTTCGGCCGATGTCTTTGTGGTAAAAACAGAAACCAGGGTGAATGCAAAACAGAACACAATGATTTGAAGATTTGCGGTTTTCATGGGTTTCTCCCTAAAAGTTAAACGTGACGTAGGGCAGTAATCGGGTCCATCCTGGACGCTTTCCAGGCCGGCTGCAGACTGGCCAGGGCCGCGATTCCAATAACAATGGCGGCAACGGTGAGTACTTCACTTGGGGAAATAGTCGGGGTCAGCAGCAGCCCCTTCTGGCGGCCGAAATCAAAACTGATTTGGGCTGCGTTCATTCCGGCAATGGCCGCAAGGCTGATGACCACGCCGATGAAGGTGCCGAATACCCCGAGCAGGAAGCCTTCAACCATAAAAAGGGAAAGAATTCTGCCGGGCACGGTACCGATGGCGGCAATGGTGCCGATTTCATTGATGCGTTCGTAGACCGCCATGATCATAACGTTCATGATGCTCACCATGACGATGGCCACCAGCATGATCCTGACAAATAAAGTCATCAGGTCAATCATGCGGGCGATATTGAAAAAAGGTGATAGATTTTCCCAGGTGTGTACTTCGAACACCGGTTTATCCATGTTGTTTTTAATGGCTCCGAGTTGTTTTTGCAGGCTTGCGAATACCTGGGTCATCAAGTCCATATCCTTCAGGCGGACGGCGATCTCACTGATTTGATTATCCTCAATACGCAAGAGCGTTCTGGCATCGCTTAAATGGATTACCCCGTCCCGACCGCCTGGGCCGGAAATTCCTTCCAGGATGCTGCGGACCACAAAAGGCTGCCCGTTGACCGAACCGTCCTTGTTGGTGGCTACCAGGACAATGGTGTCGCCGACGTCGACTTTCATGCCCCTGGCAATGAGCTCGGGAACGATAATTTCACCTTTTTTCAGGAGCCCCTCCTTGCTGCCCTTGATGATACGCTCAGCAAGCATGGGTACGGTCGCCATCTCCTGTTCTGGATTGACGGCGTTTAAGCGAATATTGGTTGTCTCGGTAAAATTGCTGAACATGGCGCCGAGCCTGATCCGCAGAGAATAAGCTTCAACTGCCTTGCTGGCATCCAGAATCTTTTTTACCCTGGCAGCCTGGGGGGCCTGGAGGTTGAGATCCAGGGGCAGGCTGTCCATGGAGGCCAGGTATCCTTTACGATGCACCTGAAGATGGCCGAGCATGGAATCGGTTACCTGGGCTATCATCATTGCTTTGAATGATCCAGACACGGAAATGAAAAGCAGAACGGCAATCACGCCCAGGGTGATCAAGGCGGAGGTCAGAATGGTACGCCGCTTATAACGCTGCAGGTTGCGGATGGCCAGCTTGATGATATTACCCATGATTTTCCTCCTCCTGCAGTCTGCCGTCTTCCAGGGTGAAGACGGTTTCCACGTTTTCCACCACCCTTGGGTCGTGGGTGGAAAAAATAAAGGTGGTGCCGAACTCGGTCCGCATTCCCTGCATCAACTCGATAATCCGCTTGGCGGTTTTCCGGTCCAGGTTGGCGGTGGGTTCATCGGCCAGCACCAGCTTGGCACCGGTTACCAGGGCCCGGGCGATGGCTACCCGTTGTTTTTGGCCGCCGGAGATCTGACCTGGATATTTGTTACTTTGGTCGCTCACCCCCACGGCCTGCAGGAGTTTTTGGACCTTTTCACGTCGTTTCCGTTTCGGCCAGTCCTGGACCATGACCAGGGGATATTCCACATTCTCAAAGACCGTGAGAACTGGAATCAGGTTGAAATCCTGAAAAATAAAACCGATATGTTCGCCTCGAAAACGGGCAGCTTCCCGGCGGCTTAAGTCGGTGACGTCCTTACCGGCCACCGTAAGTGTACCCCCCGTAGGCGGGTCAAGGCAGCCGATCATGTTGAGCAGGGTAGATTTGCCGCTTCCTGAGGGACCGATGAAGGCGACAAAGGATGCCGGTTCAATGGAGAAATCCACCCCCCGGATGGCCTTGATCTCAATCTCCCCTGCCTGATAGGTTTTTTCAAGCCCCTGGGCTTCAACTAGTGGCATAAGTTCCCTCCTCAATTCTTTTTCAGGCTGCTGGCAGTTCGGTAAAAAGACGGTTTGGCCAATGAAAATATAAACATCAATTCCGATCCAAAGCAATGGCTTTTTACTCAATACGCCTGACAACTTTCAGGGCAGATTCTGGAACAGACGTAAATGGTGGGCTGATCACGAATTCTTTGAGTCCACGAGAACGCATATCCTGCAGCATACCATACCATGCATACATCGGCCCATGACTGATGCTGATGATACCGCCAATCAGCGCATAAAACCTTTGGCCCCGCTGCCTTTTCCAAGGTGTTTTATGATCTGTTTTGGCTTCAAAAAATAGTTTAGCAGTGCTGTAAGTATTATAATTAGGAGAAACAACGGTAAGGGCCCACTCAAAAATAACTTCTACCCGGAATTTTGGAGGCCAATTCATCCAGTCCTGACGCGTTGTGAAAATTCGGCGTATTCCTGATATGCCTGGATTTTCACGCCTTGCAGGGCAGGCGACTTGACCCCCAAAATTGGTAATTTATTTTTGAGTGAACCCTTAGGGCTTATAAATCATTGCATATTTTTCTTGAATTTTTTTTTGAAGGGGTTGTGGAGGGAAGAGGTTGGAAGGCATTCAAAATGGTCTGTAGGCTTTTTCAGTCGGTGTTTGGGTCACATAATAATTAAAGTAACGAACGTTCGCTCTATTTTTGTTGACATTCCTGAACACAGTTTCTAAGGTGGTAAAGTTGACAGCACTCAAACAGGGGAATGTCATGCAGACGATGACAAGCGATTATGTGATTGTGGGATCGGATCCCGGTGGAGCGACGGTAGCAAGGGAGCTTGCCAGGGCCGGAAAAGATGTGATTCTTCTTGAAAAAAGAAAGCGTCATAAGCTTTCCAAAAGTAAAATCAAATCCTATGGAATCTACGATAAATATGCGGTTTCTCCAAGATCAAAGGAGGGGGTGATCATCGGCAGGGCCGTTAACCAGGGGGGATGCAGTGTTGTCTTTTCGCCAAATTCTTTAATTCGCCCCCTTTCTAACTGAAAAGTGACCCCCCTGATGACAATGTATAGGAGTATAAAATGGCAAAAAAAAGGGACAGGAGACAGGAAGTAATAATTGTCGGCACAGGACCTTCTGGTGCAACAGCAGCCCTCGAACTTGTTAAGCGGGGCAAAAAAGTTCTTATGATAGAAACTGGGATTGAAGATCAATTAGGACGAGGCGTATTTCATACATATAAAAATCTCTATGACAAACATCTTTTCTTTTCACGTTCAAAAGAAGGAATTATTATTGATCGTGCTTTGACACTTGGTGGTTCTTCAGCGGTTTTTAGCGGTAATGCTTTTCGACCGACAAAGTCGTTTCAGGATGACCTCGGTTTGGACCTCGAACCCACTATCCAGGAAACCATCAATGAGTTGAAGCTTGCACCTTTCTCTAATGAGTTTATGAAAGGCTGGAATGGAACACGGAGACTTGTGGAAGCCGCAGATACGCTTGGCATCAACTTTTTACCGCAACTAAAATTTATTGACCCATCACGCTGTAATCCAAAATGTGATTCCTGTATGTCCGGTTGTTCTATCAATGCACGCTGGACTGCTCGTGATTATGTGAGAAAAGCAATGGCATGGCCCAATGGTATTGACCTTATTATGAATACTCGGGTTGAAGAAGTTCTTATGGATAACGATAAAAAAAGAGCCATAGGAGTTCGGGTCTCTGGAAATAAAGATATTCCGGAAAAACTTTATGCGGATATGATTATTCTGGCCGCAGGTGGTATGGGAAGTCCGGTTATTTTACAGAAAAGTGGAATTGAAGAGGCCGGCAAATCATTTTTCATGGATCCAATGGATGTGGTTGTGGGTTTTACAAAAGAAAAAGGACCTTGGAAAGCCATGACATTCACTCATGCATGCGAGGACTTTGAAGAATCAGATCATTTTATGATAGGAAATGTAAAAGGTGAGGGGGCCTGGCTTTCTCAGATGATGCGTATAAAGCCATTTTTTAAAAATATTTTGAAATTTAAGAAAAGAGGACTCTATTCCATGGGCATGTTTACAAAGATTGCTGATGAAAATAAAGGGTCGATTGATGCAAAGGGAAGAATGTCAAAGCCAATGACCGATAATGATATGAGAAATATGAAAAAGGGAGATGACCTTTGCACGCGAATACTGATAAAAGCTGGTTGCGAGCCCGATACTATTTCCATCAGCACAATGATAGGTGGACATCCAGGGGGTACTGCAGCTATTGGTACCGTTGTTGATCAAAATTTTGAGAGCTTGAAGATTAAGAATCTTTATGTTTGTGATACAAGTGTTTTTCCCCGTTCACCGGGTTCGCCTCCGGTACTTACGCTAATAGCCATGGTTAAAAAATGGGCCAGAGAACTGGAAATTGCCTAGGACCGAAAATTTTATCAATGAGGAATTCTGCAGGAACTATTGTGACGGATCCAAGACCTCTCTTACTTTGGCGGCTATTTCTTTTATTGAAAAAGGTTTGGATATAAAAAAAACATCGTCCTCCAGTATACCCTGGTGGGCGATGACATCAGCTGTATAACCAGACATAAAAAGGGTTTTAAGATCAGGATAAATGCTTTTAATCTGTTCGGACAATACCCTGCCGTTCATTTCAGGCATGACCACATCCGTTATTAAAAGATTAATCTTGAAGGATTGATTTTTGGCCAGATTTAGAGCCTCGAGTGGACTGGAGGTGGCCAGTAGAATGTATCCTAATTTCTCAAGTATTCTTTTCACGAGTTTCAAGATTGAACTTTCATCCTCAACAAGCAATATTATTTCCCCCCGGCTTAACGAATTTTTTATATTATCGTCATTACCGGTTTCAACCACCTGGCTTGCATGCCGGGGTAGATAAATCCTGATGGTAGTTCCTTTCCCTGGTTCACTGCAGGCGTTTACAAATCCGTTGTTCTGTTTGACAATACCGTATACGGTGGACAGTCCAAGGCCAGTCCCCCGGCCAAGGTCTTTGGTGGTGAAAAACGGTTCAAAAATGTTTTCCAGGATGTCCGTCTCTATTCCACTGCCGTTATCGCTGACAGCAAGCGATACATATTCTCCAGGAACAAAATCAGCATGATTATCGCAATCGTCTTTATTGAAACGGATATTTTTTGTTTCCACAATGACCTTGCCCACATCGGCTATCGCATCCCGTGCATTAACGCAAAGATTTGCCATGATTTGATCAATTTGAGAGGGGTCCAGTTTGACCTGCCAGATTTTTGCTCCAGGCAGCCAGTCAAGATCAATGTTTTCTCCGATCAGCCGCCGAAACATATTCAGCATGTTTTCAATGGTCTCGTTCAGGTCTATCACCTTGGGAGCAATCGTTTGCTTGCGTGCAAAAGCCAGTAATTGTCGGGTAATATCCGTCGAGCGCATTGCAGCAGTTAAAATTTGTTCCAGGTTTTCATGCAGAGGGTCTTCCGGCTTTACCTGCTCCAGAGCCAATTCAGCGTAGCCGATGATGATACTGGACAAATTGTTATAATCATGGGCAACGCCGCCTGCCAATCGACCGATGGACTCCATTTTTTGAGCTTGCTGTAATTGAGCTTCAAGTTTTTTTAATTCACTGATGTCTGTTGCTATTTGGAGTCTTACGATACGACCATCAGTCCATTCAATCGCCCGGTCATGGTTGATATAAAATTTTTCGGTTATGGGGTTTTTATCCTGCCAGATGACTACGTCCGTGGGCTTCCCGTTTTCATCTATCAATTTATCATTGGTGCAACGTGGACAGGGACCGGTCTCACCCCTGAAAACGTCCCAGCAGATTTTTCCTGTGAGATCCTTATCAAAGCTTTCTTTCATGTGTTTATTCATGAACAGGATTTCATAATTGTTCATATCCGCCACATAGATGGACGCATCAATGCTATCTAAAATCTTCAGAAATCTTTCATGTGATTCTATCAAGCTTTGTTCTGCCAGCTTACGTTCGGTGATATCTGTCACAATCGATTCCAATGCAATTGGCACACCCTTTTTGTTGAGGAGTAACAGGTTCCTCTGGTACAGCCATTTAATCGAACCGGATTTATGGACGATCTGGTATTCGTAGGACAATGGTGCTTTTCCATTTAAAAGATTGGCCCATTGCTCGTTAAAATAGTCTCTCCAGTCTGGATGAATTATTTCCTTTATCAGCAGGGGAGAAGCATAAAACTCGTCCGGGGTATATCCAAAAACATCAACGGATGCCAAATTGACATATTCATATTTGCCTTCAGGCAGGGTCATCCGGTAGATCATATCTTTGGCATTCTCTGTCAATCGTCTGTATTTCTCTTCACTCCTTTGTAATGATCCGATCAAATCGCGCAGTTGAGCTGTCATGTCATTGAATGATTGTGCCAGAAGACCCAGTTCGTCATGGCTGGGGATCGGCACCTGGACGGTCAGATCACCGGTGGCAATTTGCCGGGCGATGTCGGTCATGTTGAGAATAGGCCGCGTGAGTTGGTGGGCAACCATTATCGCAACAGCTATCACAATGAGTGAAATGACGCAGACCAACCATAGTGTGCTGTTAATTTGTTTGCCGATGGGTTTGAGGAAAGTGTCCCGGGGTTGAGCTACAACAACCCGCCAATTGGCCTGGCCGAGGGCGACAGAAACGGCTTGATCCGACTGGCTGGAGCCAGGTGTCAAAGCGGCAGTAAAAACGGTTGAACCGGTGTCCGTCTGCAATGCTTTCTCAAGGGTGGGTAACTCCATGGCCAGGTCACCCCGCAGGGTCTGGGGAAGCTGGCCTGCAGACTGCAACTGCTCGAACAACTGTTCACTCAATGGGCGGCTGGTTTTGAATACCATTCCTTGATTCTTTGAGTGGGCCAGGATGAGGTGATTTTTATCCAGCAGCAGGCCAAAGGAATCAGGACCGGCAAGTCCGGAAGTGCTGGCAATAAAATCCTCCAGAAAGGCGATGCTTACTTGCATGCGCAGCACACCCACCACAATACCTGCAACATTGAATATCGGTCCACTGACGTAAAAGAATGCCTGACGGGATACTTTTGAAGGAAAAAGAATGGGTGAGATGTAGGGGGCGCCCGTTTGAATGGGGGTCTGGAAATAGATTGTCTGGGATTCATTTTCCCCCATACGCCAGGATTTGGTATCCAGAATATTGATACCGGAAGCATCCAATACGCCACAGGGTGTCGGCAAAAAAAGATTTTTTCGGCTCAACGTGCGCAAAATCGTTGTGACACGGATCTCTTCCATACTGCCGGGGCGCTTTTTCGGTGACAATTTTAAATATTCGGCAAAGGGGCTCAGCTGACCTGCGGCCCTGATTTCCATCAGGTTTTCGAGCAGAAATTGATCGATTCGGTTGGCGGTCTGCTCAGCTGCTATGGTCAAGGTTTGGTTGGCAACATCGGTCAGGCTTTGTCTGACGCTCCAGAGATTCAGTGCCGCCAGGATGAACAATGGGGTCAAGGCCAGGACCAGTGCAGTGAGGATGGCTTTGAGCTTCAGATTGATAACTATTGGACGTTTCAATAGACTTCCTCTGCAGCTTGGTTAGTCGTTGGCAACATGTTGTAACCAACCCCGTTCGATGGCTTCAATCCATTCTGGACGCGGCTCTGGCAGACGATGTTCGGCCAGAACACCTGGGGGTAGCGTCGCTGCTCCCCTTGGCAGCTGGTTGAATTTCTGCCGCCATTCCATCGGCAGCAGCATGGGGGACACGGCGGGGCTGTCGCCCCATTTAGTGATTTTATCCAGCTGGGCTTCCAAGGACAAAAGAAAGTTGGCAACAACCATGGCCCCGGCCTTATGGGGTGAGTTGTAAGGAATGGCCACATAATGGGTATTAGCCAGGGTCCCGCTTTCAAAGACAAAGGTTCGCGTTAGCGGCGGATAAATGCCGCCGGTGACACGTTTGGAAGTATTGGCGGTTTGATAGTCGATATCAAAAAAGATTTCCCCGGCTTTAAACAACTCTTCCTGCTCCGTTGCAGATATGGGATACGTCTTTCCCTGATTCCATAAAAATGGTTCGATCCCATTGAGGGCTTCATAACAGGCTGGAAGATATTGATCTGCTTTGGATTGATCGTATTCAGCCTGGAAAACGTCATACCTGCCTGCCGTCCAATAACAAATTTGACAAACAAAGGCGGTTCCGGTGAAATCAGGTAAGGCCGGATAGGTAAATTTGCCGGGATTGGCCTTGATCCACTCAAAAAGGCCTGGAATGGTTGTGGGCGGCGATTCGACCTTGGCTTGATTGTAGGCAAATACGATCTGCGCCTTGCCGTAGGGTGATTCGTAGCCATCCACAGGAAGGCTGAAATCCCTGGCAATGATTTCGTCCTGCCAATCGACAAAAACGGTATTGGGCAAATACAGAGACCAGGGACCGTAGAGCAATTGCTCTTCGCGCATGGCCTGGAAGTTTTCACCATTAATCCAGATCAGATCAACAGCACCGTGCGTGTTCTGACCCGCCGCGCGTTCCTGCCTGACTTGGCTTACCGAGTCGACAATATTCCTGAAAACGGCATTAAGGGTGACTCCGTAGCGATCACGCAACTGACGGGCCACATAATCGGTCACCCAGGTATTGGTGTCTTGACTACCGCCCCACATGTACCAGTTCACAGTTTGGCCCCGGGCCATGTTGACAATGTCGGCCCATTTTTTTCCTTCGAAACCCGGCGGAGGATATTCACCTTCCGGGGTGAGGGCCATTTCCATGGGCAGGGCGGTTGTGCTTTCAGAAGTTGGATGATCCGCAGGATTGTCTACTGATTCGGATTGACACTTTGTTAGCACAGCCATCATGCCAATGATGATCAGGACTAATAACATTGGGTGCAAGGATGATTTCATAGATATAAAACCATTATGGAAAAGTATATTATTATGCCTGGCCTCAATTATCCATCCCTATTCTCCAGATGCCGTGATTTTCGTCCACCCCGAAGCTTGGTTGAAATTGAGCCTAAAATACCAGCAAAAATAATGAAGGATATTTTCATCTCAAACGCTTTTTTTGCTACAGCAATTAGAGAACTATCCCGGCGATTGTTAATTCTGAATTAAACATATGTCCAATCAAAATAGCTACCAATATTTAGTAGCAACATCCATAACGTTTGTAAAGGTAAGGTTTTGTCCGTATCGGAAACGGAAACAGTCCGTGTCGAACAAAACCATCAACAGGATTATGGGGTGTTTTATCTTAAAGAGGCCTAGCCCATCCTTTTGGTGGGGGCTGGATATTGAGATGTCCAGTTTTAATCTTGTCTATTCGTAATTAAATTTTTATGGCATAATAGCCGATAGTCTCTTAAACTGTTAGCTGAGATATTCAGGGATATGTTAAATTTAATACCAATTAAAAATTCATATATGCGATTTTGTAATAACTTTCCGTTATATTATTTTTCAGAAAGTGGAGAGCCTGTACTATATAAAAAAGCAGGTGAAAACCTGAAGGAAGGATCATTTGAAAACAATCAATATTCCGATCTTTTTATCCGCAAAGAAGATGAAGGCGCTGTTGCTAAACAATTGCAAGCTGCTTTAAACATTGAATTCGCACGGGCAATCTCGTCAAAAGGGATCGTTGCCATAAAAAGCAGCCTTTGTCTAATTGTTGAAGAAGCCCTATCTGGTCCATTGGAAACCAACCTAACTTCTTTGCCTGAAACCATAGAAATATTGTTTTATGGAACAAAGAAAAACCCAGATTTATTAGATGCATTAGTTGTAATTAATAATAAAAGTGCTAAAGTCATTGAGCATTCTGTAAATGTTCTGGCTCTTGTTGCACAATATTGTTTTTTTAAAAAATATTCTGAAGAGAGACTTAAAATATTTAGCCTGTCCGCACTTTTGCACGATATTGGTCTTTGTAGAATTGAAAAAGAAATAATTGAAAAAAAAGAAAGGCTTACAGACAAAGAATTTTCAATTTATAAAAAGCATGCGATTAAGGGTTTTAACGTTTTACAATTCTACCCAACTTTTGATAAATCGGTAAGCATAACAGCTCTTGAACACCATGAAAGATTAGATGGTAGTGGATATCCTAATGGGGTGAAACAGATATCTTTTGAAAGTCAAGTGGTCGGTTTGATTGACAGTTATGAATCCTTAAAATATCAAGAGAAAACATTCAGACAGTCTTTAAAGCCATATGATGCATTACAAATTATTAAAAAAGATGTGGTCCTAGGAAAATACAACAAAAAAATATTTGTAGATTTATGCTCATGCCTGATCAAATAAAAATTCAATAAAATTTGTATCAAAAATTATTGACACCAGAAAGTGCTTGGGGAAACAACACTACCTTGATGATCGGGGTGACCCCATGCACAGGTTTCCCACTCACCTGAATGTATTTAAGTTCAAAACTAAAAGCCAGAAACTTTGGTGAACGCTATTTGACCGGACCTGCTGCGTTGCCGGGCATTTTCGGCCGGCGACTACAGCCTCATGCCCGCCGTCTTGCATATCCAGCCAACTACCGCTTGCAACTTTTACTCGATTATCAAGTTTTTTAGATTCACTTCAAATCGGCAGGCGGAAACGGGTGTTGCCCTTCTCTCATTCTCGCAGCCCGTCCATGGGCTGCTCCGAGGGAAATGGCAACTCTTTCGGCGTCCATGCCGACCGTTGCCATTTAATCCGTTCAGGGCAACACCCGTCCCCACCCGCCTACTGCTATCGTGTTTCATGCGTTGTTGTGTCCGCAGAACATGGGGATTATAAAGAACTTGATAATTGAGTTTTAGGTATTAGGCTGAGCCTGGTGTGTGTTATTGGATCTTTCTATCGATTCTGTAAAAGTTATAAGGAATAACGATTTGCCATGGTGATTCTCTCCCCTATATTATGCATATTCATTCAAGCTGTGACATGCTTGTAAATAATCCATGATCAATGAGGACTTTATATGAAAACCATGAAAACATTAACATTTCTTGTCGTTATCTCTCTTATGGCCGTTGCTGGTGTTGTGGCATCCGATTATAACTACGTATCCCCTGAAAAAGTCAAAACCTGGATAGAAACCCAGGAACCGGTGACCATTGTGGATATTCAGGTCAAGGAAGAATTTGAAGCTCACCACCTGCCGGGTTCCCTTGCTACCTATTCCTACCCGGTGAAAAGCGATTTGGAAAAAGCCAAGATAGATGATGCTGTGGATGCATCCATTGACACAGAAACCCCTGTTGTCGTTGTTTGTCCCCGGGGAGCGGGCGGTGCCCAGCGATGCTATGACTACATGAAGTCCCGGAATATTTCCGAGGACAGACTGCTGATTCTGAAGGGCGGCATCGCCGGATGGCCCTACAAAGAACTGATGGAATCAGCCAAATAAACGATATCCGATTGGATTGAAAATTGCTCAATAGCAAAGGAGGGAGATGGCTCTTATCACTTCAGGGATGACCGTACTGGACATTGTTGCCAAATGGGAAAGCACTCAAGCCATTTTTAAGAGTTATGACGCCCTTGCCGGTGAGTGTATCTGCTGTAACGCACTCTTTGAATCACTTGAAAAGATGGCTGAAAAATACAGCCTTGATCTAAACACCATTTTAAACGAACTGGAGACGGCGGCCAGGGGCTGATCAGCCCTTTAAGCAGCAGATTGGAATCTTTAAATCATAGTTCCACACGTCTTCTGGAGAAACATCAGGGGGTAATGAATTTTGTTCGTAACTTTTAGGTGTTAGGCATCCAGATTAACACCGCCATCTGGAATGCTAAAAATCAACCTGGCGGCACATGCAAAGGAGAAGAGGTAATGGAAGAAACGAAAGTAAATATGCCGTTGCTCGGGGATGCGTTGCCTGAGTTAAAAGTCCAGTCAACACACGGTCCCATGAATATCCCCGGCGATATGAAGGGAAAATGGTTTGTGCTGTTCAGTCATCCGGCAGACTTCACACCCGTTTGCACAACAGAGTTTGTGGCGTTTCAAAAACGATACGAGGAGTTTGAAAAACTTGGTTGCAAGTTGATTGGTATGTCCATTGATCAAGTATTTTCTCACATTAAATGGGTACAGTGGATCAAGGCTGAACTCGACGTGGATATCAAATTTCCTATTGTTGCAGCCAATGATTCCGTTGCTATGAAACTCGGCATGTTGCATCCGGGTAAAGGAACCAACACTGTGCGAGCAGTATTCATCGTTGATCCAGATAGCAAGGTTCGCTTGATCATGTATTATCCACAAGAAGTGGGTAGAAATATGGATGAAATTGTCCGCTCAGTCAAAGCCCTTCAAATATCCGACCAGCAAGGGGCTGTTGCGGCTGGTTGGCCCGATAATGAATTGATAGGTGATAGAATCATTATGCCGCCATCAACGAATCAAGCTGATGCGGAAAAACGCATGGAGAAGTCAGATGCATTTGAATGCTTTGACTGGTGGTTCTGCCATAAGCCATTAGAAAAATAAGCCGATTCTAAACGTTCAATCTACAAAATGCCCCGCGCCCGCGCGGGGCATTTTGAGCCTGGTGCTCATCGTTGGACATGAAAATTGAGGTGTCGATATCATCTGAGAAGAATATTTACAGCTTCAATTTTTCTCATAAATATCTTGGCAACCATGCTGTCATAATAGAGATCCCTCCCAATATATCAATAAATGACGATCCCATTCTAAAAAGATTGAGCCGTTGATCTCAAAAGGAAAAAGTTCCAGAACTATTCATCTTTTTTTGTTCTGGGGCTCTTTTTTGAGAAAGTGGATTATTATAAATAATACCATTATTGCAGACCCCAGACCGTATCAATGATACTATTTGAATTCAGAAGGCTTTTGAAATTCAACAATTATGCAAATTATGCAGCGAGGTCATGCTTGCTTGATATTTACAAAAATTCTTCATAGAATCCGTGGTGATGATGTAAGGGCCTTGGAAAACAGGGCCTGTGTATAATATGAAAGCAATATAAAAACAGCATTTTACATGCCGGGAAATAAATATGTCCATTAATTCACTGTTCGAAATTGTTTTGGTCTTTTCTACAATTGTCATTCTCGTCTCCTATCACATACACCTTTATTTAAAGGTCCGCCATGATCCCTTGATGACAGCCATCGGAATTACAAATCACGCGAGACGTATGTGGGTGAATGGGATCATGAAAGAAAAACGAGACATCCTGGCGATACAGACGCTGCGCAATCAACTGATGGCTGCCACCTTTTTAGCGTCCACCGCATTTCTTATCTGTATTGGGTCTCTCAACGCAGCTTTTCGGCCGGGGGTATTCATTGAGGTTTCCAATGCGTTCAATCTGCTGGGAACAAAAACCGAAGCATTGTGGATGCTCAAACTGATGTTGCTGGGGATAGTTTTTTTTATCACTTTTTTTAATTTTACACTATGCATCCGCTATTACAATCACGTCGGGTTCATGATCAACACGTTTCAACAGGACGATCCCAGCGTCTCTGAGGAAGCTGTTACCCATGTTCTCAATCACGGCGCATTGCATTACACCATCGGTATGCGTGGATTTTATTTGTCAGTATCACTCGCCTTGTGGTTGTTCGGGTCAATCTGGATGTTGGCAGGCAGTCTGGTTTTGGTTGCTGTTCTATACCGTCTTGATCGAGAAGCTTAGTTGCGTCATATGTTTCGTGTTTATTTTTTTCTGCCAGCAAAGGAATAGATCCAGTGGATCTGATGTTCAATTTCGTTTCCGCCAGTTATAATTTCAATGATCAAAAACAGCCCAGTCGCCAGGTAAGGGAGTGTGGTTCTAAAATCGACGCGTGATAAAAATCGCCGTGCCCGGATATTTTTATCAGAATCTTGAATTTTGTTTATAGTGTCCTCAGCAACAGCGAACCGACTAAGTCCATCCCCCTGGCGTGAGGGCATCATGCTCCGATTCCTTGAATTATAAACCAGTTTGAACTTATGCCGTGAAATGCAATGGTACAGTCAGACTGAAACCTGCATAACAACTTGCTTTTTGTCACAAGCATATAAGAAAAAATTATAGATTTGAAATGTGTAGCCAGCCCCAGGAAGGACGAAACATGCTGTGTTATTCCTGGGTTGACCCCAGGTAAACAGCCAATCCCGAAAGTTGAGTTAAACAGTCAAAATATGGTTGAATTCGAGTATAGGCACCTGAATGAGAGTTTTGCCAGTAATTTACGGTTAAGTTGTGCTAAGATAACATCAAACAGTATTTTTGAAGGTCCAAATTGAAGTGGTACTAAGGATTTAAAGTCCTCTATACCCTAAAACGTTAGGTGGAGAAATTGAATGAAAATCCATTTATCCATTGCCAAACCCATCCTCCTGATAGCCGTTGCGTTGACTTTGTTCATGTTGCCTGGTCTTAAATTGCCATATGTGGATAAGAAAGCAGATGCTTACTTTTCCGATGCAATGACTAAGGCGGGATTGGTCTATGGTGTTTGCAGAGTAGTTAACGCTTCCGTCTCTGTTGTAAAGGAGTCCCAGATCCAGATTGAGCCGGGAGGGCTTGGTGTGGCATTGGCAGCCGGACAGGCCTTGGACCCACTTGATGATATGACCGAACGGGCATCTGACATTCTCATTACAGCTATCGTTTCTTTGGGGATCCAGAAAATAGCATATGAATTGTGTGTCGCATTTGTACCTGCCCTCATTGGTCTGTCAATAATTGCATTTGTTGCCCTTTCTTTTTTTAAAGGAGGCCGGGCAACGGCGCTGCGAATTGTCGTGCTGAAAGCCCTCATCATCTTGGCCGTTGCACGCCTATGCCTGCCGACTGCCTCAATTATAAGTTCCTATTTGAATGATCATTATTTCTCACCGGAGATCGCCAAGGCCAAGGATGAACTCGCAATGAGTTCTCCAGAGATGGAACGCCTCAAGAATATGAGCATACCTGAAGTCGACGGTATTTGGGGGTCCATAAAGAATGGATTTGGATTTGTCGGAGAAAAGACATCCGATCTAAGTGTAGCACTTAATGCAATGATTCAGAATATGAGCAGTATGGTATCCAATCTTCTAAAGCTGTCATACTTGTATGTGGCATTATTTATAATTCAGGTCATTCTACTGCCAATCGGGGCCTTTTGGCTCTTGGTACGAATCACCAATGTGCTTTGCGGCGTAAATATCCCATACGTTCTCAAGTCTGTCGATCTGGGGAAGCAGATGAAAAACGGAACCGAAAATAAAAACGCCTAACAAGCGGTGCTGATGGCCTGCTACTGCTAACCGCAGCAGCAGGTCATCGTGTTAATTCAAGATTAAACTTAACACCTAAACGCTTTCTATAAGATGGTTTGCAAGACTATATGTCGGAGGTCTGGGAATCTATTCATTGTTGCCATGACATGGGACAGAAGAGGAACCAGAGGTTTCAATGGCCTGGAATCTTCATGCCAGAATTACCCTGGGGAATCATGGTTCTGATTTTGTCTACCAGGTAGCGCTCAAAAACCTTTTCTGTAAAGGTGGGGATTTTGTCCTGCAAATGGGCAAGGGATATCGAGTTTATAATTTCGGAACTGGTCGTTTTTATATGAACAATCTGTCCATTTTCAAGCTCTTCCTTCACCAGGTGGGATACAACAATCCCCATGCCAATATTGCTTTTTATCGCGGAGATCACTGCCCGGTGGCTGTCCACAGTTAACACATCACGAACGTGTATATTTTTTTTTGAAAAGTGGTGTTTGAACCACTGCTTAATCGTTTGCAGGTCTTTTGTGTAGGTGATGAAATTTTGTTTTGATAAAGAGACGAACGAGTGATCGCCTTTTACCCGATTTTCATGGTACTGCCTGGAGCAGGCAAGTATGACCTCCTCTTCAACAACAGGATTAAAATGGTACATATCAAGGGAACCCAGGTGTGTGCTTCTGGTTAAAAATACATCCACCAAAGCAAAATCCACCAGCCCCTTCCTGAGCTGCGGCAGCAAGGTTTCCGGGGTTCCAAATTTAAGGGTGAACGATACATCTGGATATTGCTCCCTGAACCCTGCCACTAGGGATGGCAGATAGGCTTTTCCAAATTCGGGTGGGGCTCCGATACGTAACTCACCAACGGGGTGGTCCTTCCCCATCTCAAGATTCTTCAGGTAGGTGTCAAGGGCGGCCATAAACGGCTGGACAATTTCATACAACTGTTCACCTGCCGCCGTTGGTACCAGTTGTTTGTGCAGGCGGATGAACAAGGGACTGTTCACTTCCCTTTCCAGCTTTTGAATAGCCTGGCTGACGGCAGACTGACTGACAAACAACGCATCGGCTGCAGCAACAACACTTTCCTGCGCAAACACATGGTAAAAGACTTTTAACCGATCCAGATTCTGTAACATAAGTATAACTTTAGCTATGGTTGATGTTGTATAATTATACTTATTAAACAATCCCCGCTATGATTGCAACATAAAACAGTCAACCAAGGTCAACAGGAGGTCGTTATGCTGGAATCAAAACAGTTGATCTTGCCCACACTGGTGCCGGCAAGCCCCCCATCCTTGGTCCGTGCCCCCAGTATATCTTCGGGCCTGAGCTTGCTCCTGCGGCCACCGTTGATGGAGAGGGTCACCATGGGGACGATGGCATCCTCTTCGATGGCGGGCTCAAGCACCTCCACATCCGACACCCCAAAACAAGCACCCATCATGGTGTTGATCTCTTCCATCCGGAACCGCTCTTTGGGGGTCATTAGGGAAAAGGCCATGCCCTCTTTTCCGGCCCGGCCTGTCCGGCCGATGCGGTGGACATACACCTCGGGCTCAAAGGGAAGATCAAAGTTGATCACCGCGCTGAGGCCTTTGATATCAAGGCCCCTGGCTGCCACGTCCGTTGCGATGAGAATGGGGCAGCTCCCGGGTCGGACACATCACCAGGACCTGGACCCTGAAACGTTTCACGTTCAGGTTATGCAACAAGCCAATGCCAAACGCCGCTGTCTTCCCGCTTCCGGTCTTGGCCTGGGCCAGCAGGTCCTCCCCCTTGAGCACATGGGGCAACCCCCCGGCCTGGACTGGAGTCATCCTGTGGTACCCCATAGTCCCCAGGTTATCGATCATTGGTTTGGTTAATGGTAAGGTTGAAAAAGCGTCCATGGAAACCTTCTTTTATGATGCAGCGGGCTAAATTTTACCCAGATAGCAGAGCAGGGCTTCAAGGATGGTGAAGGGATGGGGGGGGCATCCTGGAATGTAGAGGTCAACGGGGAGTATGGCGTCCACGCCATTATGCTGCTGTGCATGACCGGCATAGGGTCCTCCGGATATGGCACAGGCACCGGTGGCAATGACGATCTTGGGTGAGGGAAGGGCATCATAGGTTTTTTTCAGGGCAGTTTCCATGTTGCGGGTTACAGGGCCTGTTACCAAAAGGCCGTCTGCATGCCTTGGTGAAGCAACAAAGTCAATTCCAAACCTTGCTAAATCCCATCCGATTGTCCCCAGAACATTGGTGTCTGCTTCACAGGCATTGCATCCGCCTGCACAGACCTGGCGAAGTTTCAGTGATTTTTTGAAAATTGCCGGGGCTTTTTTCGTCAGGGGTTCGGTAAACCCGGGGCTGTTTTTTTTAATGATAAGGGCATCCCTTTGGGTTGCAGCCATCCTGGACTGTCGTGAAAAGGTGATAACCCCATGGGTGCACACGGTTTCACATTTACGGCAGAAAAGGCATTTGCCAAGATCCATGGACAACTCTGCCGGTAGCGCTGGGTTTTGGTTGTTGGACAGGGAAATCGCCCCGGTGGGGCAGGCGTCGATACAGGCGGTGCAATTTTCAAGACAGTCGCCATCCATTATCGGTCGTCCTGCATAGCGATGGGGCAGTTCTGGGGCAGGGCCCCGGGGCCATGACAGGGTTCGATATTTCTGTTGAAAGCGTGTTCTTATGATATCAAACATTTTTTCTTCCTCGATATTTAGAGATCATGACCGCAATAGGAGAGGTTAAAGCTCTTGTTGCACAGGGGGAAGTCGCTGATCTGCTGGTTGCGCAGGGCCAGGGAAACGCCGAACCAGTTATGGAAGGAGGGATCAACAATTTTATAAAATGAAAATTTCCCAGCGCTGTCCGTGGCAGCCGTGTGGCAGATTTCTCCCCGCCATCCTTCCACGAGAATAGTGGCCATTTTTTGGGGGGGAAGTTTCCCCTCCCATAGGTTGGCAACTTCCCCGCCAGGCAGGTCGGCAAGCAGCGTGCGGATGAATTTAAAACTCGCCTGAATCTCACCCCACCGGATCTGGGCACGGGCAAGGCAATCCCCTGTTTTCCTGGTTATCACGGGCAGTGGGGTAAGGCGGTAGTTTTCGTAGGGATGGCTGGTTCTGACATCCTGTTTCAGTCCGGATGCCCTGGCCGCGAGTCCCACAAGGCCAATTTCCCGGGCTGTCTGGGTGGGAACCTGTCCTGTGTTTTCAAGACGGGCAAGCACCGAGGGTGTGTTGAGCATCAGTTCAATGGCTGAATGGGCATCTGCATGGATTTCATCCAGTCGTCTGAGCAACTCCCCGGTTTGTGCGTGGGTGATGTCCCATGCGGTTCCGCCCGGGATGACAAGGCCCCGTCCAAATCGGTTGCCGCAGATCATGGCGGTCAGGTTGAGGGCATCGCCCCGGATGCGTCCGCAATAGCTCATGGTCGGTAAAAACCCCACATCGCCTGAAATGGCACCCAGGTCACCGATATGGTTGGCAATCCGTTCCAGCTCAGCGGCAATTGCCCGTATGGCCTGGCCCCTTGGCGGGACGTCTATACCTGCAAGGGCCTCAATCATGCAGCAGCCTGCCGTTCCATGGCCAATGGAGGTATCGCCGGCAAGGGTTTCAAAATAATGGAGCGTCCGTTTGTCGGGCCCGTCTTTAAGGGCCGGTTCAACCCCCCGATGCTGGTATCCCAGGCTGATTTCCAGATGATAAACGGTCTCGCCATGGCATTGGAATCTGAAATGTCCAGGTTCTATGATGCCGGCATGGACAGGGCCCACCGCCACCTCATGGGCTTCTTCTCCATCGATGCTGAAAAAATCTGTTGTACCTGCATGGGCAGCTTTGCCATGGGCAGCGACTACTGGAGGGTGGGACCGGACTGACTTGAGCCAGGGATGTCCCTGGGGCAGGACATTCCATTGCTCGTAGATTTCACGCTCAAATGCCTGGACCTGGGGGCAGTCGGGTGTCAAACTTTGAAAGGCAGGATCAGTATCTGCTGCAACCACCTCCACTGAGCCTGCATCATCGTTTGCCAGTACGCAGATCAGCCGGATCTTTTCCTCTGGGTTGGGAGTACCGAAGAATGAGCAGATGCGGTAATTGTTCCGGACATCATCAAGGATGGTGGTGCGAAAATCAGCCATACTGACAACCGGGCAGTCGTTGTAGTCAATCGCTGTCCAATCGGAAAGCGTTAAACTTTTTTTTGGGGAATTCCCCATTATTGTCCTCCAACATACAGGGTGATTCCGTCAAGGACCTTTGCCAGCCATGGGGGCATGTAGATCCCCAGGATAAGGGAAAGAATGCCGAAAACGGCAAGGGGCGCAATGGACCAGGCAGGTTCCGGATCTGTCGGGGAGGTGTTTTTCGGATCGGTTTGCCCGGGTGGTTGTGAAAATACCATGGGCAGTACTTTTGCCGACAGGGCGGCAAAGATAATTCCCAGGGTCAAAAGATAAACAGCAGCGACCCCGTAGCGGGCTTTGTCGACCATGGCGCCCAGGATTGTCAGCTCACTTAAAAAGATGCCAAAGGGGGGAGACCCGATGATGGCGACGGTTCCTGCAAGCCAGAGTATTGCAGTTACAGGTCGGGTATAGATAAGTCCGCTTACACCGGCAATATCTTTGGTCTGGTAGGATGTCATCAGATTCCCTGCTGTCATGAACAGCATGCCCTTGATCAGGGAATGGTTGACGGCATGGAATATGCTGCCGGAGATTCCAATTCCTCCAACCCCGATGCCAAGTGCGATGATCCCCATATGTTCCACACTGGAATAGGCCAGCATCCGTTTGAAGTCTTTTTGGCCAATGATGAAGATCGCAGCAATCACCAGGGATATCAGACCCAGGATCATGAAAAGCCGGCCGCTGGTCTGGCCGAGACCGGCTGCGGTCATGACCACATGGATTCTCAACAGCACCAGAAAGGCACAGTTTAAGAGCGCTCCGGAAAGCAGGGCTGAAACCGAAGAAGGAGCCTCGCTGTGGGCATCGGGCAGCCAGTTGTGCATGGGGGCAAGCCCCATTTTAGTGCCGTACCCCACAAGACAGAGGACAAAGGCGGCCTTGAGCCATGTGGGATTGAGGCGGGTGGCATTTGCCATAAGCGTGTCCAGGGATAAAAGACTCCCTGTGGCGTTGATATTGGATCCGGCAACAACAATAAAGAAATTTCCCAGCATGGCAAGGGCGATTCCAATGGAGCAGATCAGAAGGTATTTCCAGACAGCTTCGAGGCTGCGGTGGTGTCGATGGTAATAGATCAATGGCGCGCTGGAAAGCGTGGTCGCCTCAATTGCCACCCACATGAGCCCCAGGTGCCGGCTGACCGTTACAAGGGACATGGTGGACAGGAAAAAAAGCAGGCAACCGGTGAATACGGCGTCGTTGCTGTTTTTGAATAAAATATTTTCTTCCATATCCCGCCTGTGCCCCTGGGCTTCGGCTTTCAAATACCCAAAGGTATAAACCGATGACCCCAGGAACAGCAGGCTTGTAATGGAAAGGAACAGGAGACCGGCGTCATCCAGGCCGATCCAGGCAGACTGCAGCGCACTACCATGGTTGAACCATTGCCATCCAACCAGCAGGGAATGGAAAACAGCAGCCACACAGAGCAGATACCGACACAGGCTTCTGCTGCGCGATAGAAAACAGATGAGGCCGGCAGCAGCCGGAACCAGAAGGATGAGCCATATCATCATAAATCCCTCAAAACAGACAGCCGATCCGTATCCATATGATCAAATTCCCGGCTGATATGAAAAATAGCAACACCCATGATCAGAACCGCCACAAAAACATCCAGCAGAACACTTAATTCCACAATAAAGGGTTCCTGGATGGCCATGGCCATGCCAAAGGTATAGATGCCGTTTTCCATTACCATATAGCCAAGCACCTGGGTGATGGCCTTTTTCCTGGCAATGGTCATAAACAGTCCGGAAAACATGGTGAACAGGGACACCGGAAGGAATAAGGTTTCAACGACCGTATGGGAAAGGTAAAGCGGTCGTGAAATCAAGACGCTGAAACCCAGCAGGAATGCTCCGATAATAAGGGATGCCGTGTATCCCACAATGGGATCAAGTTCCCGTGAAATAGCCGTTTTATGGGCAACACGGCTCAGCATCCATGGCATCGCTATTGCTTTTAAGGCAATATTGACGCCAAGCAGGATCATCAGACGTATGTCCATGTTACTCTGATGGGTCAGCCAGGTGACACAGGTCAATATCACCGCCTGCATCATGAGGATATGAATGCACGGGGTCAGGCGGCTTGAACTGAGCAGCCTGAAATTGAGAAGTATCAAGAGAATAACCAGGAAGTTAAATGTTGAGGTCATTTTTTTTACCTTATAATAAGAATCAGGCTGATCAATGATAAAATTGTTGCCCCGACCAGAAGTTGAGGAACCCGAATAAGTCTCAGTCTTGCCATGATTGATTCAACAATTCCCACTGCCACCGCCACAAGAAACAGGGCGATCAGGCCTGCAACCAGGGAACTGCCTTCTCCGGAAATTCCTGGCGGAACCAGGAGACTGGCTGTCAGGGAGGCATAAATCCAGAACTTGAGGGTGGCACCATATTCTATCAGGGCAAGATCAGGTCCGCTGTGATCAAGGATCATGGCTTCATGGACCATGGTCAGTTCCAGGTGGGTATTGGGGTCATCAAAGGGAATTCTTGAATTTTCTGCAAGGAGTACGATGAATATGGCGGCTGCCAGAATCGGGCGGGTTCCTGTCTGCAGGGAGGTAAACATGGTGTTCAGGGAGGTTTCCCCGCTCAATGCACTCAGGGCACAGAGTCCCAGCAGCATGGCGGGTTCCGCCAGCATGGAGAACTGGACCTCACGGCTTGCGCCCATGCCTTCAAATGCAGACCCAGTGTCAAGGGCTGCCATTACCGTGGCAAACTTTGAAAAACCGAACAGATAGACCACCAGAATCATATCCCCTTGAAAGGTCAGAAGGTTGGATCCATTGCCCAGGGGAACAAGCATGACACCGACGACACCCGCTGCCGTGCTGATCAGTGGAGAGGCCTTGAATATCCAGGTGGTGGTTCTGCTGTAAACGCTCCCTTTTCTTAATAATTTTCCCAGATCATAATACATTTGCAGGACAGGCTTTCCTTTTCTTCCTGCAAACAGGGCCTTTACTTTGTTTATGATTCCAGGAATCACAGGGGACAACATCAGGGCGGAAAGGACGTGAATGATAGTGATAAATCGCATGGGGTTCCTTTGATCAAACTTGCCAGAGCAGCAATACCAGCAGCGTTATAACAATATAAAGGATGTAAAGCTGGTTATATCCCCGCTGAAGAAAATGAAACCTTAAAGCCACCCATGCTATGGCATGGAATACGGGTCGATATAACAGGTACATAAAGAGGTCTGTTGAGCGGGTCTTTATGGACAAAAAAATGGGGAACAGGGAGGTGTCGGCTTTTAAATCTTTCCGGGACCCGAGGATCGCGCCAAACATGCCGGTGATCGGGTCTGCAAACGAGGAGGCCGTGTATTGCATCCGGGCGGTTGGTGCGGTATATCCGCAATCCCAGGTGCCGGTTGTATGAATGGTCCTGTTTTTTAAAAGATACCGGCGAAGGCCGGCAAGTAAAAGTATGGTGGCCAGGATGATCAGGCCTGCTCTACTGATCATGGTAAGGGGGATGGCAGCAGATTTCAGGCGGGCGAATCCTGTTGACCCAAGGCTGTTGATTACGGTTTCAAAGACAGGTTGAAAAAAGTCAATGACAAGGGGGCTGAATATTCCGACCAGAAGACAGAGGCCTGCAAGAACGATCATGGGAATACCCATGGCAAGGGGTGATTCATGGGCATCACGGGCTTCAGAAGACCGGGGGTGCCCTGAGAAAACAATTCCTGCGGCCTTTGAAAAGCAGGCAAGGGCAAGTCCACCGATAAGGGCAAGGGAGACGATGACGAGAATACCTGCCAGGACACTGAAGGTGCCTTTACTTGCGTACAGGGAAGAAAAGGCACCAAAATAGATGAGGAATTCGCTGATAAAGCCGTTCAACGGCGGCAGGGCACAAACGGCTGCCGAAGCGATTACAAAGGTGGTCCCAGTGACGGGCATGGATTTCATGAGTCCCCCCATTTTTTCCATGTCCCGGGTATGGGTGGAATGGAGCACGGAACCGGCCCCAAAGAATAAAAGGCTTTTAAACAGGGCATGGTTCAACACATGCAGCATCCCTCCTGAAATGCCAAGGGCGCCGATGAACGGGTGACCTGTGCTCAAAGCCAGGAAACCGAGTCCTAGGCCAATGCATATGATTCCCATGTTTTCAACGCTGGAATATGCCAGTAGTCGTTTGATGTCCTGCTGGGCCAGGGCCGACATTACGCCGAAAATTCCGGTCATAGCGCCTATAATGATCAATGTCCATCCCCAGGACGCTTTTGGGGGGCCAATGAGCATGCAGATACGGATAATGCCGTAAATCCCTGTTTTTATCATTGCTGCACTCATCACGGCGGAGACATGGGAGGGGGCAGCCGGGTGGGCTTCGGGCAGCCAGACATGGAAGGGCAGCAAGCCTGCTTTTGTTCCAAAACCGATGACGGCCAGGATAAAAACCAGGGAAGCCCCCGTGCTTGAAGCCTGCACCAGGTTAAAATCATAGGCGTTGTTTTTCCCCATGACCATGAACATCACAAGCAGCAGGGCCGTTCCAAGGTGGGTGGCGACAAGATATATCCATCCGGCCTTGAGCACCCCGGGTCGTTGGAATTCAAAGATAACGAGGAGAAAAGAGGAAACAGACATGATTTCCCAGGCGATCAGGAAAAGCACGCCGTTCCATGCTGTTATGACCAGCATCATGCTGGCCGTCAGAATTAGATAGAGGGACCAGGCAATACCCAGATGCTTTTTGCCTGCATAGGCATCCATATACCGTGCGCCATATATGGCGGAAAACCCTGACACCAGGCAAATAACCAGACCAAAAAAACCGGACAGCGGATCCATTCTTAAATGGAGAGATCCCAACAGAAATTTCCAGGGGAGAACAAGGTCAAATCCATCCCTGGTGATGGCATCAATACTTGCGGCCATGGCCATGACGGAACCTGCCAATGCAAACAGGGCCCCTGCCGTATTTGCCCTTTTGCTGCGGCCCAGAAACGGCAGGAAAACGGCCCCGGCCAGAAAGACAATCATTGCTCCTGCAAATAGTACCATTGTCTGGAAAATATCCTTTTTCAATGTCTACTTGATGTTCGGAGCTGACTGCTTTTTTTTCAGGGGTACGCCTTCATGATCATGGGTTATATCGATCTGATCATTAAAAAGTTTGTCCCGTTTTATTTAAATTGAAGCCCGAAAATCGAGTACTTATTTACTGACAGTCATAACCGGGAACTATAAAAGGGAAAGATATCACTGTCAAGCCATTTTAAAAAAAAATCGACTATGACTCCCAAATTATGCGTCCACCCATGGTAGCGGATGGGTGCTGTTTGAGCATTTTGATTCTGGTTTTTTATGATGGCAGGCTTTTTGCGTATCCAGCCAACTACCGCGGCAACTTTTAGGTTTGAGGAAAAAGTTGGTGAAAGAGTTGATTTTTGTTGTAACCCTCTCTATAAGAATCAAGGCGTTTATGGCGTCAAAGTGTTTATGGCAGGTTTTAATTATCAAGGAGAAGTATCGATCATGGGTAAGGATTCAACGACTGAAGTGGATGTTTTTGCAGGAATTTGCGGTTTTACAACAACCATAAAAATAAAACCGGAGCCGGGATACATGGCAAGGCTTTCTATTGAAAGCCAGTGCCCGAACTACAAGAAAGTGGCTGCGGCCCTTGGGACAGAACCGTTGAATGTGATGGACGAGCTGTTTAAAAAAGGGCAGTCAAAGGTGCTTGGGGCATGCAAGGTCAATATTCCCCATGTGTCATGTCCTGTGCCGGCAGCCATTCTCAAGGCCCTGGAGGTGGGGGTGGGGCTGGCATTGCCCAGTGATCCAAAGATTACCTTTAAAAGCTGATTCTTTTTTTTATAGTGGCTACTCAATGAACTGTTTTCTGTCCAAATTGTATTTCACAGTCTGCTCATATCTCCCGGGAATATGTTCGTCCAACCTGGCAAGATAGTCCAAGGTCTTGAAATTTTGATGGATTTAAGGTTGCGTTACCGTATGTCATTGGTAACGATTAATGTGTTACCGTAACGTTCTCTTATACGTTTGGGCTTGCCTCCAGCCATGTTTTTTTAGTTGAAAGTGCCAGAATAAAACGCTGGAGCGGGAATTATCACCTTTTCACTTTATAATATTCAATTTGGTTCTGGCTTTGCTTGGTTTGGAGAACAGAATTTATGCCTCTTTTATCAGAACAGAAGAACAGTATTTTTAAATTTAAAAATTTTTAAAGGACTCGAAAAAATGAAAATTGAAGTTGACTTTCAACCCATCGGAAAACATGTGGAAATTGATTCAGGCACAACGATTTTAGAAGCGGCCCAGGAGGCAGGAGTCGGTATTTCAGCTATTTGCGGTGGTGCGGGATCCTGTGGCGCCTGTCGGGTTCGTCTGGATGATCAAGAGCATGTGAGTAAACCCAACGAGACTGAAATCAAAGTTCTTGATTCCGATGACCTGGCTTCGGGTATACGGTTGGCCTGTCAAACTGAAATTTATGGCCCCACCCGGGTGGATGTCCCCCCCGAGTCCATGACGGCAACCCAGCGCACCCAGGTGGAGGGAGAAGAAATCAGTTTTGAATTTGAATCGCCCATCAAGATTCTGGATTTGACCTTGACTAAAGCCGAGGCCATTGATCTGCAGGCGGATTTTGAGAGACTCAGCGCTGCTGTTTTGACAAACAACGGGTCTACCCTGCATTGTCGTAGAATGAATGTCCTCAAACAAATTCCCGGCCTTTTACGTGGAAATAAATGGAAAATCCAGGTGGGACTGCGCGGTGACGAACTGGTCAGTGTCAGTGCACCCGGAACCCCTTTGCTGGGGATGGCCGTGGACATCGGCACCACCAAGGTGGCCGGGTATCTGGTGGATATGGCCAGCGGTAAAACCCTTGCCCTGAAAGGAATCATGAACCCCCAGATTGCCTACGGTGAAGACGTGATGGCCCGGATCACCTATTCTTTAATGCATGAGAACGGATCGGATGTTTTGCAAAAAGCCATCATCCATGCGTTGAATGAACTGGCTGTTGATCTCTGCGCCCTGGCCGGAGCAGGGGACGATACCGATGCACCGGTTTATCTGCCGACCCAGATTGTGGAATCGGTCATGGTGGGTAATACCGCCATGCATCACCTGCTGCTGGGCCTGCCGGTGGAACAGTTGGGCCTTTCACCGTATGTGGCGGCGGTATCGTCACCGCTGGATGTAAAGGCGGATGAAATTGACCTGGCTTTTTCACCCGGTGCCACTGTTCATCTGCTGGCCAATATCGCTGGCTTTGTCGGGGCCGATCATCTTTCCATGCTTCTTGCCACGGATACCCATAAGAAAAAAGGGGTGGTGATCAGCCTGGATATCGGCACGAATACGGAAATAACCCTTGTGGCCCATGGTCGCATGATTGCCTGCTCAACCGCTTCGGGACCGGCTTTTGAAGGGGCCCATATCCACGATGGCATGCGGGCTGCGGACGGCGCCATTGAACGGGTTCAGATTGTCGACAACAAGCTGGCCTTCCAAACCATTGGCCATACGGCGCCTGTGGGAATCTGCGGCTCGGGTATTCTGGATGCCATTGCCCAGCTCAAGCTCTGCGGGGCAATGAACGAAAAGGGTGCCCTGGATGTCAAGCATCCCCTGGTCCGCAAGGGTGAAAAATTACCCGAAGTGCTTTTAGCCGCCGCTGCCATAACCGGAAACGGTCATGATATTGTTCTGACCCGCAGTGATATCAATGAAATTCAGTTGGCCAAAGGTGCCATGCGGGCGGGTATTGAACTGCTGCTGGATGCGGCAGGTGTCACGGCAGCCGATGTTGATGAATTTATTATTGCTGGAGCCTTTGGTTCTTACATCAGTGTGGAAGCTGCCGTTGGCATAGGCATGTTTCCCGATATTCCCATAGATCGGTTCCGTCAGGTGGGAAATGCCGCCGGGATTGGCGCCAAACAGGCCCTTTTGTCTACCACACGCCGGGCAGAAGCTGCCGGCATCGCCGATCGGGTCGAGTACCTTGAACTCACTGTCAGTGAGCAATTTCAGGCACAATTTTTAAAGGCCCTGTATATGTAACCGTTATTCTCCTGTATGACAATATCGGTGCAAAACTGGTTAACGCTGCTTAAATCTGCTATTGTTATGTTTTAAATTTACTTGCAATAGGATTTTCATGAGACATGGAAAAAAACTTTGAAGAAGATGCTCCGGGCAAAATAAACGCCACATTAAATAATATCCCTTTGTTTCCTGTTCCAAAAGGAGAAGTCTGGCTTGGAACCGATCTTCTGAAACAGGCCGGATTTACAGATAGCCTTGAAAATCATTTTTCCATGGCCGACCGGCTGGGGCAGGAGATGGTCTGCCTTCCTGTCACGGATAACACCATTAGCAAACCGTCTCTGGGGTATCGCTACTTTGAATGTGCCGATCTTAAAAAAGCTGTCCAAATCGGCGGCCGGTTTATTGCCGCCGTGGTTGACGGGCCATTCCAGGAACTGGTCAACAGTATGGGGCTGATGAATGTCCTCATGGGCTGGGCCCGGGACCGCAGTCAGATCATCAAAGCCTATGAAAAGGAACAAACAAGAATTCTTGATCTCATTTCTCAATGTCTTGACATGGGCGTACAGGGCATCATCCTCACAGATGATCTTGCAGCAGATCAGGGCCCCATGATCTCGCCTAAAGATATTGAAATGCTGTGTACAAGATTTTACAGGGAATCTGTCAATAACATTCATAACGCTGGACTGCCTGTTTTTTTACATTCCTGTGGCAAAATCAAGCAATTAACAAAACTTATTCGTTCCTGGCAGATTGACGGCCTTGCCGCAGTGCAGCACAGTATCAATAATCTCCCGGAGCTGAGGGACCTCATGGGTCCCAACCATGTTATCATGGCTGGGATTGATGCACCGCTTCTGGCAACTGAGCTTTCTGAAGAAATGGTTTTAGAATTCACAGATATGTTAAAGGCCATGACACCCGGAGGCTGTTTTATTTTAAGTTCTTCCTGCGGCTTGTACAGCGGTGATTTTCTGGACCGGATAAAAAAAATATATACCCTGGCAGACCATGTGACCCCTTTGCACTCCGATCAGCCTGGAGTGCGGCATATTTGAGCATCAATGAACCATCCCACTTGTCTTTTTACCTGTTTTCTGCGTTAGGCCCATGATCAAAATAAAGCCTCCCACATGGCGTGTCTTTTAAGCCGTCTTCTTCGTTACCTTAATGGTCACATATTTTAATTCAATATGCTCCCATTGACGCGCCTTGAAACCAGACAAAAATTCGGCGTTGGTCTGGCAAATTTTAAAATTTCCATGACCCTACCGACGGATTAAAGCTTACTCCCCTGCCGTTTTATCGTGACAAGTTGTGTGAATACTGATACCTATAAGTGATATTCATACTTAGTGTTTGAACGGAAACTCACCCATCTGCGGCGCTGCTGCAAAATTCCGAAATCCTCACGTACAGTGGTACGCTCTGGTTTCAGAATTCTTTGCGCCTTGAATATGGACAATTTTGTGAGCTCAGCTCCTATTCGAACCGCCCAACCTCAGGTTTTCGGTCAGCCACTACTTACAATCTTGCCTGTATAATGTCTTTCAAATGGATGTGCATATGACTGTTTTCATTTGTAGAATTAAAAACGCCTCTCTGCCTGGGTGTTTAAAAATTGCGGGAATGATATTAATTTCCATCGTGTTCTTTTGTTTGAATTGCGCACAGGCTGATGTCCATGGAAAAGTCTTGTTTATCAATTCCTATCATCCTGGTTTCCCAACATTTTTTGAACAGGTCAATGGGCTCAAAGATGCATTTGCCGGGAAAAATATTTTGTTGGATGTTGAGTTCATGGATACAAAAAGATTTCCTGATCAAGCCAGCATTCGTTTCTTCAGAGAAACGCTATCCCGTAAACTTTCAATTCTTCCTCGATACGATGTCGTCATTGCTGGAGATGACAATGCCCTTTTGTTTGTCATTAAGGAACAGAATGATTTGTTTAAGGGGCTGCCCATGGTTTTTTTCGGGGTGAACAATCTTGAATTAGCGAGAAAACAAGATGAAAATCCTAATATAACCGGCGTTGTTGAAACCGTCTCCATGATGGAGACGATACAGCTGATGGAGAGTCTTAAGCCTCGGTCAAAGAAGATTATTGCGATAGTGGATGGCACCACGAGCGGGCAAAGCGATTTAAGCACATTCTACCAATTGGGAAAAAAATTTAAAAACCTTTCTTTTTCACATGTATCCCTTGAAAATTTGTCCTGGCAGGAGTTTGAAGAAAAAATAGAGGGTCTTGATCCAGACAGCAGTGTCCTGCTGCTTTCTGCCTATCGTGACAAAAACAACGTCTGTTTGCAATTTAATGACAGTCTTGCACTCATCAAAAAGAGGGGTTCCTTTCCTTTATATCATCTATGGTTTCACGGAATAGGGGAGGGAGTATTGGGTGGAAAAGTCATCAGCCACTTTAAACAGGGGAACACTGCAGGAAAGATAGCCGTTGAGATTTTGAACGGGAAGCCCGTTGGGGATATAAAGGTTGTGTCGAAAAATGCAGGCAGATATGTCTTTGACCATGGTGAGCTTGGACGCCAGAAGATTCCAATGGCGCTGCTTCCAGAACAAAGTGTTGTTCTAAATAAACCAGAAACCTTCTATGAAAAGAATAAATCCTTATTCTGGCCTCTTGGATCTGTCTTCATGGTTCTATTTCTTGCGCTGGTATCTGCCCTTGCCGATATCCGCAGTCATAGAAAGAATCAAAGGCAACTAAGGGATTCTGTCGACAGCCTTGAAACCATTTTCAACAGTACACCGAATATCCTTTTCCTGTTAAATGGCGAAGGGCGTGTTGAGGATGTAAATTATAAGGGCTTTGAATTTATCGGAAAAACCAAAGAGGATGTAGTGGGTCTTCTGGTTGGAGACGTTTTTTGCTGTCTGAATATTTCTGGCACAGGTAGTGACTGCGATTTTGAGTGTGTCGAATATCCAATAGACTCTCTTATTTCAGATACTTTTAAGACCGGAACGAACCATACGAGGGAAGAGGGGCAACTGACATTTCAACTGAACGGTGAGTCTGTATCCATGGTCTTTCTTATTTCCACATCGCGTCTCGTGATTAGTGGTGCCAGGAAAGTCCTTTTTTGTTTAGCGGATATCACAGAACGCAAGCAAAACGAAGATAGAATAAGAAAAAGTAGAGCGCGGTATCAAACGATAATGGACACCATGGAATATCCCATATGTATAGTTTCCCAGGCGTTTGTCATTGAATATTTGAATTCACATATGATCCGTAGAATAGGATATGATGCCAGGGGTGAAAAATGTTTTAAAGCGATTCATGGTTTTGATACACAATGCTCCTGGTGCGACTATGGAAAAAATAAATTAACGGAATCCCGGCAAATCAATATTATCAGCCCCCTGGACAATCGATCCTTTGATGTTTCCACCAACACGCTTGTTAATGATGACGGATCTGTTTCCATTCTGCATGTATTCAGGGATGTTACTGAAATAAAACAAATGGAAAAGAAACTCTATCAGGCCCAGAAAATGGAAGCCATCGGGCTTCTTGCCGGAGGTATCGCCCATGACTTTAATAATATTCTCAGTCCCATTATCGGTTATACACAAATTTTACTGGAGGAGAATTCTGAAGACGAATTACTTCAAAGCAGCCTTGATGAGATTCTTACTGCAAGTATGCGGGCCAAGGAACTGGTAAAGCAAATCCTGACCTTTTCCCGTCAGGGAAGCGATGAGATGCGACCGTTGAAGGTGCAGTCAATTGTCAAAGAGACATTAAAATTGATCAGATCTTCAATTCCTAAATCCATCGAGATTGTAGAGAATATTCAAACAGACTGTGGATTAATTAAAGCTGATCCTACTCATATCCATCAAATATTAATGAACCTTACAACCAATGCCTATCACGCCATGGAAGAAATCGGCGGAAAAATAGAGATCAAGGTTCAAGAGATCATCCTGGAGGGGAATGAAAGGACAGGTGTAAGTTTTTGGCCAGGGAAATATGTTCTGATGTCCATAACCGATAACGGTTGTGGCATTCCACTGTCATGCCGGGATAAAATTTTTGAACCTTATTTCACGACCAAGGAAAAGCATAAAGGAACCGGGCTTGGCCTCTCCATATTGTACGGGATTGTCAAGGAATGCAGGGGTTATATTGATTTTTCAAGTGAGGTTGGTAAAGGGACAACCTTTAATGTTTATCTACCGCTGATAAAAATGGGGTCCCAGTCAGAATCCGGCCAGGAAACAAAAAATTTTCAGGGTGGCACTGAAAAGATACTGCTGGTTGATGATGAGGCCCCCATTTTGAGGTTTCAAAAACAGATGCTTGAACGCCTTGGGTATAAAGTTTCTGAGAGAAGCAGCAGTGTCGATGCCTTACAAGCATTTAAAGCGGACATTGACTCTTTTGACCTGGTCATTACGGACATGTCCATGCCCAATATGAGTGGGGAACAGCTTGCCGTAAAAATTCTTGCCATTCGACCGGATATCCCGGTCATCATCTGCAGTGGTTTCAGTGAAAAGATGAATGACGACCTTTCCAAAACAATCGGAGTCAAGGGCTTTTTGATGAAGCCTGTCATTAAATCCGTCATGACAAAAGAAGTACGAAGGATTCTGGATGAATATCGTCTGTCTAAAAAAACGATCTCTTAAGGCACATGGGGCCAGGGTTGATTCAATGTTTTTAATGCCATGTCCAGAAAAACACCAATAGGACCGACTCCTCGCACTCGTTTGTAAACTGTTTGGGGTGCCCACCTGCCTAAGGTTTTAACTTCATCTGGTGAGCAACAAACGCTTTAAATCCTTTTCTCTCCATTGCAAGTGCTTTTTCAAAGGTGTTACTGTTTTGTGCCTCAATAAGGTTTTTCATCATTTGAAGATACCCGGCGTCAACATTGCAGATGCCCCTGGCAATCTGCATGGCCCTGGACATGAGCATTGAGGGATAAACAACCTCGTTAACAAGGCCCCATTGAAGTGCAGTTGCTGCGGTGATAAATTCACAGCCAAATGACATTTGCCGTGCCCGTCGTTGCCCGACAGCCTGCTGAAGCAACTGGGTCATTCCCCAACCCGGATGGATTCCAACCTTGGCATGGGTGTCGGCAAACGAAGCATTTTCCGAAGCGATAAGAAAATCGCAGTTCAAAGCGATCTCAAACCCGCCGGTGATGGCGTGGCCGTTTATGGCACCGATTAATGGTTTTGTGCAACTTGAAAATATTTCCGGCATATCTTTTCCATCGCCCCTGGGGTCGAACAGATTTTCCGTGTCAAGGGCTGAAAGGTCGATTCCAGAACAGAAGGATTTTCCGTTTCCTGTAATTACGGCTGCCCGGATGGATTTTGAATCTTCTATCTCTTCAATGGCATCGTATAGTCCTGTCAGCAGGGCCTGATTGATTGAATTGCGTTTTTCCGGGCGGTTCAGGGTAATCACTGCTACCTGGTCTTCAATCTGAAAAAGTACTGGTGCGTCCATTGAACTCTCCGATTTGTAAAGGATTAGCTGGCTTGGGTTTGATTGTTAGGTACTATCTGAACTATGGTTGATATGTCAAGCATGGAATGGTAGTGGATCGCTTCTATATGCGATAAACAGTTAAAAAGAAGTTGACACCGCCGGGAGATTTTTATAGTTGGTTATATATCGTTTTGATATATAACCATATGAAAATAAGGAGAGGGCATGGCAACAGAAGTTTATCATCGACTCCGCGAGCAGATGGATCAGTACTCCACGGGATTTCCGGCCAGTGAGTCCGGGGTGGAACTGAAAATTCTGGAGAAACTCTATACTGAAGAGGATGCTGAGATTTATCTGGATCTCTCCATGCTCCTGGAGGCGCCCGATGCTTTTGCGGCAAGGACTGGACGTTCTCCTGAAGCCATGGTGGAAAAATTAGAAGACATGGCAAAGCGGGGACTGCTTTTCCGCCACACCAAGAACGGTACCAGACGGTATTCCGCCATACCTTTTGTCATTGGCTCCTACGAGTTCCAACTGGGGCGGATGGACAAGGAACTTGCAGAGTTGACCAACGCCTATATGGAAGAAGCCTTTCTCTCGGGCATGGGTAACAATGTACCACCCCTGAGGACCATTCCCGTGGGAAAATCAGTGGATATAACCAACAAGGTGGCAGCCTATGAGGATGCCAAGGCCATCATCCACGCAAAGGATAAGATTGCAGTGGCCAACTGCATCTGCCGGACCCAGCGGGGATTGCTTGAAAAGGGGTGCGACAAGCCTAAGGAGGTCTGTCTGCTCTTTGGCTCCCATGCTGATTATTACGTGGAGAACAAGATCGCCCGCTACATTGATCAGGAGGAGGCCTGTGCCATTCTGGATAAATGTGAGGCGGCAGGACTGGTCAACCAGCCAGCCAACATGGTGAACCCCGGAGGGATGTGCAACTGTTGCGGCGACTGCTGTGGGGTGCTTCGGGCCCTGAACATGCTGCCCAATCCGGGAGAGCTTGTACACAACCGCTATTGGGCCGTGGTTGATCCGGAAGAATGTACGGCCTGTGAAACCTGCCTGGATCGGTGCCAGATGAATGCCATTGAGATCGGGGATGCAGCCGTGGTGGACCATGCCAGGTGCATTGGGTGTGGGCTTTGCGTCACCACCTGTCCTGTGGACGCGATCCGGCTGGAAGAAAAACCAAAAGTGCTCCAGGTGCCACCGCCTGCCAGCGGCCAGGAACTCATGGCCATTACCGCTGAACGGCGGGGAACCTCCCTGGTTCCACTCAAGATGCAGGAAAAATAGAGGTCGATATGGTTGAAATGATGCTGCTGGGCTTTCTTATGGACGGCGCCAAGACCGGTTATGAGGTGAAAAAATATATGGAGAAAAGCACCCACTATTTTTTCAATACCGGGTTCAGCAGCATCTATCCCAAATATAAAAAACTGGAAAAGGAGGGCCGGGTCAGGGTCAGCCAGGAAATCAAGAACGGGAAGCTGAACAAGGTGTATACCCTTACGGATGAGGGGAAAAAGGCATTCCAGGAGTGGTTGGCGGTTAAGCCGGAGATCGGACGTATCCGGGACGAGGCATTGCTCAAGGTTTTCTTTTTTGATCATCTGGAAGAAGAAAAGAGAATGGAGCAGTTAGAAGCCTACACCGAAGAACTCAGGGCCCATGTCATCGCGTTGAAGGGCATCCGGGAGCAATTGTCCTCCCATGAACTTGATCCGTGGAAGAGGACCACCCTGGAGTTCGGCATCCGGTATTACGAATTTCTGAATCAGTGTTTTAGTGAGATGGTGTAAATCAGCATGGGATGGGGAAAACCTTTCCCCGGTCGCCTCTGCTGTAAAGATTCGAATTTCATCGTTTGTTGGGGCCAGGGCAGATATCATGCTCCGGCCCTGCCGGTTATAAAATCTGCGGTCCTAGGAACCTTTTTATCAGGATAATAAATAATCACGGAAAACGTTTAATCCCTGTTCAATGTTTTTACGGCCAAACCCGATGCGAAACCTGTCCTGGGGTGTTTTGATCAGTTCGGAATGGTATATTCCAGGCGGCAAAAGCAGAATGCCCGTCTTCTCCACAAGATCCTCACAAAATTGATTGGTATCTTTGGGGCCTAAATACCGTGGGAACCCGACACATCCGCCATCGGGTCGCTGCCACTGGAATTGTTCTGGAAACTCGTTGAAAAAAGCACCCAGTTTTTCAGCATTATGGTTTACTAACGCGCGATTGTGTTCAAGGATTTTGTCCTTGGCTTTAAGTGCGATGATTGCAAGAATCTCGCTGGGGGCAGAGTTGCAGATGGATAGATAATGCTTGTAGCATTCCATCTTTTTCAAAAGAGCGGCATCCCTGGTCATGATCCAGCCGATTCTAAGGCCCGGCAAACCATATGCTTTAGACATTACATTCAGGGAGAGGCCTTTTTCGTATACGTCAGCCACCTGGGGCAGTCGAATTGACGCGTCCCGTTCAACCAGTCGGTACACTTCATCACTGAACAGGTAAATTCCCCGTTCACGGCAAAGGGAGACCAACGCCTGGAAGCGCTCCTTGTCAAGAACAGCCCCCGTGGGGTTGTTGGGAAAATTTATGGAGATAAGTTTTGTATTAGGTCTAATTGCCTGTTTGACCCTGTCAATATCCAATGTCCAGTTTTTGTCCTCATCAAGGGCAACCCCTGACACCTCGCAGATATCAAGGGGAATGGTTTCTGCTGCCTGATAATTGGGCACGGTCACAATGGCATGGTCCTCCCTGTTTAGAAGCACACGCATGGCGATGTAGACCCCTTCTTCAGCACCGGCAAAACACAGGATGTCCGAAGGCATTGCCGTTTCATAGGTCTTTGCAATTTCTGAGCGAAGGTCCGGGTGGCCATAGGTTTCTGTGTACCCCAGCCACAATTGTTCAAAGCGGATGCGGTCTTTGGAAGATGACATGGCTAAAAGCTCGGAGAGAGACATGCTCTCAATGTCCGAAGCCGTCATATGATATTTTGCGGTGAATTCCCATTTTGAGAAGTACTTTTCCAGTGCAAAGTCACGCATATTTATTCGTCTCCTATCCTAGGCCGCAAATTTTATAACTTGAACGAAATTGCTTGCCTTTTGGTTCATTTACAGTGCTGCAAAATATCGTTTTAAATGAAACCATTGTCAATAGTTAAAATCACTGGGCATTGCATTTAAAATCCGATTATTTTTTTTACGATTGCTTTGTCTTGTAGAATTATTTTTTATAGGGTATTTAGGGTTATTTAATTCCGATCGCCAGAAAAAAGGAACACTTAATAACCTT
Source organism: Desulforapulum autotrophicum HRM2 (assembly GCF_000020365.1). Classification (NCBI taxonomy): domain Bacteria; kingdom Pseudomonadati; phylum Thermodesulfobacteriota; class Desulfobacteria; order Desulfobacterales; family Desulfobacteraceae; genus Desulforapulum; species Desulforapulum autotrophicum. The sequence continues at coordinate 4,373,516 of NC_012108.1, read as the reverse complement.
TTGGTGGGTCATTCGTTGAAAACATTGAGACCTTGTTAAAGGATGGCCATTCAAATCAGGCGTAAATCATGGCTGTGGGGTGATGCTGTGACAGTGCAATCCAGGGGCAGTAAATTGGAATTGTTGAACATGCAAAAGAGAGAAATGATTTTATGACTTCCAAACCCACATATGAAGCGTTAGAGCAAAAGTTGCTTGAAGCAATAAAATCCAACGAAGCGCTGAAACAGAGTGAGGAAAGGTTTAAACGCTTTTTCATGAATGCACCCATGCCATACCAGTCCCTGGATGAGAATGGAAATATCATTGATGTGAACGCATCTTTTTTAGAGGTGCTTGGATATTCACGCGGTGAAGTGATAGGTAAAAATTTCGGGGATTTTCTTGCCAGGGACATGACGAACCATTTTAAGGAAAATTTTCCCAGGTTCAAGGCCATTGGTGAAATCCTTGGGGTTGAATTTGAAATGGTTAAAAAAGACGGGGCAACCATACTTGTCTCTTTTAACGGGAAAATTCAACGGAATGACCAGGGCTATTTCCGGTGCACCCATTGTATTTTTCAAGATATAACCCGTCGAAGAAAAATTGAGAACGAGAATATGCTCCTGGCAGGTATCATCAAACGAAGCCAAGACTTCATAGGTGTGGCAGAGATTGATTTGAACATCATTTACATCAATCCGGCCGGACAGAAAATGATTGGTCTTGACGGTGACGAAGCTGCCAGAACGACAAAAATTGATGACTGGTTTTTTCCCGAGGATTTGCCGTTTTTCAAGCAGACCATCCGCCACTCTCTGGGATTAACTGGACGCTGGGCCGGGGAATCTCGATTTCGACATTTCAAGACCGGCAAGGCGATCCCTGTTCTTTGTGATTTGTTTCGGACCCAGGATCCAGAAACAGGAAAAGTTATGAATTACACCACGATAACCCGGGATATCACTGACCAAAAGCAGGCTGAGGAGTCCCTCCGTCGCATTGAATGGATGCTGACCCGAAGTGTCCCGAAAAGTGGAGCAGGATTTAATGGCAGAACAGAATTTGATTCTGCTTCTGGTGACCTGACCCAGTTCAATACCTGTCGTGTCATTCTTGACGCTGTGGGTCAGACTTTGCTGTCCGATATTGCCGGCGACTATCTTGACCTGCTTGATACCTTCACAGCGGTGTATGAGAAAAATGGGGATTACGCCCTTGGCCTTTTTGTGTCGGATTGGTGCCGATTCATTGACGAGGCGTCACGCCGGCTGTGCAACACCAATGACAATCAAGAGGCGTTCCGCTGCGGTCAATGGTGCTGCCATGAATCCCGCTGGGGTAAAGCCTCAAAAAAGGCCATGGAAACCGGAAAACCGGTCGATATTGAATGCGAAGGCGGTCTTCGCGTCTATGCATTGCCTATATTTGTCGGTGAGGAAGTTGTTGGCTCGATCAACGTCGGCTATGGCGATCCTCCGCGGGATCCTGCAAAACTCCAGGGTTTGGCCGAAAAGTACGGTGTCAGCGTTGAAGACCTTTTAGAACACGCCAACCGCTATGAATCAAGACCGCCATACATTATTGATCTGGCCAAACGTAGACTCCACGTGTCTGCACGCTTGATCGGCGAAATAACAGAACGTAAGCAAGCCGAACAAGAGCGTCAAATGCTCCAGGCACAGTTGATCCAGGCACAGAAAATGGAAGCCATCGGCAGGCTTGCAGGTGGCGTGGCCCACGACTTCAACAATATGCTCAGTATCATCCTTGGCCATTCGGAAATAATTCTGGAAGACATGGATCCATCAAATCCTTTTTTCCCAGGAATCAAAGAAATATTTAAAGCTTCTGAACGTTCCACTAATTTAACCCGACAATTGTTGGCCTTTGCACGCAAACAGACCGTTGATCCCAAGGTGCTCAATCTTAATGATGTCATAGCGGAGATGCTTAAAATGCTGCACCGTTTGATTGGTGAGGATATTTCGATCAAATGGGTGCCAGCGAAAAATTTGTCATGGGTCAAGATGGATCCCTCCCAGATTGACCAGATATTGGCTAATTTATGCATCAATGCACGGGATGCAATCAAAAGTGTCGGCAAAATAACCATAGAGACTGATAACATTACCTTAGATGAGGCTTATACCAGGGAACATGTGGGTTTTATTCCCGGCGATTATGTCTTGTTAACCGTCAGTGACAATGGTACTGGAATGGACAGGGCAACCCTTGATAAACTTTTTGAACCTTTTTTTACAACAAAAGGTCCTGGCCGGGGAATCGGGCTCGGGCTCGCGACGGTCTACGGCATTGTCAAGCAGAACGATGGTTTCATATATGTTTACAGTGAATTAGATATGGGGACGACATTTAAGATCTACCTTCCTCCCCATAAAACATCTGCAACCAGTAAAACAACAAAAAATGGTGATATAGCCGTTTTTTCCGGTACTGAAACCATCCTGCTGGTGGAGGATGAACGAGCAATCCTTGAGATGACATCGGCGATGCTCGAACGCCTGGGTTACAAAGTCCTAGGTGCTTCTTCACCCCATGAGGCAATTCGTATGAGCCAGAATGCAGACTTCAAGATTCATTTACTCATGACCGATGTTGTTATGCCCCAGATGAATGGGTGGGAATTGGCTGAAAAAGTTTTACAGGTGTATCCGAATTTGAAATGCCTTTTCATGTCAGGCTATACCGCCAATGTGATTGCACACCATGGTGTGCTGGAGGAAGGCGTACATTTTATTAACAAACCATTCTCAAAACAAGATCTGGCTGATAAATTGAGGGATGTGCTGGATAATGATTAGCCTTAAAATAAGGCGTAAATGAGGCCGGTAATCTATTTATAGGCTATCGCCAGCTTGGCGCTGACCTTTTCCATCATATCCGAGACCATCTCTTTAAAGTTGTATTCAGGCTTCCATCCCCACTCTGAACGGGCCGCTGAATCATCCATGTTGTTTGGCCATGAGGCCGCAATGGCCTGTTTTTTTGGATCAATATTGTAGGTCATCTCAAAGTCAGGCATGTGTCGTTTTATTTCAGCTGCCAGAATTTCAGGATCAAAACTCATGGCGGAAACGTTAAACGCATTTCTGTGAATCAGTTTTGAAGGGTCGGCTTCCATTAAATCAATGGCACAGTTTAACGCATCGGGCATGTACATCATGTCCAGGAAAGCACCCCTGGGTAAAGGACAGACAAACTTTTTGTGTTTGATGGCCGCGTAGAAGATTTCAACGGCATAGTCCGTTGTTCCACCACCGGGCAGGGTCACGGATGAGATAATTCCAGGGTAACGCACGCCCCGTGTGTCTAAACCAAATCGTCTGTGATAATAATCGCTCAATAATTCCCCTGTGACCTTGGTTACCCCGTACATGGTCGTGGGGCGTTGAATGGTCTCCTGGGGGGTGTTCACCCGTGGGGTTGACGGGCCAAAGGAACCGATGGAACTTGGAAAAAATACTGCACATCCATTTTCCCGGGCGGTTTCCAATACATTGTAGAGCCCGTTTATGCCTATATGCCATGCGGCTTGGGGTCTGTCTTCCGCAATGGCTGATAACAGTGCCGCCAGGTTGTAAATGGTATCAATCCCATGTCGTTTGACAATTTCGTTGAGCCGTTGAGCGTTTGTAATGTCCACTCTTTCAAGGGGGCCTGAGTCTGCCAGGGCATCCGAAGGCTTACTGTTCCTGTATCCGGCAACCACGTGGTCGTTGCCATAGCGCCTTCTTAATTCCATGGTCAGTTCGGAGCCTATCTGTCCTGTTGCACCGATAATCAGAATATTTTTCATTCGACTCTTTTTTAGCTTGAATTAACAATTCCCGGCAAAAGTAATCGTTTTGCGGGCCAAGGAAAAACCAGATTAACAAGCCATAGCGTATAATACAATTAAAATCCTAGGATAGGAACCTGCTTCTTGTTAAAAAAAATCGGTAGTATATGGGGTCAGGCTTTCCTTATTGCCTTTTTCTCTGGTTTAACAATAATTTCATTATAATAAGGTTCAATAAAAAAAGCCCGGCTTCGTCCACCAAGGTTTAACTCCGAAAGTTGAGTTCTGTTTGTTGCGGGTAGAAACCGGATAGAACATTATTGAAATTTTTTTGTTTTTGTATAAAAAACTTGCAATGTGTGGAGAAAAAAGGATACTTGTTTTTTTTGTTTAAACAAAAGTAATAAAGGAAATATGAAACTCTTTAGCTTAATTGATGCTGGGCTTTTTCAAATTGAAAAGACAATCGTTTCATCGTGTATGCTCATCATGGCTGTGATTCTTTTAGCCTCAGTGCTTTGCAGACACCTGAACATTGTCATGGTCGGGGGTGAAGAGATAGCCCAATTCACCGTTGTCTGGCTGACTTTCTGCGGTATGGCATTGTGCGCCAGACAAGGAAACCACATATTGATGTCTGCCGTGCTCGATACCATTTCAATGGAGAAAAGAAAAAAACTGATAACCGGGATCTGTCTGTTCACTGGATGTTTTTGTCTTTTATTGGCCATCTATTCTTTCCAACTTACCCAAAGTGTTTTCACCCGGGGGCAGGTTACCCCTGCCCTTAGAATTCCCATCTGGTATATGTATGCTGCAACACCCGTGGGGTTCTTTTTGACCGGCATCTACTATGTGGGTGGTTTTTTTAAAAACCTGACCCATAAAGGCATCTATTACGGGTTGGAAAAACCGGAATAGGTTGAAAAGGAGTTTCCCATGGCATCGTATTTAGTCGCATCACTGGTTGTTCTGCTGATCCTGGGGTTTCCCATGTTCATGGTCATGATGGTTCCGTCTGTCACGGCCCTGGCCTTTTTTCAAAGTCATATTCCCATCTTTACCCTTGTACAGCGAATGATTGGAGGCATCAGCCCTTTTCCCCTTACTGCAGTACCACTGTTCATACTGGCGGCGGATATCATGCTCAAAGGAGAAATGGCTAAACGGCTTACCCGGTTTGCCGAGGTGCTTGTGGGGCACCTTACGGGTGGACTTGCCCATACAACCATATTGGCATCCCTTATTTTTGGTGCGGTTTCCGGATCAACCCAGGCCACGGTGGCTGCCATTGGGTCAAATATGTACCCCACCCTTATCAAACGGGGGTATTCCCGTTCTTTTGCCACGGCCCTGATCGTAAATGCAAGTGACGTTTCCCAATTGATTCCGCCAAGTATCATGTTAATCGTCTATGGCGTGGTCACAGGGACGTCAATTTCAAGCCTGTTTATTGCAGGGATTATTCCCGGTTTACTCCTGGGGTTGGCATTCATGGTCTATTCCTGGTATTGGGCAAAAAAAAATAATATTCCAAAAAATCAAAAGCCCACTTTCGGTAACCTGAAGCAGGCAACCATTGAGGCCATTGGCCCGCTGGGCTTTACCTTGATTATTATCGGGGGGATTTATTCAGGGACATTCAGTCCAACGGAAGCGGCGGCCGTTGCTGTGGGATATAGTTTCATCATGGAAACATTTGTTTTCCGTTCCATAACAATAAAAGATATGGGGGCGATTGCTTTAAAATCCGGGACCACCACGGCACTGGTGTTCGTCCTCATCGGCGGGGCTGAAGCCATGGTATGGCTGTTGACCATATCAAGGATTCCCCTGACGGTATCTACCTTTATCATCGGTCTGAATTCGTCACCCCTGGCTTTGCTGCTCCTGATCAACGTCACCTTTTTTATTGCGTTGATGTTTTTTAACCCTATTTCCGCCGTTGTTGTGATTACGCCGTTGTTTTTGCCGGTTATAAAGGCGCTGGGCATCGACCCTGTTCACCTGGGGGTCTTGATCACCCTGAATGCGGCCATCGGTTCTGCGACCCCGCCCTTTGGGGTTGATCTGTTTACTGCCTGCGCTATTTTCAGGTTGCCGTTCAATACGGTGGTCAAGGGGGTGGGACCCTTTGTCATCTGCGGCATAATTGTTCTGCTGGTACTGACGGTATTTCCCGAGATGGTTACTTTTTTACCCAGATTACTGCTTTGAAATCCCTGGGGATAAGGCAGTGCGTGTTTTTTTTTAATCAATCAACTGTTAAAAGAAAGGAAGTGTTAACGATGAAAAAAATGAATTTGACCCGGATCCTTGCCGTCTGCCTCAGTCTCACCTTTGGCGTCTGCGGTACAACCTTTGCCAAAGCCAAACATACATTTACCCTGGGGCATACAGAACCCACCAATGTATCCACCCATCTGGCAGCATTGAAATTTGCCGAGCTTATTTCAGAAAGAACCAATGGTGATATCGAGATCGTGATTCATCCGAATTCGGAGCTGGGCGCGGCTGCGGACCAGGCCCAGATGGTTCAAAGTGGTGCCATCTCAATGGCCATGCTCCCGGCAGGGCACGTGGCAACCATCGTTCCCGAGGTGCAGATCTTTACGATTCCGTTTTTATTCCCCGGGGATATCCATGAAATGGCCAGAATCGTTAACGGTCCGGCTATCAACGTACTGAACAAGGACTTCTCAGAAAAAGATATTGAACTGTTGGCTGTTCTTCCCCATGCACCCAAACAGTTTACTTCAAATAAACCCATCAACGTGCCCGCTGATTTCAAAGGGCAGAAAATTCGCACCATGGCATCACCCTTGATCGTGGAAAGCTATAAGCTGCTGGGTGCAACTCCCGTCCCCATCAATTATCATGAGGTGTATACGGCATTGCAGCTTGGGACCGTGGACGGTGAAGAGAATCCGTTCTGGGCCATTGGTGAAATGAAATTCTATGAAGTCCAGAAGTATATTGTCGAGAGTAATCACGCCTACCTGGCCACGATCTTTTTCATGAACAAAGCCATGCTTTCCGGTCTGCCTGCCGACTATAGGGATATTGTCATCAAAACGGCCCACGAAATCCTGCCCTATCAGCTGGAAGCCGAGCTTAAAATTGACAAGGAAAACGAAGAAAAGATCAGGGCACACAAGGGCACCACGGTTACAGTGCTTTCTGCTGATGCCGTGGCCGAGTTTAAAGCCATCATGAAGCCTGTGAAAGATATTTATATAAAAATGGCGGGTGACAGTGGAAAAGAAGTGCTGGAAACCTATGAGCGGGAAATGAGCAAATAGAGCATCCCAGTGAATAACCAGAGGGAGTCATGGTGTCTTCCATGACTCCCTTTATTTTTTTCTGGGTGGCGGTTACATTTCCGGCGCAGCCAGGTAGAGCAGGCGGGGATCTTCAAATTTTCCTTTCAGCAGAACAGCGGCAATCACCGTGACTTGTGCACCAATGGCATTGAGCAGGTCACAGGCCGCCTCCACAGACCCTCCTGTGGCAATCACATCTTCCACAAGGCAGACCTTTTTCCCCCTGAGTCGGTCAATATCCAGGCCGTCCAGAACGATGGTCTGATCCTTACCGCTGGTAATGGACTCCGACGGCACCATCAACGGCCGCTGCATATATTTTTTGGGCGTTTTCCGGATCACAACGAAACGGGGAAAGTTGAGAATATCTGCAACCTCGTGGGTCAATGTAATTCCCTTGGCCTCCAGGGTCACCAGATAATCAAATTTTTCCAGAAGGTTTTTCTCCTTCATTTTTTCCACCAGAAGGGCGGCACACTTTTTGTTGAGTTCCACATCTCCCAGCATCACAAATGAAGCAATTTTATGTTCACTGCCGCGGAGTTTGAGGATCGGTAGATCCCGGCTGAAATCCGGGCTCAGTTCTAAACGAAATGTTTCTGCTTCTTTCACGTATTCCTCCTAAAAAAAATTATTCCATTGTCTTCCAGGGCATAATACATGATAAACACAGTTTTTAGGATAAGAACTTGCTTCTTGTCAAAAAAAAACCGGTAGGGACTGATATCTTTTCTCATTCGCCCTGAACGCCTCCTCCGTCCGGTTCTGTTTGGTGATGTCGAAAATGACAAAGGAAAAATACCGGGATTTGATTTTGGACGTCAAAGCCAGCAATGTATGAACACCATCTGGGAATGTTCGGGTGTATTCAAATCGTTAAGCAGCCCCTGTTCATTCTGCCTTGTGACACGCATTAATTCAAAAAAAACCATTTGCGCTGTTGTTCCTATTTGTTAAGGATTTTGCAGATGTCAAATAGGGATTGCGCTTTGGCCATGGGATAGGGTATAAACGATCCTTTTGTTTTACTTGACAGAATAAAAAATTATATAATCTTTTCACCGGTGCATCACCGGTGGAGAAGTTTCCAATTTCGTTGTGGCCAGGGCAGATACCATGCTCCGGCCATGTCGGTTATAAAGGATATAATGGTGAATATGAAAAATGATCTTATCAATATTTCTGAGCTGAATGTTCAGGACCCGTTTGCATCAATTTTTCCGATTGGAACGGAAACCCTTGCGTCCATTAAGCAGGATATGGAAACCAATGGGTTTGACCCGGTTTTTCCCATTGTGGCATGGGAAGGAAAAAATGTTGTGGTGGACGGCCATACCCGGTTTGCTGCGGCCAAAGCAATCGGACTTACACAAGTGCCGGTGCTGTTTAAAAAATTTGACGATGAAGACGATGCTGTGCTTTACAGCTTTTATATCCAGCGTAACCGCAGAAATATGTCAGATGATGATATCTTAAGATGTCTTGAAATGCTTGATACCATCCATGGGGCACCTGGAAAGAACAAGGAAGGGGATGCCCGCAAGATGACCCGAAAGGCAATTAATGAGATCCGGGCAAAGGAGCTGGGGGTCAGTGCCGACAAGGTGGACAAGGCCCGCAAGGTTCTGGAACTTGGAACGGACGACATCAGGGAAGGTGTTAACTCGGGTGAAAAGTCAATCAACAAAGCCTTTCAGGAAATGCAGGAAATCCGCAGGGAGAGTGGTGAACTCAAGGGAAAGCCCACCACCGGGCTTGGGGGTGCTACCCGATACATCCAGTCCCTAGGCCGGTACCTGAAGGAGTTGACCCGGGTCCGGGAAGGTGGATGGGAGGATGTATCCCAGGAAAAAGCCCTGGCAGACCTTGCGGCCATCAAAGAACTCATTGAAGGCTGAATCAGACAAAGGTGCTGAAAAAAGCGGTTACTACCCGGCTTAAACCGGGCTCAGTTTATAATTGTTTTTACCTGCCTCTTTTGCCAGGTACATGGCGTTATCCGCTTTTTTCAGTAACACCTCGATATCATTTCCATGATCCGGATAAATACTCATCCCGATGCTTGCGCTGATGCGGGTATCATGGCCTTTGATGCTGAAGGGTGCAGCTAGGTTCTGAAGGATTTTTTGTGCCCCCAGTTTTGGATCATCCAGGGAGGTTATCGTGCTGAATATGACCGTGAATTCATCTCCACCCAGCCGTGCCACGACATCGGAGTCCCTTACACATCCCTTGAGCCTTTTTGCGACCTCAATCAGCAGTTCGTCACCCGCATCATGCCCCAAGGTATCATTTACCGATTTAAAACCGTCAAGATCGATGAACAGCAGGGCAAGTTTTCTCTTGTATCGTCTGGATTGTTTGAATATCTCGTTGAATCTGTCCATGAACATTGCCCGGTTTGGCAGGTCGGTCAATTTGTCATAGTTTGCTGAACGGTAGAGTTCAATCAAGTATGATTTTCGTCGTATGATTGCTTTGGCAATCAGCCATGATGGAATTGTGGTAACGGGAAGCAGTGCAATTGCCATAAACAGGAGTTTTAAAAAAAGGCTTCTCATTCCGGAATTCAGATCATGCCTGGGGATGTATGATACAAGTTTCCAATAATATTTCAAAGATTTAACATCCACCCGGTTTTCGTCGACAACAGGGTCTGTGGCGGAAGTGGGACCCAGCCCATGAATCTCTTCTTGCCTTAACGGGTAGATGGTTGCAGAAGTAAACAGGCCGTTTCTGTCATTTGTCTGGTAACTTTTTGAAGATGCAATTTTATTCCATTCTTCGGGAAATTTTTTAGAAAAATTTTTATCCTGTCTGCCTTTTATCATAAAGCCCCATTCTTCATCTTTGTCCGGACTGAGGAGCCAGAAACCCTCGGGGTTGATCAACATGGTTTTGCCCGGTGATAATCTAGCCGTTTCCCCAATGGTTGCAAGCATTTTACCGGCAAGGTAGTTGATCAGGATGACGCCGCATTTCTGCTGATTTTCATTGAATACGGGGATGCCGAAACGAATAATTGGTTTCAGGGGCGTTTCAATGCTGCCGTGTTCGATGTTTAAATCCAGCGGGGATACAAATATCCCATTGGCATCAAGCATGAACGTTTCCTTGAAATAGTATCGGTCTCCTTTGAACTGCAGATCAGGGTCTTTAACAATTTCAGGGTTTCCATTGTTAAAGTTGACCCGCACGATTTCCATGCCCGTATTATCCAGGTATCGAATTTGATCGTAAGTTTTTTTCGTGCGGGCCATGGTTAAATATTCATTTGATACCAGGACCTTATATGTTTTATCGTTGAATTTTATGAGATCAAGCAGTTCGTTTTGCTCTGACAAAAATAAAAGGTCTGAAATTATGGTTTCGAAATTCTTTGAAGTTAAAGCCAGTTGCAATTTCAGGTTCATTTGCTCTTCGAGTTTTAAACGCTTTAAATGATCCTTTGCTTCTAAAAAGTATATCAGGCTGATGCTGCCGGCCAGAACGGATACGAAGATCAGAAGTATGGCAAAAAAGTGAGTAATTGTTTTTTTGTCGTTTATCAAGGTTTCCCCCTCTTTTATAAGCTCCTGCTTATGACATGACCCTGCTTTTTGTCAAGAAGAGAGTATAAAATGGCGCAGCAAAATGCAACTTTCAGGTGTTACAGCGACATCATGGGCCAAAAAACCATGGTACGGATTTTAAATTTGTCCCAAAGGGCTAAATCGTGTAAGCTATAATACAATATTGTGATTCCTCAAAGTTAAAGGAGCTGTAAACCAGAAATGTGTTCCATGATTTCAGAACTTTTCCAGATGGAAGCCTCTTCCCTTGAGGAAAAAGATGGGGCGCTTTCCCGGGGAAAAATTATCGACGTTTTTCTCAATGCAATTTCAGATGCAATTATCGTTTTTGACACCCGCTTCCGGGTGCTGATTTCCAATGAAAGGTGTCAGCAGACTTTAGCCATTTTCCCTGGAACCCTCCTTGATTCAACCCTTCCAGAACTTTCAGCCGGGGTCTCAACCGTGATCCAGACAATGGCGCCCCTTGTTGACCTGGTTGTTGAACGGGGAAAACGTCATTTCTCCGTAGACATTCATCCCATTGTTCATCGCCATGGGGTGGAAGGTGTCTTTTCGATTTTACATGAAACTACGGAGATGGATCGTCTTAAAAAAAAAGTGAAGTATTTTCAGCATTTGTCCTATGAACTGGATACCCTCATCGATTCAAGCAATGACGGATTGTGGATCTGTGACGGCAATGGGGTTGTGTTGCGCCTCAACGCGGCATCCGAACGGTTGAACGAACTCAAGGCTGAGGATATGATTGGAAAGTGCATGACGCAGATCGTGGCAGAGGGGTATATCAACAAATCCGTCACCCTGGATGTTCTTAAAACAGGCAAGAGAACCAGCATCTTTCAGAAAACCAGGACCGGAAAAAAGCTTTTTCTGACGGGGACCCCTGTGTTTGACAAGGAAACCGGGAAGATTTTCAGGGTGGTGGTAAATGAAAGGGATATCACTGAAATTACAGATCTTCAGGCAGAGTTGAAAGAGACCGAGGCGTTAAATGATCGATACAAACGAGATCTGCTGGAGCTGCAGATCGAAGAGACAGAATCCAGAGAGGTCATCGCCAGGAGTGCAAATTATGTGGCAACCATCCAGAAGGCGGTAAAACTTGCCCATGTGGATTCCACGGTTGTTTTTCTGGGTGAGTCCGGAACGGGCAAAAGTATCCTTGCTAACTTGATTCACAAACATTCTGCAAGGGCGGATGAGCCTCTGATAAAGCTTAACTGTGGTGCAATCCCTGAATCCCTGGTTGAAAGTGAACTGTTTGGGTATGAAAAAGGCGCTTTTACCGGGGCCCATAAATCAGGGAAACCGGGCAAGTTTGAAATGGCGGACAAGGGCACTCTTTTTCTGGATGAGATTGGAGAGCTGCCCCTCTCCTCCCAGGTCAAGCTTTTGGGTTTTCTTGAAGACGGAACGGTCTGCCGTGTGGGTGGAACTGTTGACAGAATCATTGATGTACGCATCATTGCAGCCACAAACCAGGATCTCAAGGCCATGATCGAGAAGAACCTGTTTAGAAGGGATCTCTATTACAGGCTCAATGTCATACCCCTTGCCATTCCTCCCCTGAGGGAAAGAAAAGAGTGCATCCTTCCCCTGCTCAACCACTATGTTGAACTGTTCAGCAAAAAATATGCGATGAAAAGGGCGGTCTCCCTCACCTCGGAAGTGTCAGATGCCCTTGTCTTATACGATTATCCTGGAAATGTCAGGGAGTTGATAAATATTTGTGAACGCCTTGTGGTCATGTCAAGCAAGGGTTGCATGGCCTATACGGATCTTCCTGCCAGTGTTTTATCCTCCGTGGGATCTGGAACCTGTGAGCAGGAACTGTGGGACTCTGCCCTCACCCTTCAGGAGATGATCGAACGTCTGGAAAAAAAGGTGCTTGAAAAAACCATGCAAACCCAGGGCACCCAGAAGAAAACTGCAGAACTTCTGGGGCTCAATCAATCCACCGTGGCCCGAAAACTTAAAAAATACGCCCTGGGCACATGACCTAAAAACCCGCCACCATAAAGTGTTTATCAGAAACTCTCGTCTGACCGGTAGACGGGAACGGGTATAACCCTCCGCTCATTCTCGCAGCCCGTCCTGGGCTGCTCCGAGGGAAACGGCAGCTCCTTCAGCGTCCATGCTGATCGCTGCCGTTTAATCCGCTGCGGGTAATACCCGTTCCCGCCTACCTCTGCTGTAGAGTTCCTATATTCGTTGAGGCCGGAGCCATACCTCGCTCCGGCCGTGCCGGTTATATAGTGACGGGTTGGTTTTTATGTCGTTGCGCCTCCCTGGGCTGTGGCCTGGTTGGCCTTTAATCCTTCCAGGATCTTTTCAGGAAGAGCCGGAAGCCTTCGGATGCGAACGCCGCAGGCATTGTAAATGGCGTTGAGGATTGCCGGATGGGGCGCAGTAAGGGGCAATTCGCCAATGCCAGAAGCACCATAGGGACCGCCGTGTTGCCGGGGATGGTTCATGTGAATGAGCTCCATTTCGTCGGGAACATCTTCGATATAGGGTAGACCTGCCCCCATCAGGGTCGAATGTCGCCCGATATTTTCGAAATCTTCAGACAGGGCAAGCCCGATGCCCTGGGCAAGTCCGCCGTACATCTGTCCTTCCACGGTTGCAATGTTATTGATTACGCCAATATCTGAAACAAAGGTAAATTTTTCAACCTTTACCTTGCCCGTTGTGATGTCCACGGCCGTTTCAGCCATGAACAGGCCATACATCAGTGCTCCAAAGGGCTTCCCCTGGCCGTTTTCATCGCACACGGTGCCGCCCATGTTGGTCCAGGTGCCGGTGTGGCGGGTTTGCAGGTTCTCCGCCTTCATCTCCCCATAGGTCCTGAAGGTGCCGTCATCTTTTGCCATGGCGTTGAGCAGGCGCTCGCATCCGTTTAAAATGGCATTTCCCTTGACCACCTGGGAGCTGCTTCCCGATGCTGCCCCTGCATTGGGAGCCAGGGCCGTGTCGTTCATCACAAGTTTGATCGCTTCGGGTGCAAGTCCAAGGGGTTTTAGGGCTTCATGGGCCGTTCCCAGGGCACCGATATCCGCTCCCTGGCCATGGTCTTCCCAGTTGTTGAATACGGTGACGCCCTCTTCGGTCAACTCGACTATGATGTCTGCGGTGTCTGGGCCGTCATGGGTTGCGCCGAACACTCCCAGGGCAACGCCCACCCCTTTTTTCTCGGTTTGAGTGGATTCCTTGTTTGCCCGGCCCAGGGCTGCCTGGTATTTGGGGCGGAGGGTGTCGATCAGGGCAGGATAGACGTAGACATCCGGTGCCTGTCCAAAGGGAAAGGTGTCGCCTTCACGGATTACGTTCAGGTAGCGGAGTTCCAGGGGATCCATTCCTATTTTTTCTGCAAGTTCGTCCATGAGGACCTCTGTGGCAAGGTAAGCCTGGGGAGATCCAAAGGCTCTGAAGGCAGACCCCCAGGTCTGGTTGGTACATACGGTATACCCGACCCCCCGGATGTTTGGAATGCCGTAGTTTGCTCCCATGAACTGGGTGCCCCTCTGGGTGAGGCGCTCGGAAAATTCAGAATAGGGGCCATGGTCCACATAGAATTTGGTTTCCATGGCTGTTATTTTTCCGGTTTTGTCTGCGCCAAATTTCATGTGTATATCAAACGGTGACCGGTTGGGGGTATAGCCGATGGTCTGGGCCATATCATAGCCAAGGAACACGGGTTTTCCTGTGGCAAGCACGGCAGCACCGATGATTGCCTCGCAGGTGATGCTCAGTTTATACCCGAATGAACCGCCTGAGTTGTTCTGGATGATTCGGATCTGATCGGGTTCAAGGCCGAGCCCGGGGGCCATCTGAGCCTTGTGAAAGTAGATCCAGATGCTTTTGGACTGGATTGTCAAACGACCCGCTTCGTCCATGTAGCCAAACCCGACATCGGGTTCCATGACTAGGTGGGGCTGGCGCTGGAGGTAAAAATCATTTTCCACGACATGGTCGGATGCTGCCATGATGGGAGCGGTATCTTCCCCCTTTGCAATTCGTTTTTCGTTGTAAATGTTGGGGGTGCCCGGGTGGATCTCCATGGCATCAGGCGCAATGGCCGCCATGGCAGAAAGGTATGCCGGCAGCGGCTCAAGGTCCAGTATGACCGTTTTGGCTGCGGCGTCTGCATTTTTCTGGGTATCGGCACACACAAGGGCGACCACGTCACCACGCATGAAAATCTTTTCATCGCAGAAGATGGGCCGGTCCAGTCCATTCTGGCAGGGGGTCGGCTGGCCAACGATTTTATTGGTCCCTTTGATATCCTTGGCCGTGACGATTTTGTAGACTCCGGGCATTTTTTCAGCCCTGGAGATGTTGATGCCTTTAATAACGGCGTGGGAGATCTCGGATTGAACCATGGCCCCGTAAAGGGTGTCCCTGGGCAGTTTGTTTCTGAAATCTTCGCCAAAATCCCAGGTGCCGGTGGCCTTGTAGACAGCGCTGGGTCTTGGATAGGAGGTTCCCCACACCTCGCCTTTTTTGCCCAGCAGGGATGAAAACGCTGCCATCTCTTTTTCGTTCCTGAGAACCTTTGCCGCATCCATGACTGCATCAACGATTTGCTTGTATCCCGTGCACCGGCAGGCGTTGCGGTATTTCTGAAACCAGGCGCGAACCTCATGGCGTGCAGGATCGGGATTCTGGTCGAGAAATACTTTTGCGCTTATGATGAAACCCGGGGTGCAGAATCCGCACTGAATGGCGCCATGGACGGTAAACGCCCACTGCAGGGGGTGAAGCTTTTCCACGTCGCCCAGTCCTTCAATGGTCATAATTGTTGAATCATTGGGTACCCTGGCCCATTTGGTGATGCACGAACGAATTAATTTGCCGTTCAAGATGACATTGCAGGCACCGCATTGTCCCTTGTTGCAACCAATTTTTGTGCCGGTCAACCCGAGATTTTGCCGAATCACCTCTGCAAGGCTTGTGTCTGCATCTGCGATAACGGTCTGGGGGATGCTGTTAATGTAAATCTTTTTGTTGAGAAATTCGTTTGGCAAAAGGGGTTCCTCCGTGAAATTTAGGTCTGGATATTATCATTGGTCGATTGTCACGACGGGGAAAACAGGGTCAGACCCAGGTTGCTGTGGGGGTGCCACAACAATACCCCAGCGCCTGACCCATACCACTTATTTTGTAAGTTCGTGGAGGCTCTCTTCCAGGATGGACAGCCCCTTGTCCAGTTGCGCGTCGGTGATGACGAAAGGCATGAGGGTTCTGATGACATTTCCAAAGTTGCCGCAGGACAGAAGAATAAGACCCTTGTCAAAACAGATCTGTGTCAGTTTCTTGGTCAGCTCGGTTGCGGGTTCTTTGGTCTCCCTGTCTTTGACAAGCTCCATTCCAAGCATGGGTCCCTTGCCTCTGACTTCGCCGATGATTTCAAACTTGCTCTGGAGGTCAGAAAACCGTTTCTGGAGAATTTCACCAAGCTCACGGGAACGTTCAAGGAGTTTGTCCTCGAACAAAATTTCGAGAACGGCAAGGGCTGCTGCGCATGAGATGGGGTTGCCTGAATAGGTGCCGCCCAGGCCGCCAATGTGGGGGGCTTCCATGAACTCTTTTCTGCCGGTGATGGCAGAAAGGGGCATTCCACCTCCCAGGCTCTTTGCCATGGTGACGATATCAGGCTCAACGTTCCAGTGCTCAATGGCCAGAAATTTGCCGGTTCTTCCGGCGCCGGACTGGACCTCGTCAATGATCAGGGCAATACCGTATTTCTTGCAGATTGCGGCAAGTTTGGGAAAGTACTCGGGCGGAGGTGTGACAAAACCGCCTTCGCCCTGGATGGGCTCTGCAATGATGGCTGCCGTTGATTCTGCTGCCACGTTGGAGATGAAAAAATCTTCCAGGTAATCTGCGCAGGCAACGCCGCAGTTGGGGTATTTGAGCCCAAACGGGCATCGGTAGCAGTAGGCATAGGGGATACGGTAAACTTCTGGAGCAAACGGACCAAAACCGAATTTATAGGGTTTGACCTTACTTGTCAAAGACATGGTCAGCAGGGTTCTGCCGTGGAAACCGTTTTCCATGGCAATCACAGCCGGTCTCTTTGTGGCGTAGCGTGCGATCTTGACGGCATTTTCAACGGCTTCGGCACCTGCGTTGGCAAACATGGTCATTTTTGGGAAATCCCCAGGTACAAGCTCGTTCAACTTTGCTGCAAGGTCAACGTAGGATTCGTACATTCCCACATGGAAGCAGGTATGGATAAATTTGTCTGCCTGATCCTTGATGGCTGCAACTACTTTTGGATGGGCGTGTCCAACATTGTTGACCCCGATGCCCCCGGCAAAATCGATGTATTCCTTGCCTTCAAGATCGGTCATAGTTGCGCCGGATGCCTTTGCAATATACGCCGGCGTTATATTGGCAGGCCCCTGGGGAACGTTCTTATTACGCAATTTCTGATAATAGTCTGATCTGTTTTCTGTCATGATCTTTTTCTCCATCAATAATAAAATGCGGTTTTATTGGTTTACTCATTCCAGGATGTTGTCCGTTGTCTGTACAAGCACAGCAATTTGTGTGCCTTGTCGTTGTTTTTTCCGGGTCAAAGGCCTGTCTGCCTTGAAAACCGGACTGAATGGGGAATTATGGGGTGGTTTACGTGGCCGGGAAAGAATTGTTTTGATGCATGGGTGCATTAAATATGCGCGGGTGCATATTAGGGTTAAATCTGCTTGATCTCCCTTAACCACAGGTTTGGCAGCTGTTTTTCTTTTCCAGGGATATGTACCAGTGCATACAATCAAGAACATTGTTCTTTCATTTTTGTCCTGGAACCAATACTGTTCCCTTAAGATTTACCAACAGCTACCTGTTTCCGGCAAGTTTGAGCTGCTGGCATACAGTTTGCTACCGAATTAACTGTTTGAAAAAAGGCGATTAAGGCCATCGCTGTTCATCTGGCTGGGTTTGGAGTTGGAAAAATGTGTTGAGCCAAAGAGGAGGTGCCAAAGACTGCATAGATCTTATCGTGAATTTCGTAACAGGAGTGTCCGTTGCAGAACTGAAAATGAGAAAATAATGAAAAAAGGAGTAGCAACCATGCCGATTATCCAACGTGTGTTTTCCTATATTTCCAAGTTTTTGATTCTTTCCATTGCCGTGATGTTGACGCTTTCCCTGTCAACCGCTGTTAATAAGGCCCATGCTAAAAAGGTCTACAAGTTCACCATGCAGAATATGTTCTCCCTGAATCATCCTGTGACCACTGCCGTAAAGGAGATGGCCAAGAATCTGAACAAGGAGAGCAACGGCAGGATCAAGATCCAGGTGCTTCCATCGGGCGCCCTTGTGAAAGGTCCAAATGTTTTTGAGACCGTTGGGAACGGTTCAATTGATATGGGAACCACGTGCAGCTGCTACCACGGCGGTATCCTCCCCGTTGCTGCAACTTCGTTTGCCCTTCCCGGAGATCCAAGGGGTGTGGATGAGATCACGGATTTCATTTATCAGCCCGCTACCATTGCGTTTCTTCGTGACGCCTATGCCAGCCAGAACGTGTTTTACGGGGCCCCCCTTGTGTGGGATGGATATACCATCGTGTCCAAGGAACCCATCAAGACCTGGGAAGATTTGAAAAAAATTAAGATCAGGGCTTCAGGAACCATTGCCAAAACCCTCATGGAAATGGGTGTCCCCACGGTTTTCATTCCTTTTTCAGAGATATATGTGGCCCTTTCCCGGGGAACCATTGATGCTGAGATCAGTGGCAGCCATGCAGAAAGCTATCTTGCCAAGACCTATGAAGTGGCAAAATACCAGACTGTTCCCAATATCAGCGGTGCCCAGAACTGTGAGGTGATTCTCAATATGGAGAGATGGCAGGAACTTCCCGACGATCTCAAGGCCATATTTGAAAAAGCCCTTAAAACATGCTCCCTTAAGGTCGCCCAGATCTTTAACGAAGACGCTGTCTCGGTCAAAGCTAAGATGGAGGCCGAGGGTGCCCAGTTTATTCAGCTTTCCGATGATGCTGTAACTCAGTGGATGCACACCGCAGTCAACCTCTGGGATAACCAGCTGGCAAAGGAAGATGAACTTTCTGCGAAATATATTGAACTTGTCAAGCAGGATTTGAGAAACCGCGGCTATAAGTTCTAGAAAACGTCAGCCCCGGACCCGGATGGGTCCGGGGCTGATCCTATCCACATCAGCACAGATATATGGGATCTTATATGCAAAAAATCGAAACGTTTATCAATGTTGTCGAGACGATGAACAAGAAGATCGGCAGGGCAGCGTCCTACCTGATTTTTGTGTTCATGTTACTCATGGTATATGAAGTCATCGCAAGGTATTTCTTTGACAGTCCCACCATCTGGGTCCATGAACTCTGCGGGTTTTTGTTCGCAGGCTATGTGGCCCTGACCGGGGCATGGGTGCTCCTTGAAAAAGGGCATGTGGCCGTTGATATCATCTATCAATACTTTCCAGACAAGGCCAAGGACCTGGCAGATATGGTTGTTTCCATTATTGCTCTGTTCATGTTCACCGTCCTGTTCTGGCAGGGGTATAAATTTGCCTGGCACGCATTTGTTACAGGGCAACATTCCCATACGCTTTTCGCACCCCTGCTCTGGCCGGTCAAGACCATGCTTCCCCTGGGTTCGCTGTTCTTCCTTCTTCAGATTCTGGCAGATCTTGCCCGGAGCATCATTCAATTCAAGCAGAGGAGCACACGATGAATCCTGCACTGGTCGTTGTTGTAATGTTTCTGGCTGTTGTTGTTCTTTTTATCCTCAGAACCCCCGTGGCCTTTACCCTTGGGGCCGTCGGCATTCTTTCGCTGCTCATGATCAACGGGCCAAGATTTCTGATGCTTCTGCCTCCCTCGATTCTTGAGAACATGTCCAGTATCATCCTTCTGGCCATTCCCCTGTTTATCTTCATCGGGTGTATGCTTGAAAAGTCAGGCATTGCAGATGAAATATTTGAAATGATCTATAAATGGCTTGGGCCCATACCGGGCGGGCTTGCCATTGGAACGGTCTTTATCTGTGTGATTTTTGCCGCCATGGTGGGGGTGGTTGGGGCAGCAACGGTCACCATGGGGCTGATTGCCCTTCCTGCAATGCTCAAAAGAGGATACAAAACCACCCTGGCCATTGGCTGCATTTCCGGCGGCGGTGCCCTGGGGTTTCTCATTCCTCCCAGTGTAACCATGATCGTCTATGCCTCTTTGTCCAATCTTTCCATTGGCAAGATGTTTCTGGCAGGCGTTTTACCTGGGTTTATGCTGGCAGGGCTTTTCATGGGTTACATCCTCATCCGCAGTTTGATCAATCCTTCGCTTGCGCCCCCCGTGCCCAAGGAAGAGCGGGCCACCTGGGCTGAAAAATTTCTCTGTATTAAAAACCTGGCAATGCCCTTTGTCCTGATTTTTTCCATCATGGGTACCATTTTTTCCGGCATGGCAACCCCGACGGAAGCGGCCGCCGTGGGTGCGTTTGTGTCGATTCTCATTGTAGTCGCACGGGTAAGGTCTGTTAAAGGGGTAGCAAAAATTATCTCCACTGCCGCAGAAAAAACAGCCTACCTCACCAGTATGGTATTGTGGATCATCATTGGCTGCCTTGCCTTTTCTGCCGTGGTCAACACCCTGGGACTGCCAAGTCTTTTAAATGATTTTATCGAATCTTTGGGCATCAACCGTTGGGTGGTTCTCATTGCCATGCAGCTCAGTTTTTTCTTTCTTGGAATGGTCATGGACGATCTGCCCATCATCATGATCACAGTACCCATCTATGTCCCACTGATAAGCCTTCTGGGATTTGATCCCCTCTGGTTTGGCATTCTTTTTATCGTAAACATGCAGATGGCATACCTGACACCGCCTTTTGGGTTTGTTCTCTTTTATATGCGGGGGGTTGTACCTGCAAATATTTCCATGGGGCAGATATATAAATCGGTGTGGCCGTTTATTGGGCTGCAGTTTCTCTGCCTGCTGCTGATCATGCTTTTTCCTGAAATCGTTCTCTGGCTTCCATCCATTGTTGGCATGTAGATTTATAATTTAAAGTAAGGAGTAGTCGTCGTGGAAAATAATTCCGGTTGTTTTGCTTCTGTCACAAAGGGCCATGAGATCATTGACAAGGCCCAGGGGGTAAATCTTGATTTCAAGATTTTATATGAGGCTGTTATTGATCTTGCCTCCGAAGGCCTGATCACGGCAAATTGTATTAACATGGCCGCTGGAATTCTCTTGAACGACCTGGGGCTGCCCAATTATTTCTTTGAAAATATCAGCAAAGCGTCACTCAAACAGATCCTGGCATCCATTGCCACCAGTATCACCTTTCAGGATGACAAGGTGGTTCTGGTGGGGCGGGTGGCCCATGTGGATTTTGATCTGGAGCAGAATAACAATTTCCAGAAGGTCAGAATTGCCACCCGGGAGACCCGGGACAGCATGGAAAAAATTCTGGAAAATCTCATCCCGGGGCACAGCCGTGAGTATTACTACAGCCCGGAAAACGATTATTTCACCTATATGATCCGGCCGGAAACGGTTCAGGATTATACGAAAAACGAATTCACCTCATCCCGGTTTCTCTACACCCTTGCCGGTGATTATATCTCCACCCCCGAACCCACAAGAAGGCGATATGAACGTTTCCTGGCAGCGGTTGAGAAATCAGTAACTCCGCTCATTGAGGTGTTTAATCTGCCCGAGACAGGCGAGACCCGCCTGATGTTCGACAGCGATTTTGCATCCCCCCAGCTGCCTGTGCTCAGGCGACTGTTTGAAGACCATGGCCTGGTTTTGATGCGGGCCTATTGGGAGCCCTATTGGGCGGATTCGTCCGTTCCCTCGTCCATCTGTTCGGTCTACCTCCAGGGAGAGTTGTCCAGGAAAAAAGAAAAAGAAATCCTGGCCGACCTGGGGTCGTTTCTTGCCTTTAATGTGAACGCGATAACGGATTTATACGTTGAGGGCAAGCTGACCTTCCAGGAGATGATCTTTGCCGGCAATGCCATTGATTTCACCCATATGTTTGTTTTCAAGGAGAGTGAAAATGCAATGGATCGCGAGATCCTGGCAACCCTTTCCACACGGGATCACAGGGACGCCTTTTCCGCAAGGGTGCACAGCTCCAACAAATCGACCTTCAGCTTCAAGATTATAATGAGCACGGCAAAGGAGAATCCTGATCTGTTCAAGCGGCTGTTTGCCCTTTTTGATAAAAAATTTCATCCCGGCATATCCCAGGGCATAACGGTCGGTGATCTTGATGGTGAATTCAAGGCGTTTAAAGATATCATTGCCTCCAGGTTTATTGATTTTACCCTTGGCTACGATATCTTTGAATTCATGTTTAAAATCGTGGCCTGCACCCTGAAGACCAATTTCTATAAACCTGAAAAACGTTCGTTTGCCTTTCGGTTTGACAACCGGATCCTTGATCCCCTTGTGTTTGACCAGTTTGTTTTTGGCGTCTTTCTTGTGAACGGTCATTACGCCTGCGGTACCCACCTGAGAGCCGACGACATTGCCCGGGGGGGGTTGCGGCTTATCAGGGTATCGCGTTCCAACCATTCAGCCGAGTTAGACAATGCCGTGCTTCTTAATTATGCCCTGGGGCCCAAGGCCCAGCGGTTAAAGCACAAGGATATCTGTGAGAGCGGGTCCAAGGGGGTGGTTGTGCCCCATGCCCTTTATTCGGGCTACGGCATGGATGCCCTTTACGACTACACCGAAGGTATAATGGATTTAATGCTCGGGGATGATTCGATCCTTGATTACCATGGTATGCCGGAGATGATTTTTTTTGGTCCGGATGAGGGCACTGCACCGTTCATGGATGCCGTTGCCCTGCGTGCAAAGGCCAGGGGGTACAAGCACTGGCGTACCATGACCACGGGGAAAAGTTTTGGGATTCCCCATGACATATATGGGCTGCTCGACAATGGAGATCTGTTTGGCCTCCTGGAAGGGGAGGGCAAAGATCAGGGAACCCGGCTGTACATCAATGGAACAGCGTCACCTGCCACAATGGACATGGATCTTATCCATGACAGGATCGGGGGAAAGATTCAGGTCAGCGGCATGACCACCACGGGGGTGATGGCCTGCTTCAGGACACTTGTCTCCCATTACGGGGCAGCTGAAGAGGATCTCAACCTCATGATCACGGGGGGGCCCGACGGCGATCTTGGTGGCAACGAAATCCAGTGCTACCGGGGAAAGATCTGCCTAGTCCTTGATGGTGGTTCGGTTCTGTTTGATCCCCATGGCCTTGACAGAAAAGAGTTGATGAAAATCGCCTTTATGCGCCACACCTCTCCCCGGGCAAATTCCCTTGAATTTCCCGTGGATAAACTCAGCCCCCAGGGGTTCAGGGTGGCGGTGACAGACAAAAATATCATCCTTCCCAACAACAGGCGGGTGGAGGATGGAAGGGTGTTCCACCGAAATTTTCTGTCCGATCCTGCCAACCGGGAGATCATCAGCCAGGCAAAGATAGAGGCCTTTATTCCCTGCGGTGGATTTAAAGACACCATCAACCAGGGTAACGTGGTGAAATTTACCTCCCTTTTCAAGGAGCTCAGGTTCATTGTAGAGGGTGCCAACGTTTTTTTCGACGACGCATCAAGGCGCTACATTGCCACATCTACCCCCATCAAGCAGATTAAAGACACCACGGCCAACAAGGGTGGTGTGTTTTCAAGCTCCATTGCTGAGGTACTCACGGGTTTTGTTTTTGGTGAAGACTACGAAGAGAAACTGCTGAACGATACCGAAACCCGGTGGGCCCTGATCCGGGATATCATGGCATTGGTGGATAATAATGCCGTGGCTGAAACCAGTATGCTCATCCAGATCCATGAAACAGATCCGAGCGTTCCCCTGTTTGTTCTTTCCGAACTGACCAGTGAGGAGATCTTTTCCGTGCAAAAGCTGTTTGAAGAAAAACTTCCAGAAATCCTGGAAGACCAGGACATGGTCTGGCATGTCATGGAGAATTATATCCCGGCCATCATCATCAAGAAACTTGGCCGGAAGGGGATCATGGATCTTTTGAACTCGGAGGCCCTCCAGGCCTATCGTAATGCCATTATCACCAAGAAGCTTTCTTCCATGGCCTTTTACCGTTATGGTCTCAGCTGGGAAACCTTTGTAGCCGAGATCAAGTCCAACTTCTCAGAGGGTGTCGCAAGCATCGCTTTGCCAATGAACTAGGCTGTTTCAAGGAGGTAGAACATGCATGGTTTTTACGACAGAATACTCAAGATAGACCTCGATCAGCGATCGTTTGAAATAGATAGCGTTCCCGAGGAGATCCAGAGAACATATCTCGGCGGCAAGGGGTTGGCCTCCTACCTGCTCTATACGCTCAACCCCCCCGGGGTTGACCCCCTTGCCCCTGAGAATCATCTTATATTTGCCACAGGTCCCGTGACCCAGAGTTCCATCTGGGGGTCGTGCAGGTACGGGGTCTTTACAAAATCCCCCCAGACCGGTTTTTATTCTGAATCCTACTCCGGGGGAAGGGTGCCTGAGGCGGTGGATGCCGCAGGGTTTGACGCCATTGTGATCCGGGGGGCCTGTGATGGGCCAACGGTCGTTGCCATAGGGCCAGAAGGTGCAAAGTTCCATGATGCAGGCGACACCTGGGGCATGGAAACCTATGCGGCCGAAGATGCCCTGAACGAGCGTTTTGCCGATCCGTCCAGGTACAAGAAAAAGGGGGCTGTGGTCATTGGCCCGGCCGCTGAAAACCTGGTGGTTTTCGGGGTAATTGAAAATGATTACTGGCGGTCTGCTGGCCGCACGGGCGTGGGAACCATCCTGGGATCGAAAAAAATCAAGGGCCTGGTCTTTTACGGGGACCGCAAGCGTACGCCCTTTTCCCCTGACGAGGTCAAGACCCTGACCCGAAAAATCATGGCCGAGGCAAAGGACAGCCCTGCCGTCAAGGCGTACAAGAGCTTTGGCACCCCCATGATGGTGGATATGCTCAACAAGGCCAAGGCCTTTCCCACCCGCTACTGGTCCCAGGGGGAGTGTGAACACAGGGAAAAGATAAATGCCTCAGCCCTTCATTCCCAATGCGATGTCAAGGCGAGTGCCTGTGGTAAGTGCCTCATGGCCTGCGGCCGCCTCACAACGGTGAAACAGGGAAGGCATGCAGGCCTTAAGATCGAAGGGCCGGAGTACGAAACCCTGTACGCCTTTGGCGGGCTGTGCATGATCGACAGCATCGAAGAAATCTGTTACCTCAACGACCTTTGCGACCGCCTGGGCATGGACACCATCACAGCCGGCAACCTGTGTGCCTTTACCATGGAGGCCGTGGAACGGGGTCGGGTGGATTATGACATCACCTATGGGGATGCCGATGGGGTGGCCCGCCTGCTCAAAGAGATATCGAGCCGGCAGGGTATCGGGGACCTCCTGGCCCAGGGCATCAAGCCAACGGCCAGGGCATGGGGACTTGAAGATATTGCCGTCCATGCCAAGGGCCTTGAGCCTGCAGGGTATGATCCCAGGGTACTCAAGGGAATGGGGCTTGCCTATGCCACATCTGACCGGGGTGCCTGCCATTTAAGGGCAACCTTTTACAAACCTGAACTTGCCGGCATGATTGAACCCGGTCAGATCGAGAACAAGGCAGCCATGCTCCTTGATTTTGAAAATCGCCTCACCCTGTTTGACACCCTTATCCTGTGCCGTTTCTACAGGGATTTTTATCTCTGGGAGGGACTGGGAGAGATGATCCATGCATTGACCGGTATTTCCGGAGACAAGGCAACCCTTCAAAGCGTTGCAGATGCCGTTAGTAACGTGGTTCGCCAATTTAACCTCAGGGAGGGGCTGACCCCGGCCGACGACCGCCTGCCCAAGGGCCTGCACCGGGAGTTGAAAAAAACCGGTCAAAACCTTGAGCCTGGAGAACTTGAATATATGCTCAAGGACTATTACCGCATTCGGGGGTGGGATGAGCAGGGCCGCCTGGCTCCGGAAGACTGTATTTAAAGTGCACGGCCACAACAAAGCATGAAACTCGATGATATAGGGGAGGCGATAGTACTATTCCGCCCCCTTTGATTTACAATGTTCCGGTCAGGGAAACCAAAGAGGGCTCGAAAGTCGAGACTTTTACAATGATGTTTCAACAGGAGTTTCTTATAACCCACATGTCCTGGCGGGTACAACGAAGCATGAAACTCGACAGTAGTAGGCGGGCGGGAACGGGTGTTGCCCTGAACGGGTTAAATGGCAACGGTGGACACGAGGTCCAAGGAGTTGCCATTTCCCTCGGAGCAGGCCATGGACGGCCTGCGAGAATGAGTGAAGGGCAATACCCGTTTCCGCCGGCCGGTCGAAGCGAGTTTCATATAAAACCGGCATGGCCTGAGCAGGGTATTTGACCTGGCCACAACGAATGATACACGCCTCTGTTTGCAATGCTTCGGTGGGTGTTTCATATAACGGCCATGTCGGCCTGCCGACACAACGAAGCATGAAACACGATAATACCGGGCAGGCGATAGTACCATTCCGCCCTCTTTGGTTACCCTGACCGGAACGGTAAACGTCGGGGGAATTTCTGCCCTTCCAGACTAAAGCGCAGGAACTGCGGGCTAAAGTCCTCAAACAGCCTGCGCTTCTTAACGCCTGGAAGGGCAAAAATCCTAACCCCTTTGGTTTACAATGTTCCAGTCAGGGAAACCAAAGAGGGCTCTAAAGTCGAGACTTTCACAATGATGTTTCGACAAGAGTTTCTTATAAAACCGGCACGGCCGGAGCGAGGTATTTGCTTTCGGCCACAACGAAATTTGAAATGCCCTCACTGGCTATGTTTTGGTGGGCGTTTCATATAAAAAAAAGGACAGACAGCGTATGAACGTCGGGCAAAATAAAGTAATGGAGCTTAAAGAGGCGATTGCCACCTTTGTTAAACCGGGCAGTCACCTTTCCATCGGCGGGTTCACCATCAACCGCAATCCCATGGCTGCGGTCTATGAGATCATTCGTCAGAAGATTAAGAATCTCCATCTCTATGTTCATTCCAATGGCCAGGGCATGGACGAACTCATTGGGGCAGGATGCATCTCAAAGCTTGAGATCGCCTATGGGGGCAATGGAAAATTTGCATCCACCTGCATACGGTTCAAGAAGGCCGTTCAGGCGGGCACCATTGAGGTGGAAGATTATACCAACTACCAGATGACTTTGAGATTTCTGGCTGGGTCCATGGGCATTCCCTTTTTGCCCACCCGGTCCTCCCTTGGTACGGATATCATTAACCGATGGGGATTTTCCAAAGAGATGAGAAAAGGTTCTCCCAAAATACCGGACGAAAAACTCATTGAGTTTGAAAATCCCTTTACAGGGTGGTGCGATACCCAAAAGGTGGTCCTGGTACCTGCCATCAACCCGGATGTCACCATCATCCATGTCCAGAAGGCAGACCGAAGCGGCAACTGCCGGATTGAAGGATTGACCTTTGCCGATGTGGAGCAGGCCAAGGCGGCCAAACACCTGGTGGTCACCTGTGAAACCCTGTGCGACAACGACGAACTCAAAAAAGAATCCAATCAAAACCAGATTCCTTTCATCCATGTGGATGCCGTGGTCCATGTGCCCAACGGGGCTTTTCCCACGGCCTGTTACATGCACTATGATTATGACCCCCAGTATCTGCACATGTATGCCGACCATGCAAAGGACGATGACATGTACCAGGCTTATCTGGATCGCTATGTTTATACGCCGCAAACCCATGGGGCACTGGTGGAACTCATGGGGGCCGATGCCATGGCACGCCTGGCAGCAGACCCGCGAACGGGCTATGCCGCCAATCTTGACCGAAGTTGAATCCAGGAGACAGGGATGGAATACACATTAAAAGAGATGATGACAATCGTAGCCGCAAGGCAGATCCAGGACTTGGACATCGTGTTTTGCGGAACGGGAATATCCATGCTGGCGGCAATGGCGGCCAAAAAAATAAATGCACCTGAGAGCGTTATTTTCTTTGAAACCGGTGCCATTGATTCACGGCTTGAAGAGATTCCCATGGCCGTGGCCGACTCCAGGGTCATGTTCCACACTTCGTCCAATGGTGGGCTTCTGGACGCGTTTGCAACCATGCAGAACAAGATCACGGGTGACCATGTGATCGGTATCCTGGGTGCGGCCCAGATCGACAAGTTCGGCAACCTGAACTCCACGGTGATCGGTGATTATGACCATCCGAAAACCCGGTTCTCCGGCAGTGGCGGCGGTTGCGACGTGGCCTCGTTTGTACCGAAAAGTCTCATCTTCATGCAGCAGGAACGACGAAAGTTTGTTAAAAAACTCGATTATCTGACCAGCCCGGGATACCTTGACGGACCGGACGGCCGAACCAATGCCGGCCTTTCCCGGGGCGGCCCCATGATGGTGATCACCAACATGGGCACCATGGGCTTTGACGATACCACTAAGGAGATGTACCTTTCTGGATATTATCCCGGCATTACACCCGAACAGATTCTGGAAAAAATGGAATTTTCAGTGGACGTTTCAAGGGCTGGTGAGGTGGCGCCGCCCACGGCTGAAGAATTGCGGATCCTGAGGGAAGAGTGTGATCCCCAGGGATTGATTCTCTAAGCATTTATAGCTGATGCTGACCCTCCGTTTCTCCGGCCGGTCCCTGGGCCTGCCTGTAATCGTTAATTGACAACTCACATAAAAATATAAAAAAGAGGAAACACAATGGATTTCAGACTCTCCAAAGAGATGACAATGTTGCAGAAGGCCGTCAGGGAATTTGTACGAAAGAAGATCACCCCCAATGCCGATGCCTGGGATGAGGCTAACTATTTTCCCTACAAGGAGGCCGTACTTCCCATGGGTGAGCTTGGGTTCTACGGCACGGTGATCCCCGAGGAGTACGGCGGAGAAGACATGGGCTGGATGGCTGCCATGATTGTCACCGAGGAGATTGCCAAGGGCTCAAGTTCTCTCAGGGTCCAGGTCAACATGCAGGTTTTGGGATGTGCATATGGGATCTTTAAATATGGTACTGAGGCCGCAAAGAAACGCTATGTTGAAAAGCTCTGCACCGCCGAATACCTGGGCGGTTTCGGTATTACCGAGGCCGATGCAGGATCTGATGTCATGGCCATGGCCACCACGGCCGAGGACAAGGGCGACCATTATCTGCTCAACGGGTCAAAGACCTGGATCTCCAATGCGGCCATTGCCGATGTTTTGATCTGCTATGCCTATACGGACAAGGAGATCGGTACCAAGGGATTGTCCGCCTTTGTGATCGAGCCGAAAAATTTTCCTGGGATCACCACATCAGCCCTTGAGAAGTTAGGTTCACACTCTTCTCCCACGGGAGAGGTGTTCCTGGATAATGTCAAGGTGCCCAAGGAGAATCTGCTTGGAAAACCAGGGGACGGGGCAAAGATTCTGTTCGGGTCCTTGAACCACACTCGTCTTTCGGCCGCAGCAGGCGGGGTGGGCCTTGCCCAGGCATGCCTTGACGAGGCCATTAAATACTGCAATACCAGGAAACAGTTTGGCAAACCCATTGGGCTTTTCCAGATGAATCAGGATATGATCGCCCAGATGGCAGCCGAGATTGATGCGGCCCGTTTCATGGTTTACCGGGCAGCCTTTGAAAAGGATCAGGGTAATATAAACAACGGTCTTGACGTTGCCAAGGCCAAGTACCTTGCAGGCGAAGTGGCCACCAAGGCGTCTAATTTTGCCATGAGAATCCTTGGGGCCTATGGCTATTCAACGGAATACCCTGTGGCCCGTTTTTACAGGGACGCCCCCACCTACAGCATGGTGGAAGGTTCTGCCAACATTTGCAAGATGATCATCGCCCTTGATCAGCTGGGCATTAAACGGGCGAACAGATAGACAACGACAAACCCGAAAACCCTGCAGCCCTTTATGGGGGCAATGGGAACAGGATTGAATTTTGCAGAGAAGGAAAGAAAGATGAACCAGACCATGGTTATTTTTGTATCTGGTATTGCCGGGGTGTTTGTGGGCATGGGGCTTCTCTATGGCGCCATTAAATTCAACACCTTCGTAACCCAATGGATACTCAACGGCAAAGGGGATAAGGCGTAATGGATCTTATTAAGTATCTCATTGAGACAACGGGTTTTGTCCATTTAACCCCGGGCATGGTGGTAATGTGGATCATTGCCCTGGGCCTGATGTATCTTGCCATTGCAAAAAACTATGAGCCGCTGCTGCTGCTGCCCATCGGGTTCGGTATCCTGGTTGCCAATCTGCCCCTTGCAGGGTTGATGACGCCTGAAGAGGGACTGCTCTGGAAATTTTATCATTTCGGCATCCAGTGGGAGGTGATTCCGCCGTTGATCTTTCTGGGCCTTGGGGCGCTTACCGATTTTGGCCCCATGCTGGCAAGACCCTCACTGCTGTTTCTGGGGGCAGGGGCCCAGGCCGGGGTGTACATCACTTTTTTTGCGGCCCAGGCCATGGGGTTCAACATCCAGGAGGCGGCCACCATCGGTATCATCGGCGGGGCTGATGGACCCACCACCATCTTTCTGGCATCCAAGCTTGCCCCCCACATGCTCGGCGTTTGTGCCGTTGCGGCCTATTCTTACATGGCCCTGGTGCCCATTATCCAGCCGCCCATCATGCGCCTGATGACCACGGATGCGGAGCGTAAGATCAGGATGAAGAAAATAAGAAAGGTCAACAAGCTGGAAAAGATTTTTTTCCCGGTTGTGGCAGCCCTTGTGATCATTCTTCTGATTCCCGCAGCAGCGCCGCTCATCGCCATGTTCATGCTGGGTAACCTTTTCAGGGAGTCCGGGGTGGTTGAACGGTTGACCCACGCCTCCCAGAACGAGCTGTTGAACATTGTCACCATTTTTCTTGGCCTGCCCGTGGGTGCTACCATGAATGCCGAGGTGTTTTTGAAACCTGAGGTGATTTTTGTGTTCTGCCTGGGTCTTGTTGCCTTTTCCGTGAGTACGGCAATGGGGATTGTACTTGCTAAGATCATGAATCTGTTTCTAAAGGATAAGATCAATCCGTTGCTGGGGGCTGCAGGGGTATCTGCCGTGCCCATGGCGGCCCGGGTGGTCCACAAGGTGGCCCAGGAGGCCGACAAAAAGAATTATCTGCTGATGTATGCCATGGGACCCAATGTGGCAGGCGTCATTGGTACTGTCATTGCCGCAGGGATTTTTCTGACCCTGTTGCAGTAGATGGAGCAGGGAGTTTGACATAAAAAATACCACGGTTGTCTAATGGCTGACCGAAAAACCATGTTTGGGCGAAAAGTTGCCCATATGCAAGGCGCAAGAAATTCTGCAACCGGAGTGTACTCTTGTACATGAGGATTGCAGAATTTTGCAGCAACGCCGCAGATGGGTGAGTTTTCGTTCAAACACTATTTAAGGAGAGATACAATGAGCGAAGAACTGCTGGCCCCAATGCTGGGCAAAATAGTTGAAATTTATGTCAATGTGGGCGATGGCGTCGAAGAGGATGACGATGCCGTACTCATCGAGGCCATGAAAATGGAAACCCCCATATACATTCCCTGCAACGGTAAGGTTGCAACGATCAACGTCAAGGTCGGTGATACCGTTGAAGAGGATGCCGTTCTCATGACCATTGATCCCCAATAGTCTGGACGTTACTGGAGAGCGGGAAATTTAGGACCGGAGAGACCTTAATTGAGACGCGGTCTGATTAAGGTGCTCCTGGAATTGACAGATACTGGAGAGGATCCATGAGACCATATTTTGAAAAAATGCCGGACTTTGGCAACCCATTGAAAAAGGGGCAGATCAAGCGGGGCGTGGACAATGCCCAAAGCCTCAAGGCCGTGGAGCAGGAGATCGACGAGGCCGTAGACACCATCAAGAACGCAGGCTTTTCCGAAGAAAAGATCAATGCCCGGGGCCAGATGACCGTGTGGCAGCGCCTTGATTACATCGTGGACAAGGGCACCTGGTCGCCCCTGCACATTCTTTACAATCCGGCCAACAACAGCGAGGGAACCACCAATGTGATTGATGGTCTGGGCAAGATTTCCGGACGCTGGGCCGTGATCATCGGGTTTGACAACAAGGTCATGGCCGGGGCCTGGCTTGCCGGTCAGTCTGAAAACATCCTCAGGGTAACCGACCTTGCCAAGCGGCTGAACATTCCCCTGGTGTGGCTGGTCAACTGCAGCGGGGCAAAACTGACCGAGCAGGAGAAATTCTACGCCAATCGCAGGGGGGCAGGAACGCCCTTTTACCGCCATGCTGAGCTCAATCAGATGGGCATTCCCGTGCTTGCCGGCATCTACGGCACCAACCCTGCAGGTGGCGGTTACCAGAGCATCAGCCCCACCATCCTCTTTGCCCACAAGGATTGCAACATCGCCGTTGGCGGTGCCGGCATTGTGAGCGGCATGGCTCCCAAGGGCAATTTTGACGGAGCCGCAGCTGAACAGATCATCGAAAATACCCGGCATTTCAAGAGCCATCCCCCGGGAAGCGTTGCCACCCATTACGATGGCACGGGGTTCTTCAGGTATGTGTACGAGGAAGAAACCGGTGTGCTGGACGGCCTTAAAGAGTACATGGCCGAAATTCCTGCCTACAACCCCAGGTTTTTCCGGGTGGCTGAACCTGCTGAACCCAAGTTTGATGCCCAGGATCTTTACAACCTGCTGCCCATTGACCAGAAAAAGGTCTATGACTTTGAGGAAATTTTGGCCAGGCTGGTGGATAACTCGGAATCCATGGAGTTCAGGCCCGGGTATGGACCCGAGGTCTACACCGGACTGTGCAAGGTCAATGGATTTCTTGTGGGCATCATCGGCAACCGCCAGGGATACCTTGGCAAAGGGTATCCGGAGTATGCCGATTACCCGGGCATGGGCGGCAAGCTCTACCGCCAGGGCATGATCAAGATGAACGAGTTTGTCACCCTGGCCGGCCGGGATCGGATACCGCTGATCTGGTTCCAGGACACCTCGGGAATCGACGTGGGGGATACGGCTGAAAAGGCCGAACTCCTCGGCATCGGCCAGAGCCTGATCTACTCGATCCAGCAGACCGATCTTCCCCAGATGATGGTACTTTTACGCAAAGGCTCTGCTGCGGCCCACTATCTCCTGGGCGGTCCCCAGGGCAACGATACCAACGCTTTTTCCATTGGCACGGCTGCAAGCGAGGTCTATGTGATGCACGGGGAAACAGCCGCCGTTGCCATGTATTCCCGCCGTCTGGTCAAGGAAAAGGATGCCGGCCGGCCCATCGAGCCCATCATTGAAAAGATGAACAAGATCGCCGATGATTACAAAACCTTTTCACGGCCCAAATACTGCGCCGAAGTCGGGTATGTGGACGAGATCGTAAAGCTGTCCGAGATCCGGAACTACATGGTTGCCTTTACCGGTTCTGCCTACCAGAATCCAAAATCCATCTGTCCCCAGCACCAGATGATTCTGCCAAGGATCATCAAGGGGTAAAACGATTGTTCTTCGCTGGCACGCTTTCCGTCCGGGAAAGTGTGTCGGTTAGGGAGTGGATTGCGATGTGGCCTTGTTTGTACTGAAAAGCCTGATTTTTATATGGCATTAACGACGAAAGTTTGTTAAAAAAACTTGATTATCTGACCCACCCGGGATACCGTAACAAACTAGATGGCCGAACCAAATGCCGGCCTTTCCCGGGGCTTTCCCATGGTGGTGATCACCAATATAGGCACCATGGGCTTTGACGATTCCACAAAGGAAATCTGCCTTTTAGGATTGTGGGACATGCCGGGGGATGTGTTGATGGCGCCATCAAACACTTCAACTTACAACGGAGAGAAAAATCATGGCACGAATTGCCCCCCAACCCTCTGATACCTCGGTTGAATACATCCGGCTTGAGGTGGAGGACTCTGATCTGGATTTTTCCAAAGCCCAGGCCTTTGCCAAAAAAGCAGCCCTGGGAAAAACTGAAATGCCGATGCTGCTTGCCTGGAACGACGAAATCAGAGGCATTTTTCATCCTACCTTTGAATGCGGAAAAACAAAAGACCCCGCCTGGATCGTCTTTGCCCGGGCCAGGGGAGCCAATCTTACCATTGATATTAACAACGGGGACTATGTCTTTATGTTCCTCAAGCTGTGAGGGGCCGGTGGCCGCTCGCCTCTGGGAGGTACGCATACGTTGATTTTATGCGATATCCTTCCAGAGGCACGTTTGTCTATTGATCATGAAAACTGGGGGTAATTCCCCCTCAAAATTAGGTCAGACCCAGTTTCTCAAGTGTCGCCTTTGTGGGAATACCATTGTTATCCCAGCCCTGGACCTTGTAATAGTCATCCAGCATGGTTTGAAGATCGCAGGTCTGCCCCTTGGCAGGGCCTGCCGGCAGCGGTTCGTCGGTGATTCGCCTGGGCAGGGAATCATCCTTTCGGTCAAAGCCTTCATTTACAAGGAACATACGTTCTGCATTGGTAATACGCTCTGCTGCCATGACCAACTCTTCAATGGTATAGTCTGCTCCTGTGGCGGTGTTCAGGTAGGTCAGCATGCCCGTGGGGGACATGGTGTCATTTTTCTCCGCCAGCATTCTGGCACCGAAAAAGATGCACAGGCCTGCGGCATCCACAATGGCGGACAGATCCTGAATTCGTTTTGTGGGACCGGCTTTTCCCTTGGTGGCCAATGGATCCATGGAAAAGGTGGTGCCAAAGATCTCAAAATAGGCTGGATCGCCGCGCATGTGGGAGCCGCCTATGGGAGAGGTGGCATAGGCAAGGCCCATGGCCTTTGCCCCCCGGGGTTCATAGCCCGGGAATTCCTGTTTTTTGGAGACCATGGCAAGCTCCGGGTGGCCAAACCCATTAGCCAGGCGATAACTGCCCTGGGCCAGTTTTTCGCCAAAGCCTTCACGATAGGCGGTCTGGCGGGTTAGTTCCACCAATGCTTCGCCGTCTCCCCATTTCAGGGAACGGCCCACTTCGGTTTCTGATATATAGCCAAGTTCCACAAGCTCCATGGCACAGGCTATGGTGGCGCCCATGGTGATGGTGTCAAGGCCCAGTTCGTTGCACAGATAATTGGCCTTGGTAATGGCGGCCAGATTATTGATCATGCAGTTGGAGCCCATGGCGTAGACGGTCTCATATTCAGGACCTTCGCCTTCCCCCTCAAAGCCGGGTTCCGTCACCTTGGTGAGTCTGCCGCATTTGATGGGACAGCCAAAGCAGCCTTGGTTTTTCACCAGATATTTTTCGGTGAGGGTGGTGCCCTGGATATCTTCCCAGCCTTCAAAGGTGCCCTGCTGCCAGTTTTTGGTGGGGAGAATCCCCTTTGCCTGGGTCACGGCCACCACGCCGGATGTGCCATTGATGGTGAGTCCCACCGGTGTTACCTTGGCTTCGCTGGTGTACTGATCCAGGATTTTTTTGTTGAAGGTCTTGAATCCGTCGGGGTCAGCCAGGTTAATTTTATTCTGGCCTTTGACCACAACGCCCTTGAGGTTTTTGGAACCCATGACAGCACCCACACCGGATCTGCCTGCGGCACGGTGACGTTCGTTCATGATACCGGCAAACAAGACCTTGTTTTCCCCGGCAGGACCAATGCAGGCCACACGGGCCTTGGGGTCTGTTTCTGCAAGGAGCAGGTCCGTTGTGTCCGGGACGTTTTTTCCCCAGATATGGTCGGCATCCTTCAGTTCTGCCTTGCCGTTGTTGATCCAGAGATAAACCGGTTTGACGGATTGCCCTTTAAATATGATGCCGTCATAACCGGCCCGTTTCATCTCCCGGGGCATCATACCGCCGGAGTTGGAGCAGGTCACAGCTCCGGTCAACGGCGATTTGGTCATGACCATATACCGTGCGCCGGTGGGGGCAGCGGTGCCGGTGAGGGGGCCTGTCATCATGATCATGAGGTTTTCAGGTCCCAGGGGATCACATTTGGGATCTACTTCCTTGTTCAGGTAGTAAATACCGATACCCCTGCCACCGATATAGTCTTTGGCAACCTTGGGGTCCAGAGTTTCATCGCTTATTTTTCCTGTTGTTAAATTAACACGGAGAATTTTGCCGATCCATCCATTCATAATTGAAATTCCTTTTCATGGGTGTCATATTTGGCAGACTTGCTATAACCAACTATCTTTGTTTTGTTTTTCATATGTTATAGTTAGTGTAGCATATAGCAGGTTGAAAGATATATCAATGCCAAATCGTTGTGCTTTTAACTTTTCTCCAATGATATCGTAAAACCCAATTTATGGTGTTACGATGCGAAAGGCAGCCCCTTTTTTTAATAGGGTATGGGAAAAGGGCATCCAGAACCGACCTTATCTGACTTGCCAAATTGATGGCCATGGAACGGGTCTCCCCCCATCTTACGGCCAATGTCATTGCACCGGGGGGTGACCATGAATTTTTTGGATTTCAGTGATCCTGGCAGGGAAATCTGCCCTGCGGATGAGGTTATCGCTTCCCCAGCCAATGGTGACGCCGCCGTGACCCTCCAGGCCTGAAAAGGTCAGGTTTTCCAGGGTCCACTGGGAGGAGGTGGAAAATTGGTATCCGCCGAGGGTCAGTTTTAATCGGACCTTGCCCGAACAACAGGCATTGAACCGTATACTATAATCCATGGCCGGGGCCACAGCAACTGTTCCCCCAAGGGCGAACAGATTGCCCTCAAACCGGGGTATCCCCAAATCTGCCCTCATATTGTTTAAATCATTTGTGATGGTTCCAAGCAACTTCTGGGGCGCTTTGATATCCAGGGCATAAAAGGGCTCCAGCAATCGGGTTCCGGCATTTTTCAGGGCAGCCATTATACCCATGGGGGTGGCCAGCAGAAAATCCCCGGAATTTAATGCTCCCGGCTCAACATTAAAGGTCATGACGGCCCAGCAGGGTTTTGGCATGGTATAGCGAACGGTGGCCTGGGCATTTTTGATAACCGTTTCCCTGTAAATCACCCCGGAGGGAGTGATGGTCACATCAATATCAAATCGTTCTCTTAATATTACCGCTTTCTGCCTTGTTGATGGTGTCCGTTTTTTGGGGGATTGAATCGGAGGGGTTCAAGAAGGTTTCCATGGTGCTTCTTAATTGACATCCGTGCAGGCCCTTGTTGACCTGCACGGATGCTAAGGACCGCAAATTTTATAAAGTGAACGAAATTCCTTGCTCTTTGGCCCATCTACTGCGTTGTACCAAAGGCCCAATAGGCCTGCTATTGCACCTTTGATGCGCCTTGTATATGAGCCAAAGTTCTGCGCAATTTCGATCCACTTTATTTCATCTGCGGTCCTAATCAACTAAATATCGAACTTGATTCCCTGGGCAAGTGGAATGGTTCTTCCGTAGTTGATGGTGTTTGTCTGTCGTCTCATATACCCTTTCCAGGCATCTGATCCGGATTCACGTCCGCCGCCGGTCTCTTTTTCGCCACCAAAGGCGCCGCCGATTTCAGCACCCGAGGTGCCGATGTTTACGTTGGCAATACCGCAGTCAGATCCCCAGTGGGAGAGGAACTCTTCGGCTTCCTGGAGGTTGTCTGTGAAGATCGAGGATGATAGCCCCTGGACAACATCGTTGTGGAGCTTAATGGCGTTTTCCAGCTCGCCTGAATAACGGATCAGGTAGAGGATCGGAGCAAAGGTTTCTTCCTGGACAATGGGGTAGCTGTTTTCGGCTTCGGCAATGACCGGGGTTACGTAGCAACCGGATTCATACCCGTCACCTTCAAGGACTTCTCCGCCGGTCAGGATTTTTCCGCCTTGTTCGACAAGGGCTTTAAGAGCATTCTGGTAATCCTTGACTGCACCCTTGTCAATGAGGGGTCCCATGTGGTTTGCCTCATCCAGGGGGGAGCCTATTTTCAACGACCCATAGGCCTTGACGATGAGATCCTTTACCTGGTCATAGATGGATTCATGGAGAATAATTCTCCGGGTGGTTGTGCAGCGCTGGCCGGCTGTTCCCACGGCAGAAAAGACAATGCCGGGAACGGCAAGTTTCAGATTTGCCTCGGGGGTCATGATGATGGCATTGTTGCCGCCAAGTTCCAGGATGGATTTGCCGAATCGACGGGCAATAACCTCTGCCGCGTGGCGTCCGACCCGGGTGGAACCTGTGATTGAGATCAAAGGAAGCCGCTGATCGTTGAGCATGGTTTCACCCACATCTGACCCCCTGCCCACGATCAGGGAAAAAAGGCCTTCGGGCAGATTGTTTGACTTGATGATAGGTGCCAGGATGTTTTGAATGGCAATGGCCGTAAGCGGGGTCTTTGATGAGGGCTTCCAGATGTTGACATCGCCGCAAATGGCTGCAATCATGGCATTCCATGACCATACTGCCACGGGGAAGTTGAATGCGGTGATGATGCCGACAATTCCCAGGGGATGATACTGGTCATAGAGGCGATGGCTCTCCCTTTCCGAGTGGATGGTGGAACCACAGAGCTGCCGGGACTGGCCTAGGGCAAAATCACAGATATCAATCATCTCCTGTACTTCGCCCCAGCCCTCCTGGAGGGATTTTCCCATTTCATAGGAGACAAGGGTGCCAAGGGCATTCTTGTTCTTTCTCAGTTCATTACCGATCTGGCGGACAATCTCACCCCGCTTGGGTGCCGGGACTTTTCTCCAGATTTTAAAGGCTTTTTGTGATGTCTCCACCAGATTTTCATAATCATCCTTTGAGGCCAGATATACCGATGCCAGCAGTTTTCCATCCGCAGGAGAAATAACATTAATTTCTCCCTGATCGCAGGTGCTGTTCCATTTAAGGCCCGTTGAAGATCCTTGATTCTTTGCCTTGATGCCCAGTTTTTCAAGAAATTTCATTTATACTCCTTTGTTGTCTGAAATGTGATTAATGATGTGGGACAGTTTTATTGTCCGCATTTTATCTTCAATTTCCACCTGGATTTCGGTAAATAGATCCAGGAAGTAGTTGTTAACGATGGTGGTCTCTTCCACAGTGTTGTCCGGGTTGGTTGTTATGTCCAGATGGAAGGCTTTTCTGTCTTCCAGGGCGCAATATATTTCCTGGAGATGGATATCTTCAGGGGCTTTTTTGAGTACAAATCCACCTGCGGCTCCCTGGATGGTTCGAAGTATTCCTGCTTTTGCAAGGGCCGAAAGATGGCGTCTGAGCTTTGAGGCGTTGATCCCGGTATCCATTGAGATGCAAGCGGAATTCTGGGGCACGGGATGGTGCTTTGCCAGAAAACACAAGGCTTTAACCGAATTTGAAAGTTTTGATGATGCTGACATGGTGTCTTCTCTCCAGTGTGTTACAGTAAGAGTAACATACGTAAGATTCTTTAAAATTACAACAGAAATTTTATTTTTTAGGGACGACCCTGTCTGAATATCTGTTTGTATGGGTTCTTATGGGGAAGGATATGCCGAAAATTTTTTTAATACGCAGTATTGGGCTGTAAAAAGAACCTATATGACCTGCAGGTTTTTTTCCCGGGCCATGCGCTCAATGCAGATGATGGCATATTTTTTAACATTGGCAATATGCTGTGCAAGCATTTTGCAGGCCGGGTCAATTTCTTTCTGGGCAATGAGGTCAAAGAGTTGCTGGTGCTCGTCATCCACCGTGTCCATGGGGGTTATAAAGAGCATGTTGCCCCTGTATTTGAGATAGAGCAGATCAAAGAGATGGCGCAGGGTGTTTATCTGGAGGGTGCATCCGGAAAGTTCTGCCATGGTAAGGTGCAGTTCCATGTCGTTCATGAGGCGCTCTTTCAGGTAGATATCCCTTTTGGCGTTGAGGTGCTTTTTCAAGGCTTTTTTTAACGTTGCAAGACCCTGGCGGTTGATGGATTTTATGGTTTTGGCCAGCAGGGAGACTTCGATGAGTTCACGGAAGTCATAGATTTCGGTGAGCTCTTTAAGGCTTATTTTTTCAGTATAGTAGCCCCGGTTTGGTTCGTGGCGTACCAGTCCCTGGAATTCAAGTCTTTTCAGGGCCTGAATGATGGGGGTTGCACTCATTTCCAGACGTTCCGCAAGGTCCCGGTAGGAAATTTTCTGACCCGGTATGATTTCATTGATGAAAAACATCCTTCGAATGCCCATATACGCTTCCTGGGTATAGTCTTCACGGCTTTTTTCTGCTTTTTTTTTCATCTTGTTCTTTACTCTCTTGAGTCCGTCTGTTTTTGCCTTTAGGGGGAAATCTTTACGTCCATGATACCAGATGCTGATTTATTTATACAAATCAATATACCAAAAAATACACAAATGCAAGGGTGATGATTCTTGTCTTTATAAGAGCGCTATATGTGAATAAATATATATTTTAATTAATTTATTACCTTGACAGATCATTTCGGTTTCGATAGGTAACTTCAAAGTTTAATCATAAATCTAATCAAATATGTGATTAACTTTATGGCGTATGTGAGGCTCTCTAAAAATCAAGATCAGGAGAAACGAGATGGCGTTGTCTTTTATGGAAGGAAATGAGGCGGTTGCAAGGGGTGCCATGGCTGCGGGATGCTCCTTTTTTGCAGGGTATCCCATAACCCCTGCCACCACTGTTTTTGCCAATATGTTAAAGATGTTACCCCCCAGGGGCGGGGTCTGTGTCCAGGGCGAAGATGAGATTGCATCCATGGGCTATTGTATCGGTGCTTCCATGGCAGGAAAAAAGGCCCTTACGGCCACTTCCGGCCCTGGACTCAGTCTTTACAGTGAACAGATTTCTTTTGCAGTGGGTAGTGAAATTCCCCTTGTCATCGTTGATGTTCAGCGCCTTGGACCTTCCACGGGTTCGGCCACACGGGGGGCAGACAGTGATATTCAGTTCATGCGGTGGGGCAACACCGGCGGTGTGCCCGTTATTGTTCTGGTACCCAAGGATGCCCTTGACTGTTATCTTTTGACAGTTCACGCCTTTAACTATGCCGAAGAGTTCAGGTGCCCTGTGTTCATTGCATCCAACAAGGAAATCGGCATGACCAAGGAGAGTGTTGACCTGGATGCTGTGACGCTTCCGCCCCTTGTGGCGCGTAAACCCTACCGGGGAGATGCCTATGTCCCCTTTGAAGCCGGGCCTGAATCTGCCCCTGATTTTCTTCCCATTGGTGGTAGGGATCTGGTCCGCCAGACGTCTTCCACCCATGGTCCAGACGGTTATATCACCATTGATCCCGGGGTGATCGAGGCCAATCAGGAACGACTGCAAAATAAGATTCTGGCTGCTGAAGAGAGGATCACCCTTTACGAGGAAAACCACAGACCGGGCGCAGACACCCTGGTTATCAGTTATGGTGTGACCTCAAGGGCTGTTGATGATGCCTGTGCACATCTTGAAAAAAAGGGACGTCCTGTTTCATCCCTGACACTTAAAACCCTGTGGCCGGTACCTGAAACCCTCCTGCTTAAAGCAGCAAAGTCCTATCGCCGCATTGTTGTCGTTGAGATGAACCTAGGTCAATATGTTGGCGAAATACAACGGGTTCTCTGTGGTAAAAAAATAGATTTTTATGGCCAGATGGACGGGATTTTAATCAAGCCTGGAAAGATCATGGAGGTAATTGAAAATGAGTAGTTTTCTGAATGAGCGACGTCCACCTGTTTTTTGTCCCGGGTGTACCCATGATAGAATTACAAAAGAGCTTGACAGGGCTCTGGAGATAATGGGCCTTCCGGCGGATAAAACCGTGATTGTAAGCGATATTGGCTGTTCCGGGTTATTTGATACTTTTTTCAATGTCCATGCCCTCCATGGTCTCCACGGTCGTGCCCTCACCTATGCCCAGGGGCTCAAGCTTGCAAATCCAGAGTTGAACGTTATTGTCACCATGGGTGACGGCGGACTTGGTATTGGGGGGGCCCATGTGTTGGCCGCCTGCCGGAAAAATATGGATGTCACATTGATTGTTCTGAATAATTTTAACTTTGGCATGACCGGTGGGCAGTACAGTTCCACCACCCCCACGGCTGCCGTGGTTGGATCGGAATTTCTCAACCATGCTGAAATTCCCATTGATATCTGTGCAGTGGCCGAGAGTGCCGGAGCAACCTACATCAGCAGGTGTTCAGGCCATGATGCTAAGCTTGCCGAGACCTTTGTCGAGGCCATGGGACACAAGGGATTTTCCCTGGTGGAAACTTTTGGGATGTGCACAGGCCGCTATACCAAGAGAAACCCGCTCACCCCCAAGGTCATTGATGAAATGATTGCGGCCATGCCCAGAAATAACGGTCCGGTTGAGAAGAATAAACGGGCTGAGTATGGTGAGGTTTACCGGCAGCTTGCCCTTGAAAAGAAACGTTTCCCAGAGCCTGTCACCATTGAGAAACTGATTGATCCGGCAGCGCCCAAACGTGAAGAAATCGTTATCCTCGGAAGTGCCGGCATGCGAATTGTCACGGCTGGGGACATTGTCTGCTATGCCGGAATGACCGCCGGGATGAATGTCTCCATGAAGAATGACTACAATATTACCGTGCTCCGGGGGCAGAGCGTGAGTGAGATTTTGATTTCACCTGAAAAAATAGGGTATGCAGGCATTCAAGCCCCCACTGTGGTGGTGGCCATCAGCGACGAAGGCGTCCAGCGGCGCCGCAGTATGTTTGCAACCCTTTCCCCGGAGACCTTTGTGATCAAGGAAAAAAGCGTGGCGATTCCGGAAACCCCTGCCAGGGTATTTGAGGTGGATTTCAAGGAGTCCAAGGTCAAGAGGCATGATTGGGCCCTGGCTTCCCTGGGGCTTCTGGCCAAGGAGGGCAAGGGTTTTACCTTTGAAATGCTCTCCCATGCCGTCCATGCAAGGTTCAATGAAAAGGTAGCAGGGATAGCCATGGAAACCGTCGAGAAAATGTACAGGAGTTGATTCTGTCACAACGAACCAAATCTTTGATCCAGGGAAAAATGGTTTTTGATTCTGTCCCGGGGAGCCCCTGGGAACAATGTTCGGATGCGTGTGTCCCTGGAATTTAAACAGTGCAAACAAAAAAAAGTGAGGAATACAATGGATTTCAGACTCTCTAAAGAGATGACAATGTTGCAGAAAGCCGTCAGGGAATTTGTAAAAAAGAAGATTACCCCCAATGCTGATGCCTGGGATGAGGCCAACTATTTTCCCTACAAGGAGGCCGTACTTCCCATGGGCGAGCTTGGATTCTACGGCACGGTGATCCCCGAGGAGTACGGCGGAGAAGACATGGGCTGGATGGCTGCCATGATTGTCACCGAGGAGATTGCCAAGGGCTCAAGTTCTCTCAGGGTCCAGGTCAACATGCAGGTGTTGGGATGTGCATATGGGATCTTTAAATATGGTACTGAGGCCGCAAAGAAACGCTATGTTGAAAAGCTCTGCACCGCCGAATACCTGGGCGGTTTCGGCATTACCGAGGCCGATGCAGGATCCGACGTCATGGCCATGGCCACCACGGCCGAGGACAAGGGCGACCATTATCTGCTCAACGGGTCAAAGACCTGGATCTCCAATGCGGCCATTGCCGATGTTTTGATCTGCTACGCCTATACGGACAAATCAATTGGAACCA
This sequence comes from Desulforapulum autotrophicum HRM2, assembly GCF_000020365.1. Classification (NCBI taxonomy): domain Bacteria; kingdom Pseudomonadati; phylum Thermodesulfobacteriota; class Desulfobacteria; order Desulfobacterales; family Desulfobacteraceae; genus Desulforapulum; species Desulforapulum autotrophicum. Next base: position 4,330,295 of record NC_012108.1, on the reverse strand, counting down.
AGGGATTGTCCGCCTTTGTGATCGAGCCCAAGAATTTTCCTGGAATCTCCACATCAGCCCTTGAGAAGTTAGGTTCACACTCTTCTCCCACGGGAGAGGTGTTCCTGGATAATGTCAAGGTGCCCAAGGAGAATCTGCTTGGAAAATCAGGGGATGGGGCAAAGATTCTGTTCGGGTCCTTGAACCACACTCGTCTTTCGGCCGCAGCAGGCGGGGTGGGCCTTGCCCAGGCATGCCTTGACGAGGCCATTAAATATTGCAATACCAGGAAACAGTTTGGCAAACCCATTGGGCTTTTTCAGATGAATCAGGATATGATCGCCCAGATGGCAGCCGAGATTGATGCGGCCCGTTTCATGGTTTACCGGGCAGCCTTTGAAAAGGATCAGGGTAATATCAACAACGGTCTTGACGTTGCCAAGGCCAAGTACCTTGCAGGCGAAGTGGCCACCAAGGCGTCTAATTTTGCCATGAGAATCCTTGGGGCCTATGGCTATTCAACGGAATACCCTGTGGCCCGTTTTTACAGGGACGCCCCCACCTACAGCATGGTGGAAGGTTCTGCCAACATCTGCAAGATGATCATTGCCCTTGACCAGCTGGGCATTAAACGGGCAAATCGGTAAAGGAGACTCCCATGGCGGACAAGGATTTGGTTGAGAAAAATCTGGCGGATAAAAATCTGGTGGAGAAAACAAAGGAGACGGCGGCCCGCTACTTTAAAGGGGTGAAGGGTGAGAAACCCTTTGAACTATGGCGTTCCTTTGACAAGGATCTTGCCCGGGACATGTCGTTGTATATCACGGGCACCATATATTCAAGAAAAAAGATCCCCCATACCACCCGGCAGCTTGTGACGGTTGCGGCGTTGACTGTCCTTGATCGGCCAGAAGAGTTAAAGCTTCACATTGAGGCAGCCCTGAATGTGGGATGCAAGCCCCGGGAGATTTCCGAGGTGATGTTTCAAACCTCGGTGTACGGGGGGGTCCCTGCCATGAATACCGCCCTTAAGGTGCTCAGGACTGTTCTTGAAGAAAAGGGCCTGTGGCCCCTTGACTGAGTGTTGCAGCGTTTAAAGGAGAGAGCGTGATGAACCAGACAATGGTTGTTTTTGTATCCGGTATTGCCGGGGTTTTTGTGGGCATGGGGCTTCTCTATGGCGCCATCAAACTCAACACCTTCGTAACCCAATGGATACTCAACGGCAAAGGGGATAAGGCGTAATGGATCTTATTAAGTATCTCATCGAGACAACGGGTTTTGTCCATCTAACCCCGGGCATGGTGGTAATGTGGATCATTGCCCTGGGCCTGATGTATCTTGCCATTGCAAAAAACTATGAGCCGCTGCTGCTGCTGCCCATCGGGTTCGGTATCCTGGTTGCCAATCTGCCCCTTGCAGGGTTGATGACGCCTGAAGAGGGACTGCTCTGGAAATTTTATCATTTCGGCATCCAGTGGGAGGTGATTCCGCCGTTGATCTTTCTGGGCCTTGGGGCGCTTACCGATTTTGGCCCCATGCTGGCAAGACCCTCACTGCTGTTTCTGGGGGCAGGGGCCCAGGCCGGGGTGTACATCACTTTTTTTGCGGCCCAGGCCATGGGGTTCAACATCCAGGAGGCGGCTACCATCGGTATCATCGGCGGGGCTGATGGACCCACCACCATCTTTCTGGCATCCAAGCTTGCCCCCCACATGCTCGGCGTTTGCGCCGTTGCTGCCTATTCTTACATGGCCCTGGTGCCCATTATCCAGCCGCCCATCATGCGCCTGATGACCACGGATGCGGAGCGTAAGATCAGGATGAAGAAAATAAGAAAGGTCAACAAGCTGGAAAAGATTTTTTTCCCGGTTGTGGCAGCCCTTGTGATCATTCTTCTGATTCCCGCAGCAGCGCCGCTCATCGCCATGTTCATGCTGGGTAACCTTTTCAGGGAGTCCGGGGTGGTTGAACGGTTGACCCACGCCTCCCAGAACGAGCTGTTGAACATTGTCACCATTTTTCTTGGCCTGCCCGTGGGTGCTACCATGAATGCCGAGGTGTTTTTGAAACCTGAGGTGATTTTTGTGTTCTGCCTGGGTCTTGTTGCCTTTTCCGTGAGTACGGCAATGGGGATTGTACTTGCTAAGATCATGAATCTGTTTCTAAAGGATAAGATCAATCCGTTGCTGGGGGCTGCAGGGGTATCTGCCGTGCCCATGGCGGCCCGGGTGGTCCACAAGGTGGCCCAGGAGGCCGACAAAAAGAATTATCTGCTGATGTATGCCATGGGACCCAATGTGGCAGGCGTCATTGGTACTGTCATTGCCGCAGGGATTTTTCTGACCCTGCTTCAATAAATGGGGCAGGGCGGTATGTGACCCTGGCTGAATAAATACCCCAGGGTGTTGTCTGACCCTGATTCAATAAAATTGATGCATTAAAGGAGAAATACAATGAGCGAAGAACTGCTGGCCCCAATGCTGGGCAAAATAGTTGAAATTTATGTCAATGTGGGCGATGGCGTCGAAGAGGATGACGATGCCGTACTCATCGAGGCCATGAAAATGGAAACCCCCATATACATTCCCTGCAACGGTAAGGTTGCAACGATCAACGTCAAGGTCGGTGATACCGTTGAAGAGGATGCCGTTCTCATGACCATTGATCCCCAATAGTCTGGACGTTACTGGAGAGCGGGAAATTTAGGACCGGGGAGACCTTAATTGAGACGCGGTCTGATTAAGGTGCTCCTGGAATTGACAGATACTGGAGAGGATCTATGAGACCATATTTTGAAAAAATGCCGGACTTTGGCAACCCATTGAAAAAGGGGCAGATCAAGCGGGGCGTGGACAATGCCCAAAGCCTTAAGGCCGTGGAGCAGGAGATCGACGAGGCCGTAGACACCATCAAGAACGCAGGCTTTTCCGAAGAAAAGATCAATGCCCGGGGCCAGATGACCGTGTGGCAGCGTCTGGATTATATCGTTGACAAGGGCACCTGGTCGCCCCTGCACATTCTTTACAATCCGGCCAACAACAGCGAGGGAACCACCAATGTGATTGATGGTCTGGGCAAGATTTCCGGACGCTGGGCCGTGATCATCGGGTTTGACAACAAGGTCATGGCCGGGGCCTGGCTTGCCGGTCAGTCTGAAAACATCCTCAGGGTAACCGACCTTGCCAAGCGGCTGAACATTCCCCTGGTGTGGCTGGTCAACTGCAGCGGGGCAAAACTGACCGAGCAGGAGAAATTCTACGCCAATCGCAGGGGGGCAGGAACGCCCTTTTACCGCCATGCTGAGCTCAATCAGATGGGCATTCCCGTGCTTGCCGGCATCTACGGCACCAACCCTGCAGGTGGCGGTTACCAGAGCATCAGCCCCACCATCCTCTTTGCCCACAAGGATTGCAACATCGCCGTTGGCGGTGCCGGCATTGTGAGCGGCATGGCTCCCAAGGGCAATTTTGACGGGGCCGCAGCTGAACAGATCATCGAAAATACCCGGCATTTCAAGAGCCATCCCCCGGGAAGCGTTGCCACCCATTACGACGGCACGGGGTTCTTCAGGTATGTGTACGAGGAAGAAACCGGTGTGCTGGACGGCCTTAAAGAGTACATGGCCGAAATTCCTGCCTACAACCCCAGGTTTTTCCGGGTGGCAGAACCGGCTGAACCCAAGTTTGATGCCCAGGATCTTTACAACCTGCTGCCCATTGACCAGAAAAAGGTCTATGACTTTGAGGAAATTTTGGCCCGGCTGGTGGATAACTCGGAATCCATGGAGTTCAGGCCCGGTTATGGACCCGAGGTCTACACGGGGCTGTGCAAGGTCAATGGATTCCTTGTGGGCATCATCGGCAACCGCCAGGGATATCTTGGCAAAGGGTATCCGGAGTATGCCGATTACCCGGGCATGGGCGGCAAGCTCTACCGCCAGGGCATGATCAAGATGAACGAGTTTGTCACCCTGGCCGGCCGGGACCGGATACCGCTGATCTGGTTCCAGGACACCTCGGGAATCGACGTGGGGGATACGGCTGAAAAGGCCGAACTCCTCGGCATCGGCCAGAGCCTGATCTACTCGATCCAGCAGACCGATCTTCCCCAGATGATGGTACTTTTACGCAAAGGCTCTGCTGCGGCCCACTATCTCCTGGGCGGTCCCCAGGGCAACGATACCAACGCTTTTTCCATTGGCACGGCTGCAAGCGAGGTCTATGTGATGCACGGGGAAACAGCCGCCGTTGCCATGTATTCCCGCCGTCTGGTCAAGGAAAAGGATGCCGGCCGGCCCATCGAGCCCATCATTGAAAAGATGAACAAGATCGCCGATGATTACAAAACCTTTTCACGGCCCAAATACTGCGCCGAAGTCGGGTATGTGGACGAGATCGTAAAGCTGTCCGAGATCCGGAACTACATGGTCGCCTTTACCGGTTCTGCCTACCAGAACCCTAAATCCATCTGTCCCCAGCACCAGATGATTCTGCCAAGGATCATCAAAGGATAGAATTGCCACATCCGGCAGTTTTCCCATAACAGGGAAAGCTGCCGGGATTCACACCGGGATATGCACGTTTCATTCTTGGGTGGATGTCTCCATTTCGCCGGATTCCTGGATGAATTTATCGTTTTGCATTCCCGGATAGATCAATTGCTGTAAATAGAGGATGAACAATGGAAAACCCACACGATACGATTCAACTTTCGTGCAAAGGCCGATGTTTTGATTTTCCTTTGGTGGAAGGTTCAGAAGGGGAACAGGCCATTGATATAAAAACCCTCAGGGCAAGAACCGGGCTGATTACCCTTGACCCGGGCTATGCCAATACCGGCAGTTGTACCAGCAGCATCACCTTTATGGATGGTGAACGGGGGATACTCAGGTACAGGGGAATTCCCATTCAGGAGTTAGCCCAACAGGCAAGTTTCAAGGAGACAGCCTTTCTTCTTATCCATGGCTCCCTTCCCACCAGGGATGAGTTGACCCAGTTTTCTGAACAGTTGACCGACTATTCTCCGGTCCATGAGAATATGAGACTTTTTTTCCAGAATTTTCCGCCCAATGCCCATCCCATGGGCATTTTATCGTCCATGGTTAACAGTCTTCGCAGTTTTTATCCGGAAATTGCCAACGAAGATGAAGAGATCAAGGTTACGGTGACCCGATTGATTTCCAAAATTCGTACTCTTGCCGCCATGTCCTACAAAATATCCATGGGATATCAGGTGATCTACCCACGACCGGATCTTTCGTATTGTGCCAATTTTTTGCACATGATGTTTGATTCAACCGTCAGGCCTTATGAATTAAAGGAGGAGGTGGTCCATGCATTACGGGTGATCTGGATCCTCCATGCTGACCATGAGCAGAACTGTTCCACCTCGGCCGTGCGGTTGGTTGGCAGTGCCAGGGTAAACCTTTATGCGGCCATATCCTCTGGAATTACAGCCCTTTGGGGGCCGCTCCATGGTGGGGCTAACCAGGCGGTGATCGAGATGCTCGAAGCAATCAGGAAGGGGGGAGGCGATTGCCGCAGTTTTGTAGAAAGGGCAAAGAACCCCAACGATTCCTTTCGGTTGATGGGGTTTGGTCACCGGGTCTATAAAACCTATGATCCCCGAGCTGTAATAATGAAAGAGGTATGCCACAAACTCCTTGGAGCCCTTGGTCGCAGTGATGCGCTGCTTGATATTGCCCGGGAGCTTGAAGCAACAGCCCTTGAGGATGAATATTTTATCTCACGGAATCTCTATCCCAACATCGATTTTTATACCGGTATTGCCTTTCGTGCCATGGGCATACCAACGAATATGTTTCCGGTGATGTTTGCCATTGGCAGACTGCCCGGTTGGATCGCCCAGTGGTTGGAGAGCATCAGGGATCCCCATTGGAAACTCAGCCGGCCCAGACAGATTTATACCGGCCCCAAAGAAACTGCGTATACCCCTATTGATCAGCGTGTTTAACCCATCCTATCAAGTAGTGCAAACATCTTGACACGATATTGCCTTACTGATATGTCATTTATATATTTTGAGCATTCTTGTAGTATACAACACTGAATCTGTTCCAGAACTGTTTGATGACATACGAAAAATACAGGAGGGGAAGAATGACTGTTTACCTTGCAAACGACTCAAAGAAATCCTGGTATGGGGAGGCCATCGGTATCCTTATCCTAGATGCCACCTATCCCTGCATTCCCGGTAATGTTGGCAACGCCACGACCTATGATTTTCCGGTACGATACAAAGTCGTAAAGGATGCCACCATCGAACGGCTGCTTACCCAGCGGGATCCTTCATTGATTCAACCGTTCATTGATGCCGCAAGGGAGCTTGAGGATGAAGGTGTAAAGGCTATTACAGGGGCCTGTGGTTTTATGGCTCTTTTTCAGCAGGAGATAAAACGATCTGTAAATATCCCGGTGCTCATGTCAAGCCTTCTGCAGATTCCGTTTATACAGCAGATCATTACGCCAGCCAAAAAAGTAGCGGTTATCACCGCAGATTCCACGGCCATTACCCCTGAACATTTCTTGAACGTGGGCGTAAATCCAGATATTGCCCTTGTTCTTGCCGGCATGGAAAACAGCACTGAGTTTCGTGAATCTGTCCTTGAAGAAAAGGGAACCCTTGATTCTGATAAGATAGAGGCGGAGATTGTCGGGGTGGCAAAACAGGTGCTTGAGCAAAATTCCGATATCGGTGCATTCCTGCTTGAATGTAGCGATCTTCCTCCCTATTCTTCGGCCGTGTTCAATGCAACCCATCTTCCTGTTTTTGACTATATTACCATGATCAAACATGTTTATAGCACTTTGAGACAGGTTCCTTACTCGGGGTTCATGTAGATTTCATCAAACTAAAGCCCGGCGTCAGGCTCTTTTGTAAAAAGGGCCTGGCGCTGGGTGTTTTTGTTTTACTAATTAGTAAATACCGCCTTCCATGATGGGTGTGTTGTTGATAATCCTTTGGGGGCCAAAAATTGAAAGATCCAGTACCGGTTTTGTTTTGGTGATTAATTCTGTGATATAGCGCCCCACTGCCGGTCCCTGCTGTAGACCATGGCCGGAAAAGCCGTTGACAAGGTAGAATCCCTTGAGTTCCGGCCATTCGCCCAGGATGGAATTGGCGTCCTGGGTGTTCACAGCGTAGAGCCCTGCCCATCCCCTGACAAGCTTGAGAGATTCAAAGGCCGGTACGAATTCGGCAAGTTCAATCCAGAGGTTTTCAAGGAACCGTTTCTGATCCCAGGAGAAATCAAAGCCAACGGGATCTTCTGGCAGGGATTTACCCAGCAGAATAAGTCCACCGGTTTCGGTTCTAAAGTATAATCCGGACGGAATAAAGGTCAACGGCAGGGCCGTGGCTGGTTTGATGGCTGGATCAACGGCAAAACACTGGCGTTTTGTCGGATCAACAGGGATGGTTATTCCTGCTTTTTTGCAGAGTTTAGCAGCCCATGCACCTGTGCAGTTGACTACAGTTGATGAGATAAGCGTTTCACCCGAGGCAAGTTTTACACCCTGGATGGCTTTGTCGGCAGTGATGAGATCCACGACCTCATTTTCCATGTATTGGGCACCCAGGGCTCGTGCCTTTGCCTTGTATCCCATGAGCACTGCATAGGCATCAAAATGACCGTCCTTAGGACCAAAGGTGCCACCTACGACGCCGTCCATATTGTAGAGGGGGTAGACCTCTTTGATTTTTTCAGGGGACCACCATTCAATGGCACAGCCAAGCTCCTTCTGCATCTCATAGGCTTTGCGTGCAGACGCTTCGGCCTTTGCATCCAAAATGACAAGATTGCCTTCCCTTTTGTAAACAATATTGGGCCTTACACCGTTGACCTCCATCTCATCTTCAAAGTTTTCCAGTACATTTTCGGCATGCTGGGAAATTTGGATATTCTCCTTCAGGCTGTACTGAATGCGCGTATTTACCATGGAGAGTGTGGTCGATGCCTTTGCATAGGTTGCGTCTTTTTCAACAACAACAACTTTCAGGGTCTTATCGGCCTTCATCAGGTGATAGGCCGTTGAAGAGCCCATGATTCCGCCGCCGATGATGATAACGTCGTAGGTATTACTCATGATGATGCATCCTTATATTGGTTTGCAGGTTAGCGCTTTTAAAAGGCGCAAAAAATATCTATAAAACCGTATAATTGGGTCCATCTCCCCCTTCGGGACATGTCCAGAGGATATTTTGAAAAGGATCCTTTATTTCGCAGGTCTTACAGTGTAGGCAGTTGGACGGGTTAAGCTTCAGGCGCCGCTTGCCTGTCTCTTCATCGGTATCCATCTCATACACATTCCCCGGACAGAACCGTATGCAGGGATTTCTGTAGCGTTCGTAGCATTCAGTCACGCAGATGGACTGGTCATGGACGATCAGATGGCAGGGCTGGTCCTCCCTGTGCATCGTCTTTGACAGGTATACACCGGTGAGTTTATCCACATAGAGCTCACCATCATAGGGACTTTCGTTGACTTTTTTTATCCCATTCTTTGTCTTGAAAGGTTTCAGGGTGCTGTAATCTTCACCGTGAAAGGGCATTGGGTCGACTATTCCCCGGCCATTGGTAACGGTCTGGGCTCCCAGGTGAACAAGTTTGGCGATTCCTTTCTGGGCGAGTGCCTGGGCAAAATTTCTTCCTTCAAAGAGTTCTTCTTTTATCCAGCTCCTATTGAACAATTCTGTGTAGAGTCCCAGGGATTCCAGGGTGAAGTTCTTGTTCTCAATGGCCTTTATTGCCGCCTGGGCCGCAAGCATCCCGGATTTCATGGACACATGGATCCCCTTCAGGGCCGGGAGGTTCTGAATTCCGGCACATCCACCCACAAACATGGCACCGTTCACGGCAAGTTTTGGAAGACCATAATAGCCGGAGCTTGAAATGGTCCTTGCACCCTGTTCCACGACTTTTCCCTGGGAGATGATTCTGGTGATCAGGGGATGGCTCTTGAATTTGATGAATTCATCGTAAATATCGAGCATGGGGTCATCGTAACAGAGACCGGTAATAAACCCGAGGGTCACCCTGTTGTCGTCCATTTCATATATGAACCCCCCCCCCGGGGTATTGAGGCCAAGGGGATATCCCATGGTATGGATATCGTTAAAGGGTGAGGTGGAAAAAAAGTTGTCTTCGGGGAGCTGGATGACCTCCTTGATCCCTGTTTCAAAGGTCTGGGGGACCTCTTTGGGGAAGATTCCCATTTTTCGGTTGATCTCTTCCACCAGGCTTCCCCTGGGACCTTCTCCAAAAATAGTGGCTTTGGCGATCAGATCAATTCCCGGCTCAAAGTTTTTCTTTGGCTTACCATCTCTGTCAAGGCCCTTGTCGCCGGTTCTCACTCCTATAACGGTTGTTCCGTCGTTGGCAAACAGCACCTCTTTTCCTGCAAAACCTGAGAAGATACAAACACCCAGGGATTCTGCAATCTCAGCCATCCATCGATTGAGTTTTGAAAGGCTGACTGTATGAAATCCCTTGTTCCGCATGGCAGGTGGTGTCCAGGGGAGGGCGTGGGATCCTTTTTCTGTGAGAAAGAACAGCCTGTCTTCCCGGACCTTTTTTTCCGATGGAAATCCTTTGTCAAGGTAGTCCGGTATCAGTTCCTCAAGGGCTTTGGGGTTAAAAACGGCTCCACTGAGGGCGTGGGAGCCGATCTGTTTGCCCTTTTCGATCAGGGCAACTTCAAGTTCCAGGTTTTTTTCTGCAGCAAGGTTCATCAGGTGGATGGCTCCTGCCAGGTTTGCAGGGCCGCCACCCACGAAAAGAACATCAAAGTTAATCTGGTCACGTTCAGGAGTCATCTGGCACCTACCCGTTTGCTTTGATGGTTTTGATCTTATCGGTCAGTATCGGAAGAATATCAAAAAGATTGTCCACGATGCCAAGATCTGCTTCGGAGAAAATTGGCGCATCTGGATCCTTGTTGATGGCAACCACCATCCGGGAAGAATTCATGCCGGCAAGATGCTGGATCGCACCGGAAATACCGCAGGCCACATACAGTGTTGGAGAAACGACCTTTCCCGTCTGCCCTACCTGCTCTGCAATGGGATGCCACCCCTCATCAACCGCCCCCCTGGATGCGCCGACAGCGCCACCAAAAGCGTTGGCAAGTTCCTCAAGCAGGGCATTGGCTTTTCCACCCGTTCCAAATCCTCCGGCAATAACCGTATCGGCTTCGGTGAGATCAATTTTGGATGTGTCGACACTTTTGCTGATAAAGGTGAGATCTGTTTTGCCCATCTCCACGTCCAGCTCTGTCAGGTTCAATTCTTTTGGATTTTCAATCAGCTTGATTGAACCGGTTCGGACCACGGCAATTCCGGGCGATTGCTTGAACTTCAAGGTTGAAAGGACCTTTCCGCCATACACAGGCCTTGTGAAAACAAGGTCATTTCCGTCCAGGGTGATGTCGAGGCAATCCATGGCAAGGGGTGCCTCCATGCGGGTACAGAGGCGGGATGCGATCTCCCTTCCCCTGGTAGTTCCACCCATGATAATAAGGGCAGGGGCCTGATCCGCTATACATGTGCAGAGGATATTGGTCAAAGCATCGGGCATTGATTCTGCCAGATCCGGGTTTTTTCCTGCAATTACCCGGTCAGCACCATAGCGGGCAAGGTCTTTAAATAAACTTGCATTGAGAGTCTCGCTGGTACCGATTACCACGGCCGTAACGGTTGCCTGAATTTTTTCTGCGACTCTTTGACCCTGACAGACAGCTTCTAAGCTGACTTTTTTTAGTTTTCCGTCTAAGTGTTCCACAAACACAAGTACGTTTTTTGCCATATCGCTTTTTTCACCTCTTATGTTGACTGGTTCATCCCAGTAGGGGACATCATTTTTTGTTGAAAAACAGGGGTATTAGATAAAATGAGCCTCTTGAAGGGCCTTCAAAAGGAGATCAACCTTTTCTTCTGGAGAATTACCTTCTATCAGGTGGCTTTTTCTTTTCTGGGACGGAAATTTCAGTCCAAGGGTCTCTGAGTTCGCTTCTCCAGGTGATGGGATCTCCATGTCGGCCAAGGTCCGGGTATCGATTTTTTTCTTTTTGGCCTTCATAATCCCAGGCAGGGAGGTATATCTGGGTTCATTAAGACCTCTCTGGGTGGTGAGCAGTGCTGGAAGGGATGCTTCAACCACCTCCATCCCGCCGTCAATGGTTCTTTCACACTCAATCTTTTTGTCTGAAATTTTCTGTTGTGAGACAAGTGTGATACAGGGAATATCAAGATATTGGGCAACGGCCGGCCCTACAACATAGCTGTCATCATCAACAGCCCTCTGGCCGGCGATGATGAGGTCGTAATCCATTTTCTTAATTGTTTCGGAAAGGATTTTAGCGGTACCAAGGCTGTCACATTCAAGGGCCTTGGGGTCATTGATCAATATGCCGTTGTCCACCCCCATTGCCATTGCCGTTCGTATGGCATCCTGGGCGCCGGCCTGTCCAATGGTTATGACAGTGACATTGCCGCCATGGGCTTCCTTGATGCGGATGGCCTCTTCAAGGGCGATCTCATCGTAGGGATTGATGACCCAGTTCAGATTGTCTGTTTTTATGGACTTGCCGTCCTGGGCAATTTCGATGAATGATTCCGTTGCAGGAACCTGTTTCATTAAAACAATGATCTCCATGATGCTGCTCCCCCCTATATTTAGAATTCCAGGATAAGTTTGAGAAAAAACCTATCCCACTTACTTAAGATATAATTTTATTAGAACTCTATCTGTATTTTATGAGAAAGATCAAACTATTCTAGTTGTATACTAATAGTGTGCTTTAGTGTCAACTATTAAATTTAAATAGAATACAAGTTGTTAATACACCCTGTTAACACAGCGTATGGCAGTTTAAACCGGGCCATGGCCGGGCATTGCTCCCAGTCATCCATATTCCGGGCAGGGTGTTCAAACTCTCCTGCGCGCTTTTTTTGGGGGGGATTATATCCAGTCGCTGCTGGGGGAGAAAACAGGTTGTAAGGGACTCAGAAATAAATAATTCCTCAATCTTGCTTGTCTTTCAGCTCGTCTTCTGCGTTGCATCAAAGGGCACATATTTCAATATGCGCCCTTTGATACGCCTTGAATACGAGCTGAAATCCTGCACCCTATTTGTGGAATTATTTACATCTGAGTCCCTAAATCCGGGGGAATGGGGCAAGAAGAGTAACTCTTTCTACAACCAGCGTTTCCGTTTGAAGAAAAGGATAAGCCCCCCTGCGATGATGATCATGATCGCCCAGAAAATGAAATAACTGTACTTGTAATGAAGCTCAGGCAGATATTCAAAGTTGGTACCGTAAATCCCGGCTACAAAGGTGAGGGGGATGAAAATAGCCGCAAAGATCGTGAGAACCTTCATGATGTCATTCATCTTGTTTGCCATCACCGAGTTGTAGATGTTCAATTGATCGGACAGTAGATCCCGATAGGTATCAATGGCTTCGGTTGCCTGGGCCATCAGGTCCTGAAGGTCTTTAATAAAAGGAAGGGTGTTCTCATGAATCAAATCGCCGTCAAGCCGGGACAGCTGAAGAATAGCTTCTCTTGCCGGCCTGATTGATTTTCTTAAATAGTTTATTTCCCGTTTAAATGCGTTGATTTTTTCCATTACCTCTGTGTCATGGCCCACCAGGAGAGTTTCCTCAAGATCTTCGATTCTTTCTCCTATCAATTCAATAATGTAAATATAGTTGTCCACAACCGTATCAATGAGCGCATAGGCAAGATAATCTGTTCCACTGCCACGAAGCCGTGATTTGTCTCTTTTGATTCTTTTCCTGACAGGTTCAAAGACATCTCCACGTTGTTCCTGAAACGTCAGCAGGTAATTTTTCCCGAGAACCATACCCAACTGCTCGTTGATGACCGTTTCAGTTTCCCTGTCAAACCGGATCATTTTCAGTGCAATGAATAAATAGGTGTCAAATTCTTCAATTTTAGGCCTTTGCCCCGTGTTCAGTATGTCTTCCAATACAAGGGGGTGCAATTCAAAAATGCGACCCACATCTTTGATAACGTCAAGGTCATGCAATCCGTTAATGTTAATCCAGGTTACGGTTTTTGTCTCTTTAAAATGTGACCCATCTTTTATATCTAATAATTCTTGATCTGTAAGACTACCTGTATCGTAGTCTATAAGTCGCAACTGAACGGATTCCATTTTCTGGTTTCCGATGAAAATCAAATCTCCAGGACTTTGGCCCAGGGCTTTTGTACGTTTCTTTAAAAATCTAGCCATAAAAATCTCCTTTAAAATGTTCTATTTCCTGGAACCCATCCAGGGTTCCAGGAAATAAACGTGGTACCCGGGCAGGACCAGTCAAAGACAAGGCTGAAATCGAAATGTGTGGCGGGAGCAGGGACTGCTTCCCGCTGTTTGGTTTTACCGGTTAAACGTTCTGTTTCCCTGGGGCAGGAATTCGGGCTGAACACCGGCAAACGGTTCTGCCGGAAAGGCGTTTATCGTTTCCACCCGCCGATGAGATGAAGGTGGAGGTGAAAGATGACCTGGCCACCCCCTTTTTCAACATTAAACAGCAGTTTATAACCGGATTTGTCTATTCCCTGTTGCCTGGCCATCTGTTTTGCAACCATGATAAGTCTGCTTACAATGGCCTGGTCATCCACGGTTAAATCGTTGATGCTCCGAATATGTTGTTTGGGAACAATCAGCAGATGAACCGGGGCCGCGGGATTTATATCCCTGAATGCCACAATCGTATCGTCCTCATACAGGAATTCACTGGGGATTTTTTTGTTTGCGATTTTACAGAACAGACAGTCGTCAGACATTTGATACTCCTTTTTTGTGTGTCAAACCATTCCGTTTGTTTGAACAGAACGATGAAGTGCCCCTGAAAAATCTGTTTCGATCTCCTTCAGGAATTCATTCCATTCAGGGCCATACCTGTAAAAAGCCATGGATGCAAGTTTTTTTGTGATGATGGCGTTGCGGTATGACTGCATTTCCCCGGAGTTCAGGATTTCCATGATCGTTGTTTTTCCTAACTGCTGGATCAGTACCCCGGGAATGTAGTGTTCCATTATTTTCCAGACCAGATTTCTGTTTTTTAAAATATCCGGCAATTGCCGGTCAAGGTGGCGCTGGAGAGCAAAGATCTGTTCGCTTGTCTGTTCGGAAAGATCAAACAGGGGAACGGAAGGATCCTGTTCATGGATTTTTATGAGCATTGTGGTTTCGGCCGCTGCATAATTTGTGACAAGGGCCATGATGTCACGGATAAGCGCCCACCGAGTCTTTGTGTCGTTTAAAAGTTTTTCCTCATAATCCTCTCCCAGGAGAAAACCGGTGAGTACCTCAGCAACGGAGCTTGAGAAGACGCCACCCTTGTTTGCCGTGGTGTCCTTGATATGTTTGATGGCTGTCGATGTCGCAATGTGACGGCGTGACGCATCATCAAAAAACACATTGGCCCCCTCAACAATGAACTTGATCTCCTTGAAAACAGCCAGGAAGTTGTTGACATTGTCATGATTGATGGTGTCCTTAAAGCCGCCGCAGGGGATAAAAGCCTCTATGCTTGCCTCTTGAATGTATTTACGGTTTTTTATTTCTGACAGAAAGGTTCTGTGGAACAGGGCACCGTCCTCCACCTGGGTTCCGTCGGGCAGGGTAAGGTTTTTTGCTGAAATGGGAACCTTAAATCCCCGGGGACTGAGCTTCTCCTGGGGAAAACAAAGGGAATTTTCCCTGGGGGAGGTGTGGCGCATGAATGCTATTTTCATCAATTCCCCTCGGTCGAGCCCAAGTGGGTCAAACAGTATGGACCCCCCGTCAATGATCAGGCAGATCTTTCCCTTGTAACATTGGATCTCATTGGCGCCAAGATCTCCATCCGGTCCTCCGGTTATCATCAGGTTCAGATCCGTTTCCTGCCTTCCGTAATGGGCGATGAGGGTCCTGAAGGTGCTCATGATGCCGGTGGTGGTCATTCCGCTGGCTATAATCCTGTCTCCAATCTGTTCATGGATCTTGTCCATGTCCGTGGTGACGCCCATGGAACATCCGTTGATCTGCAGATCTGTTCCCTGTTCTCCCCTTTCGATCAGGCCGAACAGGTCACCGTTGTCGAGCAGGCCATAGGTGTCGTGGGGGATTCCAAAGCTTTTACCCGTTGTGATGGTCCGCCAGTATTTATAGCCCCTGGCCCGTGCATTCAATGCCACGGCATCCATCAGTGGGGCAGTGCCCTCATCCGGACCAAAGAAAATCATTTCGGGTTTTCCATAGTAATCAACAATGGAATCATCGGGCATCATCAGGTCCATAATGCCCTCGGTGTAATCATACAGTGCATCCCAGCTGTACTTTGAATAGAGTGCATGGGGAACGACCACGCCCTTGGAACCGCTTTCACAGATATCCTTATGCTTGAGGCGCTGGGCCTTTGGACCCAGGGCATAGTTTAGCAGCACTGCATTGTCAAGTTCTGCCTCATGGTTGGATGTAGATACGCGGATGAGTCTCAATCCCCCCCTTGCAATGTCGTCTGCCCGCAAATGGGTGCCGCAGGCATAGTGGCCGTTGACAAAGAAGATGCCAAAGACAAATTGATTGAAGACCAGGGGGTCGAGGATCCTGCTGTCAAAGCGGAAGGCAAACGATCGTTTTTCATGTTTGTAAAAGTTGGTTTTCAGGGTGCAAGAAACCAGTTTGAACATGAATTTAAAGATGTCGTAATCCAGCTGATGGTCCATGAACCTTGAGGCGATGATTTTGTTGAAGTTATTGAACTGCTGGTCAAGGGCCTCCTGGGTCAGTCTGTCTGTGCGGGCCGGGTTGAACCGTCTGTCAAATAGGTCGTACAGTATTTTTATCAGATCGGAATTTGTTTTTGCTGTGGCCTCGATCAGATTTGATCCATAGGTGGATTTGTTGGAGCCTTGAAGCCTTTTGGTGAAGGCGTCCCTGTGGTCCTTGCTGACAAGGCTCTCCATGACCTCCATGTCTGTTGCATTTTCACTTTCCTTGAAAATGAACATATGGGTGAAATCAACGGCATTGCCAGCAAACAACATCTCGTTAAACGTTAATTTTTCCCCAAGGTAGAGGTCTGTTATCCCGCTTATGGAAAAGGATAGAAAGCCAGACAGATCCCTGATTATTTCAACTTCCTTTTTCCTTGAAATTTCCCCGAGAACATACAGGGAGCAGATCGATGAGTGAACGGATGATTTTGTTGAGTAGGGTTCCCAATAGGCCCTGGCCAGGACAAGTCCGTGCTCTTCAAACAATTTTCTCAGAATGGGAAGCTGGGGCGATTTGAAGTCACTGTTGAACATCAGACGGGTCTCACCTGTTTCAGGCAGGTTGAAAAGTTCGATCAACGGGGATATTGATTTTTCCGCAGCTTTAAGGAACTTTTCATAGCGTTGTCGCGTAAAGGCCGGTGTTACGGTAAAATCTCCAGCAAGGGCAAAGAGGAATCGTGAATCCTTGAACTCATTCTTTGTGTAATCGTTGACCGTTTCCGGCCGCACAATATATGTGTAGTAATTGCTCTTCGGGCTGAAGTAGTATTCCCGGCGGTGTCCTGCTATCATATCTTCAAGTACTTTTTCCATGCTGTCACGGGTGGTCCTGGTGGCAATTCTTACCCGCTGGACATTGCTGCCGTTTTCAAGATCAAAATCAACGTGGGCAACCCGATCATAGAGAATTACCTTGTCGTTCTGGACTTTAATGCTGGTTGCGATGGATTCGAGAAGATGCTTTAACGACTCTTTTTTGATATTTTTAAAGAAATAATTTGGCAGTCCCAGTCCTTCCAGAAGGATACCTGCGGCCATGTTGATGGCGTTAGCAGTCAAAAGACCTTCGCTAGACAGATCTATGACAGCTTCGTAAAGGATTCTGGGGTCGAGATCAAGGCTTTGTGCCTTGTTGATGATGTCGGTTCCTTTTGAAATGGAATCGGAGGGGTTCAATAAGGTTTCCATGGTTCTCCTTAATCGCACCCGTGCAGGTCTTTATCATCCTGTTCGGGTGCTGTTCAATGATTCTTTGCCTTGATGCCCAGTTGTTCAAGAAATTTCATTTACATTCCCTTGCTGTCTGAAATGTGATTAATGATGTGGGGACAGTTTCATTGTTACAGTAAGCGTAACATACGAAAGGGGTTTTTAAATTGCAATAGTTTTTTGTGTCTGGTCAGAAAAAACGGTCATGGGGCAGGTGGCATTGTAAACTGTTGTTTTGCAGGCAGGGGAGGTTGGTATAACCGGGGCGGAAAATTAGTGGGGACAGTTTTTTAACCTGTCCCCTTGATTGATATTCGGGGAAATGTCAGGCAACGATTTTCCGGGCAAAGGCCTTAGCCTTTTCTTTGATGGACGAGTCCATCTGGTCAGGGGAGGTGCATGGGCCAATGAACAGTTCTCCTGCATTTATTGCCATGTGGGGACCCTGGAGTCGTCCAAAGGCGGTAAATGTGGGTTCTGCATTGTTTTCGTATGGCCCGGCACCCGTGACCACCAGGGCCTGTCTTTGTCCCTTGACAAGGGAGATGTGATCGGGCTGGTGGTAGTTGTTATATAGGCTGAACGTCCTGTCAATCAGGCATTTCAAGGGGCCGGAAACGCCCCAGAAATAAAGGGGTGAGGCAAAAACCACCAGTTCTGCCTCAATCATTTTCTGAAGGATTTCAGGGGCGTCATCTTTTTGTATGCAGCCCACTCCTTCCATGTTTTCCTTGCACTTGCCGCAGGCAAGACATCCTTTGATGTTTTTTGAACTCAGGTAAACCGATTCAACTTCATGGCCCATGGCCGTCAGTTCTTCGTCCATCCAGCTGATCACCCTGGCAGTATTTCCTTTTTTTCTGGCACTTCCCTGTAAGGTAAGAACTTTCATTCTTTCTCCTTGTTTGTTATTTTTTAAGGTTGATGATAATTTTGCCCGGCAGGGCCGGGACATTATTTTTTTTCTTCTGTTGATAGATTATTTGACAGGGGTCATATTTGTCAAATGAATAGTTTTGATGTTAATATCCATGATCTGTTATGGTTTTTCCTGGGACGCAGACACCTCTCCGGTTGTTTGTGGGTTAAATCTTTTCCCCAAAGAATCGGATAATGTGTTCGGAAAAACATTCAATAATTTCCGAGGTCTTTTTTTTGGTTTTATGCAGGACAATGTTCGAAACCGGCAGTACGGGCAGACCATGCTCCAGGTCAACGGTTTTTAACTCAGCTGGAACATTACTGAGTATGATCGGTGCAACGGCAATGCCTGCTTTGACGGCATCAAGCAAACCGGAGATGCTGCGGCTCACGTAGGCGATTCTGTAACGTATTCCGGATTTTTCCAATGCTTCGATGGCCCAGCTTCTGAAGATGCAGTCTTCTTCAAAAACTGCGATGGGCAGTGTTTTGTGCTTTTGCATGATAAATTCTGGAGCTGCGACCCAAACAACCGGGTCATGGGAGATGATTTGTCCGCCATCGCTGATCTGGGTGCAGATTCCGATATCAATTTCTCCACGGTCAACAGCCTCCTTGATTTTGTCACTGTTTTCACATCGCATTTCCACCAGAACATCTGGATAGGCCGAGGCGAATCGTGCCAGTAATTTCGGCAGCACCCCGGTCGTATAATGTTCGGGTGAACCAAACCGGATAAACCCCTCCAGATCAGGTTTTGATAAGGCACGAACGGCATCATCGTGTTCTTTGATAATTCTCATGGCATATTTGATTAAGATATTGCCCTCAGGTGTCAGTTTTACACTTTTACCAATTCGTTCAAACAGTTTTTTTCCTATTTCCTCTTCAAGGCGTTTGATTTGCATACTTACGGCAGATTGGGATCGATTGAGTTGGATGCCTGTTCGTGTAAATCCTTTTGTCTCAGCCAGGGAGACAAAGGTTCTTAAATAATCGATGGGTAAATTCATGATAATCACATTGTTTGATTGTTTGGGTTAAAACTATTCATTGGACTAATAACAATAGCAGATTTAATTTGTACGTCAAGGCGGGAAAACCCATTTAAGAGCATTTCTTCAGGCATCCTTGCTGATGACTCTGTGAATTTAACCACCAGTGCAGCCATGGTGGGTGGTGCAATCAACAGTTTTATTAAAAGCGTTGAGGGCCGGGGCAATGGGGAGGTTATTCGAATTTATGATAACTGCTGATTAAATCGAAAAAGAACTCCCTTGGAGCTCTTTTGGACTTTTTGTCATCCTTGAGAAGCGGGCATTATAAAAATCATGATGACCTGGTTTTCTGTCTGGGCAGCAACACTGTAGGACGCTACTTAATCCATCCTTGTTTAACCCACCATCGTAATAAATTCAAGCCTTTTTTATTTGTTATATCTGCAGGATTTAAAATGAAAAACGGTGCTGTTTTTTATCAAGAATAACACTTGACAAACGGAAGGTCCGTTGCTACATACCACTGGTATATCACTGGTTCTATATTGGAATTTTACATGCGAGTTTGTGTCGTTGCAATACGAGTTAATGCTTGTTTCTATCATTTGCAATGTTTCGGTGGGGATTCCATATGAAACGAAAAATAAAATTTTAAAAAGGAGGTGAGGGCAGGTCGGGGTTCAATGTTAAGCAACGCAACTGTTTATACACAAGAACTTTTTAAAAGGAGAAATAAATGAAATTTAGATGCACGTTTACCCGGGGATTGGCAATCGCGCTTATTGGTGCGTTTATATTGGTTAGCTCTTCCTTGCCGGCATTCTCTAAGACCTACAGATGGCAACCTTCCTCCTGGCTGCCCTCCGGCATCAGCTGGGACACCATCGCGTACATGTCCGATTATGTTAAACGGATGTCCAACGGACGTATCATAATGAAACCCAGTGCTCCCGGATCCATCGTCCCTGTGGCCGAACAACTGGAAGCCGTTAGTATGGGTATCATGCAGGCAAACTTCATCTGGCCGGGATATTTCCCTGGACAACTCCCCATTGCCTTCACCCATGGCGATTGCATGGCAGCGCCCAAGAGCATCGCCGAAATGCGCTACCTGTATGAGGAGTACGAAGACGGACGCATCATGAAGATTTTGCGCGAAGAATATGCCAAACATGGTGTGCATCTTGTGGGCAACGTGTACTGGACCCTGGACAACCTGATCATTTCAAAAAAACCCATAAACGGTGTCAAGGATATCAAAGGTTTAAAGTTCAGATCTTCTGAGTTGATCGCACTGCAGTTGGCCAAACTGGGTGCCGGTACCATCTGGACCCCGGCCGACGAAATTTATACCATGCTCTCCACCGGTGGTGTTGATGCCATTACGTTTTCCCATGCAGCGGATATGGTGGACATGGGATTCCATGAAGTTACCAAATACTGGATCAAAGACCCCGTAGCCGTGGGGCCGGCCACAGATGCCTTTATCGTCAATCTGAAAACCTGGAATTCGCTCCCCGATGACCTTAAAGCCATTCTGGAAGCTGCCTGCGAAATTGGATCTGCAAGGAACAAGTTTCAAGCCGAATTAAAAATTGAAGAAGCCTGGAAATTTGTTAAAACGAAGGGCATTGAAGTTGTTGAATGGTCAGAGGAAGATGCCCGGATACTGGCAGATACCGCCAGTGAAGTTGTGCCAGAAAAATATTTAAAAGATCCAGCTTTTAAAGAAATTTTTGATATCACACAAAAATGGGCAATCGAGAAAGGGTATTGGGATAAAAAATAATTTTTCCCTGGAAAAGACGCCGTCCACATTCCGGGCGGTGTCTTTCCACTGGTTCAATTTCAATTTCAATTAAAAAGGGAAATTCAATGAGACGTGTCCTGGCCATAATAGATTCAGTCAGCGAAATGAGCGGAAGGCTGATAAGCTTTTTGATATACCCGCTGGCCTTTCTTCTGCTCTACGATGTTGTCATGCGGTTTGCTTTTAACTCTCCCACCATCTGGTGCCACGAACTTGCACTGCACCTTTTCGGCGCCTATGCCGTGCTTGCCGGGCCCTATGTGCTGCTGCATGATGAACATGTCAAAATAGATATTGTTTATAATTACTTTTCACCCAGGGGCCGAGCCATTATTGACTGCTTTACCTATCCGATTTTTTTCATGTTTATCGGCCTGCTCTTCTGGTATGGGGGTGTCCTTGGCATCCGAGCCTTTGAGTTAAATCAGACGGTATCTCCCTCTCCCTGGGCATCTCCCTTATGGCCTACAAAATTGACCGTTCCTCTGGCAGCCTTTCTGATGCTTGCCCAGGGCCTGGCCCATTACATTCGAACGTTAACCCTTGCTTTTACCGGGAAGGAATTATCATGACGGAGTTACTACCTGTTCTGACGCTCATCGGCGGGCTGCTGTTCGGCCTTCTCACCGGGTTTCCCATGGCTTTCACCCTGGCCAGCAGCGCCATTGTCACCGCGTTTTTTTTCTTTGGACCCCAGACCCTTCCATTTGTTGCCACCAATATCTTCGGCATGATGTCCGGCATGGTTCTCATTGCCATGCCGCTGTTTGTTTTTATGGCCTGCCTGCTTGAAAAATCCGGTGTGGCTGAAGATCTCTATGCCTTTATGTACCAGGCTCTTGGACCGGTCCGGGGTGGACTGGCAATGGGGACAGTGCTGATTTGTGCAATCATTGCCGCCATGTCCGGGGTTACTACCACTGCAGTGGTCACCATGGGCATCATCGCCTTGCCGATTATGCTTAAACAGGGTTACCATAAAAGTATCGCCATTGGTCCAATCCTGGCCGGAGGGGCCCTGGGCCTTCTTATCCCGCCCAGTGTTTCGCTGATCGTCTATGGCATGGTTGCCAGGGTGTCCATTGGCAAGCTTTTTGCCGGAGGAGTTGCTCCGGGTTTAATACTTGTGGGATCATTTCTTACCTACATTGCCATTCGCAGTTTTCTGCAACCCAATTATGCCCCGGCCCTGCCCAAGGAGGAAAGAGTCTCTTTAAAAGAACTTTTTTTCCTCTCCAAGGGTTTGATTCTTCCCATTTCAGTGGTCGCTCTGGTTCTGGGAACTATTTTTGCTGGGATTGCTTCTCCCACTGAAGCTGCTGCCGTGGGAGTTGCCGGGGCTATGATCAGCGCTTTGATCAACCGAAGGCTTACCTGGGCCCTTCTCAACGAAGCCGCCGTTCGTTCAATGGCCATCACCGGTATGGTCATGTGGATTCTGTTCGGTGCGGCCTGCTTTACCAGCATTTTTTTTCGAACAGGCGGGCAGGACATGATCGCCGATCTGTTGATGGGTTTTGAAAACCCCGCTTTGATCTTTGGCTTTATCCTTGCCGTTCTGATTGTTCTAGGTTTTTTCCTGGATGAAATTACCCAGGTGATGATCACCGTTCCTGTCTTTCTGCCCATCATTGTTCAACTGGGATATGATCCGGTCTGGTTTGGTGTCTTGTTCATGACCCAGGTGCAGATGGATTACCTGACCCCACCCTTTGGGTTTACCCTGTTCTACATGAAAGGGGTCGCTCCTCCCGAGGTAAGCATGGGTGATATCTACCGTTCGATTTTACCCTTTGTCCTCATACAGCTAGCGGTTGTTATTTTTATTCTGCTTTACCCCGGGGTCGTCATGTGGCTTCCCAATCTGCTCTTTGGATAACCCTGGAATGAATTTGAGTGCATGAAAATCAAGGTGCACAAAAGGTCGAATACGTGGAACCCCACGTATTCGACCTTCTGTTTTTAACCATCAGATTTTAGAGATAAGATAAAAGTTCTTTTACTCGCTGGCCGGGGGAATTTTCATGACCGGTATTTCGGATCGTTTGAGAAGGCTTTTGGTCCGGTGGCCAAGGGAATTGGACTCGGTGAACATGGTTCTGTTGGAGCCGATGACAATAAGATCGCACCCTTCCTCCTGGGCTGTTTCAAGGATGGTTTTAACCACTCGGCCTTCTTTGACAAGAATTTTTTCAACGGCATACTGACCATCGTCATTCTGGGCAGGGTCGGAAAAGGTGTCAAGGGCCTGATGAATGGTGGACAAAGTGCTTTTTTTACCGATCAGGGCGGCCCTTGCCTCGTGCAGGTGCTTGCTCTGAAGCATTTCCCATTGATCTTTACCAAGGAGAGCCTTGAGTCTTGAGTCCATTGATTCCGGGACGCTTTCCAGCACATGCAAAAGGGTGATGCTACCGTGATATCGGGATGCGAGATTGGCAGCATAGGTAAAGGCATGGCGGCAATTTGCGGAAAGGTCTGTTGCGAATAAAATTTTGTTAAAATTTCCGTTCACTATAGCTCCTTTTTGTTTTAAATTTAATCGGTTAAGGTTGAAATTCTATGGTTTTTTATATTGTATTACTCTATAACAGAACTGCGTTCTTTGTGAAAGTAAAATCGGGGGTTTTATTGGGATGGAGGGTCGGGTTGCTTAGATTCCGGACAGCTGCTTGATCTCTGGGTCCCTTCACAGCCAAGAAGAATCTTTTTCCCCCAGGGTTCACCCAAGGAGAGTCCCGCCGTTTCCCCTGGGTGCCGGAGATGGTGCTCAAGGCAATGGCAACGTTAATCAAAGGGCCCTTTGTCCCTTTAAGGAACCGGGACAGAGGATGCTTTTTTGACTCAGGAAGTAAATTGGGATATTCTGAGGGGCAGGGAGGGTGTGTGATGGGTGATGGCTGGTCAACTACCTAGGAACTTGGTTTTGATTCTGTCAAAATGGTTGATCAGGTATTTTTTCTTTATTCCAAAGGACATTTTGGAATCCTTTTTGGAAAAGGCCTCATGGCAGGAGGTGATTTCATCCACCAGCGCTTTGACCTCCAAGGGCCAGTCACAATTAGCAAGGGTGATGAACCACAGCCTGAAGGTCTGTTCGTAAAGGCTCTGGCAAAGCTCTGCAACAACGGGATTTCTTATGGCATCATAGACAATTTCCCGGAAATCTTTGTCAATCTCAACAAGATTCCTTTTGTCTTTGTCCCTGTCATTGTTTTTCAGCAGGGCTTCACACCTTTTTTTTACTGCAAAAAGGTCTTCAAGGTGGGCTTTTGAAATATGTTCAACAGCCAGGCTGCCTGCCAGGCCTTCTATTTCAAATCTGGCCCGGTATATGTTCATCATGTGCTCAAATTTTATTTCAGTGACCATGGTACCGGTGCGGGGAATCACCCTTGCCATCTTTTCCCATTCAAGCCTGTTGAGCACGTCCCTCATGGGGGTACGGCTGACTCCAAATTCCTTGGCCAGAACATTTTCATTCAAGATCTGGCCGGGGGCATATTCCAGAAAAAGAATTCTATTCTTAATTACAGTATAAATTTGTGCATTCATTAAAAAGCCTCAAAAAAACTGAGTATGGTTACGTTTAAGCTCTTATTATTTAAGAATAGTGAGCTTTTGAAAAAAGGCGGTTTGCCTCTATTATAGAATTCTTTTAACATAGCATTGACCCTGCTGATTATCAAGTCAGTTTTACTCAAATTAACAATTATAATTGGTGATGTTTACATCCTTTGCTTGACAAAGGGAGATGCCTTAATTTAAGGTGAAAAAACAATGAAAAGAACAGTGATCTCGATCTGAGATTGGTGGTCTTTGCAGGAAGGTGGTGGTCATGAAAACGGGATGCGTGAACTCGCCGTTCTCTTATGGTAAAATTACTTATGGATGGAGAAAAAAATGAGAAAAGTAAACTATGAACCCTTGAGTCCTCTTCATTTTCTTGAACGAAGCACCTATGTCTTTCCTGAAAAAACAGCTGTTATTTATAACGATACTGAATATACGTTCAGTCAGTTTAAAGATCGTGTCTGCCGTCTGGCCACGGCGCTCAAGCAAAAAGGGATAAAAAAAGGCGATAAAGTTGCTTTCTTTTGCCCCAATACCCCCTACCTCATAGAAGGGCATCATTCCGTTCCCCTTATCGGTGGCGTTATCGTGCCCATTAACATACGGCTTGCGCCTGAAGAGATCGCCTATATCCTAGAAAATTCACAAAGTAAATTTTTGTTTATTGACACTGAATTTGCAGATTCAATTCGACCTGTCCTTGATGAAATTAATCAAATGAATGTAGAAATTGTTAATATCTGCGATGTAACGGAAAAAGCCTTTGATGCGCCTGAGTATGAAGCATTTATTTCGGTTGAGCCCGAAGAATTTTTCTTTGGCGTTGAAGATGAAATGCAGCCCATCAGTTTAAATTATACCAGTGGTACCACAGGTCGCCCCAAGGGCGTGCTATACTGCCACAGGGGTGCATATCTTAACGCTCTTGGTGAAATTCTGGAATATCATATAAACTCGGATTCTAAATATCTCTGGACCCTGCCCATGTTTCACTGTAATGGATGGTGCCATACATGGGGGGTATTTGCACCTGGTGCAACTCAAATCTGCCTGAGAAAGGTCGTGCCTGAAGAAATCTTTTCTAACATAGCAAAACACAAGGCAACCCATCTGTGTGGCGCTCCCATTGTCCTTGCCGGAATGTCTGAATATGCACAGCACCATGATGTCAATGTGACAGAGGGGTTTGTCATCAATACTGCAGGAGCACCGCCTTCTCCGTCAATTATCAAACAGATGGAACATCTTGGCTGTTCTGTGACCCAGTGTTATGGCTTGACCGAATTGTACGGCCCCCACAGTTTGTGTGAATGGAAAAAAGAGTGGGATGAGCTACCCATTGATGAACGGGCCAAAATTAAAGCCAGGCAGGGCGTTGCATACATAACAACCAATTATATGGATGTTGTTGATGAGGAGACCATGGTGCCTGTTCCCCATGATGGAAAAACCCTGGGTGAAATTGTAGCCAGGGGCAATAATGTCATGCTTGGATACCACGATGATCCGGGAGAAACGGAAAAAGCATTCAGGGGAGGTTGGTTCCACAGTGGTGATCTTGCCGTTACCCACCCAGACGGGTATATTGAGATCAAAGATCGATTAAAAGATGTTATTATCAGTGGTGGTGAAAATATCTCTTCCGTGGAAATTGAGAATGTATTGTATGAGTATCCAGATGTCCTGGAGGTTGCCGTGGTCGGCATCCCGGATGAAAAATGGCAGGAGGTACCCAAAGCGTATATTACGCTTCGTAAAGGTGCCAAGACTACTAAAGAGGATATCATCGCCTTCTGCAAACAGCATCTGGCTAAATTTAAGGCCCCCAAGGTTATCGAATTTACGGAATTACCTAAAACAGCCACAGGTAAAATTCAAAAGCATGTTTTAAGGGCAAGAAACAGGTAACAGACTGAATCTTCAGCCATGGTCAAAAATATTATTTTTGACCATGGCTTTTGCGAAATGGCTCTGATTTTCTGACAGGCTTTTTATTATCTGACCGTTACCACAGGGCATGGTGCACGGAGTATAATGGCCTGGGCCGTGGATCCAAAAAGGAGTTTGCCGACTTTTGAGCGGCTTTTGACGCCGATAATAATTTCATCCACCTGTTTCTCCTTTGCGAAATCAATAATGTCTTCACCTGCTTCAACACCCCTGACAAGCAGATGGCTATGGGCGGTAATGCCATTTTCGTCAAAGTATTGTTTTGCGTCCTTGAGATTTTTTTCTGCATCTTCAATTCTCGGTTGTTCGGTTCTTTCACCGCCCATCATTGAGGTTACCACAAGGACTTCGCCATTAAAGGCCTTTGCATGCATCAAGGCAATTTCCAGTAGATCCTTACCCACATCCACACCCCGGTATCCCACGAGAATTTTCATTGTTCATCCTTTTTGTTGAATTAAACCTTAGGAAAACGTAAATAATTCATTATTATCTAAAAGATTTTATCTTTATTCACAAGGAAAAAGGATTGATCCAGTATCAGAAAAAAAATGAGTGGGTTTGCCTGGAAGGCCCACTCACTCACCCAGTATCTATTTCCCTTAAAAGGTTGTCTTTGCGTTTTTTTTAAATGAAACACCCACCGAAGCTTTGCAAACAGGGGCGTTTCATCATTCGTTGTGGCCGGAGCAGATCCCCTGCTCCGGCCATGTCGGTTATTTGTTTATAATCAGCTCATATCCTGACATCGTGAGTTTCGCGGGTGTTTTCATGTTGTCGGTATTTCCCGGCATGCCCATCAGCGGATACCAGAGGGCCATGCACAAACTCAAAACAATGATACCCAGGATAGACCTGAACACCAGGATCTTGCATGCCTCCCACTGGGTGAAATAGCCAAAGCCATAGGCGATCAGGGTCGGAGGGCATCCGATGACCAGCAGTACAAAGGTTGTGGCAAGGGGTACGGCCATGGCAATCGGCACCACCGGGGTGCCGGCCATATCTGCCATGGGAACCACAACAGGAACCAGCAGTGCCGTGGCTGCGGCATTGGCCATGAAACTGGTAATGACGGCACTGAGAGCAGATGCACCTGCCGCAACCACAGGCCATGGTGAATTGGTGAAGATCGGGAATATCTGGGTGGCGATCCATTGCCCTGCACCGGTGTCCAGCATGGCCACGCCCAGGGAGAATCCTGCACCAAATACCATGATGGGGTTCCATGGATATTCGTCCAGGCATCGTTTCCAGTCCACGACCTTGAAGACCATGCAGACCACGATAAAGAGCCCGCCAATGGCTGACACATGGATTTTGGTTATATCCGTCATGAACCAGAGCAGGAAGGTAACTGCAAGGATCCATGAGAGTTGTTTTTCATTTTTTTGCATGGGGGGCATTTTTTCGATGGTAAGTTCCGCCGGCAGTACCTTGACCTTTGGTGGATATATAATCCATACTGCAAGCCAGGTGGCAAGTCCCAGAAACATTGAAGGCACGAACTGATAGAGCATGTATTCCATGAACCCAATGTTGTAACCGGTGATTTTAAACAACAATTCTGCAGAAGCGGGTGAACGGCCGCTGCCCAGAAAGGTCGCGCCGCCACCGCATGCTGCTCCCAGGGGTATAATGAACATGAAGTGTTTGGTAAAATTGTTGCTTTTGTCAGGGGTTAAACCCATCTTGAGAAACATGGGCATCATGGCATAGAGCAAGACGATGGTTATGGTGGCGTCATGGGTCCATGCCGCCAGAAAGGTTGCACCCATGCACAGGGTGAAGCTTAGCCGTTTGACGTTTGTGCCGCCGATTTTAAGAATATAGGACATGAGGCGGTTGGGTATGGTGGTCTGGCTCAGCATGACCCCGAGCATGATGATGAAAAAAACAAAAACCACGGTTCTGTTTGCATAGGGTTCCCAGGCTGCCTTTGATGTCTGGATCTTTAATATAATCATGGCGCAGCCGACGCCGATGGAGGTAACCCCAATGGGGATGGCTTCAGATGTCCACAGGATCACCACTGCCGTCAGCATGGCAAGAAAGGCATGGCCCCGGGCACCCAGATCTGCCGGGGTGGGGATCAGCCAGATCAGCAAGCCTGCAATCAAAGAAATTGCTATCCATTTGAGGGCAAATGTCTGGCTTTGTTTTGCCCCGCCTTCTTCTTCAAGTTTTGCAATATTTAGTTCACTGCTCATTCGATTTAATCCTCCAATCAGGTCACCTGGTGACGATGTTCACGATTTCAAAGAAAAGGTTCTGTTCCCTTAAAATGCCGACTACTCGTTTGCCGGATGTTACAATGAGGCTTGTCTTCTTGGTTTTGAACAGAAGTTCCGCCACCTCCATCAGGTTCGCATTTTCATCGATCAGGGGTGGGGATTCCAGAACGAGCTCACTGATTTTCTTTTCAGCCAAAGCCTTCAGCTGGATGGTGAAAAGCCCATCCCACCCTCCTGTAAAGACATGGGAAAATCTCACGCTGTCTGCCATTTGAGATTTTGGAAGGGAAAGATAGGATGGCCTGGCGCCTTTGATAATGTCCTTGACACTGAGCATTCCGATAAAATTCTTCTTGTCATCAAACACAAACAGCGACCGCTGGGCACTTTCCCGTATCAGATTGCTCGATGCAAGGTTGGTCATGCATCCCATGAGTTTTTCAATAGCTTCTCTGATGGTTGTGTTCAGGTGTACCGTGGAATAATCGTCAATCTGGGTCATGATATCCTTGACCTTTTTTTCCGCTTGAGCCACACCCGGTTGTCCAACGGCAAATGCCTCGTTTATTTTCATGGCAAGGATGTCAATGTCACAGGGCTTGGTCAGATAATCAAAGGCCTCAAGCTTGCGCGAACTTGCGGCAGAATCTGAAGTCCCGTGGCCTGTGAGCATGATTACCTGGGTTTTAGGGGCGATTTTTTTAATTTGTGCAAGGGTCGTGTGTCCGTCCATGCCCTCCATCTTGACATCCAGGAGAACTACGTCCTGGGGTTTTGTGCCAAGTATGGCGATGGCCTCTTCTCCTGATCCGGCAATGGTTGTTTCAAACCCTTTCTTTTTTAATAGCTTTGATGCGGTTTCACGAAACCTGGGCTCGTCATCCACCATCATCACTTTTATTTTTTTCTCCATGTTGCATTCTCCTTTCATCAAAACAGTTGTTGTGTTGGTTCGGCTTTTTTGATCTCAATCGTTTCGGGTGGTGTCTCCTTCCTGGGTTAGCGATGTTGTGATCAATGGTTAAACAGACAAACGTGATTGTTCTGAGCTTGATAGGATAATAGCAATATATGTGCCAGTCCATATGCCTTGGGAATGATTGTGTAACCTTCTGTTTTTTAATGATTTTTTATTCTTCTATTATAACGGGCGAAACGGCTGGAACGGGGTGTCGGAAAACTTGTCAACTTGTTAATTTAAACATCTGCATTGAAGCTTTTGCTGACACCTGGGTTTGTATAACCCACATGTCCTGCCGGACACAACGAAGCATGAAACTTGAACCTTCGTCAGCAGAGGCGACCGGGGGGAGATTTTGCCCGTAGCGGATTAAACGGCAGCGGTCAGCATGGATGCTGAGGGAGCTGCCGTTTTCCTCGGAGCAGCCCAGGACGGGCTGCGAGAATGAGCGGAGGCAAAACCTCCCTCTGGCCGCCGGAATGATACACGTTTCATATAACGGCCATGTCGGCCTGCCGACACAACGAAGCATGAAACACGATAATACCGGGCAGGCGATAGTACCATTCCGCCCTCTTTGGTTACCCTGGCCGGAACGGTAAACGTCGGGGGAATTTCTGCCCTTCCAGACTAAAGCGCAGGAACTGCGGGCTAAAGTCCTCAAACAGCCTGCGCTTCTTAACGCCTGGAAGGGCAAAAATCCTAACCCCTTTGGTTTACAATGTTCCAGTCAGGGAAACCAAAGAGGGCTCTAAAGTCGAGACTTTCACAATGATGTTTCGACAAGAGTTTCTTATAAACCGGCACGGCCGGAACGAGGTATGGCTCCGGCCTCAACGAATTTTGAAACACCTTCATTGACAATGCTTCGGTGAGTGTTTCATATAACCGGCACGGCCGGAACGAGGGATGGCATCCGGCCACAACAAATATGGAAACTCCGCCAATGTTAATGCTTTGGTGGGTGTTTCATATAAAAAAAAATGAGTTTTGTACATCCATGAAAAAAACAGCTGATGCCCGGTAGCCGGGGTTTTGTAAAATCGAAGGTTTTAAAGGGCTGCCACGGCAGCCTTGAAATAGTTCACCGCTGGCAGCATGGTCGAAAAAAAGATTATCATAACCACAATGGATGACACCAGCAGGGCAACAGCATGGCGTGTTTTGAATCCCAGGCCTGCGGTCAGTCCCGTTCCAATGAGCCACCATTTCCAGGGTTCAGCCATCCACACGGCCCAGGGTATCCATGCAACCAGAACAGTGGTGCCCCATGCCAGGGCGTAGATGGACAGGAAGTGGGCAAAGGGAACCTTTTTTTTCATGAACATGGTCATGATCATGAAGCCGAATCCTGCGGCAACCAGGGCCATGCCCATGCTGTTGAGAAAATAGACGGCCCCTTCTTTTAACGGATTTATGGGATCATTGGTGGCAAGGGCCGCCATGGTTGAAATCACACACGAGACGGCCAGAAAACCAAGGGATTTTTTAACCGTCAGCCATTTAGCCTGATGATCCGTTTTTCCATCGGCCCAATTTCCTGGCCGATCATCGCCACCAAGGCTCTCCCGGTCCGACAAACCGGCCAAGGCTTTGAAATAGGTGCCAGGTCCTTTGAGCATGGCCAACAAGGTTGTTAGGTAAACGCCCATGATATTTTTTCCTTCAGGTGATTTTAGATGTTCGTAAAATAGGAGACCATGCCAAGGATCAGCATGAAAACGGTGAGGAAAAAGCACACCTTTCTCTCCATTTTTTTTGTAAAGTAGATTCGACCGTTTTGGTAGGTAAATTCGACGGATCTTCCATTGTCCTGGTTGTTTTGTGTCATTGTATCCTCCTTGATTCTGGAACCGGATCGGACAGGCCCTGTCTGGACCTGCCCGACGGTTTATTTTATCTCTGTCCTTTCAGGATGTTGTCTAGAAGCCGGGCAATCCGCCGAACCCCCTGTATCCCCAGTATACGGTGGTTAAAAGGATGAGCATCACATTGGCCACGACCCACATGACTGCCCCGACCTTGAAATAATCCTTGGGTTCGAGGTATCCACTTGCATAAACAATGGCGTTGGGAGGCGTTCCAATGATCAGGCAATAGGCAAATGAGGAGGCTGCTGCCGTACTCATGGCGATGAACGGCAGAAACGTGGTGCCTGGGTGGACAAGGCCTGCCATGTTGAGTGAAATGGGACCAACGGCTGCAGCTGCAGGTCCGTCGGCCATGAGGTTGGTCAAAACGGCTGTGAGACCGTTGTTGACCAGCATCAGGGGAATGCCTGAGTCCATTCCAAGGGGCGCCAGAAAGTCGATGACACTTCTAGCCATCCAGTAGGCAGCCCCGGTTTCATCCAGGGTGCGGCCGAAGATGATGGCGCCGGCATAGAGCCAGACAACGCCCCAGTCAACTTTTTCCTGGTAATCCCGCCAGTTGACAATGCCCGACAGAAGGTAGGCCATGGCACCTGCAACGGCAAGGACGCCAATGCCTAAGCGGACCGGGTAAATACCCATGTCGTAGAATACCTTTTCCGTGAACCAGCCAAAGACCATAACAAGGAAGATGATCAGTGCTATGATCTGATGACGGTTCCACGAGCCCATCTTGTTGATTTCCCGCTTCAGGTGATCCATGGCAGGTCTAAGGTCGGTGATCCTTGGTTTGAATCTCCAGTTCAGCACGATCCAGGTCAGGGGCATCATGCAGAGGACAAAGGGCATGGCATAGCTGACCCACTGGAAATAGCCGATGTCAAACCCGAACATGTCCTCAAGGTAGGTCATCATGATAACGTTCCTGGCACCGCCGGAGGGTGCACCAAAACCGCCGATATTACAGGCCATGGCAATGGTGATCATGAGCATCTTGGCAAGCTCGGGGTCCTCGGGAATCTCGTCGGTCAGGCTGTTCTGGTAGAGAAGAATACCAATGGGCAGAAACATGGCTGCCAGGGCATGGTCGGAAATAAAGGCGGCAAGGGGGGCAATGATCATGATCATGATCAGCGAAATCCATCGCACGTTGGGTACGGCCAGTCGTTTGAATATCAGGAGGCATACCCTTTTATCTACCCCTGTCTTGACAAAGGCCACGGCAAACATCAGGCTACCCATGATGAACCAGCAGGCATCACTCCAGTAGAACATGGCCACCTGTTGTCTTGATACTACGTTTGTAAAGACAAGGATCAGGCCGATGCAGAATGCAACTCCGGGAAGGGGGATGCATTCGGTGACAAAGCAGAATACCACAAATACCATGGTGGCAACGGCGACCTTAATGTTCCAGCTTCGTTTGTCTGCAATCTTTTTATCCTTTTCCCCAAGGGTGTCGTAGGAGAGGGTGTCTCTTCTAAGGGACATGCTGTCCATCATCGTCTTGCGAAAGGCCTCATCCGTGAAGTTCTCCTTGACATAGGTCATTGCCTTGGCAAGGTTGGCGGAATCCACGGGGATTTTGTATTTGTTGCACCATTTTTCGTTTCGTTTTAAAAGCCTTGCCTTTGACATGGCACCCATCTGCAGGTTCTGCTCCATCATGTTGACGGTCAAAAGCTGCCACTGGCTCACATTGGCTGGTGTGTCGTTAAAGAGTTGCTGGGTCAGATGGCTGATAACGGCCTTGGGACCCACCCCGTATTCCGTGCCCACATCCATGATGCTCTTTGGGGTGGGCATCAAGAGAATGACTATACAGATCACAACTGGAAAAATAAATAGCTTCCAGTCCACATATTTATCGTATCCCGTTACTTTTTTTTTGGCTTGCTGTGTCATATTTATCCTCTATTTTTGTCTGTTTCCCGAGTCGTCCCATTGGATGACCGGCCCTATAGAATGATGTTTGCCATTTCAAAGAACAGGTCCTGTTCCCTGATGATGCCCGTCACCCGGCCGTCCTTTTTAACGATAAGGCGCCGCAACCCAGTGGTGACCATGAGGTTGGCCACCTCCATGAGGTTGGTCTCCTCATCAATCATGGGGGGCATGTCCCCCATGAAATCCTTGACCTTCTTGTTGGCCATGGCCTTTGTCTGGGTGTAGAACAGGCCGTCCCAGAACATGGAGGAATACTGCATGCTGTCTGCTGTTGAGGGTTTGGGAGCGGATAAATAGGCTGGTCGAACCGCCTTTAGGAGATCCATGATGGACAGGATGCCCACGGGTTCCTTGTTGGTGTTGTCAAAGATTAACAGCGAACGGTGGCCTGTCTCCATGAGTCGTGAGCTTGCAATTGAGCTTCTGAACGAAAGGTTGAGTTTTTCCATGGCCTCTTTTACGGTTGCATCCATGGTAATGGTGGAATAAACGTCAATGCCCAGCATGACGTCACTGACCTTTTTGTCCCGTTGTTTTTTTCCAATTTTTTGGGCCGTGTAGGCGTCCTGGATCTTCATGGCCAGCAGGTCAATGTCGCAGGGTTTGTTGAGGTAGTCAAAGGCATCTTTGGTCAGTGCTTTGGCAGCCGAATCCGGGGTGCCATGGCCCGTGAGCATGATCACCTCAGTGGCAGGCGAAATACGTTTAATTTCGGCCAGGGCTTCGTGTCCGTCCATCCCGCCCATTCGAATGTCAAGGATCACCACATCCTGGGGGGTCTTTTTAATGACTTCGATGGCCGCTTCACCACTTGCGGCAATGGTGGTGATAAAGCCTCTTTTTTTCAGCAGGGTCGATGTCGTCTCCCTGAATCGCTCCTCGTCATCCACCATGAGCACTTTGATCTGTTTTAACATCGTTGAGAGTCTCCTTTTTTGTTTTTTCCTTGGTCAGTTGTTGGTTGTTTGCTCTTATTTAAGCCGTTTCATGGCTTTGGTCCTTGACATTAAGGGGCAGGCGGATGGTGAAGGTCGACCCCTGGTTGAGTTCGCTTGTGAGGGTGATTTCACCGCCAAGCCCCTTGATGATGCCGTAGACAGTGCTCAACCCAAGACCCGTCCCCTTGCCCACGGGCTTTGTGGTAAAAAACGGTAAAAACGCTTTTTCCATGGTCTCCCTGGAAAAACCGCACCCGTTGTCGCTGAAGCGGATTATTATGTCTGCACTGTTTTTTACGGCATTGATGCGGATTTCACCCTGGGACCGCTGTTCAAGGGCGTAGATCGAGTTGTTGAGAAGGTTTAAAAATACCTGCTGGAGCTGGTTTGCATCGCTCATGATTTCGGGAAGATCCGGGTCCATCTCCTGGACGATGCGAATATCTTCGACCCTTGCCCGGTGGTCCACCATCTGGACGATCTGGGGAAGAAGGGTCTGGATTTTGACCGGGGTCAGCTTATGGTCTGTTTTTCTGGCAAAGTTGAGCAGACCCCGGGTAATGGTGGCGCATCGCTGGATTTGAATGCCGATCTGATCGAAGGAATCCTTTACCTGGGCCATGATCTCTTCGGCGCCCTTATCCATAAGGGGGACAAGATCCATGAACAACTCTTCAATCATTGCAAGTTCCGCCTTCATGATCTGGAGGGGGTTGTTGATTTCATGGGCAATGCCGGTGCTCATTTCACCGACTTCGGCAAGCTTGCCGGCAATGATAAGCTGGGTGGTCATCTCCCGTTTTTCAACATCTGCAATTTTCAGGCGGTTGGCCATATTGGACGCCATGATATAACCGGTGACGGCAACGGCAGCCCCACCGCCCGCAATGATGAGAAACGAGATGAGGGCTGAGATGGCAATGGGGGCAAAGGCGTCGGTTGTGGCCTGGCGGACCACCAGGGTCCAGTTCTTCTGTTTCAGGGGAACGGCCGCGTAAAGATGCTCGAGATTGAAACGGCCGCCGGCACAGAAGGAGGCGGCCGCGTGTTTGGCCGTGGTGTAGAGATTGAATTCTGTGTCCTGCTCCATGAGGCGTCCGCCGGATCGTCGTCGAGTCTGGAAAATGCCGTTGCTGTTGACAATATAGGCTTCGCCTGTTTTGCCGATCCTTATATTCTCAACAAGGTCGTTGAAAAAATAGGTGTCTATGGTGGCACGTACATACCAGGTTCTGCTGTTGTCCATGCGTTTGACGGCAATAATAAAATGGGGAACGTTTCTGAATCCCATAAATTCGTCTGAGATATAAACCCCCTTGTCCCTCAACCCCTTGAACCAGGGCGTATCTCCATAGTTTTTTCCGGCAAGGTCATAGGGACCGGCATAGGCCAGGTGGTTTCCATTTTCATCAAAGACTCCCAGGTCCACAAATGCCTTTGACTCGGTCTGGAGGTTCTTTAACAGCTTCTTGAGAAAGGTGTTGTCTGACATTGAGGCCAGTGTGTTTGATTCAATGATGAATTTAAGGGTGGCTTTTTTTTCAGCAAAGAAACAGTCAATCAGATTCCTGTGATCTGCTGCCGTACGCATGAGCTCATTCTTTATCTGGTTCCCTGAGTAGTTGATGAGGTAAAAGGCGATGGTGGCACATACCAGCAGCAGGACCACCATGGGAAGCATGAGCAGACGGAAAACGAGCATTCGTTTGATGGTGTTAGGTTTGTCTTGTTTCAAGTTCCGGCTCCATTAATAGGGTCAAATTATGAAAAAGTTAAAGTGCAAGGGCAGTGCCAACTGTTCCGTCGAGTTTGAAAAAAATAACAAGGACTCATTTAATCCTTTTCTTTCCCTGTTGTGCAGATTTCCGGGCGACTGCATTGATTTAAGTTCCTGGTTCTCCGGGCTGTCAGCTGTTTTTACAAAAGGTAAAAGGATGTTTGACAATTGGGCTTTGATCAACGGTCCTTCCCCCCCTGGTTCATCTGTTGTTCCCTGGTCTGTTTCTTGTCTACTGCCTCCATGACCTTGCTAAAGAGGATATTGATGTCACAGGGTTTTAAAAGATAGTCAAAGGCCCCGAGCTTCATTCCCTCAACTGCTGATTCTGTGGTTGAGTGGCCCGTGAGCATGATCACCTCAACCAGGGGATGGGTCTGTTTTATCCTGCGCAGCACCTCAACCCCGTCCATTCCCGGCATTTTCACATCCAGGATCACCACATCCATCTCTTGTTTGGCAAGAATCTCAAGGGCCTCGATCCCACTCAAGGCTGTGGAAACAATGCATTTTCTTTTTTCCATAAGGCCCTTTGTTGTTTTCAGAAATCGTTCTTCATCATCTACTATCATCAGGCGTGTATTCAGCATTATATCTCCTTGTCCCTATTGGCTTTATTCGTTGATATCTGTTTGCTGCAATCTATACGTCAGCAAAATTAATGCCATTGACTGCAATGGCACACCCCTTGCACAAAAAAAATATTGAAAATGTCCCCCAGGCTACCAAAAGGAGAAATCAATGAAATCAGCCACAATGGTCAGTCCGTCCAAGACCCGTGCATGGTGGCAGAGCCGGCCGGGATTTAAACCCTGTATCCTGTTGCTGGGCGGGGTGATCCTCGCATTCACGGCGTTGTTTACCATCCCCCCGGGTCTTATGACCTTGGTCAGCGAACGAGCGCCTGTGGGGTATGGACTTGCTCCGGGCTGCTCCACCATCATGGAGACTGTGAATCAAAGGCTTTCGCCCACCGCCTCTGCCGAAGGGACCTCCCCTTCCATGGCAGGGGAGAAGGTGGCCCGGCGTGCCATGGTCATGGTGGGCATTCTGATCGTGGCTGTGCTTTTCTGGGGAACTGAGGCGATTTCCATGGGTGGTACAGACCTCCTGGTCGTGGTTCTCATGTATGTTTTTTGTATCCTTCCCCCCAATGATATTGCCAGGGCCTATTTAAAGGATGAGGTCTTTTTTATCCTGGGTGTCCTTGCCGTTGCCGTGGGGGTCTCGAAAACAGGGTTAGACCGGCGTTTGGGACTCATGCTTCTTGCCCGGGTCCGGAGTATGGGTGGGATCTGCTTGTTTTTCTTGCCCCTGGTTACCCTCTGTGCCGGATTTGTATCGGGCCACGCCCTTGTGGCAATCTTGATTCCCATGCTCATGGGGGTGTACAAGGTGAGCTGCAGGGCCCATGGTGTGGATCAAGACAGACCCCTTGCCATGCTTCTGCTCCTGGGGCTTGCCTATGCCGGAAACATCGGGGGCGTGGTTTCTCCTGCGGCAGGTGGCTGGAACGCCCTGATGATGGGCTATCTCTCGGACCAGGGTGCACCCATTTCCTTTGCCGGGTGGATGACCCGGGGGGTTCCCTTTGCCATGGCCCTGTCGTTCGTCCTTGGCCTTTATCTCTATCTTGTTTTAAAGCCCAGGTGCCGGGTGACCCTTGTGGACCTGGGCCGGTTAATTCAGCAGGAGAGGGAAAGGCTTCCAAAGTTTGGGGGCAGGGAGGCCGTGATGGGCCTGGTTCTTGTGTCCATGATTCTTGTCATGGTCTTCCCCGGGCAGCACTACGGACTTGGGGGCCCGGCCCTTGGAGCTGTTTTTGCCATGATCGTCTTTCGTATTGTCACCTGGGAGGATCTTCAGAAAGAGGTTGCCCTTGATGTGGTCGGTCTCTATGGTGCCGCCTGTGCCATGGGTGCTGGGTTGCAGTTTACGGGGGGAGCATTGTGGGTTGCAAGATCATTATTTTCCATGGTTCCCGGGTTCATGACCCAGGGGGACGGGCTTTTCATGGTCGTTGCCGTCATGGCCGGTATCCTGACTAATTTTATGGGAGATGGGGTGGTTATTTCGGCCCTGGGACCGGTGGTGCTTCCCATGGGCGCCCTGGGGCAAATGGACCCCTGGACCCTGGGGCTGGGTTGTGCCTTTGCCTCGTCCTTTGCCCATTGTCTCGTGTTTGGAAGCCCGAACAATGCCATCTGCTTTGGCATGGGCCGGGATCCTGAAACCGGTGACCGCCTGCTCAGAGTGGTTGATTTCTTAAAATATGGGGTGCCCTTCTGGGTCATATGCATGGGGTTTCTCTATGCCTGGGCTTTGATGGGGTGTGGAGCGTTTATACTATGAATAAACCAGGTTATCAGGTGTTTCGCCAGAAGATTGTTTTCACTACCCTGTTGATTTCCTTTGTTCCCCTGGCATTGCTCGGGTACACACTTTACTATGGTTTTGCCAGGGCCTTTTTCCAGCGGGTTGAGCAGGATCTGGTTTCAAGGGTTGCAACCTGTTCCCAGAGCCTGGATCTTTTTCTGGAAGAGCGTAAGGTGATTCTGTCGGCCATTGCCCAATCAGGAACCCTTGCCTTTTACAGGGAACCTGTTCATTTAAGGGCATTGTTTGAGACCATAAACGCCCAGACCGGCGGCGGTCTTGTGGATATAGGGGTGATAAACAATCAGGGGGATCATTTGGCCTATGTGGGACCCTACAACCTGGAGGGGCTCAACTACAGGGACCAAGTATGGTTCAATCTGGTCATGGTCAAGGGCATTTACGTGAGCGATGTGTACATGGGTTTCCGACAGATTCCCCATTTTGTCATTGCAGTAAAGGCAAGTGACCCTGCTGGAGACTGGGTGCTAAGGGCCACCATCGACCCTGAAATTTTTGCACGCCTTGTCACCACGGCCCAGACCGGCAGAACCGGAGACGCCTTTATCATTAACCGCCAGGGCGTTTACCAGAGCCGGCCGCGGTTTCACAAAAAAGAAATCCTTACCATTTGTGAAATAGATCCGGCCCGTTTCGGGGCCGGTACCACCATGGTGAAAAACATGGAAAAGCCGGACCATGGCGTGGTTTATGCCGGTCGATGGATCAATAAAAATAACTGGCTGTTCATCGTCCGGCAGGACCTGGACGAGAATATCCCCTCGTTGTCCGGCATAAGCCCCCAGGAAATTGCAATGTTTTTCATTGCAGCTTTGGCCATTGTGTTGACAACGGTCGTTACAACGGGTATGAGCGTGAATAAACTCCAGGAACGTGAAAGACAGTTAAAGGAACTCAATGCCCAGCTCATCCAGGCCGACAAGATGGCGGCCCTTGGCAAGATGGCGGCAGGTGTGGCCCATGAAATTAACAACCCCCTGGGAATTATCGCGGCAAAGGCGGGTTGGATGCGGGACCTTCTGGAGGACGAAGCATTTCGCAACAGTGAAAATTTCAAGGAGTATGATCAGGCTCTTGAAAAGATTGAAGAGCATGTGGAACGGGCCGCCAAGGTAACTCACAATATGCTGGGATTTGCAAGGAGTATGGAACCGGTTATGGAGCGGGTGGATGTCAACCAGGTGCTTAAAAAGACCCTGGAGTTCCTGGATTACCACGCCGGGATCAACGACATCAGGATTGAGACCCGATTTGACGAATCCATCCCCGAGATCATGAGTGATCAGTCCCAGCTTCAGCAGGTGTTTTTGAATATTTTGAACAATGCCGTTGACGCCATTGAACGACAGGGAACGATCACGGTGGAAACCCTTGCAAAAACAGATACCCTGGTGATTCATATCACGGACACTGGCAGGGGGATTCCAGAAACCCTTAAAAAGAAAATTTTTGATCCGTTTTTCACCACCAAGGCGGTCAACAAGGGGACGGGGCTGGGGCTGTCCATTACCTACACCATAGTTGAACGTTTGGGCGGAACCATCCAGGTGGAGAGCGGTCAGGGACGGGGAACCTGTTTCACCGTTGTTCTGCCCCTGACAGTTTCGAAAAAAACGATTGCATAGAGGAGGATGTTATGGAAATTAAAGTGCTGGTGGTTGATGATGAGATCGATTTTCTCGAAACCATTATAAAACGGCTCAATAAAAAAGGGATCAACACTGTCGGGGTGTCAAGCGGGGAAGCGGCCGTGGAAAAAATCAAGGAGAGCGCCTTTGACGTTATTCTTCTGGATATCAAGATGGCCGGCGGCATGGACGGCATTGACACCCTCCAGGAGATAAAGCGTCTCCGGCCCCTTGCCCAGGTGATTTTGCTCACTGGCCATGGAACCGTGGAGTCAAGTGTTGAGGGAATGAAGCTCGGGGCATTTGACTATGTGCTCAAACCGGCCCGGTTTGAAGACCTGTGTGAAAAGATCACCAAGGCATATCAGGAAAAGGAGAATCAGGACAGCAAGATCCGCAAGGCAAACATTGATCAGCTGGTGCGTTTTCCCGGACGGGTATTTGATCAATAGGTCGTGTGGGATTCCTTGTGTCTGCCAGGGGGGGGGGGTATGTAAAACTCCCCATGTGATTCATGAATACCTTGACAGTCATGACAATCTAACGTTTGAAGAGATCCGGGATCTGGCCTTAAATATAGCCGCTACCGATTCCATACGCAGTGGCGGAAATCCATGGTTTTTTGTGGAAGATCGTTTCACGGCAGCCGTTGCCGAGAATAGAACGGATGAACGTGTTGCGGCAATGAACCTTCTTGACGGCTGGGACGGCCATTTTGTTAATGGGGGATCAGACATGTGGGTGTCAGGAGTGGATCGGGCCGATGCCTGGATGTTGACCAATGCATGGATACACGAAGTGGCCCGGCTCACCTTTGAAGATGAACTTGGCCAGGCAATATATGAAGCTCAGGACATTACGGTGCTGTTTAATGTCTTTTTGCATGGACTAAAGGGCTTGAATTCAGGCATTGGGCCCTTACCCCATGATTGTCCGGGCAGCAATTTTCTGTTCGGTAATCCTTTATTCCTGGGAAAGAGCGGCCTTTAATACCTCAATGGTCGGCTTGTGCTTTTTTCCGGGTAGGTGGTTGATCAATAATCCGCCTCCATGTTTGAAATCTGATCCTTGATGACGTTTTCAATGGCTTCCGGGGTAAAGGGCTTGTGGATGATTTCATGGAACCCGGCCGCCTTTGCAAGGGTTACGATCTCATCTTCCCCATGGGCTGTGATGAGAATTTTGACCATGGGTTTTGGGGGGGCGGATTTTGAATCCATGGATAATTTGTCCAGGGCCAATACAAAATTTATTCCGTTCATTCCCGGCAGCATGTAGTCGACAATAACGATATCAAAGTGATCCCGGGTGCAGATCTGCAAGGCCTCTTCTGCGGTTTCAAGGGCTTGAAGGGCACACCCCTCGCTTGCAAAAAAGATGGACATGGCGTCTCTGATCCATTCGTCATCGTCAATAAGAAGAGTTTTTAATCGTTTGAGTCTTTTGAATACATTCATAGTCACTGCCCCTGCCCCTTGCGTCCATATCCCCCGGGATCTTCCCTGCCCAGGGAAACCGGGTCGGGAAGATCCACTGTCATGGGGATGACAAGCCTCATGCCTTTGACTTAAGGATTCCTTTGATTCGTTGTTCGTTGATTGCTTCAATGTTTTTCTGTTTCTTTTCATAGGCCCTGTGCAGGGTGTCGAGCAGTTCTTTGAGCTCACATGGTTTCTGGAGAAAGGCAAAGGCCCCGATCCTTGTGCATTCAATGGCTGAGTCGATGGTACCGTGGCCGGTGAGAATAATTACCTCAAGTCCTTCCTTCTCCTTTTTAAGGGCAGCTAGGGTTTCCTCGCCGTTTATGCCCGGCATTTTGAGGTCCACCAGTGCCACGTCAACATCATGGGCCTTGACCGCTTCAATGGCCTTTTCTCCCCTGTTTACGGCAACGACCTTAAAATTTCGAACTGAAAGACTTCGGGTGATGGAATCGAGGAATTCTTCCTCGTCGTCTACAACTAAAAGATTGATGGTGATGTTATCCATGTTACGCCTCCTCTTCATTTTCCTGTGGGTTAAAGTGTGGTGCTATGATTTTTTCGTCAATATCCCTTCCAATTTTCTCCCTGTAAAATTTTACCCGGCTGGTGTTGGACATGATCATGTCGATCTGCCGGGTGTGCAGACTTAGATATCCGAGTATCATAAGGCGGGTTTTGAGCACCTGTGTGCCCTTTCCCTCCATGCGGGCACTTAGGGTGTCCTCCCGGACAACAACCGAGAAATCGTAGTCCTCAAGGATCTCCTGGATAAATTCAACCCGCTTGATTCTCCGGTCGTAGTCTGCCGCCCCTCCCTTGAACTGGAAGCTGATGTAGTCTTCGGAGGCCCGTCCGCTCACCAGGGCCTCCATGGTGGCGAAGTGGTAACCAAGCCTTGAACTGAGACTGCAATAGTTTTTTGATACCATGAAGTAGTTTTTGTCTGCATATTTTGATTTTACGCCCGGTACCAGGGCCGGATTCATGGTTGACCGGAACATGACGGACATCAGTCCCTTTGAGTCCACAGGGGGCGGTCCGTCCCAGGGAACCAGGATAAATCCTTCCCAAAAGGCGAGCATTGGGTAGGATGCGATCTGGTTGAGGCGCACGTGGGGGCCAGCTACCTTGGTGGTAAAACCGTCGTCCAGGTTTAGGATCCACCAGTTGAGGGGAACATGGTAGTATAGCTGTTTGCTGGAATGCTCTGGAAAATTGTTGTTGCTGCCAAAGTTGAACATCTCATGGACCGATCGTTCGTGGACAAACCGGGTGATGTCGTGGAGGGTCCGGCACGATGAAGGACGGAAATCATTGGCGTCCGGGTCGATGAGGTTCAACGGCACAATGAGGGAACTTGTCTGCTCGAGGAGCCGAAATACGCTGCTCTGGCGCATGAGATTTTGCTGGGCCATGGGTTTTCTGCTGAGAATGGTGTCCTGCCTGCCTTTAAACACGGCGCAGGCGTCCGCATCCATGGTGATGGTTTCTCCTTGCTCCAGGGTTTCCATGGCCTTGGAAATGTTCATGATGGCCGGAACTGAAAATTCCCTAGCCACATTGGCCAGATGGCCCGCAAAGCCGCCCTGTTCTGCGATGATGCCTGCGGCTCTGTTGAGGAGCGGGGCCCACCGGGGTCTTGCCTGTTCCACCACCAGTATGGCGTTTTCCGGAAACCATAGAATGTCCGCATCCCTTGTGGCACGGTAAACCGTACCTGTTGCGGCTCCCGGGCTTGCCGTGATACCGCCCGTGAGCAGGGGCGCTTCAAGATCCGTCAATGGGGGAAGTGCCTTTGTTCTGACCATCTGTTTGAGGGGGCGGCACTGGAGAATGTAGAGCTGGCCACTTTTAGAAAGTGCCCATTCAATGTCCTGGGCAAATTTGTAGTATTGTTCAATGTCCAAGGCAATTTTTGCCAGGTCCATGGCTGTCGTGTCGTTGATGGAGGGGGTCAGCTGCTCTTGTGGGGGTACCTCAACCTTTTCTATGCCGCATTCCCTTGAACAGATGTACTGGATTTTTTTATTGTTAATCTGCCTTTTCACAATGGTTAACCCAGGTGTGCGTGAAAAAGTGAAGAGGTCAAACGAATCGCTTCCGTCGACCACAAGCTTTGGCAGTCCCCAAACGGCATTGATGAACAGCGAATTATCGTCGGCGTCCAGGGGATTGCAGGTATAAACCACCCCCCCCGCAACCGCATCGACCATCTCCATGCAGCCCGTGCACATGGCGATATCCTGGTCCCTGAACCCTTTGTTGAACCGGTAGGTCATGGCCTGGACACTGTACTTGCTTGCCACCACCTCTTTGTAAACCTGATTGAAGCTGTCCTTGTCCACGTTGAGCTCGCTTCGATACTGACCGGCAAAGGAACTGTCCAGGCTGTCTTCGCAAAGGGCGCTGCTTCGGATGGCAAGGGGAAGGGGGTGGCCGGTCTCTTGCTCAAGGGCCTCCCAGTTTTGTTCCACGGCTGCTTTAAGCTCGGGGAGCATGGTGGAATTGATGATCATCTGCTGGATCCGGGCGCTGATGATGTCCAGTTCCTTGAGGTCGTCTGCCCCTGCAGACTGGGTGATCGTATCGATCTCGTCCTGGAGGTCGTTGGATTGGATAAAGCGTTCATAGGCTGTGGCGGTGATGACAAACCCCCGGGGCACGTTGATGCCAAGTTTGTTTTTGATCTCCCCCAGTTTTGCCATTTTCCCGCCCACCACATTTGCCATCTCCTGGCCGATGTCGTCAAAGGGGATGACAAGTCTTGTTTCCCCGGTCTGGGCGATGGGGTTGAAAAGAAGCTCAAGGGCCGCCTGTATCTGGTCAAATCTGGGGCTAAGCTCCAGGTATCTCCCCGGGGCAAGCTGCTGCAGGTTTTTGACCATGGTGAGCACGTTGACCGAGATGGCCGTGCAAAGGGTCCGGACAAAGCTCATGCCAAAGGTCTTTCCTCCCTTAAGGGCCTGCTCCATTTCGGCCATGCCCTCAAGGCAGCGATTGTTGGCGTTCAGGAGCAGCTTGAAACAATGATACCTGGACTTGAAGTTAAGCCGCAGTTCCTCTGCATTGGCTGAAGCGGTGGGGCTCTCTCGCTTAAAGAGCCAGTCCATACGTTCCTTTATCCGGTTGACCATGAATTTGACCATCATTTCAAGCTGTCCTGATTATGGGTTTAATGGTTAATGCTCAATCTGCATGCCAAGCCCTTCAAATACAAACATGATGCCAAACCCATACCACAGGGTGTAGATCACATAAAATACCAGGGCAAGACCGAGCATGAAGGCACTGGCCTTGACGGATTTTGCCTCGACTTTGTAGTAGTTGTAGGCTGTTTCAACGGCCTTCTGGTTCACCAGGGAAACCGCCTTGGCCTCCTTGAACATCTTCTGT
Organism: Desulforapulum autotrophicum HRM2; assembly: GCF_000020365.1. NCBI lineage: Bacteria > Pseudomonadati > Thermodesulfobacteriota > Desulfobacteria > Desulfobacterales > Desulfobacteraceae > Desulforapulum > Desulforapulum autotrophicum. The sequence goes on along the minus strand of NC_012108.1, from coordinate 4,285,411 downwards.
TTGGTCAGGTTCTTTTCCACCTTTTTCAACAGCTGGTACCAGTTAAAGAGAACAACCCGCTCGTTTATCTGGTACCGCTGTTGGACCGTTGCCCCATCGTTGTTGTACATGGCGTCGGCATCGGTTAAACAGGTGTTAAGGAGCTGGCCAAGATCTGCTGTGATGATAAAGGCCGTGCCTGCCGTTGACAGGTTGGCATTGGCCCGGTCAAGGAGTTTGGATATGATTTCTCCCTGGGCTGCCTTGTCCATGCTCAGGTTAAGGTTGATTGTTTTGCCGGTAAGGTTGTCTGCTTCGACCTTCATGGCCGGAATATAGTAGGCTGATCCCTTGGACATGGAGTTGAACATGTTGTCAAGAAAACAGAGCCCGTTTTTACCATTGTAAATGGGGGAGAAGAGAATTGCAAGGATCACTGCAAATCCCGTTAACATGATGACCCCAATATAAAATTCTCTTTTTTTTGCGATCATGACCGCACCTCCTTGCCCCTGAGGGTTTTTAGATTCCTGAAAAAGACTGAAAAGACCCATATGCCGAAGATTCCGATCACAATGAAAAATGCCCAGGTGCCGATTCTGTTGAGCATGGCCCCGGTCTCCTGGGACAGGGAGATGATCTCCATGTTGGCAAGTTTGATGGGCAGGGAAAATAGCCGGTTAACAAAGCCGGACAGGATGGCAATGGCATAAAATCCCCTGATGGTGATATCGCTCACCACCTTGGTCACCATGGCCCCGATCTGGATACCCACAAGGGAGCCAAGGAGCATGCCGATGGCAAGGGTGTAAAAGATGAATCCATAGATGGCGTATTGGGTGATCGAAGCATAGCCTGCCGTGAATATGATCTGGAAGATGTCCGTTCCAACGGTGGTCATGGAAGACACACCCATGACATAGACAAAGATGGGAAAGGTGAGAAATCCGCCGCCAACACCCATGATACCGGCGGCAAGGCCCACAAGGACACCCGACATCACAAGAAAGAGCCATGAGATGCTTCTGCCGCCCGGGGTGATCTCAAAATCAAACTTGATCATGGGGGGAAGGGAGATGGACTGAAGTTTTCTGGGCAGTCCGCCCATGGTGTCGCCACCTGTTTCCCCTGATGCCTTGCCTGGGCTCATGGTTCTCAGGAAATCGGTGAGGGCATAGATGCCAAGAAAACCCAGCATAAAGACGTAGACGGTGCTGATAAAGGCGTCGCTCAATACCGGGTTGAGCTCGTAGAGATAGCGGTTCAGGAGTCCGCCGCCTGTGGCCCCCATGAGGGCTCCGATGACAAAGACAAAGGCCAGTGGAACGCTTACATTACCCAGTTTCCTGTGGATCACGCTGCCCATGATGGCCTTGGCAAAGATGTGGAAAAGATCAGTTCCAACGGCAAGGATACCCTTGATGCCGGCGCTCATCAGGGCCGGGGCGATGATGAATCCGCCGCCTGCGCCGATGCAGCCGGTGATGAGCCCTGCAAGCAGTCCCACAAAGATTGAAACCACAAAGATCCCAAGGCTGTAGTAGGAGGGACTGTAGGCGTTGTGGCCTCCGATGAGGTCGGGCATGGCCGTACTGATATCCTCAGCAAACACAATGCCTCCGATGATGGCCGGTATCAGCAGAAGGACCAGAATGGCGGTTCTTCGTCTGCTGTTAAGGATGGTGGCGGCATTACTGATTTCCCATTGGGCATAGTATCTTGATCCCTGGATCATGAATTTGCCCCATTGTTTAAAAAAATTCATTGCTGTTGCTCCTTTTAGGGTTGATTGATCGGTTTATTGTTTTTTGTCCAATGGCCCTGTGGCCTTTATCTTCTGTGTGGCCAATTGTCTTTTTTTATAGGCATCTTCCATCTTGTAGATCAGTTCATCAATCCCCATGGGTTTTGTCATGTAGTCAAAGGCCCCCAGGGTGATAGCTTCCATGGCCGCCTTGACCGTTGCCTGGCCGGTGAGCATGATCACCTCGGTCAGGGGAGATATCCGTTTGATTTCCTTGAGTGTCGCTGTTCCATTGATTCCGGGTAGCCGCATGTCAAGGATAACCAGGTCCAGCCGGGTTTCCTGGGCAATGGCTATCCCCTGTTCACCGGTTCCGGCCTCATGGACGGTGTAGCCTCTCACTGTCAGCTGTCTTGCAACGGCTGTTCGGAACTGATCTTCGTCGTCAACCAGAAGGACGTTCATCTTTTTTCTCCCCTGTCATGGTTGTTTGTTTTTGGGTCTGACTTGGTGGTGTCAGCCGGCAGAGAGATGGTAAAGAGACTGCCCTTGCCGGGCAGACTCTGGACTTCAATGGTGCCTTTCATGGCGTTAATGATTCCAAGGGAAATACTAAGCCCCAGGCCTGTACCCTTCCCGGCCTCTTTGGTCGTGTAAAAGGGATTGAAGATTTCCTTGATTCGTTCCAAAGGCATGCCTTCTCCTGTGTCCTGGATCATGACTCGAACGAACTCATTGTCAAAGTCCGTGGAGATGGTGATGGTGCCTTTGTCTTTGATGGCGTCCTCGGCATTGTTGAGAAGGTTTAGAAAAACCTGGGAGATCTGGTCTGCATCAATTTTGATGTCGGGAAGGTTCTGGGCATAGTTTGTTTCAATTTTGATGTCGGCAAGGTCAAAGCGGTGTTTTGTGAGGCCATGGCGCACCGTTTCAAGGATGTTGTTGATGTTGTGCATTTCCTTCTTGGGCTCGTTCTTTCTGCCAAAGTCCAGGAGTTGCCGGGTGATTCTGCTGGCCCTGAAGGCTGCTGACTCAATGGTTTTAAGTTCTTTGACAATGGCCCCTGGGCTTGAATCCAGGTTGAATTCAGGATTGAGCATATCCCGGACCACGCCCACCGTGGAGGTGATGATGGCAAGGGGATTGTTGATTTCATGGGCCACGCCTGTGGCAAGTTCACCCACCGAGGCAAGCTTTGAGGCATGGATGAGCTGGGTCTGGAGCTGAATGCTCTCTTCGGCTATTCTCTGGGCCCGGTTCATGAGGCGGCTTGCCGTGATCCAGATCACAAGTGCCAGAAAAATCGTGATAATGGATAGGTTGATGATCATGGCGTTGCGGGTCTTGTACATCTGGGCGTGGATGATTTTGAGGGGCTGGCTGATGATCAGTGCCCAAGGGGCTTCGGTGAGCCAGGCATGGGCCGTGAGCATCACCCCGTTTTCATCTTTGATCTCATAGATTCCGGTGGGAACATCCCTGGGGGGAAGGTAGGTGGAACGTTCAAGAACATTGGCCTTTAAGGGGTCCACAAGCTGGTAGGTTCCTGCCTGGTTCACAAGGGTGGTCTCAACCTCACTGACCTTGCCGATGGATCTTAAAAACATGTAGAACTTGTCTGGGTCCAGGGTGGATCGCATGATGCAGACACGGTTGTTAATGGTTAGCTTTACGGCGATGGTAAAGTGGGGTTTGTTTCTGAATCCAAGATAGACGTTTGTGATCACATAATCTTTTTCCTGGGCCAAAAGGGTGGAAAACCATGCTTCCTTTCGGTAGTTTTTGTTGAGAAGGGCTGGAAAAGGTCCTGCATAGCCAGTCTGGACGCCCAGGTGGTTTAAAAACCCTACGTCCACAAAGGCATCGCTGAAGTGGTTCAGGGTCTGAAGAAAGTAGAGCATCTTCTGGTCGGTGGGGTCGGGGGTGAATTCCCGTGAGTAAAACAGGTTACGAAGGTTCATCTCCCGTTCCCTTAAGAACAGATCCACAATGTTGCGCTGGCTCTTTGCCAGGGCCTCGATGTTGATCTTGCCTGTTTTTTTCAATGCCGTTGTAAACTGACAGTGGAAATAGACGGAAAGAAGCACATGGGGAATGATGAAGCAGGCCAGAACGCCCAGACCCAGGCGGATTTTCAGCCGGTTGAAATAGGCCCTTGTCTTTAGAAGTTCTTCAGAAATGCCCGGGTTTACCCCTGCATCCCTGGGCGGTTTTATCGCAGTCGGTTGTTTGTTTCCTGGGCGGGTTGGGGCCATGGTCATTCCTCTTCTGCGTGGGTTAATGTTGTTCCTTATACCTGGGATAGCAATGGTCGTGCCATTGTCGTCGGAGGGGTTTCTATTTGCTTTCTTAATTGAGTAAGACATTGATATCGTATTTAAATATGGCCCTATCTTCCCTGGGGATTAACGGAGGGCCTGCCCGGATTTGCAGGTTTGAGAACAACGAATTTCGAGGATTTGAGAAATGGATTTAGAATAATTGCGAATCTGATCGGAATTTACTTTAGGGGGAGGGCTTATTAAATGGGTTGACAAGTGTTTTCCTAATGGCCATAATCTCAAGGTTAAAAATTGTGTTTGCTGGGGGCGCTGACAGTGGCTGAGAAGGATTGTAATGATCCTGTCCCTTGGAACCTGATGCGGATAATTCCGACGTAGGGAAGCTGATATTTATTTTTCAAATGATATCTTCCTTGTGAGTTTCTGTCCATTTCCTTTGTGAATTTTCAAATAAGCATGGGAGATGGCCCTAAAAAATGGCCTGCTCCAGTGCCGATTTTTCTGAAACTTACAACGGTCTCTTGTCTTTATTCCATCCTGTTCCCCATATTTAATGATTTAAATATTTATGGATAATGAAGGAAATAATCCGACGTTATCCTTTGTTAATGGAAATTCTATGATTGAACACCAAACCCTGGTCCATGGTATTTTCGAGCTGTGCGCCAGAATCCGTGACCAGAAACCCCTGGTCCATGTGGTCACAAATTTCGTGGTAATGAATCAGACGGCCAATGCCCTGCTGGCCCTGGGAGCATCTCCCACCATGTCCTGGGCCCAGGAGGACGCCGCCTACATGTCAAAAATTTCAGATGCCCTGTGCATTAACATGGGTACCCCGGTTAAAGGGCGGATTGAGGTGATGAAAACCCTCATGACCCTGGCCGCCAGGATGGATAAACCCGTTGTGTTAGATCCTGTTGGATCCGGTGCCGGTGCCTACAGGACCGGTATTGCCAAGGCCCTTTTCGCCCTTGCCCCCCGCAAGATAATCCGGGGCAATGCCTCGGAGGTCTGTTCCCTCACAGGTACAAATTACACAACAAGGGGCATTGACAACACCCTGGATCTGGAACATGCCAGGCAGATCCTGGCGGGGCATGGCCGAACCCATGGAGACGGTGAAGAAACCGGGACCGACGAACCCGGTTGGCCGTCCATTCTGGTTTCAGCGTCATCTCTCATCGTCAGCGGACAAAAAGATATGATCCTGGCTCCGGGCCGGCGGATGATCCTTGACAATGGCACCCCCCTGATGAATTCCGTCACCGGAACAGGGTGTATCCTTTCGGCCCTGACCGCGGCCTTTTATGCCGTGACGGACAATGGTTTTGACGCGGCCGTTGCTGCATCTGCCGTTGCCGCCATTGCCGGTGAGCTTGCCGCGGAAAAGGCCTCGGGGCCTGGCACTTTCATGCCCCATTTCATGGACGCTCTGTACAATATGAACGAAAAAAACCTGGCGGCACGGCTGAAGGTGGAATCCACGGCATCCTGAGATATCATCCGGAAACCTGGTCGTGCCACGGATTCGTTTGTGATGGACGGGCAGGGGGGCCCCAGCCCAATTAAACAAGAATATAATCAAGAATAATTTGGAAAAACCATGGAACATGTTGAAAAAATAAAAAAATCACGCATTCAAGGGATGTTGTCTGGCTTTGGCCCTGCATGGCTCATCAGCGCCGTGGCAGCAGGCCCCGGTACCACATTAAGTGTTGCCAAAGCCGGCGGCATTTACGGTTATGGATTTTTGTGGGTCATTGTCTTGAGTGTTGTGCTGGCCTTTGTCTGCCAGTATATGGCAGCGAAAACCGCATTGATTGGCGGCAAGGGCATTGTCTCCATTGTTGAAGAAAAATGGGGCAAGGGTCTGGCCTGGTTTGTGGCCTTGGATGCCCTTGTGGTTATCTGGCTTTGCAATGTGGTTCTGTTGAAGGTCCTGGTGGCGGTGACGGAATTTGTAACCGGCTTGACTTCCTCACTGTGGGGCGTTTTTTTCGTGGCTGTTTTTTATGGACTGGTTGCCCTGGGGGGCTATAAAATTATTGAAAAGATCTGTAAGGTGGTGGTTTCCCTCCTGGTCATCTGTTTTATTGCCACCCTTTTTATTGCACGACCTGATCTGGGTGCGATGATGGGGGGACTTGTTCCGGATTTTGCCAATTTTGGCCCGGCTGAAATCGTGATGATGACGGCCATCATGGGGGGATCCATCCATGTGACCATACTCTCCATGCAGACCTATACCGTCCATGAAAGGGGATGGACGACAAAGGATCTGAATCTGGCCCTGGCCGACACGGCCGTTTCGCTCCTGGGTGCCTTTGGCCTCTATTGTACGGCCATTTACCTCACCGGTGCATGCGTACTCAACCCTGCTGGTATCCAAGTATCCACCCTTTTTGAGATGGCCAATGCCATCAAGCCGATTCTGGGAGAATATGCCCATGGCTTTTTCTGCCTGGGTATCTGGTGCGCCGTTTTTTCAACCATTATGCCTACCTTTATTGCGGCATCCTATGTTGTCGGGGATAAAATGCGGTGGGATTTAAAATCCGGGGGAAAGAAATACAGGGGGATTATTCTTGCCGGGTGCCTCATTGCCTTGCCTGGGGCCTTTCTACCCGGAAAACCAGTGGCGCTTCTGATGCTCATGCTGGCCTTGTCTTTTGTGGGAACCCCGCTGTTTGTGGCAATCTTTATGAAATTACTCAATGACAAATCCTGGGCCAGAGAAAACAAGAACGGCTGGCTGCTCAACATCGGTGGCGGTACGGCGCTGATGGTCACCCTCTTTCTTGCCGTAAAATGGGTGGTCCATATTTTTTAAGGTTCTCAAAGGTGTTTGTGCAGATCATAATGTGCTGTTTTATCGATTCACCCATTCCCACACCCAGTCAAAACGGCCGTCCAGAAATGGAATTCTGGACGGCCGTTTGGGTTGTTCTCTTCAAGACAATATTAGATTTTTTCAGATCATTTTTATTCCCTTCAAAAAATTCTTCGTGGGGGGTAGATTGTAACGACGAGTGACAAAAAGAATACAATGTCAGGGGATCCTAATGACACGCAAACAGGTCTTCCCGATCACTCCCCGGGCCCTGTTCCCCGTTCGGCAACCGCAGCGATCAACTGCCCGCGAACGATCACCCCCTTGAGCCGGTTGGTGTCGTCCACCACTGCCAGGGGGAAACGGCTGTCCTTAAGGGGCTCGAACAGTTCCGTGGCCGGGGTATCCTCAGATACGGTACGCAGGTCGTGGATCAGGATTGAATTCAGATCCCGATCTCCTGTCCCGATCATGGCAGCCACATCTTCGATCAGGACCACACCGAGGAGGGTATGTTCCCGGCTCAAAACAAACAGAGAAGAAATGGTGTGTTTTTTCATTTTCCGTAAAGCAGCCCTGGGTCCGTCCGTACCGATATGGGCCACAGCTCTGGATTTTTCCATGATCGATCCGGCGGTGAGCACCTTGCTTACATCCACATCGGCCACAAACCGGGCCACGTAGTCGTCGGCAGGGTTGGTCAAGATATCCTCAGGCGTTCCTATCTGAACCACTTCGCCGTCCTTCATTAGCACGATGCGATCACCTAGTTTAAGGGCCTCGTCAAGATCGTGGGAGATGAACACGATGGTTTTGTGCATCTTTTCCTGCAGAGCGATGAGTTCGTCCTGCATGTCCGAACGGATAAGGGGATCAAGAGCACTGAAGGCCTCGTCCATGAGTAAGACATCCGGGTTTGAGGCCAGAGCACGGGCCAGGCCGACTCGCTGTTGCATGCCTCCGGAAAGCTGGCCCGGATAGGAATCTTCCCATCCGCTGAGTCCGACCTGCTCTAAAACCTGCAGGGCGGTTTCCCGTCGCTGTACGGCCGGAACCTTGGAAATTTCCAGGCCGTATTCCACATTCCGGACAATGGTCTTGTGGGGAAGCAAAGCAAAGTTTTGAAAGACCATACCCAGTTTGAGCGCCCGTACCTTGCGGAGCTGTTTTGGCGCAAGTTCCGTCAGGTCCTCGCCGTCCACAAAAATTTGGCCCTCGGTGGGCTGTATAAGCCGGTTTAGACATCTGACCAGGGTGGACTTGCCGCTGCCGGACAACCCCATGACCACCACGATTTCTCCCTCTTCCACCTCAAAAGAAACCCGGTTCACTCCTACGGTGTTACCTGTTTTGGCCAGGATTTCATCCTTTCCAAGTCCCTTGTCCAGAAGCCTGAGGGCTTTTTGGGGGTCTGGGCCAAAGATCTTACTCACATTTTTGATGCAGAGTTTGCTCATGAACCGCCTCCCTTGCGCATGCGTCGTTCAGCAGCCATGGCTGCGGTGATCCGGTCCACGATAATAGCCAGAAACACGATGGCCATACCGGCTTTAACTCCACGGCCGATTTCGATCCGATTAATAGCCAGAAGCACTTCCAGGCCAAGTCCTCTAGCTCCGATCATGGAGGCGATGACCACCATGGACAGAGCCATCATGGTGGTTTGGTTGATACCGACCATGATGGAAGGACGGGCCAGGGGCAGTTCCACAGAGGTGAGAACCTTCCACGGATCGGCCCCAAAAGCATGGGCAGCCTCAACAATACTCGGGTCCACCTCCCGGATGCCGACATTTGTCAGCCGGATCACCGGTGGAACTGCATAGATGATCGTGGCGAACAGGGCCGGAACCTTGCCCAGGCCGAAAAGCATCATGGCCGGAATGAGATACACAAAGCTTGGCATGGTCTGCATTCCGTCCAGAATCGGCTTAAGCACCTTGGAGAACCTGTCACTTGCAGCCATGAGTATTCCGGTGGGTATGCCGATAACCAGTGAAACGGACACCGAAGCCATGATCAGGGCCAAAGTCATCATGGCCAGATCCCAGTAACCGAAACATCCCACCAGAAACAGCAATGTTGCCAGCAGCAGACCGTCACGCAGCCTGCCCACCAGTCGCCATCCGAGCAGAAATACAATGATGATCAGAACGGGCCAGGGTAGCCAGACAAAAAATTTTTCCAGGGCCATCAGACCCACCAGAATCCAGTTCCCCAGAATCTCAAAGGCATCTCCGCAATATTCAAGAAGCCAGTCCATGGCCACATCCACCCAGCGATCCAGGGGAACCTGTAAGCGGGTTGGAAATTGTAATATCATGCAGCCCCCCTATTTGTTCAGCGCCGCTTCGATTTTTCCTGCGGCTTCAGGAGTGACCCAGTTTTCCCACAGCTCTTTGTGTTTCTTCAGGAAGAAAAGAGCTGCAGCCTGGGTACCGGCTTTATTGTCACGCATATAGGCCAAAAGTTCATTACACAGGGCCATGGATGTCTCATATTCCTTCAATACCGCGACCGCTTCTGGATTCTTTTTGGCAAATTTGGCATTCACCAGAATGTTCACTTGAACGGAGGGCATGGCGCACCCCTTGGTCTCGTCCCACACCTTCTGGTCAAAGGCTGGTTCTTCAAGGGGGGTCATGTCGTATTTGCCGAGCACCCAGGTCGGCCCCCAATAATATCCGACCCAGGGACGACCCTTGGCATGGGCGGATGCCATGGAGCCGGAAAGTGCGGCATCGGAACCGGGGATGAAATCTGAATAATAGGTGTCAAGGCCATAGGCTTTGAGTTTCTGGCTATTGATATCCGTCACTTTCCACCCTGCAATGGAATTATAAAATCGTCCTTTGGAAGGCTCTTCCGGGTCCTTGAACAGTTCCCAGTATCTGGGCAGATCCGTGACACTTTTCAGATCCGGAGCAACGGGCTCGATGCCCCGGGAGGGATCGCCTTTGATCATGTAGGTGGGCACCAGCCAACCCTGCCAGCTGTCTGGAAAGTTTGATCCAAGATCCATGATTTTTTTCTGTTTCATGGCTTTATCGTACACTTCCTGGATATTTTCGGTCCAGGATTCCATGTTCACGTCAACATTTCCCCGCATCAGTCCGGTAAACAGTGGAATAGTCTCCCCGGGCATGTATTCGACATCATAATCGTACCCGTGCTCCAAAATAAAACCTGCGATCTGGTTGTGCACTTGAACACTGTCCCAGCTTAAATCGGCAAAAACAATTCGCCTGGCCAGGCCGGAAGCTGGCAGGGCCAGTGTGAGGATAAGTCCCATTATTAGTACATACATACAGTTGCGGGTTTGTGACGTGATAGACATGCATAACTCCTTGGTTAAGGTTTTGATTTCTCTCCTGCACTTGGCGAGTCCTCAATGGAAACCGCCCGGGGAGAATCTTCAATCTCTTCGGCATCGACAAGTTCAAGGAGTGTTGCCATGGATTCAGCGATGCGGACCATTTCCCCATAGGGTCTGTTCCGCAGCCCCTGAAGAAGTTTTTTTTCCACAGGATCGGGCAGTGATCCGGCGAGCTTCTGTCCTGATTCGGTCAGGGAGATCAGAACTACCCGCCTGTCGCCTGGTTTGCGCTTTCTATTCACCACGCCCTTGTTCTCCAGACGGTCAATGATTCCGGTCATATTTGCTGCCGTGACAAACATTTTCCGGCTCAATTCCACAGAAGAAAGGGAACCGTAAATAAGCAGATTGCGTAACACCTGCATCTGCGATCCACTGACTCCGAATTTCCGGCCGGTCCTTGCCGAATCGAGATACACGGACCGGAACACTTGACGCACTGAGGCGACAATTTGCTGAATACATTTCTGTTTTTGCTGCTCCATACACACTCCTTTATCAAAGTGCTTATACAATAAATAAATTAATAAAGCAATAAATGGTCAATGTCTTAACTATTCGTTCTTTTTTTTCAGACCCGAACCCGATCATGTTTCTGATGACAAAAAGGACAAAATTGTCTGTATTTACAAGGACAGTCAAAGGTCCCCATGCCTGTAGATTTCACAACAGACCCGTGTAAATCACAATATAAATCACCACAGTCCAATCTCCAACATGGTTTTCCACACGCCCGTAATAAGCGCTTGATTTAGGATTGACCAGCTGATAGATAAATCAGGATTTGATTCATTTGAATAGAGGAGGCGGTGGATGGAAATAAAGTACCATGACAGGGACAGCCGGGATGGCGCCCCTCTGCCCCTGGAAGGGATAAAGGTCGTTGAGTATGGCGTATTCCACGCAGGGCCGGGGGGCGGGGCCATATTGGGCGATCTGGGTGCAGAGGTGATCAAGGTGGAAGACCCGGTGGGAGACGGAATCCGCTACTGGACCCAGGTGGGGGCAGTGGATATGGCCGGACCCGATGGACGGAGCATGACCTTTGAAGTGTCCAACCGGAACAAGAAAAATATCTGCCTGGACATCAAGGCTGAATCGGGCCGGAAGATTTTTAACCGGTTGATCCGGGATGCGGATGTTTTCATTACCAACCTTCGCAAGAGCACCGTCCAAAAGATGAAACTGGACTACACTTCCATTTGCACACTCAATCCCAGGATCATCCATGCCAGTGTTTCCGGTTATGGCCAGGAAGGTCCTCTCCAGGACATCGGCGCTTTTGATCCCCTTGGGCAGGCCTGCTCCGGTTTGATGTTTACCACTGGCGGAGAGTTGCCTGCACCATTGCAGATCGGCCTGCTTGACCAGGCCACAGCCATCAGCCTTTCCCACGCCATACTCGCGGCCCTGCTCGCCAGGGAGCGCCAGGGTATTTCCCAGGAAATCCATGTCTCATTGTATGGGACGTCATTATGGCTTCAGCACATCAACCTGATGCTGGCCAACACCTTAAAAATCGACCCCTGTGTGTCGGCGGACCGTTCCCATCATTCTCCGTTGCGGAATGTGTTCTGCTGCGGGGATGGTCAATGGGTGATGTGTACCCACCATCCAGAGGAGAAGTACTGGGAAACCTTCTGCCGGATCATGGGCGTTCCGGAATTTGTCCTTGATCCGGAATTCACCGATGAAAAGGGGGGGCCTGTTACCTCCGATAAACTGATCGCCCGGTTCGACGACATTTTTACCACCCGGTCCCGTGATGAGTGGATGGCGGATTTCATGGCGGCCAGGCTTATGTTTGCCCCCATCCAGAAAGTGACCGATGTGGAGAATGATATCCAGGCAAAAGCCAACGCCTATGTTCGCCCGGCCCAATACCCTGGCCTGGGCGAGGTGAACCTGCCGGGCTATACGGCCAGCTTTGGAAAATGCCGTCCCGGGACCCGCACCCCGGGGGCAGACAAGGGAGAGCATACCGATTCCATCCTTCGGGGGTTGGGATATGATGCCCGTGATATTAAGGGATTAAAGGAGACGGGGGTGGTTCAATAGCGCTTTCTCACGGCCGATTATCTTTTCGCCCAAACATGGGTTTTTGTTCGGCCACGATAAGTTTGCGGGTATGCCGGATGATATTGTGGCCCAGCAGATAATCGGCCTTGTCCAAATCATAATGTCAGCCGGGCAAAAGAATAGGTAAAATTCAAATTTCATGATATATTTTCCACAAATAACATACAATTAAACCACATTCATTTCACTAAATTTCAGGAAACTTGGATGATAAAAAAAACGACAAAAAAGATCGGCATTGTGACAGGGGGTGGAGACTGTCCTGGCCTGAATGCGGTTATTAGAGCCCTTGTAAAAGCGGGCGCACTTTACGGCTGGGAATGTCTGGGAATCCATGGCGGGTTTGACGGACTGCTCACCCCGGTTAAGGCTGTGCCCCTGGCCCTTAAAGATATGGACGGTCTGCTCATCCGGGGCGGCACGATATTGGGCACGGCCAACAGTGGTCGATTTTCCGCGAAAACCGGTCATGGTCAAACAAGACGGGTTCCCCAAAAGATATTGGACGAGGCTAAAACCAATTTTGATGCCATGGATATTTCTGCTCTTGTGGCCATTGGCGGTGACGGCACCCTTACCATTGCCCAGCAGATGTTTGAGATGGGGTTTCCGGTTGTGGGGGTTCCCAAGACCATTGATAATGATCTGGATGCCACCCAGACGACCTTTGGATTCGATACGGCCGTGGCCTGTGCTGTGGATGCCTTGGACCGGCTTCATAGCACGGCCCAGAGCCACAACCGGGTCATGGTTCTGGAAGTCATGGGCCGATATGCCGGATGGATTGCCGCCTATGCCGGATTAGCAGGGGGGGCAGATGTCATATTGATCCCCGAAATTGGCTTCACCTATGATTCAATCCAAAGAAAAATTTTGTCAAGGGAAGCAGAAGGAAAGCATTTCACCATTGTTATCGTTGCTGAGGGAGCAGCCCCTGGGGGGAAAGGATTTGTCACTTCAAACAAAACCGGAAATGACCGGGAGGTTCGTTTAGGTGGCATCGGACACATGGTTGCCATGGAAATTGAAAGCCAATCCCAAAAAGAGACCCGGTGTGTGGTTTTGGGACACTTACAGCGAGGAGGCCAGCCCACCCAGTGGGACAGACAATTGTGCACAAGGTTTGGTGTTCACGCCTTCCAAATGATTGTCCAGAAACAATTTGGGTTTATGGTGGCATTAAAGGAAAATGGAATGATGGGCCCGGTCACCTTGAAGGATGCCATCAATAAAATTCGCCGGGTGGATCCTGCTGGAGAACTGGTGATGACAGCCAGGGCGCTGGGGATCAGTTTCGGAGATTAACCGTGGTCCTATTTTTTTAAATGACACCAGACAGGGTTACGGCACAATAGACGAGCAGGGAGAATAAAACAAAGTTGACCCCTTTTCTGATATGCTCCAAATGAAGATATCCCTGGACCTGGAACCCTCCAAAAGCCCAGAGTGAAACAGAAAAAAAAGTGACGGTCGCCAGAACAAAGGTGGAGATTGCAAGAATGATGGGCCGGTCTGTGATACCCGACAGGAATGTTGTGTACAGGGTGAGGCCGAAAACTATCGCTTTTGGGTTAAGCGCCTGGAGCCAGAATCCGTGTTTAAAGCGCATCGGGGGCTTGTTTTCCGAGGAAAAATTATAGGTGGCACGGGCGGTACCCACTGCCAGCCAGAGGATATAGCCGGCACCGGCTAAACGCAGTACCGGCTCAACTGATGGAATAATTACCAGCAGTGTGCTGGAAAGAAACGCACACAGCAGCATGATCATCAGGTAGCCCGTTACAATCCCTGCCAAGAATCCCAGGGTGCGCCTGTAACCGTAGATCATGCCCATGGCAGCACTTGTAATATTACCCGGTCCCGGGGTAAATGTTGCCACCAGGATAAACGCTGCCAACGGCATAATCTCAATATTCATCACGGCCTTTTATCTGGAGGTTTAAGGGGTTGATGGGATCGCTACTTTAATTGTCCCATTGCCAAAGAAATGCCTATGGACACAACGATCCAGAACATCGTCTTGCCAACACTGCCGGTATGAGCTGTGTTCAGGTCGATTGAACGGTTCCGGCCGGGGCCTGCCTTGTCTGTTGTATCTTCAGGAAGCAACCAGCAAACAAGGTCTCCCAGGCCTTTTCTAACCAGATCATTGATCGGGTTGGAAATGTAGAAATCGGGGCTATACCCCAAATGGGCGTGTTGTTTTGATTCCAGCATAGCGACCTCCTGTTGATGTTTGTTAACTGTTTTATGCTGCAATCATAGCGGGGATTTATAAATAAGTATAATTATATAAAATCAATCATAGCTGAAGTTATACTTATATAATTGCACAAGGCAGTCTTTTTCAGATCATGGCCAACCTTGTCTCCTGCAGAAGGGACAGGACAATTATCACCAGAAAGGTTAGGAAGAAAGGGGCAGGGCAGGGTTGGGGAGGGATGGTATTACCAGATTCTTTTTTTCCCAGCCATGGCAAACTGTAATCAAGGGCGTATGGTAAGGGAAAACCAGGTAAAATATGCCTTGACAAGGCTCTGAGCCCGGTTCTATAACCTCGTTCATGACTAATTCATCCCCAATGCAGGATATAGGCCGTTGTTCCCCCCGTTTTGATGCCCTGGACAAAACCCTTGGACGAGAACAATTTGCTTCGGATTTTTACACAGAGGATATGCTGTGGGCCGGTGTCTGCCGGGCAGGCATTGCCCACGGCAGAATCAGGTCTGTAAACACCGCCAGGGCCGAAGTGGTTAAAGGGGTGCACTGCGTGCTCACCCGCAAGGATGTCCCCGGCTCTAACCGCCAGGGATTTGTCTATTGGGACATGCCCGTGCTCTGTGGTACCAAGGTGCGCCATGCCGGTGATGCCCTAGCCCTGGTGGTGGCTGAAAACCGGCAGGTCCTTGCCCGGGCCCTGTCTCTCATTGAGGTGGACATCACCCCGCTCCCCGTTATCGACTCCATGGATGTCGCCCTTGAAAACCATGCATCCCAGGTTCATGACCTTGAAACCGGCAATGTGCTGAAATCGGCGACCATCACCAAGGGCAACCCGGCTGAAGCCATGGCGCAATGTGATGTCATCCTTGAAGAGACCTTTTTCTCCCCTGTACAGGAGCACGCCTATATTGAGACTGAAAATGGGGTGGCCCGGTTTGACAAGGATGGGATTCTTCATCTCACGGTTTCCACCCAGGCACCGTTCCGGGACCGGTTTGAAATCGCCAGGGCCCTTGGCCTTGACCATAATAAAATTCACGTTATCAATCCCTATCTGGGCGGTGCTTTTGGGGGCAAGGACGGGGCTACTGTCCAATGTCTTCTGGCACTGGCTGCCATACATGTAAAGGGACGCACCATAAAAATGTGGTGGGACCGCAGGGAGAGCATGCTTGCGGGTTACAAACGCCATGCCGCGCGCATGCATTATAAACTGGGTGCCCAAAAAGACGGAACCCTGGTTGCACTTGAATGTGAGCTTGATTACGATACCGGTGCCTATGCCCACCTGGGTGTGGAGATCATGGCCCTGGGACTGGAGCATGCCGGGGGGCCCTACCGTATTGCAAATATGGAATCCAGAGGACGCTGCATCTACACGAACAACCCCATTGCCGGTGCCTTCCGGGGGTTTGGCGTCGCCCAGGTCTGTTTTGCCTTTGAGGGAATGATGGACCGGCTGGCTATAAAACTTGCCATGGACCCCCTGGTGCTGAGGATGAAGAACGCTTTGATTCGCGGTGACCGGAACTGTGCAGGCGTCACCATGACCCATTCAACGGGCATGGAAGAATGTCTGATGCGACTTTCCGAACATGGCCTGTGGAAAACCCGAAAAAAATGGATCGCGGATGCCTTGCCGTTCAAACGCCGCAGTGTCGGCATATCCGCTGTTTTCAATGGCATGGGCTATGGCCGGGGATTGGCCGACTATGCCATTGCCAAGGTAAAGCTTAGTCCCTCGGGCCTTATCCGGGTTTATAATGGGGTTAGCGACATGGGCCAGGGCAATGCGTCCACCTTTGTGCAGATAGCCGGTGAAATCCTGTGCCAGCGCCAGGACACAATGGAACTGGTCCAGCCGGACACCGACCGCACCCATCCCTCGGGATCGGCAACGGCCGGGCGCACTACCTACACCTATGGCAAGGCGTTGATCAAAGCGTGTGAAGCCCTGCGGGACAAGCTGTTCAACCGGGCTGCCCTCATGCTCCTTGTTGATGACGGCGCAGGCTTTGCCATGATTCCCGGGGGGGTTCGTCACCTGCCCTCTGGCCGGGATCTGTCCCTGGCTGACCTTGCCGCAATGATGATGCCCGACGATCGGATTTGCATGGCCGAATACCTTATGCCCACGACACCTGAAATGCCCAAGGGTGGTGAAACCTTTAAGCTTGGGTTTCCCCACCTGATTTATCCCTTTGCCGCCCACCTTGCCCGTGTGGAGGTGGATGAACTCACAGGAGAAATCATTGTCCATGATTACCTGGCCTTTACCGACGGCGGCCGGGTGCTCAACCCCCAGGTTTTTGAGCAGCAGGTCCAGGGGGCCGTTGCCCAGGGACTGGGCTACGCCCTTTTTGAAGAGGTGAAAACCCGGGAAGCCCTGCTCGAAACCAAGGATTTTTCCACCTATATTTTGCCAACATCAATGGATCTGCCCGATATTGAATCCCATGCCGTTGAAACCATTGAACATTCCGGTCCCTTTGGCATGAAGGGTATCGGTGAAGTAGGGATGAATGCCCCCCTGCCGGCCGTGGCATCAGCCATGGCCCATGCCGGACTGCCCATGAATCATGCGCCTTTCACCCCGGAACGGGTACTTGGGGTTTTGGACCAAGAAAAAAAGGATATCCCATGCAATTAAATTTTGAACTCAACGGTCAACCGGTCACGCTTTTTGTGGACGGCGCCATGCGTGCCCTGGACTTGCTCAGGGAGCGCTGTGGCATCACCGGTCCCAAGGAGGGGTGCGGATCTGGAGAATGCGGCGCCTGTGCCATTTGGATAGACGGTGTGACTAAGCTATCCTGCCTCATGCTTGCCGCCCAGCTTCAAGGCCGAACGGTCACCACCATTGAAGGACTTGCCAAGGATGAACCCCATCCCCTGCAGCAATTCTTTGTTAAAAAGGGGGCTGTCCAGTGCGGCTATTGCACACCGGGTATGATCATGACAGCGGCTGAACTGCTGACCCACGAAAAAATGCCGGATCGTGAAATGATCCGTAACGCCATATCCGGAAATATTTGCCGCTGTACCGGTTATCACAAGATTGTGGACGCGGTGGAAGATGCCGCGGAAGCCATGCAGGGGCTCAAGCCATGATTACCCTTTTACCGGAAACCCTTGAAGACCTTTGGGAAATTTTCCACCATCAGCCGGATTATAAACCCATGGCCGGTGGCACCGATTTGCTGGTCCGGATGGGCGTCGACAAAAAACAACCACCTGCTCTGGTATGCCTGGAAAAAATTCATGACCTGAAAACCATAAAAAAAACCCGGGATGGGATTCGCATCGGATCTGGCGTCACCCTTACGGAACTTTTGAAAAACGATCTCATTCAAGAGAATTTACCCATACTTCATACTGCCATATCCACCCTGGGCTCCCCCCTTATTCGCAACATGGGAACCCTGGGCGGTAATATCTGCACGGCTTCACCGGCAGGAGACACCCTGCCGGCGCTTTATCTCCTGGGTGCCCGGGTGACGCTTTATTCAGACAGGGGCAACCGCATTCTCCCCCTGGACGAGTTCATTCAGGGGCCGGGCAGAACCCTGCTGGCAGACAAGGAGATCCTTGGTTCTATTCTCATCCCCCCTGGGGACAGGTTCAATGTTCACCATTTCGAAAAAGTGGGTCAGCGAAAGGCCCTGGCCATTGCCGTGGTCAGCCTTGCAGCACTTTTAAAGGTTCATGGGGGCGTTGTGGAAGAGGCAAGACTTGCCTGGGGCAGTGTGGGACCGACCATTGTCAGAAGCAGGGAGGCGGAAAAGGCCCTGGAGGGCAGAAAACTCACCCTGACAACCCTGAACCATGCTGCAGATCTGGCCCGGTCCGCAGTCTCCCCCATCAGCGATGTCAGGGCAAGCGCCGACTACCGCCGCAGGGTGGCAGGCAATCTTTTGCTGCGTCTGGCCGTGTAAGGGGGAGTGGCTCCAATAAAAACCATCCCCGTTCCAATGAAGATTCGTGTTTATTTCAATCCTGGTGAATGTCTAAACACCCTTAGAAAAAAGAGCCCTGAGAACAGGCAGAGTATGATACCATCGGCGGCAAGGACAAGGCGTACCGGGTAGAATTGTGAAACCACGCCGTTCAGCGCCAGGGCCAGGGGCATGACAGAATAGGCCACAGCTGTCAGAATTGAAAAAAAACGGCCTTTTAAGGCATCCGGCACAGTGTTTTGAAAAAAGCCCATGGCAGAGGCACTTGCCAGGGCAAGGCCTGCCCCTGCAAAGAACACCAGGGGAAGAGCCGTCCAAAGCCCGGACGAAAACGCAAATAGGGTTATGGAGAGTCCCACCCCTAAAACGCCGATGAAAATTTTGATCAGTGTTTTCCCCTCGGATGCAAAGCTCATGACGATAGCCATAATAACGGTTCCAGAGGCAAGGCTTGCCTCCAGAAAAGCCACCCAGGATACGCTGCTGTCAAAGGCATAGCGAACCATCATGGGAATGGAGACCATCAGGGGAGCGGCAAAGAAATTTAATATTCCGAACATGATCAAGAGTCCCATAATTTCGCGGTTCTGCAGGAGCCAGGAGAAAATTTCACCAAGGGATTGTCGGGCACCCTCAGGTTTTTCCTTGTTTCCGGTGTCGGGAACAAGGGATGTTTTTACCGAAGCGATGAAGAGCAGGGAGAGGGCAAAGGTTACGCTGTTAAAGCCAAAGGCCCCGGTTGTCCCCACTGCGGCAAGGGCAATTCCCCCCAGAGCGGCACCCAGAACGTTGGAGAGTGCCACCACCGAAGAATCAACTGCCACTGCTGCAAAAAGTCCCTGCTCGTCGGTCAGGGAGGCTATAGAGCCCTCTGCAGAAGATTCGAAAAGGGGCATAAAGCAGGAGAGCAGAAAGACCAGTACGTACATACCCGCAAGGGTCATGGCCCCCTGCCATAAAACAACGGCCATGATAGCTGCCAGCAGAAGCCGGCATCCGTCGGCAAGCATCATGCAGCGTTTACGGTCGAACCGGTCTACCAGGGTGCCTATCAGGGGACCTAGAAGTACGGAAGGAAGCAGGGTCAGGGCCATGAGGAACCCAAGATTGAGTGCTCCCTTTTGTCCGGTTTCGTTGACGGCCCACCAGGCCAGGGCAATGGTGAAAAATTTATCTCCTATTGCCGAAACAAAACGGGCGCTGAAGAACCGTCTGAAGTCGGGAAAACGAACAAGGGGGTGGTTGGAAAATACGGCCATAATTACGCCTGTCCCCTGAGATCTATAATGGGTCTGATTTTTCCGGTCCGTCCCACCCTGGGAATGGAGCCCGAAGCAACAACCTCGATTTCAAAGGGACATCCGAAATCAGGCAGGGATGAGAACTCAGAAGCCTCCTTTTTAAGGGTCTTCCATACATCCTTACTGAGGTTTGCTCGATCTTGCCCTTCCACGACAAGCTTTGCCTCTATACCCTTGTCGCCGTTCCACACACTCACCTGATAGACCTGTGTCAGTTCAGAAAACCGGGCAAGCGTTCTTTCAATATCTGTCATGTAAAGGTCGTTGTAGAGAAGTCTCAGGTAATAATCACTCCGACCCAGTAGACGGAATTTCGGGGTGGTCCTTCCGCAGCCACAGGGTTCAGTCACCCAGGCGGCCCTGTCTCCTATCCTGTAACGAATGATGGGATGGAGCAGGCGTGCGGTTGCGGTTGCAAAAACTTCTCCATCTTTGTCGATTTCCAGATAGGCCCAGTCTTCGGATAAATGGAATTCGTCATGTTTACAGTGTTCACACTGGGAACCCAAAGTGCCGATTTCCACGGCACCGTAGGCAAGGGATCCCACCTTTGACGCCTTAAATACCTCAGCCAGCAGTTTCCTTGAAGAGTCAGACATGGCCTCCCCTGTGTAGAATATACGGTCAAAAAATATATTCCGTTTTTCCCGGCTAACTTTTTCAGCCAATTCTACAAGGGTGCTGGTCATGCCCATAGCTATGTTGGGCTTGAGTTCTTCCAGAAGATCCAGGGTATCGTCAATGCTCTGGTTGGCGGTAATGGAAAGAATCTGGCAACCGGTCTGCTCCAGCCCTCCGTTCATTGCCAGGAAGCCTGTGTACAGGGATCCTGCCCGCATGAGATTGGCGACCCTGTCTTTGGAGGAGATGCCAAGTGTGCAAAGCCCCTGACCCAATACGCAATGGGCCTGCTTGAACTCTTCTGCTGTCCAGCAGATGTGTCTGGGAACACCGGATGTGCCTCCTGAGCTGAAGATATAGCTTGCCCCGGGGGAAGCGGTGAGCATGGCGGTATCTTTGGGCGGACAATGCTTTTCAAGATGGTTCTTTTCCAAAACCGGGAGCAGGCCAAATGCCCCAAGGCTGGTAAGGGGCAGTTTTACATCTGCATACAGTTTTTTGTAGAACGCGCTTGTCATGGCGTGGTCAACGAGCCTGTTCAGTTCGGCCAGGAGGCGTTCCTCCCGTCGTTGTCGGGTGTCGTAAAAACGGCCCAGTCGTTCCAGGGGTAGGTCTTCCCTGCTCACAAGACGCACCAGGCCCAGAATCATATACGAACCGTCGTGGGGTGCACTGCCATCCACCCCCAGGCCCATTGTTCCGGGGAGGCAGAATCGAGGCACCGCCAACGGCTCAAGTCCCCTCAATGTTTCGTCAAAAAGGGGGGCGGGTACTGCCACTCCTGCTGTGGACATGTGGTCGGACATATATCCCATGTTTCCATGGACAAGATCCAGCCAGTTGTCAATGGCGTTTACATAGATGGTGCGGTTCAGGGGAGAGGGAATAATGTCCCCACCCCTGCCAAGGATTACAGAATGGCTTTTCCCTTCCAGAAGCTGATTCTCTCCCTGGAAAGATTGCCAGAAAACCCGCTCTCTCTCCTTGCGGATATCCACGCCTTCGTCCAGGTCTATATCTTCCTGGGGCAGGGTTTCGTCCAATTGTTTAAGTCTAATATGGAGTTGTTCTGCCACTTTCCGGGCCAGTTCCTCTCCTTCGACAAAGAGATTCTGGCAGCTGGTGCAGGCCTTTTGTTCCCAGAGAGCTATGTCCAGGGAAAATCCGCTGATTGCCCTGTCAAGTTCTTGTTCATTCAGACCGGCACGGATCAGCCCCCAGCTCAGCTTGGGGCCAAAGGCCAGCAGCCTGTTTTCCGGGGCAGTAACTTTTGAGTATTCCCTTACGGCATCTTCACCCCCAAAGAGGAGGATGCCATCAAATTCACGCCCTACCAGCTCCATTATTTGTTTGTTGCTGTGGTTCCAGGAGGTCAGGGCCAGGGTCGAAGCAATTTTGCCTGGTTTGTCCTCTTCCAGGAGTGCCTCAAGGAATATAAAAGGGAAAACAGGATCCTGTCGGGAGAGTTTCAGAACATTAATATTTTTGGTGATCATTCCTGTGATCACAGAATCTATGGCTCCCAGGAAAATATTGCCCGGCGCCACGTGACAGATGGCGCCCAGGGGCAGAGCCCGACAGGACTTTCCTTGATAGGTGGTCCAGCCGTCCAGGGCTCTTCTGTCTCCAAGGCAGGAGAGCCGTTCTTCCAGCGCCTCCCGGGAGAGCAGGCCGGCCAGGGCCTCTAGTGCCTTTTCCATCATGGGAAGAGAATATCCTGTTATCCGGGGCATGATCTCCAGGATGTGATCCCGGTATCTGCCCTTTTCTGTGAGTCTTTTTCCCACCCGGGCGAGCAGGGAGAGAACATCGTCCAGAGGAACCTCTGCAAAGGCGAGAACCCTATCTTTCATGCGCTTTCCATTGAAAAAGATTTTTCCCTCTTCCAGGGAAAGGTCCTGGGAACCCTTCCTGAATTCTCCGAATATGAAATGTTTCATGTCTGCCATGTTTTATCCTTTTTCCCTTGTTGAACGAATTCTATCCAGGATTTCCTGTGCCGATATGGCACATCCCTTGTGCTTTTTGTTTCCGCCACGTCTGATGGAGGCAATGTATTCTCCTGGAATTCCACAGGGACATCCGGCCTTTACCCTGACCAGATCGGTGGACAGGACCGAACAGTTTGGCTGAGCTACATTCCAGGGAGAGATGAGCTGGAGCAACCCTTCTTTTCCATGGTCAAGCCTCTTCAGTGTCACCGGGTGCCGGACGGCAATCCTGGCAAAGGTTGGCACGTGGTGGTGGCCCTCCGGGCAGGAGCAATAGGGGATGCCGTGTTCGACCATCCCGTAAAGGTCCCTTACGTTGGTCCGGGAAAATCCCAGGCGTCGTTCAAGTTCGGCGGAAAAACTCGTCTGGGTCATGGGGGTTCCTGCATGATTTTTCCAACCGCCACCGGCTATGACAAAGCTGTCCGGATGAACCTTGGCTGTCATTCCCCTGCGATCCATTTCCTCCAGGGTCTGGAAGATAAAAGCGGGAAACCCCAGCATTCGAATGGGGCCCTTTTCAGCCAGTTCGACCAGATAACGCGCCGCCTGCTCCGGGTGGAAGTCAAAATGGCCCTTGTTTCCCTTTCGCAGCAGCCACCTGGCCTCACGAACAGGTGCACATCCCATCAACTGTTCGTCACTCCAGCTGGTTCCTATCTCCTGGGCCTCTTCCCGGGCATAGCTGAACATGAGGTAGCCTGCGGGGAGGTCTGAACAAAAGCCTGCATCCTTGAAAATCCGGGTGGAAATGGTCTGGATACGCGCCAGTCCCTGGGCATCAAAAATGGCCTGGGTTTTCTGGCCTCCAGTGCCGGAACTGGTAAGGCTCATGGCGATTTCATCCTCGGGGATGGATAAAAACCGATGGTACTTCATGGTTTCCACAAAGATGGGGGGAACATTGTAAACGTCTTCAGCCGTTTTTAAATCCTTGGGCGAAAAATTATATCTTGCAGCCAGGGCCCTTACATAGGGCTGATGTTCATATTGAAAATTATAATTCGTCTGCATGGCCTTTAAAAAAATGCTGTCATTTTCTGAAGATTCTTGAAAAGCCGGTACCTGGTCAGCGTAGCTTTGAATGTTGTCAAAACACATGTTTATTTCTCCCCAATGACTGGCATGTCGCCCTGTATGAATTCCATGATCCCCGCGGCCTGTTGGTTTGCAAGGTCAAGTGCCGTAAAGTCGATTGTAATATTGTTCAGCTTCTGGAGAATCAGTGCATCCCTGCCGGCCATCTCCCCCGGCATGTAGCCACAGAAGAAAAAACCCATATCCAGACAGCGTGTGGCAAAAGTTCCTGCTTCGGGGCATTCCACATCGAGGTAGAGGTAGACGACATCGACTTTATTCGTGATAAAACCACGGACCCGGTGCCCCAATTCGGCAAGGACATCTTCACCAAAGGTCATGATTCGGATTTCAACAAAGTTGAACTCCTCCACCTGATAATAGCGGTTTCCCTCTCCTCCTGACACCTTTGCCAGGGGAACGGTGTCGGTTTTTACAAAAATCCTTCGCCCCATGTCCGCTGCAAGTGATTCCACCATCTTTGAATACCTATCCGGGACCCAGAGTTTGAAAGGCGGCCGGCTTTGAAGCTGTTTGACCATGAGCAAAGCATTTTCTTTCTGGGCCACCTTGCCGGTAAGTGCCTTGAATTCAAGATCGGGGAAAAGGGCTGCCAGCAAAAGACCAGTGGGAACAAACCCACACCGTGCCGCGCCTTTCTGGGAAGCACTATGGCTTGTGACCGCATGGACGAAAAGCCCCTGAAGTCCCATCTGTTCAGCCTCAGCCATCACCTCGGCCATTAGTTGTCCGAGAAGTCTCCTGCCCCTGCAGACCGGATCGACAAATGCGGCGGTCAACTCGGCGATTGTCGCTCCTGGGATGGAAAAGGAGAGGCCCAGGTGCCCCAGAAGTTTTTCTTGATCATCCACAAGGACAAAAGAGTGCAGTTGCCCCGTTTGGTTCAACTCCCATATTTTTTGGGGATAATAGATAAATTCGCGGTAGGTATAACCATAGGCACGGTAGGCACACCGGGAAACCTCGATGGTTTCATCAACCAGGAGGGGGCGAACGGTAAAGGGGGGCTGGATACAGTCCTTATCCAAAGGGGTATCCCGGTGAAGATTTTCTTTGGAAAGATATCTGTCGACCTTGCCGTGGCGGAAGTATTTTGACATCCGGACAAGTTTTCCCTTTTTACCCAGGTTGAGAAATTCAACCCGGTCCATGGCCTCCTTCATCAGCCGGATCCCAAAACCGTGATTGGAATCAGGAGGGGCTTGGGAATCGTTTTCCCCAAAATATTTCATCGTGTCTGGATCAAAAGGGAGTCCTTTATCATGGATTTCGATGGTCAGATCTGCTGCACCAACATCAAATGAGATGTCAAAGACCTCCCCTTGTTCGGATTCGTAACCATGATGGATCACATTACTTACTGCCTCTTCCACCGCAAGCACCACCATGAGACTCTCTCCTTTATCACATCCATGGATATGACAAAGGGCCTCTACATAACCCTGGATGGGCTTAATATAGTCGATGCGCGTGGGTAAAGAGAGGCAGGATTTTACCCTTGGCTGGGGATGGGAATTCTGGAATAACTTCATGTTTTTCCTTTTGCTGTGGCTTTTTTTTAAAATTTTAAGGCAGTGACCATTTCTTCAGCTTTGCCCGGCCGTCCTGGTCCGGTAACGGTCCCATAATCGCTACGGAGGAAGCCCAGCATGGCTTCGGCCTCTTTGTTGTGGAGGTGCAGCCCCTCCCAGTCAGGCTCCCCGGGAAGTTTTTGCATGATTAACCCATCACTTTGAAACCAGAGGGGAAGTAATCCACCCCAGAAATAGCCCTTTTCACGCAGCAGGTCCACGGCCCGGGGACAGGCATGGTCCCCGAGGTTGAGATAAACCTGGACAAGCGATTGTTTGCCGGCCCTGGCCTCGAGATCCTGAATCACCCGGTTAAAATCATTACCGGCTTTTTTTATTGTGATCCGGGCAATTCCGGCATTGGGCAGCAGAAAATCGTCGGAATCGGTGGTTCCGGCGAGGGCTTCACCGGCCAGGTTTTTACGTTCCAGCCCCAGTTGCCCGTAAAGCCGAGTCATGAATTCAGCATAGGGCTGGGGCAGGTACACTGAAGCCCCATTGTCCTTGAAAACCTTGAACATCAGTAGCAGGGAGACATTGCGGACAACCCCTCCCTCCTTTGAGTAAACCCTGGCAGGCATGCATTCGATCTCAAGCCCTGTGGCGTGCAATCCCTGCTTGTGGGCCATGGCCTGGGATACTGGATGGTTACATACCGCTTCCACGAAAATTGCCGATACTCCCAGGGTTTCGGGCAATTTCTCAAGGATAGACTGGTTAATTTTTGCCGCCACCCGGGTGTGGCGGTAGGATTTCATCAACATGAGCTGGCCTGCCTCATACACATTCTGGTTGGGGGCGTGGCAGAACAGACCGGCCATGCCGACGATATCACCCTTGGTCGTTCTGGCCACCAGGGTATGCTGGCCGTCGGTGTGATTGCGCTGCTTTACCTGATCTGGATCATAGACATGTTCAACCGGAAAGGAATCACCGTAAATCTCATAATAAAGAAGGGAAATCCCCAGGGCATCTTCATCCCGGAACAGTGCCACAACCGCATCCTGATCCGGTTCGACCATCCTTTTTTCAGCTTTCAGGTGTTTGATCACTCGGTCAAGTTCCATCATTCTCCTTTCTGGGTGAGTAATTTGCTTTTCACAAGCTCTGCATACAGGGCCTGGGCCAGAACCCCATGGCCCTCTTGATTGAAATGGACCAGATCAAGGAAAAGCAGGTAGCGTTTGGGATGGTTCCAGATGTAGGGGGAAATTTGTAAAAAAGGCAGGCCCATGGGGATGCCGATGCGTTTGACGCACTCGTCTACAATGCCGAATTGATACTGGCTCCAGCCCTTGACCAGCCCCTCCCAGTTGGACTGGATGGCTGAAAGTTTAGCCTCATCTTCAGGTTTAACCGCTGGCCCGTAGCTTGGCGCAATATCAAAAAAGGCCACGTCGGCACCCTTTTTCCGGGCAAATTCCACCATGGAAGAAACCTTGTTTTCTTCGTAATCCAGCAGTCGCTCCCATTGAAACCCGGGGGCGGGTTTAAAGGCTTTGGACCGGTCCTCGTCCTTTGAGAACTTCCGTCTCAAAAACATGCCCAGGCAGGTTTTGTCCATCAGCTTGAGATACCAGGTTTTCTGCCTTTGCAGCTTGTGCACAAAGTCAATTGGCCATGAATCTCCCCCTTTCCAGGCCTTGCCCTTGATATAGGCAATGGAGACATCATTGGTATTGGGTCGGACGAGTACAATATCGCCTTTTTTAATGGGAAGAGACGTCACAAGTTCAGTGCTCTGGGAAATATTGTAGCCGATGACCGATGCATTCATCACCTGAAAATCGTGGCCGGAATTGTTAAGCAGCTGCTGAAGGACGTTGAACCAGGCGGCTTCTTCCCGGACCAGCTTGGGTCCAAAAAAATCAGATTCTCCCACCACCCAGATGCATCTTTGTCCGGGTAGGGGTTCCGGTGATCTCAGCCCCAGGCTGTTAATGTGCACCTGGCCCTTGCCATAGCCGGGCTTGAGCTTCCAGTGCAGGGGAGGGCCGCATTCCTGGATGAATTCATTGTAGGGGTATTCTTCAATCTGTTTACAGACATAGGGCAGGCCGTGCACTTCGTGGTAGTGTTTGCGGGCCTTGACCTCGGTTAAAACCAGTACAAGAACAATGACAATAAAAAAAACAAGATAACCCATGTTTTAATCCTTTAACGATTTATGATTTTTGGGCACTTAATGGGGCGCACGATTTGTCCGCAAGGGTGAGCAAACGGCCCAGGATAAAAATGCTGACCGTACCTGTGACCATCATGGCCAGGGCGTGGCTGACATAGGCGCCTTTGCCGCCCCAGATATACCCGAGCAAAAACGCCAGGGGCAGTCGCAAAAGCAACAGGCGGGCCACATTGATAATCAGTGTGTACCGGGGCCGTTTCAGCCCCTGGGCAAGGCCGATTACAATCAGTTCAATTGGCACCAGCCAATATCCAAGCAGGGATGCCCTGAAGGCATAGGTGGAAAGTTCAAGAACCTCGCTGCCGGGCTGGAACATGCCGATTACAAAGGGGGCATTAAACCAGAGCAGCGCACCCACGGGCAGGAGTACCCCATAGCAGGCCATAATCGAAATCCTTACCGCCTCACGAATACGATCTGAATTTCCGGCCCCAAGGTTGAACCCGGCAAAGGGGATCAGCGAACAGGAAAGGCCGTAAAGGGGTAGAATGATCATCTGTTCCATGCGGGCGGAAAGGGCCCAGGCCCCCACATAGGCAGGACCAAAGGGGGTCAGTACATAGTTCAGCCCGATTACCGATATGGGCATGATCAGAATGGCAAGGGCCACAGGCCCTCCCAGGGCCCCGATCTCCTTCCAGACCCGGGCCTCACCGGGGGTACAGAAACATTGGGGGCTGACCTTTCCCTGGTGTTTAAGGGTGAACCACATGAAAAAACCGGAAATAGCCCAACCGACCAAGGATGAGAGCGAGGCTCCGGCAATGCCCATTTTACAATAAAATATGAGAAATGGATCCAGGGCAATGTTGATAATATTGCCAAGAATCATTGCTTTCATGGGGGTTCGGGCATCGCCATGGCTTAGAAAAACACTTTCACACACCATGGCAAACCCCATGGCCGGAAAGGTCCATCCCAGCCAGAACATGAATTTTTGAACCGATTCAAGCACCCCCTGGTCCACATTAAACCCCCTGAAAATAGTTGCGTTCACCCCCGGCAGGGCAAGCAGGCAGAAAGGTGCCAGGAGAATCAGGGCAAGTGGCAGGCAAGACCGGGTGACTCTGTCGGCCTTGTCGGCGTCATTACTCCCCCGTGCATGGCTCATGAGGGAGGTTGCGCCCACGGCCACCCCCTTTGCAACGGCCATGGCAAGATAGAGCATGGGCACTGACAGGGAGAGGGCTGCCAGTTCGATTGTGCCCAGCCAGGCTACAAAAATTGTGTCCACCAGGGCGTAAAGGTTCTGGAAGAACATGGAGACCATGGCGGGTGCCCCAAGACCCAACAGCACAGTCAATACTTTTCCTTTACCCATGTTTAATGGTTTAACGCCCATGGCGTAAATCTCCTTTTAAAATATCGGTAAAGGCATTGCAGAACACTTCCATCACTGGCAGTTGGACAAGGCTGACGCGTATCCAGTTGGGGAAACGAAATCCTGTCATGGTACGCACCATAATTCCTTTTTTCATCAATTTTCGATACATGAGGGTATCGGATATGGGGACTTTCACCATGATATAATTGCCTTCATGGCTGACATAGGTAAGTTCAAGTCCGTCAAACATCTCACAGAGAAGCGCCTTTGCCTGTCCTACCATCCTGCGGGTCGCCTCAATAAAGGAACCGTCATTGATCAGGGCTGCGGTTGCTGCTTTCTGGGCCAGGGCATTGACCGAATAGACAATGTGGGTCCGCCGTATCAGTTCCACTATTTCACCCTGGGCGCACAGGTATCCGATGCGCAGGGATGCCAGGGCGTACATCTTGGAGAAGGTTCTGAAAATTACCACATTGGGATATCTGTCCATCAGGGCCATGCCGTTGGGAAAATCGTTGTTTTCCACATATTCGCTGTAGGCTTCGTCAATGACCACCATGGCCCGGTTGTTCACAGCATCCAGAAAATCTGTCATGGTGTCCTTGTCCCAATAGGTCCCTGTGGGGTTGTTGGGGTTGCAGATAAACAATATTTTGGTATGTCCGTCCATGGCATCCAGCATGGCCTGGGGATCAAACCCATTGTTCTTCAGGGGCACCAGGCGAGCTTCAAGTCCGGAAAACTCGGCCACCCACTCATAAACGGCAAAGGTTTTATCGGCAGTAATGATATTGTCCCCTCGTTCACAAAAGGCCTTGATTACCGAGGCAATTATCTCGCAGGAGCCGTTGCCCACTAAAAACTGATCCGGGGCTTTGCCAAACCGTTGAGCCAGGGATTGGCGAAGGTCAAAACAATCTCCGTTGGGATAAACAGGTACGGCTGTTGGTGCAAAGGTTTTTACAACCTGTTCCACCCCAGGGGGTGGCCCCAGGGCATTTTCGTTGTTGTTGAGCCGGTGGAGATGATCCACGCCGTACATCCGCATGAGTTCCGAGTCAGGCTTGCTCGGATAATAGGTCTCAAAGGTCTGGATATAATCGGGAACCAGGTGGGCTAAATCGATGTCACGCATGTTGAAATACCAGAATGTCGGATTTGCCGCCATAGGGCAGTACCAGCTTGGGCGTGAATCCATTGTCCATAATTGCCTGGCCCATGGCTGCCTGCCACCCATGGGCCAGATCAATGCGGATAAAGATGTTGGAAAAGTTTTCCCGGAGAAGCATTTCAACCTGGTGGGCAATACATTGGGCTGCATCTTCGCCGGTTACCATGGGAAAAAGGGTTGCTTCCCCGGCATCGGCCCTGAGCTGCACCGAAAAAACAGATCGTTCAGGCAGGCGTTCCCCCTGGCCCTCAATGATTTTTAGATCCCGCATGAGGACCTGCTGATCGTATGCGGTTTCAAGGAAGTCTGCATAGGCCCTGTGGGCCCAGACAGATGCACCCATATCCTCCTTGAGATGACGATACCAGACTCCCTGCTCAATGGTCCGGCCGTCTTTCTGAATCCGGTTCAGGTGTCCCAGTGATTCAAAATTTTTAGTAGACAGGCTGGGTGTGGCAAGTTCACTGAACAGGCCCATGGCCCGTGTCCGTGCCACGGTGTTGATCAGATGATTTGTCAGAAGTTCTCCTGCCCGGTCATCTGTGGTGAACACATAGGGTCCGGAAAAACGAATGCCCTGTTCCGAAGCTGCCTGCCAGCAGATCATCCCGGCAAGAGCCCCTGTCTGATCCATGGCAACGGCGATTTCCAGGTCCTTTTGTCTGACCATGTCTACCACCTTGCCCGGGGTGATAAACGACTGGGGCACAGCATCGGGGGCATAGAACCCCAGGGTTTTTACACAGGCGGCTTTGATCAGTTCAGGTTCCGGGTCCCTGACAATGGTCAATTCTCCCCTGGTGTTAATTGGATCCATGGTCCCAGGTGTGACAACCGGATAATCGCGGTCCTTTCGCAGGGTCAGATGCAGGGTTTCCCCTTCAAGGCCCAGGGTGAATCCATCCACGGCCCTGGACGCCACAAGCAATCCCAGGTTATCAATTTCTTCCCGAACATCTGTCTGAGTCACAAGGTTCATGGCCCACAGATCTGATGGATTGGCCTTAAAGGAAAATTCACACCGCACGTGCCACCCCCCCGGCTCAAGGCGGAAACAGATTCGGGTTCCCTTGGAAATTCGGGCCAGGTGGACCACTATTTCTTCAGCCGCGACGGCCAGCATCATGGTCTTATTGTGCTCCAGTCCAAAAACGGGCGCACCATTTTCAATGACGGACTGCACCAGGGGAACCCAGGCGATATCAGCTGGCAATGATAATGAAACAGATTGATCAATATCCTTCATATTTATCCTTCCATTGTCCATGACAAGTAATAAACCAAGACAACTACCTTTTCAGGCCGTGTGTGTCAAGCGTCTATCCCGGGTAAATTGTCAATAATGATAAATTATAAACCGGCACGGCCGGAGCGAAGTATCGGCTCTGGCCACAACGAATATAGAAACTCGACAGCAGAGGTGGGCGGGAACGGGTATTGCCCGCAGCGGATTAAACGGCAGCGGTCAGCATGGACGCTGAAGGAGCTGCCGTTTCCCTCGGAGCAGCCCAGGACGGGCTGCGAGAATGAGCGGAGGGTTATACCCGTTCCCGTCTACCGGTCCGACAAGAGTTTCATATAAAAATAAAAGGATGCTTCTGCACCCACATAACCGGCCATGAGAAGGCCCAGGGCAAAGACGCCCAGAATCACCACGAGAAGGGCCCACCGCTTTTCTTGAACTTTATTGAGAAAGTCAGATTGCGGCACCACCACACCGATCCAGAAGTCGTGGTTATCCCCATTGATGGGCTGCACCCCTGCCCAGTCGGTTTGACCCTCACAGGGGAACATAAAGGCCTTTTTTTCAATTCAAAGCTCCCGTGGCTGGCCGTTCACCCACTCCTGCCAGCGGATTTCTCCGGGCCTGTCAGGAGATGTGGTGCGTGTCATCCAGGTGTTCTCATGGCGGGTAAGCAGGTAGGATCGACCGGAGGTATTTCCGAATTTGATGGCCTCCACCTGGGGAAGGGTTTCCATCATTGGGACAAGTTTGGCGGTTATGGCGGCCGAATCTTTCATTTTTCAGATACCGGCAAGTCCCCACTTTTGAACTAACAGGGCATTGCTTTCCACGGGCTCGTAGAACTGATAAATCCTGTCCGATGTCTTGGTCAGGTTTTCCTGAATATATTCCTGGGCAATGTTGTCCCGCATGTTTGCGCCCTGGATCAGGGTGACGGTTGCAATGGCCCCGGAGGTAATTAAAATTACGGCAATCAGATCCCGCAGGAAGCGTTTCCGGGTATGGGTCAGGTTGAGCAATGTTTGTATGATCACAGGGGGTTTTTTCTCCAGGAATGATATATAGTGGCTGATCAAACACTATCTAAAAAGAGGTGATTTTAGGACGGGGGTGCCCTTTGTCAAGTTGCATTTCTGTTTGCCTATACCCCCCTCCCGGCAGTTAGATTCGTATCTCTGATTTTTGTGTTGTTTTGGCAAGAGAATCAAAAAAACGTTTTGGTTCTGCCTCGTCCAGGTTAGGGGGGTAAAATAAATTTGATTTTCAGAAAACGGTGTGGCTTTTCAGTGTATCAAACCCAGAATCTTTTCATGGGCTGTCATATCTGCCAGCCATTGTTTTGGGAGTGTATCTATTCCTTTGTAGCAGCCGAGAACAAACCCGGTAAGGATTCCCCTTGCCGATGAATCGCCTCCGGCCATGATGTTTTCAATCAAGGCCTCTTTTAAATTGTTTTCATACTTTGCAATCAGATGGATTGTTGCAGGCAGGGCACCTTCAATGGCGCACATCTGTCCCATCCTGGCAATGGCCTTACGGGTGTCCTGGGACCGGCTTTCAAGACCTGTCTGAACCAGGGCCTGGATTTTTTGGGCCTCCGGCATTTTTTCAAGGGCCCGTTCAAAGGCTTTAATGGGCTTGGCTCCATTTAAAACCATGGCCGATACCCTGGCAAACAATTCTGCGCATTCAATCGCCTGTGCTGAGTTATGGGTCATTGCCGTCTGGGCCCTGGCTGCTTTAACAAAGGCGTCAATGTCGTCACCATAACAGAGAATCAGCGGGACGATTCTCGCAGCCCCGCCAAGATCCATGGATATGGCACCTGATGTTTCAGGCTGGCTGCCTGCCTTGAAATTTGCCAGGGTCTCTTTGGAGGCCTGGTCCATATATCCGTCATAGGCGGAAAACAGGTTGCGCCATGCCTGGCTGAACCGGTTTAAATCAAAATCAAAACCCGAGCCGTGCACCAGGGATTCGAGCAATACCATCATTTGATCCCCATAGTGGGTAAATTCGCCTTTGTCCTTTGAGGTATGGTAGGGCGCAAGTTCGGGTTTTACCATGTTTTCAAGCCTGCCATACTTTGCATCAATCTCTGAAGTGTTATAGACCCAGTGGACACCCAGGGAAAGAGCGTCTGCGACAAATGCTGCCAGGATGGCATCTTTAATGTTCGGATTCATTTTAAACTCCTTTGGCTGGTTTGAATTCCTGCTGTTTTACAGGAATCTGGATCATGAAACCTGCACCCCCAAGTCGGCTCTTGTGCAGGTTAAGGGTTCCTTTGTGGTCGTTGATGATACGTTGGCAGATGCTGAGCCCGATGCCCGAACTGTTCTTGGTGGTATAAAAGGGGTCAAATATCCGTTCCCTGTGGATCTGGGAAATCCCGGGGCCTGAATCTTCCACCTGGATGACCACCTGTTGCCGGTCCAGGCACTGGGTTGTGATGGCAATGGTTTTGGTGCCGGGAGCCAGGGTCTTCATGGCCTCTGCGGCATTGGTGATCAGGTTGAGCATCACCTGTTCGATCATGGGGCTGTCAAGGCGGCACAGGGGCAGGGCAGTGCCAAGGTCGGTTTCTATTTTAACACCGCTTTTTCTCAGGGTCACGGCTGCAAGGTCAATGGCGTTCTGAACGGGTTTATTGACGTCAACAGATATGGGTTTGAGTTCTCCTGGTTTTGAAAAATCCATGACCCGTTTGATCACCGATTCGATTCGGTTGGAGGCGCTCTGGATTTTGGAGATGATTTTGCCCTCAGTTTCGGCGTTACGTTCCAGGGCGTATTTCTCCAGGGATTTGAGATAGATGTTGATGCCGGACAGGGGATTTCGGATTTCGTGGGCAATGCCTGCAGCAACGCGGCCAAGGGAGGTCATCTTGTCCTGAATCCTGAGCAGATTTTCAAGCTCCCTTGGCTTGGTCATGTCCATTACGTTGAGAAGTACGGCAGGCTTTTCCCTGAATTCGGTCATGGCTGCCCTGCAGAAGACCGAGGTGATCTTTGGTGTGCCGTCCTGGGAAAGGAGGGAGGCGATTCTAAAGTCAACGCAAAGGGTGGTAAAGTCGTACCGGGTGATGGTTTCGTGGAACAAGCGTGTTTTTTTCTTATCATCCGGGTGAACCCCTGCGTCCAGGAACAGGGTTGGGCTGTGGGAAAGAGGGCCAAAGATTTTTGTGTATTCAGGATTTTGGAATACGATTTGTTGGTCCTGGAGAATAGCGATGCCAGTAACGGCATTGTTTGTAAGGTCACGGAACCGTTGTTCGCTCCGTTCAAGGGCGATCCGTCCCCTTTTTCTCTCAATGATCTTGCCCATTCTTAACGAGATGGAGCCCAGGAGTTTTTCCTCTTCTTTTAGAAAGGTCAATTCTGGGCCCTGGCCGGCAGGGGATGGGTAGCATACGGTCAGCACTCCCACCGCCTTGCCATCGACAAAAATCGGGTTTTCAACCATGGGGTTATCCCTGGTGAAATTGGGGGTGGTGAATCGCTGGTGGGTGTCGTTGAGAACCAGGGCTGCTGCCGCAAGGTCTGGGCGGTCCATGGAGGCCGGGATCAGGTCAACCCCCCGTTGCAGGATGGTTTCAAGGTCCGTATCGGGCTGCTCCGTGATTCTTGCAAAATTGTGGAAGTATTCAAGTTCAAGGCTGCGTTTTAAAAGGGCAGTGGCGGTTGTGCGGTGAAGAGCCTCCTGGTTCATTCGGTTAAGGCATGCCGCAATGTTTTCACCGACCTCCACGAGAAACGCCACCTCTGTGTTCACGGCAATCACTTCGCTGGGGAGGGTGACAAAGAGAATCCCGTAGAACTCACCTTTAAAAAGAAGGGGGATGACAAGGGATGCCCACCCCGGGCAGATCGGGCAGACTGGGCAGCTGGAGCATGTCGGTTCGTCCCGGATAAGTGTCAAAGGCGTGCCATGGGTTGCCACACCCCGGATGCAGGCCGGTTGCGGCAGGGTCATAAATAATCCCTGGGCGTAAAGGGGGCCGGTTGATGTTCCCCATGCGGTTTCTTGAATGTCCGCTTTTTCCGCTGTCCAGATAAACACCCCATCGTACAGGCGGGCATTTTTCAGTCGTTCTGCCACATTTTTGAGCAGCGGTTCAAGCCGGCTCTCCTTGATCAGCAGGCGGCTGATCGCCTTGAAGGTGTCTGGAATAGATGTCTGGGATTTACCACGACAGAGGTTCAACTACCATCTCCCTGATTATTATCCTCTCCCTGATCCGTGTCCATGCATTTTTTTCGATGGTAGCGAAAGGTGTGGTGGTTAATATTGAGAAGCTTTGCCGCCTGGCTTTCGTTGCCGTTGGTGAGGGTCAAGGATTCTTTGATATAAAATTTATCCATCTCCTGGCGTAAAAGGGGCAGGTCAATGCCGTCGGTGGTAAGGGGGGCAAACATGGTGTCGGCGTTGGAACCGTTGGATGGTTTTTCCGAGAACCCGAGGTCCCCGGGGGTGAGGGTGGTTCCCTTTGCCACAAGCACACCCCTTTCCATGATGTTTTTAAGTTCCCGGACGTTGCCGGTCCAGTGGTGGGTCATTATGGCTTGCAGGGCCTGTTCTGAAAAAGTGGTTACTTTTTTGGAAAATTTTCGGTTGAATTGTTCAAGGAAAAAGGTGGCAAGGGAAAGGATGTCCGAGCGCCGTTCGTTGAGTGAGGGAATCTCAAGCTTGATTACTCCGATGCGAAAGAAGAGATCCCGCCTGAAGGTTTCGGCCTGGATCATCTGTTCGAGGTCCTTGTTGGTGGCGGAAACGATTCTGGCCTGGACGTGGTGTTTCCGGGTGCCGCCTATTCTGTAAAATTCTCCGGTTTCAAGGAACCGCAAAAGCGCTGCCTGGGCTTTAAGGCTCAGATCTCCAATCTCATCCAGGAACAGGGTGCCCCTGTGGGCATCCTCAATGAGTCCCCGTTTGCCGTTGGGGTTTGCTCCTGAAAAGGCACCCCGTTCGTATCCGAAGATTTCGCTCTCGATCAGGTCCCTGGGAATGGCCGCACAGTTCACCGTGACAAAATTACTCCGGAAGTTTGGGCTCCGATGGTGAACGGCGCTTGCAATCAGCTCTTTGCCCGTGCCGGTCTCGCCGAGGATGAGGATGGGCGTATCCGGACTTTTGGCCACCGTATCCACAAAGGTCAGCATCTCCTGGATCACCTCGCTCTCCCCGATAAAGCAGGGTAGATTCTCCTGGATGAGCTGTTCCTGGAGGCCTTTGACCTCCTTTTTGAGGCTGACCGTTTCAAGGGCATTGGCGATGACGATTTCAAGGGCGTCCATATGCAGGGGTTTTACAAGATAGTCGTAGGCCCCGGATTTCATGGCCGTTATGACGGTGGTAATCTCTTCAAAGGCCGTGATCATGATCACGGGAATGCCTGGATGGGTCCCCTTAATTTGTTGCAGCACTTCAATGCCCGAGATGTCTGGAAGACCGATGTCAAGGAGGATCAGATCCGGCGGGTTTTTTGGGATAACGGCAAGGGCCTCCTGGCCTGTTTCAAAGGTTTGAAGGGTGTAGGTGGATTCCAGGGCAAAGGCAAGGCTGTCCCTGATGGTTTCTTCATCGTCTATGATAAACAGGGTATGGGCATCCATGGGGTATCAATACCCCTTTCAACTTTCAAAATCAATTATTTAATGGGGCAGGGCAGGAAAGGGTGGTCCTGTCAGTTTCCTTTACACTTTGTAAACAGCAAACAGGGTGGTCGGTTTGAAGTCTGTGCCCCCGGGCATGCAAACCTCTGATTCCATGCCCGTGGCCCAGGCGATTTAAAGTCTACGTCCCTTGGCATGGATCTTGTTATGATAATAGATATCTAACCGGGGAAGGGTGAAAATTTTCTCCCCGTGACTAACTATCCGGCATGGCCGGAGTATGGTATCTGCTTCGGCCTCAATGAATTTTGAAACACCTTCATTGACAATGCTTTGACGAGTGTTTCATATAAAAAAATACAGGGGTAAAATCAATGGGCACGCTTAATTTACATCGGATGTTTAATGCAGCGTCCATCGCCGTAATCGGTGCCAGTGAACGTAAGGGGAGTGTGGGCGAATCCATCATGAAAAACCTCGTGGAAAAGGGTTATAAAGGAAATATCTATCCTGTGAACCCAAACCATAAGACCATCATGGGGATTACTGCATTTCCCAACGTGGGTGCCATCAACCGGGAGACGGATCTTGCTGTGGTGGCAACCCCCATTGCAATGGCGCCCGAGATTGTTGCGGATTGCGCAAAGGCGTCCATTGCAGGGTGTGTCGTCATCTCGGCCGGGGGCAAGGAGACCGGAGCCCCAGGTGTGGCAATCGAGCGTTCAATCCTTGACGCTGCAAAGCCTTCGGGCATCCGGGTCATCGGCCCCAACTGTCTTGGCATTATCAACACCGCCGTCAACCTGAATGCCAGTTTTGCCCACCAGTTGCCCCTGCCGGGCAGGATCGCCTTTCTTTCCCAGAGCGGGGCCGTGTGCACCTCGGTGCTTGACCTTGCCATGCGGGAAAAGGTGGGCTTCAGCCATTTTGTAAGCCTTGGATCCATGGCGGATGTGGATTTTGCCGACATGATTGATTATCTTGGCACCATCAAGGAGGTGGACAGCATCGTGATGTACGTTGAGAACATCACGAATATCCGTAACTTCATGAGTGCAGCAAGGAGTGTTTCCAGAATTAAACCCATCATTGCCTTGAAATCGGGGCGGTCTGCAGCAGGCGCCAGGGCTGCAGCCTCCCACACCGGGGCCATGGCAGGCGATGATGCCATCTATGACGCTGCCTTCAGGCGGGCCGGCATCCTCAGGGTGAACGATTTTGAGGAATTATTTGACTGTGCAGAATTTCTGGCCAAACTGCAGCGGCCTAAAGGTGGTCGGCTTGCCGTTGTGAGCAATGCAGGCGGACCCGGGGTCATGGCCGTGGATGCCTTAGAGCGCCAAGGGGTTGAACCGGCCCTGTTGAGCCGGGAAACCTTGTCCAAGCTTGACGCCATCCTTCCCCAGGGCTGGAGTCGCCAGAATCCCGTGGATATCCTTGGCGATACCTCACCGGAACAATACATGGAAGCGGCAAGAATTTGCATTGAGGCTGAAGAGACCGATGGGTTGCTTTTGATCTTTGCACCCGTGGGTTTGTTTGATGCCACCACCCTGGCGACTCCCCTGGCACAGTTTTTAAAGGAGAGTACTTTTCCTGTTTTCACCGCATGGATGGGTGGGACCAACATTGACAAGGCCAGGAAAATCTTCAACGAGGCAGGTGTTGTCACCTATGACTCGCCGGAAAGGGGGGTAAGGGCCTTTATGAACCTTTACCGGTATGGGAATAATCTGGATATGCTCAACGAGATTCCCATCCGCAGGGACCGCCGGCTTCTCATCGACCGGGAACGGGCCGCAGGCATCATCAAGGCCGCCCTTGCAGAAAATAACATGGAATTTACCGAGGTAGAGGCCAAGGATCTTCTCAGGGCCTACGGCATTCCCGTCAACGCCTGCCTGCTTGCCGAAACAGCGGATAAAGCCGCTGAACTTGCCGGACAAATGGGCTCTTCCGTGGCCCTTAAGGTTTGTTCCAGGGATCTGCTCCACAAATCTGACGTTGGTGGCGTAAAGCTTAATCTGATGGGTGAAAAAGAGGTACGCCAGGGGTTCCAGGACATCATGGCATCGGTGGTTGAGTATGACCCCACGGCCCATATCCTTGGGGTAACGGTACAACCCATGGCACCTGCCGGTGACTATGAACTCATTTTCGGGGCAAAAAAAGACGCTTCATTTGGCCCGGTGCTTTTGTTTGGCATGGGCGGCGTACTTACCGAGGTGTTCAGGGATACGGCCATTGGGTTGCCCCCGCTGAATGTCGCCCTTGCAAAGACCCTTGTCTCTGATACGAAAATTTCCCGGGTGTTTGAGGGCTTCCGCAATATAAGTGCTGTAAATATAACCCTGGTGGAAGATATCCTGATTCGCCTGGGGCGGCTGGTCACCGATTTTCCCGAGATTGACGAACTGGACATCAACCCGGTTCTGGTGAGCCAGGGACATTTGCTGGCAGTGGATGCAAGGGTGGTGATAAAACCCGTCGACATTCTGTCACCCATGCACCTTGTAATTTCGTCCTATCCCTGGGAGCAGGAGACAGAGGACACGACTGTTGACGGAAATCGTATTCGCATTCGGCCCATCCGTCCTGAGGATGCCAATCTCATGATCGAACATTTCAATTCACTGTCCCCCAGGAGCATTTACCAGCGTTTCTTCTTTCCCATGAAGCAGCTGTCCAGGGCCCAGCTCATCAAGATGACCCAGATCGATTACGACCGGGAGGTGGCCCTGATTGCCCTCATGGATACCCCCCAGGGTGAGCGGATGACAGGGGTTGGCAGGGTTATTTCTGAATCCAACGGACGAACGGCTGAGTTTGCCGTGGTGGTTGCAGACCAGTGGCAGGGTAAGGGTCTCGGGGCGTCTCTTTTAAAGCGCTGCCTCAAAATTGCAAAGCAAAAAGGCCTTGAAACCGTTTGGGGTCTGGTCATTGCCGAGAACGTCCAGATGCTTAAGCTTGGCAAGAAACTTGGCTTTAAGGTGAAAAGGATTTCAGGATCTTCGGAATATGAGCTTAACATCAATCTGGCAAACATCGAGTAACAAGGAGACAAAAATGGAAAAAAACGTTGGTGAAAAAAAGAAAATACTGGTTTTGGTGGATGGCTCTGACAGGTCGTTGAACACCATTCGTTACATTGCAGGGTTTGCCCCTTTAAAGGGTATGCAGATGGTCCTTTTTAACGTATTTCACAAAATTCCTGATTATTACTGGGATTTGAGCAATGAGCCCATGATGGGGGGAAGATCAACCCACATGGCTTCCTGGGAGGCCCATAACCGGCAGTCCATAGACCAATTTATGGAAAAGAGCCTTGCCATGCTCAGGACCTCCGGGTTCCAGCCCGAAGATGTGGTTGTCAAGGTTGAGAACCGGGTAAAAGGAGTGGCCAGGGATATCATTGCCGAGGCCGCCAGGGGATACACTGCCGTAGTGGCCAGGCGTCGGGGGTTTACAAAGGTGCCAGGGCTGTTGATGGGCAGCGTGGCCGATAAGATAATGGTATCCATGGGGGATCTCCCCTTGTTTTTTGCCGGTGTGGAACCCATCACAGACAAGCTTCTCATCGCCATGGATAACTCGGAATCGGCCATGAAAGCCGTCCAGTTTGTGGGAGACATTGCGGCTCCCAGCGGCTACAAGGTTACCCTGCTCCATGTGATTCGAGAAAATGAGATCTTTTCAGACGAAAATTTTGGAGATAACGCTGAGGGTCGTGGGGTTATGCTTAATGTGTTTGAGAATGCAAGATCCATACTTCTGGAAAAAGGCTTCAAGGATGAAAACGTCCAGGACAAGGTGATCACCGGGGCAGGTTCCAGGGCGGGTTCCATTGCGCGTTTTGCAACAGAAGAAGGCTTTTCCACTATTTTCATGGGTCGCCAGGGCATCTCCAGGATAAAAGAGTTCTTCCTTGGCCGGGTCAGCAAAAAGGTGATTTATGCGGCCAATAGACACACGGTATGCCTTGTGTAAATACCGGGGACCTGGGGAGCCATCATCATCCCCCAGGTCCCAGCAATTCTAATTGTGCATTCATCTGTAAGTGGCAGCCGGTATCTGTTTGCTGAACCCAGAAAGTCGGGGGATTTTTGACCCGGACAAACCCAAATCGCAAAAACTCGGTCGTCCCTCCCTCAAACAGTTTGCGATTTTTCGGGTTTGCCCTGGCCAAAAATCTGATCCCCTTTGTTTCTCAAGGTTCAGCAAGCAGACACCGACCGCCCCCCCATGTTGATTCCCACAATTAGAATTGCTGTCCAGGTACCTGGCATTTAAAGGCTCATGACCGTATTCGTTTCGACAGATCCCGGGTCAGGCAAAGGACGCGGCGGGCAGCGTCAAGGTCAATGGAGCCCGTGCCGCAGCTCGGGGTAATGAATGACTGTGAGAGCAGGGTGGCCCGGTCAATGCCGAGCTCTTCAACTTGGGCCATCTGGGTCTCAAGTCGCTGGGCAAGGGTGTCGCAGGTTTCCTTGTTTATATCTTCAACATTTGCCGTTGGCACAATGCCCCAGGCAATGATGCCGCCCCGATCCATAAATGCCTTAATCTGGTCTGGATAGAGAATGAATTTGTCAAAGAACGAAAAGGCGTCAAAGTTGATGATGTCTATGTCTGAGTCAAGGAGCATGTCCCATTCGGTGTTGGCGCAGACATGGATGCCGGCGAGACCCCCCTCTTCATGGACAGCGGCCATCACCTCGTTGAGGGCGTCGGTCACCTCCTGTCTGGAAACGGTGATATAACCCGATGTGCCAAAGCCTGCCAGGGCTGGCTCATCCAGGAAAATGATGGGGGTAAGTTGACGGGACTTAAATGTCCGGGCTTGCCATTTTGCGTTCATGGCAAGGTGTTTTACCGCTGCATCCCTTAACTGCTCATTGTAAAAAATAGCCTTGCCGCTGTTGTCGGGTACACTGGTGGTAAAGGTGAACGGTCCGGTGACCTGGCCTTTGAGGGCCTTGAATCCGCCGGGGGCAAGATCCACCTGGCGCAGGAACTCTTTGAACCCTTTTCCCGTTTCAGGGGTGAGGCTGAAACGGGAGGTGTCAAGGTCTTTTCCTGCCTCGGTAACGGCCAGAAATTCTTCGTAAAAGGCCAGATACGCTGCATCAAAATCTTCGCCTGTCTCGTCAATAAAGAGTTTTCCTTCGGCAGACTCGGTAAAACCGGGCATTCCCGGAAGGAACTGGTAGGCCATGCCTTCTTCCTTGTACATGGGCAGCTGTGCCCAAAGGGGAATTTCAGGGGTAAACTCAAGGATCAGCCGTGTGGCTTCCCCGTGGTCCTTCATGGGCAGGCTGCCAATGAGAAGGGGCATTGCATCTGCTTTAAACTGGGTCATATTTCTGGCTCCATCATGTTATCGTTTCTGTTTGGAAAGGATTCTTTTTCTTACCCTGACGGTTTTGGGGGTTACCTCCACAAGTTCGTCCGAGTTGATAAAGTTCAGGGCCTGCTCCAGTGTCAAAGGCTTGATGGGTGAACAGGTGGTAGCGTCATCCTTGCCCGAGGCCCGCATGTTGGTGAGTTTCTTTTCCTTGCAGGGGTTGACGTCAAGATCCCGGTCCTTGCTGTGCTCGCCGATTATCATTCCCTCGTAGACCGGAGTTCCCGGCGTGATCATGAGCCTGCCCCTGGGCTCCAGGTTGTAGAGGGCATAGGGAACGGCCTTGCCCTGGCGGTCGCTCACAAGGGAACCGGTTCTGCGGGTGGGAAAATCCCCCCGAAAGGGCTCGTACCCGGAAAAGATCGAGTTCATGATGCCCGTACCCTTGGTATCTGTGAGGAATTCGTCCCGGTAACCAATGAGGGATCGTGACGGCGTGGAAAATTCGATGTTGGCCCGACCCCGCTTGTTCACAAGGTTGACCATCCTGGCCTTTCTGATGGAGAGCTTTTCCGTGACGATTCCCGTGAATGCCTCTTCGCAGTCCACGTACAGGCGTTCTACCGGTTCGAGCTTTTCGCCGTTTTCACCGGTTTTGAAAATCACCTCAGGCCGGCCCACGCACAACTCAAATCCTTCCCGGCGCATGGTCTCAACCAGGATAGCCATCTGGAATTCACCCCGGCCCTTGACAATGAACCGGTCTCTTTCAACGGTGTTCTCAACGCTGATGGCAACATTGGCCAGGGACTCTTTTTCCAGGCGCTCCCTGATTCTGCTCGACTGGACAAGCTTGCCCTCCAGGCCGGAAAACGGTGAGTTTGAGATGGTGAACATCATGGAGATGGTGGGCTCGTCAACGGCAATTCTTGGAAGGGCCTTGGGGAACTCCTTGGTGCAGATGGTATCCCCGATCTCAAAGCTGTCCGTTCCCGACACCACGGCAATGTCGCCGGGCTGAACATGCTCGGCCACGCTCAGGGAGGCCCCTTCGTATGCCTGGAGACTGGAGACTTTTATTTTTTCAGGGATACCCTTTTTTCCAATTACCACAAGTTCGTCCTTGGAGCTTACCTGACCATTGGCTATTTTTCCAATGGCCAGCCGGCCCGTATAGTCCGAGTGGCCTAAGTCGGAGACCAGCATCTGAAAGGGTTCGTCCGGGTCAAATTTCGGGGCTGGAATTTTGTTGAGGATGGTATCGAACAAGGGTTTAAGATCCTGGGATTCGTCTTTCATTTCCTTTTTGGCAACCCCGTTTTTCCCGATGGCGTAGAGAACGGGAAAATCAATCTGATCGTCAGTTGCATCAAGATCGATGAACAGGTCGTAGATTTCGTCCAGCACCTCTTCCACCCGGGCATCAGGCCGGTCGATTTTATTTATGACCACAATGATTCTCAACCCGGCTGCCAGGGCTTTTTTCAGCACGAACCGGGTCTGGGGAAGGGGGCCCTCAGAGGCGTCCACAAGCAGGATGGCGCCGTTGACCATGGACAATGCCCGTTCAACTTCAGCACTGAAATCGGCATGGCCAGGGGTATCAAGGATGTTGATCTTGATCTTTTTCCAGACCACCGAGCAGTTTTTGGCAGATATGGTG
The DNA here is from genome assembly GCF_000020365.1 of Desulforapulum autotrophicum HRM2. Classification (NCBI taxonomy): domain Bacteria; kingdom Pseudomonadati; phylum Thermodesulfobacteriota; class Desulfobacteria; order Desulfobacterales; family Desulfobacteraceae; genus Desulforapulum; species Desulforapulum autotrophicum. Next base: position 4,241,806 of record NC_012108.1, on the reverse strand, counting down.
ATCCCCCTTTCCCGCTCAAGGTCCATGGAGTCCATGATTCTGTCATCTACCTCTTTTCCCAGGCGGAAGGTGCCACTCTGTTTGAACATGGCGTCCACAAGGGTGGTCTTGCCATGGTCAACATGGGCGATGATGGCTATGTTTCGTATGTTTTTATTTTCTGACTTGTTTTTCATTTATACGGGTATCCTTAAAAAATTAAGACGTAAGGAGAACTTCATCGTTTTCAAATTCTCGTTTTTTGATTTCGCCAAACATTTCTATCAGGCGCTGTTTGGTTAAAAGCCGTTTGGCCTCGCTGTTTACATCAATTATTATTTCTCCCTGGTCCATCATGATCAGGCGGTTGCCGAATTCAATGGCATGGTTCATGTTATGGGTCACCATGAGGGTGGTGAGTTCCTTTTCTCTGACAAATTGTCGTGTCAGTTCCATTATCAGCGCGGCATTGCCCGGGTCCAGGGCTGCGGTGTGCTCATCAAGAAGCAGAATGTCCGGATTGGAACTGACGGTCATGAGCAGGGTCAATGCCTGGCGCTGGCCGCCCGACAGGGTGTTGACGTTCTCCTTGAGCCGATGTTCAAGTCCCATGCCCAGCACCTTGACCCGGTCCTCAAATTCCTTGCTCACCTTCCGGGTCAGGCTGATCTTTGGCCACTTAAATCCCTTGCGGGCCGTGATCATCATGTTGTCCTCCAGGGTCATGTTTGAGGCGGTTCCGGCAAGGGGGTCCTGGAAGATTCTGCCAATGTTTTTTGCTCTTTTGTATTCCGGCTCGTGTGTGACCTCCCTGTCCCGGATCAAAATTCTGCCCCGGGTGGGGAAGATGGCACCTGAAATAAGGTTGAAAAGGGTGGTTTTTCCGGCGCCGTTGCTGCCTACAATTGTTATAAAATCGCCTTTTTGGGCCTTAAAATTGAGGTTATTGATCACGGTTTTTTCATTGATCGTGCCGGGGTTAAAATCTTTTTTGATGTTTTCAAGGGTTATCATGATCTGCCCTGCTCCCTTGCGTTTCTGATGTTGGCGGCGGCAAGGGAGATGATGATGAGAATGCCTGCAATGAGCTTGAGATCGTTGGGTGTCATGTTGATGTAGTAACCGTAATAGCGGCCCAGGTACATGATGGCCTTAAAGAGAATGGAACCCAGAACCACCCGCAGGGTGAGTGTCGAGATGCGGTTTGACCGCAGCAGAAATTCGCCGAGCATCACCGACGCAAGGCCGGACACCACGATCCCCTGGCCCAGGTTGACGTCGGCAAACCCCTGGTACTGTGCAGCAAAGGCACCCGACAGCGCCACAAGCCCGTTTGACAGCCCCACACCGATCAGTTTTAATATTCCGGGATTGATCCCCTGGGTTCTGACCATCTGTTCGTTGTTGCCAAGGGCACCGAACACAAGGCCCATGTCCGTGAGGAAAAACAGGTCCAGCCCCTTTTTGATGATTAAAACCACAAGGATAAAAAAAATCAGTGAGGACCATTCCGGGGTGATAATGCCTTCTGTCCATCCATGGACACGGGTCAGCAGAGTATCCACCCGCAGCAGGGGGAGGTTGGCCCGGTTTGAGAGTATCCGGATATTGATCGAATAGAGCATGGTCATGGTGAGGATGCCGGCCAGAAGATGGGGAACCTTGAGCCGGTTGTGGATTTCGGCCGTGACCATTCCGGCCATGACCCCCCCTGCAAAGGCGGTGACCAGTCCTGCCAGGGGGGTTATACCCTGGTGGAGGCAGGCCGCCATGATGACTGCGCCCATGGGGAATGAACCGTCCACGGTAAGATCTGGAAAGTCAAGGATCCGAAAGGTAAAAAAGACCCCAAGGGCCATGATCGAGTAGATCAGTCCCTCTACAAATATGCCTTCTATCATGGGATCTCTACTTTTTTATGATTTTGCCGTGCTCGATGATGGTATTGGCTTTTACGACCACATCTGCCGGAAAGGTAAGTCCTAATTTCTCGGCCACATCCATGTTCAGGAGAAGGTCCACGTCGCTGGGATCGGTCATGAAAACGGTGGGGATGGTCACAGGGTCTTCACCCTTGAGCACCCTTGCCGCAATTCTTCCGGTCACCTTGCCCATCTTATAGTAATCAAATCCCCAGGCAGCAAGGACATCGTTGGTCTCAGCAGAACTCGGGTCGGCTGACATTACGGGGATTTTGTATTTCATTGCCACCCGGGTTACAGCGGAAAGGGCAGAGAATATAGTGTTGTCGTTGCTCAGATAGATCCCGTCCACCCGGGACGCAATGGTCTGGACTGCCTGCATCACTTCGGCAGAGTTGGTCACCGTGGTTTCCACAAACCCGATACCCATATCCGCTGCCACCTGCCGGGCAATGGCGGCAAGGGCCACGGCATTGGCCTCGCTGCTGCAGTAGATGTGGCCAAGGGTCTTCAGGGGCTTGATCCGGTTCAATAGGGCAATTTGTTCCCTTACCGGCGTCATGTCCGAGGTGCCGGTCACGTTTTTTTCACCTTTGGTGGTCGAGGCCACAAGTCCTGCACTAACGGGGTCTGTCACGGCGCAGAAAATCACGGGTTTTGTCCTGATAATTCCCACCAGGGCCTGGGCCGTTGGTGTTGCAATCCCAACGGCAATGTCCACATTCTGGGATTTAAATTTCTGGGCAATGGAGGCAGCCGTTGCAAGCTCTCCATTGGCGTTCTGAAGGTCAAAACGGGCCTGGGGAAACGTTTCCTGGATGCCTTCCCGGACCCCTTGCTCAAGGGCATCAAGTGCCGGGTGGGCCACGATCTTTGATATGCCCACAAGGATATTTTTGTCGGCATTTGCCGGTAAAGCAGCAAGACAGACTGTCATGGCGAAAGTTATGACCGCTGTGATGAGGGGTTTCATGGACTGCTCCTTATTGTGCTTTGATTTTGTTCCGGCATTCATGAACCGATAACAATTTAAAGGTGCCTATTATATACCAGGGCGTTGAAAAAGCAAGAATATTTTAAGGATGTTGTCCTGGATCAGGGTGGCCGGCGTGCAGGCAGGTGGTAATGTGAAACATCAAAATGGCGGCGGCATTGGCAACGTTGAGGGAGTTTTTTCTTCCAAACATGGGTATGTGGACCACCTGGTCACACACGGCCAGGACATGGGAAGAAATTCCGTACTCTTCATTTCCCACGACCAGGACCCCCCGGTGGTGCCAGTCGTTGTCGTGATAGGGCTTTGATTGTTCAGCTGTTTCAACGGCCGTGATGGTGTAGCCCTGGGCTTTCATGTCAACAAGGGTCTGGGCAAGATCCACGGTCTGGGTGTGGGGCATCCAGTCTGCGGTTCCCATGGCGGTTTTTCTCACCGCAGCATTTTCCCTGCCCGGGGTGTTGCCAAGGATGAGTGAAGAGAATCCTGCTGCATCGCAGCTCCTGAAGATGGAGCCTACGTTGAACAGGCTTCTGAGGCCGTCAAGGGCAATGTGAAAATCAAGCAGGGGTCTGTCGTGTCTGTCCCCTGTCCGGTCTTTGTGATCGCCTCTGGTTGTTGCTGGGGGCAGCAGATCCGGGTCCTTTGGAGAGATACCCCGTGCAGTTCGCCCAATGTGAATGGCGTTGGAGATAAATTCCAGCCAGGGTCTGGCATCGTATTCATGGGGGATCTTGTTGGGGATTTTGCCGGGCCAGGTTTCAGACCAGCCGGTTATTCGTGCATATTCTCCGGCAAAAAATTCAAGTCCCCGGGGTGTGACCCGGTTGGTCAGGATCTCCTGGTAAACCCCTGACAGCCATCGGACGATCCAGCCATGGCGACCCTGGGGGGTAAGGGCCATGAACTTTTTTTGGGTAAAGGGAAAGGTCAGTATCTGATCTTTTTTCCTAATCATCGGCACTGACCTTGAATACGCCGATCATATCCCTGAGTCTGGTTGAGATAAGGGCAAGGTTCTGGGCGCTTTCTTTCATTTGGTCGCCGCTTGCTGTCATTTTTTTTGACAGGCTGTTGACCGTGGAAAGATCCTCGCAAATCCGGGTGGAAACCTGGGAACTATGGGATAAATTCTCATTTGTGCCATGGATCCCCGTTGATGCCTTGTCAATATTTTCGGCCACCTCTGCCGCGCAAATAGACTGTTCTTCCACAGCAGCGGCAATGGTTGCAACAATTTCAGTCACCTGGGAAATAACGGTGGTGATCTGTTTTACATCCCCCACGGTTCTGTCTGTGGATGCCTGCATCTCTTTTATTTTTTCCTTGATTTTCAAGGTCGCATCCGAGGTCTGTGTGGCAAGGGCCTTTATTTCGCCTGCCACCACGGCAAACCCTTTGCCTGCTTCTCCGGCCCTTGCCGCCTCGATGGTGGCGTTCAGGGCCAGAAGGTTTGTCTGGGACGCAATATTTGTGATCAGTTCGGTTACCTGATTGATATCCCTTGCCGATGTGCCCATTTTTTCCACCCGGTCAGATGCGCTTTGCACCGTTGTTGCCGCATCGTCGGAAACACGCCTTGCCCGGTCACAACTCTGTGCCACCTTGCCAAGGGTGTGTTTTATCTGGTCGGCCGCGTTAACAACCGCGCTGAGGTTCATGGAAGCCTGTTCACTTGTGAATGCCACTCCGTTCATGGTATCGCTCATCTTTCGGGCAGCTGAGACAACCTCATTTGACCGGGAGGCAAGATTGCCTGAATCCTTGCCCTTATTTCTGCAATGGCGCTGTCAATGGATTTGATGTTCTGGAGGATCTGCCGAAAAAAGGTTTCATCTTCAGTCAGGATAAATTCCTTTTCCATAATTCGTATTTTTAAAAGAATTTTTGCAACCTGATCTGCGCCCGAGGAGAGTTCCATGGTCTGGTCTGAAAAAATTCGGACATCCTCCATGTAAAAATCAAGCAGTTCCTGCATCTCCTGCTGAAAGGTAACCACTGCCATGCCCATGGTGTCCACTGCCTTGATCAGGGCCAGGTTGTTTCCATGGCTTTTGTCATTAAAAAAGGCAAGCCCCTTTTCCATGACCCCTTTCTGGGCGGAAGCGATGTTCGCATGGCGCTGTTTTGCAATGGGTTCAAGCATTAAGGGGCCCACGGCTTTAAGGTCGTTTTTAATGTTTTCATGTCCCCCCTTCCACTGGGTCATCGTGGAGATGTTTTTTGTGGGGGAATCTGCCATGACCATGCGATAGGCACTGGCCTGGAAAAATTGCTCCTTGATTTTGTCTGCATACTCAACCCGTTGGCGCATCCAGGAGCGTTTTGTTTCACTTTCTGCCATGAGTGCGTCGTGCCTTGTTCGTTGTTCGTCCCGAATGCCCGTGGTGATGTCCAGAGCTGAATCTGCCTTTTGGTTCATGTCTGCCATCAGATGTTTTCTTTCATCGGCAAGGGTCACATATTCATCAAAAGCCTGGACATAGGTCTGGGCTGCTTTCACGATCCTGTCGGCCTGCATCTTGACTCCAGGGTCGTCTGCAGTGTCGGCAATTTTTTTTGCCTCGGAAGTTAATGTTGTGACGTCTTTGCGCACAATCTCAACGGCCCCTGGATCGTTGGTCAGGATGAATTGTTTTTCAGCCTGGCGGGCATCCAGGATCTGGTCGACCAGAAGTTGAAACCGGTTGGATACGTCCACCTTTTCAACGACCCGGGTCAGTCCTGAACGGCCTGCAAGGGCAAGCAAAATCAACAGGGTCAAAATAATCGCAAAACCGCTGGTTATCTTTTTTGCAAGGCTCAATTGTTTGAACATGGTTTCCCCATTTTTTTTCTAGCGCCAGGACGCCACTTGTTTTATTGACTCAATTTTCAAACTTCCCTTTGATGATCGGGGTCAGGCTAGTGCTTTTGACAACATCTTGCCCATTCTCTAAGCCGAACAACAGTGCAATCATGCAAGTCTGACCCCATGTGAACAGCCAATCCTGAAAGTTGAATTATTGACCTGAACTCAAACTTCGGCAGCTGTTGCTATTGAATGCGTTGACGTATGAACGCGCCAAACTTAACTGTAATTTTAGAAGGTTATCGATTTCGTATCTGTGTTGTCCACCTTTCCGGAAGGTATAATACCCCGTTATCTCCTCAAAATCAAATAATAAACCCTGACAGCTGCCCTTCAAATTGATTAAAGTACCCCCCATTCCCTTGCTTGACGAAATTGATAAAGGGTGGTAATAATCCAGTTTTTTTATATCTTGGAGGGGGGTGATGCCTCTAACTGATTTTTCAAAAGGTGCTCAACTGCCATGAAAGCTGCTTTGTCTCCCTTTGTTGCCCTTTATGGGGCAACCTTTGTACTCATGGTCGGCATGGGACTTCTTGGTTCTTTTCTTGGTGTGCGACTTAGCATCGAGGGGGTTTCGGTTGCAACCATTGGCAGGGTGATGACTGCCTACTATGTGGGATTGCTTGTGGGGGCTTTTTTCAGCACCCGTCTTATCCAGCGGGTGGGGCACATTCGTTCTTTTTCTGCCTTTGCTGCAGTGACAACCGGTGTGGTCTTGCTCCATGCCCTTTATGTCTCACCGTTCACTTGGGCGTTGCTGCGGTTTCTCACCGGTATATCAGCCATTGGGCTTTATACGGTTATCGAAAGCTGGCTGTGTGAATGTTCGCCCCAGAATGTGAGGGGGCGGGTGTTTGCCATTTATATGGTTGTCTCCTACCTGGGCCAGGGGGTCGGGCAGCAGCTTCTCAATGTGGGGGCTCCCGAAGCTCAGACCCTGTTCATTCTGTCAGCCCTGTTTATTTCCCTGTGCATCGTTCCCGTGGCCACCACCCGTTCCATTCACCCCAATCCCTCGGAACCTGCTCCCTTCAGGTTTAAGGCTATTTTTATGAAATCCCCAGTGGGCGTTCTTGGTTGCCTTGTTGCAGGCTTGATCAGCAGTGCCTTCTATTCCATGGGGCCGGTTTTCTGCCAGCAGTTTGACATGTCCCTGTTTGAACTTTCCTGGTTCATGACAGCGGCGATTCTTGGAGGACTGCTTCTCCAATGGCCCATTGGCGCCATTTCAGACCGGTTTGATCGATCTCTTGTGCTGTTGGTTCTGGGAGTTGTTGTCTGCCTTGTTACCCCTGGTGTCATGGTCGCTGCAAACACCCGTATCGAATATCTGATTGGTACCATGGTGGTCTACGGGGGGCTTATTTTTTCCATCTATCCCGTGTCAGTGGCAAGGGCCCAGGATCTGTTCGAACCCGGGGAGATTGTTTCCGTCAGCACAGCCCTGCTCTTTGCCTATGGGGTGGGGGCCACCCTGGGGCCCCTGGTTTCGTCCATGGTCATGGAAGCAAGCCCCTATGGATTGTTTTTCTTTTTTATGAGCGTTTCAGCCGTGTATGCCTTGATTGTCTTTGGGTTGAGAAGAGGCGAGCGTATTGAAATTGTCTCCGCAGAAGATCAGGGTGATTTTGTTTTTATGCACAAGACATCTGTAGTGGCTCTTCACCAGGATCTTCCGGAAGATGAACTGTTCTGACAGCAAACAGAGGCCTTTTTTTCCAGTCTGTATTCCCTTGTTTTTGTGGTGGGAAAGGGGTAGTCCCTAAAAACACAGAACAATAATGACGGAAACCAACGATCAGGAGGAGCTGTTGAACAAAAGAACCGGGCAGATAAATCAGGCCCTTGAACGTGCCATACTTGAAAAACTTTACCAGGAATGGAGAATATCTGTCCTCAATCTGGGCCGAAGAAATCCGAGCTTTGCCCCCCGGATGGAGCGGCCAAGGATCATTATCAGCGACATGGAACAAACCCTTGGTCTGTGGGACCCCCTTTTAAGGGAGATCCGCATGGCAAGGCACCTTGTACGAGACGGGCGATGGGATTCTGTGGTTGAGGTACTCCATCACGAAATGGCCCATCAACTGGCCTCCACCCTTCCCGGGTATCCCAATGAAACCGCCCACGGCCCCCTGTTTGTTGAATGTTGCAGAATGTTCGGTGCAAACCCACGGGCTTCGGGTGGTTACAGGACACTTGAGCAGCGGATATGGGGAGTAGAAGGGGGGGAAGATGACAGGATCATGATCAAGGTTAAAAAGCTCATGGCCCTTGCCGCATCAAAAAACCCCCATGAGGCGGCCCTTGCTGCGGCAAAGGCCGGAGAACTCATTGCCCGTTACAATATCGATGCGATTCGTTCCAATGAACAAAGGGATTTTGAGAGTATTATCATCACGGATGCAGTCCTTAAACGAACCCAACCTGAAATCATCGGGGCCACCATTCTTGATCATCATTACTTTGTTCAGCCGGTCTGGATCCCCGTTTATGTTCCGGGAAAAGAGAAAATGGGAACAGCCCTTGAAATCAGCGGTACTCCGTCAAACCTGAAAATTGCGGACTATGTGTTCGCCTTTGTGCTGGGATATGCCCAGAAGAGCTGGCTTGACTACAAGGCCAAAAACCCATCGTGTCGGTCACGATCGGGCTACATGACCGGGGTGGTCCATGGGTTCAGTCAAACCCTGGACCGGCGCAGGGAGGCTTTGACACGGCAGGAGTCCCCTTTGCCTGGGAATGCCCCTGCGGTGGTCAAGGATCTTCAGCTTGATGCCTATGTGGGCGGAAGATACCCTGGTTTAAGGACCGTGGGCGTCTCCCATGGCAGCAGGAGCCGGGACGCCTACAGCTCCGGTCTTTCAAAGGGGCGTGATCTTGTTCTCTCCAAGGCCGTCACCACAAAGGGTGTCAATTCAGGCCGGTGCATCGGGCCATGAGGCTGTTATTTTTCTGCCACGACCTTGTTGACCAGGGTTCCCAGGGAGCCAATGGTTGTTTTGACCACATCACCGGGTTTGAGAAAGATCGGTGGCTTACGGGCAAAACCCACGCCGCTGGGGGTGCCTGTCAGAATGACGGTGCCCGGCATCAGTGTGGTTGACTGGGAGAGAAAGGAGATAATCCGGGCAACGGAAAATATCATGTCCCCGGTGTTTCCCTGCTGCATGGTGTCACTGTTTAGTTCCAGTGTTACCCCAAGGTTCTGGGGCGAGGGAATTTCGTCTTTTGTAAAAAGAGCCGGGCCCAGGGGGCAGAAGGTGTCAAAGCTTTTTCCCCTGACCCACTGGCCCCCTCCGGCGTGCTTTTGCCATCTTCTTGCCGACACATCGTTTGCACAGGTGTAGCCCAATACATGGTCAAGGGCGTCTTCCGGGGTGACATTTTTAGCTGTGTGGCCAATGACTACGGCAAGCTCGGCCTCATAGTCCACCTCGGGTTCAAGGGCGCAGCAACCGGGAATAACGATATCTGAATTGGGGCCTGTGACCGAGGCAGGATTTTTCATGAATACAACCGGGTGCTGCGGTAGTTCCATGCCGGTTTCGGCGGCATGGCTTTTGTAGTTCAGGCCGATACAGAAGATGGCCCTGGGGTCTATGGGGGCAAGAAGTTGCGTCACTTCAGCCCTTGTGTCCGTGGCAATGGGCCGGTCAAAAAGGTCGCCGGTAAGCTTTGCTGCCGTGTGTCCGTCAAAATCGCATCCCGTTTGGACATATCCCTGGGGGTCCTTGAATCTGATGATCTGCATGGGGTCTCTCCTTTTGTTCATGGGTCTGTTTCTGGTTAATGATGGTTACATGGATACCGTATTTTATTTCAAATGTCATGTGAAATTGAGCTCCCATTGCTTCTGACCGTTATCTGGTATAGACTTTGGCCATGAAACCCTCCCTCACAGACATAGACCCTGAATCAGCCCGTGTCTTTGCCCTTGTTTTGATCTCCCAGGGGATCGAAGTTGTTATTCAGCGAGGGGCGAACGGTTTTGACCTGAAGGTTGGAGATGAATACCAGGTTCGGGCCCTTGAAATCCTGGAACTTTTTTATGTGGAGAATCTTGGGGCAGGGGGCGGGACAAAAGTACCTGCGGTTGATCATAAAATATGGGGTCCGGTGTGGGTGGTCCTGGTGCTTGTGGTTGTTCACTGGGCTGCTGATTTTTATGGGATTAAAGGCGATATGGTCCTTTGCTATGGGTCTTCAGCCCTCTACATTCTCCAGGGCCAACTTTACAGGACTATCACGGCTCTTTTTCTCCATGCAGACCTTGGGCATCTTGTGGGTAACGGGGTGGGCATCATTGTTTTCGGGGTTCCCGTGTGCACCCTTGCAGGAACCTTGCCCGGTCTTTTGATGATACTGACTGCCGGGGCATCGGGCAATCTTGCAACGGCCCTTCTCTATCGAACAGCCCATCTTTCCATTGGTGCCTCCACCTCGGTGATGGGGGCAGCCGGTATTCTTACTTCGTTCCAGACGATCCAGAGGATTCGGGGAAGAAGAGGGTTTCACCTGGGGCTTTTTTTTCCATTGGGGGCAGGTATTGCCCTGGTGGGCATGCTCAGTGGTGGGGAGAATACCGATGTCGTGGCCCATTTGACAGGATTTGGAGCAGGTCTTGTGCTGGGTGCCCTGGCTGGAATTATCAGATCTTGATTCTGCCGGTAAAGACATGGGTGGCAGGACCGGTCTTAAAAAGATGGTTGCTCTGCTGATCCCAGTGGATGGAAAGATCGCCTCCAGCAAGGTGAACCAGGGCTGTTTCCCGGGTGAGTCCGTTGAGCGAGGCCGCCACAAGGACTGCCGAGGCACCTGTCCCGCAGGCCAGGGTTTCGCCGGCTCCCCGCTCCCATACCCGCATCACAAGTTCTTGATCGTTGAGGACCGTTACAAATTCCACATTGGTTTTTGCAGGAAATAGTTCATGGGTCTCGATTGCCCTGCCCAGGTTCTCAAGGTCGATTTTTTTGACATCATCTACAAATATAACGGCATGGGGATTGCCCATGGATACGGCCGTAATGGAAACTGTTTCTCCCTTGACCTGGATCTGCTCATTAACGGCCCGTTGTCGGTTGCATTTAAAAGGAATTCGGTCGGGTTCAAGGATCGGCTCTCCCATGTCCACGCATATGGCTTCAACCTGACGGGTATCTGAGAGTAGAATTTCTGGAATGATGGTTCCGGCAAGGGTTTCAACTGTGAAACGCTGTTTGGTGACGATTCCTTGTTCAAACACAAGTTTTGCAAAGCAGCGCATGCCGTTGCCGCACATTTCCGGTTCTGATCCGTCGGGGTTGAAGATTTTGAAACCCACATCCGCTGTTTCGGAATCAATGATGATGATAATGCCGTCACCGCCGACACCGAATCGGCGTGAACAGAGTTTTTTCGCAAGCACGGGATAGGGCACTGTCTGAACAATGGCCCCGTTCCTGTCGTCGAGCATGACAAAGTCGTTTCCGAGACCCTCCATTTTGGTGAAGTTCAGTTCCATCTGGGTTTCCTTTGACCCCTGGGATCGGTTCAGGCACAGATCCTGAGGGTGGATAAAATATCATCGGTCAGGGCCTCTAACTGCCAGTTTCTCATGCCGTCGATCTGTGCGAGTTCGTCGGCAGTCCTGGGTGATGCAATAGCAATGGCCGTAATCATGGTGTTGTTGAGGAGGAAGCCGGGTTCGATCCGGGTCTTGTTGCTGGCCGTGATTCTCATCTCCTTGAGGGATCTTATTCGTTCGGGGACCTGGGGGGCCATTTCCGGAAGTCGTTTTCTCGGGTAAACAGGAAGCTCTTTTTCAGGTGTTTTGAGTGCCCCAACAATGGCTGCAACGCATTGGGTGCCATACATGTCCATCTGTCTGGGGCTCAAGGCCCGGAGTTCCTTGAGGCTGTGAAGGGTCTCAGGCTGGTTGGCCGCCATTTTGGCAATGGCCTCGGAACTGATGATTTTGAACAGGGGTTTGTCTTTTTCCACTGCCAGGGTCTTTCTGAACTGGAGAAGGCTTTCAAGCACGGCAAGGGAGCGTCTTCCCATCTTCCCTGAACCCTTGAATTTCAGGAACAGAGGTTCGTTGCCATTGTTGTCATGGCGCACCCGGGTCTGAAGTTCAAACTCTTCTTCTGCCCAGGCAAGTCTGCCCTCATCCTCCAGGCGTTTTTTGAGGATATCACTGAGTTCCAGAAGATAGGCCACATCATTGACGCTGTAGGCGATCATCTCCTTTGACAGGGGGCGTCTGGACCAGTCGGTTTTCTGGAACCGTTTGTCCAGGGTCAGGTCAAAGTGTTTCTCGAGCAGGGCTGCAAGGCTTCTTTTCTGAATGCCGAGGAATCGGCAGGCGATTTCCGTGTCAAACAGGTTGTTTACATGGATGTCAAAATCCCTGTCAAGGCTGCGGATGTCAAAGTCTGATCCATGGAACACCTTGGTGATGGCGGGATCTTCAAACACGGGTTTGAGCACGGACAAATCATCAATGCTCAGGGGGTCAACCACAAACGAGTCATTGGGGTCAGCCATCTGGACCAGGCACACCTTTTCCTTAAAGTGGTGCATGGAGTCTGCCTCAAGATCAAAGGCCAGCCGTTTTTCTGTTTTGAGAAGGTCGCAACGGGCCGCAAGGTCCTCGTCATTTTCGATCAGTGTATATTCAATCATTTTTTTCTTGACCGTTTCGGGCAGTTCCCTTAGAGTTTGATGTTTTACAGCATTAAATTTTAAACATTATAGTTATGGATAACCAAAATGATTAATATAACACTTCCAGACGACAGTATAAAGTCTTTTAAAGAGTACCCTAAAGGTATGGATGTGGCAAGGGGTATTTCAGAAGGGTTTGCCCGGAACTGCGTGGCCATGGAGATTGACGGGCAACTTCTTGATCTTGATGTTGAGATTCGAAATGATTGTGCAGTGAGGCTGATCACCACAAGGGACGCCGAGGCCGTTGAGATTCTTCGACACAGTGCGGCCCATGTCATGGCTGAGGCGGTTCAGAATCTCCATGCCGACGCAAAACTCACCATCGGTCCGGTGGTTGAGGATGGATTCTATTACGACATTGATATGGCACCCATATCCGACGCTGATTTTCCAAAGATTGAAGCTGAAATGGCAAAGATCGTCAAGGCCAAGAAACCCTTTCAACGGTCCGAGATCACCAAACAGGAGGCCCTGGAGTTGTTCAAGGACAACCCCTACAAGGTCGAGCTGATCAACGGTCTGGACGATCAGACCATCTCCATCTACCAGCAGGGAGACTTTGTGGACCTTTGCCGGGGGCCCCACATTCCCCATACGGGGATGATCAAGGGTCTCAAACTCATGAAAACTTCGGGAGCCTATTGGCGGGCCGACCAGGAGAAGGCACAACTCCAACGGCTTTATGGGACGGCTTTTTTTGATAAAAAAGAGCTCAAGGCCTACCTTCATCTCATCGAGGAGGCAAAGAAACGAGATCACCGCAAGATCGGCACCCGCATGGGGCTTTTCAGTTTTCATCAGGAGGCTGCCGGTATGCCGTTCTTCCATGCAAAGGGCATGGAGATGTGGAACGAGCTTCTGGCCTACTGGCGGGACGAGCACCGGGCCGCAGGTTACGTGGAGACCAAAACTCCGGTGATGATGAGCCGTCACCTCTGGGAAAAGAGCGGGCACTGGGAAAACTATCGGGAAAATATGTACACCTCGGTGGTGGATGGTGAGGAGTATGCCATTAAGCCCATGAACTGTCCCGGTGGCATGCTGCTTTACAAGACTGAGTCCCACTCCTACCGGGATCTTCCCCTGCGGGCAGGGGAGATTGGCCTTGTTCACCGCCACGAACTCTCAGGGGCCCTTTCCGGCCTTTTCCGGGTCCGTGCCTTTCACCAGGACGATGCCCATATTTTCATGACCCCGGAGCAGATTGAGAGCGAAATTCTGGGTGTGCTCGAGCTTGTGGAGCGGATCTATTCACGGTTTGGCCTTGGCTTTCACCTGGAGCTCTCCACCCGGCCCAAGAAATCCATCGGGTCCGACGAGCAGTGGGCCGAGGCTACCAACGGCTTGAAAAATGCCCTGGACAAGTATGGTCAGCCCTATGCCATTAATGAGGGTGATGGTGCCTTTTATGGCCCCAAGATAGATATCCACATCAAGGACGCCCTGGGAAGAACCTGGCAGTGCGGTACGGTTCAGCTGGACATGGCTCTGCCCGAGCGGTTTGATCTGACCTACAAGGGTGCTGACAACGAAAAACACCGGCCCATCATGATCCATCGGGTGATCTATGGCTCTATTGAACGGTTCTTCGGCATTCTGGTCGAGCACTTTGCCGGCAAATTTCCCCTGTGGCTCGCACCTGTTCAGGCCGTGGTGCTGCCCATTAACGATGACCTTGCCGACCATGCACAAACGGTGAAAAAAGAGCTTGAAAGTAACGGCATTCGGTGTGATGTGGACTTGAGGACCGAGAGCCTGAAAAAGAAAATCCGGGAGGCCCAGGTGAACTATGTGCCCCTGATCATCACCATTGGTGAAAAGGAAAAGGAGAGTGGCACCCTCAGCGTCAGGACCCTTGACGGCAAGGTGCGCATGGGGCTTTCCATGGCTGATTTCATTCCTCCTGTACTCGCCCACATCCGGGCAAGACAACTGGATGAAGATATTTTATAGTCTTGATGGGGCAGGTGTCACATCTGCCCCTCCCTCATTTTCCTCCTGGAGTATAATGCTGACAAATCTTTTCTACCGGCTGCCGGTGATGGCCTATTGCGGGTTTATCTTCTGGCAGTCTTCTTCGGCCTCGTTTGATTCGTTGCCCACCTTTGAATATGCCGACAAGGTCATGCACCTTGGCGGCTATGCCCTGCTTGGTGCCCTTGTGGTGAGAATGCTCTTTAACGAAGCATTGCCCTTTTCCCGCAGAAATCTGATGATAGCCGCCATTCTTGCTTCAACCCTGTACGGTGCCAGCGACGAATTTCACCAGACGTTTGTTGCCGAACGGTGCGGCGATGTTTTTGATGTGGTTGCAGACGGCCTTGGCAGCGCCCTCGGGGTGATTGTCTACGCACGGATCCGGGTATGGTTCCGGGAGTCGCGCATATAAAGTATTGCCCCGTCAGGTACAGTTGATGACCGTTTGCTGAACCAGGAAAGTCGGGGGATTTTCGAACAAGGCAAACCCAAGCCGCAAAAACTCGGTCGCCTTGCTCCCTCAAACAGTTTGCGGCTTGTTTGGGTTTGCCCTGCCCGAAAATCTGATCCCCTTTGTTTCTCAATGTTCAGCAAACGGTCATCAACTGTTGCCCATCCAACTTTCTTTTTTTACATGCATTGACCCTGGACAAAAAAAGCCCTGGACCGGAGAAGTCTCCAGTCCAGGGCTGAATAAGACGTGTTAAAAAAGAAATTTACATTTCTGTCTCAGGGTGGAACACGTTCACATGCTTAAGGTCTTCATGGAGGTATTCCCTCTCATTGGGTCCGAGGATGCCAAGGGAGAGACAGATCAATGTCCAAAGGTGAACAACCCCGTAATTTCCACCATAGTGTTCACTGAGCTCATGGATCTGGGCATGGCAGTTATGACAGGCTGCAATGCAGTAATCCGCCTTGGTGGTCTGGATCTGGTTGTCCTTTGTTTGACCGTAGCTCAGTCTCTCTTCCTTGAACCCTGACTGGAGGAACCCGCCGCCGCCGCCGCAGCAGAAGTTGTTGGACCTGTTCGGGGTCATGTCGATGAAGTTTTCTTCGCCCACAACCGATTTAACAATAAACCGCAAATCTTCTGCGATTGGGTCTCCATAGGATTTACGTACGATCTGGCATGGATCCTGGACCGTAAACTTGATCTTGAGATCCTTGTTCCAGTCTGAGTTAACCTTGAGTTTTCCTTCCCTGATCCAGCGTGCATAGTACTCGTAGATATTTTTTACTTCAAAGGTGTGCTTGATGTCGAATTTTTTCAGTCCTGCCAGGACTGCAAAGGTAACGTGCCCTCACTCCGTATTCAGGAACGTCTTGCAACCCACCTGCTCTGCAGCATCTGTAGACTGGGTTACCAGGTGCTTCCAGGCATCGTCGTCCGAGAGGAACATACAGTAGTTCTCTCCTCCCCACCCCTTGCTGGTATAGGTCCAGTTGGCACCAACCAGGTGAAGGATTTTCCACAGGGGAACCATCTCATCGGGCTCTGTCACAGGCTCCCTTGAGTTCTGATTCAAAACAAACTCGGCACCCGGCTTGTCGATGGGAGCTTCCATATCGGCAAATTCAGGTTGGGCCTCCTGGTACTCTTCAAGTACATCGCCCACAACAAATTCGAAATCATCCACAGGGGTTCCCATGGCACTGCCGGACTCATTGGACAAGGCTGCATCGCAGGATCCCAGGATCCCCTTGGGCCTTTTCTCTCTCGGGATTGACGCCCTGGCGTTGTATACCAGCTGGGGGATGTTAATCTGCATCGGGCAGACATAGATACATCTCTGGCACTGGGTGCACATCCAGATCCATTCGGAACTCAAGATCTCCTCGTCCATTCCAAGGGCCGCCATTCTCAGGAACTTTCGGGGGTCCATTCCTCTGAGTCCCGTTGCAGGACAACCCGAGGCACATGCGCCACAGGTCAGGCAGGCATTGAGATTTCCGCCGTCGGGCAGAAGCTTCATCACCTTATCCTTGAAAACGCTTTTCCTTTTTCCTCCAATTTTAATCACTGCATCACCCATGCTCTAATGTCCTCCCTTTATGTTAAAACTTAAGCGTATTAACACGTTATGCATCTGATATCGCCCGGTCAGCTAAATTCCTTAATAAATAAATCCTGACCCGGTCATTAATAATATCATTGTTTTTTCTCCTATTCTTTTGATACTGTCAACCTTTTTATCGTTCAAGCCCATGGAATTGACATTTTGCATCCGTGTACTAATATTCTTCCACTATGAAAAGAGTCAAAAAAATTGAACGGCTGTTGCCGGAGACCATGTGTGCCGATCGGTACTGTCTGGTCCAGGATGTTCAACGGCTGAAACGGCTGATCAAACAGAACACCCCGGACCGTGCCGGCCTTCAATCCCGGATAGCTGCCCTTGAAGGGCGGGTCGATAAATCCAGGCAGGAGAGGGAACAAAGACAGGCGTCCATGCCGGATATTGCCTACCTCCCAGAACTGCCCATCACGGGGAAAAAAGATGAAATCATCCACGCCCTGAAGTTCCATCGGGTGGTGATCATCTCAGGCGAAACAGGGTCAGGAAAAACCACCCAGATTCCCAAGTTCTGCATGGCCGCAGGCAGGGGGGCTGCCGGCAAGATCGGCTGCACCCAGCCAAGGCGCATTGCGGCCATCACGGTTGCGGCAAGAATCGCAGAAGAACTCGGACAGTTGCCGGGTGGTGTTGTGGGGCACAAGATCCGGTTTGACGACAGATCGTCAAAGGATTCCATCATCAAGATCATGACCGACGGCATTTTGCTAGCCGAGACCCAGCATGATCCATTTTTAAACGAATATGACACCATCATCGTGGACGAGGCCCATGAGCGGAGCCTGAACATTGATTTTACCCTGGGGATTCTGCGAAATCTGGTCAGAAAAAGGCCGGATCTTACCTTGGTTGTTACCTCTGCCACCATTGATACGGAAAAATTTTCCAAGGCCTTTGACAATGCGCCGGTGATCGAGGTGTCGGGCCGAATGTTTCCTGTTGAGTTGAGGTACGCACCCATTGACGACCCTGATAACGACGACCTGGATGACCAGGGGTATGTGGAGGCCGCTGCCGGGGCCGTGGACGAAATTCAACGCCAGTCCAGAACAGGTGATATCCTTGTGTTCATGCCCACGGAGCGGGACATTGAGGAAACCATCGAATTGATCCAGGGCCGGAAATATCCAGGCACCCTTGTGCTGCCCCTTTTTGCAAGGCTTTCCGCCAGGGACCAGGCCAGGGTGTTTTCCCGGGGGGTGGGAAGAAAGATCATTGTTTCAACCAACGTGGCTGAAACCTCGCTGACCATTCCCGGCATTAAATACGTGGTGGATTCAGGTCTTGCCAGAATACTTCACTATTCGCCACGGACCCGAACCACGGCCCTTCCGGTTTCTCCCATCTCCAGGAGCAGCGCCAACCAGAGAATGGGCCGGTGCGGCAGGGTGGCTAACGGCATCTGCATCCGTCTGTTTAGTGAGGATGCGTTTGAGTCCCGGCCCCTCTTTACCTCGCCCGAGATTCTGAGGAGCAACCTTGCCGAGGTTATTTTGCGGATGATTTCGCTTAAACTTGGGAATGTGGCGGCCTTTCCCTTTATTGATCCACCTGCACCCAAGAGCATCAAGGACGGGTTTGACACCCTTGTCGAGCTTGGCGCCATCCAGCAGCGAAGGGGTAAAAACAATCAGCGGGGGGGGTATGCCCTTACGACCAGGGGGCGGGTCATGGCGAAAATTCCCGTGGATCCAAAGCTGTCACGGATACTTCTCGAGGCAGACCACAATGGCTGCCTTGACGAGGCCGTTGTTATCGTTTCGGCCCTTTCCATTGCCGATCCCCGACAACGGCCCAAGGATAAGGTCCAGCATGCCGATCAGATGCACGCAGCCTTTAAGGACCCCTCATCTGACTTTGTGACGCTTTTAAACATCTGGAAGGCCTATGTGGCGGCTGAGCACTCCCTCAAGACCCGCAACCAGGTAAGACGTTTCTGCAAGGATAACTTCCTTTCGTTCAGGCGGTTCAGGGAGTGGGGCGATATTCAGCACCAGATTCGGTCGGTGCTCAAAGAACACGGCATCACCCGGAGCAATACCGATAGCACGGTTACCAAGGTTGGAACAAAGGGTCTCAAGGCAAAGGCATTTGAAATTGGTGGTCCTTTTTATACAGCCCTTCACAAGAGTATTCTTGCGGGTTATCTCGCAAACATTGCCCAGAAAAAAGAGAAAAACAATTACACGGCCACAAAGGGGCGTGCCGCGACGATTTTTCCAGGTTCCGGCCTGTACAACAGCGGGGGCAGCTGGATCGTTGCCGCCGAGTTTGTCGAGACCACAAAACTCTTTGCAAGGGGTGTTGCGATCATTGATCCCCAATGGCTTGAGGAGACCGGCCAGGAGCTTTTGACCCGGACCTGGTCAACGCCCCGGTGGGAAAAACAGAGGGGGGAAGTGGTGGCCACGGAGCAGATTTCCCTGTTTGGCCTTGTGATTGTGCCGGAACGTACCGTCGCCTATGGGAAAATTAATCCCAGGGAGGCCGGAGAAATTTTTATCCGTCAGGCCCTTGTGGAACAGGAGGTGGCAAGGCCCCTTGGGTTTATGGTTCACAACCAAGCTTTGATCGACGAGCTTCGCCAGGTGGAGGAGAAGACCCGGCGGAGGGACATTGTTGTCACCGAAGACGACATGTTTTTGTTCTACCAGCAGCGCCTGGACCAGGATTTTTCCAACCTTGCCACCTTTACCCGGTTTCTCAAGGAGCAAGGATCGGATCTGTTTCTGCGCATGACCCTTGAGGACCTCCAGCAGCGATCACCGGACAGGGACGAACTGTTGAAATTTCCAGACTCACTTGAGATGGGAGGGGGAAGCTTTCGCCTTGAGTACGGGTTTCAGCCGGGTGCTGAAACAGACGGGGTAACGGTAAAGGTGCCTGCAACATCGGCAGCCTCGGTCAGTGTCTCCACCATTGACCGGCTGGTTCCCGGGCTTTTAACGGAAAAAATAGCCGCCCTGATCAAGGCTCTTCCCAAAAGGTTTCGTGTCAGACTGGTACCTGTGGCAGACACGGCTGCCATGATTGCCGATTCCCTGCCCGAGTCTGACCGACCCCTTTTTGTGGAACTCAGTCATTTTATCAAACAGCGGTTTAAGGTGGATATCCCTCCGTCTGCCTGGTCGGATGCCACCCTTGAAGAGCATCTGAAGATTCGCATCTCCATCACCGACGCCAAGGGTAAAGAAGTGGCTGCCTCCAGGGAAAATGATCTGCTCGACAAGTATGCAAAGGGCCATGGCTCCAATGATCTGCTGTTTGAAGATGCCAAACGACGCCTGGAACGAACCGGGGTGACCTCCTGGGATTTTGGAGACATCAGTTCCCCTGTTCTCCTGGGTCAGGGGCAGGAGTTGTCCTACAACGTCTATTACGGATTGCAATCTGAAGAACAGGGGGTGGGACTGCGGTTGTTTAAATCCCATGCCGAAGCCCGCAGATCCCATGTTGCAGGTGTTGAAAAGTTGTCGACCATCTGTTTTGAGGCCGATTTCAAGGCCTTGAAAAAGGATGTGAAAAAATGGACCCTGCTCAGACCCCGGACTTCAAAGTTCGGCGGATGGGAACGGTTCCAGAACGCCCTTGTCTCCTGCGTCTTTCGTGAGCTTTTTTCCAGGGATGTCAGGACCCCAAAGGCCTTTCTTGAACTGGCAGACAAACACCTTCCCCTTGTTTACCGCCATGGCGAGGAATTGATGAAAACCATGGTCACCCTCTTTGATGAGCACGACAGGACCCTGACCCTGCTCAAAAATCTGTTCTTGAAGTCCGGGAACCGGCCCACGGTTCTTGCCATGGCCCAGACCCTTGAAAAGGATCTTGCAGCGCTTTTGCCGGAACTGTTTCCCAGTCTTTATGATTTTACGAGAATAAAGAAACTTGAGCGTTACGTGGCAGCCATCAGAATCCGGGCCGAACGGGGAGCGGTGGAACCGGTCAAGGATAGTGTCAAGGCCGGTCTGGTTGCCGAACACACCCTGAAACTCAATAACCTGGTTGCAACCCTTTCCAAAGAGTCATCCAGGGAAAAGGTCGAAGCTGTGGAGGCGTTTTACTGGATGATTGAGGAGTACAAGGTTTCCGTGTTTGCCCAGGAGCTCGGGACCCTGGTGAAGATTTCTCCGAAAAGGCTCAACACCATGTGGCGGGAAATCCAGGCCATGATCTGATCCCCTTATTTTCTTGGTTCAGCCAACGGATACCAACTGATGCATACCGCTTGAACCCACAACTATAATTACTGGGAAATACGGTTTTTACTTGATAATTGGGCAAAGATGTTCGATGTTATTCCTTTGATCATAACGAATCTTATCCAGGGCCTTTTCATTGGAAATAGGGGAGATTGAATGGAAGAGAGGTTCCACCATACCGTCCTTGTGGTTGGCACTGGGGCGGATGAGTTCGCAAGCATTGAACATCGCCTGACAAAGATCGGGGTGACGGTCATGTCTGTTGATGGCGGTGAACAGGGGCTTGAAAAAATTAAGGTTGTTTTAAAACCATTTTCCATCATTATCGCGGATCAGCATTTGCCTGACATGCAGGGACACGATTTTCTGGAGAGGGCAAAAAAACTTACGCCGGACTCGGTTCGTTTCCTTGTGACCGGGAATCCGTCCATGGATGTTATCATCGCCGCGGTCAACCGGGGGGCGATCCATCGTTATATTTTAAAACCACTGGATACGGAAGCGTTTTTCAACACCGTCCGTTCAGGTCTTTCCAAGTATGAAGTGGTTCTGGAGAATGTGAGACTGCTTGCCCTTGCAAAGGAACAGAACGCAAAATTGTACATGTACAACTGTGACCTCAAGGACCGGTCAGAGTCCCACCAAAAGACCATTGGACAGTTGGACCAGGAAATCAGAAAAATCATTCTGGCCCGGGAACAGGCAGATCGGGAGGAGCCAGCGCCCATGGTTCTCCAGGGGATTTTCATGGAAAACGGGCTCTTGACCCGGGAAAAAATGGACATTTTTTACAAGAATCTCATGGGCCAGTTATTTGTCCGGTTTCAGGAGATTGCTGAAAAAAAAGGATTTTCCATGCCGGAGACGATTGATGCCAGATCCTAGTACCCACGAAATTTTGATCATTGAGCACGATGGGGACCTCGGTCGTCGGATTGAGGCTGTATTGAACGGTGCAGGCCACAGAACCCATTGCAAAACCGCCTCCCTTGAGGGGCTCGCTATGCTTGAGGAAAAGGATGAGGAACCTTTTTCCCTGGTTATTTCAAGCTTCAGGATGCCCGTAATGGATGGGGACCAGATCCTTGAGCGGGCAAAACTTGCCTCTCCCCTGACCCAGAGAATGATCATTACTGATCCGGGTGAAGTTGAGACGGTCATGGGTGCCGTGAACAAGGCAGAAGTCCATGCCTGCCTTTCCATCCCCTTTACCGATGTGGATCTTCTCGCCCAGGTCAACCTGTGTCTGGATGCCCATGCAATGGAGATGAAGCGGGCAAATCTGATCCGGGTCACGGAACGTCAGAATCGGCAGATGTACCGGCTGGCAAAACTCTTTAAAGAACGGGACAATTCTTTTGCCTCCCAGATCAAGTCAAAAACAAAACAGCTGCGGGTTGAGCAATCCAGGGGCGCATCCGGTTCCGGGAGATCACACCCCCCCATGACCCTTGGGGAGTTTCTCGAGTTAACCGCAGGGCCTTTTTCTCCTGTAACCTTTGTTGAGGCGTTCCAGGGGCTGTCCAGTGAACTGTTAGCCCTTGTTAACACAGCCTGTGCAGAGGAAGGTATTGAACTTGAAGCCATGACCTATGAAAGCGCCAGGTCAGCGGCAGCCCTTTCCGAGTCAAAAGAACCCATGGACAGGGTCTTTTCGTTGCTCTATTCCGTGGTTGGTGCCCGTGGAGGATTAAACCCCGTTGAAGTTAAACCCGTTTTCACCACACCCCTTGATGACTACATGGATTTTACAATTTCAGAGGACCGGTTGACCGCCTTTGCGCGGCTGAAAAAGAAATATAACGACATTGTGACAATTCCAGGGGTTAAGGATGCTCTTGGGGCCCTTGGGGTCACCTTTGGTATCAAGCAGGATGCCCTTATTAAAACCTGGCTTTCCCTGGCCACACCCGAAGGAAAACCCTTTGTCATTGCCCAGGGCACGGCGCCTGTTCCCCCTGTTGATGCAGGGGTGAATTACCATTTTAAAACCGATTTTCTCCAAGCCGGCAAGGTGAGACCCGACGGCAGCATTGATTTCAGGGAGCGTGGAGACATTCCCTTTACCACAAAGTCGTCGCTCCTTGCAGAAAAGACAAGCCCCATTGGGGGAAGTCCTGGTGTTGATCTTTCAGGTACTCCGATTCAGGTGGCCGATCCCGTGGACATCATCTTTAATGCCGGCCAGGGCGCAAGGCTGTCCGAGGATGGACTGCGAATATATGCTGATTGTGATGGGCAGCCCCACCTTGACGCCATGGGCAATGTGACGGTCCTTTCAGAGTTGACCATTAAGGGAGATGTGGATTTTGAGACCGGTAACATCAACTTCAAGGGCAACGTCATCGTTGGTGGGGTTATCAAGGAGGGGTTCAGCGTCCGGGGAGCAAACCTGACAGCAGGACAGATTGAGGGGGCAGATATTGAGCTTACCGGAGATCTGAATGTCGGGGGAGGAATTATTGATGCAAAGCTCATAAAGGTGCAGGGCAGTGTCCAGGCAAAATACGTTAACAATTCGTTTGTCCGGGCCTTTGGTGATCTGATTGTGCAGAAGGAGATTATTGATTCAACCGTGTTCTTGAGCGGTGCATGTGAGAACTTGAGCGGCAACATCATTTCATCCACCATTGTTGCCAGAAAAGGGGTCAAAGCCTTTAATATCGGTACTGAGACATCCCAGTCTACTCATATCCGGGTAGGAGTGGACGATCATATACAGATGCTTCTGGCCGAAGTGAACAAGACAATGGATAAAAATCTTGACCAGGTGGAGCAGCTCAAACAGGAGATCGTTGGGTTTGAAGTCGAGGATCAGGGTCTTAACGTGAAAATTTCCGACGCAGCCCATATCCAGGATCGCGCCCAGGTAGAGCTTGGGAAAATTGAGGGTCAGATGGCCGCAATCAAGGATTCCAAGGATTTCCAGGCATTTGATCGGCTCTCAAACATGGTGAAAAAACTCCATGTGGCGGCCCGCAGGGCTGAAGAGGGGCTTGATCGGGCCTTCCATCTCCAGGATGTCCTTGTTGAAAAGATTCGGAAGAAAAAACACCAGATTGCCCTTATCGAGGATCAGAACAGGTCCCTGATCGATGAAAAAAAAGCGATGACTGCTTTTTTGGAAAAAGCAGAGGCCCTGCCCCGTGTGATCGTTGCCCAAAAGGCCCGGCCCGAGACCTTTATTGAGGGCCCGAACACCCAGATTCGCCTGAAAAATATTATCTCAAAAAGCAGGATTGTTGAGGTCAGACGGGATGGGGATGACGGGGTTCTATTCTTTGAAATGGTCGTTTCAAATCTCTAATTTCAAGCCCCTGGGGCGTATCCCTTTTTCCCTTTTGCCAGGTAGTGTTTGCCCAGATCTATCTTTCCCCGTTTGATGCATCCCTGGCCGTAAATGGCGGTTTTTTCCTGGAATACCTTTACCGCAGCCCTGCGCTGTTCCGGGGTGAGGGCATCTGTATCCAACAGTTTTTCAATGGCCGCGATTCTGTACCGGTCAAGGGAGTGGTGGCCTGAGAGCTGGTCGTCGTGTCCGCCCCGTTTTATGGTGCAGGCCTGGTCCATGAGGTGGATGGGATGTGTGGTTGATATCCTCAGCCAGAGATCATAATCTTCGCAGGCCGGAAGACGTTCGTCAAAAAAGCCCTTGAGGTCAAACAGGGTGCGATGCATCATGACGGCCGACGGGCTGACAAGGCAAAGTTCAAGGGAGGGTTCAAAAATCATTCCACCCCTTTTTTTGTGCTTGTTTTTCGGGTTGACCCTTTTGCCGTTCCGGATCCAGATTTCCTGGGTCTGGCAGATCATCGCGTCCGGATGATCGTTGAAAAAAGCCACCTGGCGATCGATCTTTTCAGGGGTCCAGAGATCGTCCGAGTCAAGCAAGGCGATAAGTTCTCCCCGGCTCGCGCGGATTCCCAGATTTCTTGCGGCACTCACCCCCCTGTTTTCCTGGGTGATTACCCTGATTTGCTGGCCAAAGGCGTGGAGGAGTGAAGGGGTCTCGTCCGTGGAGCCGTCATCCACAACAATGATCTCCATGGGCTGGTATGTCTGATCGATCACCGACTGGATTGCTTCTCGTAAAATCCATCCCCTGTTAAAGGTGGGGATGATTGCTGAAACAAGGGGGTGCTGTTGTTTGTTTTCCATGGACAGCTACATAGCATGTCCCGGGATATCTTGCAAATACATGGACTTGCCTTGACAGAAAATGGCAAATCGCTTATTTATTACCAAATTATATCGGTGATTCGTCACTTTTAATCAAGAGGATATTATGGCCAGACTGAAACTAAAGGAACATTTGATAAATCGGGAGTGGTGCAAGGGGTGTGGAATCTGCGTCCATTTCTGTCCGAAACAGGTGCTGGAACTCGATGCCATGGAAAAGGTGGTTGTGGCAAGGCCCGAGGATTGTATCTGCTGTAAACTGTGTGAGCTCAGGTGTCCTGATCTTGCCATTGAAGTGTTAACCGACCAGGATGAGAAAAATGAATAAACATATTAAGTTTGTCCAGGGAAACGAAGCCTGTGTCGAGGGAGCCCTTTATGCAGGTATTGATTTTTTTGCAGGGTATCCTATAACACCCTCCACGGAAGTGGCAGAATTGCTGGCCGAACGACTTCCCCGGAAAGGGGGAAAGTTTATCCAGATGGAGGATGAGATTGCCTCAATGTGCGCCATCATCGGTGCATCCCTCACCGGCCATAAAGTGATGACCGCCACAAGCGGTCCCGGGTTTTCCCTCAAGCAGGAGGCACTGGGATATGCCTGTATGGCTGAAATTCCCTGCGTGGTGGTCAATGTTCAGAGGGGAGGGCCTTCAACGGGAAACCCCACCCATGTGAGCCAGGGGGATGTGAACCAGGCCCGCTGGGGAACCCATGGGGATCATTCCATCATTACCCTTACCGCCTCCAATCACCAGGATGTGTTTGCCATGACCGTGGATGCATTTAACCTTGCCGAGACATACAGGACTCCTGTAATCCTGCTTTTTGACGAAGCCGTGGGTCATATGCGGGAAAAGCTTGTGGTGCCTGAAGAGGGGGAGATCCCCCTGGTGGATCGCCTCAGAACCTCGGTTGGCAAGGGTGTGGATTACCACCCCTATCTTCCCAGGGAGGACGGCAGGTTGCCCATGTCCGATTTTGGCGGGGATCACCGGTACAACGTCACC
Organism: Desulforapulum autotrophicum HRM2; assembly: GCF_000020365.1. Taxonomy (NCBI): domain Bacteria; kingdom Pseudomonadati; phylum Thermodesulfobacteriota; class Desulfobacteria; order Desulfobacterales; family Desulfobacteraceae; genus Desulforapulum; species Desulforapulum autotrophicum. The sequence goes on along the minus strand of NC_012108.1, from coordinate 4,215,903 downwards.
GGACTCTTCCACGACATGTGGGGTTTTCCTTCGAACAATCCCGGCGTGGTAAACGGGCTGCTGCACCATCTGGTGGATAAGATCGAGAACAACGTCCACGCCATTACCCGGTGCAGGGAGCACTATCTTGAGGGGGCTGAATATGTGCTCGTATCCTACGGCTCTTCTGCCCGGTCCGCCATTCACCTTGCTAAGAATCGCAGGGAAAGGGGGGAGAAGATCGGGGTGCTGGAACTCCAGTCCATCTGGCCTTTTCCTGAAGCCATGATCCGGGAGCGATGCCGGGGCGCCAGGGCTGTTATTGTTGTGGAGATGAACATGGGCCAGGTCATGCGCCATGTAAAGGCGGCCGTTGACGAACCTGAACGGGTATTTTTGGCCAATCGAATTGATGGACATCTGATAACGCCGACGGATATCAAAAAGCTTCTCCGGGTTATCCAGGGAAGGGGGGTGTAGAATGAGTGTTAAGGATTATTTAAGGGAGCGATTTTTTCCCCATATGTGGTGCCCGGGCTGCGGCCATGGAACGGTCTTGAACTCGCTGCTAAGGGCCGTGGAAGGATTGGGCCTTGATAAAAGTGACATTGTCATGACTTCCGGCATTGGGTGCTCAGCAAGGATTTCAGGATACGTGGATTTTCATTCCCTCCACACCATCCACGGCAGGGCCCTTGCCTTTGCCACCGGGGTTAAATTCAGCAAACCCGAACTCAAGCTTCTCGTTCCCATGGGCGATGGAGATGCCCTGGCCATTGGGGGCAATCATTTTATCCATGCGGCCAGAAGAAATATAGACATGACTGCCATTGTCATGAACAACCGGATTTACGGCATGACCGGCGGTCAGTTTTCGCCCCTTTCCGGGGTCGGCATCAAGGCGACTACAGCCCCCTACTTGACCATTGACAACGATTTTGATGTTGTGAAGATGGCAACGGCGGCAGGGGCCTCGTTTGTGGCAAGATCTACCACCTATCATGTTCTTGAGGCTGTGGATATCCTGAAAAAAGCCATTGATCACAAGGGCTTTTCAGTGGTTGAGATCCTTTCCCAGTGCCCCACACATTTCGGCAGGAAGAACAAGGGGGGAGACGCCTCCAACATGCTTGAAAGCTACAAGGCCAATACGGCGAAAACAGGCTCCAAGGCCCTGGCAGAGAATCCTTCCCTCATTGCAAGGGGGATTTTTGTAGATGAAGACAGGCCCGAGTACTGTGAGTCCTATGATGGGATCATTAAACGTCTATCCGGAGGGACTGAATCATGAAGCGAACCAGACTTGTATTTTCAGGTTCAGGCGGGCAGGGGGTGATCACCGCTGCCATCATTCTGGCTGAGGCTGCCGTTATCCATGAGGGCATGAATGCAACCCAGTCCCAGACCTATGGGGCAGCGGCAAGGGGTGGGTCCACAAGGAGCGATGTGATCCTGTCTGACTCAGAGATCCATTTTCCAGAGGTGACCCAGCCCAATATTCTGGTCTGTCTCACCCAGGAGGCCTACACCTCGTTTTCGCCCATTGTCCGACCAGGGGGGCTCTTGCTCACCGATTCCAGGTTTGTGACCACCTTTAAAAAGGTGGATGCAAAGCAGATCGAGCTTCCCGTCTATGAGACGGTCATGGCGCAGATCGGCAAACCCATTGTTTTTAACATCAGTGTGCTTGGCGCTTTGATCGGGATTACTGAACTGATTAATCCCGCATCCATCATGGAAGTGGTCAAAACCCGGGTACCCAAGGATTTTGTTGAGATGAACAGTCGTGCCCTGGAACTTGGGCTGGCCATGGGATCCCAGCATAAATTCAAATAAAATTTTCCAGCCTTGCCAAGGGGGCGGATGTAAATCCGTCCCCGCAAAATCTGAATTTTTTTTATAAGAAACACACTTCAAACCGGTAGGCGGAAACGGGTGTTACCCTTCTCTCATTCTCGCAGCCCGTCCGTGGGCTGCTCCGAGGAAAATGGCAACTCCTTGGGCGTCCATGCCCACCGTTGCCATTTAACCCGTTCAGGGTAACACCCGTTCCCGCCTACCTACTGCTATATAGTTTCATGCTTCGTTGTGTCCGCTAGGACATGTGGGTTTATAAGAAACTCATGTCGAAACATCATTGTGAAAGTCTCGACTTTCGAGCCCTCTTTGGTTTCCCTGATCGGAACATTGTAAACCAAAGGGGATAGGATTTTTGCCCTTCCAGGCGTTAAGAAGCGCAGGCTGTTTGAGGACTTTAGCCCGCAGTTCCTGCGCTTTAGTCTGGAAGGGCAGAAATCCCCCCGACGTTTACCGTTCCGGTCAGGGTAACCAAAGGGGGCGGAATGGTACTATCGTCTGCCCTGTATCATCGTGTTTCATATTTCGTTGTGTCCGCTAGGACATGTGGGTTATATGAAACTCGCTTCGACCGGCCGGCGGAAACGGGTGTTGCCCTTCACTCATTCTCGCAGGCCGTCCATGGCCTGCTCCGAGGGAAATGGCAACTCCTTGGACCTCGTGTCCACCGTTGCCATTTAACCCGTTCAAGGCAACACCCGTTCCCACCGGCCTACTACTGTCGAGTTTCATCATTCGTTGTGGCCGGATGCCATCTCTCGCTCCGGCTGTGCTGATTGTATCATTCCAGTGAACGTTAAAGTAACCCTGCCTTGCGGGGGTATCCGTCTGATTTCGTCAAGGGTGTTATTTGCTTTGCTGGACCAGGGTCTCCTTGGGAACTGCCATGAGGGTTACCGTGGCCTTGGCCGCAAGTACCCTTTCTTTGTCTCTCAGGTCGTACACCTCAGATTCGGCAACCAGAATCTGCCTGCCTTTTCTGATGACGGTTGATTCACACGCCAACCCCGCTCCAAAGGCGGGTTTTAAAAAGTTGATCTTAAATTCAATGGACAGGATCTGAAAGGTGTCATCCACAACGGTAAAGGCGGAATAGCCTGCCGTGTGATCGGCCATGGTGGCCATGACACCTGCATGGATGAATCCGTCCTGCTGGCGGTGGTGATCGTCGATCTTAACACGGGAGGTGAACCTGCCAGGGGTGATTTTGTCTGCCCTGAAACCGCAGTAGCGGATAAATCCCTGTTCATAATCGCTTCTCAGAAACGCAATTCTCTCATCTGACAATGTCTGGTCCATGGGAACTCCTTGTTTGATGGATAATCGTCTGATTTCTTTACCATACCCGGAAAAACTGTGCAAAAGAATAAAACTCGTCCATATTTATTGAGTTTTCAGGTGAAATATGGTTAGGTGTCCGGGCAGTGACGGTTACCCATAACTCTAAAAAAGTTGGACAGATGAACAGCAACGATAGGAAAAATCCCAGCCTCATCGCGGACTGGAAAACCCTTGAACGGATTTTTATCCGACCAGAGGATGAGGCGTGTCGGAAGACGCTTGTTAAATATATGGAGCAGATTCTGTTTGGGCTCCATGATTTTTTAAACTCCAATGTGGGGGTCACCCAGGAGATCAGTCTGCTGGAGTTGACCAATCTGTACCGGGATACGCTGATCAGTCCAGACCCTGAAAAAAAGCTTGAGAACGTTATTTCTGACATCATTCATAAAATTGCCCCCAGGGCCGTCAACGTGGCTTCACCCTATTTTGTCGGGCATATGACGGCGGCTATTCCTTTTTTCATGGTTCATCTTAAAACCATAGTGGCGGCCCTGAACCAGAACGTGATCAAGCTTGAGACATCAAAGGTGCTTTCGGTCATTGAAAAACAGGTGCTGGCCAAGATACACCGTTTGATTTATCGCAGGGATGAGGCCTTTTACCAGACCCATGTCCAGAGTGTTGACACTTCCCTTGGGGCCTTTACCACTGGTGGGACAACGGCAAACCTCATGGCCATGTGGGTTGCCAGGAACCATTTCCTGGGTGCCGGGGTTGAACAACAGGGCATGGCTGCTGCCATGCAGGCAAAGGGGGTGGAACGGGCCGTTATTCTTGTTTCCAAACGGGGACATTATTCCCTGAAAAAAGCGGGCGGAATCCTGGGGCTTGGCAACAGTAATGTCCTGGCCATGGATGTGGATCAGCACCAGCGCATGGACATGAAAAAGCTTGAAGTTACCATCCGAAACCTCAAGAAAGACGGTAAAACAGGAATCATAGCCGTTGTGGGCATTGCAGGAGCCACTGAAACAGGCACGGTGGACCCACTTGGGGAGATGGCTGACCTCTGCCTTGGCCAGGGCATCCATTTCCATGTGGATGCGGCCTGGGGCGGACCCGTGCTTTTGAGTGAGCGGTATGCACCGCTTTTAAAGGGGATTGAGCGGGCAGATTCAGTTTCCATGGACGGGCACAAGCAGTTTTATATGCCCATGACAAGCGGTATGGTCTACTTCAGGGATCCTGGGGCCATGGACCAGATCGCCTATTATTCCAATTATGTGAACCGTGAGGGGAGTGTGGATCTGGGCATCAAATCCCTGGAGGGATCAAGGGAGGCCAACGCCCTGATCCTGGACAGTTCCCTCAAGATCATGGGCAGCCGGGGCTATGCCCTGATGATAGACCATGGTATTGAGACGGCAAAGGCCTTTGCCGCTGAGATTGAACAACGGGTTATGTTTGAGGTGGTCACCCCGCCGGAACTCAACATCCTGACCTACCGGATGGTTCCCCCTGATGTCTGCAGGCGGCTTGAACATGCAGACCCCAAGGGACGAGAGATCCTTAACGGCTATCTTGATGAACTCAATATTTACATCCAGCGAACCCAGCGGGAGGCGGGAAAGAGTTTTGTCTCCCGGACCCGGATCTGCCCTGTGCCCGGGAGTGAAGGGGGACGTGTGGTTTTACGTTCGGTGATCATGAACCCCATGACCACAAATGCTGTTCTAAGGGAAATCCTTGACGAGCAGGAGAGGATCGGGCAGGGTTTTTGTGATCCGATACCACAGATTCTCTAAACCGCCTGCCCGTTGTTCAGCTCTGGACCGGAATGATGACAATGTTTACCCGACGGTTGTCTCCATCGTTTGAGGAAACCGGCTGGGATTCGCCAAAGCCGATACTCTCCATGCGCATGGGATCGACTCCCCGCTGGACCAGGGCATCGGTAACGGCCTGGGCCCGCCTTTGGGAAAGCAGCATATTATACTGGTCAGTCCCCTTTGAGTCTGTGTGCCCTTCAACGCGGATTCTGGTCTGGGGAAAATCCCTGAGCACCTTTGCCACCCTGTCAAGTTCCGAATAAGCACCGGGCTTTAAAGTCGACGAGTCAAAATCAAAAAAAGTGTTGGCCTTGAAAGTGGCTGTTAGAACGTTCTGGGACCGCTGGATGCTGGCCGCCTCGGATGTGGCAACGGCGCTTCTGAGGGCCTGTTCCTGGCGGTCCATGTAGGCGCCGATCTGGTTGCCAGCAACGCCGCCAATGGCGGCCCCAAGGCCTGCACCGATCAGGGTGCCCTCGGTGTCTCCACCAATGGCCTGGCCCAGAATGGCACCGAGTCCGGCTCCAACGATTACGCCCTCCTTTGTCCGACTTTCCTGGTTTGTCATGCCTGCACACGAGGCCATCACCAATGGAACTGCTGCTATAACGGCAATCGCCGTAAATTTTTTCATCTTTACCTCCCAACGGTTATTGTGTTGAATCTTTGACTACAAAGAATAAGACATGCAGATTCTTTTATCAAGGTCAATCACTTGCCTGCAGCTATTCTAATCCTGGGAATCCCCATGGGAGGGGCAATCGGTGTCCTTTTGGTGAGCATTGAGGAGTCAGCAATAGGCCCCCCTTGATTATTATTCGCCAGTGTATATGTTTTTTGATAGTTTATACTACCATTTGACCCGCCTGATCGGCAAGACCGAAAGGGTGTCAGGCGGTTAATCATTAAATAAAGGACATGGTCCCATGAAAAAAAATTGTTTGAGTGTTCTGATGCTGGTAACCTGTTTTGCTGTGTTCACCATGGTGGGCTGTGGTGCAACCACCAGAAATCTTAACCCAAAAGATGAAATTCACTATGGTGCAAGTTATGATTTTTCAGATAAAAAACAGATTGTGGAAAGACTTGTCACTCCCCTGCTGGGTGCTCCCCTTTTTCCAGTGCAGGCATCAAAACCAATCCTGATTGTTTATCCTGTTGTCAACGAAACTTCCGAACACATCAGTACGGGCGGCATCACCGATGAAATCAGGATGAAACTCATTCAATCTGGAAAGTTTCGTTTTATCAATGAGACTCAACGGAAAAACATTCAAAAAGAGACCCGCTACCAGTCCCGGGGATATGTGGACCCGTCCATGCGGGTTGACCAGGGGCGTCAGCTTGGGGCGGATTATATTCTGAGCGGAACCCTGAGGTCCATCAAAAAAGACCAGCCGAGACAGTGGCGGCTCAACAAAAGCGAACGGATTTACTACAGTCTTGACATGACCCTGACGGATCTTACAACAGGCGAAATCGTTTATGCGGATCAGGCTGAGCTTGCCCGGGAAGCCTCCAGGCCTGTTATCGGCTGGTAATGGCCCCGACCATGGCAAAGATTCATTCCAGTGCCGCTCAGGGCAGAGCCAACCAGGGCATGATCTGTTCCAGAATCCTATTGACGATCCTTATGATTCTATTGACTGGTTGCTCAAGTCTTCCCCTTAAAAAGGCAAGGCGTGCATTTTATGGGGGAGACCCTGCCCAGGCTGATCTTATTCTCAATGATTGTAAAAAAGTATCCCCGAGGGATCAGCTCCTGTGTCATATGGAAAAGGGGGTGATCCTCCACGACCTTGGGGCCTATGAAAAAAGCACCGGGGTATTATTGGAGTCTGCCAGGCTTATCAAAGCCCAGGAGCAGATCAGCATAAGGGAACAGTCCTCGGCAGTTCTGCTCAATGATAACGTCACCACCTACAAGGGTGAATACTGTGAGCAACTCTGGGTGCACACCTTTTTAATGATGAATTTTCTGCTCCAGCATAAGAATGAAAGTGCCCTGGTGGAGGCAAAACAGGCCCTTGAGGTCTTTGACAGGTATCCCGTATCCCTGGAGAACGATTATTTTACCCGGGCACTTATCGCCCTTTGTTATGAAAATATGAATCTTTGGGATGATGTCCGCATTGAGTATGACAAACTTTACCGGGCCATGGGGCAAAAGCCAGAGATGCCCGTTCTGGCGGAACCGGGAACCGGAGAGTTGGTTCTCTTTGTGGGCCAGGGCCTCATTCCCCCAAAGGTTTCCACAAACATTATTCTGCCGCCATCCATCCGGATTTCAGTCCCCAGATACAAAGCCCCTTCTGAGGCGCCTCCCCTGGTGATCCGATCAGATGGCCAAATCCTTGCCCCCCTGACACGATCAACCAGCATGGGAGCGGTTGCTGAAAAATCCCTTGAGCAAAGATCGGCTGCAATTCTTTCCAGGCAAGTGTTGAGGGTCGGTGCAAAAGAAGCCATTGCCCAGCAGTTTGGCAAGGAGAATGAATTCCTTGAAGATGCGGCAAGGATAATTCTCTTTCTACTCGAGGAGGCAGATACACGATCGTGGGAGCTTTTGCCGGGCAGACTGTTGCTTGTCCGGATTCAACTTGATGCAGGCGTTCATAACCTGGAAATCTCTTCAGGTTTTTCAAAAACAATTGGCCTGAATGATCTCAACATTATTGAGGGCACAAGGGTGTATCGTTCGCTTCGATTTTAATAGATCGGCAGGCAGGAATTAAATGAAGTTTCATATAAAAAATACAGTGCCTTGGGTTTACGCTGGCAAGGGGATTCCTTTACAAAAACCTGCTTCTGGCTTATACTCTATTTATTTTAACCTTTGCCATGGGCAAAAAAACATTTGGACGACCCCGGAAAAAACCGTTAAATCGGGTGTCGCCAATGCAGGAGATACAGGTGACCATTCTCGTGATTGCAACAAGAAACAAGGGAAAAACCCGTGAGATCAGGGCCCTTTTAAAGGGGTTTCCCGTTGAGATAAAGAATCTGGATGATTTTGGACCCATCCCTGAAATTGAAGAGGATGGGGAAACCTTTGACGACAATGCCTATAAAAAGGCGGCCTTTGCGGCAAGGGTGCTTGGCTATCCCGCCATGGCCGATGATTCTGGCCTTGTGGTTGATGCCCTTGACGGGGCACCCGGTGTCCGGTCGGCCCGCTATGCCGGCGAGAATGCAACGGACCGGGAGAACTGGGAAAAGCTTCTGGAACAGATGAAGGGCAAGACCAACAGAAAGGCCGCGTTTCAATGTGTTATCTCCATTGCCGTGCCAACGGGTGCCGCCCTGACCTATGAGGGACAGTGCCAAGGGACGATTCTTGAACAGCCAAGTGGTGAGAACGGCTTTGGCTATGATCCCCTGTTCTTTTATCCCGAGTTGAACAAAACATTTGCCCAGATTTCCATGGACGAGAAAGGTCGGGTGAGCCACAGGGGGATTGCCCTGCACCAGGTGGCAGCCGAGTTTGACAAGGTGCTTGACTGGATCGATATCAATATGCCCGAATTTGACAAGGTGATATGTACAGAATGAAAAACCGGACTGTTCTTGAACTGATCAAAGCCAATCGAAGCTGCCGCAGGTTTGACGCCTCCTACTCACTGGACGAAAAGATGTTGCGTAGTCTCGTGGACCACGCAAGGCATTCAGCCTCAGCTGGCAATCTCCAGCCGTTAAAGTATGTTCTCTCCTGTGACAAGGCCAGGAACGACGCGATTTTTCCCTGTATTGTATGGGCCGCCTACCTGACCGATTGGAAAGGGCCTGTGGAGACGGAACAACCCACGGGATACATTGTGATCCTTGGGGATACGACCATTACAAAGAACTTTCGTTGCGACCATGGTATTGCCGCCCAGTCCATTCTTCTTGGGGCAAGGGAAAATGGCCTTGCCGGATGCATGATTGCAGCCTTTGACCCCAAACGGCTTCGAAAGATCCTGGCCATTGACCCGCGGTACGAAATCCTTCTGGTGCTTGCCCTTGGTAAACCGGTTGAAGAGGCCGTTATTGAAGATCTTGCACCCGAAGGAGACATCCGTTATTTCAGGGATGAACACGATGTCCACCATGTACCCAAACGATCCCTTGATGAACTCATCCTTTCCTAGGGTGAGTTCGGGGGACCCCGTACTTCCATGACTGTTTTGCTTGTAAATCCAGCCTGCCTTGACCCGCGGGTAACCGATGGGGATGCACTGTTGGTTCCCATGGGGCTGTTTTACATTGCGGCCCTTTTAAACGAGAACCGGATTCCTACCCAGGTGGTCAACCTTGCCGTTGAGGAGAATCCCCTGGACCATCTCAGATCCCGGGTTATTGCCGAGCGGCCCAGGATCGTGGGATTCAGTGTCCTCAATGCCAACCGATTCAGCGCCATGGAAGGGGCAAAGGTTGTCAAGGATGTGGATCCTGAAATTTTAGTTGTTTTTGGTGGCCCCTGCGCCACATTTTTGTGTGACCATCTTTTTTCCCTGTGCCCGGAACTAGACTATGTGGTCAAGGGGGAGGGTGAGATCACCTTCCTTGAGCTGGCAGAGCATCTGCAACGGGATGAAAAACACCCTGCTGCCATGGTCCAGGGTCTTGCCCATCGTGGCGGTCTGGGCAAGATCGTTCACACCCCGGAGCGCAGGCCCATTGAGGACCTTGACTCCCTGCCCATTCCCGGCCGTTACTTTGACTTCCAGCACGTCTCTTTGTCCAGGGGGTGTCCGGGGCATTGCACCTTTTGCGGGTCTCCCCGATTCTGGCCCGGCGCCCGGGTAAGGTTTCATTCTCCGGAATGGTTTGTGGCCCAGCTGTCGCTGCTGGAGAAACGGGGAATCAACCATTTCTTTGTTTCAGACGACACCTTTACCATGGACAAAACCCGGGTGATCAAGGTGTGCCGCATCATCATTGAGCAGGAATTGCCCATCACCTGGGTGGCCATCTCAAGGGTGGATTTTATCGATTCTGAGATTCTCCTGTGGATGAGACGGGCCGGATGCACCCAGATAAGCTTTGGGGTTGAAAGTGGTTCTGCCGATATTCGCAAGCGCCTTGGTAAACCCATGGACAGGGAACGGATTGTTAAGGCCTTTGCCCTCACCGTCTCCTACGGCATCATGCCAAGGGCCTATTTTATCTATGGTTCACCCGGCGAAACCGACAAGACCATCAGGGAGAGCCTGGATCTGATCATGGAAATCCGTCCTTTGAGTGCTATTTTCTACCTGCTGGTGCTCTTTCCCGGAACCCACCTTTATCAACGCCTTGTGGACCAGGGCAGGCTGTCGGATCAGTTGTGGTCCCGGAAAATTGAAGATCTTCCCTGGTTTGAAATGGACCCTGATCTTGATTTTGACCGGGTAAAGACCTTTGGCCACGCCCTGCGCAAGGGTTTTTATTCAAACCTGTCCGATTTTGCAGCCGGCATTGAGCTTGTGGACGAAAAGTCCCTTTATCCCTTGCATGCAGATTTTCTGTCCCGCCTGGCCCTGACCTTCAGCCACGGGGAATACGCCCAAAACCCGTGGGTTAAAAAGCCCATGGATACGGCACAGCTTTTGTTTGAGCGGGCTCTGGGATATCATCCAGACCATCGTGCCTTTCTGGGCCTTGCCATGCTGTTCCAGAAGCTGCGGCAGTTTGATTCAGCCATTGCCACGGCCACGGCAGGTTTACGCCACTTTAAATCGAGCAGGGATCTGAACATCTGCATGGCCGTTAGTCTGATGAACCTTGGCCGGTTCCAGGATGCCCTCGGTTTTCTTGAACCCTTTAAAGATAATCCCGAGGTGAAAGTCTATGTCGATGCCTGTATCGGCCGCATCTAGGCCGGTGTCGAAACCGGCACCCCCGGGGGCACCGTCTGGGGGCCGGATCGTTTTTGGCAGAAAAATGGCCGTGGCCATGGTCATGGGATTCTCCTGTGGCCTTCCCCTGCTCTTGACCATTTCCGTACTCCAGGCGTGGATGAAAAAAGAGGGGGTGGATCTTTCAATCATCGGTCTTTTTTCCCTGGTGGGGCTGCCCTATACCCTGAAGTTTCTCTGGGCCCCTGTTTTTGACAGGTTTACCCTTTCCCCTGCCGGCCGGCGAAAGGGGTGGCTTGCCCTGGCCCAGGCGCTGCTCATTGTGGCCATTGCCGGACTGGGGTTCACAGCGCCTGCACGGGCCCCCTGGCTTGTGGCTGTGGCTGCTTTTTTTGTTACTTTTTTCAGTGCATCCCAGGATATTGTGGTGGATGCCTACAGGCGGGAGGATCTTACCGATGCCGAACTTGGCCTTGGTTCGTCCATGTACATCTATGGTTACAGGGCCGGTATGCTCCTGGCCTCGGGGGGTGGCCTTATCCTGGCTGATCACATTCCCTTTTCCATGGTTTATCTTATCATGGCCCTCTGTCTCGTGCCCGGCCTTGTGGTCACGCTTTTGACCCCTGAGCCCACCGAGGTCCCCGGCAGGCCTGCCACCCTTGCAAGGGCCGTTGTGGAACCCCTGCGAGAGTATTTCTCCCGGGACGGTGCCCTTGTCATCCTGCTGTTCATCGTTCTGTACAAGATCGGCGACACCATGGCCAGCGCCATGACAACCCCGTTTTATCTGGACACCGGGTTTTCCATGTCTGAGATCGGTACCGTGGTCAAGCTCTTTGGTTTCTGGGCCACCCTTATAGGGGCCTTTACAGGGGGCTTTGTGATGATTAGAATTGGCATTAACCGGAGCCTGTGGGCCTTTGGTGTTTTACAGGCCCTGTCAACGGCCGGGTTTGCAGGGCTTGCCCTTGTGGGCCACAGCCTTCCCATGCTGGCCTCGGTGATTGCCTTTGAAAATTTTTCAAGTGGCATGGGAACGGCTGCCTATGTGGCATTTATGGCGTCCATGACTGACCGGCGGTTCACCGCAACCCAGTATGCCCTTCTGTCCAGTCTCATGGGGGTTCCCCGGGTCCTTGCAGCAGCCCCAACGGGGTATTTTGCGATCCACCTGGGATGGGTGGGTTTTTTTGTTTTATGTACCGTGGCAGCCGTGCCCGGAATGGCTCTTTTGATGAAATGTGCACCATGGAGAGGGGATAGCAACGATGACAGACAATTATAAGCTGGTAAACCAGATCAAAAAAGAGCGGCACCTGGCCGCAATCCGCAGTGATATTCTGGCAGCTGAATCACAACAGGCACTGGACGCGATTCTTGGCTCACCAACGCCTGCCGCCCTTGTCCAAAGTTTTCCCGATCAGGATCTTCACTTTCTCATGCACACCATCGGGCCCCATGATTTCCTGCCGGCCCTGGCCCTTGCCTCGTTTGACCAGTGGGAGTACCTCCTTGATATTGAAACCTGGGAGGGGGACAGAGTCGACATGCCCATGGTGACCCAGATGCTGTCGCTTCTTTTTGCGGCTGATCCGGAACGGCTTGTGCGGTGGATGATTCTGGAAAAAACCGAATTTTTTGAGCTCTATCTTTTTAAGAACATGGAGGTCAGACTCCTTGAAGAGAATGAAGATCCGTCTGACTTTCCCGACGATTTCCAGACCATTGACAATCTGTTTTATGTCAGATTTCCGGAAATCCCCCAACAGATCCTTGACCAGGATGGGGGTGCTGAGGTTGAACAGGCAAGGGCACGGGCCGAGACTTTGATCATGGCAATGCTCAACAAGGTGGCTGACATGGATCTTTCTGTTTCCCATGCCCTGCTCCTTGAAACAGGTACCGTCATTCCGGCGGAGGTTGAGGAGGAAGAACTCCGGCTCAAGGTCTTTCGGCTGGCTGAAAAAGGCTTCCTTCCCCACCATGAAGCCGTGGGTATTTATCAGCCAAAAGATGTCGATTCCCTTGTGCCAAGGCCGGTAAAAGAGCTTAAAAAAACACTCTATGGCGGAGACTATCCCCTGCCGCCCCTCTACTTTTCGTCATTGGTGGGGGCGGATAATCTATTTGCCCGCTCCCTTACAGCGGTTAATGAGACTGCACTGCTCAACCTCCAGGCAGAACTTTCAGGGCTTGTGAATCGGCTCTCTTCGGCCGACGGCGGGGTGGTCCGGGAGCGGCAGGATCTTGAACGGCTGGTTCAAAAGGGGTGTGCGTTTTTAAGCCTTGGCATGGAAGTCATCCATGGGGATCTGTCTGACTGCACTCCCCGGGAAGGGGCCGCCATCATTGCCCGATACCATCTGGCCGATATTTTCCGGGTTGCTTCAAGGGCCTGCTTGACCCTGAAAACCCGTGCCAAAGGCTGGTATGATCAAAGCTGGCTTGCCAAAAATGATCTTCCCCTACATTTTTTCGGTGAACAATGGCTTGGCGTTCTGGGTGGGCTGCTCCTGGATCGGCCGCTGTTCTTTGACAACTACCAAACCGGGGTGCTTTATCGGCCCTTTGGCTCTGTCGGGGAAATTGCGGCCACGGACAAAGCGCTTGGCCAAATCATTGCAATTGACGGGGTGATGGCAGGTCTGGATCCTGATCTTACGGGTATTGCCCAGGCAAGCCTTACCTTTAAGCCCATTATTTTTACCCTCTGGGCCAGGGATCGTCTGGGGCTTGACGTCATGTTTAAACCCATTGAACGATCTGTGTTCCTTCCCTTTTTTGTGGAGCTGTTTTCTGGGGAAAAACCTGGAACCATCGATGAATTTAAACGGGATGATTTTACCGGCTGGATTGCCCAGGCAACGGGAATTGACCAGGATCGGTTGACCCGGGATCTGGGCGATTGGGTCACGGAAATGTTTGACCAGCTTGGAAAGGAGTATGGCGCGGTGGCGGCCGATGATTTAGAATCAAGGTTTGTAACCGATTTTTTCCTCAAAGGGTAAACGTCATGTTGCAGGCAACGGCAAAGCAGTCAAGGGTTGACCCCTCTGCTTTTATCCGTGACCGGCAGTCGGCCTGGATCTGATCCATCTGACGGTCGGTTCGGTTCTGGTTTAAGTGGAATAATCCCAGGCGCTTTACACCCGATCGGAGGGCAAGGTCAAGGGCCTCGATATAGGTGGAGTGGCCCCATCCCCTTCGTAGCCGGTACTCATCCGGTGTAAATTCAGCGTCGTGGAAGAGCAGGTCTGCATTCCTTGCAAAAGAGATGTAGTCGTCAAAACCGGCCCCTCCCCCATGGTCAAACCCGATTTCGTTGTCTGTCAGAAAGACAAAACGCCTGTCGGCCTCTGTGACCCGAAAGCCAAACCCGCCGTTGGGGTGGCTCAGGGCAATGGTTTCAACAGTCAGGCTTCCAATGGAAAAGGTTCCGGTCAGATCGGTTCGATACCTGACCGTGGCCTTGAGATCCTTGGGGGTGATGGGAAACAGCGGAGGGGACATGAGGGTATTGAGAATATTTTCAACGGTGACGCCTGAAAAGCAGCTGTTTTGGATTTCCACCACCGAGTCGCTGTGGAACAGGGGTTTGAAAAAATTAAATCCCGCCACATGGTCTAAATGGGCATGGGTCAGAATAAGATAGCAGTTGGCTTTGTTGCCAAGGCTTTCACCTAATTCACGAATCCCGGTTCCAGCATCAATGATCAGGGTTTCTCCGCTTTGGGCTGTCACCTGAATGCAGGTTGTATCTCCGCCGTATTTGAGGTATTGTTTCCCGGATATGGGAGTGGACCCCCGGGAGCCCCAGCATTTGATAAGCATTCATTGTCCTTGTCTGTATGTTCGGGTCGTCTGGTTCCTCTACTCGCTACCATATCAGGAAAAATGAGTCTACAAAAAAGAGCAGTAATTCTAATTGTGGAGGACACCGACTGACGCCTGCATCGTTTAAATCGGATCTGGAGTTGCTGAGAAACCTGGAAAAGAAAAGGAGAAGACCATGGCGGTTATTGAGTGGGAAAAAAAAGAGACGGTTGCCGTAATTTCCATGAACAACGGGGCCAACCGGCAGAACCTTGTTTTTGCACAGCAAATGAACGACGTTTTTGACACCATACTTGAGGATAAGGATATCAGTTCCATTATTCTCACCTCAATGGATGTTAAAAATTTCTCCCAGGGTATTGATGTGGATTGGCTGGGCAGCTGTTTTGCTAAAAAAGATTTTGAAAATATCAAGACGTTTATGTTTGAAATGAACCGAATCTTCAAGCGACTTCTGACCATGCCCGTCCCGGTCATTGCCGCCATCAACGGGCACGCCTTTGGCAACGGAGCCATCCTTTCCTGCGCCTGTGACTTCCGGTTCATGAAGTCAGACAGGGGCTTTTTCTGCTTTCCCGAGGTGGACCTGGGTATCCCTTTTCTTCCAGGCATGATCGCCTTTGTGCGAAAGGCTTTTCCCGAATACCTGTTCAATCGGATGAAGCTGACGGGTGAACGGGTGACGGCGGATGAGCTGCTGTTGCACCATGTCATCGAGGAAGCAGGCAGCAACCAGGAGGAGATGATGGAAAAGGCCATGGCCTTTGCAAGGGGGTTTAACAAGAAACGGGGCATCTTTGGTGAGCACAAGCGCCGCATGCACAAGGCCATCCTTGAAACCATGGAGCAGGAAGACCCACCGTTCATCGAGGCCCTTGATCTGTTTGTTCAGGATTAGGCAGGTTTATAGAACGGCCATGGCCTGGTGGGCATAACAAACGACGAAAGTGGTATCATGCCGCCCCCGACGGAGGCTCTGCTGTCGGTGTATTCACAAAACGGTCATACCCTGCCGGGTACAACAAAGCATGAAATGCCAGCAAATTTAATTTTAGTTCGTTTTATTGGGGGGCAATCGGTGACTGTCTGCTGAACATTGAGAAACAAAGGGGATCAGATTTTCGGGCAGGGCAAACCCAATAAAACCGCAAATTGTTTGAGGGAGGAACGACCGAGTTTTTGCGGTTTGGGTTTGGCCTGGCTGAAAATCCCCCGACTTTCTCGGTTCAGCAGACGGACACCGATTGTCTTCTACCATGCTGATTTTTAAAATTAAATTTGCGGATGGAACGCTACATTAGAGGCCGGAAAAAGGTTGCAATTCCGGGGTGTGTGCCGGTGAATCAGGGTCTGTAGCGCTGGGCCATGGGGTGCCTTCGTCCTGCGCCAAAGGCTTTGGCCGTGACCCTCAGGATGGGTGGGGCCTGGTATCGCTTGTATTCGTTCCGGGTGATCCGCTGAACAATCTCATTCACGGTTGATCGATCAAGGCCCTGGGTCACCATATCTTCGATGCTCTGGTGGTCTTCAACATGGGCCTTGACTACGGCGTCAATGATATCGTAGGAGGGCAGGTCGTCCTGGTCTGTCTGGTCGGGTGCAAGCTCGGCGCTCGGGGCCTTTTCAAGGATGGAAAGGGGGATGGTTTTCCTTTCCCGGTTGATGAGCCGAGAGATCTCATACACCTTTTTCTTGGGCAGGTCGCCGATGACTGCCAGACCGCCGCACATGTCTCCGTAGAGGGTCGAATACCCCACGGCCATCTCGGACTTGTTGCCAGTTGCAAGGAGCATGGACCCCTCTTTGTTGGAAAATGCCATGAGGATGGTTCCCCTTATCCTGGCCTGGATGTTTTGCTCTGTGATGCCGGGGTTTTCGGGATTAAAGGTGTCTGACAGTGTTAAAAAGGCGTCGTACATGGGCGCTATGGGGATGGACTGCCAGGAGATGCCGAGATTCAGGGCAAGGGCTTTTGTGTCTTCAATGTTCTGTTTTGAGGTATAGATCGACGGCATGAAGATCGTCTTGACGTTTTTTCTGCCAAGGGCTGCAACGGCAATGGCTGCGGTCAGGGCGGAATCAATGCCCCCGCTTGAGCCGATGATCGCTTGTTTAAATCCGCATTTGGTCACATAGTCCCGGGTGCCCATGACAAGGGCTTTGAGAATGGCCTGGTCGTCCGTAGTTGATACCCCATGGCAGTCGCCTTTTTGGGTGGTTGTGTCAAACACCACAAGATCTTCTGAAAAGTCCATGGCCCTGGCAGCCACTTCTCCCTGGGCTGTCAGGGCAAGGCTCAGGCCGTCAAACAAGGTTGAGTCGTTGCCGCCCACCTGGTTGACAAAGATCAGCGGCCGATTGTAATGGGCTGTAATCTTTTTTAAGAGGGTGTTCCTTAGATCCTGTTTCCCACCGTGGAACGGTGAGGCTGCTATATTAATGAACAGATCTGCCCCGAGACTGGCAAGGTCAGCCACTGGGTTGCGGTCATAATGTTTCTGCCCCAGTCCGGCTTCATCGTTCCAGATGTCCTCGCAGATGGTGATACCAAGGTTTAACCCCTTGTAGGAAATTAATGAACTTTTGGGACCCGGGGTGAAATACCTTAACTCGTCAAAAATGTCATAGGTGGGCAGGAGTTGCTTGTCGGTCCGTGCAAGGATATTTTGTTCCTCAAACAGCAGGGCCGAGTTAAAGAGCCGCCTTTCCCCCTGGCAGATCTCCCGGTTGACAACCCCGCACAGCACCCCGATTCCGCGGATTGAATGGATCAATTCCTGGAGGGCATTGAGTTGATTGTCGATGAAGTCATTCCGTTCAAGAAGATCTCCGGGCGGATATCCAGATATGGAAAGTTCGGGAAATACGATCAGTTCACAGCCCAGGGCTCGTGCCTCAAGGGCGCGTTTGATCATCGCCTGGATGTTGAAATCAAAATCGCCTATTACGGGATTTGTCTGGGCCATGGCTATTTTCATCGAGTCTCTTTTACCTCCCCCTGGTATTATTGGTCGCAACGCTCTTGTATCACACCCATATCAAAAGGTTAAGGCCAATTGCAATCTCAAATGACGTCGGGTTCAAAGTCAAGGGTTGCAAAATAATCCTCGACCCGTTCCGCCCTCCGGATCAGTTCGATGGTTCCGTCGGTTTTGAGCAGCAGTTCTTTTGGTCTGAGGTTGCCGTTGTAGTTGAATCCCATGGCATGGCCGTGGGCGCCGGTATCGTGGATAACCAGCAGATCTCCCTCCTCGGTTCGGGGAAGGGTGCGCTGGACGGCAAATTTATCGTTGTTCTCACAAAGGGAGCCAACCACGTCAACGGTTTGGAGGTCTTTTGAATGCTCTTTGCCGGGAATGTGAATGTGGTGATAGGCGTTGTACATTCCCGGGCGCATGAGGGCCGACATGGAGGCATCCACGCCAACGTATTGCCTGTATATATCCTTGTGGTTGATAACTGTGGTTACAAGGGCGCCATGGGGGCCTGTTATAAAACGGCCACTCTCCATGAACAGTTTCGGGCTCCAGTCGTGGGTCTGCTGAAATTTTGCAAGCAGGTCACCGGTTTCACGGCCGAGGGCCTCAATATCCAAAGGTTTATCTTCCGGCCGGTAGGGTATGCCAAGGCCGCCGCCAATGTTGATGAACTCGAAGGTGATGTTCAGGGCAGTACTGACCATTTTTACCATGTCAAGGATCATGCGGGTGGTCTCGACCATATAGGTGTAGTCAAGCTCGTTTGAGGCAAGCATGGTGTGGAGGCCAAAGCGCTTTGCTCCCCGGTCCATGGCGGCTTTATAAGCGTCGATGATCTGGTCGTAGCTCACCCCGTATTTTGATTCCACAGGATTTCCGATGATTTTGTTTCCCTCGCGCCGTGGGCCTGGATTGTACCTGAAGCAGATCAGTTCCGGCATGACAGGCACCTTGGGCACCAGGGAGATATCGTCCAGATTGAGAATTACCCCGCCGTCCATGCACGCCGTTTCAAAATCTTTCTGGCTGGTATTGTTTGAGGTGAACATGATGTCTTGGCTGGGGCTGTTTATTTGCCTTGCAAGGAGGATCTCCGGGGTGGAACTGCAGTCGAACCCGAATCCCAGACCCTGCATGATTTTCATGATTGAGGGGTTGGGCAGGGCCTTGACGGCATAGTATTCCCGGAATCCGGGAATCTTTGAAAAGGCAGTTTTGAGCCGTGCACCTGTTTCAAGGATGCCGGCTTCGTCGTAGATGTGAAACGGTGTGCCAAAATGTTTTCTGGCCTTTTCCAATACAGGGTCGAGTCTTTGTATGAAATCGGGTGACATGGGCATATTTAATTCTCCTTGTTTTTTTTTGATCGTGGGTTTAGGGGGATTTTGGCGCTCTCTTTAAATGTAGACAGGGCGATCTGGGTCTCTGTTGAAAGGACCTCCTGGATTGCGGCAATTTTTGTGATTAGCAGGGTCTCAAGTTCCTGGGGGGTTGAAACCCGTATTTTTACCATCAGGGCGTCACTGCCGGCAAGAAAGTGAACCTCCTGGACCGCCTCTATCTCGGAAATTTCCCGGCCGGTTTTCCGAATAGAAAGGATTTCTCTGACACGAACGGTCACAAAGGCGATGAGGGAGCGGTTGAATCGTTCGGGATTGAGGCGAACCTCGTAACCCTGGATGACACCCTGGAGTTCGAGCTTTTTGATCCTTTCGAGCACGGCAGACGGGGCCATGCCAACCTGCCTGGCAACTTCCACATTGGGAATTCTGGCCTTGTTCTGCAGGATTTTCAGGATTTTAAGATCAATGGCATCCATGGTGCTCCTCTGGGGCTTCGTATGGTTTTGAATAAATTTTTAATAACCTGTACGGCCGAAGCAGGGTGACTGCTCTAACCACAACGAACGACGAAAGGGTTCATTTCGTGTTTTGTGTAGTGTATATTTTCTTTTTTTTGTAAAGTCAAGAATATAGTTCTGTAAAATTGATTTTTAATCGAATTATATTCTTAGGTCGGTTTGTCTGAATTGCCCTGCCTGACCTGTCCATAAATGCGCGGGATTAAAGAATTTCGGGCAAAAAAGATCGGCAAGTGCCCGGGTTGATTTGTTTTGCATTGAAGGGGTAAATGGTTTAGTATGACGCCGATATAAACCAACTGTTTACGTTTTAAAAAGAGTCATGGATGGCAGGGAATGACGAATAACGCTAAAGATACAATTCTTGTGGTGGACGACGAAGAGGGTATACTGGATGTCTCTGAAGAGTATTTCGAGCGTAAGGGATATGATGTGTACACGGCAAGAAACGGGATCGAAGCCATTGAGATCATAAAACAGGTAAAAATTGGATGCTGTTTTACTGACATCAACATGCCTGAAATGGATGGTCTTGAACTTGCAGAAAGGATAAGGGGGATCGATAATACCCTGCCCATTGTCATCATGACCGGTTACCCTTCCCTTGACAACACCATCAGAACCTTGAAGAACGGTGTTGTGGATTTTCTTGTAAAACCCGTAAACCTTGAGCAGATGGAACTCTCGTATAAGCGGATCATCAGGGAACGGGGGCTTTTTGTTGAAAATCTCATCCTCAGGGAGGAGGTGGAGCGCCAGGAACGTTTAAATGCCCTGAACAATCAGCTTCTGGTGAGGATAGATGAGGTCAACACCCTCAACCGGATCATGGAGGATTTCTCAAGCACTGCCTCAAGTGATGAGATTTTTAATACGGTCGTAGCCCTGGGCCGGGAGGTGGTTACAGCAGACCAGGTGACCTTTTATACTTACACCGAGCAGGACAGTTCGTTTTTTCCCATGGCGGGTTCCGATGACGCCTTCCAAGGCAACACGGCCCTGTCCCCCGGGGAAAAAGCGTTCTTTACAGGGGTTGTCAAGGACAACAAAGCCTGCCTTGTTGCCCGGGCCAGGGACAACGAACTGCTTGCACGCAATGTACTTTCGTTCATGGCAGTACCACTTAAAATCAGGGAAAAGACCTTTGGTATGGTGACTGCATCCATCTTTGCCGGTGAGAGACGGTTTGGAGATAAGGATATTTACTACATGAATTTTATCACGCAAAAAGCTGCCTCTGCCATTGAAAGTATTGCCCTTTACGAGAATATTTACGACAACCTTTTTTCAACCCTGTATGCCTTTGTTGCAGCCCTTGAGGCAAGGGACCCCTATACCATGAAACACTCGGAACGGGTGGCTGAAATCGCCCATACGATCGGCCAGGAGATGGGGTGTGAGGAAGAAGAACTTTCGATTCTCAAATTTGCAGGTCGCCTCCATGACATCGGTAAGATCGGTATCCGGGACGACATATTGTTGAAACCGGGAAGGCTTACCCCGGACGAGTATGAAAAGATTAAAGAGCATCCGGCCATTGGTGCTGATATCGTGGGAAAGTTAGGGCTGTGGGACCGGGAACAGGAAATTATCCGCCACCACCATGAACGCTATGACGGCACAGGCTACCCCGACGGTCTTTCAGGTCTTACTATCCCCAAGCTTTCCAGAATTTTATCCGTGGCCGACGTGTTTGATGCAATGGCTTCAGACCGGTCCTATCGAAGGCGCATGGAAAAGTCAAAAGTGCTTTCGACAATTGAAAAGGCGGGAGGCACTCAGTTTGACCCTGGGGTGGTGACTGTTTTTCTGGGCATAGCGGATAAAATATAAGTTTTATTTTTTTGCCGTTTTTTGCTGCCGGTGCTACCCGCTCCCCAGGAGGGGATAATGGCTTGTTAAGGGTAATAAATTATGGTAGCTTTATTTGCGTGATGGTTTTGTGGTTAACAACAGGTATGGAAAGGGGCTGCAATGGATATCCCCAGAGGTGGAGATAGGCGAAGACATACCCGGGTGACGTTTTCGACCTTGATCATTTTGACGGCCATTGACGCAAAGATTGAGGCAAGGGGAAGCTCCCGTGACATAAGTCTCAGTGGGGTGTTTGTCAAAACCGACACCCTGCTTGAGCCTGGAACCCAGTGTGGTGTGAAAATTTTTTTAACAGGGGGAAGTGAGCGTATCGAACTTTCCATGAAGGCAAGGGTTGCAAGGGTGCTTTCCTCTGGACTGGGTATCTCCTTTGAGTCCATGGAACTTGAAACCTATGCCCATCTGAAAAATATAATGCTTTATAACAGTGATGATTGAAACGTGGGCTGCATGATTTATGGGCAGAAAGTTCCACCGCGGAGGGGTGTAATTTGGAAGGGATGATATGGATGTAAGTTTGATAAATCCTTTTATCAATGCGACAACCAATGTTCTCGAAACCATGGCGTTTGTAACGGTTAAAGCGGGAAAACCTTATCTTAAAAAGGACAATGTGGCAAGGGGGGATGTGACCGGTGTCATCGGGTTGACCGGCGTAACCAATGGTACCATTTCCGTGACTTTTCAGGGGGATTGTATTCTTAACATTGTTTCAAATATGTTTGGGGAGAAGATGGAATCGCTCAACAGCGAAATTGCCGATGCTGTTGGAGAGCTGACCAACATGATTTCAGGACAGGCAAGGAAAGAGCTTGAAGATACGGGAAAAATCTTCAAGGCAGCCATCCCCTCGGTGATAACCGGAAAGAATCACAGCATTTCCCATTATACAAATGGCCCAAGGATTGCCATCCCTTTCTTTGTCGGAGAGGGCAGTTTTACCATTGAAGTCTGCTTTGAGCGATAGCCCAACGCTGCAACCATAAAGGAGGAAATTTTAGGCAATGGACACATCCATAAAGATTCTTATTGTGGACGACTTTGCGACCATGCGCCGGATACTCAAGAACATCTTAAAGCAGATCGGCTTTAAAAATATTCTTGAGGCAGATGATGGAACCACGGCCCTGGAGGTGTTGGACAGGCAGTCTGTTGATCTTATCATATCAGACTGGAACATGCCTAAAATGACCGGGCTGGAACTGTTGAAATCGGTTCGGGCAAGTGACCGGTACAAGAAAACACCCTTTCTCATGGTCACAGCTGAGGCCCAGAAACAGAATGTCATCGAGGCTGTCCAGGCAGGTGTGTCAAACTATGTTGTCAAGCCGTTTACGGCTGAAGCAATATCTGAAAAATTAACAAAGATTTTGAAATGATGCCGAATGTTTCAACGAAGGATAGATCCGCTCCGATTAAACCGGACGATGAATCCCGGTCCAAGGTGTTTGTCTTTGATGAAATTGCGGGCGCCAGTAAACCGATAATAGATCTTCTGAATGTGGTGAAAAAAGTTTCCGTATCAGACTCGTCGGTTCTTATAACCGGAGAGAGTGGGACGGGCAAAGAGCTCATTGCAAGGGCCATCCATACCAATAGTTTCAGAAGTGAAGGTCCCATTGTCATCATCAACTGCGGGGCCATACCCGGCGAACTTCTGGAAAGCGAACTGTTCGGCCATGAAAAAGGGGCCTTTACCGGAGCACACCGATCCAGAGTCGGCAGATTCGAACTTGCAGACAAGGGCACGGTGTTCCTTGACGAAATTGGAGATATGAGCCCGGACCTCCAGGTGAAACTGCTGCGTGCCCTCCAGGAGCGTTGTATTGAGCGGGTTGGCGGAACCACATCCGTGGACGTGGATATCCGGATCATCTCAGCCACAAACAAGGATCTTTCCCAGTCCATGGAGGAAGGTACCTTTCGGGAAGATCTGTTCTACAGGCTCAATGTGATTCCCCTTCACATTCCACCCCTGAGGGAGCGGGTTGCAGACATTCCACTGCTGTTGGAACATTTTCAGCGGAGACTTGGACAGAGGGTCTACAACTACAGACCCAAAACTTTCTCCGATGAGGTGCTGGCCATCATGTCAGCCTACCACTGGCCCGGCAATATACGGGAACTTGAGAATCTCATGGAACGCATATCTGTGCTGGTTGAAGAAGACCTGATTGATCCCTCCCATCTTCCCGATCACATGACGAACACTTCTCCATCTGGAGAATTGCCCATGATGGCGGCTGTGTTTAAAAGCGGGGTGGGATTCAACGATGCCGTTGAATCGTTCCAGCGATCAATGATTCTCCACGCGTTGAACGAAACGAACTGGGTGAAGGCCCGGGCTGCTGAAATGCTCAAGATGAACCGGACCACCCTGGTTGAAAAAATCAAGAAGCTTTGTATTGAGCAGGAGTTGGAAGGGCCTTTTTTATAACCGGCACGGCCGGAGCGAGGTATGGCTCCGACCTCAACGAATTTTGAAACACCATCATTGACACTGCTTTGGCGAGTGTTTCATATAAAAAAATCGTCTACTGACTTATCTCAACTGGCTGATGTTTCATTTAAAACGAATCAGGCATATAAATTGCATCTTTGTCTGTCTGGTGTTTCAACGACAGGCGGTTTTCAGTCACCCAGGTGAACGATAGATGAAGATGGTAGAGGCCATGATCAAATTTGATTCCATAGTTCAAGCAATTGTCCGATATTCCCTTGTTGTTTTTTTCTTTTTTTCAATTCAAGGGTCAGATGCCGGGGCTGCAACGCTTAAAGGG